>NZ_JBDQQN010000001.1:0-1029089 GCF_039888725.1 Solibacillus sp. CAU 1738
GTTCGAACCTCGTCTTCCGCTCCATAATGTGCCGGGGTGGCGGAACTGGCAGACGCACAGGACTTAAAATCCTGCGGTGAGTGATCACCGTGCCGGTTCGATTCCGGCCCTCGGCACCATTTTTAACACTTAATAGCGCCCGTAGCTCAATTGGATAGAGCGTCTGACTACGGATCAGAAGGTTGTGGGTTCGACTCCTGCCGGGCGCGCCATATATATTTCGGAATGTAGCTCAGCTTGGTAGAGCACTTGGTTTGGGACCAAGGGGTCGTAGGTTCGAATCCTGTCATTCCGACCATCATTTTTGGGGCCTTAGCTCAGCTGGGAGAGCGCCTGCCTTGCACGCAGGAGGTCAGCGGTTCGATCCCGCTAGGCTCCACCATAAATTTTAACCATAAAAGATCCTGGCGGTGTAGCTCAGCTGGCTAGAGCATTCGGTTCATACCCGAAAGGTCGTGGGTTCGACTCCCTCCGCCGCCATCTTAAAGGACCTTTAGCTCAGTTGGTTAGAGCAGACGGCTCATAACCGTCCGGTCGCAGGTTCGAGTCCTGCAAGGTCCACCATTTATATATTGTCACGGAGGTATACCCAAGTCTGGCTGAAGGGATCGGTCTTGAAAACCGACAGGCGGGTAACACCGCGCGGGGGTTCGAATCCCTCTACCTCCTCCAGTTTTTATTATAAATAAATGGTGTCTTAAAACTCGAATAGTATTATCGCGGGGTGGAGCAGTGGTAGCTCGTCGGGCTCATAACCCGAAGGTCGTCGGTTCAAATCCGGCCCCCGCAACCAAATGGTCCCGTGGTGTAGCGGTTAACATGCCTGCCTGTCACGCAGGAGATCGCCGGTTCGATCCCGGTCGGGACCGCCATTTTAATAAGGGTCAGTAGCTCAGTTGGTAGAGCATTAGATTGAAGCTCTAAGTGTCGGCGGTTCGATTCCGTCCTGACCCACCATTTTTTGCGGGTGTAGTTTAATGGTAAAACCTCAGCCTTCCAAGCTGATGTCGTGAGTTCGATTCTCATCACCCGCTCCATTTTTTTTTTGTGATTTAAGGGCCTATAGCTCAGCTGGTTAGAGCGCACGCCTGATAAGCGTGAGGTCGATGGTTCGAGTCCATTTAGGCCCACCATAAATAATTATTCCGAAGTAGCTCAGTGGTAGAGCAACCGGCTGTTAACCGGTTGGTCGTAGGTTCGAGTCCTACCTTCGGAGCCATTTCGGGGAAGTACTCAAGAGGCTGAAGAGGCGCCCCTGCTAAGGGTGTAGGTCGGGTAACCGGCGCGAGGGTTCAAATCCCTCCTTCTCCGCCATTGGCCCGTTGGTCAAGTGGTTAAGACACCGCCCTTTCACGGCGGTAACACGGGTTCGAATCCCGTACGGGTCATACTAAACTCTAGACGATATAATCGTCTAGAGTTTTTTTATATGCGCTTAGCAGGGACTTAATCTATAGGGGATTTGAAGTTGATTCACAAATAAACATATATTTTCAATAAAAAAATAATTAACTACCTTGACCTTCACGTAGCGTAAATGTATATAGTTACCTTAGAGGTGATTATGGATGAAAATAAATGAACTAGCGAAAATTTCAGGGGTTAGCACACGTACGCTACGCTATTATGATGAAATCGGCTTATTGTCACCTGCAGGGAAAAATGATGCAGGTTATCGAATTTACACAACAAAAGAGATTGATTTATTACAGCAAATTTTGTTTTATAGAGCACTGGGATTGAAGTTAGACAATATTAAGGAAATCATCTATGCACCTAATTTCGAACTAGTTGGTGCCTTAAAAGAACATCGTGAACAACTATTGAGTAAGAGAACGATGCTTGAAGAGTTGTTAGTTACGGTAGAGAAAACAATCTACGCGATAGAGGAGGAGACATATATGTCTAACGAAGAAAAATTTAAAGGTTTTAAAGAAGAGTTAATTAGAGACAATGAAGCGAAATACGGCGAAGAAATTCGTGAGCACTACGGTGAAGAATCTGTAAAGGCTTCATATGGAAAAATAAGATCATTGACAGAACAACAGTATGAGGCACTACAGCAACTAGAAAGACAAATGTTCGAACGATTACGTGAGGCTATGGAATTAGGAAATGCTGCGTCTGAAACTGCATATGAGGTTGCAGAAATGCATAAGCGTTGGCTTAGCTTTTACTGGGCCAAATATACGAAAGAGGCACATGCGGGTATTGCTGAAATGTATATAGCAGATGAGCGCTTTACTACTTATTATGATGAGCGTGTACAAAAAGGCGCAACACAATTTTTACATGATTGTATCGTAAATTATACAAAAAAATAATTTTTGAAAATGTATTTATATTCTTTGCCTTGCAATTGTTTTCAAGATAGTCTAGTAAAAGCTGCTTGTATATTATTTAACATAAAAAAAGTGAAGACAAAGTCAAAATGGGCTTTGTCTTCACTTTGCTGTGTAACACTAATTGACGGTGGTACGCATTTATTTTATGCAATAAAGAAAGTTGAAATGAGTAAACCTACACCTAGTAAGAACCCAAAAAATGTGTTCGTTTGAGCAGTGTATTTCATCGCCGGCATAACGGCCTTTGGTTCTTTAAATGTTCGGAAAATCTCGATCGCTTTCAGTGGTTTTGGGATACTTAAGAATATAAGTAGCGCAAATGCAGAAATCCCATCAACTACAACAAGTCCGATAATCCATAAGTAAGAAATGATGAAAAACAATGATAAAATCGTTACGGCACGATCACGTCCTACTAAAATCGCCATCGTTTTACGACCACCTTCTGTATCCCCAACAATATCGCGTATATTATTAGAAAGCATAATGGCACCGACTAAAATCATGCTTGGAACAGATAGTAAAACAGCATCTAGTGTTACAGTACCTGTTTGAATGAAAAATGATATAAGCACAATCCCCATCCCCATCACAGCTCCTGATACAAGCTCTCCGAATGGTGAATATGCAATTGGATATGGTCCACCTGTATATAAATAGCCAACTAACATACATACTAGTCCAACCGCAGCTAGCCACCATGAGGTTAATGCACAAATGTAGATGCCAAGAAGTAGCGCTATCCCGTAAAAGCAAAGGGCAATAATCATAATTGTTTTTGGTGCAACGCCGTGACGCACAATTGTACCGCCGATGCCGACGGAGTTCTCATTATCTAATCCTAGTTTGTAATCGTAATATTCATTGAACATATTCGTTGCAGCTTGAATAAGCATACTTGCAATTAGCATCGCAAAGAATAATAAATAGTTTATGTCATGTTTTGACACAGCAGCAGCAATCGCCGTTCCTAAGAAAACGGGAACGAATGAGGCAGTTAATGTGTGAGGGCGTGTTAAATGCCACCATACTTTAAAGCCGCGATCCGCTTCGATGACTTTAGTCATGAAATTCTCTCCTTCAAAAAAACAGTATCTAGTCTATTCTATCGTAGATTAGCAGGCAGTAAAACCCCTACACCTCAAGAAATAGAGAAAAACTAGACCGGATAGATGAAAATAAATGTCGTAAATCGCTAATTGGTTTAATTTACAAGAGAAGTTGAAGGCAGAATAGGAAATGCCCAAGTGTGGTGCATAGTATGTTTTAGTATATTACGGAGGCCACTGAAAAAGAGCTGCATCTTAAAGTATAAATTTGATTTGTTAAAAATTAGTAGGCTGTAATGGCCGTTCTTTACATCGATATGAAGTCGATGCATTGAGACGAAAATACTACCTGCAACATATTTTAACAAATGAGTAAATCAGAATATTATTAAAAATTTGGTCCTAATAAAGTTTACAGTGCTACACACCACTACGAAACGTGGAAGCTCAGGCTGATGGAAGATTTACTTGTTCGAATAACAAGAAAATGGAGAGATGCTACGCTTATTCATACAGTAATAAGCGAAAAAATGATATGATAGTATAGATATTGATTATTATGTACGAAAGCAATTTAGTAATGAGAAGAGTAGCACGAAATAGCATTTCTGCTAGTTTCGTTACTGGTTTAAATTGCAACAACGGAGGGAATTTTCATGCATCAGAAGTGGTACAAAGCTACTGAAGTTGAAGTGGGCTCTTTGAACTCAGGAACAAGCTTTTATATTGAAACGATAGAGGTAAGTCGGTTATCAGCGCTTGCCTTTTTTGCAGCTGGAGAAGAAACGTATAAAGGACAACGTTTTTTCTGGCAAAATCGTGAAAAAACATTGACGTTAGTCGGTTTAGGCCATGCGCATGTTATTTCCAATAATTCAGCACATTCACGTTTTGACGAGGTAGAAAAAGAGTGGAAGCAACTAACAAAACATATTATTAAAGAAGATGAGCTACAACCGATATTATTCGGTGGGTTTACATTTGATCCGAAAAACGAAGTAATAGACGAGTGGGCAAGTTTCCCACAAAGTTTTTTTGCTGTAGCAACATATCAACTTGTCATTCGTAATGATAAGGCATATGTGAGCATTCACTTAATATCAGACGGAGATAGTGCAGAAGCATTCGACGCACTTCGAAAAGAGCGAGACCATTTAATTCATGCGGCACAAGTAAAAGAAGTAAAGACGTATGAAAAACCGAACATGACATCTTATGAAGAGCCGCATAAAGAAGCTTATTTACAGTCTATTGACGAAGTAACGTCTCTTATTAAAGCGAATGAGGCTCAAAAAGTAGTTATTGCCCGTTCATTAGCGCTGCAATTTGGGCAAACGGTAACATCGCCGCAAATTTTATCGCATGTTGTACATGAGCAGCCAGAAAGTTATTTATTTGGGCTAGAACATGATGATATGTTGTTTTTCGGTGCCTCACCTGAACGTTTAGTGAAGGTAGAAAATGGACAGGCGTTTTCTTCTTGCGTAGCGGGCTCTATTAGACGTGGTAAAACTGCGGAGGAAGATCGAGTGTTAGGGGATTGTTTATTAAATGATGAAAAAAATCGCGGTGAACATCATTACGTAGTAGAAATGATTTCACAAACATTTGAAAAAAATTGTACGTCCGTGAAAGTACCGAAGCAACCTAAGTTGCTAAAAATCCGTGATATTCAGCATTTATATACGCCGGTTGAAGGACGGCTGAGTAAAGATGCAACCATTTTACAGCTTGTTAAGCACTTGCATCCGACTCCTGCACTTGGTGGCGTACCCCGCAATGATGCAATGGCCATTATTCGTCAGTTCGAGCCGATGAATCGTGGGATGTATGCGGCTCCAATTGGATGGCTAGATGCAGATGGTAATGGAGAATTTGCCGTAGCGATTCGTTCGGCAACACTTTTTGGCGACAAGGCGTATTTATATGCCGGTGGTGGTATTGTAGCTCATTCTGAAGCACAGTCAGAATACGAGGAAACATTAGTGAAATTCCGCCCGATGCTACGTGCATTAGGAGGACAATTACATGAGTGAGCAAGCAGTACTTTCAAATTATGTTTATACGATAGTTGCAGCACTGTTACAAAACGGCGTAGAGGATGTCGTTGTAAGTCCAGGCTCGCGTTCAACACCTCTTGCTTATGCTTTTGCATCGACAAAAGAGTTTACGATGTATCGTCAAATTGATGAGCGTGCAGCGGCATTTTATGCATTAGGTATTGCAAAAGCAAAGGCCCAGCCAGTAGTGCTACTTTGTACATCTGGAACAGCAGCAGCGAATTATTATCCTGCAATAGTCGAAGCAAAATATGCGCGTGTGCCTTTAATTATCATTACAGCAGACCGCCCACATGAATTACGAGAAGTTGGTGCACCGCAAACAATCAATCAAATTCGTCTATATGGAGAGCATGTGAAATGGTCAGCGGAATTTCCCATTCCCGATGAGGCACCGCAAACTTTACCGTTTATTGAGCGTCATACAGCTCGGGCGGTAGCTATTGCGACAACAGCACCGTATGGACCTGTGCATATTAATGTACCGTTCCGAGAGCCGTTATTAATTGAGTTTAGTGATTTGCCAGAAGTATCATTCAAGGGGGAATTTATACAGGATAATACGCCTTCTTTAGCAGCCCGGGAGTTATTACAGCAAGTCATTAATAATACGAAAAAAGGGTTTATTGTTATCGGAGAATTACCACTAGGTACGGATTTATCGTATTTGTGGTCATTTGTTCGTGTTTGTCAATGGCCAGTGCTTGTAGAAAGTTTATCGAATATGCGCGGAAGTGTCCCAAAAGATTGTCTACCTTATATCGTGTCTACATATGATGCGATATTGAAAAATGCAGATTTTAAGCAGGCAGTTGCCGCTGACACTGTTATTCGATTTGGCGCACAACCTGTATCAAAATTTTTAACGATTTTTATTACAGAAACGATGCCGGAGCATTATATTGTACTAGATGAAGATGCGATGTTCCGTGATTCATCTAATATGAGTACTCATTTTATACAAGGGATGCCGGGAGCCTGGCTTACAGAGTTAGCTCTTAATACGCAAACAGAAGACTATACTGCGCTTTGGCAGCAGGCAGAGCAATTGGCTGTACAGCAAATTCAAGCGTACGATCAGCATGCTTCAGATGAAGGTGCTCTCGTTCAAAAAATGCTAGAGCTTGTACCTGATGGAAGTGATGTCTTCGTAAGTAGCAGTATGCCAATTCGCGATATTGATACTTTTTTAAACGCAACAGAAAAAGATATTCGCATTTTTGCTAATCGTGGAGCGAACGGTATTGATGGCGTTACTTCGACAGCGCTTGGATTTAGCGCGGTACATGCTCGCCTAACGTATTTATTAATTGGCGATTTAGCGTTTTTACATGATGCTAATGCATTTGTAGCATCTCGCTATCAAGAAACTGATTTAACCGTCATTGTGATGAATAATGACGGAGGCGGTATTTTCTCTTATTTACCACAGTCGACAGTGGAAGCACATTATGAAGATTTATTTGGTACGCCAACTGCTTTAACATTTGAACAATTAGGTGCAATGTATGATGTGCAGTACGATAAAATAATAGGTGTAGAAGCGTTTATCAAAGCTTTACAAACTGATAAGCAAAAGCCAATTCGCTTACTTGAAGTAATGACGGACCGAGCTGAAAATCTCACATCACATCGCGAACTATGGCAACGTATCAATCAGGAGCTAAGTGCATGGTTACGGAAGTGAATGGCATAAAAGTAAATGTCGACATTTGGAATGAGCAAGCTACTCATACAATTGTGTGCTTGCACGGCTTTACAGGAAGTACGAAGACGTGGGAACAGGTAGCTAAACTTGTACCAGCTCGGATCGTTGCAGTGGATTTAATAGGGCATGGGCAAACTGCTGCGCCAAGTGATGTTTCCTATTATTCGATGGAAGTCCAAGTAGAATTGCTAGAGGCATTATTTGAGCAACTCACATTATCAGATTTTACGTTACTAGGCTATTCAATGGGAGGGCGTGTCGCACTTTCATATGTGACACGTTACCCTACACGTATACAAGCATTAATACTTGAAAGTGCATCGCCCGGTCTTGCTAGTAATGAAGAACGTATGGCAAGAAAGCAAGCAGATGAAATGCTCGCCAATAATATCGAGCAGAACGGTATTGAATCTTTTGTAAGTAAATGGGAGGATATACCTCTCTTTGCATCGCAAAAAAATTTACCTGTAACTGTGCAGCGGGAAATACGACAAGAAAGGCTGAGTCAGTGTGAAATTGGACTTGCTAATAGTTTGCGCGGTATGGGTACAGGCGTGATGCCACAACTATGGGATGCATTAAGTGAGCTGTCGATGCCAGTTTTACTTATTACTGGTTCACTTGATACAAAGTTTGTCGGACTCTCGCAACAAATGGCAGAAACAATACCAAACGTAAAAAATATTACGGTTGCAGGCGCAGGTCACGCAATTCATGTGGAAAATCCCGTAGAGTTTGCTACAATAGTAAAGGATAATTCCAATATAATTAGGGGGTAAAACAATGACACGTCAATGGACTTCATTACATACTTATGAAGATATCAAGTATGAGTTTTATAACGGGATCGCCAAAATTACGATTAACCGTCCAGAAGTACGCAACGCATTCCGTCCAAAAACGACTGCAGAATTAATCGATGCGTTTTCTCGTGCACGAGATGATGCTAATATCGGTGTCATCATTTTAACAGGAGAAGGCGAGCATGCATTCTGCTCAGGCGGCGACCAAAAAGTACGCGGCCATGGTGGTTATGTAGGCGATGATGAAATTCCACGTCTTAACGTGTTAGACTTACAACGTTTAATCCGTGTTATTCCAAAACCAGTTGTAGCGATGGTTGCTGGTTATGCAATAGGTGGTGGACATGTACTACACGTAGTATGTGACTTAACAATTGCAGCTGAAAACGCTCGCTTCGGACAAACTGGACCAAAAGTTGGTTCATTCGATGCGGGTTATGGTTCAGGCTATTTAGCGCGTATTATCGGTCATAAAAAGGCACGTGAAATTTGGTACCTTTGCCGTCAATACGATGCACAACAAGCACTTGAAATGGGCTTAGTAAACACAGTAGTACCTTATGAGCGCTTAGAGGACGAAACTGTTCAGTGGTGTGAAGAAATGCTTGAAATGTCACCTACTGCATTACGTTTCTTAAAAGCAGCAATGAATGCGGACACTGATGGTTTAGCTGGATTACAACAACTTGCTGGTGACGCAACACTTCTTTACTACACAACAGATGAAGCAAAAGAAGGTCGCGATGCATTCAAAGAAAAACGTAAACCTGACTTTGGTCAGTTCCCAAGATTCCCTTGATTAAGAGAGAATGTAAAAAAGAGGCGTCCACAAAAATTGTGGGCGTCTTTCTTTTTGGCCTATCCACTATTTATAGGGGGATACATTTTTAAAAGAAAATTATTCGCTTTTATGAAGAATTAATGTCATAATGCTTTTGTAAATAAAGAAGCGATATTATGTTTGTGAGGTATTTTATGAGAAAAATATTAGTAGTCGATGATGATGAGCATATTTTACAATTAGTACGTCTTCATCTACAATCATGGCATTATGAAATTATATGTGCTGCTTCAGGGACAGAAGCGTTGGAAAAAATGACTGTAGACGTTGATTTAGCTGTTGTCGATGTCATGATGCCAAAGCTAAACGGACTGCAATTAACGGAAAAACTAAAAGCAGATTGGGGAATCCCGGTATTACTTTTAACAGCGAAAGGCGAGCTCGAAGATAAGCGAGAAGGATTTCTTGTTGGAGCAGATGATTATGTCGTCAAACCATTTGAGCCCGATGAATTACTGTTTCGCATTCAAGCGATATTAAGACGCTATGATAAGCCAACGGAAGGTTTAATCGAAGTAGGCGATTTAAAAATTGATCGTAGGACATTACAAATTGAGAAACAAAATACGAAGCTGTTATTACCTAGAAAGGAATTTGAATTACTTGCAATATTAGCAAGTAGGCAGCAAGTATTCGAACGTGCTTATTTAATGGAGCAAGTATGGGGCTTCGATTATGAAAATGATGATACGCTAAATACGCATATTAAGCGGCTAAGAGAAAAGCTAATGCGACTTGAAAGTAATGTACATATCCAAACAATTCGCGGAGTAGGCTATCGCTTAGAGGTAATAGAATGAAAATAACATCTACATTGTACTTTAAATATATTGTCGTCACATTATTCATAATGATGATTAGTTTAGTATTAGGATTATTAGCGACAAATATGTATTATCATCGTGTAATAAAAGAACGCAATGATTCTAAAAATGTTGCTATTGTCACACATATGACAGAGTATATTATGACGGATCAACCGAAAGATTTGGCGAAATATTTTGAAATGATAGGGGATAGTGGCTATCAATTATATGTTGTAAATCCAAATGGACAAGGTGCTTTTTACGGTGGGGAATATCGATTAAAAGATTTGGATCCAGCAATTGCCCAATCTGTACAGCAAGGAAATATTTATCATGGGATACGTGATTATCCTCGTCAGCTATTTATTACAGGTTTCTTTGCAAATGACTTAAAAAATACAGTTGGTGTGCCATTTACTTATAATGGACAATCATATGCATTATTTGCCAGACCGAATATAAGCTTGTTGTTCAATGAAGTTCATATTATGATGGGCGATATGCTAGTCGTTATTTTGCTTTTTAGTCTAGTAGCTATTCTTATTGCATCGTTGTATTTAGTTCGACCGATTCGAGCATTAACAGCGGCTACGAAACAAATTGCTAGAGAAAATTATGATGTTGATATACAAATTTCTCGCTCAGATGAAATTGGTGAACTAGCAACAAGCTTTTCTAAAATGGCAATGCACTTAAAACAACAAGATGAAATGAGAAAGAGCCTTATTCGCAATGTTTCACACGATTTTCAAACACCATTGCAAAATATTAGCGGTTATGCGAATTTATTAAAGTCCCCAGAAATAACGATAAACAACCGGCAGCAGTACGCAACGATTATAGAAAATGAAACGTTACGCTTATCAAATTTGACGAAGCAATTATTGCTGCTTAATTCTTTAGAGCAGCTCGCTCATCAAAAAACGGCCGTAAACATTACAGCGCAAATCGAACAAGCCATTGTGAAAAGTCAGTGGCTAATAGATAAAGAGGAATTATCAGTTTGGCTTCAATTAGAAGAAGCTGTCATTGATGGTGATGAAACGTTGCTAGAAAATTTGTGGGAAAATTTAATTTCCAATGCGATTAAATATAATGTACGTGGTGGGGAAATTTCCATTATGCTAAAAAATTTACAATCGACAATAATCGTAACGATCGCTGATACTGGTATTGGAATCGCAGAAAAACATTTGTCCAAAGTATTTCAGCGCTTTTACCGAGTTGATGAAGCACGTCAAACAAAAGGAACAGGACTTGGCTTAGCTATTGTAAAAGAGATTACGGGAATACACGGTGGAACAGTTTCAATCGATAGCAAAATAAATAGCGGTACTACGGTTACAATTACATTACCTAAAAAAGTTAGTTTAGATTAAGTTTAGATTGCTTTTATATACTACCTTCATATGAATAATATGGAGGTTTTTTTATGGAGAAAATTTGGAGTGTTAGATTAATTCGTTTAGCTGCAATTTTTGGTCTGTTAGGAGCTGTTCTAGGATCAGATATGTCTGGTTCAGGCAATTATCAATTTAGAGCAATACATGCTCATATGTTAGTTGTCGGCTGGCTGTCTGTGTTTGCTTGGGGGATATTTTATAAAGTGTACCGAGTAAAAGTCAAAAAATTAGTGACATTACATGGTTGGACAGTTATTCTTGGTTCGATTGGGTTAACAGTAGGAATGCTTTTCTACAATGTGAATCCATTTAATTTCAATGAAACTTTTACACTAATTACGTTTATTGTTGGTGGCACAGCATTACTTATTAGCTTCGCAATTTTTATTGCAATCACTTTCTTGTTGGAGAAAGATGACGCAAAAGCGTAAAAAAACCGTTAGCGAATAAAATTCTACATCTGTCCAGTTTCGTGTGAGCATGACGTTCAAGTGTAAGTGAATCTAGTATGCTACAATAACGATAGTGTATTAGAGGGGGAATGGAGATGCAACCGAACTGGATTGCGCAGCGTGCGTATTTAACGCCGAACCGAACAGGGCTTAGCTTTGGACAGCAAAGTTGGACATTTAAACAGTTGCATGAAGAAGCATTACTTATAGCCAAAAAACTAGCAACTTTTGCAAATACGGGGGAACGAATAGCAATTTTAGCCCCATCTAATCCTGAACTAATTAAGGTCATTTATGGATGTATGCATATGCAGTTTGAAATCGTCTTTTTAAATGGAAGACTATCTAGTCGTGAACTCGCATATCAGATAGACGATGCGGAAGTTAAAGTCGTACTAGCTGCTACAAGCGAGCTCGAAAAATTACCGAAAGATATAAATGTTGTCACATTTGAGCAATTAGCGGCTATTGAAGGTACAGAAATTGCTATTGCAAAAGAATGGGATGAAACTCAAACGATTTCTATTATGTATACTTCTGGTACTACGGGGTTTCCAAAAGGTGTTCGTCAAACAGTTGGCAACCATAGTTCAAGTGCCATTAGCTCTGCACTCAATTTAGGTATTACTGATAGCGATGTATGGCTTTGTACAGTACCGCTTTTTCATATTAGTGGCTTTTCTATATTAGTACGGTCTTTGCTTTATGGGATGACTGTACGTTTATATGAGAAATTTGACACAGCGCTATGTACACAAGAGATTATTGCAGGAAAAGTGACTAAAATGTCTGTTGTTGCTGTGACACTGGAGCGTATTTTAAGTGAGATGGAGCGTTTACAGGTAAAGGCTCATCCACATTTTACAACAATGTTGGCAGGTGGAGGACCGGTGCCAATCGATTATTTACAGCGTGCGGCAAAGCTTCATTTACCGGTTGCACAAACATATGGGATGACCGAGACATCCTCGCAAACAGCAACACTTGCTCATGAAGATGCGCTGAAAAAACTAGGTTCAGCTGGCAAGCCACTATTTTTTAATCAAATCAAAATTGCTGGTGCAGTGGAGCCTTTAACGGAAGGCGAAATATGTATTCGCGGACCACATGTAACACCAGGCTATATAGGCCGTTTTAAAGAACGAGCTGCAACAGAGGATGGCTGGTTATTGACAGGTGACATCGGTTACTTTGATGAAGATGGCTATTTATTTGTAGTGGATCGCCGCGCGGATTTAATTATTTCTGGAGGAGAAAATATATATCCAGCAGAAATAGAAAATGTGTTGCTAGCGCATCCAAATGTGCTTGAAGCTGGTGTTTGTGGGATACCGGATGAGGATTGGGGTCAAGTGCCGATCGCATTTGTCGTACTAAAACAGCCTATTGCTGAACTACAATTACAACAATATTGTAAAGCAAGGCTAGCAAGCTACAAGATGCCTAAAAGAATTTACATCGTACAAAGCTTACCACGCAACGGCTCAAATAAACTTTTGAGAAGAAAGTTAGTGGAATTAATATAGTAATTAGGCGCTGTTATTTTATTGTTGCTTTACTAAATGAAAAAACGAGTAGTATAAGACAATAATATAGCTATAAAATAAAACTTCCTTCCAAGCAGGTGCTAAGAAGGAAGTTTTTTTATTAATGTAAAGCTTTTTCAAGTTGTTCTATATTGCGCTTCATTAAGGAGAAATAATTTTCTTCATTTTCGATATCTTCTTTAGTTAATACACTTAAATTATGCAAAATTAATGGTTCAGCTCCAACTTCTTTTTGTATCACTTTTGCTAAATTAGAAGATACGTTTTGTTCAAAGAAAATATATTGCACATTTTCTTTTTTCGCTAAATCAACAATTGCTGTTAATTCTTTTTGTGATGGTTCACTTTGAGAATTTAAACCAGCTACTGGTACTTGGGTTAAGCCGTAATGACCTGCAATATAACCGAATGCTGCATGTGATACGAAGAAAGTTTTTTTAGTAGTGTTCGCTGCCATAGTTTCAAAATCCTTGTGTAAAGCATCGAGCTCAGCAACTAGCGCCTCATAGTTTTCAGTAAATATAGCTTCTTGCTCAGGAAGTGCTGTAGTAAGTGCTTCTTTAATCGATAAAGCTAAATCCTTTGAAATAACAGGTGATAACCATAAATGTGTATCATGATCATTGTGGTTACTATGGTCATCGTGGCCTTCTTCTTCGTGATTATCTCCATCAAGATCGTCCTCGTGTTGTTCTGCCTCAGTATGTGTATGTCCAGTTGAAATGTGGAACTGCTCTTCGGTAACATTTTCAGCAGTTGCAACTAATTTTACATGTTCATTTGCTAATGTTTTCTTTGCATTTTCAACAAAGCCTTCTAAACCTTGTCCTATATAAAAGAAAATATCAGAATCGGCTAGTGCCATCATGTCTTTTTGTGTTGGCTCAAATGAATGTTCATTGGCACCAGCTGGATATACTGATCGTACTTGTACGAAGTCACCACCGATACGCTCCGTGAAATATTGTAGTGGATATACAGTAGTATATATATTTAGCTTGCCTTCAGCTTTTTCAGAAGGTTGCTCCTCGCTACTACACGCAACTAGAAATATTGCTGTAATAGTTAATAAAAATAAATACAAATATTTTTTCATTATTAAACCCCTTAATAGTAATTGTTACGATTTACGACTTTTGCATTCTTAATAATATCGTAATCATTACGGAAAAACAATAAAAAAACCTTCGAAATTATTTTTTTTTCGAAGGCCATTTTTCAGGAACAGGATCGAATCCTCCTGGATGTAATGGATGACATTTTAAAATACGAATAACTGTTAGAAGTAGCCCTTTTATAGCCCCATGCTTTTGAAACGCTTCGAGACCGTAGCTTGAGCAGGTAGGATGGAAACGACAAGAAGGTGGGGTCATTGGCGAAATGTATTTACGATAAATCTGGATGAGCCATATAAAAGGATATTTCATTACTCTTTTCGCTCTCCATCTGCATAGACTTTTTGTGGTACTGGATCGACCGTTTGCTTCGTCGTAAATCCTTTTTGACGAGCAATCCAGATAATTGCAAACCCCGACATACTTACAATACATACTACAACAATCAAAATTAATGGCATGCTCATAAAAATTCACCTCATCTATATACTAACTCTATTATAAGCATAAAAGCTTGTATATTGGCGTAAGAAAATTGAACTTATATGAAACATTATAGAGCATAGATGAAAAAGGAATCGGGCAAACTTAAATAGGAGGTGTTACGAATGGAAAAGAAAAAGGTATATGTATCGATTGTCCATTTAACTTGCAATCATTATCCTACTGTCTCTCCGAGTGAGTTTATGATTGAGATAGAGCCATATAAAGCGAAAGTTTTTGAAAAGCTATTTAGACAAATAAATACACTAGAGACCGATAATATGGTTCGGGCACATTTGCCTTATATTCCGTACCATTATGACGCATTAAATCATGAAATTGATACTAGGTTGAAAAAAATTTATGCGTTAATACATGAATTCGGTGATGAAGATACGAAGCAATTTGTTGAACAGCTCCCGTATTTTAGTTGAACGAAACTATCTCCTTCGCTACACTAATGTAGTATAGGAGATGGTTATTATTTTTACATTTATCGATGAAAATGGCTATAAAGTAGAATTGCAATTTGGCGACGGACCGTTTGAAATAGAACCGAAGCATGTGTTAGTGCTTGTGAAATATGATGGAAAATGGTTATGCGCAATACATAGAAATCGTGGAGTGGAGTTTCCTGGTGGCAAGCAAGAGCCAGGCGAGACATTAATAGAGGCTGCAATACGCGAAGTTTATGAAGAAACAAAAGTGCATGTTAGTGATGTCCAGCCGTTTGCCCATTATATTGTTTATGATGAAAAACCTTTTTGTAAAGTAGTATTTACAGCAAAAGTAAAATCATCCGAACCATTTGTGAAGGAATTTGAAACGATAGCTCGTCTATGGTTAGAGGAGAAAGAACTTCTAAATCATCCGAATTTAAGCTTTTATATGCAAGATGATGGCATGAAAAAGATGTTACAGGAAGTGAAATATATTGAAAGACAATGGTAGCATTGAACAAATTAGAAGGTATCCTTCGCCCAATCCTAATATACGATTAGATGAAATCATTTATTGGTCAGATGGCTTGCGTGTAAAAGGGTTACTTGCAAGACCTAAGCAACAAGGTAATTATGAGGGAATGATTTACTTGCGCGGAGGTTTGCAAACAATTGGGATGGTGAGACCTGCTCGAATAGCCCAATTTGCGGCTCAAGGTTTTGTTGTGTTTGCACCGTATTACAGAGGGAATCGGGGAGGAGAGGGGAAAGACGAGTTTGCCGGGGCCGATCGTTATGATGCAGTTTATGGAGTGGATGTGTTAAAACAATTTATTCATGTTGAAAAGGTACATGTGTATGGTTTTTCGCGCGGTGGATTAATGGCATTATGGACAGCCATTATTCGCCCTGATATTGCTTCTGTAGTGACGTGGGCGGGTGTATCAAATGCTGTAACGACCTATTGGCAGCGTTTAGATATGCGTAGAGGATTAAAGAGAATTATAGGAGGCACACCGAATAAGGTATTAGAAAGTTATGAATATCGAACACCTCTTTCTCAAGTTTCGGAAATCGATGCTCCTGTACTTATTATTCATGGGACAAAAGATCAGCATGTTCAAATTGAGCATGCCTATGAATTGGAAGGATATTTACAGAATTCAGGAAAGCCATATGAAACATGGTATTCAGTGGATTTGCCACATCATTATCCCCCTAAAGTGAACCGACAAACAGTCAATCTTCTATGTGAATGGATGAAACAGCATAGGTAGATAGTAAAGGGATTTTATGATATATAATCATTCATAGTAAATATTAAAAAAGCTATCCAATTTTTTTTGGATAGCTTTTTCCTAAAAGGTAAAGAGGTATAAATTTTTGGAGTTCAGGCAGTGTCTAGCTCCAGCGCCCAGCCCCTCGAGGTCGCTTCAGTCCCTTAATCGAAAGCTGGGAAGATGCTTTCAATACGGGCCTTCCAGCGCTTGTCAGGGCTGAACAGGGCGCTTGCGCTTTTCATTTAGTTATTGTATTTGCTTAGCGTTCCAATCGTCTCTTAATAGGCCAAATAAAAATACATCATGGAATTTTCCAAATCTAAAAATTTCGTTTCTTAAAGTACCTTCTTGCTCCAAATGACATTTTTTATAAGAACGTATTGCATTGGCATTGAAGCTGAAAACTTGTAATTTAATTTTATGGATGGGAATGTAATTAAATATAAAAGAAATTAATGTGTTCATAGCATCAGTTCCTATACCTTTGTTTTGCCATTCACTTGCAATTGAAATACCTACATAACAAGTGCTGTTTTTCCAATTTATAGCGAAAACACCACATGATCCAATGAGTTCTTCGGATTGTTTATCAAAAATTCCGAATATAAATTCTTCTTTTTTTCCACTAATACTATTGAAAAAAGTGGTGTGATCTTCCGCTGTGGAAGGAAAAGGAATGTCATCATTAGCAAGTAATAAAGTACACTTTTCATTTTCTAATTGGGCAAATCGTTCAAGATGTGATTGTTCCATTTGTTTTAAAAATACACGTTGACCTGTTAAAAATCGGTTAAAATACTGTTCCATGCTTATTCTCCCTTAGAGTAAGGGCTGCAGTTGGAGATACAACCCCTTAGATTTTTTGTTGATAAAACAAAGCATCTACTGCAATTTTTGCAATCATATTCACAACTCCTCTTAAGTTTCTACTTAAATTATATAGGATAGTGTAATATTTGGAAATTATATTTTAATAAAAGCGAGATAATATGAAAAATAAAAAACCAACAATCAGTTTTAGATGATTGTTGGTTTTTTTATATGATATAAGTTTTTTAAAACGGTATGTCGATTAATAAAAAATTAAGCTAATGGGCCGCCCTTTTTCACGATGTCTTCAGAAACGTGTGCGAACTTTTTGAAGTTTTCGTTGAATAAACTAGCTAATTGAGCAGCTTTTGCATCGTATGCTACTTTATCAGCCCATGCATCACGAGGGTTTAATACTTCTGAAGGAACCCCTTCTACAGCTGTAGGAATGTGTAAACCGAATACAGCATCTTGAGTTGTTTCAACATTGTTTAATTTACCTTCGATTGCTGCGCGAACCATTGTACGAGTATATGAAAGCTTCATACGGTTACCTACGCCGTATTCGCCACCAGTCCAGCCCGTGTTTACAAGGAATACTTGTGAACCATGCTCGTCAATTTTCTCACCTAACATTTCAGCATAGCGTTGTGCTGGAAGAGGTAAGAAAGGTGAACCGAAGCATGTAGAGAATACTGGTTCTGGCTCAGTAACACCACGCTCTGTACCTGCTAATTTAGAAGTGAAACCACTTAAGAAGTGATACATTGCTTGCTCTTTAGTTAATTTAGAAATTGGAGGTAACACGCCAAATGCATCTGCAGTTAAGAAGATGATTGTTTTTGGGTGACCTGCGACAGATGGTATTACGATATTTTCAATGTAGTCGATTGGATACGCTACACGAGTATTTTCAGTTAATGAACCGTCATCGTAGTCGCAAATACGAGTATTTGGATCTACTACTACGTTTTCTAAAACAGAACCGAAACGGATTGCATTATAAATTTCTGGTTCTTTTTCAGCTGAAAGGTTGATAGTTTTAGCGTAACAGCCACCTTCGATATTGAATACACCAGTATCAGACCAGCCGTGCTCGTCATCACCGATTAATTTGCGATCAGCATCTGCTGATAATGTAGTTTTACCAGTACCTGATAAACCGAAGAATAAAGCTACGTCTCCAGCTTCACCTACGTTTGCTGAACAGTGCATAGAAAGGATGCCTTGCTCAGGTAGTAAGTAGTTCATAATACCAAAAATTGATTTTTTCATTTCACCAGCATACTCTGTACCACCAATTAAAATTACTTTTTTCTCTAATGATACAATGATGAATGTTTCAGAAGCTGTACCATCAACAGCAGGATCTGCCTTGAAGTTTGGTGCTGAGACAATTGTAAAGTCTGCTACGTGAGAAGCTAATTCTTCTGTAGTTGGACGGATGAATAATTGATGACAGAAAAGGTTATGCCAAGCATATTCATTAATAACTTTAATGGAAAGCTGTGACGCTTTGTCTGCTCCCGCAAAGCCATTGAATACGAAAAGCTCGTCTTTTTCTTTTAAGTAGTTAACAACTTTTACATATAGGTTATCAAACACTTCAGAAGAAATTGGACGGTTTACTTTACCCCAATCAATTTTATCTTTTGTGCTGTCTTCTTCTACCATATATTTATCTTTAGGAGAACGACCAGTGTATTTACCTGTTTCAGCTAGTAATGCACCGTCAACTGTTAACATAGCTTCTCCACGAGATGTTGCTTTCTCCACTAATTGTGGTACAGAAAGTTGATTGTTAATATTTGCACCGCTTAATAATTCCTTCAGTTCGTTTGCAATTTCTACTGAATTCATCGATTAAATACCATCCTTTTTTATAGTATTCCCTTACTTTAGGGAGTTTTTTTTCTTAAGTCAAAAATAGTATAACACATTGAATGCAATAATCTATACTAATTAAATTAATTTTTTAAGAATTTTCTTCATTACAAAAAACTGTCAAACTATATTGTTTGACAGAGCAAAAAAAATTATGTAACATGAGGAATTGAACGGATACTCTTATCCCGAGCTGGTGGAGGGTCAGGCCCTGTGAAACCCGGCAACCTGCATGAACTTTTCACGTCATGCGTTGGTGCCAACCTGATGCAAGGGAATTTCCCTTGAACGATAAGAGTGAAAGGTAACGAATGACATGTACCCTTTCTCTCATGTATGTGAGCGAAAGGTTTTTTTTTGCGAAAAATAGTGGAAGGGACATAAATATTGGAGTTCTTTCATTATTATATACCTTTCGAAATCCTCGTGTTAAAAGCAGTAACGGCTTGAAGTTTAATCCTTACGGGTAGACTTGACATGGGAAATGAGTACCGTATCATATTCGCAGGTAAATCTTGCTAGGAATTTTAGGAGGAATTAACATGACAAACCGTCGACTGTTTACTTCAGAAAGTGTAACAGAAGGGCATCCAGATAAAATTTGTGATCAGATTTCAGATGCAATTTTAGATGCAATCTTAGTAGCTGATCCGAATGCACGTGTAGCGTGTGAGACAACAGTTACTACAGGTCTAGTACTTGTTGCCGGAGAAATTACAACTTCAACATATGTAGATATTAAAGGTATTGTGCGCGATACAGTAGCTGAAATTGGTTACACTCGTGGTAAATACGGATTCGATGCAGAAAATTTAGCTGTTCTAGTAGCGATCGGTGAGCAATCTCCTGATATCGCACAGGGCGTTGACAAAGCTCTTGAAGCTCGCGAAGGCTCAATGACAGATGCAGATATCGAAGCAATTGGCGCAGGGGACCAAGGCTTAATGTTCGGTTACGCTTGTAATGAGACACCAGAATTAATGCCGTTACCGATAAGCTTAGCGCATAAATTAGCTCGCCGTTTAACAGAAGTACGTAAATCAGGTGAATTAGCTTATTTACGTCCAGACGGTAAAACACAAGTAACAATTGAGTATGATGAAAATAACATTCCAGTGCGTGTTGATACAATTGTTATTTCAACTCAGCATGATGAAGATATTACTTTAGAACAAATCCAAGCAGATTTAAAACGTGTTGTTATTGCGCCAGTAGTGCCAACTGAATTATTAGATGATGCAACAAAATATTTCATCAATCCTACAGGGCGCTTTGTTATTGGTGGACCTAAAGGAGACGCTGGTTTAACAGGACGTAAAATCATCGTGGATACATACGGTGGTTATGCTCGTCACGGTGGCGGTGCTTTCTCTGGGAAAGATGCAACAAAGGTTGACCGTTCAGCAGCATATGCAGCCCGTTATGTAGCCAAAAATATTGTAGCGGCAGGCTTAGCTGATCGTGCAGAAGTACAGCTTGCTTATGCAATTGGGGTAGCTCAACCAGTATCGATTGCAGTAGATACTTTTGGTACAGGTAAAGTTGCTTCATCACAAATCGTAGAATGGGTACGCGAATTATTTGATTTACGCCCAGCAGGTATTATTAAAATGCTTGACCTACGCCGCCCGATTTACAAACAAACTGCAGCATATGGTCACTTCGGTCGTACAGATTTAGATGTGCCTTGGGAAAATACAGATAAAGCAGCTGAATTAAAATCAAAAGCTGGATTATAAGAAAATTAGAAGCTGTCTCAAAAGGGTCGTAAATAACGATTTTTTGGGACAGTTTTTTTGTCAATATATGGTGTGGAGTTAAGTTGTGGCTGACACGTTTCGAAGGTAAAGCCTAAGCATATTCGGTACAACACGATGTTGATTATAAAGGCATTGAGAAACGACATAATAAGTTCCCTTATAGTTATTTCATAGAACTATCTCCATTTAATTACAAAAAAGAAGGAATTTCAAAGTTTGGGTCGAATTTCTTATAGTATATTAAGATGTGTTTGGAGGTCTCAATTTTGTTACTTTACTTTTGATATATATCATCTGCTAAAAAATAGAAAAATAAATTTGGAGTTGATATATGATGATATATAAAAATTCTCTTAATGGGGTTTCGTCGGATATGTTAAAAGGCTTTTTTGTGGATTGGCCAAATCCCCCAAATCCACAAACTCACTTAAAGTTGTTAGAAAATAGTAGTAAAGTGGTCGTTGCGTTAGATGAAAAATCTAATCAAGTAGTTGGATTTATAACAGCAATTAGTGATGGTGTTCTATCTGCCTACATTCCGTTCCTTGAAGTTTTGCCAGAGTATAAAAATAAAGGTATTGGCCATAAATTAGTAAAACAAATGTTAAAAGAACTTGATGATATTTATATGATTGATTTGTGTTGTGATGATGATTTAGTTCCTTATTATGAAAAGTTTGGATTGAGAAAATCAAATGGAATGTTCGTAAGAAATTACGAAATGCAGTCGGGAGTTTCAAACAAATAAATATATAGAAAAACGCTTGGATATTTTCCAAGCGTTTTTATGTGCAATAGAGAGATCATTACCAAAATAATAGATATTATTACTGGCGACTAGATATTGATTACTTATAACTGGAACAGTCTTCAATGAGTGCGCTACAGATTGAACGAGAAGTGAGTCATTTTGTCTACGAATAAAACTAGTTGATTGGAATGCAGGCGGCGACTTCAGCGGGAACAGCACGAGTGGAAGATCCATTTTTTTGCTTGGAAAGCAAAAAAATTAGCTGAAACCGTGCCCGCGAAACGCGTCCGCCGAAATGACAATCAACGGCATCAAAGAAAAAGAAAGTACAGGAACGTTTTTCGATCTAGTACTCTCTAATTTGTTCCTAAAGGACTTTCAAATGTCCTTACTATCCTTGAATTGATTTATAATACTGTCCTTTTTCCACATATTCGCGAATAATACGATCCATGTCTTCTCGGTCTTCAGCTGTAACTTCACGAACAACTTTTGCAGGGCGTCCCATTGCAAGTGAGTTTGGCGGAATCTTCTTTCCAGGAGGTACTAAACTTCCTGCACCAATAAAAGCCCCTTCGCCAATTTCAGCGCCATCTAAAATAATTGAACCCATGCCAATTAGTGCACGTTTTCGGATAATGCAGCTATGTAATGTTACTTGGTGTCCAACTGTTACTTCATCTTCTATAATAAGTGGATTGTTTGGGCTTTGATGTAAGCAGCTTAAGTCTTGTATGCTTACACGTTTACCTATAATAGTTGGTGCAACATCCCCACGAATAACAGTATTAAACCATATTGTCGTTTCAGCGCCGATAGTAACATCTCCTGTAATCGTTGCATAATCCGCAATAAAAGCGGAAGGGTCTATGATAGGATTTTTATCTTTATAAGGGTAAATCATCGTTAACGCCTTCTCTCTAGTAAGATATACAAATATCGTAACAAAATGAATAAAAGATTGATACATAATTTAAACCAAATAGTAAGACTTCGTTTATAATGAGTTAGTGTAAGAATTTTTATTGGAGGGGAATGCAATGTGGAAGTGGGAGGCTGAAGGGCAACCGAAAGCAGTCATTGCAATTATTCATAGTGCATATGAGCATCATCGCTCATACGCTTGGTTAATTGAAAAATTCCGAAATGCAGGATTTCACATTGTAATGGGCGATTTACCAGGTCATGGTGAGCAAGCAAAATACTCACGTTACCATGATGAAGATTTTACAAAGTATTATAGTTATGTAAAACAGCTTATAAAAATAGGGCTTTCATATAATTTACCTATTTTTGTTTTAGGCAATGGTTTAGGCGCGACAATTGCAATGAAAGTATTGCGCAAAAATAAATTTGAATGTGCAGGTGTGATTCTCGCATCACCGTGGTTACATTTGAAATTGCTACCGGGGAAACTATCTCATGCACTAACGAGCTTAAGTGCATTAACATCAAATGTCAAAATGAATCATGATATTACGCCTCAAATGATGACAAGAAATTATGAAGTATATGCGGAGTTGCAAGATGATGTTCCGCAAAATACCGTTGTTACAGTAAAGTGGTATAAGGATTTACAGCTTTTGATGAAGCAAGTAAAAGATACTGAAACGAAATTCCCTGACATACCTGTGTTGCTAATGACAGGGGGACGCGATCAAGTTACAGATGCGAATACGGCAAAACTATGGTTGTTGCAGCAATCTTTATCTCATTTTCAATACAAAGAATGGGCAGATTGCCAACATAGTTTATATTTTGAAATGGAACGTGAAGAAGTATATTTATACACGAGGGATTTTATGAGCAATGTATTACGCTCACTCGGGTATATAGTTTAAAGTATGATAAAAACCTATCGAATGATTTTTTTTCGATAGGTTTTTATTATTTGGATACTATAATATTTTCATATTAACATTTCGTTCATCTGAATTGTTAGAATATTCCAATAAAAACATTGAATAATAAGTGTATATGTAATATAGTAGGTTTCAAAATAATACAATTACTTTCAAAGGGGGGATTTTAATGGAGTCATTAGTTAATACTTTGAATGATATTTTATGGGGACCGTGGTTTATATATGGTATCTTGCTAATCGGACTATTTTTTTCAATTATTACTCGTTTTTTGCAAGTACGTTATATTAAAGAAATGTTTGTTTTAATGTTTAAAGGGCAGAAATCTGAAAAAGGGATTTCTTCATTCCAAGCGGTATCAATTGCATTATCAGGGCGTGTAGGTACTGGTAATATTGCAGGTACAGCAACAGCGATTGGAATGGGGGGTCCTGGTGCGGTTTTTTGGATGTGGGCAATTGCCTTCATCGGAGCTGCAACGGCTTATGTAGAGTCAACATTAGCGCAAATTTACAAAGAGGAAAGAGAAACAGAGTATAGGGGTGGCCCAGCCTTTTATATTGAAAAAGGGATGGGGCAAAAATGGTTTGCAGTAATTTTTGCAGTTGCAGCGTTAATCGCGATGCTTATTTTAATGCCTGGTGTTCAAGCAAACGCTATCGCAGGTGCGATGGATAATGCATTTGGTATTGAACAGTGGATTACAGGCTTAATCATTGCCGCTTTACTTGGTGTTATTATTATTGGTGGGGTTAAATCCATTGCGAACGCAGCACAAATTATCGTACCTTTCATGGCGATTGCGTACGTTATTATGGCTTTAATTATAATTGTGATGAATATTTCCGAAGTACCAAGCGTTATTGCATTAATTTTCTCAAGTGCATTTGGTGCGCAAGAATTATTTGGGGGTATTGTAGGTTCTGCAATTGCTTGGGGGGTAAAACGCGGTATTTACTCAAATGAAGCAGGTCAAGGGACTGGTGCTCACCCTGCTGCCGCTGCAGAAGTATCGCATCCAGCAAAGCAAGGATTAGTGCAAGCTGCATCTGTTTATATTGATACTTTGTTAGTATGTTCAGCGACAGCGTTTATGATTTTATTCACAGGAATGTATAATGTACACGACGAAAGCTTGGATAAAGTTCAAGTTATGGTAGAAGGAGAGCCGCTTGAAGTAAATGGCGAACCTTATACGATTCATCCAACTATTTTTACTGGTGAATTCGGCCAAGGGAAGTATACAGGCGATGCTCAAATTTCTTTTGCGCAATCGATAAAAGAAGGAGCAACGTATACACAATATGCAGTTGAAAGTTCATTGCCAGGGTTCGGTAGTCCTTTCGTTGCGATAGCATTATTCTTCTTCGCCTTTACTACGATTATGGCATATTACTATATTGCTGAAACGAATGTAGCTTATTTATTATCAGGTAAAAATGAGAAGATCGCTATTTGGATTGCAAAAATAGTTATCTTAATAGCTGCCTTCTACGGTACAATTCGTACATCAGATATCGCATGGGGAATGGGGGACGTTGGTTTAGGACTAATGGTATGGATCAACGTAATTGCCATTTTAATTATTATGAAGCCAGCTATTATTGCATTAAAAGATTACGAGAAACAGAAAAAAGAAGGAAAAGATCCTGTCTTTGATCCTCGTCCATTAGGTATTAAAGGTGCAGACTTCTGGATTAAATATAGTGAAAAAAATAAAGAAAAATAATATGCAATAAGGGATTTTCTAAAAGTCATTTTGAAATGAAATTTTACTGCAAAGTTATATAAGAATCTGCTTTCTTTCAGAGGGCAGATTCTTTTTTGTGGATAAAAAAGTAGTTGCAATTTTTATAGGTGTTATCAGCAAAAGCGATTTTTTGTCAGATTACCGTTATGTTTAATTAATTTTTTACAAAAAAATGTTATTATACAAAATATAGGCAAATGAAATATCAAGTATATCGGAGGGGGCAATGAAGATGTATAATTCTATTTCAGCTGAGGTTTATAATTTAGATAAACCAATTGGCAGTTCATTTGGGGATGTTGAGTATTATAGTAGTAGATTAAGCCGAGTAAAAGGAAGAATATTAGAGCCGGCTGTGGGGACAGGTCGTATTTTAATTCCATTACTTGAAAAGGGGTATACAGTGGATGGTTTCGACCTTTCTGAAGAAATGCTAGATTACTGTCGAGATAATTTAAAAAAGGCATATAAAGAAGCAAATGTTTTTCGAGCAGATATGGAGACATTTCAATCAGAACAACTATATGAAGCAATTATTATCCCAACAGGAACATTTTTATTAATTAGCGATGAAGAAAAAGCATTCAATATAATATCCAATTTTTATAATCATTTGGAATCAGATGGTCGGATAATAATAGATATATTTTTGCCGACAGATTTCGTTGAAGGGAAATCTACATATCGTACTTTTTCTAATACACAAGGTGACCTTATCACATTTCAAATTACCGAATCTGAAATAAATTACATTGAACAAACTACAATCTCTCATCATCGTTATGATAAGTGGAAAGAAGGTAAATGTATTGAGAGCGAATTTGAAGTTTTCAAATTGAAATGGTATGGAGTGAAAGAATTTAAAAGGCTCCTAATGCAAATCGGATTTAAAGATATTGTGATTTCAGCTGACTATAAATATAAACAATATCCAACCAATCCAAATCAAGTTATTACGTTCGAGGCAGTTAAATGATATTCTTTTCAAATGGAGAAGTGAAAAATAGTAAAATCGTGAAGTTATCTTAAGTGATTACTGTCAACTTCAAGGGGCTGTAAATGTGCCTCCTTTTACAAAAGGTATGGATCCAGCCCGCGAAACGCGTTCGCCGGAATGGAAATCAACGGCATTGAAGAAAAAGAGAGTACAAGAACGTTTTTCGTTCTAGTACTCTCTAATTTGTGACTACAGGACTTTTTCAGTGCCCTCAACTACTTAGTAGGTAAATCCTTCACTTTTTCTAAAGCGATAACAAACGGTGGATCATTATGCTGGTTTAAAAATTCATAGCGTAATACATGAACATATTTTTGTGGCAAGCTGCTTACGTAGCGAATGATCGCGTCTCGTTCTTCTTTACCGCCTTCATGTCCATGATAAATGACAAGGACAATTACACCACCGATTTTTAATAATTGTAATAGTGATTCAAGTGCAGCAATTGTCGTATTTGGTTTTGTAATTATTTCGTGATTGCTCCCTGGTAAATACCCAAGATTAAAAATTGCACCTGCAACTTGTTTAGTCACATACTTTCCAATGTTTTCATGACCATCTTTGAGGACGATTGCGCGGTGTTCGAGCGCATTGTCTAGTAAACGATGTAATGTCGAATCAACCGCTTCTTTTTGTACATCAAATGCGTAAACATACCCATCATCTCCGACAAGCTGTGCTAAAAATAGCGTATCATGTCCATTACCAGCAGTAGCATCCACGGCAATATCCCCTTCATGTACCGCGTCCTTTAATAAGCTTTGTGCATATTGTAATACACGTTGTAATTTCATTTTTTCACTTCCGCTTTAAAGTGTTTTCCTTGCCATGAACCTCGACGCTCTAATTCGGCATCAATCCCGTTCAGTACTTCCCATTTATTTACACTCCACATTGGACCAATCATTAAATCAATAGGACCATCCCCTGTAATACGGTGAACTATCATTTCCGGGGGAATAATTTCCAACTGGTCTGCTACGAGTTGAATGTATGCATCCTTATCCATAAATTCTAGCATCCCTTTTTCATACTGTTTTACGAGCGGTGTCCCCTTTAATAAATGCAGTAAATGAATTTTAATGCCTTGTACATCAAGCTTCGCTACTTCACGCGCAGTTTCCATCATCATATCGTAGTCTTCAAGAGGTAAACCATTAATTATATGTGTAACAATGCGAATATTGTGCTTTCGCAGTTTTTCGACACCTTCTACATAAGTTTGATAATCATGTGCGCGGTTAATTAAGTTTGCTGTTTTTTCATGTACTGTTTGTAAACCAAGTTCTACCCATAGGTAAGTGCGTTCATTTAATTCTGCCAAATATTCGACAACGTCATCTGGCAAACAATCGGGACGAGTTGCTATACTCAAACCCATTACCCCTTCACAAGCTAGTGCAGCTTCGAACTTTTCTTTTAATACTTCAAGTGGAGCATGTGTGTTTGTATATGCTTGGAAATATGCCATCGTTAAGCCGTCTTTCCATTTATTCTCCATTTTCGCTTTAATTTCAGCAAACTGTACATCAATGGGATCCACTTTATTGCCGGCGAAATCACCAGATCCTGCTGCTGAGCAAAACGTACAGCCTCCAAATGCAACTGTACCATCACGGTTAGGGCAATCAAAACCAGCATCAAGTGCCACTTTATATACTTTTTTTCCGAATTCATTTCGTAAATAACGATTCCATGTATAATACCGCTTTCCATCTGATGGGAAAGGGAAATTTGTTTCTGTCATGTTAGTCACTCCTCTAACTCATTATTTTAACACGTGTTAAGCAAAGTGACATATTGAAAAATTTTTCTTGTACTTTTTTTAAAATAAGCATAAACTGTTTTTTTGGAATAAAAAAGTGCAAGTATTTATTTCATATAGTTAGAGTTTTAGGAGGGTATTTTTTGCCAAAGCAAGTGTGGTATTTAGTAATTGGTATGTTTTTGAATTCAGTTGGCAGCTCCTTCCTATGGCCGTTAAATAGTATTTATATTCACAATCATTTAGGAAAGTCTCTTACAATTGCTGGTGTTGTATTAATGTTAAATTCTTTAGCAGCAGTTTTCGGTAATTTACTTGGTGGATTTTTATTTGATAAAATAGGTGGCTATAAAACGATTTTGGTAGGTGTTTGGAGTAATTTTTTAGCCTTATTTTTATTAGCCGTTTGGCATGAATGGCCGTATTATGTCGTTTTTCTAACCTTTATTGGCTTTAGTGGAGGGATTGTTTTCCCTGCGATGTATGCACTTATTGGTAGTGCTTGGCCGACAGGGGAACGTAAGGCATTTAATACGATCTTTTTAGCAAGTAATGTAGGAGTTGCTATTGGTCCAGCATTGGCAGGCGTTATTGCAGAATTAAATTTTGAGTATGTATTTATAGCAAATTTAGCGACGTATTCCATTTTCATTTTACTAGTGTTGTTTACATATAAACGATTTGATACGAAAGAAATGGCTCCTAAAAATGTAATTGCAGAAAGTACAGGCTTACAATCGAAGGCAACTTTCTATGCATTACTAATATTGTGTATTGCATTAGTCTTTTACTGGTTGTCCTATTCGCAATGGAGTGCAACAATTTCTTCTTACACGCAAGGGCTTGGTGTAAGCTTATCACAATATAGTTTGTTATGGACAATTAATGGGCTATTAATAGTGGGAATCCAACCATTTATTCGCCCACTCATTCAATATTGGGAGCATAAACTAAAACATCAACTAATATTTGGATTAGTGTTAATGGGCATTTCTTTCGGTATAGTATCTATTGCAGAAGACTTCAAAATGTTTGCTGCGGCAATGGTCGTTCTTACACTAGGAGAAGTATTTTTCTCTCCAGCTATACCGACTGTTGCGAATAAAATGGCACCAAAAGGGAAGCAAGGTTTTTATCAAGGTGTTGTCAATAGTGCAACAACTGTGGGACGTACGATTGGACCATTATTTGGTGGAATAATGGTTGATTTATATGGCATGCAAGTTTTAGCCATTATATTGACGGGGATTTTATTAGTAGCTATCATTCCATGTTTACTTTATGATCGAGTAGTTTCCAAATAAGACTTGTGCTTTCCGAACAATTCCATTAAAATAAATGCAATATATAAACGACTGTGACAAGGAATAGTAAATTTCGACACTTTTTTAGAGAGCTAGCGGCTGGTGGAAGCTAGTAAGTGAACAAATTGAACTCGCCTTTGAGTTTGCTTTTAGTGAATACAGTAACTAATTGCCGTGTTTTCGCGTTAAGAAATTAAGCTGAGTGCAGTGTCACTAATGTGGGTGGTACCGCGGGAGTTAAATACCTCTCGTCCCTTTCTTTACGGAATGGGGCGAGTTTTTTTATTTTTTGAAAAATTTCGTCAATTCCGTTTAGGCGCGCGAAAACAAGTCGAAACTAATACTTTAAGGAGGAAGAAAAGTGAGTTTTAATCATCAACAAATCGAAAAAAAATGGCAAAAATATTGGGCTGACAACAAGACATTTAAAACGGTAAATGATAATGACAAACCGAAGTTTTTTGCGCTAGATATGTTCCCGTATCCATCAGGGGTAGGTTTACACGTAGGGCATCCAATTGGCTATATTGCTACGGATATTTTAAGTGCTTATAAACGTATGCAAGGTTATAACGTATTGCATCCAATGGGGTGGGACGCGTTCGGTTTACCTGCTGAACAGTATGCACTTGATACTGGAAATGACCCTGCTGAATTTACAGCAAAAAATATAGCTACATTCAAAAGACAAATGAATGACTTAGGTTTTTCGTATGACTGGGATCGTGAAATTAATACGACAGATCCAAGCTACTACAAATGGACACAATGGATTTTCATTCAATTATTTAATAAAGGCTTAGCCTATGTCGATGAAGTAGCTGTAAACTGGTGTCCGGCATTAGGTACAGTGCTTGCAAATGAAGAAGTAATCGACGGAAAATCTGAACGTGGTGGTCACCCAGTTGAAAGACGTCCAATGCGTCAGTGGATTTTACGTATAACTGAGTATGCAGATCGCTTACTAGAAGATTTAGACGATCTTGATTGGCCAGAAAGTTTAAAAGAAATGCAACGTAACTGGATCGGTCGTTCTGAAGGGGCTGAAGTAACGTTCGCTATCGATGGCTCAGACCATACTTTTAAAGTATTTACAACTCGCCCGGATACTTTATTCGGGGCAACATATGCAGTTCTTGCTCCGGAGCATAAGTTAGTTTCAGAAATTACAACACCAGAGCAACAAGCAGCTGTGGAAGCTTATATGGATAAAGTAAAGCTAAAATCAGACTTAGAACGTACAGATTTAGCGAAAGAAAAAACAGGCGTATTTACTGGTGCTTATGCGGTGAATCCAATTAATGGCGAAAAAATGCCTATTTGGATTGCTGATTATGTATTAGTAAGTTACGGAACTGGTGCGATTATGGCCGTTCCTGCTCATGATGAACGCGATTATGAGTTTGCTAAAGAATTTAAACTTCCAATTAAAGCGGTACTTGAAGGTGGCGACATTGAAAAAGAAGCCTTTACAGGTGACGGTGTCCACATTAATTCAGGTTTCCTTGATGGTTTAAATAAAGAAGAAGGTATTGCAAAAGCAATCGAGTGGCTGGAAGAAAAAGGTGTGGGTGAGAAGAAAATTTCTTACCGTCTACGTGACTGGTTATTTAGCCGTCAACGTTATTGGGGTGAACCAATTCCAGTTATTCACTGGGAAGATGGTACGATGACAGCAGTTCCTGAGTCAGAGCTTCCACTTATGCTTCCGAAAACGAACGATATTAAACCAAGTGGAACAGGTGAATCTCCACTAGCAAATATTACTGAATGGGTAAATGTTGTTGACCCTGTAACAGGTAAAAAAGGTCGTCGTGAAACGAATACAATGCCACAATGGGCTGGTAGCTGTTGGTACTACTTACGTTATATTGATCCGCATAATGATGAAATGATTATTGATCCGGAACTAGCTAAGCGTTGGTTACCAGTTGATATTTATGTAGGTGGTGCAGAACATGCAGTACTACATTTACTATACGCTCGCTTCTGGCATAAAGTACTTTACGATTTAGGTGTTGTTCATACGAAAGAGCCATTCCAAAAGTTATTTAACCAAGGAATGATTTTAGGTGAAAACAACGAGAAAATGTCTAAATCTAAAGGGAATGTAGTAAACCCAGATGATATCGTTGAATCACACGGTGCAGATACATTACGCTTATACGAAATGTTTATGGGACCACTTGAATCATCGAAAGCTTGGTCTACAAATGGACTAGACGGAGCTCGTCGATTCTTAGATCGAATTTGGCGTTTATTTGTTTCAGATAATGGTACACTAAACGAAAAAATTGTTGACACAAACGATTTGAAATTAGAGCGTATTTATCATCAAACAGTGAAAAAAGTAACTGAAGACTTTGAAGCAATGCGCTATAACACAGCTGTTTCTCAAATGATGGTGTTCATCAATGAATGTTATAAAGTTGACTCTATCCCTAAAGAATACGTTGAAGGCTTTGTTAAAATGCTTTCTCCAATCACTCGTCATATTTCAGAAGAGCTATGGGAAAAACTTGGTCACGAAGGCACAATCACATATTCTACATGGCCAACTTACGATGAGTCTAAACTTGTTGATGATGAGGTAGAGGTTGTCGTACAAGTTTTAGGAAAAGTACGTGCTAAAGTGAAAGTAGCTAAAGATATTTCAAAAGAAGACTTAGAGGCTGCTGCACTAGCTGATGAAAGAGTACAAGAATTTATCGCAGGAAAAGACGTTGTAAAAGTAATTGTCATTCCGGGTAAATTAGTAAACATCGTAGTAAAATAATGTAGGAGAAGCGATTCGTCCTTGGTGGCGAATCGCTTTTTAATTTCGCATATTTCGTAAAAGCATGACATAATAAAAGAACTATAAAATAGAGGATGACACAATGACAAATATAGTGGAATTATACGTAAAGGATACGTTTGTAAAGGAACTAACGAACGGTTATCCATTAATATTAAAGGACGCGGTTGAAATACCAGAAGTGTCGATTGCTGAAGGTACAATTGTCCGTTTAGTGAATAAACAGGGGCAATATATCGCAACAGGCTATTATGGCGTACAAAATAAAGGGATTGGCTGGGTATTAACTCGTAAAGAAAAAAGTCAAATTGATGTGAAGTTTTTTGCCAAAAAAATTCGTGAAGCTGCAGAGAAGCGAGCAGATTTTTACGCATCTGAAGATACTACAGCTTTCCGTATTTTTAACGGTGAAGGCGACGGCATTGGTGGGTTAACGATTGATATCTTTAACGGCTTCTATATGGTGAGCTGGTACAGTGAAGGCATCTATTCATTCCGAGAAGATGTGTATACTGCCCTTGCTGAAGTCGTGAATGCGCGCGGTGTGTATGAAAAGAAACGATTTAATGTTAACGGTCAGTATGTGGAACAGGACGATTATGTATCGGGTGAGGTCGGTGAATTCCCGCTTATCATTCAAGAGAACGGTATGAACTTTGCAGTGGATTTAAATGACGGAGCTATGACGGGTATTTTCTTAGATCAGCGTAATGTACGTAAAGCATTACGTGATAATTATTCACTGGATAAAACGGTATTAAATACGTTTTCTTACACAGGCGCATTTTCTGTAGCAGCTGCTTTAGGCGGTGCTGTGAGTACGACAAGTGTAGACCTTGCAAAACGAAGCTTGCCGAAAACAATTGAACAATTTGCTGTGAACGGCATTGATTATGAGTCCCAAGATATTAAAGTCATGAATGTATTTGATTATTTCAGCTATGCAGCACGGCACGGATTGCAATTTGATGTAGTAGTGCTGGACCCACCTAGTTTTGCCCGCACGAAAAAAATGACGTTTAGTACAGCAAAAGATTATCCGAAATTGCTGAAGGATGCAATAGCGATTACGGCGGATAAAGGTGTTATTATTGCATCAACAAATAATGCGAGTTTCAATATGAAAAAGTTCAAAACATTTATTGATAAAGCTTTTAAAGACTCGAACAAGCGCTATAAAATATTAGAGCAACATCAATTACCGGAAGATTTCCGTACACCACATAACTACCCTGAATTCGACTATTTAAAAGTAGTATTTATTCAAGTAATGTAGAAGGAGCTTGACGATGAAATATAATAAAAATACGATGCTGAAATTAATTAACGAGCACCGCGAATTACACGATGAGTTGAAAGCAATTAAAAAAGACATGGGGCTTGATAAAACTGCAGCTGTAAAAGCGCTCTACCATTCAGTAGTTGCAGATGGCGGTCGTTTTATGCAAGATTATCAGGATTTAGAAAGATTGAAGTAGAAGTAGAAACTGCGGGCGAACGTTGCCCGCAGTTTTTTGTTATATAAATATTTTGTAATATTAGATTAATAACTTACTAAATTTAGATAAATATACCTCTTTAGCAACCGAATTTTTTAGCAATTTTCTTATAGAGAAAAGATAACCCCTATAAAGAATAGGAGCGCTAATAATAGTGGTAGCTCCCACATCGAGCGCACGCGGTCTGTAAGTTTAAAATTACGTAAAAAATAAATAGCATATGGAATGAAAATAGCACAAATTATAAAGATGGCATGTGTTGTACCGAAGAGATATATACTAGTACCTCTTAGAAAAATTGATACATATAAATAAGCGCCTAAGCCATAGAAAAAGTATCTTTTTTTATTAGGACGATTAGATTGGAATGGAAAATAACCTGTAAATTTTTTTATCAGTAACAAAAAAGCACAAATCCCAATGACACTAAAAAGATATTTAATAAAATTATTAAAAAAATTGTTATTTTCTCTATACTTTAAATTCATATCGTGTAGTGATTGCTTTCGCTGATCTGTAAGTTGAAGAATTTGCTGAGTCACGCAGTCTTTTACAAATCCAGTTTCCCTGTTGTCGTCGAATGTTGAGTAGAACTGGAGATACTGCTTTTTGCCATCTTCAAACAGAAGTAAGTAATCGCTTGAAGCATTTCGATTTTTAGCACTATCTATTTCAGTTGAAGTACGAAGGTCCTCACCTAGCTGTTCCAGAAATATGATTTCCTTTGTAGTTTTTACTTGCTCGGTATCTATATAGTACCAAGCATTCAAATTAAAAATAGGCTCTGTATTGAAATTTTCGACAAAATAGATTTTATTAATAGAGCTGCTAGTCGCCGTTATTTGATCAATCGAAGGAGAAACAGAAAATGACCAAATAAGTAAAATGGCTGCAATAACAGTTGTCGGAAGTATTGTACGATATTGCAACTTTACGCGACCTTCTTTTTGCTTTATCCGAGCTTTAATAATTGCAAGTGATTCAGCCACTTTTTCATTAGACCGTTTAGGAGGTAGGATCCGTTTTAAATCATTCATCAGTTTGTTCTCCTTCCATTAATACTCTTAATGCCCTAAGCCCACGCTCTGTATTATTTTTTACTTTTGCTTCACTCCAACCGAGTACTTGAGCTGTCTCTTTAATTGATAATTCTTCAATTTTTCGTAATGAGATTGCGGCTCTAAATTCAAACTTTAATTGCGAAAGCGCTTTGTATAGCTCACGGACATCCTCTTGCACATGTAGTAGTTCCTCAGCAGAAGGTAAGAACTGTTCGTATGTATTTGTAAACCGAATAAATCTCAAAATTTTTTGCCGCTTATAATAGTCATATGTTAAATTTCGAGCGATTTTTCGAAGCCACGTAAGCATCGTTGCTTGCCCGCGAAAGCTTGTTCTTGCATCATATGCACGGATAAATGTTTCCTGCATTAAGTCTTCAGCAAGTGATTTATCAAATGTTAAATAATAAATAAATGCATATACTTGCTCGTGATACTGCGCATAATCACGGTCGAGTGAAAACATCTTTAGCCCTCGTCTCCTTTCAAATTTGTTGTAAAATGTTTACTTTCCACGTTCTTTTCTAACTTAGACGACTGGATTTCCATTTTGATTCAAAAATATTAACATATTTTTGAAACTATTTCTGAAAAATATGCGACTATAAAGAAAGTGCAGAAAAGTGAGGTGAGAAAAGGGTGGATTTACAGAAGGTAATGAATGACTACGGTGAATATTGCATTCGCGTTGCGTATTTATATGTGAAGGACTGGGCAGCGGCAGAGGAAATTGTCCAAGATGTATTTTTAGCTTACTACAACAACCATAGCCGCTTTGAAGGAAAGTCAACATTGAAAACATATTTAGTTAAAATTACAGTACATAAAAGCCATGATTATTTACGAAGCTGGCGTGCAAAAAAGAGACGTTTATTGCAACCTTTTCAAATGACAACTACAGCACCATCGATTGAAAGGCAGGCTGTGCTAGCACATGAAAAAAGCGAGCTGATTGAGGCTTTGCTTGAACTAGCTATGCATTATAGAGAGGTGCTCATACTTTATTATTATGAAGAACTAAAAATTCGCGATATTGCCGCACTACTAGAGTGCTCTGAAAACACAGTGAAAACAAGGCTCAAACGAGGACGTGAGCAGTTAAAGGAGAAACTAGAAACGAGTGAATGGGAGGTGTTGCTACATGAGTAGTTGGAAGCGAGAAATGGATAAGCACTTTGGTGAAAAAAACTATTTTACAATAGAATTAGAACGGAAAATATTGCAAAAAGCGCAAAAAAAGAATCATTTTAAATGGCAGTATCCAGTGTCACTCCTTGCTACTTGCGCAGTACTATTTTTACTTATAGTTACAGCACCAAATCAAAAAGAAAAAGTAGTAAAACAAGCAACACCATTCGAAACAATGATTGAGCAATCGAGCGCGGAGAAATTTTATATTGCAGGAAGACCAAGCAGTCGCGAGGAGTTTTTAGTACGAGATTCAAGCATGTATTTATTTACAAAAGGTTATAATGACCGAGAATTTATTAACGAATTTATGCATTCGATGATATTAACAGAATCTGTGGAACCAAGATATGGAAATTATACGGATATAATTGTCAAAATGGAGGACGGACAGCAGCTTAAACTAAAAGTATTTGATTTTAAATCATGGCTTGGGGTCATTGATTTACAGTCGCGTTTATTTTATAAAGTTGAAGGACCTTCTGTTACGAAGTTCCAGCATTATATAGAGCAAGCAAAGCCGAAAACTGGGATGACGGTAATACTAGCGACTGCAGTGATAATCTTAACTAATCTCCTTCAACAAACAATGCCGAAATTATTGCATTTACCGAAACGTAAAAAAACTTATGTAAATAAGGCACAATTAGTCGTATCGATTATTTTAAGTATTGGCTTAATTATGGGCTTGTTATTACTAGTAAGTTCAAGTTATATCGTACATGGCTTTATTGTCGCTGCATTTGCCATTACATTTTTTGGAACGACTTTATTATTTGAATATATTTTTGCTAAAGAAGAAAAGTATTATATTGTGCAACTAATGACTTCGGTGATTGCACTAATTATTATTTTCATTATGTTGTGGATGCTATAGGGGGCGAAATAAATGAAGAAATGGTTATTACTTGTATTACTTATTCTCGCAGGTTGTAGCGAGGATCATAGTGCCACTTTTGTTGCGCCACCAGAATATGACTATCCATTTGAAGATAGTGCATTTTTAATATATGACCAGCCGAAAGATCAGGCTGTAGTAGAAGGTGATAATGCTTTCTTTTTTCAAGCGGTGACTACTTATGAACAGGCTAGTTTTTTACGTCGGAATGCGCATTATATGACAATAGCATTAAATGGTATTGATGCGGATCATTTTGACATGAAATTAGGTGATCGATATGAAATTGAAGAGAAGATTTATTATGAGATCATCCTCTTTGTATATTTGTCCTATGATCAATTAAAAGTAATGGATGAACTTGACACGTTAACATTGACGTTTGCTGGCAAGCCATTACTTACGCAAAAGTTAATCCCTATTAAACTTGCTAGTGAGCATAAAGAATCTGGCTTTCGAGCGGATACTTCGATTGATGTATTAGCTCCAGGGAAGCATACAGTTCGCATTTCACTTAGTAATAATGGGGAAGTAGCGGTGACGTTGGAAAAATTATTGTTAAATTTCGATAAAGCGAATGTTGAAGCGGATTTGCCAATTGTTATAAAAGCGAATTCATATAAATCACAGGATATTCATATAGATTTACTAGAAGAATTACCAGAAGACGGGATGAATTTATACGGCAAGCTAAATGATGAACGAGAAGTATTTATTGGCACATTTTATCCAGTAGATAAAAATAAGAAATACGCCCGCATATTACACGAGCGACTGAATTAGTGGGTTTTCATCCTGTTACACAGAAAATTGCTAACAAATAAGCAATCTAAATTTACTAATTATGGAACTAACCTTAGGCGAAAATTTTAGAAAATAAAAAAAGTGAGAAATCCAGTCATACCAACGGCGAATCTATAAATTATGTAAATTTGAATTAAAATATCCAAAAAAATATCTTTTATACAATTGACAATTTAGAATTGCGTTGTTAAGATGAACGAGTTATTAAATTGGAAAGCAAATATTCATTAGGGTCTTTCCAGCAAAATACTTTTTGACCACTTTCTTTAAGAAAGTTAAGGCCATACGGACAGCCGGGTCAACTGCCGACTGGCAACGTCATGTTGCTTTATTGATTGAGTTAGAAGCTCAAATTTTATAAGTTGGTTACTTTACAACCAGTGTATAAATTACACATCAACTTGTGAAACGGTCAATAAGAGTAGTAAAAGTAATTATTTGCTATATAGACTCTAAAAACCTATTCGGTTATGTATGAATATTGAAAAAGCTTCCTTCTTAGCATAGCTATGATTGTATTTGCGTACGGTAAAAATATCTATTATTTTTATTGTCGCACTTTTTCGAATATTATTGATACATAGAAGCAAGTGATGGTGCTTATACCATTCGCTTGCTTCTTTTTGCGTTGTCAGAGCATTTTTATCAGCGTTAATTTGCAGCACTTGAATGGGGCAGCACTTATTTATGGCAAACAGGAGATGAATGAAGTATGTACGAACAATTATCGCAACATAACGCACCTATATACGATGCGTTACAGGCATTTAAGCGTAAGCGTATCGTCCCTTTTGATGTACCGGGACATAAGCGGGGCCGCGGTAATCCAGAGTTGACGGCGTTTTTAGGAGAGCAGTGTGTCGGTGTCGATGTGAACTCGATGAAGCCGTTAGATAATTTATGTCATCCTGTATCGGTAATTAAAGATGCCGAGGAGTTAGCCGCAGAAGCTTTCGGTGCAGCACATGCCTTTTTCATGGTGAACGGTACAACTTCTGCTGTGCAGTCAATGGTATTAACAGCATGTAAGCGCGGCGATAAAATCATTTTGCCACGTAACGTCCATCGCAGTGTTATTAATGCATTAGTTGTTTGTGGCGCAGAACCGGTTTATGTCAATCCCGATATGGATTATCGCCTTGGGATTGCGCTTGGTATGAAAATTTCGCAAGTAGAAAAAGCAATAAAAGAAAATCCAGATGCAAAGGCGATTTTAGTCAATAATCCGACATATTACGGTATTTGCTCAGATTTACGTGGCATTGTGAAATTGGCACATGATCATAATATGCTCGTTCTTGCTGATGAGGCGCACGGTACACATTTTTATTTTGGAAAAGATATGCCAGTTTCTGCTATGGCAGCTGGGGCTGATATGGCAGCAGTTAGTATGCATAAATCAGGTGGAAGCTTAACGCAAAGTTCATTTTTACTAATGGGTCCATCTATAAATGCGGGTTATGCACGTCAAATTGTCAACTTAACGCAAACAACTAGTGGTTCTTATTTACTGCTCTCAAGCTTAGATTTATCTCGTCGTAATTTAGCGCTAAAAGGGGAAGGAATTTTCGACCATGTTATCAAACTATCACAATATGCACGCGATGAAATTAATAAAATTGGTGATTATTACGCCTATTCAAGCGAGCTTATTAATGGCGATAGTATCTATGATTTTGATGCGACAAAGCTATCTGTGCACACATTAGATATCGGTTTAGCAGGTATTGAAGTATACGATATTTTACGAGATGAATATGATATTCAAATTGAGTTTGGTGATATTGGCAATATTTTAGCGTATGTGTCAGTAGGGGACCGCGAGCGAGATGTGGAGCGATTAGTAAGTGCACTTGCCGAAATTAGACGTCGCTATAAAACAGATAAGGCAGGTCTAATTACGCAAGAGTATATCGATCCCCAAGTTATGACGACACCACAATATGCGTTTTATGCAGAAAAGGAATCATTGCTACTACAAGACACAATTGGCCGTGTATGTAGCGAATTTGTAATGTGCTATCCGCCGGGTATTCCGATTTTGGCTCCAGGTGAAAAAATAACGGAAGAAATTGTACAGTACATTGAGTATGCCAAAGAAAAGGATTGTACGATTATCGGGCCAGAGGATTTAGAAATCAAGCGACTCAATGTGTTAACGGAGGTGCTGTAACATGGAATTATGGTTTAGCGAAAGCCATACACCAGATGTGAAGTTATCTATCAAAATCGACCGCCAATTATATAGTGCACACAGTGAATTTCAACGTATTGATGTATTTGAATCAAAGGAATTTGGGCGCTTTTTAACATTAGACGGTTTTATGATGCTAACGGAAAAAGATGAATTTATTTATCACGAAATGATTACACATATTCCAATGGCAGTCCATCCAAATCCAAAAAAGGTTTTAGTAATTGGTGCTGGAGATGGCGGCGTCATTCGTGAGTTAGTACAGTACAAATCGATTGAGCATATTGATTTAGTGGAAATCGATGAAATGGTCATTGAAGTATCCAAACAGTATTTACCGCAAACAGCGAGCAAATTAAATGATCCGCGTGTGCATATTCATATTGAGGACGGCTTAAAGTATATCCGCTCTTGTGACAATGAATACGATTTAATTATCGTTGATTCCACAGACCCTTTCGGACCGGGCGAAGGATTATTTACGCGAGAGTTTTACGGTAGCTGCTATAAAGCATTAAAAGAAGATGGCATTATGGTTAATCAACATGAGAGCCCGTTTTATGATGAAGATGTTGCTGCTATGCAACGTGCACATCAACGCATTATTGAGTGCTTCCCGATTAGTCGTGTGTATCAAGCACATATCCCGACATATCCGTCAGGGCACTGGCTATTTGGCTTTGCCTCAAAAAAATATCACCCGGTAAAAGATATGAGTGCAAGTGTATGGAAATCAAATAATATTTCAACAAAATACTATAACTCAAATCTACATAAAGGTGCCTTTTACTTACCGAATTATGTACAAACGTTATTAACAGAAGTTGAAAATAAAGGAGACGAGTGAAATGGGTAAAGCGTTAATTATTGGTGCAGGTGGCGTAGCTTCAGTTGCTATCCACAAATGTGTTCAAAACAGTGAAGTATTTGAGGAAATTTGCATTGCGAGCCGTACAAAGTCAAAATGTGATGAATTAAAAGCAAAATTAGACGGTCAAGGTACAAAAATCACGACTGCACAAGTAGATGCAGACAATGTTGAGGAGTTAATCGCATTAATCAACGAAGTAAAACCTGATATCGTCATGAACTTAGCTTTACCATATCAAGATTTAACGATTATGGATGCATGTTTAGCGACAAAAACGCACTATATGGATACGGCGAACTACGAGCCAGAAGACACTGCAAAATTCGAATACAAATGGCAATGGGAATACCGCGAACGTTTTGAAGAAGCGGGTATTACAGCACTTTTAGGTTCTGGCTTTGATCCAGGTGTAACTGGCGTCTTCACAGCACATGCACTTAAACACCATTTTGATGAAATTGAATACATCGATATTTTAGACTGCAATGGTGGAGACCATGGCTATCCATTTGCAACAAACTTCAACCCAGAAATTAATATCCGTGAAGTATCAGCTAACGGCCGTTATTGGAAAGAAGGAGAGTGGATTGAAACGCAACCAATGGAGATAAAACGTGTGTACAATTTTGATGAAGTTGGCGAAAAAGATATGTACTTGCTATACCATGAAGAACTTGAATCACTTGCACAAAACGTGCCGGGCTTAAAACAAATTCGTTTCTTCATGACATTTGGTCAAAGCTATTTGACGCATTTAAAATGCTTAGAAAACGTTGGTATGACATCAATCGAGCCAATTATGTATGAAGGTAAGGAAATTATTCCATTACAATTTTTAAAAGCGGTGTTACCAGACCCAGCATCACTTGGGCCACGTACAAAAGGAAAAACAAACATCGGCTGTATTTTCCGAGGTAAAAAAGATGGGCAACCTAAAACGTATTATGTGTACAACGTATGTGACCACGAAGAGTGCTATAAAGAAGTTGGTTCTCAAGCAGTTTCTTATACGACAGGTGTGCCTGCGATGATTGGTGCAATGATGATATTAAATGGTGAGTGGAATAAACCAGGTGTTTACAACATTGAAGAGTTTAATCCAGATCCATTCATGGAAGCATTAAATAAATGGGGATTACCTTGGAAGGAAAGCTTCAATCCGGAGCTAGTGGACTAATATGAAGTTTGATCAATTACCAACACCTAGCTATGTTGTAGATGAGGGTTTAATTGAAAAAAATCTTCAAATTTTGCATGGTGTAATGGAACGTACGGGCTGTAAAATCATTTTAGCGCAGAAAGCTTTTTCAATGTTTTCGATGTACCCATTGATAGGCAAATATTTAAGTGGTACAGCAGCGAGTGGCTTATATGAAGCGCGCCTTGGTTATGAGGAAATGGGCAAGGAAAATCATGTGTTTTCACCCGCATATCGCGAAGATGAAATTGATGAAATAATTTCGCTATGCGATCATGTTGTTTTTAACTCATTTGCACAAGTAGAAAAATACGGTGCCAAAGTACATGCAGCAGGTAAAAGTGTTGGCTTACGTATTAACCCAGAATGTTCAACGCAGGAAGGTCAAGAAATTTATGACCCTTGTGCGCGCGGCTGTCGTTTTGGGGTAACATTAAAGCATTTTAAACCAGAGCTACTAGGTCAAATCGACGGTATTCATTTCCATACTTTATGTGAACAAGATTCAGATGCATTAGCGATTACACTTGAAGCAGTAGAAGAGAAATTCGGTCAATGGCTACCGCAAATGAAGTGGATAAACTTCGGTGGTGGTCATCATATTACACGTGATGGTTATAATATCGAACTACTTGAACAATGCATTACACGGATGCAGGAAAAATACGGGCTTGAAGTATATTTAGAGCCAGGTGAAGCAATTGCTTACCGTGCTGGTTTCTTAGTGACAACTGTTCTTGAAACGTTAGAAAACGGAATGGAGCTTGCGATTTTAGATACATCTGCGTCTTGTCATATGCCAGATGTGTTAGAAATGCCGTATCGCCCACCGCTACAAAACTCAAGTAAAGTAGGCGAAAAACCATATGCCTATCGTTTAGGTGGACCAACTTGCTTAGCTGGAGATGTTATTGGTGATTATGCATTCGATACACCATTAAAGCAAGGCGACCGCTTAGTTTTCGAAGATATGGCCATTTACTCAATGGTGAAAAATAATACGTTTAACGGCATGGCATTACCAGCGATTGTCATTCAAGATGCAACAGGTGAATGTCGAATTCAAAAGCAATTTAGCTACGAGGATTTCAAAGGTAGATTGTCTTAAATGAAAACCATGTATACGCAAAGGACTGCGTATACATGGTTTTTTAGTTTTATACATTTGTATCTATTTGTATCCTAGATAAATAGGTGATTTGAACAAATGCTTTATTGTTATCTATTGACATTAATTAGGATAATAAAAGCCTATAATGTAAATTTATATAATAGACACAAAACGAAACTTTTACTAAACATTAGTATGGTAATATAAATATCAATAGGGTATTTTTGTAATTTATTAAGTGGGAGGGAGAGGAGTATGATGAAGAAAATCGATGAACATAGTTTTTATTTTAGAAATCCAATAATATTTGTAGTAATTTCCGCAATTATATTAACAGTAATTTTTATGTTTAGCGAACAGTTATATGGTATTTTTGGCATGGAAAATTACACTTCATTACATTTATTAATTGAAATTTTTATCATCGTAGCAGCTATGTCAACTGCTCTGCAAATATGGGCTACATCGAGATATAACCTCACGAACAAAGTAGTATATTTAAGTTCGCTCTTTATGTTTATTGGCATTATCGAAATTGCACATACACTAACGTATAAGGGGATGCCGTTTTTTATTTATGAAGGGGACCCTTATATGGCAACGTGGTTTTATATGATCTCCCGTTTAGTTTTACCAATAGGTTTAATATTTATTTTTACTATTAAAGTAAAACGTGTGAAAAATAGTTTTAGACTAGCTATTTGGACACTAGTTAGTATTGGTATGGGTGCGGCGATTTATATTGTCTATTCACTAGAGACTATTTTGCCGCCGTTAGTAGACGAAAATGGAACAACATTTTTGAAAAAGGCATTACAATATGTGGCGATGCTTTTTCAATTTTGTTTTATTCTTATCGTCCTAAAAAAACATAAATTAAATAAAAAGAAGAATGTGTATTATATATTAGCGTCTGTTTGTTTAATTATTAGTGATATATTATTTACTACATATAATGATGTTTACGATATTAATAATTTTATAGGACATTTATTTCAGCTAGCAGCTTTTTATATGCTGTTTCAAACAGTTTACTATATCGCCATTGAACATCCATTTCGCGAAGTGTTATCAGCAAAACAGTCCTTAGAAAAATCGGAAGCAGCGATGCAAAAAATGGCTTATTTTAATGAATTAACAGGGTTACCGAATGGTCGTTATTTTATGGAGCAGCTAAAAAACAAGCTTAATAAAAATGACAACACGAAAATCATATTAGTAATTGAAATTGATCGTCTGTCAATGATTCAGTCAACACTTGGCTCGCGTTATTCTGATAAGCTAAAGCAAATTGTAGCAAGAAGGATACGCCAAGCATTGCCAGAAGACTATGTAGTTTTCTTATTAAGAGAAGAGCAGTTTGCTGTATTAATAGAAGAAAGTATAACTGAACATCAACTTCAGAAAATTGTTCAGCATTTACAAGAAGTTATGAAGATTCCATTTGAAATTCAGCATTTTTCATTGAATAGTCGGTTAAATATTGGAATTGCCCAATATCCGAAAGATGCTCTAGATAGACATGATTTATTAAAGTATGGACAATTTGCGATGTATGAAGCTAGAAATACTGTCGAACATGCATTGTTTTATGAGCCTGCATTGACAGAAAAACGATCAGAACGTATTTCACTAGAAAATGATTTACGCCAAGCTATTCAAAATAATGAATTATTTTTAGAATATCAGCCGCAGCTTCATTTGAAATCGGGAAAAATTCAATCGATGGAAGCGTTAATTAGGTGGCAGCATCCTGAAAGAGGTTGGATTTCGCCAGGCGAGTTTATTCCGATAGCTGAGGAATCAGGCTTAATCATTCCTATTGGTCAATGGGTGTTAAAAACAGCCTGTGAACAAGCGAAAAAGTGGCAGGAGAAAAATATATATGGAAAGGTTGCCGTGAATTTGTCTCTTGGTCAGTTGTTACAAGAGGACTTAGTTGACTATGTCCGTTCCATTTTAGAGGATACTCAATTAAATCCTAGCTATTTGCAGCTTGAAATTACAGAAAGTATGACGATGAATATGCAATCAGTCACATTGGTCATTCAACAACTGCAAGCATACGGTATTACAATTGCAGTCGACGATTTTGGTACAGGTTATTCCTCGTTATCATATTTAAAGGATTTCCCACTGGACTGTTTGAAAATTGACCGCAGCTTCGTTTGGCATATCGACCAAAATAAGGACGGAGATGCACTTGTATTAATGATTCTTTCGATGGCGAAGCATTTGAAGCTTAAAGTTGTTGCAGAGGGCATCGAAACAGAGGAGCAGCTCGCATATTTAATGCAAACCGCATGTGATCAAGTGCAAGGATTTTTAATTAGTAAGCCGTTAAAAGCTGAAGTTTTGGAAGAGTGTTTCAATGAAATAGAGGAAAAGGCACAGCAATTATTAAGCAAATTACAGCCACAAAATATAAAATAAAATGTGAATATTTCGAAACCCTAACCAAAGCTTTTTTTATATGAAAAAAGGTGGGGTGTACTCATTTATAGTAATTTTGAAGTGTGGCAACGAGAGACTTATGATAGTTTCCTTACAATACTTTTTGTGCAATAATATTATCGTAGATGTATTTCATTTAACGATAATAGAAGAAAGTAGTGGAATTATGGCAACAGCAACACATTCAGTAGAAATCCCAGTAAGCATCGATACAGTTTGGAACTATGTTAGTAAAATTGATAAATGGGCTACATTAGTCCCTGCTTATAAAGAGTACGAGCAAGTTGATGATAAAAAATCAATTTGGACATTCGAAGGAAATATGAAGGGCATTAAAAAAACCGTAAAAATGGAATTAAACATCGTAGAATTTAGTGAGCCCTCAAATATTAAATTTGAGTTAAAAGGCTTAACTGAAAACTTCACGGGTAGCGGTCAATTTACTGCTGAAGAAACAGCTGGTAAAACAACAATGACAGGTACTGTAGAAGTAAATGCTGGCGGTCTTACAGGCGCAGTACTAACACCAATGATTAAAATGGTTTTACCGAAAGTAACGACACGTTTAACAGAAAAAATCGCACGTCAAATACAAGCTTAGTAAATGGTAATTAAGGGCAAACGTAAACGTGATTTGTTCGACATTAAATAGGATAGAAAGAAGCCAATTTTATAAAGATAAATCTCGATTAAATTGTCTTTAAATATGTTAAATGGTTCAACTAACTATTAGTAGGTTAAAGTCCTACTAATAGTTAGTTGTTTTTTTATAGTCTATCGAAAGCGCAAGCAAGCATTCAAAAAACGGAACCACGTAGATAACCACATCAGCTATTTACATGCAAATTCTATCATATAGATTTCTATTATTTTGGAACGGCTTTACTTTTACTTTTTATTGCTGCTTCTTGTTTTAATCCTTTTATAATCGACCCTACTAAGAGGACGAGCAATACTAACATTATTTCAAATAAATATATTTGCTGCTGATTCGCAAAAATAGGTGCCATATAGGTATCTTTGGCAATCATTTTAGATGCTGTCCATACTAATACACCAGCACCTATTGTAATAATAAACGGAAACCTTTCTATTAAACGAATAACGAGAGTACTACCCCATACGACGATTGGGATGGAAATCATTAATCCGAATATAACTAATAAGATATTCCCATGTGCTGCTCCTGCGACGGCAATAATATTATCCATTCCCATTAAAATATCTGCTATAAGGATTGTCCATAATGCTCCCCAAAAGCTCCTGCTCTTTGATTTTACTTCATGCTCTTCGTTTGTTAGTAATAATTTAAATGAAATATATACCAATAAAATTCCTCCCGCTAGAAGAAGGCCATTTAATTCAAGCAGCTTTAGTGCTACTAAAGTTAATAAGATGCGAACTAATAGTGCCCCTATAGTTCCCCATAAAATTACTTTTTTCTGTTGATGCCTTGGTAAGCTTTTTGCAGCTAGCCCTATAAGTAATGCATTGTCTCCAGCTAGTACTAAGTCAATCATAATAATTGACAGTAAACCAGTAAAAAAATCTGTTGTCATTACATCCATTATGTATTACCCCCATAAGTCACAATTTTTTGGACAACTGAAACTCATTTAATATATGTGATGAACACGGTTTTCAGAAGTTTAGTTATGTTTGAAGATATAGTGGCTGCAAGAATAGATGCGAATACTTTAACTATTTACGTATACGAAATATTTTTTTCATATCAAATGAAACTTTTCTACTTTATGATGAGTCTAACTACAAATTTATTAAAAGGAGCGTGTGCATGTGAATGATCGTGACAGGTTATTAACTGAAGCGATGGATACATATAGTGCTTATTTGTTGCAGCTTATTTATACATACGTACGTGACTGGCAAACGGCAGAGGATCTAACGCAAGAAACATTTATTCGCTATTACCGATCACTCGCAAAATTTCGCGGGGACGCATCGGTGAAGACATTTATATATCGTATCGCAGTAAATGTATGCCATGACTATTTAGCGAGCTGGAAAAATAAAAAAATCTATGTATCAGAGTTATTCCAAAAGCTATTAAAAACAAATGCTACACCTGAAACAGAGCTGGTACATAAAGATGAACAACAGCAACTTGTTTCAGCAATTGAACATTTGCCGACAAAATACAAGGATCCGCTTGTACTATTTCATTTTGCTGAGCTGTCTTTGGAAGAAGTGAGCCAAGTGTTGGCACTGCCACTAAATACAGTGAAAACAAGATTGCGTCGAGCAAGACAAATGCTTGGTGTGACGCTAATAGAAGGAGGAGAGGTTGATGCATGATCCGATTCGAAATGCATTAAAGGAAGCCTATAAGGAACGTGTTTTTTCAGAGGATAAAAAACAAGAAACGCTAGAAAAAGTGAACAATAAGAATAAAGCATGGCTACCGTTTTCCGTTACGGTGATTGTAACTTGCTGTGTATTAATTTTGACGTTTTGGCTAGTACGTGAACCTATTACTGAAGTCGTGATTTCCTCCGAGCAAGCACCGCATACTGTTGAAGATATATATATGGAGCGTTGGCATGAATTTATGACTATTGTAGAAAATGAACGAAATGAGCAGGCGACATTAACGTATTTAGCGAAAAGTGATTGGTTACTACAGCGTGCAATTGAAAGTGGTCATAGTGTATTTTATAGTGCACCCACATTAACAGATGAAGAAAAGCGATCATTAATAGAATTGCTCCATTATATGTATCAATGGGTTGAGAGACCAAATCGTTTAATTGATTTTCCGCAAGTTGAAACTTTTGATGAATTAACTAAACAAGCGCCGCAGTTACTTGGACATTTGCGTGGTAAATATAAAAAACAACCTATATTAACTGTTGAAGAACAAAAAGCACCGAAGCTACGTTTATTTTACATGAAACCTGAAGAGATCATTAGTACGCTAGTGTTCTTTGGCATTTTTGCACTATTACTATATAGTAACTGGACGAGTAAGCGGAATTATTTCTTTGCTGCAATTCAAGTAGGGGTTCTATGTTCAATACTTTTGGTAATGTTTATGCCTAGTAGTGAAAAATACGCGTTTGATGAAACGACATTATTACAGCAGTCTATTCCAACATTTGACGAGCCAACGATTGATCCCACTGTTGCAAAGCTTTCAAGTGCCTCAACTTTTGGAGATGTTCGCTTTGCATTAGTTGATTTAGGAAATGGAATACATGGATTAGCGAAATTTTATAAAAATCATATTGGCTATGCATGGTCAGGGTCACAGTGGGGGAGACAAAAGATTTTCACTGATTGGGTACAAGGTGTTCCAGGCCAGGTAATTGCAGTACAGCAAGGGCATGGCGTGAGCCGCATTGATTTAGTAGAGGAACAAACTAAGCGTATCCTTTCGATTGCATTAGATCCAGATGAAGCCGCTATTTATTTTATTGGAGTGCCAGAAGATTTTCGTTCCTATCAAATGCTGTATTATAGTAAAGATGGTGTGAGAATGCATTAACTTGAAGTCGGTATCTATTTCGATACCGGCTTTTTTTATTGTCCAACACTATACTGAAATAACCAATATTATGTAATATGATAAAAATTTTCTTTTTTATTATTATACTTACATAATATTGATGTGTATCCAATTTAGCCATTAATTCATTAGAATTCTTCAAATTAATCCCTGAAAGATACCTTTCTAATACTACTTTTTTTGTGAAAATGCAATAGTGAAATTAATGAAAAGCATGATGAAACATAGAGATATTACGAAATTAAGTCTGAATTGTGAAGTGCTGATTTCATTTATTAATTTGTCGGATCCGCGAAAACGCAGCGTTTGCAACGTCTATATAGTGTTTACTTGAAAATTGCAAGTTTAAATAATATTGAAATAACTATTATATGTTCAAAAAAAATTCAAAAACTATGTATTAAACTATTAAATAAATAATGTTTTTGTTTGTTTTTGATTTTTTCAGGCGTATAATCCAATTTGCAAACATAGAAATGCAATCACATAGGAGCGACATATCGCTTACTAGAGAGGAGTAAACCATGAAGAAAAATTCACGTATAGCGGTGTTGTTTTTCAGCTTAGTCGCGCTGCTTGCAGGATGTGAACCAGTGATGGTACTAAATCCTAAAGGCCCGAACGCTGAAACACTATCAAATACGATTATTTTATCTATTGTTACAATGGCCTTTATTTTATTTGTTGTATACGTGCTACTGGCATTTATGCTAACTAAATATCGTGCTTCTAAACAGCCAGCAAATTACGAGCCACCACATGAAGAGGGCAGTCATGTACTAGAAATTATTTGGACAGTTATTCCGATTATTATTGTAGCGTTTTTAGCAATTGTTACTGTAAAAACGACGACTACGGTAGAAAATACTCCGGAAGGCTATGAGGCAGAGCCACTTGTAATTTATGCATCATCTTCAAACTGGAAATGGCATTTTAGTTATCCTGAGCAAGGAATTGAAACAGTTAACTATGTCAATATTCCAACTGATCGCCCAATCGAATTCAAACTGTATTCATTCGGTCCTATCACGAGTTTCTGGATTCCACAATTAGCAGGTCAAAAATATGCGATGAGTGATATGTTAACAACTATTCACCTTGCAGCAGATGAGGTTGGTTCTTATATGGGCCGTAACTCAAACTTTAGTGGACGTGGATTTGCTGAGATGGAGTTTGAAGCACAATCTATGACACAAGCAGACTTTGACGAATGGGTTTCGGATGTGAAAGCAAACGAAGAACCATTAACTGAAGAAAAATTTAATGAGCTATTAGCAGCTGAACACGTAGGTCGTTCAAGCTACTCATCTACTCATTTAGACTTTAGTCCACCACCAATGGAACATGGTGACATGGATATGGATGGCATGGATCATGGTGATATGGACATGTCAGATGAAGAAATGGATCATTCAAATATGGACCATTCAAACATGAATCATAAATAGGTAGACCATTTATACTTCACACAGAAGTTTCGAATCAACACATTCACACAAATTTTATAATCTGAAAGGAGCGCATCCTATGAGCATGGAAGAACTATTCCATCCAATGCAAGAACCGATGATTTTAGGGGCAGCTATTAGTATCGTTGTCGGTGCAATTGCTGTCGTAGCAGGTCTTACGTATTTCAAAAAGTGGGGCTATTTCTACAAAAACTGGTTATCAACAGTTGACCATAAAAAAATCGGTATTATGTATATCGCCGTAGCGCTTTTAATGCTATTCCGTGGTGGTATTGACGCACTTCTATTACGTGCGCAAACTGCAGTTCCGGATAACGGACTTTTAAATGCACAACACTACAATGAAATTTTCACAACACATGGTTTAATCATGATTTTATTCATGGCGATGCCTTTCGTTATTGGTTTAATGAACATCGTTATTCCATTACAAATCGGTGCACGTGACGTTGCCTTCCCACGTCTTAATGCTGTCAGCTTCTGGCTATTTGCAGCAGGTTGTGGCTTATTAAACCTATCATTTATTCTTGGTGGGTCTCCAGATGCAGGCTGGACTGCGTACTTCCCGTTAGCGAGTACAGAATTTAGTCCAACTGTCGGAAACAACTATTATTCTTTAGCTTTACAATTATCAGGTATTGGTACGTTATTGACTGGTATTAACTTCATTACGACAATCATTAAAATGCGTGCACCTGGTATGAAATTAATGAAAATGCCAATGTTTACTTGGTCTATTTTAATCACAAACGTTATTATCGTATTTGCTTTCCCAGTATTAACTGTAGCTCTTGCACTAATGATGTTAGACCGTCAATTTGGCACACAATTCTTTACAATGGCTAATGGTGGTATGGATATGCTTTGGGCCAACCTATTCTGGGTTTGGGGACATCCTGAGGTTTACATCGTAATCCTACCTGCCTTCGGTATTTTCTCAGAAATTATCGCAACATTTTCACGTAAAAACTTATTCGGTTACAAATCAATGGTAATGAGTATGGTTGTTATCTCTTTACTATCATTCTTAGTATGGGCCCACCACTTCTATACAATGGGTCATGGTGTGATGGTAAACAGTGTATTCTCTATTACTACGATGGCGATTGCTGTACCGACAGGGGTTAAAATATTCAACTGGCTGCTTACAATGAGGCACGGTAAGATTCAATTTACAACTCCGATGCTTTATGCACTAGGTTTTATTCCAATCTTCACAATTGGTGGGGTAACAGGGGTAATGCTAGCGATGTCAAGTGCTGACTATCAATATCACAATACGATGTTCTTAGTTGCCCACTTCCACTATGTATTAATTCCAGGTACTGTATTTGGTGTACTTGCTGGTTACCACTACTGGTGGCCAAAAATGTTCGGTTTCCGTTTAAACGAAAAATTAGGTAAATTAGGTTTCTGGTTTATCGCTATTAGCTTTAACGTAACATTCTTCCCATTATTCATCTTAGGATTAGATGGTTATGCTCGTCGTATGTACACATACTCAGAGTCAACTGGTTACGGTCCATTAAATATGCTATCGTTTATCGGTGCACTTGGTCTTGCAGTCGGCTTTGCGTTAATCTGTTATAACATTTATTACAGCTGGAGACATATGCCACGTAATGAAAAGTCAGATATTTGGGATGGTCGTTCTTTAGAATGGGCTACACATTCTCCAGTACCTGAATACAACTTCGCAGTGGTACCAACTGTTACACGTTTAGATGAATTCTGGTTTGCGAAAAAAGAAGGTCGTGATATTACGGCTGGTAAATATGAAAAAATCCATATGCCAAACAATACTGGCGCACCATTCTGGATGAGTGGCTTCTTCTTCCTTGCAGCATTCTTCGCTGTATTCAGTTTATGGGGCTTAGCTATCGCAAGTATGATTGTTGTATTTGGCTTTATGGCGTATCGTTCGTTTGAAAATGATCACGGTCATTACATTTCTGTTGCAGAGATCGAGGCAACTGAAAAACGATTAAGAGGTGAGAAATAATGAAAGTTGATACTTCACTTCCTCTAGAATATAGTACTGAGGAAAATCGCCTGAAAATCTTCGGGTTCTGGGTATTCCTAGGTGCAGAAATTATGCTGTTTGCAACGTTATTTACAGTTTATTTTGTCCTTGAAAATCGTACAGGGACAGGTCCTAGCGGAGCACATATTTTTGAAATAACACCTGTTTTATTAGAAACATTTCTATTATTAACGAGTAGTTTTACGATTGGACTTGGAATTCATGCAATGCGTCTTGGTCGTAAAAATGCAATGATGACATTTTTCATCATTACACTTTTATTAGGTTTAGGGTTTTTAAGTATTGAAGTTTTTGAGTTTGTTACTTATGTTGGGGAAGGTGCAACAATTACAACAAGTGCATTCCTTTCAGCATTAATGACACTTCTTGGAACACACGGTGCACACGTAACATTTGGTACATTCTGGGGATTAGCTATTTTAATCCAAGTAGCAAAACGTGGATTAAAACCAGAAACAGCAAATAAAGCGTTTATCTTCTCGTTATATTGGCATTTCTTAGACGTTGTTTGGATTTTCATTTTCAGCTTCGTCTACCTGAAAGGAATGATTAGCTAATGAAAGAATTATTCCCGAAACAACATGTGATGGGCTTTGCCTTCTCGTTACTTTTAACTTTAGTAGCACTTGCGGTATACGCTTTTGATATGTCGTACAACCAAGCGTTTGCAATATTATTAGTAACTGCAATCGCACAAGCTACAGTTCAACTTGTACTATTTATGCATATTGGTGAATCTGAAGACAAAAAAACTTTGTATACAACAATTCTATATGCAGTCTTTGTAGGGGTAGTTACAATTCTAGGATCATTATTCGCAATGATTTGGGGCTACTAAAATAAAGTAAATAAATAGTGTAATAGAGGCGTCTCATTAATTTTGAGACGCCTCTTTATTTTGTGATGAGAGAGCTGTTTAAATAAGTCGATTAATTTTCTGTATCTAAAATAATAGATTTTCAAAAATCCCTAAGTATTATGTACTTACTCGGGAAAATCTGATATATTACATTAGGCTTATAATTTTGAAGCAAGTCTTTTCATTATTGCTGAAAACTCTTGTTACTATAAAATGAAAAGTGCTTGATAAAAGGTGGAGTAATAAAATGAACTATAGATGGTTGGAACAAATAACAATAGGCGATAAAGTTGTTGCTATTACAAAATCAAATCGAAAAGTACATAAAACATATGATGTATTAACAGTAACGCAAGTGAATACATTTGGGCGTATTACGCTTAACAATGGTGTTGTCATTGATAAAAATGGACGTGAGCGGGGAAAAGGCAGTGCACTAGGGACACCACGAACAACATATCATGAATTTACTCCAGTTATGCAACAAGAAATAGAAACTGCGAGTAAGGTTATTGCTGTAGAGCATTTAATCCACGAAGTTGATGGCATAGACTTAGCAAAACAAAGCATTGGCTCACTCGAAAGTATTGAACTATCATTATTACATATTTTAAATCATGTGCGCCGTACATCATAAAAAAAGGAAGTAGTTCGTTTTTGCGAACTACTTCCTTTATTTTTTTGAAAGCACTATTTGGTTGTAAAATGGTAATTGAAGCTCCAGGATATTGTATAATTAAAAAAATCTTAATTTTCTGGAGGTTTTACTATAATGAAAGTAAATATAATACAAGCTACTTTACAGGATTTTGAAAGGATCAATGAACTTGTGAAAGAAGGTCATGATGAACATGTCGAGGCATTGCCGCATATTTTTAAACCAGTGCAGCAAGTAATGCCACTTTCATATTTTCAAGAATTAATGAATGATGCACATAGTGAAATTTTCGTAGCGAAAGAAAAAGAAGAAGTAGTTGGTTTTGCAGTACTTAGCTTAGAACAATCTCCTCCATTTGAATCGCTAGTGCAAAGAAAATATGCATATATTCATGACTTCGGTGTAAAAAATAATCAACAAAGAAAGGGCATTGGGAAATCTCTTTTTACTGCCTGTGTGGATTGGGCAAAATTACATGACGCAGCAAGTATTGAGCTCAATGTATGGTCCTTTAATGAAAAAGCCATTACCTTTTACGAAAATCTAAATATGCAAAGTGTGAGTAGGAAAATGGAATTAAAACTTTAATAGAAAGAGGCGAGCAATGATATGTTAAAAAAACGTTTTGTTACGAGGGAAGGCTGGGCAAGGATAGAACAACGTGACTTTTACCAGGACTATATTTCAGATGAATCTTTCAAAGGCTACATTGCGTTATTATGCTTAAATAAAGTGAAAGTACCATTATGGACTACTCATGCAAATAAAAGAACTTGTATCGTGAATGATGGTTATTCATGGTTGCAGCAATTACCAGATAATGAGCATTTTGCTGTTACAACAATGTTTAACGAACACAATGAAATCATTCAGTGGTACATAGATATTACGACACATAATGGAGTGGAAGATGGTATTCCGTATATGGAGGATTTATTTTTAGATTTAATAGTACTGCCATCGGGAGAAATTATTAAGAAGGATTTAGATGAAATCGAGGAGGCCTTTAATGACGGAATTATTGACCAAGCTCAATATAATTTAGCTTTTGATACATTCAATCGCATTTATGAAGAATTAACAGAAGGTAAATTTCAGTATTTGACGTTAAGCGAAGGGCATAGAAAAATGTTTATGGAAAAAGCCATTTAAGTGAGGTTTTGAAAGAAATAAAGCAGGTTTGTATGAGTTGTTTAACTAAATTTTTTTACAGTTTTCTTATGTGTTTGAGTAGGCATAATAAATGCTAAAATGGATACTTTAAATATTGGAGGTGATCCTTTTGGCGAAAGAAAACAATAAAAAAAATGGATTAGACCGAGAAGAATACGGATATGGTTTTGATATTAGCGTCGATGATTTAGGTGTAATCGGACAAAACAACAAAGCGAAAAAACAACATGATCATGAAAACAAAGAAAAGCCACAAAGCAAAAAGAACCCGTCAACCCTCAATAATAACTAACGACAAGTACTGCGGATAAAAAATCTGTAGTACTTTTTGATTTGAAAATTTGATAGTACATACATTTCATTCGAGCATTTTACTTGAGAGATGAAGCATACTACTCGCGTAAATTTTAAAAATTGAAAATATAAAATTCCGTGTAACGTTATTAGATATTTGCCGTCTAATACCTTTGTAAGTCAATTATTTAACAAAAGGAGAGTTTATTATGAAAAAAATGATGGTAATTATGTTAACTATGGTGTTAGCTATGGTGGTGTCAGCTTGTTCTAATGACAACGCTTCTACAACTGATGATAAAACTACGACAATTGAAGCAAGTCATTCTGCAAAGGAAATGACTGAGCAAATGGTGACAGAAGTTGAGCAACCCGCACTAATGGAATTAACGGAAAAGGATTTATTAAATCTATACGGTTTAGATGCTACAAAACTTGAAGATTTTTCCGTTCGAATTCCAATGATGAATGTAAAGACAAACGAAATAGCCATTTTTAAAGTGAAGGATGCAAAAGATGTTGCTGAGGTTGAAGCAGCTGTAAAACAACGAGCAGAAAATGTCGCGAAGCAATTCGAGCATTATCTTCCAGATCAATATGAAAATGCAAAAAATCACAAAATAGTAACAAAAGGTAATTATGTATTGTTTGTAATTTCTGACCAAGCAGATAAACTAATTACAGTTTACGATCGCTTCTTCACAGAAAAATAAACCGTTATGGTATTTAGTAGCCTTCTTTTCCTATTCATATTTTTGCCGGCAGTTTTAACGCTTTATTATTGTGCGCCAAGAAGTATTAGAAATCTAATTTTATTTATAATGAGCCTTGTGTTCTATGCATGGGGTGAGCCGGTTTACATCGTAATTATGTTAGTGTCTACGCTTATCGATTTTTGTTTCGGTTTACTACTTGATAAACCGAACATGACCTCGGTAAAAAGGAAGGGCATTGTAGCATGTTCTATTATCGTTAATCTTTTGCTGCTATCTTATTTTAAATACGCTGATTTTCTAATTCAAAATGTAAATGCGTTAATCGGTACGAATATCCCTTTAACGGAACTTCCTCTGCCAATAGGAATATCGTTTTATACGTTCCAATCGATGTCTTACATAATAGATGTATATAGAGGAACAGCTAAAGCACAGCGGAATTGGATTGACTTCGGAACTTATATATCTTTGTTTCCACAATTAGTGGCAGGGCCAATCGTGAAATATGGCACGATTGCTGAACAACTGCAGCATCGTTCAGAAAGTATGAAAATGTTTGCAGAGGGGGTTCGAAGGTTTATAATCGGGCTAGCGAAGAAGGTGCTACTTGCCAACAATATTGGCCTACTTTGGGACACAATATCAAACTCTAATCCAGAGTCAATGCCAGTGTTAACTGCTTGGCTAGGTATCATTGCATTTGCCTTTCAAATTTATTTTGATTTTAGTGGATATTCCGATATGGCTATTGGACTTGGCCTCATGTTCGGTTTCCGATTTAACGAAAATTTCAACAAGCCATATATAGCGCAGAGTATTACTGACTTCTGGCGCAGATGGCATATCTCGCTAGGCAGTTGGTTTCGCGAATACGTGTATATTCCACTTGGAGGCAATCGCCGAGGATTAGCCATCCAAATGCGTAATATCCTAATTGTTTGGATGCTTACAGGGTTGTGGCATGGAGCAAGCTGGAATTTTATATTATGGGGATTGTATTTTGGAGTCATTCTATTATTTGAAAAATGGTGGGGGCTATCATTACTTCTTCGCCTACCACGTTGGCTAAGACACGTTTATGCAATCATACTCATTCTAATTGGGTGGGTGCTGTTTGCATTTGACCAGCCTTCCATAATTATTGATTATTTAGCTGCTATGTGGGGGTTCAATGGTCAATCGCTTTGGAATAATGAAACAATATACTTTTTTTATACTAACGCGGTGCTACTCCTAGTATTGCTCATCGCTTCTTTACCTAGGAAGCAATGGTTAAGAAGTAATGAAATGTCGTTACTTCATCTTGTTTGGTATGGTTTTCTCTATTTTCTTTCAGTAGCTTATTTGGTAGATGCAACGTTTAATCCATTTTTATATTTTCGTTTTTAGGGAGGTAGATGATTATGAAGCAAAAAACGGAGCGATTATTAGTATTTGGATTTGTAGGTACGATGTTTTTAATTGCTCTACTTTTTTTCATTTTACCTCATCAACGTTTCTCAGAACTGGAAAATAGGTATTTACAATCTACTCCACAACTAACTTGGGAGAATTTATTATCTAAGAAATTTGCCGAAGAGGCAGAAAGTTTCATTACGGACCACTTTCCTTTTCGGGATAAGTGGTTGTGGATCAAATCAACTTCTGAAAAATACCGCTTGCAACAAGAAAATAACGGCATTTATTACGGCAAAGATGGCTATTTATTTGAAAAATTTTTGGAGCCGGATTATACAAAGGTTCAGCAATATATAGATTCTGTAAATCGATTCGCAAGTAATCATCCAGAAGTAAATATGACTTTCATGCTGGCACCCACATCGATCGGACTTTATCCGGAGCGGTTACCATGGTTAGCGCCGTCGTATCCTCAAAAGAAGGTAAATCAATTTATCGGGGATCATATGCACAATGATATAAACTTTATGAATGGCTTTGATTTCTTAGAGCCTCATGCAACTGAACCCATTTATTATCGGACGGATCATCATTGGACAACATATGGAGCTTATTTGGCGTATGTTGCTTTTGCAGAGCAGCAGGGATGGAAACCATATTCACAGGAAGATTTTCTAATTGAAACAGTAAGTAATTCATTTTTAGGGAGCTATCATACAAGAAGTCAGTTTACTAATTTAACACCGGATACAATCAAAGCTTACATACCGAGTGATGCTGTGTTTACTGAGATGTATATCTCGGATGTAGATCAAACAATGACAAGTATGTATGATGAGAGCTATCTTACTAAGAAGGATCAATATTCCTATTTCCTAGGTGGGGTCCATGCGTTGATGAAGCTTACTACTAAGCTTGACACTAAGCAGATTGAACAAGATAAGATTCTTGTCATTAAAGACTCGTACGCTCATAATTTTATTCCATTCCTTACAAGACATGTGTCAGAAATTCATGTCATTGACCTTCGCTATTACAACGGTAGCATTACTAGTTATTTAACCGAGAATAATATTAAAGACGTGTTGTTTTTATTTAACACAGCTACTTTAGTTGACGATACCTCGCTGTTGAAACTAAATACTCAAACTTCACACAGTGAAATTGGCAAATAAATTTTAAAATAACTAAAAGCAGATAGTCCGTTAATGAACACTTCGATGTCGCATGCATCTCATAAATTAGAGTGTGCAATCTGTGCTGAATAACGCTATCCAAAGTTACTCATTGTTCTTACTGTGATATTTTGTTAGTAAAAATTCACAGTGACATATAACCATAAGGTGTTATATATTTATAACACCTTATGGTTATACTTTTATTAAAAGGAGTTTTTTTATGACTGAGCAATTACAAGATATCGTAAAGACAATTACATTAAATGCATCGATTGAAAAGGTGTGGGAAAGAGTAACGGATGCAGAGCAACTTGCTGGGTGGTTTATGCCGAATAATTTTAAGCCTATAGTAGGGCATGAATTTACAGTGCAATCACCATTTGGACCATCACCTTGTAAAGTTGAACAAATTGATGCTCCTTATTTTGTGCGATTTGCTTGGGACACAGATGGTTGGTTTGTGACATTTGAGCTAAAAGAGATAGGTGAGCAAACCGAGTTTACATTAACACATGGTGGCTGGAAGGAAGCTTCACATATTGTACCGAAAGCAAAAATAGCCTCTGAAGCTGTTCATAAAAATATGGACGGTGGATGGACTATGATTGTCGGGCGAAAACTAAAAGAGGCTGTGGAGGCAGAGTGAGTCAATCGGCTGAAAAGTACGATATTTTCCTAGCAATAGCTGATCCGACAAGACGACATGTGCTACAGCTTCTTACTGTGAGCAATAAATCAATCGCAGCAATTTCGCAGCATTTTCCCATTAGCCGAACAGCTATCGTAAAGCATCTGAAAGTTTTAGAACAAGTTGAACTCATATCCGCACAAAAAAGTGGTCGCGAGAAAATTTACACATTGCACGCAGAGAGACTAAAAGAACTCGAAGACTGGTTACAATACTTTGACTTGTTTTGGCATAATAAATTAGGGCAGCTACAAAAGATGGGCGAGAAGGTCCTATAAATGACTATACATGCATAAAAAGCTGTCAATATGGCTTGTATTAAAGCTTTATCTCTACAAAGGCATGTATAACGCATATACTAATTCACCTGTTGATGAAAATACTGAAAGTGAAATTTCACCCATAAAATGTCAATAATTGTTTTCTTGAAAATTGCGGGAACCTATAATTATGATAAAAATAACTTTTTTTAGTGCTTTATAGTTTTAAAATTGATAGATTAGTGATAATCTATAACTGCAAAGAAAATAAGGTAATAATGAATTCTGTATGATAAATTTTGTCATTACATAATCCATGTTACTCGTATTAATATTGGAGGCATTTTTTATGAAACGTGTAGAAAATAAAGTAGCTTTAGTTACAGGTGGCGCATCAGGTATTGGTTTATCTGCTGCTACGTTATTAGCAAAAGAAGGCGCAAAAGTTGTAATTGCCGACTATAATTTAGAAGGTGCAAAAGAAGTTGCAGAATCTTTAGTAAAAGAAGGTTACGAAGCTTCAGCAGTATTCCTTGATGCAACCGATGCAAAGACAATCGAGGCAGCTGTTGATTTTACTGTTGAACAATATGGCACTATAACAGTTCTATATAATAACGTTGGTGGAACAAATATTCATAAAGATTTAGATGTTGTAAATATGGATTTAGATGAATGGGATAAACTGGTGAATATGAACTTAAAATCAGTATTACTTGGTAGCCGTTATGCTATTCCACATATGCAAAAAGCTGGCGGTGGTTCAATTATTAACACTGCTTCAATGGCTGCATTTGCAAGTGACCAAATCCGTACTGCTTATGGTACAACAAAAGCAGGTGTTGTTCAATTAACGAAATATATTGCAACTCAATACGGTAAAGATAATATCCGTTGTAATGCAATTGCACCAGGTCTTATTTTAACACCAGCTGCAAAAAATAATATTCCACAAACAATGATTGATATCTTTACAAAATTTAACGCTCTTCGTTACCACGGTGAAGCGGACGATATCGGTTATGCGGTAGTTTATTTAGCTTCTGATGAATCTAAATTCATGACTGGTCAAACACTTCAAATTGAAGGCGGCCATTACCTAGCTAACCCAACAATTGCTGATACAAATATTTGGGCAGAATCTCAAAAAAATAAAGAAGCTTAATTTTTTGTTTCAACATAAAAAGAGTCATAAAGGCTATAGTGCCTTTACGACTCTTTTTTATATACTCGAATTGACTAGAAGTAAATAATGAAAAGGTGAATTGTCGAGGGCATTAAAAAATCCATATAGTTTCACATTTGGAGCTATTCTAGAATTAATCTCCGAATAACTCATTTTAAAAATGTAGTTCTCCAGTTGTTTTCCGAAGCTTACCGCTCGCTTTCCGCGGGCGTAGGATTTAGCCTCCTCGCCGCAAGCTCCTGCGGGGTCTAAATTTCTCCGCTATCCCGCAGGAGTCGAGCGGACGCTTCTCCAAACAAGACAAAGTGTCGCAAAATCCCTCTCCTCTCCGCTAAAATAATATGCAGATGGTGCTCATGGTGATTTCAAATCAAGAAACACTCAAATTAAGCCAGTTAATGGATATAAAAAAGTCAACTTGAATACTTCTAAAGTCATCAAAAGAAATGCCTATGGTTTTTGAAAGTATGAACATTTTAAAGAGAAGATATTAATGAATTATGTATATAAAAATGTAGGAGCGCATCTTGGTTATAAAGATTACGTTGATTGGAGCTCCGGGTAGCCGACTTCTGCGGGAACAGCACGGGCGGAAAATCCATTTTTTCGGGATTCATTCCGAAAAAATTAGTTGGAGCCGTGCCCGCGAAAAGCGCGCTGCCCGGAGCGGAAATCAACATCTTTCGCAAGAAAGAATGCAGTGAAATTATTCACTACACCCCAACATTTGAATTTGAACCGTTTTTTTATATTGGAGTTTAGCTGATTAGTCTATTGTAGTCGCCGATAACTACTAAAACTCGGCAGAAAAACTCCCAGCACTCATCCCAGCAATTCGACCTGTTACTAATGCGGATGTAATATTATAACCACCTGTATAACCATGAATGTCTAGTATTTCACCGCAGAAATAAAGACCTTGTTTTTTCTTAGAAGCCATAGTCTTTGGTTCAATTTCTTTGACCGACACGCCGCCACCTGTGACAAATGCTTTTTCGAGTGACTGTGTACCGTGAACATCCATTGTGAAGCTTACTAATTCACGCGCAAAGCTACGAATTTTCTCTTGTGACAATTCAATTCCTGTAAGTGAAGCATCAATGTCAGCACGTTGTAGTAAAAATAATAGCCAGCGTTCTGGGACTAATGACTTCCATAAGTTTTTCACTGCTTTTTTCGGCTCAGCTTTAATTGTTTTATTTAACATTTGTAAGCAAGTTTCTTCATTGTAATCCGTCAGTGATTGGATTCGAACTTGTACAGGTGCACCGCCGTTTTTCTTACGCTCCTTCACAATAAACTGGCTGCAGCGTAGTATAGCAGGACCACTTAAGCCGAAATGCGTAAAGAGCATATCCATTTGATGTGTTACGAGCGGCTTCCCTTTTTTATTGAGTACTGAAACTGCTACGTTACGTAATGCCAGTCCTTGTAGCTCGCGTGATTGGATAAAAGGCTCCTTTGAAGTGACGGGTACTTCAGTTGGATATAGCTCTGTCACGGTATGCCCTGCACGTTCAGCCCATGGATAGCCATCACCTGTTGAACCTGTTTGTGGCACAGCTTTTCCTCCTACAGCAACAACAACTGCTTTTGCGCGGATTTCAGTCCCGTCTTGTAGGCGTACGCCGTAAATTTTTTCATCATCTATTAATAGTTTGTTAACAGCTGTGTGAAGTCTTACTTCTACATGCAATTTTTTTAGTTGTTTTTCGAGTGCATCTACTACGTCTTGTGCGCGGTTCGATACAGGGAACATACGCCCGTGATCCTCTTCTTTTAAAGCAACACCTAAGCCTTCAAAAAAGGAGATAATATCCTCATTGTTGTAAACTGTAAACGGACTAAATAAAAAACGACCATTACCAGGGATATGCTTGACTATTTCTTCTACAGGTAGACGATTTGTTACGTTACAACGACCACCACCGGAAATGGCAAGTTTTTTTCCTAGCTTTCCGCCTTTTTCAATTAATAATACTTTTTTATGTTGTTCTGCAGCGGCAATTGCGGCCATTAAACCTGAAGGCCCACCACCAATTACGATAACATCGATCATATATCTTTACTCACTTTCTCTTACTTAAAATTAGCGTACTATATTTTTTTCATAAGTTCTATTATACACAAATAGAAGAAACTATTTGAGTTAATGGACTTACACATGTAAACTAACAATTAGAATTAATTTATTGAAACGCTCTTGATGCAAAAACGTCGACTATTAAGGTCGGCTTATTTGTTGTGAGGCTGTGTTAAGCATATATTTCAGTTATATTGCTATAACTGTTTGCATGTTATTTTCTTATAGATTGGAATGTTTTTATGTCTTCATTAATGAAAGGGACTGCGATTTTAACAATCGGGTTATTTTTATCAAAGTTATTAGGTCTAATTTATATTTTCCCGTTCTATGCTATTGTTGGTGAGGAAAATATTGGTCTTTATCAGTATGCCTATATACCATATTCAATCATGTTATCGATTGCACTTTCAGGATTACCACTAGCTGTTTCAAAATTTGTATCGAAGTATAATGCAATAGGGGATTATGAGGCTGGTCGAAAATTAGTCAGAACAGGTACATTAGTGATGATAGCTACAGGGCTTTTATCGTTTATAGCGCTGAATTTACTAGCAGAACCTATTGCACATACTGTGATTAAAGATGATGAACAAATGTATAGTGTGGAACAAATTGCATCTGTTATCCACTGGGTAAGTTATGCATTACTAGTTGTGCCTTTTATGAGCTTAATACGTGGGTTTTTCCAAGGATACGGTCACTATATGCCGACTTCAGTATCACAATTAGTCGAACAAATAGCACGTATTGTTGTCTTGCTTGGTGGATCGTTTGTCGTTGTTGTTTTACTTGACGGCCTTCCTGAAACTGCTATTAAGTTTTCGGTGTTTGCTGCATTTATTGGGGCACTTGGTGGTTTAGTTGTTCTTTATTATTACTGGAAAAAACTCAAACCAGAGTTTAATGAGTTGCGAATGCAATCAACAACTACACAAAATTTATCGTATTCGGCGATTTATAAAGAGATTATTACGTATTCGATTCCTATCGTCTTTGTAGGTGTTGCGAATCCATTATTCCAGCTTGTCGATATGCTCACATTTAATGGTGCGATGAGCTCAATAGGATTAGCGAGTGTAACAGATACTTATTTTTCGATGCTCAACTTTTTAACGCATAAAGTTGTTATTATTCCGGTAATGCTAGCGACAGGTTTTTCTATGGCGCTTATTCCGACGATTACAAAATACTATACTCTTGGAGAGTTTAATGCGCTGCGCGGTGCGATGGATAAAACATATCAAGTATTATTATTTATCACGATTCCTGCCGTTGTAGGGATTATGATATTAGCTCCAGATATTTACCACGTGCTATATTCAGAAAGTGAAATGGGCGCAACAGTACTTGCACATTATGCTCCAGTAGCGATCTTGTTTGCGATGTTCTCCATTACCGCTTCTTTATTACAAGGGATCAACTATCAAAAATGGATTGTTTTTAGCTTATTAACAGGTTTATTAGTAAAGCTAGTATTAAACATTCCACTTATTAAACTAATGGAAGTAGACGGAGCTATTTTAGCGACTGCACTTGGTTATATTGTGACATGTACGATTAATATCGTTGTTATTCATAAAACATTGAACTACAATGCAAAAGTGGCAATGCGTAGAATAATATTAATTTGTATTTTGTCTATTTTTATGGCAATTGCTGTACTTTTAGTTTATTTCTTATTAACTAAAATAGCGCCAGCAGAATCTAAAGTATTAGCACTTGTGTACGTAATCATTTGTTCTGGGGTAGGAGCGAGTGTTTATGGTTACTTATCACTTCGATTAGGGCTAGCGCAAAAATTACTCGGTGCGCGCATAACAAAAATCGCGAAAAAATTAGGATTTGAATAGGAGAAACAAATGCGTTTAGATAAATTACTAGCTAATATGGGCTATGGATCGAGAAAAGAGGTAAAGCAGCTACTGAAGCAAAAAGCTGTTACAATAGATGGGGTTGAAGTAAAGGATCCAGCAATGAAGGTTGACCCAGAAAAACAAAATGTCTCGGTTTTCGGTGAGCGAGTTGAATATGTAGAATTTATTTATTTAATGATGAATAAACCTCAAGGCGTTATTTCTGCTACAGAGGATAAGTACGATAAAACGGTTATTGACTTATTAGACCCACTAGCGCAGCATTTTAAACCGTTCCCTGTAGGCCGTTTAGATAAGGATACAGAAGGACTGCTCCTTATTACGAATGATGGCAACTTAGCACATAATTTATTATCACCAAAAAAACATGTACCTAAAGTGTATTATGCACTTATTGACGGTGTTGTGACGCAATCAGATATTGATGCCTTTGCACAAGGTGTTGAGCTAGAAGATGGCTACATGACAATGCCAGGACACTTAGTTATTTTGAAATCTGCTGAACAATCTGAAATTGAATTAACTATTCAAGAAGGTAAATTCCATCAAGTGAAACGTATGTTTGAAGCGGTAGACAAAAAGGTGACATATTTAAAAAGGCTATCAATGGGGAGCTTAAAGCTTGATAAGGTGCTAGAACTAGGCGATTATCGAGAATTAACAGAACAAGAACTCGCTTTATTATTTAATTAAAAATAACTAAAAAGCCGTTACAAAGTATTGTATAATACTATGTAACGGCTTTTTTGTAATAATTAGTAAAATTTTCGATACAAGTTTATTTTAAAGTATTCATAGCATTGTAATATCTAATAAACTCATAGGGGAAAAAGTGTTGCAAATGAAAAATTTACGCTTTAAATTATTAGTATCTTTGACTGTGTTTGCAGTTGTTTTAGTTACAGTAGTGGCTTTTACAAATCGAGGATTATTACGTAAAGATATTCAAACACAAGCTCAAAATACATGGGGGCTTATAGAAAATCATATATTGGCAGATATGCAAACTGTCGATTATGCACATTATTATTTAGAATCTGAACTATCGAAGCAATTAGAGGCTGAGCTTCAGAAAATGTATGATTTGTATGAAGAAAATCCAAATGTTCTGTCATGGGATTTAGAAGCATTTAAGCAAAATCAAAATATGGAATACTACATATTAGATGATGAAAACACAGTAATACATACGACCTTTACTAAGGATTTAGGCTTGAATTTTAATGATTGCTGTAAGAAATTCGCCAACTTACTAGATGAAAGAAGAATGAGTGGAGAATTTTTTAATGATGGTATTGATATTTCGACTCAGACAGGGCAACTGTGGAAGTATAGCTATTTAGCTACACCCGATAAGAAATATTTAATGGAAATTGGAGTTAACGCTACAGACATACTCTTGTTTGAAAAATTTAATTTCTTTGATACAGCAATAAATTTAGTTAGTAAGTATGATGATTTACTCGAAGTGAAAATTATTAATAGTGGCGGTTTCTTTTTAGATGATCAGTGGGATGTGAATGATAATATAAAAGAAAAATCACCTGAATTCCAAGCTGCATTTAAACAGGCACGTCAAACATCTAAAGCAGTGGAATATAAAATTAAGCTAGAAGATGGCTATGTTGAAACATATCGTTTTATTCCTTATAACTCAATGCAAGAGCGCGGATTCTCAACAAAGCGTGTAATTTTCGCGAAATATGGTAATGGTACAGAATTAGCGCTTTTAAAGAAAAATACACAACAGTTTTGGATTATTTTATTTGTATCAGTCATAACATCGTTTATTTTATTAGTTGTTATTAGTCGACTTTTAACAGGTACAATAAAGCTCGCTACATTTGATCCGCTTACAGGTGTAAATAATCGAACATCATATTTATCGTATATTGAAGGGTTGTTGAAACGTAAGAAGAATGGCTATGTCGGGTTACTAGTATTAGATTTAGATAATTTTAAACAAGTAAATGATCAGTATGGCCATATAAAAGGTGATGAAATTCTCGTTGAAATGGCGAATATTTTAATGGATACGGTAAAAAAAGAAGGCTTTGTCGTTCGATTTGGTGGCGATGAATTTGCAATAGTTGTTGAAAATGCAACAGTTGAAAAGATGAAAGAAATATCGAATGAAGTAATTGCAAGTGTTCATCATAAAAAGAATAGTGAAAATGTTATTTGGGGTTTTTTAACTGTTAGTATTGGTTGTGCTATTCAAGAGGAAGAAAGAGAAACAGAAGTTAGCCTATTCATGAGGGCGGATAAAGCGTTATATAAATCGAAAAATTCAGGTAAAGATCGTTACTCGTTTTTTAAGTGTGAGGAGCAACTAGGGAAAGTATCGGCAGTAACTATTCAACAATAAATAGTTCTCTGTAAAATGTGGGGGTGTGCTAATTTTGAGTATTCAAAATTTAGTGCATCCTTTTTGCATGGAAGGCGTTGATTTCCATTCCGGGGCGGAGGATGGATGTTTGTGTATTTGTAATTCTGTTAGGGTTAGAATAGAGATTGTGAAAAAAATGTTCTTAAGCTAAAATAGTCAACGATATTTCTTTGGCTGTACTTATTATTCATATGGTAGGTTAAGTGAAAGAAGAAGCGGATTACATATAATTTAGAGGGAGTGTAAAATGAAAAGAATATTAGTATACTTAAGTCTTATGTTTATTCTTGTTGGTTGTTCAAATGAGAATGGAGACAACTCAACAAAAGAAGTGGATATTACAAAAGCGTTTGTAGAAGAAAATGCAGAGGTTGGGTTAACGTATAGTGAAGTAAGAGAGAGATTTGGAACAGAGTTACTTGCTGATGTAGTTGATAATACGGAAACGTGGCTATACGATTCAACTCAATATAGCGGTTTCGAGTACGATAAAAGTTTGGAAGTTGTATCTTTTGATGAAATTAAATCTGGAAATCTTGAATATCAATTATACATAAACTTTATTGAAGAAGAAGCTTTTATGTACTCTTACTTTTATTTAGGGGAAGACGGAAAAGTATGGCAATATCAAATAATACCTAATAGTGATCCGCTAAATATTCCTGTAAGTCTTTAGTTGAAGATTAGCAATCTAGAATAAGTGATTTTTTTCAATAGTACATATTTCTCAACAAAAATTATAGAACCAATAATAAAAGAATGCCCTCTATGAAAGAGGGCATTCTCATTCTTTCTTTTGAACTTGCAAATGGAACAAACATCGACGAGCGTGAAATACTTTTACAATCTAGCAATCACGTTATACTCTCGAGTTCGCTTCAGAAATGCTCTTCGTGTGAGATTACACTACCCAGTATTTCTTCCAGCGCATAATAGGAATAAACGAGAGTGATTTACTTTATATCTAAGAAGTCATTTTTACTTTTTTCTTCGTCGTTGTCCATTTACCACGACTTGGACTTACGACCAAATCGTTGAAGGCTAACACATTCAAATCTCTTTGAATGGTGCGAGGAGTGATGTTGAACTCTTCGACTAAATCCTGTGTAGACACTACCCCTTTATCAAGAATAAACATGTACACGTCTTTAATACGATTAAGCATTCTATCAGTAGTTGGTTTCATAAATGAACCACTCCTTCGATCTTAATTCTCATGGCAAAGACTAGCGGACGACAATATGTGCAGAGTGCTACATTAGGCTTTGAATTTCTGCCTTAGACAGCCCCTTTTCAATTTTTTTTGTCAGAACAAATATTCTGATAATGAAATTATAGCGCAAAATCAATGAAATTACTATAATAGACAACTATTTATTAAAAATTTACAATATATTTATGCATAATAAGCAAAATCTTTAATAAGCATTTTAAAAATTGACATTGTATATATTTTTGTTGTTATTTAATAAAGAGGCGTACAATATACGATATTAGAGAACGAGGTGTAGCAAATGGAATGGTTAAAAATTGCGAAAGATAGACAAAATGAGCTGTTAACAGAACTACAGCAGCTGATTCAAATTGAAAGTATTTTAGATGAAGAAAATGGAACGGCTGAAGCACCATTCGGGCAAGGCCCATTACAAGCGTTAAACTTTATGTTAGATAAAGGTTTGGCCGCTAATATGAACGTGAAAAATGTAGATAATGTAGCAGGTCATATCGAATTGGGCGAAGGAGAAGATTTACTAGGTATATTATGTCATGTGGATGTTGTACCTGTTGGTGATGGATGGACGTACCCACCATTTGAAGGGCGTATTGTTGATGGTAAATTATTTGGCCGTGGCGCGATTGATGATAAAGGACCAACGATGGCAGCATGGCTTGCAATGAAAATGGTGAAAGATAGCGGAATTAAGCTTAATAAACGTGTACGTATGATTATTGGTACAGATGAAGAAAGTGGCTTCAGATGTGTTGATCATTATTTTAAAAAAGAACAAATGCCGACAATTGGCTTTGCACCAGACGCGGATTTTCCTTTAATTAACGCAGAAAAAGGGATTGCACATATTGTTTTCTCGCAAAAAAATAAACGTACAGCAAATGATGAGCTACTATCCTTTACAGCAGGAAAACGTACGAATATGGTTCCGGATACTGCTACAGCTGTATTAGCTAAGGTGTCCGATCATTCCAACTCGAATTTTCAGAAATTTTTGTCGGAAAATGAGGTAGAAGGGTCTTTCACAAAAGAGGGTGACCGCTATATAATAACTGTTAAAGGAAAATCCGCTCATGCAATGGAACCCGAAAAAGGACGTAATGCGGCTGTATTATTGGCGAAGTTTTTAACGACTGAGTTAACAGGTGCAGGTGCGGAATTCGTACAGTTTATTGTATGCGTGTTTGATGGGAATCATTTTGGTACGGCATTGAATTTAAATTACCGTGATGATATGTCAGGGGAAACAACGTTAAATCCAGGAATCGTATCATTTGGTGAGAATGGTGGCGTGATTGAAGTAAGTATGCGTTATTCTGTCACATACTCTTTTGAAGAAAAAATTACAGCAGCGCAAAAAATACTTGAAAACAAGCCGTTTGTTTTAGATGTTGTGGGCAATTCAGCTCCGCACTATGTACCGGAAGATGATGAATTAGTAAAAACATTAGTAAGTGTATATCAAAAGTACACAAATGATTTTTCTAAAGTTTTATCAACTGGTGGTGGCACATACGCACGCGTTATGAAAAAAGGGGTAGCGTTTGGGATGTTATTTCCGGGTGAGCCAGATGTTGCGCACCAAAAGGATGAATTTGTAATAGTAGAAAATTTAATTACTGCAGCTGCAATATATGCAGAGGCTATTGTAAAGTTAGCTAGTAAATAAAAAGAGAAGAGGTTTAAGGAAATGGGTTATAGTTTATGGAATGACCGCATCGTAGCGGACAATGAGGTAGTAATAGATAAAGAAGACCGTGGTTACCAATTTGGTGATGGGATTTATGAAGTAGTAAAAGTATATAACGGACAATTATTTACAGCAGAGGAGCACGTAGATCGTTTTTATTCAAGTGCTGAAAAAATTCGTCTAACAATTCCATATACAAAAGATAAGTTACATCAATTATTACACCAATTAGTAGAAGCAAATGAAATTAATACAGGCCATATTTACTTCCAAATAACACGCGGTGCTACACCACGTAATCACATTTTCCCTGGAGATGACGTACTTCCAGTATTAACAGGTAATGCAAAGGAAAATCCTCGCCCAGTAGCAAACTTTGAAAATGGTGTAAAAGCAACATTTGTTGAAGATGTTCGTTGGTTACGTTGTGATATTAAATCATTAAATTTACTAGGTGCAGTACTAGCAAAACAGGAAGCACACGAAAAAGGCTGCTATGAAGCAATTTTACATCGCGGGGACATCATTACTGAAGGCTCTTCTTCAAATATTTATGGTGTAAAAGATGGAGTGTTGTATACACATCCAGCAAATAACTTAATTTTAAACGGAATTACACGCCAAGTAATTTTAAAATGTGCGGCTGAAATCGGCATGCCTGTTAAAGAAGAAGCGATGACGAAAGAACAATTACTTGCTATGGACGAAATTATCGTATCATCAACAACTTCAGAAATAACACCAATCATCGATGTTGACGGTCAAGCGATTAATGGTGGACAAGTTGGTGAATGGACTCGTAAATTACAAGCGCAATTTGAAACAAAAATCCCAGCACCGATAAATGCATAATTTTCTATGGATAAAGTTGAATTTCACTTTATCCATATTTTTTTTGCAATCACTCATGTAAAATATTAAACAGTGAAAGAAAAATGGGGTGAAGTTCAAATGGCACAATTAGTAAAAGTACAAGATTATATTTCACGCTATCAAATTGATTTAGCTCGCTATCCAACCCAATTTGTTCGTCTAAAAAAAGGGCAATGGGAGCGCGTAAAGCATCAATGGGAGACAGGTGAAGATTTTAATAAAAACTGGGAACACATTGACGCAGAAGAAGAACAGCAAGTTGAAAAAACAAAGTTTTCTTTTTTGAAAAAATTTTTCCCGTCAAAAAAAGCAGCAGAAGATATTGAGGAAATAGTTGTTTCTACTGAAATAATCGATGAGGATGCAATTCCAGAAGAAGAAACGACTTTATTTTTTGAGCCAAACATCGTGTATAATCCGCAAACTTTAGATGAATTAAAACGCATGTTTATGGATCAATTTTTCCACTTCCAAATGAAATGGGCTAGCTCAACATTGCGTGAAAAATCATATGTAGACCCAAAATATATGCGCGATACATTACTACGTACATTACTTCAAACATTACCAGATAATTATTTAGTATTTTACTATCCAATTTTGCGAGTCAAAAAAGCACCAATTGAATTAGAAATTATTATAATAACACCGGTTGAATGTTTATGTATTTCCGTTTTGGAAGAAGAAGATCAAGCTGTTTATATAGGAAGTAGCGAACGTTTCTGGGTGAAGAAGATTAGTAAATACGAAAAGAAAACATTAAATCCATTAATTCGCTTGAATCGTATGGAAACACTAGTTAAGCAATTATTTGAACAAGAAGGAATTGAAATGCCAATCCGCAAAGTGCTATTGTCTCGTAATGGATATATTGATTACCCAACTTCTGTGTATGGTTGTCAAATTGTTGATAAGCGTAAGTATACTGAATGGATACAGCAATTAAAACGTACTGCCTCACCACTAAAGCATATGCAAATACGTGCCGCACAATCCTTGTTGAAAACAGTCCAAACAACATCATTTAATCGCGATATTTGGAATGTGGAGAAAAAGGAAGAAAATTAATGCAGCTACATATTATTTTAAATACACGTGCTGGTAGAGGGAAAAGTGAGGAGTTATGGCAGGATTGGCAACAGCAACTTTCGGTAGTGCACATATTACATCTCACACAATACGAGGGACATGCGATTGAAATAGCGAAAAAGATTGCACAAGATGCACAAAAGCAGCAGCAACCAACTTGTATAGTAGCAATTGGTGGAGACGGAACAATTCATGAAGTAATTAACGGTGTTATTGGATTTGATTTTGTAACAGTAGGTGCGATTAAAGCGGGTTCTGGTAATGATTTTGCACGTGCATATCGTGTGTTTGGTAGTCCAGGCGAGTTAGAATTATTTTTGCTCAATCCAGGAAGAGAGCCGCATGATTGTGGTATTGTACACCTTCAACAGCCGCGTGCATTTATGAATAGCTGTGGTATAGGTTTTGATGCTTTCGTCACAGTGCTAACGAATGGATCGAAGGTGAAAAAGAGACTAAACCAAATGGGGCTTGGTAAGCTAAGTTACTTGTATTATGTTGTACGCGGGCTAATTACGTTCAAACCATTTGAATTAGTTGTAATACATAACGGAGAAGAACGAATTATTAAAGACGTTTGGTTTGCGACGATTTGCAATCAACCTTATTTTGGAGGGGGAATGAAAATTTCACCGTATTCCAAAACTGATGATGGAGAACTAGAGCTAACAGTCGTTCATAAGCTCTCTCGTATTAAGCTTCTCTTTATATTTAGTACTGTTTATTTCGGCAAACATCTTTTATTTAAAGAAGTGACTCAAATGAGTGGGGAGGATTTCCAGCTTCACTATAATGCTGAATTATTTTGTCATACAGATGGAGAAATAGTAGAAGTAGCAAATCATTCGTTATCATTCTATGTGAAAAAACATAGTTGGTATTTGACAAAATAATAGGTATTACAAAGCGCAATAAGTTATAATAAATGTGAAATCATGTATTAAGAAATGAGGAACTAGCAAGTGAGATTAAGAAATAAACCTTGGGCGGAAGAATATATTAACTCACATCCAGATGTTATTATTCAAAATCCAGAGCAATATAAAGGTAATTGGTCAGCCGTTTTTGGCAATAACAACCCGATCCATATTGAAGTTGGGACAGGGAAAGGGCAATTCGTATTAGGAATGGCTCGTCAAAATCCACACATCAATTATATCGGTATTGAACTATTTGATAGCGTCATTGTTTGTGCGTTAGAGCGTATAGTTGAAGCTGAAAAGCCAACAAACCTACGTCTGTTAAAAGTAAACGGGGCTAAATTAGAAGAGTATTTTGCAAAAGGCGATGTTAGTCGCGTGTACTTAAATTTCTCGGATCCTTGGCCAAAAACACGTCATGCAAAGCGACGTTTAACGCATGAAGGTTTCCTGAAATTATATGAAAATGTGCTAATCGATAATGGCGAAATCCACTTTAAAACGGATAACCGCGGATTATTTGAATATTCATTAATGAGCATGAACGCTTATGGCATGAGCTTGAATTTTGTTTCGTTAGATTTACATGCAAATATGCCAGAAGATAATATTATGACAGAATATGAAGAGAAGTTTTCTGCAAAGGGGCAGCCAATTTATCGTTTAGAGTGTCAATTTAAAACTAAATAATATTGGGGGAAAAAGGGATGGATCAATTTATATTTCACAACATGAAATTATCGTGGTTAAACGGTGGTGTAACGGCATTAGATGGGGGAGCAATGTTTGGTGTAGTGCCGAAAGCATTATGGTCTCGTAAATATCCAGTTAATGATTTAAATCAAATCGAACTAGCGTGTGAGCCGATTTTAATCCAGTATGAAGGCAAAAATTATTTAATCGACACAGGTGTAGGTGCCGGGAAGTTAAATGAAAAACAGCTTAGAAATTACGGGGTATCTGAGGAATCCACTATTGCGAATAGTTTGGCGGAACTCGACATGAAGCCAGAAGATATAGATGTTATTTTAATGACACATTTACATTTCGATCATGCAGGTGGCTTAACACGTTGGGAAGGCGATACGCTTGTACCAGTATTCCCGAATGCAAGCATTTATGTGACGCAAATTGAATGGGATGAAATGCGTAACCCGAATATTCGTTCACGCAACACATATTGGAAGGAAAATTGGGAGCCTGTACAACATTTAGTGAAGCCATATGAAGGTGAATTAGAAGTGGTACCAGGTATTAAAATGATTCATACGGGCGGTCATAGTAATGGACATGCGATTATTCGTCTAGAGCAAAATGGTGAAGTGGCATTACATATGGCAGATATTATGCCAACACATGCACATCAAAATCCACTATGGGTCCTAGCGTATGACGACTACCCAATGACTAGTGTCTTTGCCAAAGATAAAATTATGAAAGAGGCTTTAGCGAATGGCTACAAGTTTATTTTCTACCATGATGCTTATTATCGTATGATTCAGTGGGACGCGACTGGAAAAGAAATTGTAGATAGCTTAAGACGTAGCAATGAAGCGGTAATTCAGTTTTAAATATTTTTAGTGGCGACATTTCTATTTATATCGAAGGGCTAGAGCCGGTCTTGCTATTGCTCTAAAATTGAATGGGAATTTAAAAGCAGGTGCTAAAAAAATAAGAGCACTGAAAAAGTTCATAAATCATTAGCGAGTACGTGGACGAAAATTGTCCACGTATTCGCTTTTTCTTTGAAGCCGTTGATTTTCATTCCAGCGGGCGTTTTGTGGGGGCACGGCTCCATCTAATATGTTCGCTGCGGGCAGTAAAAAAATTGACCTTCTTCTCGTTCTGTTCCCGCAGAAGTCGCCGCCCCCATTCCAATCAACTCGTTTTATTCGTTGACGAAATCACAAAAAGACAATATGCTTCGCCAAATCAAACGAATAGCGAGTAAAAGCCTTCTGAAAGCGAGTAAATCGTATGGAAGAGCGAGTAAAATCAATGGGATAGCTAATAAAGCAACGAGTAGCGAGTAAAAGCCTTCTGAAAGCGAGTAAATCGCATGGAAGAGCAAGTAAAGCCATTGGGACAGCGAGTAAAGCAACGAGTAGCAAGTAAAAGCCTTCTGAAAGCGAGTAAATCACATGAAAGAGCGAGTAAAGCCATAGAGACAGCGAATAAACCCGTCCTGACAGCGAGTAAAGCAGCGAGTAGCGAGTAAAAGCCTTCTGAAAGCGAGTAAATACCATGGAAGAGCAAGTAAAGCCATTGGGACAGCGAGTAAACCCGTCCTGACAGCGAGTAAAGCAACGAGTAGCGAGTAAAAGCCTTCTGAAAGCGAGTAAATCGCATGGAAGAGCAAGTAAAGCCAATGGGACAGCGAGTAAACCCATCCTGGCAGCGAGTAAAGTAGCGAGTAGCGAGTAAAAGCCCTCTGACAGCGAGTAAATCCCATGGAAGAGGCGTTCGTTGATTTTTCAATTATCCTAGGCGAAAAATAGAAAAGGAGAAAGAAATAAGGCACCTCTTGTTCAATTTTGAACAAAAAGTGCCTTACTTTTATTTTGAAAAACAGATTCGTCATATAAACGAGGGGTTTTTCAGTGCCCTCAAAAAAACAAATCGTTTTTTTTCACCTGCTTTATATAATAAGCACAACCCGTTAATAATGTTAAACTTTATTTATTTCTAGTATGAACCCTGTACGAGCGTCTGCTGCAAATTCAAATGTTTCCATTTCACCGTTCATTATTCGTGAAATGCCCCCGCGATATACTGGTGCTTGCGTGAAGCCATTGTTGTAATCCTCGGTTTTCATAAAAATCCATGAACCATCAATAGGAGATTCCTTTTTAAATTCATTTTTAATATTCGTTAATACTTCATTTGATGACATATAAGGATCGACCCGTTCACTTACTTCTTTAATAATAACAGCTGCCGCTAGCCCCGTGACAACACCCATCGCAAAATCTCGTAATTTCATTGATTTCCCCTCCTAGTCCGATATTTTTTACTTTATCATACAAATGTCATGAAGTAAAAAATAGAAAGTTCGAATGGCGAAATAATATATGGTATAATTAAGTTGTATTTCACTTAAGGGAGCGTGTGTGCAATTGAATCAAGAAACATTGCAACTATTTAAAACGTTAACAGAATTACCTGGTGCACCAGGAAACGAGCATGCAGTACGTACATTTATGCGTAGTGAGCTTGAAAAATATTCAGATGAAATTATTCAAGACAATTTAGGCGGCATTTTTGGTGTGCGCAAATCAGATGATGAAAACGCACCTAAAATATTAGTAGCCGGCCATATGGATGAAGTTGCGTTTATGGTTACTTCGATAACTGATAACGGAATGATCCGATTCCAAACACTTGGAGGCTGGTGGAATCAAGTAATGCTTGCACAGCGTGTGACAGTGTATGCAAAAGATCGTGAAATTCCAGGTGTCATCGCATCAATTCCTCCACATCTTTTAACAGATGCAGAGCGAGCAAAACCGATGGATATGAAAAACATGTTAATCGATATTGGTGCGGATTCAAAAGAAGATGCGCAGTCAATGGGAGTTCGACCAGGTCAATCAATTATTCCGATTTGTCCATTCACACCTATGGCCAACCCGAACAAAATTATGGCAAAGGCTTGGGATAACCGATACGGCTGTGGTTTAGCAATCGAATTGTTAAAAGAATTAAAAGATGAAAAACTAGTGAACCATTTATATTCTGGCGCAAACGTAATGGAAGAAGTAGGATTACGTGGCGCAGGTGTTTCTGCCAACATGATTAAGCCCGATTTATTCTTCGCATTAGATGCATCACCAGCAAATGATACTTCAGGCGATAAAAATCAATTTGGGCAGCTAGGTAAAGGACCGCTATTACGTATTTTCGATCGTACAATGGTAACGCACCGTGGTATGCGTGAATTTATTTTAGATACTGCGGAATCAAATAATATTCCGTATCAATATTTCGTTTCACCAGGTGGTACAGATGCAGGAAAAGTGCATACTCAAAATGACGGTATTCCTTCAGCTGTAATCGGTATTTGTTCACGCTATATCCACACATCTGCATCAATCATCCATATAGATGATTATGCGGCTGCAAAAGAATTACTAGTGAAATTAGTAAAATCAGCAGACCGTACAACATTAGAATCAATTCGTGCAAATGTGTAAAAATATTCTAATAAATTAATACAAAGCAAGGGACTGTCTTTTAATGAGACAGTCCTATTTTTTACAAAAAAAGTGCAAAAATCTTAGAGTATGTAGCTTGATTATAAAGTGTAAAGCTATGAGGAATCGTCAATAATCATCCTTACAGCAACTATTTTTCAACACTAGTAGAAAATGGTTACAATTTCTTGTAAAACTTTTGTTCTATTCACATACGTTACTTATGACTTATAATAGAGTGTGTAGACTATAATGGAGTTGAGTGATTTGATAGTAGCCATTGGAACGTTAAATAAAGCAAAGACTAGAGCCGTGGAGCAAGTAATTCGCAAGTATTATGAAGACGTTGAGTTTGTTCATATTGACGTACCTTCAGGGGTGTCTCAGCAGCCTTTTTCCGATATTGAAACGAGACAAGGTGCAATTAATCGAGCTATGAATACACTAAACCGTGCGAACGCTGATTTGAATTTTGGCTTAGAAGGTGGTGTACATGAAATTGATGGGCAAATGTACTGCTGCAACTGGGGTGCAGTTGCATTAAAAAATGGCACTATTATTAGTGGTGCAGGTGCACAATTTATTTTGCCTGAAGAAATCGCTCGTGAACTGCGTAGTGGTTTAGAGCTTGGTCCTGTCATGGATGCATTTACAAATACGAAGAATATTCGTCATAGTGCAGGGGCAATAGGTATTTTTACGAATAAATTAATTGACCGTACCGAAATGTTCGAGCATATTGTCAAACTACTAATTGGACAAGTAATGTATCAAAATAAGTACAATTGATGAAGTAGAATTTTGTAAAAAAAACCGCTTTTCATAAGCAGGTCATTTGCGACATAGTTTTATCTTATTTTACAATAGACAGTATTATAGAAAGCGAGGGAAGACGATGAATCGGAAATGGATTCAAAGTATTGCAATTTTAATATTAGCTTTAAGTCTTGCTGGGTGTGGTAAATCTATAGAGGAGCAAATTGAAGTAGGTGTAGCGAATGCACAATCGACTTTTAAGGAAGCTGCCCAAACGCCTAATACAACGATTGGTAATATACAATTATTTATTCCAAAAGGTTATACTGTCGAGCAAGGTGTTGATGAGATGAATTATATTTTAAAGAAAGATAAAGATTCTTTCCTATTATTTGTCAATGCTATTGAAACTGAAGACAGTAAACTGCATTACGAAAATTTATTAGCAGATAAAACAAAAGATGTTGTGAAATCTCAAGACTTTGAAACAGCTGGAGCATTTGGCTTTTCTGCTGTAGTGAAGCATAGTGAAGATGAGTATGAGCTTATCGTAGGTAGCGGTGGTATTAAGATGACAACTATTTCACAAAATAAAAAAATTGAAAATAAGCTTAGCGAAATGATGCAAATTGTGCGCTCTGTGCAAATTTCTAAAAAATAGTAGCGGAATTATATAATTTAAGCGTTCAGTAAAGCGAGTGAATGCTTTTTTTGATATACTAATAATACTTAGAACGGTTCACAAAATGTGAGCCGTTTATTTATGTGTATGAATAGGAGTGACAATGTTGAAATCACCACAACTCGTTCAAGAACTAAAAAAACGTCTCGGTGAGGAGCTTTTTGAATGGTCATTCGATAAAGAAAAAGACAAAGTACGCCTTGAACACAAAGTTTTACAGCGCGGCATGGATATTTCATTATCTGAAATACTTGCAAAATATACAACAAAAAAAGAATCGGCAATTGATGAAGTTGTGTACACAATCGAGCAAACATTTTTAGCTATGACGCAAGAACAACAACAAGGTTTTACGGATTTATCGGACATTTACCCAGTTATAAGATCTACATCATTTCCGCAGCAGTCTAATGAAGGACATGCTTTTGTAACGACAGAGCATACAGCGGAGACTCGTATTTTTTATGCGCTTGATCTTGGGACAACATATCGTTTGCTAGATGAATCATTGTTAGAACAACTAGGGGTTACTGCAGAAAAAGTTCGTGAAGTAGCACGTTTTTCAGTTAAAAAATTACCGACAACGACGACGCGAGATGAAGTAGCGGGAAATGTGTTTTATTTCTTAAATCATAATGATGGCTATGATGCCAGCCGTATTTTAAATGAAGCTTTTTTAAAGGATATGGCTGCACAAGTAGAAGGCGATATGACAGTATCTGTACCGCATCAAGATGTATTAATTATTGGTGATATTCGCAACGAAGTAGGGTATGATGTATTAGCACAGATGGCTATGCATTTCTTTACTGTCGGAGCTGTGCCAATTACGTCGCTTTCATTCGTATATGAAAATGGCGAATTAGAACCTATATTTATACTAGCAAAAAACAAAGTGAAAAGGGAGCAAAATGAACAATGAATGTAGCATACAATAAAGAGCATGTTGGTGACGTGCTATTAGTACAATTAGCATCAGAAAAAATTATTAAAACGGTTATGGAGCGTATCGGTGACGTCGCCATTTTAAAAGAAGAAGCGACAGGTGAAGTAAAAGCTTTTAATCTATTCAACGCAAGCAAATACATGGAGTTAAATGTAGCCGGCAATGTTGAAGTAACACCTGAGTTTGTTGAAAAATTAGAAGCAGCTATTACTGCAAATAATGTAGAAGTTTCTTTAGATGTTGACTTCTCTCCAAAATTTGTTGTTGGTCATGTTGAAGAGAAAGAAAAGCATCCAAATGCTGATAAATTAAGCATTTGTAAAGTAAACGTTGGCGATGAAACATTACAAATCGTTTGTGGCGCTCCGAATGTAGAAGCGGGCCAAAAAGTTGTAGTAGCAAAAATAGGTGCTGTAATGCCTTCAGGATTATTAATAAAAGAAGGTAATTTACGCGGAGTTGATTCATTCGGTATGCTCTGCTCTGCACGCGAGTTAGCAATTCCAGGAGCACCAGAAGTAAAAGGTATTTTAGTATTAGAAGCAGATGCTGAGGTAGGTACTGCATTCGCTATTCCAACTCGATAAAAATGAAGCTAGCATCGGAGAATTCCGGTGCTAGTTTTTTTAATTTTCCCCTTGTTATTACTGCATTTACAGCGGTAAATATGATATGCTTTTCATGAAATAATAAATTATAGTCGAAATCGGCTGTTATTAGAAAAAAATGTTTATTTTATATGATTATTGTTGTGCATAAATGGATAGAAATTTAAGTAGAATTTATTTTAAAGCGCTTATGTGTAGCATATTATCATATAATAGAAGGGTTATCGATGAAGAAAAGAGTGATACGATGAATTGGTTTAAAAAACAAATTAATAAATTATTATATATAGATGAAGAAGAGCAAGAAGAACAATTTGAAGCTTTTGAAACGGAAGAGGAGGAGCGAGTAGAAATACATAAGCAAACTCAACAATCATCTTTCCGTTTCCCGTTAATTAGTGACGAAGAAGTCGTGCCACAGCCACAAGCTCAGCCTAAACAATCGGCTATTGTCTCGGAAAATAGCGATAGCTTTGAATTACCGAAATATTTGCAGAAATCTAACGCGAATGTATACGATGTGGAAGTGTCGGGTATCCGTGATTTATTGGAGCGTCGAAAAAAAGGAAGGGGTTATTCGCAAGTCATTCGCAGTAGTGGTACAGAGCGCCGACCGGAAATGAAGAAAGATGAAACCGAATTATTATCAAAAAAACCTATACGGTCTCAAAAGGAAGTAAATGAAGAGTTTGTTAATCCTTTGCAAAAGCGTAAACGTTTCGTGCCAACAAATGTACCATCGCCAGTATATGGTTTTGCTAAACCGAAGCCAATTGAAGAGCTACTACCAAAGAAGGAAGAGCTAAAACAAGAAATGGAAGAAACTGCTGTTGAACCATTTGCTGAAACATCTGTTTTACTACAAGAAGTGGTTGAGATTCCAGTTATTCTTGAACAACCAATAGTTGAGGAAGAGGTACCTTTGCCACAAGTGATGAAAGAAACTGTGCAGGAAAAGGTAGCAACAATTGAACTGTTTGAGCAAGAACAAGCACCTAAACCGGTTGACGTGAATAAATCTTATTATGAGAATACTAAACAGCCGCCTACTTTTGTGGAAGACCTAAATGACAGTGGACAGTTAAGTGAAGTAACAGTAGAGCATTTAACTATTGAAAATTCAACGATCCATATCGGGCATTTAAATGTCGACCAAGCACAGCAAAATGAGATGTTTCAAATAAAAAGTGAAGAAACTGCGGCAACTCAATCAGTAATGCCAAGTGGAGAAAATTCTACAGGAAGTAGATTGCCATTTAATGTGTTAATGTTAAAATCGGATAAGCAAAAGCTAATTGCAAAACAAATGGTAAAGGACCTATTTACTAAGCAAGTAGCTGAAAAAAAGTTAGTGGATGATGAGTTACAAGTACATGCTGAAGTGACGAATGAAACGATAGAGTATCACGATGACAAACCTGATATTAATGAGCAATCTACACACACTATTGATATCCCTTCTTTAACAATCTCTCAGCAGCCACAACCCTTTACGGTAGTAGAAAAGGCTGATGCTGTAGAAGATCTAGAGCTTATAAAAGATGAAAGTGACGAACTTCCAGAAAATGAAGTAATCGAACAGCTAGCTACTTTTGCAAAAGAAAGTAACGGAGATGGAGAGCTTTTAGAAGTCCATCGGGAGCGTATTGCACAAGTAGATGACGAAACTGTACAAGAAGAAAAAGCAAATGAACAGACAAGTACGGATTCTCGACAATCATCTACGTTTTATGAGAAAAATGAAGCCGAACATGTGCAACAATTAGTACAAAAAGAAATAAAACAATATGATAAGCCATCGATGTCTTTTTTATCACCACCTGAAGAGAAAATAGCAGACCTTGACTGGATGGAAGAGCAAGCGGAAGCACTAGTTGAAGCGCTTTCGTATCATCAAGTGACAGCACAAATAGAGTCGATTATGCAAGGACCTGCTGTTACGCAATTTGAGATTACAATTGGCCATGGTACTAAGGTAAGTAAAATTCGTAATTTATCGGATGATTTAAAGCTTGCTTTAGCTGCAAAAGATATTCGAATTCAAGCGCCTATTCCAGGGAAACGTACGATTGGAATAGAAATACCAAACTTAACTTCTCGTGCAGTGCGTTTATCAGAAGTAACGGATAGCGCGGCATTTTTAGAGTCCGATTCGCCAATGGAAGCAGCATTAGGTTTAGATTTAACAGGGAAACCAGTAACAATCGATTTACGTAAAATGCCACACGGACTTATTGCGGGTGCAACGGGTTCAGGAAAGTCAGTTTGTATTAACTCGATTTTGGTAAGCTTATTATATAAAGCAGATCCACATGAATTAAAATTGATGCTAATCGACCCGAAAATGGTTGAATTAGCACCATTTAACCATATCCCGCATCTAGTAAGCCCAGTTATTACAGATGTGAAAGCTGCAGCGGCGGCATTAAAATGGGCAGTAGAAGAGATGGAAAGACGTTATCAGCTGTTTATGCATGCAGAAGTCCGTGACATTACACGCTTTAATGCAATTGCTGAAGCAAATGGTCAATATGCACAAAAGCTACCATATCTATTAATTGTTATTGATGAATTAGCTGATCTAATGATGATGGCACCAGCAGATGTGGAAGATGCTATTTGTCGTATTGCACAAAAGGCACGTGCATGCGGAATTCACTTAATTGTCGCAACACAACGACCTTCTGTAGATGTTATTACGGGTTTGATTAAAGCGAATATTCCAACACGTATTGCCTTTTCTGTGTCATCACAAATAGATTCACGTACCATTTTAGATATCCAAGGGGCAGAGCGTTTGCTAGGTCGCGGGGATATGCTGTATTTAGGAAATGGTATGTCAGCGCCTCAACGTATTCAAGGAACTTTTGTCACAGATGATGAAATCGAAAACATTATATCGTATGTACGCAGTCAAGGTGAGCCAGATTATATTTTTGAACAAGAAGAACTGTTAAAAAAAGTTGAGATGGTAGAAGAGCAGGATGAATTATTCGAGGAAGTATGTCGTTTCGTTTATGAGCAAGGTACGGCTTCTACTTCATCGATTCAACGTAAATATCATATTGGTTATAACCGTGCAGCAAGACTAGTCGATATGTTAGAAAAGCACGGTTTCGTATCAGAGCAGCGTGGGAGTAAACCTCGTGAATCTTTTATAACAGAATCTGACTTAGTATCGATGTTTGAATAAAATAGTAGGCAAGTACATTCATGACACTTTAAAAATTACATTTTATTAAAGTCTATTTTGAAATACTTAAAGAGGTAGTGGAATTTACTACCTCTTCATGTAATACAGAAAAATTTGAAAAGTCGTTCATTTATTGTTCTACATATTTAGTGCTATAATGAATTAGTCTTTTTAATAAGAATGAGCTTTTTAATATAGCTCATAAATATTCAAGCGGGATCATATGTATCCTAGGAGGTTTCAAAATGACACGTTATCATTTTACAGGCATTAAAGGTTCGGGGATGAGTCCACTTGCCCAAATCCTTTTTGATTCAGGTGAACTAGTACAAGGCTCAGACGTAGAAACGTATTACTTCACTGAACAGCCATTACGCGATAGAAATATAACAATTTTACCATTTGACGCAAATAATATAGAGCCAGGCTTAACGGTTATTGCAGGGAATGCTTTTTCTGACGATCATCCAGAATTAGTACGCGCACGTGAACTAGGTGTGGAAGTCATTCGTTATCATAAATTTTTAGGGGATTATAGCAATCGCTACACATCTATCGCCATTACAGGTGCACATGGAAAAACATCGACAACGGGCTTAATGAGTCATGTTGTAGGTGGATATATGCCGACTTCTTATTTAATTGGTGACGGTACAGGTGCAGGGACAGAAAATGCACAGTATTTCGTAATGGAGGCATGTGAATATCGTCGTCACTTTTTAGCATATCATCCAGATTATGCAATAATGACTAATATTGATTTCGACCATCCAGACTATTTTGCCAATATAGAAGATGTATATAGCGCATTCCAATCTCTTGCAATGCAAGTGAAAAAAGCGATTATCGCATGTGGTGATGATGAGCAATTACAACGTATTCAAGCGCAAGTACCAGTTGTTTATTATGGCTTCGGTGTTGAAAATGATTTTGCAGCGCGTAATATTGTAAAAACAACAGAAGGAACTGAGTTTGAAGTTTATGTACGCAACGAATTTTATGCGAAATTCTTTATTCCATTATTCGGTGATCATACGATTTTAAATTCTTTAGCGGTTATTTCTTTATGCCATTATGAAGGAATTCCAGCTGAATTAATTCAAGAACGTTTACAAACTTATTCTGGTGTAAAAAGACGTTTTACTGAAACAATATTAGGGAATAATGTATTGGTAGATGATTATGCTCATCATCCGACGGAAATAGCAGCAACACTTCAGTCGGCACGTCAAAAATATCCGAATCGACAAATTATAGCAATTTTCCAACCTCATACTTTTACTAGGACACAAGCTTTCCTGCAACAATTTGCGGATAGTTTAAGTCAAGCAGATGCAGTTTATTTATGTGATATCTTTGGATCTGCACGTGAACAGAAAGGGGCTTTATCTATTGCCGACTTAGCTACTTTAATCGAAGGAAGCAAAGTATTAGATATAGATTCGATTGCTCAATTACAGCAACATACAGACGCCGTGTTCTTATTTATGGGAGCAGGAGATGTGCATAAATTCCAAGATGCTTTTGAAAATATTTTACAAGCAAAGTAATTTGTCGCGTGAAAACTAATCAAAGTTTTGCGGGGTAACATCGATTAGTCGACAAAAACAGCTTATTCCGTTCATGGATAAGCTGTTTTTTCATAAATTAGGAAGGGTTTCCGAAATATTTGTCGAAATAAAAATATAACTAGTCACAGGAGGTAATCAAAATGGAAGTCGTACTTTACATCGCTGCACTAATTGCAGCAATTGGTTTTTTAGTACTATGTGTCAGCATCGGTATGACATTGTTCTCATTAAAAAACACATTAAATAATATTGCTGGTACAGTTGCAGGTATTGAAGGGCAAATGGAAGGAATTACGCGTGAAACAACGTCGCTACTAACAAAAACAAATACATTAGCGGACGATATTACACAAAAATCTGAACAGCTTAATTCAGTAGTGCTAGCTGTAAAAGGTATCGGCGATTCAGTTAATGGGTTAAATGAGTCCGTCCAACGTATTACTTCTTCGATTAATAATGAAGTAGGCAAGAATGAAGAAAAAATCGCACAAGTTGTACAGTGGAGTAATGTAGCGATGGGGATTGCTGATAAATGGAGACAACGTAAGGCCATTAACCCAAACGACGTAACTGTTTATACAGTTGACGACGTACAAGCTAAGAATAATAAATAAACAAGTAAAGGGGACGGGAGAATGATGGCGGAAGACAAAGTAACACATTTACCACAAATGTATATTGCAAAAAATAATGATATTTATGGTGAGGAGACGGTGAATATGAAAGATTTTGTAATAGGTGCGTTAGTTGGGGGAATTGTTGGTGCTGCCGCAGGATTATTACTTGCACCAAAAGCAGGTAGAGATTTACGAGAGGACGTAGCAATACAAGCTGTTTCATTAAAAGATAAAAGTGTAGAATTTTCTTCGACGGCGAAGGAAAAGACAGCCCAATTATCAACACAATTTGTTGATAAAGTTAAAGGGAAAACAGCAAAAGCACCTACTGTATTTGATGATGGTACAGTATCATCAGAAGGAGAAGAGCCTCTTGATGCTGTTGCTGATGTAACATCTAGCGAGGTAGCAAGCGAAACAACAAATGAAGACGTGTCTGAAATTTCGCAACCTTCTTCCATTTAAATAAAATACCGGCTAGCACAAACATAGTGCTAGTCGGTTTTTTTAGTTCTGTCATATCTATGTACACAATTTAGTTGGAGAAGTGTCCCAGGAAAGCGCCCGCCTTAGAATGGAAATCCACGCCCCCATTCAAAAAGGGTGCACTAAATTTTGATTCCTCAAAATTAGTACACCCCAACATTGGACGGAGAACATATTTTTTTAGCTCATAATAGGTTGTTCAGTGAATTTAATTTCCAATGTATCGCCACCGAATATTTCAGCGTCAAAAGCAGCAGGTGTGCCATTTCTTAAAATGGTAAATGAGCCTTTCATTTGTGTTGGGAGCTGCCATTTCGAAAAGCGGAACACATCCTGGAATATCCATGGACTGCTATCTTTTTCATTCACTTGTATCGTAGCGCCGTTTTCCACTAAAGCGGTTGGTTGCATGACTGCCCCGTTCACTTGAATTTCACGCACGACTTTTACAAGCTCTACTTGCTCCTCTTGGAAAGTGACAGTAATCCTATCCTCCAATAATAAATTCAAATGATTTGCAAGCGTTTGTACAGTTGGTAATGTACTTTCAGAAAATGTTAAAACATCACCATTATGTACGGGATATTGAATTTTACAAGGCTTACCATTAATAAATAATTCAGCAGAAAACTCCGGTAAATAGAGTGGTTTGCCATCAATTTGCACAAAATAAGAACGGAATTTATGTAGTAATGCAGTATTATTAGTATGCTTAAAAATTTCTTCAGCCGTGGCAATTGTTTCGACTGTAATAACATCACGATCATTTAACATTTGATCGAAGCTTGCTGTTTCTTTGTTGATGTAAATTTTCGGCTCGATTATATACATCGTACCTTGAATCGATACAGTTTTAACTAAAGCATCATCGACAATATCACGTACATTTACTATTGCCGCTGCACCGTCTTTTCCTTCAATCAGTTCGATTTTATCACCATTTTTAATTAGTGATTTTGTAGATGCTTCTTCACCATTTAGTAAAATACGCGCAGGCTGACCATGTTCACCTGGGATGAAAATATCTTGTCCGTTAACTGTTACAGATAAACCATGACCAGGTTTACCATACAGCTGCTTTGCACGAATATTCGCAGCTAAAAAAGCATCTGAAATCGTCATCTCTTTTAACTCAAATAAGCGAACAACTTGTTCATTCACAGTTAACGACATATACTGTACAGGCGTTCTTTTTGCAGCAATTGCAATGCCTATAGGTGTTACAAGTTCTGGTGTAACAGGAATAGAGTCTTCCTTCGTTAAGTTTTGAATAGCATCAATACCGCGAACTGCTACGCGATTTGCAGGTAACGATAATACTTTACAAAGCTCGGTAGTTAAGTTTGGTGTTAAACTACCTCCACCAACAAGCATAACCGCTTTCGGTGCTTTATTATTATTTAGGCGTAATATTTCTTTCCCTATGGCATGTGCGAGTCCTTCGATAGCAGACGAAATAGCTTGCAATACTTCATCGCGCGGGAAGTATTGATCAAAGCCTAAAATATCCTGTATTAATATTTCGTCAGCTGTATGCATTTGTCTTTTAGCCACTTCAGCAACAGGGAAATCGAGTAAGTAATGATCACTAAGTGCTTCTGTTATTTCATCACCAGCAGTTGGTACCATGCCGTATGCAACAATTGTTCCTTTATCAGTAATCGCAATATCGGAAGTACCTGCTCCAATATCTACAAGGGCGACATTTAATCGGCGCATTGTTGATGGGATTAACACATTTATCGCGGCAATTGGTTCAAGTGTTAAAGCTTCCATTTCTAAGTTTGCGCGTTTTAGTGCAGCAAGAAGCGATTCGACAACGACTCGTGGTAAAAATGTGGCGATAACTTCTATTGTCGCCTCATCACCTTGCTGGTCAAGTAAACTTCCAATTTCTTCATTATCTAAACGGTAATACAGTACAGAGTAGCCAACACAATAGTAATGGCTAGTTTTTACGTCCTCTTTATGCTGTAGTAGCTGTTGCTGTGCTTGTTGTACCGCTTGTAATTCAAGGCGGTTAATATCTTCTTCAGAGAAAATTGGACGGTTTTTTATATTCACAGTAATACTTGCTTGCTCAGTTTTTAATGCACGTCCAGCTGCAGCGACACTTACTTTTGTTAAAGGACCATGTTTAACTTCGAGTTCAGCTTTAATTTCGTTAATAAGTTCAGCAACATAAAGGACATTATGTATTTGCCCATCAACCATCGCACGTTCTTTATGTTCTTTTATTAAAATATCTGCAACGTGAAAATGATCGTTCTGTTCTTCTAGTATAATGCCAACTACAGAACGAGTTCCGATATCTAATGCGAATAGCTTTGAAGACATTTGTAATCGCTTCCTTTCAAAAAATTACAGTAGTATACTTTAACGAGTTGAATCGCTAAATTAAAAACACGTGACATTCTTAGACTTCTTGTCTATAATGATGTTATTATTTAAAAATGTATCATACATTTCAGCGTTCTGAAAGGGCAGGGTACACGGAAAGGGGAAACAGTAATGAGTCAACACGATTTAGAAAGTTTACGTAGTCAAATTGATCACTTAAACTTAGAAATTTTGCGCTTAATTAATGAGCGTGCTGAAGTAGTAAATGAAATTGGTAAAATTAAAGAGAAGCAAGGTGTTAATCGTTACGATCCTTTACGCGAGCGCCATATGCTTGATTTAATTAAAAAAAATAATAACGGTCCATTAAATCAAATGACAGTGGATTACATTTTTAAACAAATTTTCAAAACGGCATTAAAGCAATTAGAAGCAGAAAAGAAAAAAGAATTACTTGTTTCACGTAAAGAAAAGTCAGAAGATACTGTCATTAATGTGAATAACGAATTAATCGGTGCGGGTGCGCCTTCATTCGTCTTCGGTCCATGTGCAGTAGAATCTTACGAACAAGTAGCACAAGTAGCAGCTTCGATTAAAGATAAAGGTTTAAAATTAATACGTGGTGGTGCATACAAGCCGCGTACTTCACCATATGATTTCCAAGGTCTTGGTTTAGAAGGCTTACAAATTCTAAAAGAGGTTTCGAAAGAATACGGTTTAGGAGTTATTACTGAAATCGTTACACCTTCTGATTTAGATGTAGCACTTGAATATATTGATGTTATTCAAATCGGTGCACGAAATATGCAAAACTTTGAATTATTAAAAGCAGCTGGTGCAACAAATAAACCAGTCCTTTTAAAACGTGGTTTAGCAGCTACAATTGATGAGTTCATTCATGCTGCAGAGTACATTATGTCGAAAGGTAATGAAAATATTATTTTATGTGAGCGTGGTATTCGCACATATGAAAAAGCGACGCGCAATACATTAGATATTTCAGCCGTACCAATTTTAAAACAAGAAACACATTTACCTGTTATGGTTGATGTAACGCATTCTACAGGGCGTCGTGATTTATTATTACCATGTGCGAAGGCGGCAATTGCAATCGGTGCAGACGGAGTTATGGCTGAGGTTCACCCAGATCCATCTATCGCCCTATCTGACCAACAACAACAAATGGACATTCCAACATTCAACGCTTTCTACGATGAAATTTTAAAATTCATGAAGCAATACGAATTAAAAGCATAATAAGAATGCCTCAAAAGTTTGTTCTAACATCTTTTGAGGCATTTTTTTTACTTATAAGTAGAAAACATTTACTAATTATTGAAAATGGAAATGAAAGTATTATATGATTGTCTTTAAGATATAAAAAAAGGAGGCGAGTTATTGTGACGGTTACAATTTATGATGTCGCAAGAGAAGCAAATGTTTCGATGGCGACAGTATCACGTGTTGTTAATGGCAATCAAAATGTAAAGCCAGCAACACGCAAAAAAGTATTAGATGTAATAGAAAGACTTGAATATAGACCAAATGCGGTAGCACGTGGTTTAGCTAGTAAAAAAACAACAACAGTGGGCGTTATCATTCCTGATATTTCAAATAATTTGTACGCAGAGTTAGCACGTGGAATTGAGGATATTGCTACGATGTATCGGTACAATATTATTTTATCAAACTCAGACCAAAATGAAGAGAAAGAGCTCGCTCTTCTTGATACGATGCTTGGTAAACAAGTGGATGGCATTGTTATGATGAGTGACAAAGTAACATCAAAAATTCATCAAACTATTATGCAGTCACCTGTTCCGATTGTATTGGCAGGCTCTGTTGATGAAGAAGATGAAGTGCCATCTGTAAATATTGACTATTTTCAGGCTGCTTATGAAGCAGTACAGCTATTGCTGAAAAATGGTCATACACGTATCGCATTTGTTTCTGGCCCTTTACAATATACAATTAATGGCGGATATAAATTAACAGCATATAAAAAAGCTTTACAAGATGCAGGCATTACTGTTGATGAAAGTTTAATCGTAGCAGATGAAGACTCTTATGATGATGGTATATCTGCTTGTGAGGCTTTAATGATATTAGATAACCCACCAACAGCATATTTTGCTGGTAGTGATGAATTAGCGATTGGTGTAATTCACGCAGCCCAAGATGCAAATAAAAATGTTCCTGATGACCTTGAAGTGATTAGTTTTGAAAATTCAAAATTAGCACGAATGGTTCGCCCTCAATTAACGAGTGTTGTGTTGCCGCTTTATGATATTGGTGCAGTTGCTATGCGCTTACTAACGAAATTGATGAATAAAGAAAACGTGGAAGAACAAGTAGTTATTTTACCGCATCATATGGAAATACGTCAGTCAGTAAAGGCGTAAAATAAATGGCCCGTCTCAAAAATCATTTGAGACGGGTTTTTGCACGAAAGCGAAACGATAACTGTAAAAGCGTAGACAAAGCTAACATGGACTTTGTTAAGTAATTCAGTTTTGGAGTACAAAACATCAAAAAGCAAAATAATTTAAACATCATTATTGATAGCAAAAGTACATATTAAACTATACAGTAACGTGTGTGTTGATTATACAAATATTGGTAGATGAAAAGCGTGATTTCTCTAGTAGAATAATTGATAAAAAAACTTTCTAGTTGATTGGAGCGGAGGTGACTCGACTCCTGCAGAAAAAGCACGAGCTGAAAATCCATTTATTTCGGCACTTTCGAAATAAATTAGTTGAAGCCGTGCCTGCGGAAAGCGAGTCAGCCGCAGCGGAAATCAACGTATTCTATAGTGCAATATAACAATAAAAGGTAAATCAACACGCTTGATACAGTAATATATTGTTTGGGAAAATTTTTCTATTTTATGGTATTATATATAATTAATGGTTGAAAACTTTAGTATTATAAGAAAGAAGGAATTGAATGATTTTTGAAGCAGATATTAATGCAAGGAAAAAATTAGTCCCTATGTTTGAAGAAATAGATAACACTATTGTACTTTCATATCTTCAAGGGCATATGGGAACTGCTTGGGTGGACGATCTTGAAAATCCAACTGTTGCTCAAATAACTGTAGGGATTTTTGTGTTTTTTGCGGGGAATCCCAATACAAAGGAAGCCAAAGAATTACTTTATAACCTACCAGATTTTACTCTTGCAATTGTTGAGTCCGAAGAGTGGAAAAATCTTATAGAGACAGTTCATAATGGTGCAACAGAGAAGTTTCAACGACACAGATTTAAAAAGAACCCAGAGCATTTGGATAGAAAACATATACAAAACTTACTATCTTTATTACCAGAAGGCTACGAAATTAAGAGAATAGATAGAAATATAGCAAAATCGCCATCTTTCCACGAACTTTCTGAAGACTTTATAAGTCAATTTGATTCTATTGATGATTTTATCAATAGAGGGGTAGGTTATGCTATTTTAAATGAAGGACAAGTAGTTTCTGCAGCAACATCGTTTAGTATATATGATGATGGAATCGAAGTTGAAGTTGCTAGTCACCCTAGCCATAGAAGGAAAGGCTTAGCAACAGTAGTAGCCTCCGCATTAATATTAGATTGTCTGGATAGAGGAAAGTACCCTAGTTGGGATGGTGCTAACTCCGAATTTGTTGAATTAGCGCAAAAGTTAGGGTACATTTTTAAAGAATCATACGATACATATTTTATAGATTATATAAAGTGAAATATTTTATCGCAGATTGCGGGCAGTAAGACTCTCACTTCAAGAAGTTGAGGGGAAATAAATTAAAAAGAGCTTAAATTCTAAGCTCTTTTTTAGTGCAAATTTTTATAAATAAATGATAGCGCCCTAAATGAATTGTGGTTGAAAATTTACAGTGGCGTTCCCCAATATTTGATGTAAAACTATATTATTACGAACGTTTTTCGTTACGAATCATGTGCAAAGCTTTTTTTAACATTTGTGCATTTTTTTCTTCGATTTCTGCTTTACGAGGAATGGCTTCATATAAGGGATTCGGGTCTTCCCATGTTGGAATAAATGGTACTGGTGATTCACCTTGCCACCTTTCAAGCCATTGTTGTGGTAGAGGACCCGTTGGACAAGGTAAATCATTCATTTCTGTCCAAATCATTGACCATGCTCTAGGTACGACCCGCCAAATGTCATAGCCCCCTCCGCCAACCGCAATCCAGCGCCCTTCACAATATTCATGGGCGAGCTTATGTGCAAGCTTTGGTATTTCCTTATAAATATTCATCGAACCATATAAATGAGTTAAAGGATCGAAATAATGGGCATCCGCACCGTTTTGTGTTAATACAACATCAGGCTTGAAAAACTCGAAAACTTCGCGCATTGCTTGTTCGTAAATCTCTAAAAAGCTGTCATCTTCTGTAAAAGCATCTATTGGGAAATTAAACGATGTGCCGTAGCCTTGTCCATTTCCGCGTTCCGTAATATTCCCCGTACCTGGGAATAAATAGCGACCAGTTTCGTGAATCGATAATGTGCATACGTTAGGATCATCGTAAAAGGCCCATTGAACGCCGTCTCCATGATGCGCATCAGTATCGACATAAAGTACACGTAACCCGTATTTTTCTTGTATGTAACGTATCGCGACACTACTGTCATTGTAAATACAAAAACCAGATGCGCGTCCGCGGAAGCCATGATGCAAGCCCCCGCCTAAATTTAGAGCATGGCGTGATTTTCCTTGTAATACATAGTCAACTGCTTGTAGTGTTCCGCCAACGAGTAGTGCACTCGCTTCATGCATATTTTGGAACATCGGCGTATCTTCAGTTCCAATACCAAAATTTTCTCCTTGTTGCGATGTTAATTCGCCGCGACCAGCTTTTTTGACAATTTCGATATATTGATGATCATGAGCAAGTGCAATTTCCTCATCTGTTGCCGTGCGTGCTGGAACAATATCGTCATCTGATAAAGCGCCGATGTTTTTAAGTAAATCCATTGTAAGTGTCAACCGTTTATGATTAAACGGGTGTGAGTCTGAAAATTTGTATCCGAGTTGATCTGGTGAATAAATAAAGACCGCATTTTTCATGAACGAATTCCTGGAACATTTGGCCACAATACATCGAAGCCTTCTTTTCGTAAATCTTCAATAATAGCTAATGGATTAATTACTTGTAAACGGATACTTAAAATACGATTTTTGTCATTTTCAGAATCTGGATAAACGAGTACACTTAAAACATTTACTTTATATTTGCTAAATACTTTAGTTATATCATGTAAAATACCTACTTTATCAGTTACACGAATATCAATTTTTGAACCAGGCTTATGTGCACCTGTTAATTCAATATACGTATAGAGTAAATCTGTTGTTGTAACGATACCAACGAGTTCTCCACCCGAGACAATTGGCAAGCAGCTAATTTTAGAGTCGTAAAAAGTGAGTGCTACTTCTTCAACAAAGTCGAGTGGATGACCGATAATTGGGTTATTAACCATAATATTTTCGATTGGTATATCAAAATAATCTGAATTAGACTTTTCAAGTAGGGTAGAAGATGATGCATTTTTTATATCATGCTCCGTAACAATCCCTACGACTTCATTAGTGTTGTTAACAATCGGTATATGGCGAATGTTTTTTTCTCGCATTAAACGCACAGCATCACCTATCGTATTAGTTAGCTCTAATGTGTATACTTGCGTATTCATTATTTGTTCTACGATCATATATTGACTCCCCTTTGTGATATAAAAATTAATACATGAATCTACTTCTAAAGCGAAGTCGGTCGAAACGTTCTAAAGTGTCAGGCTGCACTCTTTTCCCGATACGAGCCATTAAGCAGTTAGCTGGATGCGATGTAATTTCGGGGTCATCCGTTGCGAAGTACTCAAAACCAGCTGAACTCATCATTCGCTCCATCATTTTGCGGTAATCCCATACATTGAGACCAGTCCCCTTTAAATCCCAATGCCAATAATATTCAGTTGTAATAACAAGATAGTCTTCCATTTCATCTCCCATAAATGAAACTTCAAGCAACTTTTTTCCAGAACCAGTCCCCCGGAATTGCGGAACAACTTCAATTGCACCTAGTTCAATCATATTGTCAATCCGATCCTCTGCCCAACGCTCAAGAGGGTCTGGATATAAATATGTAACATAGCCTACGACAACATTGTCATTGCGAATAATAATAATCCGACCTTCTTCTAGTTGTGCTATTTCTACTAGAGCCTTTTTTTGTTGTTGAGGAGGTCTAAATGCAACTAATCCGTCATGGAATGTATATTCATGAAGTTGCTCATGTGGAACGGGACCTTCTACAAAAACAGTACCATGTCTTGTTTCCATTTCAATACTATAAAATGTTTTTATATGTTTCATGTTCACACCACCTGAATATGATATTTCTATTATACAAGAATTTATGCAAAAATACGCTTAATTTTGCGAAAAATAACTAATTTATTATAAAATTAAAAATATTTAGCTAATTTCAATTTTAATAATGTAAAATAAATTTAGGTTTATAGAAAGGGGTAGTTTCATGGGGATGAAAACATTAGAGAAATTAGTTGCGCTACCGGGGGAACATAGACTAGCAAGCTATGATGAAACAGTTGCAACGCATGATTGGAAAGAAACAGAGAAAGTATTTTCGTGGTACGAAACGGGGAAAGTCAATATGGCGTACGAGGCAATCGATCGTCATGTTGATACGTATCGCAAAAATAAAATTGCACTCTATTACAATGATGGTGTAAGAAAGGAAGCTTACTCGTTTGCTGATATGAAGCGCCTTACAAATAGAGCTGCTAATGTGTTAAAAGATGCAACAAATATGGAAAAAGGAGATCGTCTATTTATTTTTATGCCACGCTCTCCTGAATTATATTTTGCGCTACTTGGTGCTCTAAAAATGGGTGTCATTGTTGGTCCATTATTTGAAGCGTTTATGGAAGGTGCTGTGTATGATCGTTTGTCAGATAGTGAAGCTACTGCGATAGTTACAACACCGGAATTATTGTCACGTGTACCATTAGAAAAATTACCACATTTGAAAACTGTTTTTCTTGTAGGGGATGACATTGAAGAGTCAGATCAAATTGTGGACTTTAATAAACGTATGAAAACAGCTTCTAACCATTTTGATATCGAGTGGGTAGATAAAGAAGACGGTATGGTGTTGCACTATACTTCTGGTTCAACTGGCGCACCAAAAGGCGTACTACATGTACATTACGCAATGGTACAACAATATCAAACAACGCAGTGGGTTTTAGATATGCAAGATAGCGATGTGTATTGGTGTACTGCTGACCCGGGCTGGGTAACAGGGACTGCTTACGGAATATTCGGTCCTTGGCTAAACGGAGCAACGAGCTTAATATTAGGTGGACGCTTTAGCCCGCAAGCTTGGTATAGCGCAATACAAGATTACGGAGTAACAATCTGGTATAGTGCACCGACTGCATTTCGAATGCTAATGGGAGCAGGAAATAGCTTACTTCAGCAATATGACTTATCGACTCTACGTCATGTTTTATCGGTTGGGGAACCGTTAAATCCAGAAGTAGTAAGATGGGGAATAGAAGAGCTAGGCTACCGGATTCATGACACATGGTGGATGACAGAAACAGGCGGGCATATGATTTGTAATTATCCTAGTATGGATATTAAACCAGGCTCTATGGGCAAGCCTGTGCCAGGTATTCATGCAACAATTGTTGATGATGACGGCAATGAAGTACCTCCGTTTACAATGGGTAACTTAGCAATTGAAAAAGGTTGGCCAGCGATGATGCGTCAAATCTGGGGCAATCCTACTCGCTACGAAACTTATTTCTTAAAAGGGAAATGGTATGTATCGGGAGACTCTGCTTATAAGGATGATGAAGGTTACTTCTGGTTCCAAGGGCGTGTCGATGACGTAATTATGACTGCAGGGGAACGTGTTGGCCCATTTGAAGTTGAAAGTAAATTATTAGAACATCCTGACGTTGTAGAGGCAGGGGTAATTGGTAAACCTGATCCGGTACGTGGTGAAATCATCAAAGCATTCGTCTCGTTAAGAGAAGGTGTAGAACCAAGTGAAGCAATCGAAGCCGACATTCGCGAATTCGTGAAAAAAGGTTTATCTGCCCATGCTGCACCACGTGAAATTGAGTTTAAAGATAAATTACCAAAAACGCGAAGTGGAAAAATAATGCGCCGCGTATTAAAAGCTTGGGAGTTAAATCTTCCAACAGGTGACCTATCTACAATGGAAGAATAAAAACTTTAGTAATCATTGAAAAGCGCATATATGTCAATAATAATATTTATGCATATAATTGCATGAATAAAACGATGAAATCGGCAAAATCTATTCCATTTAGGTTTTGTCGTTTTTTTTTTATTGAAGAAAATAAATAAATGAGTGTAAAATTTAGAATATTTTATTTTTATATAAAAATTCAGTTGACTAAATATTTATACAGAATTATACTATTTTTATCTTGTTTCAGGGGTGAGTGGAATGAAAGTTGGAATTATTGGTGCCACTGGTTACGGTGGATTAGAATTAATCCGTTTTTTACATAATCATAAAGAAATAGAACAGATTGAATTATTCACATCATCAGAGGAAGGTACTATCTTTTCAGCAAAATTTCCTCATTTACTTGATGTGTCAGACGAACCACTAAAAAAAATTGATTATGATACATTAGAAAAATTTGACGTCGTTTTTGCAAGTACGCCTTCTGGAGTATCGAGCAGCTTGTTCCCGCCGCTACTGCATAAGGGACCAAAACTTATTGATTTATCAGGAGATTTTCGGTTAAAGGATACTGCAAGTTATGAGCGTTGGTACAAAAAAACAGCTGCACCACAAGATGCAATTGACGCAAGTGTATACGGTTTAACAGAATGGAATGAAGCCAATATTGCGGATGCGGCATTGATTGCCAACCCAGGCTGTTATCCAACAGCCGTATTGTTATCACTATTACCGTTAATAAAAGAAAAATTAATTGATCCAAGCTTTTTAGTAATTGATGCAAAAAGTGGTGTGTCTGGTGCGGGCAATAAGCCTTCTCAAACAACGCATTTTAGTGAAACAAATGAAAATATCTCGATTTATAAAATAAATGAACATCAGCATATTCCTGAAATCGAGCAGGCGATAAAAATGTTTGCAGGCGTAGAAACAAAAATTTCGTTTAATACTCACTTAGTGCCGATGACGCGCGGCATTTTAGCGACATCTTATGCCCAAGTTGCACCAGGTGTTACGCAAGCACAACTTGTAAACTGTTTACGAGAAACATATGCAAATAATCCATTCGTCCGTGTAATTGAGCACGCTTCTTCTATAGGAACAAATCGAGTAAAAGGTTCGAACTATTGTGATGTGTATGTGCAATTAGATGAACGAACAAATCGCGCAACGATTATCGGTGTAATCGATAATTTAGTAAAAGGTGCGGCAGGGCAAGCTATTCAAAATATGAATGTTCAAATGAAGTTACCGCAGACGGCAGGTTTACAAGTCGTTCCGCTATTTATTTAAGGGGGAAATTACATGACAACAACAATTGAAATGAAAAAACTTTCAAGTAAAAATATCGTATCGCCAAAAGGATTTGCTGCGGCGGGCGTACATTGTGGTATTAAGCATAAGAAAAAAGATTTAGCGATTTTAGTAAGTGAAGTACCTGCGAGTGTTGCAGGAGTGTTTACAACAAATGCAGTTCAAGCAGCTCCGTTAAAAGTAACAAAAGAGGTTGTTTATAGCACGCAGAAAATGCAAGCCATTATTGTAAACTCAGGAAATGCTAATGCATGTACAGGCAAACAAGGTGTGGCTGATGCATACGAAATGCAAAAGCTTGCAGCGGGAAAATTAGGTATTGAATCAAATTTAGTTGGTGTTGCCTCAACGGGTGTCATCGGAGAAATTATGAAAATGGAGCCGGTGTATAAAGGGGTGGAAATGCTAAATCCAAGTGCAAACTTAGAAAGCGGCATTGATTTTTCACAAGCAATTATGACGACAGATACAGTAATGAAAAATACTACGTATGCAACTAAAATCGATGGTAAGGAAGTTCTAGTATCGGGTACAGCGAAAGGTTCAGGGATGATTGAACCAAATATGGCTACGATGCTGGGCTTTATTACGACAGATGCAAATATCGAATCTGTGGAATTGCAAAAAGCATTATCACACATTACGGATTGCACATTTAATGCTATTACTGTTGATGGAGATACATCAACAAATGATACGGTTATTGTAATGGCAAATGGATTAGCTGGCAATGAACCATTAACACCAACACATCCGGATTGGGACAATTTCTATACAGCCTTAAAAGCAGTATCGGAAGATTTAGCTAAATCAATTGCACGTGATGGAGAAGGTGCGACAAAGTTAATTGAAGTGGAAGTAGAAGGTGCGCTGAACGACGAAGAAGCACGTAAAATTGCGAAAACAGTCGTAGGTTCACCACTTGTAAAAACAGCGGTATTCGGCTGTGATGCAAACTGGGGACGTATTATTGCGGCTGTTGGCTATAGTGGGGCAACAGTTGATCCAGATAAAATTACGATTCAAATTGGTGGCACAACAATGGTAAAGCAAGGTGAGCCGATTCCGTTTTCGGAAGAGCAGTTAATTGAAATTTTAAAACAGCATGAAGTAAAAATTTATGTGTCACTGGAGCAAGGCGACGGACACGGTTATGCATGGGGGTGCGATTTAACTTATGACTACGTACAAATCAACGCATCATACCGCTCGTAAAATTGTTATTAAATTAGGTGGTAGTACGCTAGAAGGCTTGAATGAGGCCTTCTTTCTCAATTTTAAAGCGTTACAGGAACAAGGATATAGCGTCATTATTACACATGGCGGCGGTCCTGCTATTAATCGTGAACTAGCAGCTAGACGAATAGAGTCGTATACATTAAACGGTATGCGTGTAACAAGTGCGGATGCGATTGGAATCGTCAAATCAACACTTATTGGGCAAGTTAATCCAGCGCTAGTGCATGAATTAAATGCTGCTGGTATTACGGCAGTCGGTTTAAATGGCTTTGATGGCTTACTGTTAGAAAGTACTTTTTTAGACGAAGCAACATATGGTTATGTTGGAGAAGTGCAAAAAATAAATACGGGATTACTTGACTCCCTTGTAGCAGCAGGCATTGTACCGGTTATCGCATGCATCGGAGCGACGACGAATGGTCAAGCGCTAAATATTAATGGTGATATAGTAGCGAGTGAAGTAGCGTTAGCGGTGGGTGCAGAAAGTTTAGTACTTGTAACGGATGTTGCGGGTATTCGAATAGATGGCCACTACCAAAAAGAAGTATCAAAACAACAGATAGACGAGTGGATAGCAGAAGAACATATTTACGGTGGAATGATACCGAAAGTCCAAGGAGCAATTGCTTGTTTAGAGGCAGGCATTCCATCAGTACAAATTGTTAATGATTCATTAACAGGTACAACTATTTTAAAGGAGTTGTTAGTGAAATGAGCGCATTATTCCAAAATTATGCAAGAAGACCGATTAGCATTGTCGAAGGAAAAGGAACGCTTGTTTATGATAGCGAAGGGAAACGCTATATTGATTTTACGAGTGGTATTGCAGTATGTGCTTTAGGTCATGCACACCCAGCTATTGTAAAGGCAATCCAAGCACAAAGCGAAAAGCTATGGCATATTAGTAATCTTTTTGAAAGCCCCGGCCAAGAAAAACTAGCAGCAACTTTAGTAAAGGATTTACCTTTATCGTATGCCTTTTTCTGTAATAGTGGGGCTGAGGCAAATGAAGCAGCAATTAAACTAGCACGTAAGCATACTGGAAAACATCATATTATCGTTTTCGAGCAATCATTCCATGGACGTACATTCGGTGCGATGTCAGCAACAGGGCAAGATAAAGTACGTAAGGGCTTTGGACCACTAGTTGAGCATTTTACAACATTACCATTTAATGATGTAGCAGCACTTGAAGCGACAATTGATGATTCGGTGGCAGCGATTATGCTTGAAGTAGTGCAAGGTGAAGGTGGTGTCAATGCGGTAACACCTGAATTTGCGGAAGCGATTCAAGCAATTTGCGACCAACATGGTATCCTGCTCATTGTCGATGAGGTGCAAACTGGTATAGGACGTACAGGGACACGTTTTGCCTTTGAGCAAACGGCATTAAAGCCGAATATAGTGTCAATGGCAAAAGGGCTTGGTGGGGGCTTTCCAATCGGTGGTATATTAGGTACTGCTGAGTTATTTGAGACGTTCAATGCAGGTACTCACGGCACTACATTTGGGGGTAATCCACTTGCAGTATCCGTAGCACAAACAGTTATTGAACACATATTTAATGAGGAATTTTTAGCAAACGTTCAAGCAAAGTCAGTATACTTGAAGCAAAAACTTGCTGAGGCACTACCGGGAAATAAATATACAGTCCAAGGAATGGGTTTAATGCTTGGTGTTAGCTGCGGTGGGGATGATGTTGCACCGCTTGTTACGAAATTAGAGCAAGCTGGCTTACTTGTTGTGCAAGCGGGAACTAAAGTTATCCGCTTATTACCACCATTAACGGTAAGTGAAGAGGAAATAGATGAGGCAGTAAAAATATTAAAATCAGTTTTAATAGGATAAAGAAATGCCACGAAAGCGGAAAACTTTCGTGGCATTTTTCTGTAGTTATTTATTCTTCATCCATGCTGTCGTCAGGTTCTACTATATTATCATCTTCATCGTCGATCTCTTCTTCGTCAGCTATTTCTTCCGGTGGTGGAACAACGACTGTTTCGGCAATATTTGAATGTGCAGATTGTTTGCCTGTAATATCAACTGCTACGACATAATAATTCATGCCATTCGTAATAGGGATGCGACGTCCATCTTCGTTTTTGACAGATGTAACTAATGAGCCATCAGCTGAAAATACGCGGTAGCCAACGACATCGTTTGAAGCAGATTTTGCCCAAGTAAGCGTTTTGCCCTCAATGGAAGCAATGACTGCTTCAGGTGGGGCTTCATCTGCTTGGAATGTAGCTCCTGAAACGGTAGACGTGCTAAGCGATGAATTATTAGGTAATAGCTTAGTTGGATCTCCTCCTAATGAGCCTAGCATGCGATTGACAAACGCTTCGCTTAAACCAACTCCACCATTTGATACGAACTCTTCTGGTGTAGAAGGGAGTGCGCTATAGGACTTTCCTTCAATAATAACTGATGTAGCTGACACTAAACTGTCATCCGGAGCAGTTGGTAAGAAAACGTTTCTGTTAAACAAATCAGAGCGAACAAGCCCTGCGCTCGAACATGCTTCTGATGGAGCTAAACCAGAAATACCACAAAATGATTCGGATACAACATTTGCTGGTTTTTTAAATGTTTCTTTCGTTCCAACTAACTCCGGATTTGCATCATACATCGAGTTCATCAAAGTTCCCCACAATAAGTTTACACGCGTACTCGGCTGATAGTACGTATTGTTAAATGTGGAAAGCGAACGAGGTTGGTCATAACCCATCCAAACACCTAGAGAAATATTAGGATTGTAACCGACTAACCAAACGTCTTTGTAATCTTGAGTTGTCCCTGTTTTTGCAGCAAAATCTGATGAGAATTTCAATGTGCTCTTCGCTCTTGCACCTGTTCCGTAATCAAGTACATCACGGAGCATATCAGTTACAATATACGATGTTTCAGGTGTAAATACATCCACAGGCTCAACTTCATGCTGATAAATAATATTGCCATCAAGGTCTTCTATTTTTTCAATCATATAAGCATCGATGAATTTCCCGCCATTTGCAAATGTTGCATAGGCGTTCGTATTTTCTTCAACAGTAGTTCCATTTGTTAAACCGCCAATTGATGTCGCCAAGTTAGTATAGTCAACTTCTATTAATCGAGAGAAGCCCATTTTTTCAAGGAATGTTGCTGGGCGACGATTTAATATCGAATCATATAAACGTAGTGCTGTTAAGTTTTGTGAATGTGCTAACGCTTCACGCGCGGGCATAATACCACGTTCTTCGTTTTCGATATAGTTTTTGGGGCTATAATCATCGTAAGTACGAGTGAATTTCACATCGACTACTGGACTACCTGCACCGATTTCACCATACTCAATAGCAGGGCCGTAAGCTAAAAGTGGTTTCATCGTTGAGCCGTTTGAGCGATAAGCTCGTGTTGCATGATTTGTCTCTTCAACTTCGAAATCTCGACCACCTATGAAGCTAAGAATTCGCCCTGTTTTATTATCAATCATGATACTACCAACTTGAACAGGCATTTCTACATTTATTTCTTCACCTGTTTCAGAATCTATTTCAGTTGCTGTATATGTGTGACCGTAATATTTGAAGTTTTTCGCTGTCTCTTGCATCGCGTCATACATCTCTTTATCGATTGTTGAATAGATACGATATCCATTTGAGCGTACAGCACGATCTGCTAATATCATATATTTATCTGATAAATTTGTTTCTTCTTGTAAACGTGCAGGATCAATACCATCTTTTTCAGCTAACTGTTCAGCGATTATTTTTTTTGCTCGATTTTCTAGCTCATAAGTTAGCCAAGGATACTTATCCTCTGCACGAGTTTCGGGCTTACGAAAATCTTGTGTAATATCGTAGGCAATTGCTTCGTTATAGTCAGTTTCTGAAATATAACCAGCTTCTTTCATACGATAAAGAACAGTTTTCATACGATCTATTCCAGGTTTTAGTGCTTTTTCCTCTTTTATCTTACCGCGTTGTGTAAAGGGTGTATAAGCATAAGGTGCTTGAGGAATACCGGCAATAAACGCTGCTTGTGGCAATGTAAGCTCAGACGCTTTGACGCCGAAAATACCATTCGCCGCTGTTTCAATTCCCGCGATATTTCGTCCTGACGCATTTCGACCATAAGGAATAATGTTTAAGTACGCTTCTAATATTTCTTGCTTTGTCATAAATTTTTCAATGCGCAGTGCTAATAATATTTCTTTCGCTTTCCGTTCATAGGAAACTTCATTCGTTAATATTTGGTTTTTTATTAACTGTTGCGTTAATGTAGAACCACCTGTTTGTGTTGCAGAGTTTGTTACGTCTTGTAATAAACCACGCAGTACAGCTTTCGGTACAATTCCTGCATGTTCACGGAAGTATTCATCTTCCGTTGAAAGCACGGCATTAACGACTAATGGAGAAACAGCACTAAGTGATGTTTCTCGGCGATCTAAATCTGTGCGTAGCTTTCCTATGTAAATATCATTTGCAAAAAATAATTCGCTTGTTTCCTCATAATTAAGAATTTGCTCGCGCATTTCTTCTTTTGAACGAAGTGGTTCATCTTTAACGAGTGATGCGAAATAACCTGCTCCAATCGCTCCAATAAAAACAGTGAACGTAGTTAGTAATATTATAAACAAAAGTGCTAAGTTCCAAATAACGCCACCTGTAATACGAAGCACGCGCATCCATTTTAAATTTATGAGGGATTCAATTTTTGTATTTAATTTTGCGATCCATTCTTTCACTTAACCGACCTCCTAAATCTCGTCTATTATAGCATATTTCTTCCTTACTAGAACATTAATATTGACAACGAATAGAAATCGAGTAGAATAGTTTTTATAGTTTTTCAAGCAAAGAAAAGATTGCAGTAATGTTTACATTCCCTGTATAGAGAGCTAGCGGACGGTGCAAGCTAGTCATATTGTAAGCATGAATTACGTTCTTGGAGCTTGGGCGTGTCCGTCGCGATAAGACGGTTTTCGAGTGGAAGGGATATTCTCTTCAAGCTGGGTGGTACCGCGTTATTTCATACATAACGTCCCTGCATGCATATTGCGTGTAGGGGCTTTTTTATTTTTAGGCGTCTTTGCCTTAACTATAGTTAATACCCGCAGTGCAAATTTTTTAAACATAGGAGGAATTACAATGACAAACAAATTATTAGAAGATTTAAGCTGGCGTGGTCTGTTATACCAACAAACAGATGCTGAAGGAATGGAAAAACTACTGAATGAGCAATCTGTATCTTTATACTGTGGTGTTGACCCAACAGCAGATTCAATGCATATCGGTCATATCGTACCACTTTTAACATTACGTCGTTTCCAACAAGCTGGCCACTCACCAGTTCTACTAGTAGGTGGGGCAACAGGAATGGTTGGAGATCCATCAGGTCGTTCAGAAGAGCGTCAATTACAAACAACAGAGCAAATCGATAAAAACGTACAAGGTATAAAAAAACAACTTGAACGTATTTTTGATTTCAATGCTAATGTTGATAATTCAGCTAAATTAGTAAACAACCATGACTGGATTGGCAAAATGAGCACAATCGAATTCCTACGTGATTTCGGTAAGCTAGTAAACGTCAACTACATGTTAGCAAAAGATACAATCGCATCTCGTTTAGATACAGGTATATCCTTTACCGAGTTTGCTTACACGATTATTCAAGGAATTGACTTTAACCATTTATACGATCACCATAATGTGCGTATTCAAGTAGGTGGCTCAGATCAATGGGGTAATATTACAACTGGATTAGAAGTAATCCGCAAAACACATGATGAAAACGCTAAAGCATTCGGTATTACAATTCCGTTAGTGACAAAAGCTGATGGAACAAAATTTGGGAAAACGGCTGGTGGGGCAGTATGGTTAGATGCTGAAAAAACTAGTCCGTACGAGTTTTATCAGTTCTGGATTAATGCTAGTGATGCAGACGTTGTAAAATACTTAAAAATCTTTACATTCTTAACTCGTGAAGAAATTGAAGCGTTAGCAGTAAGTGTTGAAGAGGAACCGCATTTACGTAAAGCGCAAAAAGCATTAGCGGAGGAAATGACTCGTTTAATACATGGGCAGGAGGCGCTAGATGCAGCGCAACGTATTACAGCTGCATTATTCTCGGGGGATTTAAAGGCTTTATCTGCAGAAGAAATGAAAGATGCATTTAAAGACGTTCCTTCAGTAGAAATGGCAAAAGAAGACAAAAATATCGTGGATGTGTTAGTAGAAGCGGCAATCTCACCTTCAAAACGTCAAGCGCGTGAAGACGTGACAAATGGTGCGATTAGTGTGAACGGTGAAAAAGTAACGGATTTAGACTACACAGTCGATGCAAAAGATCGATTAGAAGATGCATTTGCCATTATTCGTCGTGGTAAGAAGAAATACCATATGGTGAAATTCAGCTAAAAAAAGGCAAAGTCGCTGAAACCGACCATCGCTGATAAAATGTCAGTGTCATCTATATAAATGAAATAGACAGGTGGAGATTGTTCAAGGGAACAATCTCCACCTTTTTTCGTTTACTAATGAAAAAGGGGTGGGGAAATTTGGTAGATAAAATTATGAGTACAATCTTTTTGGGGCTAGTTTTAATCTTTGGAGGATTTCATGTTCTGTTCATGCTACTACTATCCTATCACTGGGATTATGTGAGAGTTATCGGTGTATTGGTGATTGTTCTCTATGTAGCTGTAGTACTCGGTATTTTTGGCTTTTATTCAACAGTTAGGAGAAAGCAAAGTGTTGCAATAATTGGATTTATTGTAGTGCTTTTTTCGATAATCCCGGCGGCTGCCAGGTTTTATGATAGCCAAATAACTACCGTTAATGCTGAAGTGAATGTTTGGGAATATGAGCCTTTTGTAGAAAATAGTCTTGTAAAACAATTAAAAGAGGGAGCGACAGTTACAATTGACGAGCCATTGCCGATATTGGACGGTGCTACGGCGATGTATCCTTTATATGCGGCATTCGTACAAGCGACATATCCGCGAAGTCTAAACTATTTACAAGAGGAAATTGTAATGGTTAACAAAACTCCACAAGCTTATGAAAATGTGATCAATGGTAAAGCGGATATGATATTCGTAGCAGCACCATCTCAGCAGCAAATCGATGTAGCTAAAAGTAAAAATGTTGAACTTGAGATGACTGCTATTGGTAAAGAAGCTTTTGTATTTTTTGTGCATAAAAATAATCCGATTAATAGTTTAACTTTAGAACAAATTCGAGGTATCTATTCAGGAGATATTACTAATTGGTCACAAGTAGGTGGGACGAATGAGTCCATACGTGCTTTCCAACGCCCGCAGGATAGTGGTTCTCAAACTGCGCTTCAATATGTAATGGGGGATATTCCAATTATGGAAGCACCAACGGAAGATATAGTGTCAGGAATGGGCGGTATCATTCACGAAGTTGCACAATATAAAAATTATAAAAATGCGATTGGTTATACGTTCCGATATTATTCAACGGAAATGGTAGGTAATGATGAAATCAAGTTATTAATGATTGATGATGTTGCGCCAACGAAGGAAAATATTCGTAACGAAACATATCCAATTACGTCACAGTTTTATGCGGTCACAACAGATACCGATAATCCAAATGTTAGAAAACTATTAAATTGGATTTTATCTCCGCAAGGTCAACAACTCGTTGAAGAAGTAGGGTATGTTCCTGTTCTTGAAAATAACAAATAACGTGGTTAAAAATGAATTATTAAAAAAAGCCTCCATCTAAAATATTTTTGATATACTAATCGGATGGAGGTGTTGGATGTGACAACAAAAACAGTGGTTGTAGATGACCGTGAGCCTGTTTTATCAATAGCTGTGAAAATGCGTGAAACGATACGTTACACGTTGAATAAAAAATCGGTTGGATACATTTTATTCATTGGCGCAGCTGGTGGCTTTAGTAGTGCGCTTACTGCCTATATCGGTACAATATATCCATATAAATATACATTGGCTGATATCGTACATTCGGCGTTTTTAACAGGTACATTAGCTTTTTTAATAACATTACTTGTTTTAACGTTTAGTATAAATATCGTAAGTATGCTGTTTAAAGGAAAAGGGACATTTAAGGAGCTATTTTTATCGCTTTGTTTAACAATGATTCCATACATATGGGTTTTACCATTAACACTTTTCTGGATGCAACTTTCCCCTGAAACATTTTTCGAAATATCGGGAGTTGAACAAACTTTATCAGGGGTAATTTGGCAATTCGTTGCATTGTTCATTTACTTAATGATTACTATTTGGTCATTTTGTATTACGATCACGGTGATTTCAGAAGTACATAAATTTTCAAAATGGAAATCATTTTTTTCACTTTTCATTGCTAGCTGTGCTTTAGGAATCGTATTAGCCTTATTTGGATTTGTGTGAAGTAAATTAAATTAATAATAAAAGGGGTGTCAAGTAAAACTATCTTGGCACCCCCTTTGAATAGTGGTTCATTTTTAGTTTCTAAGTTAAGTATGAAGAAAATTGGTACAATTTACTACAAAGTGAATACACGGTACCTCATTTAGTTTCGAATTTTTGAATAAATAATTTACCATCAGATTGGATTTCTGCATAAAATACATCTTCTACCATATCTATATTTGCCTTTTTTAACTCATTGTACAACCAATCTCTACTTTTCCCGACCTCTAACAAATTCCTTTTTATTAATTTTCCATCAGTAATAATTTCAATGGGGATAAAATTAGGTGACGGTGGGAATATTTTCATATCCCTTTTTTCTGTACCTTGAAATTCGGGCTTTTTTAGAATGCTTAGTATACCATTAGGTTCTAAAATGGCGTAATCAATTTCTGTAATAGAAAAAATCTGATATTGTCTGAGCATCATTGTAAGATCATCTATATTAAGCTTAGTCTTTGCTAAAGCTTTTTTATCTATTTTGCCCTTTTTAATAACAATTGTCGGTTGACCATCAAGAATTACTTTTAGTTTTCCTGATTTAAGACTAATATAGCCAATAAATGTAGTGAGGCAACACCATACAACTAAGCTTGTTAATTCTTTTGTGAAATCAGTAGTATTTAGTGTAACCATATTAGCGGCAATAGAACCTATTGTTATACCAGTTACATAGTTGAAGAAAGTCAAATGACTAAGCTGTTTCATACCTAGAAGTCTTGTTAGTGCAAGTAGCACAGAAAAGGTAATAACGGTTTCAATCACTATTTGCTTATAACTTATTTCCATGTGCCCATTCCTCCTATACTTTAGAATGTCCTGGGTAATTAAAATGATACATTAAGAAAAAGTTTTCACTGTAGCTGCTTTACAGCAGTTACCTTGAGCCATCTTAGTATGTAATGGAAGGAAATTATGTCATTCTTGATAAATGAATAGTAGATGATATGAGACATTGTTCAATTCATGCATGCCCTCCTGCTGAATTTTGTAAAAATATTTACAAGATAAAAACCAAGATAGCTCAATTGCTATCTTGGTCTTTTAGTAATTTTATTAGTGTATTTCACATTAATAACCAAATACCTCTTTAAGCATTAAAGAATTTGTGTTAATTCTGAATGCACAAAACTCTGAGCAGTAATGATAACACCTGAGGATGTTCTACCATAAACGCTATATAATCCGCCAGTTTGATTAGGAACAATCTCTACTTCATATTGAGCGCCACTTACTCCGGGAGTTACAAAAGCAGACGCATTAGCCCCTGCGCTAAATGTAGTTGTTGATAGTAATTGTCTTGTACCGTTGAGTCTGAAAACTCTTACTACCCCAGTTAGTAAACCTCCAGTGAGATTGAGAACCTTGATTCGAACGCTAGTCGCATTAGCCGGTAAATTTCCTGTATTCTCAATTGGACCAGTAGTTAAAGGCATGAAATATTCACCTCCCGCAAATGAAAGATTAATAATCTGCAGATTATATTTACATAGTATTCAGTTCTCTATTAAATGGTTCTAGTCATATTCACCAATTTCCTATAAATAAAAATATTGAGTGTTAAGAAGTGAGTCTAACTAGGGATATACCATAATCTAAATCAAAATATGTTTTCCGTTAAAAGGGGACGAAGTGATTTTTATATGAACACTTAAACTATAAAAATTAGAAAATAGAAGGATATATAAACTAAATACATGTAAATTACTTAATAGTGTATAGGGGATTGTAGGGAATTTGTGTAGTCATATAACTAAATAAATTAACAACACCTAGCTTTTTAGTGTTTTAATTAAAAGTTCTTTGTCTATTGTTGGGGTGTACGATGCCCCCAATTTAAATCAAAAATAATCAATAATTGTGGTAACTGAACATTAATAAAATAAACAAAAAAACCCCGAAACATAAGGGTTTACCTTGTTTCGGGGTTTTAAAAAATCGTTGTTTATCGTTATGAAACGATTAACGAGAGTAGTACTCTACGATTAATTGTTCGCTGATTTCAGCTGATAATTCAGAGCGCTCTGGTAGACGTACAAATGTACCTACTTTAGTGTCAGCGTCGAATGAAAGGTATTCTGGTACGAAGTTGTTTACTTCGATTGCTTCAGCTACAGCAGTAAGGTTTTGAGATTTTTCACGAAGAGAAATCGTTTGACCTGGTTTTACGCTGTAAGATGGGATATCAACACGTTTACCGTCAACTAAAACGTGACCGTGGTTAACTAATTGACGAGCAGCACGACGAGTACGTGCTAAACCTAAACGGTAAACTAGGTTGTCAAGGCGAGTTTCAAGAAGGATCATGAAGTTTTCACCGTGTAGACCTTGTAATTTACCAGCTTTGTTGAATAGGTTTTTGAATTGACGTTCAGTCATACCATACATATGACGTAGTTTTTGCTTTTCAGTTAATTGTAAACCATACTCAGATTTTTTAGAGCGTTGGTTTGGGCCGTGTTGACCTGGTGCGTAAGGGCGTTTTTCGATTTCTTTACCTGTGCCGCTTAGAGAAATACCAAGACGACGAGAAAGTTTCCATGATGGACCTGTATAACGAGACATAATTGTGTCTCCTCCTTTAAATTTGGTTTTTTTGTTGTAAAACAAAAACCAGTTGTATCCAGACTTACTGGCATTTTATTTTCATGTATCTTCGCCCTTGCAGCCGTAGGGTTACACAATACACCGTTCATTATATAAATGAAGGAATAAAATACGAAATAAGGTCATACAACTGCTGCGTTTATTTTACACGAAATTAATTGTATCTTTTTTTAGAATAGACGTCAAGGTAGAAGAGATAAAGTATTAATAAAGAAAAAAATGGTAATTAATAGTCATTTATTACTTGTTTAATAGTTGTTAACAAATTGAAGTTATGTCGAAAAACGCTGTAGATAGTAAATTAATAATCGCTTTTTGATGTTTTAGAAAAATAATCCAATAAATCAATAGTCAAATAGGCATAATACGTGTATACTTAAAGATAAGTTAATAGTAATTGATTCGTTTTAAGTTGAAAGAAAAGGTGATTTAATGACTGAGCATCAGCAGATGATAAATGCTATCAAATCTGATATGTTAAGCCTTTGTGTGGATTCGGATATAGAGTTAAATAGCTTTAGCGAATATTTTCGTTTTATAAGTCAGTGCTTACAAAAACATTTTGAAATTAAATATAGTACATTTCTGAAATGCGAAGGGGATTTATTAAAGCCTATAAATAGTGAAATAGTATGTTCTCTGACATTTAGTAGCTTACCTTATGCATTAGTTGACTCTTATTTTGAACAACAAAAAGTAGTAGATATTCCTTACTTTCTTAGAGGAAAAATAGAATTTAAATCCATGACCCATATGATTTTGCTTAAAGTAGGTAAAAAGAACCCTAGTGGTGTTTTATTATTCCAGACAACATCTCAATGGGAACGTTTTAATAATTCAGAATATGCGGAAGAATTTATAAATTTAATATCTATTGTTACCGAAACAATGTCAAATAACTTAGAAATTCGTTTGAATGAAAATCAATATCGAAAACTTTATAGTATGACGGATTTATTTCACTCTACAATGGATATTGATTTAATTTTACAAAATGTACTCGTTACAATTCGAGAAAATTTCCCAAACTTTAGGACCGAGCTTATTTTGTCCAATGATCAAGACCGTCAAACTACAATTAACATTAAACCCTTTGACTATTTATCTGAACGCCCTTCTACAATTGAAGCCTTTGTATCTGGTGAAATTACGACAGAACAAGATGTAGATTTAAATTGCCTCCTGTTAAATGCACCGATTAAAGGTCGACAAGCAATATATGGTATTTTGCAAGTAACTGTACCGATAGACTATTCATTTACGGCAACTCAAAAAGAATTTATTCGAATGCTTGCACATGCATCAGGTAATGCACTTGAAAATGCTAAGTTATACCATCAATCTTATCGTCTCATTAGTGATTTGCAATTAATAAATGAAACATCGCATAAATTGAATATGCGACTAGATATTAATGACATGTTGATTTTCTTACAAAAACAATTAATGAAATCATGTCAACCAATGGAACTTTGTTTTGTATTTATTGAAAATGGTAAGTATGAAATCACCAAATCGAGCACGACGCTGTTTAAAACAGAAGAGGGTAATGTTTATATCAAGCATGCTGAAAATCATTTTAAAAATACTAAGGACCCGTTATTTATTGCTGATTTCAGTCGTTTGATTTCTGATGAAATAAAATATAAATCAATGATGGCAATACCAATGATAGTTGAAGATTGCATAAATGGTTTTAGTATCGTGCTACATCGTGATCCATATTTCTTTTCATTCGATAGCTTTAAATTAATGCAATCACTTATTCATCACTCTTCATTAGCGATTGCGAACTCGCGATTGCGTAATCAGTTACAGGAAATGGTCGACCGGGATCATTTAACAAAGCTATTTGCTCGCAGTTATTTAGACCAATTCGTAGAAAACTCTTTAGTGAAAGACGATTCGGGGATGTTTTTACTTATTGATATCGACAATTTTAAGCGTGTAAATGATACGTATGGTCACCAAGTGGGCGATGAAGTATTAATACAAATTGGTGAGCAGTTGGAGAAAACAGTTGGTACTCGTGGTATTTGTGCACGTTGGGGTGGAGAAGAAATGTCAGTCTATATACCAAATATATTAGATGATGAAGCATTGAAAGTAGCAAAACAAATAGTAGATGTTATTCCAAATTCAACAGAACCCAAAGTTACAATTTCTGCAGGGCTTATTACATGGCATAAAAGTAATCGACCGGAGTTTCAAACTGTGTTTTTACACGCGGATACCGCTCTTTATACTGCGAAAAATAACGGTAAAAACCAAGTACGTATTTTTGATAATTCGATGCAACTCCAACATTAAAAAACTCACCTCAATTTTTGAGGTGAGCTTTTTATACGCTTAATGAAATAGCAATTTTATTTATAAATGTGTTATTAATGTTTCTACAAACAACGTTAACCCTGCTTCATCTTCAGCTGTAAAACGATTTTTAATTGGACTATCGATATCTAGTACACCGATTACTACATCATTTTTGATAAGCGGAATTACAATTTCAGAATTCGATGCAGCATCACAAGCTATATGGCCAGGGAATGTATGTACATCTTCTACAACAATTGTTTCTGCTTTTGCAGCTGCAGTACCGCATACACCGCGTCCAACAGGAATACGCACGCAGGCAGGTAGTCCTTGGAATGGACCGAGAACTAGTTCGTCTTCTTTCATAATATAGAAGCCAGCCCAGTTAATATTATCTAAAAATTGATTGAGTAATGCGGACGCATTGCTTAAATTGGCGATCATATCCTTCTCCCCATCAAGTAATGCATGTAATTGTTTTGCTAGTGTCTCATATCTAGCTATTAGTGGACCTTCATAATTAATTTTAAAAAACATAATAATCCTCCATTTATTAGTTCTATATTATGGGAAAATAACATTATAGTGTTGATGTAAATCACGTGCTGTATGAGCGTCTGAACCAAAAACATATGGCAAATGAATCGACTTAGCAAAATCTATTATATGAAATGGAGGATATGGTTCTTTACAAAGAGTTTTACTTAGTCCTGCACTATTTAAATCCATTTCATATCCTTTCTCTTTCATGTACAGCAATAGCTCTTTAATCAGTAAGTCATCATCAATTTGCGTATCTAGTGCATGCTGGAATTTATGTATTAAAGTTGGATGACCGATCCTTTTTGGTTTGTAAGTGCCCAAGTCCGCATCAATAGACTGACGAACTGTTTCATAGTATAAATGATACATATCCTTAACGCTACCGATTTCTCTAGCAAATTGTAAATAAACTTCCTCTGAGAAATCAACGCATGTATAGTGATTATTGTATTGTAAAAAGTGTACAGAAAGGATTGCATCATCAAGTAACGGCCCAACTTCATCTAAAAAATTTCGCGTTTCTTTTTCATAACCGCTAATATAATCAATTTCAAGACCGATATTAATAATAATATGATTTTCATACTGTTTTTTTGTGTAGGATAATTTTTCTAAATATGGTAGAAGTGAATTAGGATCCATACCGCTATTTTGATTTGGTGTAGGGTCCATAAATGAATTTGGCAAAGGCGCATGCTCTGTAAAAGTAATTTCAGTAAAATTGTGTGCTATCGCTTTTTCGATATATTTCTCAAAAGAATCGTTTGAACCATGTGGGCAAAAAGGTGTATGGATATGACCGTCTTTTTTCATAGATAATAACCTCGCTTTTTTATCAATGATTTACTTTTGGAAAAAACCGCGAAATATTTAAACAAAACATAAGAAACATGGTATATTAATAGTTATAAATAGCCAATTCAGTGATTTTTGGAACAGGGGGCTTACAATGGAGTATATCATCATTGTTGTCGTCCTACTATTAGCTTTATTAATATTCGGCTTAGTAGTAAGGCGTAAACATAATACTGAGATAGAAAGACTAGAAAAAGAAAAAATGCAAGTGCAGCATTATCCTATATATGAAGAATTAACAAAAGTAAAAGCACTAAATATGAACGGTCAAACAGAAGAGTTATTTGAGAATTGGCGAAATATGTGGACAGAAGTTGTCGATGTACACGTGTTGAAAATCGATTCCATGCTTTTTGATGCAGAAGAATATATAGATCGTTTTAAATTTAAAAAAGCCACTGCAATTGAACGAGAAATTGAAGATTACATTGTAAAATGTGAAACGACAAAAGCTAAAATTATTTCTGAGCTTGAAGAATTAATTGGTAGCGAGGAAAAGAACCGTATTGAAGTAGAGCAACTTAAAGAGTATTACCGCTCAGCTCGTAAAACAATTTTAGCGCACCAACATTCATTTGGACCAGCTTTAGAACAGTTAGAAAAACGATTAGAGCAATTCACTCCGAAATTTGAAGAATTTGATCAACTAACAGCCGAGGGGAATTACTTACAAGCACGTGAAATTGTTTTAACATTAAATGTTGAAGCGCAAGCAATTTTCGCTTTATTAAATGAAGTGCCAACGCTTTTAACGGATATCCAAACAAAAATTCCTGCTGCAATCCACGAATTACGAAACGGTCAGCGTGAAATGGAAGAGCAAAAATATTATTTACGTCATTTAGAGTTAACAGAGTATTTAGATACACTTGAGCAGGAGCTTAATTTATTAAAGGAATCAGTTTCTGAATTGAATATTACGGTCGTGACACCACGAATACAGGAAATTAATGATGAGATCGATAATTTTTATGACCTTCTTGAAAAAGAAGTAATAGCGAAGAAATTTGTAGATCGCCATTGCGAATCTATGCATGGTACGATTATAGAAGTTGTGCGAATGACTAAAGAGGTGCATGACGAAGCAGCTTACGTACAGCATAGTTATCGCTTACCTGAAAAAGATGCTGAAATCCCGAAGCTATGTTTAAAGCAGCTTGAAGTACTACAAAAGCGATATGAGCTCTTATCGACCCGCGTACATGAGGAAAAATCTGCTTATTCAAGCTTGCAAGAAGAATTACAAGAAATCACAGAAGAAATTGAACGTATTAATGATGAGCAAGAAAGATTTTCTAATAGCTTGAAAAATTTACGTATTGATGAGAATAAGGCTCGAACAGAGCTAGATACGTTGAAAAAATTATTGCAAAATACGGATCGACTGCTACATAAAGCAAACATTCCAGGTATACCAGAAGAAATGGATGCCCGTTTAGAGGAAGCCGAGGAACAAATATTTATCGTTATTCAAAGTCTTCAAGAAGTGCCGCTTAATATGGGACTTGTACATAATAATTTATTAAGTGCAAAAAAATGTATTGAAGAAGTCAACGACCGAGCAGAAGAAATGATTGAAAATGTCATGCTAATTGAGCGAATTATTCAGTATGGTAATCGTTATCGTGCAACAAACCCGCAAGTACATGCCCGTTTACTTGAAGCGGAGGAAGCATTCCATCAATTCCGTTATGTGAAGGCACTAGAAGATGCAGCGACTGCTGTAGAATCGGTAGAGCCAGGTGCAATAAAACGTATTGAAGCACTTGTGCAAGAAGAAATGTATACGGAATCTTGAATCTATACACTTTATTGACAGTAGCATATAAAAAAATTAGAAATAGAAAACCACCGCGCATTGTTTGTGCTGGTGGTTTTCTTATGACAAAAATGAAACAGCCGATTTCCCTGAACGAAATCGGCTGTATTACTTGCACTATTATAAACCCATCTGCTGTGTCCATTGTTCTAAGTTAAATGAATCAATCGTTTGTAACTCTTGTTCTAACTCTTCAGAATTCCACAAAAGGATATTTTCTCCTTTCTCATTTCGCTTGATTTTACTAATTGAATAATAATATGTTTTATTATCCCATTTACGTGTTGTGTGGATAGTAGTTAAATATGGATGAGAATCGTACACTGTATATTCATGTTCGCCAAATGTAACTAACTTATTAGTCTCATTATTTTGGATAGGGCTTGTACTAATCCAAATTGAATAACCATCAAAATTTGAATCTAAATATGTTAGGGAAATCGAGTTAAAATCTTCTAATGACACAACATCTATTTCATATACTTTATCGATTTCTAATGAATCATTATTATCAGGTGTTATATTTAAATGCATATTGGCACTATTAAATGAATAACTATTTAATTGCTCTGGGACCCGTAGCCAATTTAATTTATCTGGTATTGAAGTAGTTGATGTAAATTCGGCTACTGAATTAATAGCAAGCATAGAATGCGTATATTCAATCTCGTCATTAGTTAATTCGAGTAGTTTATATTGTCCGAATTGTAACTTACGTGATTCTTCATTTGCTAACTCTATAAACTCAATTAATCTTGCTTTTTCATCTTCTTCGCTTACATCAGTTTGTTCGTTTACTACATCTAAATGGTGACTATCATTTTCAATAATAAAATTAAATACAACTGTCATAATCTCATGAAGTTTTTCAGGGTCAATATTGTCTTTCGTGTCTTGAAGGGTATGAATGACTGATAAATTTCGTTGACTAATTGTGATAGCTGGAAAATTATTATTAGCAAATGATTTATGGTCGCTCGTTAAAGGAGGATTGTCATTTTGAATATTGATTTGATGTTCGGTCAAAGCGTTAACTAACTGTTCTCGTAGCATTTGTCCGTTATCGTGATTTACTAGCGTATATTCATCTCTGCCAGGTATACCAATACAGTCAATATTGATATTTGTGATATTAGTAAATTGTTTTGCAATATCTTTAACAAATGCCTCACTACCTAGCATATTAGATTCTTCACCATTAAAAGCGACAAATATAATGTCAGATTGAAATTCATTTGCTAAACTATGCTGCTGTATAGTAGAAATAAGCTGGATGAGTGAAGCGACACCAGAGGCATTATCAAGTGCACCCTCTATATAACTATCTCCCATTGCTCCAACTGAATCGAAATGGGCAGTTATAATCATGGCATCCTTATGATCACCGTGTCCTGTACCAGAGATTTTCCCAACTACATTATAGGCCTCGATCTTCTCGCTATATAGTTCCATGTTCATTTCAATTAGTTGAATTTTTTCATCATTATTGAGTAAACGAAGATAGATTTCCTCTTGAATTTGATAAATAGGAATTCCTTCTAAATGTGTAGGTAAGCGCTTTGAAAAAGTAGTTGTTGATTTGAGTACACCTTTAATAAAAGGATTATTTACTGGAAACGATTCATTTGCAATAAATATACAATCTTCTTGAATTAGTGTTTCTTGTTGAGGACAAATAGGTAATTGCAGTTGAATTGACTGTACAGATTTCTGCTCTAAAAAGTCTTTTCCATACTCCAATTCAATTTTCTCATCTTCAGAAATAAAAGATAACTCAATATTTTGTTTTTCTGGATCAAAAAAGTGTGAGTATATGGATGCAAGTAAGATTCATTAAAAACAGGCTCGAGCTTTGCAGAAGTAAATTGCTCTTTAATATAATTCATTGCATTTTCATTACCTTTTGTTCCCGTTAAACGTCCATTCATCTCTTCGCTTGTTAATTGATTGATCGTTGTTAAATAGGGATTAGTCTCTTGTTGCTCTTGTTCTACACATCCTGATAAAAACAAAAAGAAGAAAAGGAATACTATTTTGTATAGTTTCATTTTTATTACCTCCCATTTATTTCTCTACCAAAACCATATCATATATGTAAAATTTTACAAAATATTTAGAATGTTATAATAATTAGAAAGGGTAGATGAGGAACATTTCGTCAATCCGTTATGTGAAGGCACTAGAAGATGCAGCGACTGCTGTAGAATCGGTAGAGCCAGGTGCAATAAAACGTATTGAAGCACTTGTGCAAGAAGAAATGTATACGGAATCTTGAATCTATACATGCTACCTATAAAAGAGTTATAATAAAATAAGAAATATTAAACCACCGCGCATTTTGTGCAGGTGGTTTTCTTATGACAGTTCTCTTTAAAAAGAAGGTAGGATAACAATGATTTATTTAGATAATAGTGCGACGACAAAGCCGCATAAAGAAGTGTTGAACACATTTGTCCAAGTAAATGAAATGTATTATGCGAATCCATCGTCTATTCATGAGGCGGGTGTTGAAGCAAATACTTTACTTATGCGGGCACGTGAACAAATAGCCAATATTTTAAATACAGAAGCAAAAGAAGTAATCTTTACAGCGGGTGGTACAGAGTCGAATAATTTTGCGATTTTTGGTACAGCAAAAGTAAGTACGCATAAAGGAAAGCATATTTTAACGACTGCAATTGAACATCCTTCCGTTTTACAATCCGTGAAAAGACTAGCTGAAGAAGGCTACGAAGTCGAATATTTATCTGTTGATGCTACAGGTGTTATTTCATTAGATGAATTACATGAAAAAGTGCGAAAAGACACGATTTTAGTAAGTATTATGCATGTTAATAATGAAATGGGTGCGATTCAGCCTATTAAAGAGGCGGCAGCAATAATTCATAAGCAAAGTCGAGCAGTATTTCATGTCGATGCAGTACAAAGCTTTGGGAAATTACCAATTAGCTTTAATGACGACAATGGTCCAGATATTATTTCCATTTCAGGTCATAAAATTCATGCATTAAAAGGTTCAGGTGTTATAGCGTTCCGTAAGCATATGACAATTGCACCGCATATTGTCGGTGGCGGACAAGAATTTGGACTTCGCAGTGGGACAGTTGCTGTACCGCAAGCTGTTGCATTAGCAAAAGCGGCACGTATGGCGATCGAAACAATGCCTGAAAAAGTGCAGAACTACAAAAAATGGTCGACGGATTTACATGCTTTCTTACGCACTTTTGGTGGAGATATTCATTTATTATCTACTGAAGATGGAGCCCCGCATATTTTATCCTTTAGCGTAAAGGATTTAAAAGGTGAAATTTTGATAAATGCGCTTCAAAAACGAGGTGTCATTGTTTCTACATCTAGCGCATGTTCGTCGAAGCAAACGAAAACGAGCCATGTTGTAGAAGCATTAAATATAAACAAAGCATTTACAAAAGGTGTGCTACGCTTAAGCTTTGGAGCACAAACTAATGACGCTCATATAGAAGAGTTTAAAACAGTATTTACCCAAGTGATGAATGAACTAAAAGGAGAAATAGTAGTATGATTTTTAAAGAAATTTTAATACGTTACGGTGAATTATCGACGAAAGGGCGCAATAAAAAGGATTTTATCAATCGACTTCGTGAAAATATTCGCTATTCATTTGCAGATGTATTGCCATTAAACATACGTGCAGAAAGAGATCGTATGTTTATCGAAATTGAAAACGAAGAAAAGTTACAGCTGTTAATGACACGATTACCAGAAGTTTTTGGAATTCAATCCTTTAGCCCGGTTGCTTCTTGTACAAAAGACATCGATGAAATGAAAGAACTTGCTATTAAAATCATGGAGCAGTATAAAGACGAGGAACTTACATTTAAAGTAGAAGTGCGTAGAACAGATAAAACTTTTCCGCTTGATTCACATGCAATTCAACGGGAAATTGGTGGCACAGTACTTCGCAATTATCAAAATTTATCGGTTCAAGTACGGAAACCAGATGTGGAATTACGAATTGAAGTACGAAACGATGCCGTTTATATGATGGCCCAAGTAATTCCTGGTGCGGGTGGTATGCCTATTGGTTCGAATGGAAAATCACTTCTCATGCTTTCTGGAGGCATTGATAGTCCTGTTGCTGGTTATTTAATGATGAAGCGTGGTGTCCGTTTAGAAGCGATTCACTTCTTCAGTCCACCGTATACAAGCGAAAATTCATTGCAAAAAGTAAAAGATTTAGCAAATGAATTAACTAAATTCGGTGCGAATATTCGACTGCATATAATTCCGTTTACTGAAATTCAAGTGTTAATTAAAGAGCGTGTACCAGAAAATATGTCTATGACTTCGACGCGAAGAATGATGCTGCGTGTAGCTGATAAAGTGCGTGAAGAAATTGGTGCACTGGCAATCGTCACAGGCGAAAGTTTAGGACAAGTTGCATCACAAACATTAGATAGCTTAACAGCAATTAATGATGTGACGAGTACACCTATTTTACGACCTTTAATAGCAACAGACAAATTAGACATTATTAGTATTGCTGAGCGGATCGGTACTTATGAAACATCCATTCAGCCATATGAAGACTGCTGTACAATTTTCACACCTGCAAGTCCGAAAACAAAGCCGAAATTAGAAAAAGTAACGTACTATGAAAGCTTTACTGAATTTGATGAGTTAATCGATCGTGCTGTACGAAATCGTGAAGTACACATTTTGCCAGAAAAGAAAAACGTAGTCGATAAATTTGCCGATTTACTATAATGGTAAATACGTACGATTGAAAGAACATTTTACCTCTATTTTTTTACGTATTAAAAATCCTTCCTTGAGCATTCTAATTGCACAAGGAGGTGAGATAGAGATGACTTCAAACAACAGTTCAAACAAACTTTACGTGCCAGGTGCACAACAAGCGTTAGACCAAATGAAGTATGAAATCGCACAAGAATTCGGTGTTCAACTTGGACCAGAAGCTTCTTCTCGTGCAAACGGTTCAGTAGGTGGCGAGATTACAAAACGTCTAGTTGCTATGGCTGAACAACAATTAAAAGGTACAAAATAATCTAAGTACCTTAGGGCTAGTAGCGTAAATGCTACTAGCTTTTATTTTTGCCCGTTTTAAATTACGTATGCAAAAATAATTGTGACGTTTTTTTGGAAAAACATATATTATCCCGTATAATAAATAGTGTAATACAACAAAGGGGGACTAGAATATGAAACACCAACAATTATTAGCACCAGATGTTTATAATTTAGTCGATGAAATTGAAAAGCATGCGCATGGGAAGAAAAAAGCATTGCTTGTTCATCACGAAAACGGGGAAATCGAAGAAATTACATATGTTGAACTAATTAAAAAAGCAAATCAAGTAGCAAATACACTAATAAATAACGGGCTTACTAAAGGCGATGTAATACTCGTAATGGTACCGCGCTCAGTTGAAGCATATATAACGTATATTGGAGCATTAAAAGCCGGCTTAGCAATAATTCCAAGCTCGGAGTTATTACGTGCAAAAGATATTGATTATCGTATTATACATGCAGAAGCGAAGGCAGTTGTAGCGAACGAACAATATATTAAAGAATTTGATGAAGTTAATCATTTAGATGGCCTATCTTTATTCGTTATCGGTCAAGCACATGCACCGTGGATTTCATTAATGGAAGAAGCTAAATCCGCAGCGACAACATTTACAGGTGTCGAAACAAAGGCAAGTGATACAGCATTTATTGCGTATACAAGTGGTACAACAGGTAATCCAAAAGGGGCAGTTCACACTCATAGCTGGGGTTATGCACATTTACGTACAACAGCGGAAAGTTGGTTAGGTGTAAGCGATGGAGATATTGTTTGGGCAACAGCTGCACCGGGCTGGCAAAAGTGGATTTGGAGCCCATTTTTAGCCGCTTTAGGTAGTGGTGCTACAGCATTTGTGTATACAGGTAAATTTGATGCAGAAATATATTTAAATTTATTGCAAAATATAAAAGTGAATGTTCTATGCTGTACACCAACAGAATATCGTATTATGGCAAAGGCTGAAAATTTAAATACTTATAATTTATCTGCATTACGAAATGCAGTATCAGCGGGGGAACCGTTAAATCGTGAAGTGATTGAAACGTTTCTTCGTGAATTTAATGTACAAGTACGAGATGGATACGGTCAAACCGAAAGTACATTATTAGTTGGTACATTAGTTGGAATGGAGCCTCGCCCAGGTTCAATGGGGAAACCGACTCCAGGAAATTATATTGAAGTCATTGATGAAGATGGTATCCCAGTGGAAGCAGGAATCGTGGGCGATATTGCGGTTCATAAATCTACACCAGCTTTATATAAGGGATATTTAAAAGATCAGGAACGTACGCAAATGCAATTCCGAGGTGAATGGTTTATTACAGGTGACCGTGCGCGTAAAGATGAGGATGGGTATTTCTGGTTTGAAGGCCGTGGTGATGATATTATTATTTCATCTGGTTACACAATTGGACCATTCGAAGTGGAAGATGCACTTGTAAAGCATCCAGCAGTTCGTGAATGTGCAGTTGTAGCAAGTCCAGATGCAGTTCGTGGAAGCATTGTTAAAGCTTTCGTAGTACTGCGTGATCCAACACAAAAAGATAACCCGACAATTATTAAGGAGTTACAAGATCATGTAAAAGATTTAACTGCTCCTTATAAATATCCTCGTGCGATAGAATTTTTAGACGAATTACCAAAAACAATTTCCGGCAAAATTCGTCGTGTAGAATTACGTCAAAATGAGCAGAATAAGCAACTTTCATAAATATTACCCGGGAAATAGAAAAGCGGTTCGCATTTTTTAGCGGAGCGCTTTTATTATTTGAATAAATTTTGAATCATTTGTCGAAGTAGCTCGTATACAGTAAAAAAGAAGGAGGCAATATAATGAATTTTAAAAGATGGATAGCGCTTGGTGTAGCGGCAGTATTGCTTGTGTTCTCACTAGGGTTAAACACGATTATGACTTTATTTAAAACGGATTTTTTCAATTCAATTGACACGGCGCTAGGTATGTCAAAGGATGTTGAAATGTATGAGTATGTTGTAGAAACGGGTGATTGGGATAACCGCATTGCTTTATTAACGGTTGACGGTACGATTCAAGATGTTGGTTCTAACACAGCTTGGTCCGCAGTAGAGTACGATCATCAGCTATTTTTGGATCAACTAGATGCTATTTACAATGATGAATCTGTAAAAGCGGTTGTATTATCGATTAATTCCCCAGGTGGTGGAGTTGTCGAATCAGCTGAGATTCATAAAAAACTTAAAGAACTTAAAGAACAGCGTAAAATTCCAATTTATGTATCTATGGGTACTATGGCAGCATCAGGTGGTTATTATATTGCTGCACCAGCGGATAAAATTTTCGCATTGAAAGAAACGATTACAGGCTCAATTGGTGTTATTATGCAAGGTATTAACTACGCGGAGTTAGCAGAAAAAGTAGGAGTGAAATTTGAAACAATTAAATCAGGGCCACATAAAGATATGCTAGGTGGAACTCGTGATACAACTGAAGAGGAGCTTGCAATGTTACAAGAAATGATCGATGAAATGTATGAAGATTTCGTTGATGTTGTAGAAGAGGGGCGCGGTATGTCTGAAGTAGATGTTAAAAAAGTAGCTGATGGACGCGTTTTAGGCGGTTCACAAGCTCTGAAAGCAGGATTAGTGGACGAAATTGGTTCATTAGATGAAACAATTGCAGCTGTTCGTGCTGATTTCGGTTTGGAAAATGCAGAAGTTTTCGAGTATGCTGTCGGTGGTGATAGCTTTGCGTCATTAATCGGAATGAAAGTAAGTTCAGTTTTTGGACCTTCTGTTGAAGAGCGTTATTTAACACGTATTTTAACAACTCATAGTGCACCTCGCGCAATGTATTTATACGGTGAATTTTAAGGGAGGGATTTTTAATGGAAATTGAAAAAATAGTAATCCCGACAGAAAAACAGTATACACATAAAACAGCCGGATTTTGGATGCGCTTTTGTGCATATATAGTTGATGCTCTTATTATTGCTGCAATTATTGGTGTTATAATAAACCCGATTTTCCTTTTAAACGATTGGAGTTTAGCAGATACAGTTTGGTATGCACCAATATCAATTATTACCACTATCACCTATTATGCTTACTTCGTTATTATGACAAAGCTCTGGCAGCAAACACTCGGTAAAATGATTTTTGGGCTTCGAGTAGAGAAGCTTAACGGGGAAAAACTTGATTGGTTAACTGTAATTTTCCGTGAGGTTGTCGGTCGTTTTATTAGTAATGTTGTGTTTTATTTACCATATATAATTATTGCATTTACTACAAAAAATCAAGGTGTACAAGATTATGTAGCTGACACAGTTGTCGTCCATGAAAATGTTTTTACAGAACATATTTCAGCAGCTGATAAAACGGATATTGAGTATGCAACTACACCTTCATTATAAAGAAAGTCGCCTCTTATAGGCGACTTTTCTTTTGTTAAAATAGAAGAATCCATGTCTCCGTTGCTGAACAATGGTTAATTACAGTAACGAAAAATAAATTACTATGATAGGAGGGCACTGAAAAGGTGGTATTTACCCGAAATTTTTGATAGGAATTCGCTTTCTAACTAAATAATGAATTAGCATTCTGTTGATTTATTTATCTAGGTAATCGCGCTAGCGCACGAGACTTAGAGCTGTGTTGTACTGTCTTATCCGACTCGTTTTTGCACTTCATTCAAGGCGCGATTGATAAAGGTTTTTCTTCTGAACCTATTGATATAGAGCCTCTAGGTTTTTCAGTACCCTCCTTTGATAGTGAGACTTATTCTTCTTATATAGAATTGCTATAATTTCCAAGCTGTGTGAGTTGCAAATGAAGAATCAAATTTAGTAAGATTAGTAAATAACTAAGGAGGCGTTATTCATGGCAAAAATAACATTTAAAAATGGTCCAGTAACATTAATCGGGAATGAAGTAAAGGTAGGAGACCAAGCTCCTGATTTCAAAGTGTTAGCAAATGACTTATCACCAGTAACTTTAAAAGATTCTGAAGGGAAAGTTCGTTTGTTTTCAGTTGTTCCTTCACTTGATACAGGCGTATGTGATGCACAAACTCGCAAATTCAACGAAGCAGCAGCTGAGCTAGGGGAAAATGTAGTTATTTATACAGTTTCAATGGACTTACCATTCGCTCAAAAACGTTGGTGCGGGGCTGCAGGGATCGAAGCAGTACAAACTGTATCGGATCACCGCGAAGCGTCATTCGGTAAAGCATATGGCGTCCTTATTGAAGAATTACGCCTATTAGCACGTGCAGTTTTCGTAGTAGATACTGAAGGTAAAGTAACATATGTAGAATACGTTTCTGAAGCGACAAATCATCCAAACTATGATGCTGCTATTGAAGCAGTAAAAGCATTAACAAATTAATAATATTTTGCGTGTGTACGTTTTTGTAGTACAGTGTAAATAGAAATTGAAAACCCACTCATATTTTGAGTGGGTTCTTTACATGAGGGAGTAATCGTATGGAAAAATTTGAACAAATTTTTATGCATATTAATGGAGAAACGGAAAAGCGTGAGCAAGCGAATGCGCAAACGTATCTAGAAAGTTTATTAAGTACATTAGAAAGCACATTAGATAATACATTTGAATGGCAAGTAGAAGGCGCATCCAAAGAGGATATGCGTAAAGCTATTCAAATTGCTATATTAAAAGGAATGCGGAAAGGTTCCCAACCGAATCATCAAATGACTCCAGATACATTAGGCTTACTTGTTGGTTATTTTGTGGAGCAATTTTTCGAAAAAGAGCTAGAAGAAGGTATTATATCAGTTCTTGATTTAGCTGTTGGGACAGGAAATTTATTGTACACAGTAATGAACGCAATGGATAATAAAATAAGTGCTACTGGTGTTGAAGTAGATGAATTATTAATTCGTTTAGCGGCTGCTACTGGAGATTTAATCGAGCAACCAGTTGCTTTATATCGACAAGATTCTCTTGAGAAAATGTTAGTAGATCCTGTTGATGCTGTTGTATGTGATTTACCGGTTGGCTATTATCCTAATGAAGAAGTGTCGTTAGATTATGAGCTATGTGCAAAAGAAGGTATGAGCTATGCACATCATTTATTTATCGAGCAGGCGGTGAATTATACAAAAGATGGCGGCTATTTATTCTTTTTAATTCCAGCTAATTTATTTGAAAGTGAGCAAGCGAAGCAACTCCATAAATATTTAAAATCACATGTGTGGATTCAAGCAGTTATACAATTGCCAGAAACAATGTTTTCAGCAAAAGCTCATGAAAAAAGCATTTTAATTTTACAGAAGCAAAGTAAAGAACTAAAAGCGCCACGTGAAGTGCTGCTTGCAAAAGTACCGAATATGTCGAATAAGCAAGCACTCGCGATGTTCTTTGAAAAAGTTCAAATGTGGAAAGAAAATAAGTAATAACTAAAAAAAGAAAGTCCTCTTGATAAAGGAGGGCGCTGAGTTTAGTTCAATGATTGTCTAGTGTTTTCCGCACCGCTATAGCCTTTGGGATTAAATCGAATTGAAATAGGGTATCTATGTCCTTTCAATTAGGTTTTCTCCTCAAAGGTTTTTTTGTGAGTTATTTTTTGAGTGGCGAAGATATTACAATCGCCCTACAAATTTAAAGTTGAAAAAATTTCCTCATTTCTAACTTCTAAAATATACTTTTTATAGACGTTCTCTTTGCCACCATGCTTTTCATACCAATCGTGTATTCTTTGAACATGAGCTTTATCATTTATTACATTCTTCTCAATTTCTTCATACTTTTCGTAGCTTTCATATTCCCAAATAGCAAATATTTCTACCAAACCGTCGTCTCGTTTTGCCATCCATCTACCTACTAGCTTTGCGCCATACTTTAATTGATTAGGTAAATTTGTTTGGTTGAAATGGTCATTAAAAATATTTATGAATTCAGGTTTTACTACATAAAACTTTCTTCTATAAAACATTTTCAGTAAACCTCCTACTTCCCTTTTCTTAATTATTTGATTTTCTCTCGCTATATATATAATGTGGTTGTCTAAGATTTTTTGATTGAATTGTTTTTTTGTTGTTGGATAATACAGAAAAAAAACGAGATATCCCGCTGTATGAATTGCTGGATACCTCGAAAAGAGAAACTATATGGATATCATTGTGAGACTTTCATTTAAAATCACTCTGGTGTACGGATAACTAGAACGTCACAAGTTGCAGAACGAACGATTGCTTCTGATACAGAACCGATTAAGAAACGTTCTACAGCGTTCAAACCTGTAGCTCCACAAATAATTAGGTCTGCTTGCACTACTTTAGAAAGCTCTTTTGTAATAATATTTTTAGGTGAACCGTATTCAATTACTAAATTTACGTTTTCAATGCCTTCTTCAAGAGCAGTTTTTTTGTAACCTTCTAATAGTTCTTCCGAAAACTTTTGAGCACGTTCAGCAATTGTACGGTCATAAGCTTCGATTGCAGCGAAAGAACGAGTGTCGATTACATTTACTAAGTTAAGTGTTGAACCTACGTTGCGTCTAGCAACATCGATTGATTTACGGAAAGCATACTCTGCTTCTTTAGAACCATCTACAGCCACTACGATATTTTTATAATGATTAGCCATTTTAATTTCCTCCTAACTATTTGTATAACCTCATTATAGCAAATGTTTTCCATATGAAAATAGCTGCCTAAGAAAAAATGTAAAAAATTCTCACAATTTTGTACGTTATGTTAAATTTCTTTTCGAAAGTGTGAAATATTAGTCGTTTGTAGTATGAAATTGTAAAAGTATTCATAGTCCAATAGAACTGACGATTCAAAATTCTAATTTTTTAGAAAAAATATATTTGTTTTTAAATTAAAAATTGATAGAATTAATTTGATTTGGAAATTATTATTTCTTTGTCTTTTACATCAGAGGAGGAGAACAGCGATGAAAATCGGGGTACCAAAAGAAATTAAGAATAATGAAAATCGTGTAGCAATGACACCTGCTGGGGTAGTGACATTAGTGCATGCGGGTCATGAAGTGTTTATTGAATCAGGAGCTGGCCTAAGTTCTTCCTTTACGGATGCCGATTATGAGGCAGCTGGTGCGACAATTGTTAAAACGGCAAAAGAAGCTTGGAAAGCGGAAATGGTAATGAAAGTAAAAGAACCTATTTCTAGCGAGTACGACTATTTTTATGAGGGTTTAGTTTTATTCACATACTTACACTTAGCACCTGAACCACAATTAACTGAAGCGTTGCTTAAACATAAAGTTGTTGGCATTGCTTATGAAACGGTGCAATTACCAAACCGCACATTACCATTATTAACACCGATGAGTGAAGTTGCAGGGAAAATGGCAACACAAATTGGTGCGCAGTATTTAGAGAAAATGGAAGGCGGTAAAGGTATTTTACTAGGCGGCGTTTCAGGAGTACAGCGCGGTAAAGTCACTGTAATTGGTGGCGGTATCGCAGGAACAAATGCTGCTAAGATCGCCGTTGGTATGGGTGCAGATGTTACTGTGATTGATTTAAGTCCTGAACGTTTACGACAATTAGAGGATTTATTTGGACGTGATGTACAAACATTAATTTCCAATCCATTTAATATTGCTGAAGCTGTAAAACAATCAGATTTAGTAGTAGGTGCGGTACTTATTCCGGGTGCAAAAGCGCCAAAACTTGTAACTGAAGCAATGATTGAATCAATGCAGCCTGGTTCAGTTGTAATCGATATTGCGATTGACCAAGGTGGGATTTTTGAAACAAGTGACCGTATTACAACGCATGATGACCCAATATATGTGAAGCATGGAGTAGTGCATTATGCCGTGGCAAATATGCCAGGTGCTGTACCGCGTACTTCAACAGTAGCATTGACAAATAATACAGTACCGTATGCATTACAAATTGCGAATAAAGGTTATATACGTGCATGTATCGAAAATCCTGCATTAAAGCTTGGTTTGAATACTGTAGATGGAATGATTGTGTATGAAGCAGTAGCGAAAGATCAAGGACTACCTTTTACACCAGTAGATGAAGTATTACAAATAAATGTATAAACATTATGGCTGTCCGTTAATCGGGCAGCCTTTTTAGGAGGTAATAGTAATGATTCATTTAAAAAACGTAGAACTATATCGTAATCGAAAAACGATTTTACATAATGTATCATGGGACGTAGAAAAAGGGCAGCACTGGACCATTTTAGGACTGAATGGTTCAGTTAAAACGACACTTTTAAAAGTCATAAATGGCTACTTATGGCCGAATGGTGGTTCCGTAGAAGTTCTAGGTGAGACATTTGGCAAAACAGATATTCGTGAGGTGCGCAAACAAATGGGGTGGGTAAGTTCTGCAATGGTTGATCAATTTAACTGGTGTGATCCGGCTATTGAAATTGTACTAAGTGGCAAGTTTGGAGCAATTCGTCTTTTTGAATCTGTAAGTGACGAGGAAATCGATGAAGCTGTAGGTATCATGAAGTTACTTCATTGCGATCATTTAGTGAATAAAGCGTTTGAATTACTATCCCATGGTGAACGTCAGCGAGTTCAAATTGCGCGTGCTTTAATGGCTAGACCGAAACTACTTATTTTAGACGAGCCAACAACAGGGCTGGATTTGATCGAGAGAGAGCGTTTATTACAAACCATTGCAAAACTTGCAAATAGTGAAGAAAATCCTACATTACTCTATGTAACACATCATGTAGAAGAAATATTACCTTGTTTTACACATATTTTATGTATGCGTGATGGAGAAGTTTTTGCCAGCGGAGGGCGCGACGAATTACTAACAACTGAAAACTTGTCTCAGTTTTTTGGTCATCCTTTAACAATTACTTATGAAAACAATCGCGCGTGGGTAGCATTGAAATAAGGTTCTATAATATTTGTTGGGATATGCACACAATTTCGAACAAAAAAGTACATGGTTATGCTCATATATATTCCGAAAAATGAGGGACGCGTTGATTGAAATGGAGGAGGGGCGACTCCATATCGCAGATTAACGGGCAGTAAGACTCCACTGATTGAAGATTCACTTTATTGAACCCTTAAACATAAAAGAAAAGTGGCTGTCTCGCTTATGAGACAGCCACTAGAAATTAGTAACCTTATAAAATTACAAGTTCTTTTGTAAACTTCGTTAACACTTCAACGCCATCTTCAGTAACTACAACGTCATCTTCTATACGTACACCCGTTACATCAGCTTTATATACACCTGGTTCAATTGTGAATACTGTGCCAGGTTTAAGAGCCAATTCATTAGTACCTGTAACAGAAGGATATTCATGAACAGAAATGCCAAGACCATGACCAAGACGGTGTGTAAAATACTCGCCGTAGCCAGCATCCGTAATAACATCTCGTGCAATTTTATCTAAATCGCATGCGCGCACACCTGGTTTTACAGCTGCGATCGCATCCTCATTTGCTTTACGTACAGTGTTATAAATATCTTTCTGAGCTTCACTTACTTCGCCAAATGCAACTGTTCGTGTAATGTCAGAGCAGTAGCCTTCATAAATAACGCCTAAGTCAAATAAAATCATATCGCCGCGTTTAATTTTACGGTCTCCAGGTGTACCATGAGGAGATGCTGATTTTTCACCTGCTAACACCATTGTATCAAAACTCATCGCATATCCTTTTGCTTTTATAGCGGATTCGATAGCGTTTAATATATCCATTTCTGTTTTACCTTCTGCTATTGCATCACAGCCTACTTGAATAGCATAATCTGCTAATTTTGCAGCTTCACGCATTTTTTCTAGCTCTATTTCGTCCTTAATGACACGCATTTCGTTAATTTTATCATCTAAACGCTCGAAAGTTGCATTCGGGTAAAAGCTTTGTAATGCTTCAAGACGCTCTACAGTTAAATGAGCTTTTTCAATTGCCATTTTTGAAATGCTGACACCGCTAGCTTGAATTTTATTGACAAGTACTTCCCAAGCATTGTCTGTATCGGCATGACCGATAACATCATATTCCCAACCAGCAGCCTTAGCATCAGGGACTTCCATTTTTGGACAAATTAAAAACGGTGCTTGTTCTTGAAATACAACAACACCTAATAAACGTTCATGTGGATCGCTATTAAATTCCGAAAAGTAAAAAACGTTATCAGGTGTTGTTATAAATGCAGCATCTGTATTTGTTTGTTGTAAATAGTTTTGTAATTGTTGAATTTTATTCATTGGAGTTCCTCCTCATTATTTTGCCTTCTAAGCATATCAAAAAAAAGGGGAAATAGCAGTTGTAGCGAATAAAGTTAGTGAATAAATTTCGCTAAGGGGGATTTTTATGCAAATTTCGTATCATGGGCATTCTGTTGTTAAAATTATTACAAATGACAAAACAATATTAATTGATCCTTTTATTCGTGGGAATGATGTAACGGATCTACAAGTTGAAGAGCAAAAACCTGATGTAATATTACTAACGCATGGTCACAATGATCATGTAGGAGATACGGTAGAAATCGCGAAAGCAAATGGAACTTTAGTAGTTGCTCCTAATGAACTTGCAAATTATTTAGGATGGCAAGGTGTCAATATACATCCAATGCATATTGGAGGAGCAAAAGAGTTTGATTTTGGTAAGGTGAAGTTTACTCAAGCATTTCATGGGTCATCTTTTGTAACTGAACAAAATGAAATTATTTACACAGGAATGCCAGGTGGAATTTTATTTATGGCAGAAGGCTTAACAATTTATCATGCGGGTGACACAGCTTTATTTGGAGATATGAAGCTAATAGGTGAGCGTCATCCGATTGATGTAGCATTTTTACCAATAGGCGATAATTTCACGATGGGTCCAGAAGATGCTGCATATGCTGTTTCATTATTAAAACCTAAAATTGTTGTACCAATTCATTACAATACATTCCCGCCAATTCAGCAAGATCCGCAAAAGTTTGCCCAATTAGTTGAGGGTGCAGAAGTACAAATATTACAGGCTGGCCAATTCGTAAAGCTTTAATTATAAAATGTATTTTGCTCGTAGACGAAGTCAAATTAGGCTTTGTCTACAGTTATTTTCAATGCTATTTATTAATCAATTATAACAAAGACATTATGTTCATAACCAAAAGATATGAGCGACATTTTATTAAAACGTATTTAAGTAAAATGGAGAATGGGCGACTCCTTGGAGATTAACGTCACAGATGAGACCATGGAACGAACTTAATAGTAAAGCGTTCACCTTCCGTCCTCAGGAAAGCACCAAATCGTAACGAAAAATTATTTCGGATTTCTGTGTGAAGAACAAAGTATCATTTAAAGTTTCAATTATTTTGCAATTGAAGTTGCTCGTTATTATTTTTTACAATTATTTGAGAGAAATATGTTACACTAAGGGCAGGAATGAATGATGAGAAATAGGTGATATTGTGTCAACAAAACATGAAAAGATTTTGCAATATATTGAGTCATTACCTGTTGGTGATAAAATTTCTGTTCGACAAATTGCAAAGGAAATGCAGGTAAGTGAAGGAACAGCTTATCGTGCGATTAAAGAAGCCGAAAACCGTCGCCTTGTCAGTTCCATTGAACGTGTTGGAACGATTCGTATTGAAAAAAAGAAGAAGGAAAACATTGAACGTCTAACATTTGCAGAAATTGTTAATATTGTTGATGGACAAGTCCTTGGTGGGAAATCTGGTTTACATAAAACATTAACGAAATTCGTTATCGGTGCTATGAAACTTGACGATATGATGCGCTATTTGGATGCCGGCAGCTTATTAATTGTAGGGAATCGAACACAAGCCCATGAATATGCTTTGAATACAGGTGCAGCAGTACTAATTACAGGCGGGTTTGATACGACAGAGGAAAATAAGTATTTAGCAGACAAACTAGATTTGCCGATAATTTCGACAAGCTATGATACGTTCACTGTTGCAACGATGATTAACCGTGCAATTTATGACCAATTAATTAAAAAAGATATTTTATTAATTGAAGATATTTTCGTACCTATTGAATCTACGGCAGTACTTCGTAATGATCAAACAATTGGTGATTTCCGTAATCAAAACAAGCTTACAACGCACGGAGCATTTCCCGTTGTGACAAGTCAAAACAAGCTTGTAGGGATGATTACAGTGAAAGACGTAATCGGCAAGGAAGATGATGAACTAATCGATAAAGTTATGACGAAAAATCCAATTGCTGGGTCGATGAAAACAAGTGTTGCTTCAGCCGGTCACCGTATGATTTGGGAAGGTATTGATTTACTACCTATCGTCAATGATGATAGCATTTTGCAAGGTGTTATTAGTCGTCAGGACGTTTTAAAGGCACTTCAGCTAGCTCAGCGTCAGCCACAGCACGGTGAAACAATAGATGATTTAGTGAAAAATGAAATGAAAGTACTCGGAGATGAGGATGTCATCGTAGAATTTACCGTAACACCGCAAATGACGAATCAGTTCGGTGCCATTTCATATGGTGCCTTTACTACACTACTTGCAGAAGTTGGGTCATTTGCGTTAAAACGTCGTAAGCGCGGGGATGCCGTTGCAGAAAATATGACAATCTACTTTATTAAACCAGTTCAGATGGAAAGTATATTAACTGTAAAGCCACGTATATTAGATATGAGTCGTAAGTTCGTAAAAATGGACTTTGAAGTATTTAATGGTACAGTACTTGTCGGCAAAGCAATGATGATGTTCCAACTGTTAGAGCGATAAATGAAAAGGGACCGTCTGAAATTTATGCCTGAGACGGTCCCTTCTTGTATTACTTATTCAATTCATATTCTTCTTGAATGTATTGCCCTTCATGACGTGCCCGTTTATAATTGTTGAATGCTAAACTCGCGCCTAAAATAATAAACACGACTGCGACGCCGTATCCAACAGCAGTTGGGTAAATGATTGTTGCATTTAGTCCAAAAGCGATAATAAATACGCCGAGTGCAACCCCCGCTTTTGCTGTATACCATTTTTTTCGAATAGGTAGTGTTGAGCGGAATTGTTTCGTTTTATAGTAGAAATAGAATACAAAAGAAACAACAATGAAAAAGACAAAAATATAATTTAACATAGTGGAACCTCCCGTAAAGCAAAGCTGTTACTATTGTACAGATTTTTCTAAAAAAATGCGAACGGATTTCACTTAAGTGTAGGAGGAAGAGCTTTTGAAACGTCAAATCATCGACACAATTGAACGATATAATACGATAATAATACACCGCCATGTGCGACCAGATCCAGATGCTTACGGTTCTCAAATCGGTTTAAAGGAATTAATAATAGCGAATTACCCGGAGAAAAAAGTATATGCTGTTGGTGAACATGATCCATCTCTTACTTTTTTAGCACAGCCAGATGAAATTGCAAATGATGTTTACGATGGGGCACTTGTTATTATAACGGATACAGCTAATACAGAGCGTATAGATGACGACCGCTATTCAACAGGAGCGGCCATTGTAAAAATCGATCACCATCCTAATGATGATGCATACGGAGATTTACTATGGGTAAATACAGATGCGAGTTCAGTTAGTGAAATGATTTACGAACTATTTAAAGAAGGTCAAGCTTATAAACAATGGACACTTCCCGATACAGCAGCACGTTTATTATTTGCTGGAATTGTTGGCGATACGGGTCGTTTCCGTTTCCCAAGTGCAAGCCCAACAACATTTGAAACAGCGGCGCAATTAATTAAATATAACTTTAATCGCAATCAAATTTTTGATGGTATGTATGAGATGGACCATAAGCTGCTGCAATTACAAGGCTATTTCTATCAATATTTCGAAATGGATGAGAACGGTGCTGCGTCTTTAAAAATTACTGAAAAAATTTTAAATGAATACGGTGTGACAGCTTCTGAAACATCTTTACTCGTTGGATCTCTTGGTAATGTTAAAGGAATTTGTGCATGGGTTATTTTCATTGAGGAAGGCGATACAATTCGTGTGCGCCTCCGCTCAAAAGGACCTGTTATTAATGAATTAGCAAAAAAATATAATGGTGGCGGCCATCCACTTGCATCAGGTGCATCTGTGCATTCGTGGGAAGAAGCGGCACAAGTTGCTGCCGATTTAAAAGAGATTTGTCGTCAATATTAATGAAGGAGGGGCGGCTATGTCGGTTTATCCACAAATACGAACAAGTGCCGATTTATTAAAAAGTACTATTCGGATCGAAGCGCTCATCCCCTTTCTACAACAGCAAAAGGCAGAAGCATGTGCAATCGTCAATTCGAAACTGTACGGGCTTTTGCCTTTTTGGCATGCTATGAAAGAAGCGAATATTCACCCAGTTATTGGGTTAACAGTGCGTGTGCAATTTTCAGAAGATGTGCACTTGCCGGTCATTTTATATGCACAAAATAATGAAGGATATGCACATTTATTAAAGATTAGTAGCAGTATTGCGATTCGCAAAGAGGAAACTTTACCATTTCGCTGGCTTGCTGGTTATGCTTCGGGGTGTATAGCTGTGCTGCCGCTACTTGATGAGCAAGCGATTTGGTTACTCCATACGAATGAACCACACGCTCATGATCTAAAAGCGTTGTTTGGTAATAGGTTATTTGTAGGTATTTCGCGTAAAGGACAGCCTGAAGTAGAAGAAGGACTTGCAATTAATCTAAGTGAAAAAATAGCTTGTCCAATTATGGCGATACATGAAAGTACATTTTTGGAAGAAAATGATCATTTTGCTTATGAGGTAGCTCGGGCGATTGATACGGGCGTAAAAATAGGCGAATCACTAAGCTATAAATCTCAGCATCAATATGTGCTAACAAATGATCGGTGGCAACAGTATTTTAGTGATCGCCTAGAGTGGTTGCAGCAAACGCGTCAGGTACTTATCAGCTGCCAAGTAACGCTTGAAATATCGAATACTTATATGCCACGATTTCCTGTAGAGCCAGGACAAACTGCAGAACAACTATTAAGTTCACATGTATTGAGTGGGCTGCATAGTAGATTAGGTGAACAAATTCCTCAAGTGTATATGGAGCGAATGCAATATGAATTAGGTGTTATTTGCTCTATGGGCTATGCTGATTATTTTTTAATTGTTGAGGATTTTATGCGCTTCGCAAAAGAGTCGAATATTTTAACCGGTCCAGGTCGGGGATCTTCAGCAAGTTCACTCGTCGCGTATGCATTACAAATAACACAAGTTGACCCATTACAATATGATTTGCTATTTGAACGATTTTTAAATCCACAGCGCGTGTCGCTTCCGGATATTGATATTGACTTTGTAGATACGAGACGGCAGGAAGTCATCCAATATGTCGCAAAAAAATATGGTAAGCAATATGTTGCACAAATTATCACGATTGGAACATTATCTGCCAAGGCTGTAGCACGTGATGTGGCGAGGATGTTTAACTTTGACAGTGAGACGCTTGAAAAAATATCGAAAATGATTCCGAATAAGCAAGGTACGACATTACAAGATGCCTATGCACAATCTGAAAAATTGCGCGCTTGGATTATCGAGGAACCGATGCGCGGTCGTTGGTTTGAAACAGCATTAAAGCTAGAAGGGTTGCCACGAAATTCCTCTACGCATGCAGCAGGGGTTGTACTGAGCCCAGTACCACTTGTAGAAGTCGTGCCAATAGAGGATGGGCATGATGATATTTATTTAACACAATGGCCAATGCAGGAAGTGGAGCAATCCGGCTTATTAAAAATGGATTTTTTAGGGCTTAGGAACTTGACGATTTTAGAGCAAATGCGTAACTCTATACAATTTACTCATCAAATTGCAATTGATTTTAACAAAATCCCATTTCAGGATGATAACACATTTGCATTACTTCAAGCGGGTGATACTTCTGGTATTTTCCAACTTGAATCAGACGGGATGCGACAAGCGTTACGTGAAATTAAGCCAACACAATTTTTAGATATAGTGGCAGTTAACGCACTATACCGACCAGGTCCAATGGATTTTATTCCGGTTTACGCACGCAGAAAGCATAGGCAGGAGCCAGTTATTATGCCACATGCAGCGCTAGAGCCTATTTTGCGTGAAACGTACGGTGTAATCGTTTATCAGGAGCAAATAATGCGTATTGCAAACGTTCTTGCAGGCTTTTCTATCGGGGAAGCGGACTTACTTCGCCGCGCAGTTAGTAAGAAAAAAAGAGAAGTACTAGAGCAACAGCGTGTTAATTTTATAGCTGGAGCAAAAAAACAAGGCTATGATGAAAAAACTGCAGATGAAGTGTATGAGTTAATTGTACGCTTTGCTGATTATGGGTTTCCGAAAAGCCATGCCGTTGCATATAGTGTCATTTCGTATCAAATGGCGTATTTAAAAGCGAATTTTCCGGTCAATTTTTATGCTGCGTTACTGACGAATGCAACGGGGAATCATGAAAAGCTGGCACAAATTTTGATGGAGGCAAAAATGAAGGGCATAGTTATTTTACCACCATCAATTCAAAAAAGCGGTCGCCACTTTAAAGTAGAAAATGGACAAATTCGCTTTAGCTTATCTGCCATAAAAAATGTACCGCAGCCGTTTTTACAAAAATTAATGGCAGTTCGTGATGTGCGAAATGAGCCGTTTGAGGATATTTTTGATTTAGCGATTTCGTTAAGTGCGGCTGTCTTTAATCGCAAAGTAATTGAACCACTTATTAAAGCAGGTGCACTAGATGATTTTGGTAAAGACCGCGGTGTACTTCTTGCTACAATTGAAGCAGCATTGAAGCAGGCAGAAATTGTACGCCCAAATGAAGATGAAGATTTGTTTTCGGCATCTGTTTTAGCATTCGGTAAACCAAAGCATGTACAAGTCGAACCAATACCTGAAAAAATGAAGCTACAATTTGAGAAGGATGTGCTCGGTTTTTATTTATCTGAGCATCCTTTATCAAAAGTAAGGAAAACAATGCAACCAGCTGTTACGACTCAACATCTAAAACAAATACGTGCAAATAGCTACATCAAATTTCTCGGAATCGTTGAAGATATTCGTGTAATCAGAACGAAAAAGGGAGAACAGATGGCATTCGTCGAACTGCAAGATGAATTCGGCAGCCTTTCAGCTACGCTATTCCCGAAAGAATTTGAAACTGTGAAGCAAGGGCTTGCCGTTGATAGTTTTGCTTTTGTGGAAGGATACGTTGAAACAAGATTTGGCAAATTACAATTGAAAGTAAAGCAAATAAAAATACAAGCTTAACTTTCTCCTTAATATAAAAACTGTCTTATAAGTGCAAATTTGTGCTTTTAGGGCAGTTTTTTCTTTACTTTCTTAAAACTATTATGTATAGTGAAATCGTAACCAAAAGTGGTCAGACCACTTTTGGAAGATGATGCTCTAAACGAGGTGCGTATGAACGAAAATAAAAAAATGTTTATTCAAATCGTGAAACAGCTACGTGAGTTAATACTTGAACAACAAATTGAACCAGGTGATAAATTACCGTCTGAACGTATGTTGTCGGAGCAACTTGGTGTTGGTCGTTCGTCTATACGTGAAGCATTACGCAGTTTAGAATTACTCGGCTTGATTGAAACAAAGCATGGTGGAGGTACATTTTTAGGCTCCGTACAGCAGCATCAGTTAATTGAAGTTTTATCGTCATTTATTTTGCAAGAAACGAAATCCATTGAAGACGTACATGCCACTCGAGAAATGCATGAACGGGAAGCGATTCGTATTGTTTGTAGAAATGAAATATTACGGTCATTACCAGTGTGGGATAGTATTTTTATTAAAATTGAATTAGAGCAAGAATTAGTACGTGAAGATATTTTGCGTGAATGCATCATTGCTTCAGGTAACCGTCTTGCATTAAAAATTTGGCTCCAATTAATTGCCTACAGTACAGTGCCACTAAAAGAATTTGTAACGGCTAACGAAAAGCAATCATTACAAATTTTCATTAAATCGATTCAAATGGGGTACATAAAAGAGGCAATTGAAGCATACGAAGAATGGATGACGACCATTTAATGGGAACAACAAGGGGGATATAGTATGGCCATTCGTGATATATTTGCAATGAATAGAAAAAAACAAAAAGGTGTCATTATACAAAGGACGAAAGAAAAAGAATTTCCCGAAGGATTAATGATGAAATGCCCTGAATGCCGCAAAATACATGTTACAAAAGAAGTCGAGCAAAATTTAAAAGTTTGTCCAGCGTGCGATCATCATATTAAAATGACAGCTCAGGAACGTGTTCATATTTTTTTAGATAAAGACAGCTTTATATCGCTAGACGATCATTTACAAACGACGAATCCACTTGGCTTTCCTGCATATGTAGAAAAGATAGAAGTTGATAAAAAGAAAACAGGCTTGAATGAAGCGGTGTTGACAGGTGTAGGTCTACTAAAGGGAGTGCAAGTCGTTGTCGCAATTATGGATTCTCATTTCCGTATGGGGTCAATGGGCTCTGTCGTAGGAGAAAAAATTACACGTGCAATTGAAACCGCAACTGAGCTACGTGTACCTTTTATTATTTTCACAGCAAGCGGCGGTGCGCGCATGCAAGAAGGTGTCCTATCACTAATGCAAATGGCAAAAACGAGTGTAGCATTGAGTCGCCATAGTGAAGCGGGATTATTATATATTTCGGTAATGACACATCCAACAACAGGTGGTGTTTCAGCAAGCTTTGCGTCAATCGGTGACTTGAATATTGCGGAACCACAGGCGCTTATTGGCTTTGCAGGTCGTCGCGTAATTGAACAAACAGTACGAGAAAAGTTGCCAGATGATTTCCAAACGGCTGAATTTTTACTTGCACATGGGCAACTAGACGCTATTTTCCATCGCCATGAAATGCGGGATAAGCTCGCAACAGTTGTAAAACTACATCATAAGGGGGAAGTAGCAAATGTCTAAAACGATGCCATTCGAACAGCCAGTTATTAAATTACGAGAAAAAATCGATGAGCTAAAACTTTTTGCTAATGATGCAGAAGTAGATATGAGCGGGGAAATTGAAAAATTAGAAGTCCGTCTCGAGCAGCTTGAGCAATCTATTTATTCGAATATGGAGCCATGGGACCGTGTTCAAGTAGCGCGACATCCTGAACGTCCGACAACATTAGAATATATAGCATCAATTTTTGATGATTTTATTGAATTGCACGGAGATCGCACATACGGAGATGATGAAGCGATTGTTGGTGGAATTGCTTCTTTTAACGGACAGCCTATTACAGTAATCGGTCATCAGCGTGGAAAAACAACGAAAGAAAATATTCGCCGTAATTTTGGTATGCCACATCCAGAAGGCTATAGAAAAGCATTGCGTTTAATGAAGCAAGCCGAAAAATTTGCCCGTCCGGTTATTTGTTTTATCGATACGAAAGGGGCGTACCCGGGTAAAGCTGCAGAGGAGCGCGGACAAAGCGAAGCTATTGCACGTAACTTAGTTGAAATGGCAGGGTTAAAAGTGCCTGTTATTAGTATTGTTATTGGTGAAGGGGGAAGTGGTGGAGCACTAGCACTAGGTGTTGCCAATAAAATATTAATGCTAGAAAACTCCACATATTCTGTTATTTCACCTGAAGGAGCAGCGTCAATTTTGTGGAAAGACGCCTCACTAGCAAAACAAGCAGCTGAAGCGATGAAAATTACTGCTCCTGACTTAAAGTCTATGGGCGTAATTGATGAGATTATTTCTGAAATAGCTGGTGGTGCTCATAAAAATATGGAGAAACAAGCTGTGATCATGAAAGAATGTATTACAAATACACTTGCTTTATTAAATGCAATGTCTGCTGATGAGCTTGTACTTGATCGCTATGAGAAATTTAAAGCAATTGGGCAGTTTGTGGAACCAGAATTATAATTTAGTGAGAATTGCGTAAACTACTAATGTAAATGTGACTCGTGAAACCTTGCATTAGCGGAATTGTCGAGGATGCTGGTCGTTTCATCTATGGAAAGCGAAGTTGTATTGCGAAATTAAACAGAAAAAAATAACAGTGCCAAATAATAAAAGGCGTTTTTGCGTTTTTCGATAGAAAGCACGTGAAAACGCATTCTTTATTTTTTTTGTAAAAAGCTTGTGATAAGTTCTCTAGAATACTTACATAGTTTGAATATTCATGTTAATGTGTTTAATAATAGTGATTTTATTAGGAGGAAAAATTACATGAAGAAAATAGCCGTTTTAACTAGTGGTGGAGATTCACCGGGGATGAATGCTGCCATTCGTGCGGTTGTTCGTAAAGCGAATTTCCATGGAGTTGAAGTGATGGGGATTTTTCAAGGATATGAAGGTTTTATTGCTGGGAATATGGAAAAGCTTGATCTAGGCTCTGTAGGCGGCATTATCCAGCGTGGAGGGACAAAGCTATTTTCCGCTAGATGTCCAAAATTTAAAGAAGCTCAGTATCAACTTCAAGGAATTGAAAATATGCGAGAAGCAGGTGTCGGAGGTTTAGTTGTAATTGGTGGAGACGGCTCATACCGAGGTGCAATGGAACTAACAGAAAGAGGCTTCCCTTGTGTGGGCATACCAGCCACTATTGATAATGATGTGCCAGGAACAGAATATACAATCGGCTTTGATACGGCACTTAATACAGTTATCGAATCCATCGACAAAATTCGTGATACAGCAACTTCACATGAAAATACATTTATCGTTGAAGTAATGGGACGTGACGCAGGTGATATCGCATTATGGGCAGGTTTAGCAGCAGGTGCTGAATCTATTTTAATTCCGGAAGAGGAATATAATATTGATGAAATTATTTCACGTATTGAACGAGGGGTTGCGCGTGGAAAGCGACATAGTATTATAATTGTCGCAGAAGGTGTTATGCCAGGCAGCGACTTAGCGAAAATTATAAAAGAAAAAACAGGTATTGAAACTCGTGTATCCGTATTAGGACATATTCAGCGAGGTGGATCACCAACAGCGCGTGACCGTGTTCTTGCAGGACTCTTTGGTGCAAAAGCAGTTGAAGTGTTATTAGAAGGACGTGGTGGTAGAGCGGTTGGCATAAAAAATCACGAAGTAATCGATTATGATTTAAAAGAAGCGTACGAAAATAATCATAAAGCAGATTTAAGTTTATATACGTTATCTAAAGAATTATCGATTTAATTTAGGGTGAAAACGGAGAGAACAATCAAATGAGAAAAACAAAAATAGTATGTACAATTGGACCAGCAAGTGAATCACCAGAAATGCTCGAAAAATTAATTGAAGCAGGCATGAACGTTGCTCGCTTGAATTTCTCGCACGGGAATCATGAGGAGCATGCGATTCGTATAGCAGCTATTCGTGATGCAGCAGATAAGGTAGGCAAACCAGTAGGTATTCTACTGGATACAAAAGGACCAGAAATTCGCACACATACAATGGAAAATGGTGAGCTTCACCTTGTTACAGGTCAAGTGATTGATATTTCTATGACAGAAGTTGTCGGGAATGCAAACAGTTTTTCTGTTACGTATGAACAGTTAATTGATGATGTTGATCAAAACGATATTATTTTATTAGACGATGGGTTAATTGAACTGCGTGTACTTGCAAAAGATAAAGAGCACGGTTTAATTCATACAATAGTAGAAAATGCTGGAGTATTGAAAAATAAAAAGGGTGTGAATGTTCCGGGTGTTTCGATTAAACTACCGGGCATTACAGAAAAAGATGCGCAAGATATTTTATTTGGTATAGAGCAAGGTATTGATTTCGTTGCAGCATCATTCGTTCGAACAGCAAAAGATGTGCTTGAGATTCGAGAGTTATTAGAGCAAAACAACGGTGGCCATATTCAAATTATCCCAAAAATTGAAAACCAAGAAGGCGTAGATAATATTGATGATATTATTCAAGTATCAGACGGCTTAATGGTAGCACGTGGTGATCTAGGGGTAGAAATACCGGCTGAAGAAGTACCACTTGTGCAAAAATCACTAATTTTAAAATGTAACCAAGTCGGAAAACCAGTCATTACAGCAACCCAAATGTTAGACTCTATGCAGCGCAATCCGCGTCCTACACGTGCAGAGGCGAGTGACGTAGCGAATGCCATTATCGATGGTACAGATGCAATTATGTTATCGGGTGAAACGGCTGCAGGACTTTATCCAGTTGAATCGGTACAAACAATGAATAAAATCGCTGAGCGTACAGAGCAGTCACTTGATTATCGTGCAATCGTTTCGCAACGTAGTCGAGAAAAAGATGCTAATATGACAGAGGCGATTTCCCAAGCTGTAGCTTATACATCTATTAACCTTGGTGTGAAAGCAGTACTTGCTCCTACTGAAAGTGGAAATACTGCGAAAATGATTGCGAAATATCGTCCAGGTGTACCAATTGTTGCAGTAACCGGTTCAGTTAATACAGCACAAATGCTTACTCTAGTATGGGGTGTGAAGCCTGTTGTTTGTCAGCGTGTAACGACAACAGATGAAATTTTAGAGCTAGCTGTAGATGAGTCATTAAAACATGGTTTTGTAGATCATGGGGATGTTGTTGTTATTACAGCAGGTGTGCCAGTTGGTGAAGCTGGTACAACAAACTTAATGAAGGTACATGTCATCGGGGATTTACTAGCGCGGGGTCAAGGCGTTGGAAAAGCATCAGTTATGGGTAAAGCTGTTGTAGCTAATAATGCAGGAGAAGCGTTAGCATATGACACAGAAGGAACAATTTTAGTTACAGTCGGTACTGACCGTGAAATGATGCCGGCAATTGAAAACTGTGTCGGGATTATTACTGAAGAAGGCGGCTTAACAAGTCATGCAGCAGTAGTAGGTCTAAGTCTAGGCATTCCGGTAATTGTTGGTGTTAAAGAAGCGACAACATTAATTCGTCATGGACAAGAAATTACAATGGATGCAGAAACAGGTGTTATTTATAAAGGACATGCCAGTGTTCTTTAAATAAAAAAAGTTGTTCCAAGCATGTTGAAACAACTCAAAGAGTATAGACAAAGTTGTTTTTGACTTTGTTTATACTCTTTTTTAGAATAAATAAACGAAATAAACCGATATATCGTGAAAAAAACTAATTTATCGTGAAATCCCAACGATATATCGTAAAATAAACTAATATATCGTGAAATCCACCAACGATTATCTTCAACCCACAAGCATGTGCTATGATCGAATTATTTTAGACCAAAAATGAAACTTTTTACTCGCTAAATCGTATTACATTAGTAAGCAGGAGGTGCTGTTATGCAAAAGATTTTATTAGCATTTGTCGTATATATGTTTGCAGAAATTGCGACTTTAATACTGGTTGGTAAAGCAATAGGTGTATTTGGCACACTATTACTAATCATTTTAACAAGTGTACTTGGTTTCTTCGTTATTAAGAACAAGGGCATGAAATCATTTCAATCAATTAAGCAAAGCATCGCACAAGGGCAACCACCTGGTGTAGCAATGATTGAAGCTTTCATGGTATTTATCGGTGGAGTATTATTGATTGTACCAGGTTTTATAACAGACATAATTGGCCTTTTAATGCTCACTTCATTCACACGTAATTTATTCAAACCAGCAATTTTCTTTTGGTTAAGGAAGAAAATGAAAAATGGTCAAATGATTATCGTGCAAAGATAGAGTTCTCTTTTACTTTTACTGCAATTAACAATAAAAACGGACTAAGTAAAATACCGTAAATACCGAATAATAATATCGAGGCAGCGCTGATGATAAACGAATGGACCGTCCGCAGTTGAAATGTGGAAGCCCATACAATTGATTCAGTTAGCTGTCTCGTTATTTGTATAAAAATATATAACGCAATGAGCGAAGCAGCGAGCCATTTCTGACCAATGACAAAAAAATAAACAGCAGCAGGAATGATAAATAAGCCAATTCCAAAAAATGGAAGTGCATCAGCTAATGATATGAGTAGTGCTTTACTTATTGGGTTTTCAAATTGTAAAAGCCAAAAACCGCTACTGAGCAAAATAAACGTTAATGAAAATAATTGCAATTCTACATATATAAAATACGAGAATATACTCATCGCTCGTTTAAAATATCGCTTCCACTCATCTCTGTATTGCTTAGGAACGTAAACAAAAAACCACATTCGGTCTTTACGCGATTCAAATAAAGCAAAATAAAATGCAACAATAAACACGAAAAACTCAAATAAATAGCTAAATATTTGTTGGGCAACGTTCAAAATAGACATGATAATGGTATCCATCATGGATAGTGACTTTTCAAGTATTAATGGAAAAAAAATAATATCAGCGTAATTGGTAGAAAATGCGTCTAAATGCATTTTTATGTGAGGAATAAAAGTAAGTAAGCTTTGAATTAAAACTGCGCTAACTTGATAAGTTAAATAAAAAAATGAGATTGTTACTAAAAAAATGCTAATTAAAAATGGGATATGGAGCTTTTTGTAAAAAAACTGCACGACTGGAAAAAGTAAGTATGCGCTGAAAATGCCGAGGGATATAGGTAAAATTAAAAATAAAATGGCAAAATACCCGATTATTGATAAATATTTCATAGTGCTTTTGTACGAAAAAAATTTAAAGTTACTGTTATACAAACAATTCACCTCTTAATTATGTAATAACTATCTCGTTAAAATCTTTTTATGCTCTTTCGGGATTATATTTTATATATAATACCTTTTTTTCTTAAAATAGTTACTTTTCATTCACAAAGCCGTCAAAATTGATTATAATGATTCATGTAAGCGATTTACTTATAGGTTCATTGAGCAGAACATAAAGTGTCTTTCTTTTTTAATTTTAAGAAAGCACTTACAAAACAACTAAAACATGAGGGAGCGATTATTTATGACAGCAACACGCGGTTTAGAAGGTATCGTAGCGGCGGAGTCTAAAATCAGTTCAATTATTGACGACACACTTACATACGTAGGTTATAATATTGACGATTTAGCAGACAATGCAAGCTTTGAAGAAGTTATTTATTTATTATGGCATACTCGTTTACCAAAAGCGGACGAGCTTGCTGAATTAAAACAACAATTAGCTGATAACATGGCAGTGCCACAAGCAATTCTTGATCAGTTTAAATCATATCCATTAAATACAGTTCACCCAATGGCAGCTTTACGTACAGCTGTTTCATTACTAGGTGTATTTGACGAAGAAGCAGACGTAATGGAACCAGAAGCTAACTACCGCAAAGCAATTCGCCTACAAGCGAAAATTGCTACTGTAGTAACTGCATTCTCTCGTATCCGTAAAGGTTTAGAGCCAGTAGCTCCAAAACCAGAACTTGGTTACGCTGCAAACTTCTTATACATGTTAAAAGGCACAGAACCAGCACCAATCGAAGTTGAGGCATTCGACAAAGCGCTAGTTTTACATGCTGACCACGAATTAAACGCATCTACATTTACTGCACGTGTATGTGTAGCTACACTTTCTGATGTATATTCAGGTGTAACTGCTGCAATCGGCGCTCTTAAAGGTCCACTTCATGGTGGGGCAAATGAGCAAGTAATGAAAATGTTATCTGAAATCGGTTCACTTGAGAATGTTGAAACATACATCCAAACTAAACTTGATAACAAAGAAAAAATCATGGGCTTCGGTCACCGCGTATACCGTAAAGGCGACCCACGTGCACCACATTTACGTGTAATGTCACAAAAATTAACTGAACTTACTGGCAAACCAGAGCTTTATGAAATGTCAGTTAAAATCCATGATATGATTGTAGAACAAAAGAAACTACCTGCAAACGTAGACTTCTTCTCTGCATCTGTATATGATTCACTAGGTATCGAGCATGATCTATTCACACCAATCTTCGCTGTTTCACGTACTTCTGGTTGGGTTGCACATATCCTTGAGCAATACGCTAACAACCGTTTAATCCGTCCACGTGCTGAGTATGTTGGACCAGGTATGCAAAAATATGTTCCAGTTGAAGAGCGATAATTTAGAAAATATGCTAAACTTATCTAGGACTGTGCCCATCGCTCAGTCCTAGATTTACGAATACAGGAGGCAATATTCATGACTAACAGTAAAATTGTAGTAGAAAACGGTGTACTTAACGTACCTAACAACCCAGTAATCCCATTCATCGAGGGTGACGGTATTGGTCCAGATATTTGGGCAGCAGCATCTCGCGTAATCGACGCAGCTGTAGAAAAAGCTTACAATGGTGAAAAGAAAATCGAATGGTTAGAAGTTTTAGCTGGTGAAAAAGCATTCAACCAAACTGGTGAATGGTTACCACAAGAAACTTTAGATAAAATTAACGAATATTTAATCGCTATTAAAGGTCCACTTACAACTCCAATCGGTGGCGGTATCCGTTCCCTAAACGTAGCATTACGTCAACAACTTGACCTATATGTATGCTTACGTCCAGTACGTCACTTTGACGGAGTACCTTCTCCAGTTAAACGTCCAGAAGATGTGGACATGGTTATTTTCCGTGAAAACACAGAAGACATCTACGCTGGTATCGAATTCGAGGCTGGATCTGAACAAGCTCAAAAAATCATCAACTTCTTACAATCAGAATTTGGTGTAAAACAAATCCGTTTCCCAGAAACTTCAGGTATCGGTGTAAAACCTGTATCTAAAGAAGGTACTGAGCGATTAGTGCGTTCTGCTATCGAGTATGCTATTAAACATAACCGTCCTTCTGTAACATTAGTTCACAAAGGTAACATCATGAAATTCACTGAAGGTGGATTCAAAAAATGGGGTTATGAATTAGCTGAAACTGAATTTGCAGACCAAACTTTCACTTGGAACCAATATGATGCAATTAAAGCAGAACAAGGTGAAGAAGCTGCAAACAAAGCACAAGCAGATGCATTAGCTGCTGGCAAAATCTTAGTAAAAGATTCAATCGCTGATATCTTCTTACAACAAATTTTAACTCGTCCAACTGAGTTCGATGTAGTAGCTACTATGAACTTAAATGGTGACTATATTTCTGATGCACTAGCTGCACAAGTTGGTGGTATCGGTATTGCTCCAGGTGCGAACATTAACTACGTAACTGGTCACGCGATCTTTGAAGCTACTCATGGTACAGCTCCAAAATATGCTGGCTTAGATAAAGTAAACCCATCTTCAGTATTACTTTCAGGTGTATTAATGCTTGAACATTTAGGATGGCAAGAAGCAGCAGACAGCATTACAAAATCAGTAGAAAAAACAATTTCTTCTAAAGTTGTAACTTATGACTTTGCTCGTTTAATGGACGGCGCTAAAGAAGTAAAATGTTCAGAATTCGCTGATGAGTTAATTAAAAATCTTTAATTTTCCGTTTCTTTTTGAATAAAACGAAATATAGTAACACACTTGATTTGTTTAATTGAGGGAGAGAGCATAGCCTCCTCCCTCTTTTCGTAGAATGAAAATTATTAAACCAACAATCAAAGGAGTGTATTCAAATGACTTTGAAGCGAAAAAAAATCTCAGTAATCGGCGGCGGTTTCACTGGTGCTACTGCAGCTTTCTTAGCGGCACAAAAAGAACTTGGTGATGTAGTGTTAGTTGATATTCCTGCAGCAGAAAACCCAACAAAGGGGAAAGCTTTAGATATGTTTGAAGCTTCACCAGTACAAGGCTTTGACGCTAAAGTAATTGGTTCTTCTAACTACGCCGATACGGCTGATTCTGATATAGTTATCATTACGGCTGGTGTTGCTCGTAAACCAGGTATGAGCCGTGATGATTTAGTTCAAATCAATCAAAAAGTAATGATTTCTGTATCTACAGAAATCGCAAAATACTCTCCAAACGCAACAATTTTAGTTTTGACTAACCCAGTTGATGCTATGACTTACACTGTTTATAAAACTACTGGATTCCCTAAAAATCGCGTAATCGGTCAATCAGGGGTTCTTGATACAGCTCGTTTCCGTTCATTCATCGCTGAAGAACTTAACATCTCTGTAAAAGACATTACTGGTTTTGTATTAGGTGGGCATGGTGATACAATGGTGCCGCTTACTCGTTATTCATTCGCTGGAGGAATCCCATTAGAAACGTTAATTGAGCCTGAGCGTTTAGAGGAAATCGTTGACCGTACGCGTAATGGCGGTGCTGAAATAGTAAACTTACTTGGTAACGGTTCTGCATATTATGCTCCAGCAGCGGCACTAATCGAAATGGCTGAAGCTATCCTTAAAGATCAAAAACGTGTATTACCATCAATCGCTCTTCTTGAAGGTGAATATGGATATCACGATATTTACCTAGGTGTTCCAACGTTACTTGGTGCTAATGGTATTGAAAAGATCTTTGAACTTGAATTAACGGACAATGAAAAAGCAGCATTAGACAATTCTGCTGAAGCTGTTAAATCAGTACTGCGAATTTTAGATTAATAAAATATGCGCGTGACGGGGAAGCAATTCCTCGTCTTTTTTTATTATTATAGATGGTAAATAAAGAAGGATTCCGCACGCAACGACAACCCGCTTTCGAAATAGAGTTTAGCGAATACGCTTTTCATATAGTATGATTAATAATGGGTGTCTATTTATACATAATTGTACTTTTCTGAAAAAATTGTTACTATGAATGTAGTCTCATATAAAAGGGAGTTGCGTGAGTGTTGCTACGAAAAGATGGGAAGCAAGGTAAAAGGATAGCTGATATTACTGTTGGTGAAAAATTGCATGTTACCGAAAAAATAGAAGACAAAGATTTACTGTTATATTTAGGGTTAACGAATGATAATAATCCTTTATTTATTCAGCATGATTATGCAGCTAAGACCCCTTTTGAACAACCTATCGTACCGCAAATTATGCTGAATGGTATTATTACGTCTACTATTTCTAAACATGTACCTGGCCCAGGCTCATATATTAAGGAACAGTCGATTAAGTTTTTACAGCCAGTGCGTCATTATGAGACGATTGATTTTGTTTTGCAAGTCGATGAAGTCGATGTACAAAATAATGAAGTGTCAATTGCTGTAACGGCTAATAATGCGCAACGAGAATTAGTAATTGAGGGCATTCTAAAAGTTTCACCTCCTTATTTATAATTAGGTTTGAAATGGGGGTTTCAAATCGATGATGGAGGCAAATTCAATGGGAAAAACAATTTTAATTGTTGAAGATGAAGTGTCAATCGCAACACTTCTGCAATATAATTTAGAGCAGGCAGGTTTTACAGTATTGCTTGCACATGATGGCAAAGTTGGTCTTGAATTAGCTATAGAAAAGGCCCCAGATTTAATGCTACTTGATTTAATGTTACCGAAACTAGATGGTATGGAAGTATGTAAAGAACTACGTAGCTTAAGGAAGAATATTCCTATTATAATGTTAACAGCGCGTGATGATGAATTTGATAAAGTGCTTGGGCTTGAGCTAGGGGCAGATGATTATATGACTAAACCATTTAGCCCGCGTGAAGTTATTGCACGTGTTAAAGCTGTATTACGTCGTTTTACTACGCCAGTTATAGAGGAAATAAAGACAGGTGAAAAGCTGTATGAATATGGACCTTTGAAAGTATTTCCAGAGCGGTTTGAAGCATCTTTAGAAGAAGAAGCACTTGAATTTACACCAAAAGAGTTCGAATTACTTGTTTATTTACTAGAAAATAAAAACCGTGTTCTAACGCGTGATCAGCTATTAAGTGCAGTGTGGAATTATGATTTTGCTGGCGATACACGCATTGTTGATGTGCATATTAGCCATTTGCGTGAAAAAATCGAAGAAAATAGCCGTAAACCGCTATTTATTAAAACAATTCGCGGACTCGGATATAAATTTGAGGAGCCCAAAAAATGAATAAATCAATGAGTGGCCGTTTATTCTTTTCGTTCGTATTTCTCTTAGTGGCTATTTTTGCTGTCCTAGTGCTTGTCATAGGTCAGCTTTTTCCTTTTTATGTAAAGGATTATATGCAGTCACAAATTGAAATTTCGCAAAAAAATGTTAAAGAACTTTTACAAGAAGCAAATGTTGAGCTGACAAGTGAGCAACAAGAACAATTGCTGCAAACGTATGAATTCAGTGCAGACCATGAACATTTAAGTTATTTGCAAATGCGTTTACTGCTTGTACTCGGTTTTTTATTTACTATAGCTCTTATAATTCTTAGTGTTCTAACTTATAAAATGGTGCTTAATTTTGTTGAGCCGATTGTTAATGTTACAAAGACAGCGAGGGAGCTAGCGGTAGGGAATTATCGTGCGCGTGCTTTTGCAAATGGACCTAAAACAATTGTTGAGTTGCGGAACTCTATAAATATTTTAGCCCGTAATTTACAAGATATTACGAAAATGCGCGAAATTGAAGATGAGCGTTTAAAAACATTAATTGAAAACATGGGTAGTGCCCTCATGATGATTGACCGTGAAGGGCATGTATCCATTGTTAATAAACGATTTTTAGAACGTTTTGGTTTAGAGTATGGGCAAGTAAGAGATAAAAACTTTTTAACACTTGGTTTACCTGAAGAGCTAGAGGCTTTTATTGACCATGTGTTTTTAACTGAGCTACCATACCGAAAGCAGCTTGAAATGGAAGTGCAGCAAGAAATAACATATAAATTTGTATATGGTGCGCCTGTTGTTGGAGAGAATGGTAGATGGCTTGGTGTAGTGCTCGTTATGCATGATGTAACAGAACTCGTGCGTTTAGAACAAATTCGCAAAGACTTCGTAGCCAATGTGTCGCATGAACTTCGAACGCCCATTACGTCTATTAAAGGCTTTTCGGAGACATTGCTTGATGGAGCCTACAAAGATGAGAAAATGCTACTGTCGTTTTTAGATATTATGTACCAAGAAAGTAATCGTCTGCAAATGCTTATTCAAGATTTATTAGAACTGTCGAAAATTGAACAACATGGCTTTTCGGTTGATATAATGTCTACGAGTTTACAAGATGTTCTTATCCGAGCAGTCGATGTAACGAGTCCACGTTTAGACGAAAAAGATATGCAGTTCTCAGTTGATATTGCAAGAGATGTGCGCGTACTAGCAGATGCGAATCGTCTTATACAAATATTTACGAATTTAATAGCAAATGCGATTATGTATTCTCCTGAAGGAACGACGGTGACACTGCGTATTAAAGAAACGGATGAATATGGTATTGTGGAAGTTGAGGATCAGGGTATTGGTATCGAGAAGAGTGAAATCGCTCGTATTTTTGAGCGCTTTTACCGTGTGGATCGAGCTCGTAGTAGAAATTCAGGAGGTACGGGGCTCGGTTTAGCCATTGTAAAGCACTTAGTCGAAGCACATCATGGTAAAATTCAAGTAACTAGCGAAGTAGGGAAAGGTACGTGTATTAAAATTTTATTACCGCTCGATAAGCCATCTTAACAAAATATTTACAAAGCTGTTACAAGAAATTTAACATTTACCTTTATAGTATGTATTAGAAACCCCTATTTCTAATTGAATAAAATAGTAAGTAAAAAGTGGTGAGCGGATGAACGCTCACTACTTTTTTCGTTTTTGTGAAACTTTTTGCAAACTAATCCCGTAAATGAATTATATATAAAAAGTTTCCTATTTAGGATACTTATACATAATAAGGGAGGAATAAGCATGAGCGTAAAGCGAACATTATTAACGATAGCATTAGGGTTATTTGCAGTTGTAGGCTTAATTGTAGTATTAACATCTTGGTATACCGTGGATGAATCAGAGCAAGCGGTCGTCATTACATTTGGTAGCGCGGATGAGATCATTACAGAATCAGGTTTACATTTTAAATTACCGTGGCCCGTACAAAGTGTAGAAGTATTGTCGAAGGAAACATTTAGTTTAGAGTTCGGATATAAGGAAGCACCAGACGGCTCGATGGAAGTGTACGATGCCGAAACGAAAATGATTACAGGTGATGAATTCATCGTGTTAACGGATTTAGTTGTACAGTGGAAAATTACCGATCCAAAAAAATATTTATTCAGCTCACAAAATCCGAAAGAAATATTACACAGTGCGACATCAAGTTCAATTCGTTCGATTATCGGTAGCTCTAAAATTGATGACGCTTTAACGGAAGGGAAATCTGAAATCGAAGCAAAAACGCGTGATTTATTAGTAGAACTAGTTAATAAATATGATATTGGGATTAGCGTTTTAGGTGTCAAGCTACAAGATGTAGAATTACCGAATGCAGAGGTTCGTGCGGCATTTACAGCGGTAACAGATGCACGTGAAATGAAAGATACAAAACGAAACGAAGCACAAAAATATGAAAACCAACGTAATAGTGAAGTGGAAGGAGAAATTGCTGCTATACAAGCAAAGGCGGAAGGACAAAAGTTTGCCCGCATTGAGCAAGCACGAGGGGAGGTAGCAGTATTTAATAAACTATATAACGAATACAAAGGTAACAAAGCGATTACACGTGAACGTTTAGTTCTCGAAACATTAGAGAATGTACTACCTAATGCACAAATTTATATTATGAATGACGATGAGGGTAGTACGCTGAAATACTTACCGATTCAGCCTCCAACGACTACGGGTAAAACAGAAGGGAGTGGTAATTAATGAGTAATAATAATTTTGATGGAGATTTAGAGAAATTCATTAAAAATTTATTTGCAGATAAAAATAAAAAACGTAAAAATGTTGTTGATATGGAGCCGAATACGTCTAATGCAAAAAAGCCGAAAAAGGAAAAGAAACCAGTTAATATGCGTCAATGGGTAACTTCTGGCATTCTCATGACTGTCATTTTTGCAATTATGGTTATAGTTATTGCGAATCTATATGTCGTAAAAGAAAGCGAATATAAAGTTGTGCGTCAGTTCGGTGAGGTCGTAAAATATGAGCGTGAACCTGGCCTCCACATGAAAGTACCATTCATCCAAAGTGTGACGACTTTACCGAAAAATTTAATGACGTATGATATGACACAGGAAGAAATTAATACGAAAGACAAAAAACGAATTATTATTGATAACTATGCGGTTTGGCGTGTTGTGGATCCGAAAGCTTTGATTTCCAATGCAGGTACATTACAAAATGCTGAGCGACGTATGAGTGAGTTTATATATTCAGTTATTCGTTCTGAACTTGGTAAATTACCATATGGTGAAATTATAAATGATGGAAATTCATCGCGTGGTAATATTAACGACAGTATTACAGAAAAGGTTAACGAGTTATTATCTAATGATAATTACGGTATTGAGGTAGTTGATGTACGGATTCGTCGTACAGATTTACCACCGGAAAATGAGCAAGCCATTTATAATCGTATGATTTCAGAACGTGAAAAAACTGCGCAAACATATTTATCAGAAGGGGATGCGGATAAAAAACGTATTGAAGCGGAGACGGATCAAAAAGTTCAGCAGAAACTTGCTACAGCAAATAAAGAAGCTTCACTCATTCAAGCTCAAGGGGAAGCTGAAGCTGCAAAAATTTTTAACGAAGCGTTCTCAAAAGACCCTGAATTCTACTCACTATACCGCACATTAGAATCGTACAAGAAAACGATCGGAGAAGATACGATGATTATTTTACCATCAGATTCTCCGTATGCGAAACTATTATCTGGATATATAGAATAGAATTCAATTTAAGATTAGAAGAGAGTTTTTAGTAATAAATAACCTCAATTGAGATACGATTGTTCACATACAGGTTGAACTTGAAACACCGATAAATGACTGTTTAAACGTCATTTGTCGGTGTTTTTTCCTTGATTTGTAATGTATTTTCTAATTCGTTGAAGCTATCTATTTTGTTACGGAAAAATATATTACTTTAAAATAATATATTTTTTGTTATAATAGTCTATGAAACTTTATTAAGGGGTGAATGCACTTGAGTAAATGGATTCAAAATACATTACTAGCGTTCATTATCGCCACATCCGTAACAGCACTGTTCCAATCTACTAATTTTACTTGGATGAATGCTAGTATTTTTCATATACCAGTTTTATTTATAATATTAATGTTTGTCGGTTTAGTTATTGCAGAAGATGTTCGAAATTCGTTTAAAAAAGTTTTATGGTTCGAAAAACGTGAAGATAAGCGCCCGATTTGGCAAGTTGGGGTTGGCATGATTTTTTATTTTGCACAAGTAGGCTTTGTAGAAGTGTTTGCTCGAGGATTAATGACATATAATTTAGGGGGCATGCCTTTATATTTAGTATTTAGTTTTTTAAATGCCTTTTTATTAACTGTCATTTTTGAAGAAATTTTTTATAAAGAAAAACAAAATACAGCGGCAAACTTTAAATTTAAAAAGTTAAAATAATAAAATATGTGTACAATTCTTGCGTATTTTCAAAAAAATCATTAATTTTAGATAAATGATTGACAAGCAGATTACTAAGGTTTAAAGTAGTAAACAATTAATCAAACAATTTAATAAGTCACAATTCTTATCAAGAGAGATGGAGGGACAGGCCCTTTGAAGTCTCGGCAACAGCAATTATGCAATGTGCCAAATCCTGCAAGCGTATGCTTGGAAGATGAGAACAAAGTGCTTTTCGATTTGAAAACCTTTTGTTTCTTTTTCTTTTAAGAAACGAAAGGTTTTTTTATATTTAAAAAACAAAGATGTTTTATGGGGAAAGTAGGTTTTAAAATGATTGAATTTTTAAATGTTTCGAAAAGTTTCGAAACACCAAAACGAGATGTTCATGCAGTAAAAAACGTAACGCTCACAATTAATAAAGAGGATATTTTCGGTGTTATTGGTTTTAGTGGTGCAGGGAAAAGTACATTACTCCGCTTAGTGAACTTACTTGAAAAGCCTACTTCAGGTGTAGTGAAGGTTAATGGAACGGATTTAGCCTCGCTCTCAAGTAAAGAGCTCCGTACATTGCGTAGAAGAATAGGTATGATTTTTCAAAATTTTAATTTATTCACATCGAGAACCGTGGCAGGGAATATCGGGTATCCGTTAAAGTTAGAAGGTGTGTCAAAAGCAGAAATTGAACGTAAAACAAAAGAACTATTATCTTTCGTTGGTTTATCAGATAAAGCAAATGACTACCCAGAGCAGCTATCAGGTGGGCAAAAACAACGTGTAGGAATTGCTAGGGCACTTGCAACTTCACCGGAAATTTTAATTTGTGATGAAGCAACCTCTGCGCTTGATCCAGAAACGACAGCCGATATTTTAAAATTACTAAAACGTGTAAATGCTGAACTTGGCATTACGGTACTACTAATCACACATGAAATGAATGTTATTCAAACAATTTGTAACCGCGTTGCTGTAATGGAGCAAGGGGAAGTGATTGAATCAGGTGATGTATTTGATGTATTTACGCGACCAAAGCATACGACAACACAACGATTTATCCAGTCGGTGCATCAAGATATTCCTTCGACAGAAGTATTGCAAGAATGGAAAGGAAATGGTGGGCAGCATTTATACCGTGTGTTATTTAAAGGGGCTGTAACGAATAATCCGCTACTTTCAGAAGTAACACAAAAACACGGAATCCACTTTAATATTGTGTATGGTTCAGTTCGAGAAATTCAGCAGCAGCTATTCGGTAATCTAGTAGTATCGTTTGAAGGGCAAATAAACGATGTGAAAAAAGTTATTGATGAGTTAGCGCTGAAAGTAGATATCGAGGAGGTTTTAGCTGATGAAGGTTGATTGGACTACATTTTGGCCAAGAATTGTGGAAGCAACAGGTGAGACGCTTTATATGGTGTTATTAACGCTGATTTTCGGTTCAATTCTAGGTATTACTCTAGGTTTACTTTTGTTTGTCACACGTGAAAATAATATTTTAGAAAGTAAAATCACGTTCAACGCTCTAAATTTATTTATTAATATCATTCGTCCAATACCGTTCATTATTTTCCTTGTGGCACTTTCTCCATTGACAAGAATAGTAATGGGTACAACGATTGGGACAACAGCAGCTGTATTCCCAATGACAATCGCGGCGGCATTTGGTATAGCGAGGATAGTTGAAACTAACTTAATTAGTATTGATCCAGGTGTTATTGAAGCAGCAAGGGCGATGGGAGCAAGTCCATTTCAAATTATTTATACAGTTCTTATTCCTGAAGCGCTCGGTCCACTTATTTTAGGTTTAACGTTTGTAACAATTAGCTTAATTGACTTCTCGGCAGTAGCGGGAACAGTAGGAGGCGGTGGACTTGGACATGTAGCAATTACATACGGTTACCAACGCTTTGATGGTAGTGTCATGATTGTTACGGTTGTTATATTAATAGTCCTTGTACAATTAGCTCAGTGGCTAGGCAATGCTTTATCTAAAAAAATATTAAGACGATAGGAGAACTAAGAATATGAAGAAAATATTATTACTAATTGTAACGGCACTAGCTGCAATTGCTTTAGCAGCATGTGGAGGAAATGAGGCAACTAATGCCGAGGCTTCAAAAGTGATTAAAATCGGTGTTAATGGTGCAGACGGTGCACAGTGGCCAATCTTAAAAGAAAAATTAGCGGCAGAAGGTATCGAAATAGAACTAATCGAATTCTCGGACTACACATTACCAAATAACGCTTTAGCACAAGGGGATGTGGATTTAAATGCATTCCAACACATTTCTTTCTTAGCTAGTTATGTAAAAGAGAGCGGCAATGATTTAGTGCCAATCGGTTCAACAATATTTGCACCTTTAGGTTTATATTCAGAAAAAATTAAAGATATAAATGAAATTAAAGAAGGTGACAAAATCGCAATTCCAGATGATCCGACAAACCAAGCTAGAGCATTGCGTTTACTTGAATCGGCAGGTTTTATTAAATTGGCAGATGACTTCGGTTTATTTGGAGACCCAACAAAAATTACAGAAAATCGTTTGAAATTAGATATTATTCCAATGGTTGCACAACAAACACCACATGTATTACCAGATGTTGCAGCGGCAGTTATTAATAATGGTATTGCTGGGCAAGCGGGGCTTTCGCCAGGTGAAGATCCAATTTACCGTGAACTAGCTGAAGACGATAGTGTATTCCCTTATGTAAACATTATTGCAGCACGTGCTGAAGATATAGATAATGCTACATACAAGAAAATTATAGAATTATACCATTCAGAAGAAATTGAAAAAGTGATTACTGAAGATACAAATGGTGGTTCAAAGCTTGTTATTCTCACAGATGAGCAATTAAAAACTACATTTGAAGATTTAAAAAATCAAAAATAAGAGGAGTGTTTTTTCATGACAACAGCAATTAATGGACATGATGTTATTGTACAATCAGTCGAACGATCAAAGGCTCAATATATTGAGGTTAGTAAGGCGATTCATGCTAATCCGGAAATCGGTAATAAGGAGTTTTTTGCAAGCGAGCAATTAGTGAATATATTACGTGATGCACAGTTTCATATTGATACAGCAGTTGCTGGTCATGAAACATCATTCTATGCTGTAAAAGATAGCGGCAAGCCGGGTCCAACAATCGCTTATTTAGCAGAGTATGATGCACTACCAGGTTTAGGGCATGCATGCGGTCATAATATTATTGGTGTGACAAGTGTTGCAGCAGCAATCGCCTTAGCAGAAACTATCGAACAAACTGGTGGACGTGTCGTAGTATTAGGTACTCCTGCTGAAGAAGGTGGACCGAATGGCAGTGCGAAAGGTAGCTTCGTGCGCCATGGCTACTTAAAAGATGTTGATATCGCATTAATGCTACACCCGTCTGGAAAAACATCGCTAACATCGAATTCATTAGCTGTTGATCCTTTAGATTTTCATTTTTACGGAAAAGCAGCGCATGCATCGGGCTCGCCTGAAAAAGGGATTAATGCATTAGATGCAGTTATTCAGCTTTATAACGGTATTAACGCATTGCGTCAGCACGTACCATCAGATGTACGTATTCACGGCATTATTACACATGGCGGGGATGCACCAAATATTGTTCCAGATTATGCATCTGCTCGCTTCTACTTCCGTGCCAATACGTGGAAAAAAACGGAGGAAGTTGTAGAACGTGTTCGTGCAATTGCTGAAGGTGCAGCACTTATTACAGGCGCAACAGTGAAAATCGAACGCTTCCAAAATGAAGTAAAGGATTTAGTTATAAATGATGTTGTAGACCGTGTATTGGGCGAAAAGCTTGCTGCTGTTGGTGAACATTTAGAATTAAAACGCGATGGCGGTCTTGGTTCAACAGATGCAGGAAATATTAGTTACGAAGTACCAACTGCACACGGTTATATTAAAATCGGACCAGATGATTTAGTTGCTCATACGAATGAATTTAGAGAAGCGGCAAACTCTGAAGTAGGTTACGCTGCACTTGTGAAAGGTGCAATTGCATTAGCGCAAACTGGCTACGACTTTATTCAATCCCCTGAGTTAGTAGCAGAAGCTAAAGCGGCATATGCAACAGCAATAGCCAGTAAAGAAAGCGAAGCATAAAATGGAAGCTATGCAAGAAGATAAATGTCTTCTTGTATAGCTTTTTTGGTGGTAAAATCCTAGTTTTCACGCTAAAGTAAACTAGAGAGGATTTCGAACGCATGTTTTATATATTTAATGATAGAAGGGGTTGTGCTGTATGGCGAAAGAAAAATTATTATTATTAGACGGCAATAGCTTAGCTTATCGTGCCTTTTTTGCGTTACCATTGCTGACAAATGATAGCGGTATTCATACAAATGCTGCGTACGGTTTTACGACAATGCTACAAAAAGTTTTAGAGGAGGAAAATCCAACGCAAATGCTCGTTGCATTTGATGCTGGGAAAACGACTTTCCGTCATGAATCATACGGTGAATATAAAGGGGGGCGTCAAAAAACGCCACCTGAATTATCAGAACAATTCCCATACATTCGAAAGCTTATTGATGCGTACAATATTAAGCGCTATGAATTGGAGATGTATGAAGCAGATGACATTATCGGTACGCTAGCAAAGCAAGCGGTAGCTGACGATATTGAAGTTATTATCGTATCTGGCGATAAAGATTTAACACAGCTTGCAACAGATAATGTGACAGTATACATCACCCGTAAAGGGATTACGGATGTTGAAAAGTACACACCAGCCCATATCGAAGAAAAATACGGTTTAACGCCGCTACAAATAATTGATATGAAAGGATTAATGGGGGATGCATCCGATAATATTCCAGGTGTTCCGGGTGTAGGAGAAAAAACCGCAATTAAGTTATTAAAAGAATATGGTTCGGTTGAAGCATTGTACGAAGCGATTGATTCGATGAAAGCTTCTAAAATGAAGGAGAAGCTTGTAGCTAATGAAGAAAGTGCGCATTTATCGAAAAAATTAGCAACAATTTACACAGAAGCGCCAATTGAAGTGACGCTTGCAGATTTAACCTACACAGGACCGGACGAAGATGCACTGCTTGCTGTATGGCGAGAACTTGGCTTTAAATCGCTAATTGAAAAGAGCGATATGCAAGGAGTAGTTCAAGAACAAGAAAAATTAACTTTTAATATTGTTAAGGAAATTACAGCGGATCTACTGAAAGATGAAATGGCAATTCACGTTGAGCTTGAAAATGAGCACTATCATAGCTGTCGTATGCTAGGACTTGCTTTAACAGATGGCAACTCTACATCTTACATTCCAGCCGAACTCGTATGTAATAATGAGTTATTAAAGGACTGGCTTGAAGATGCAACGAAGAAAAAATATATAGCAGATAGTAAAGCGACGCAAGCAATGTTAGCCCGACTTGATATTAATCTAGCTGGCGTAGCATTCGACTTACTGCTTGCATCATATATCGTCAACCCAGCGATTTCAGGAGATGATGTTGCGACTCTAGCAAAAGAATTCAGCTATTCGAATGTCCAATCTAACGAAATAATTTACGGAAAAGGTGCAAAGTGGGCTGTGCCAGAAGAAGAGGTGCTCGCAGAACATGTAAGCCGTAAAGCTGTTGCTGTGTGGAATGTGCAGCCGATTGTTGAAGATAAGTTAAAAGAAAACGAACAATATGATCTTTATCACGATTTAGAGTTACCACTTGCTTACGTTTTAGGGAAAATGGAAATAATGGGTATTCGTGTAGATGTAGATACACTAGAGGTAATGGGTACGGAGATACAAGCAAAACTTGCAATAATAGAAAAAGATATTTACGAATTGGCAGGTGAGAAATTTAATATAAATTCACCGAAGCAATTAGGTGTGATTCTATTCGATAAACTAGGGCTACCAGTAATTAAAAAGACGAAAACAGGTTATTCAACAGCTGCTGATGTACTTGAAAAATTACAATCAGAGCATGAAATTGTAAAGCATATTTTAAACTATCGCCAATTATCGAAGCTACAATCTACTTATATTGAAGGGCTAATAAAAGAAATACAACCTGAAGATAGCAAGGTGCATACGCGTTTCCAACAAGCGCTGACTGCAACAGGACGTTTAAGTTCAACAGACCCGAACTTACAAAACATTCCGATTCGCCTAGAGGAAGGGCGTAAAATTCGCCAAGCATTCGTACCATCACATGAAGGCTGGGTATTATTTGCAGCCGATTACTCTCAAATTGAGCTACGCGTTTTAGCGCATATGTCTGAAGATCCTGCATTAGTAGATGCGTTTAAACAAGGAATGGATATCCATACACGAACAGCGATGGACGTATTTAATGTACCTGCTGAGGAAGTTACATCAAATATGCGTCGTGCAGCAAAGGCGGTAAACTTCGGTATTGTTTACGGCATTAGTGATTATGGTTTGTCTCAAAACTTAGATATTACACGTAAAGAAGCGGCAACCTTTATTGACAATTACTTAGCGAGCTTCCCAGGAGTAAAAGGCTATATGGACTCGATAGTACAAGATGCCAAAAAGGCAGGCTATGTCACAACGATTTTAAATCGACGCCGTTATTTGCCGGATATTAAAAGCTCGAACTTTAATTTACGAAGCTTTGCAGAACGTACAGCGATGAATACACCAATCCAAGGTAGCGCTGCTGATATTATTAAAAAAGCGATGATTGATATGGATGCACGCTTACGTCAAGAAGGCTTGCAAGCTAAATTATTATTACAAGTACATGACGAATTAATATTTGAAGCACCTGAAGAGGAAGTAGCGATTTTAGAACGCATCGTACCAGAAGTAATGGAGCATGCCATTGAACTTGCTGTGCCATTAAAGGTAGATTACTCCTACGGTAAATCTTGGTACGACGCGAAGTAAGGAGTGGGATTTATGCCTGAATTACCAGAAGTAGAAGGCGTTGTAAGGGATTTGAAACCCGCTGTGGAAGGAAAATCAATTACGGGCATTGTGTTGTCTGAGACAATTCTAGCGTCTACTGCTGCAGGAAAGCAGTGCATCATCAAAAATATCGAGCCACATTTATTTGAACAAGTTATGACTGGCATGGCCATTGAAAAAATCGAGCGCAGATCAAAATATATTTTCTTTACAATTGTACGAGATGGCGAAGCGTTTATATTAGTAAACCATCTTGGAATGACTGGAGCATGGTTTATAGTAGATTCGCTTGAAGGGATTACAGAGGAAAAATTTCGTAAGCACGCCCATGCAATTTTCACTTTAAATACAGGGGAACTACTCGTTTATTCAGATATTCGACGATTTGGGGAATTGCGTTTTATAAAAAACTTAAGTGATCACCCACCACTACTAAAAATGGCACCAGAGCCCTTTGATGAAGATGCTTGTAAGTTTTTTTTAGCGCAATGTGATAAGCCAAAGTATGCGAATAAAGCGATTAAAGAAGTCATTATGGACGGGCAAGTTATTTCGGGTTGTGGCAATATTTATGCGACAGAAGCGCTCTTCAAAGAAAGTATTCATCCAGCAAGGAAAGTAAGTCGTATTAGTAAAGTGCGTAAGCAGGCACTCTTTGCTACGATTCAAGCAGTCTTACAGGAAAGTATTGATAGCGGCGGCTCGACAATTTCAGATTATCGGTCAATTAATGGTGGAGCAGGAGAAATGCAGCATCGTTTGAAAATGTATGGGAAGAAAGTTTGTCCAGTTTGTGAGACGAATACAAAATCGATGACAATTGCAGGTCGTACATCTGTTTATTGTCCAAACTGTCAACGGTAGGTGTTTAAAAGTGATTATTGGATTAACAGGAAGTATTGCAAGTGGGAAAAGTACAGTAGCGGAGATGCTAAAAGGTTACGGACTCCCGATTGTTGATGCGGATGTAGTAGCACGTGAAGTAGTAGAGCCTGGTACACCGACCTTAGCGCTTATTGCAGAAGCGTTTGGACCTGAAGTCATTGCAACAGACGGCACTATGGACCGAGCAAAGGTAGGGGCTCTTATTTTCCATGATACAGCAAAACGTAAGCAATTAAATGATATAATTCATCCAGCTATTCGTGCGGAAATGCTACGCCAACGTGAAGAATTCGTTGCGAACGGTGCGGAAACGGTCATTATGGATATTCCATTATTATTTGAAAGCAAGCTACAGCATTATGTAGAAAAGATACTTGTCGTATCTGTAAAGGAAGATGTTCAATTGGCGCGTTTAATGGAGCGTAATAATTTATCGCGTGATGAAGCTTTAGCGCGCATTAATTCGCAATTACCAATGTCGGTGAAAGAAAAAGGTGCCGATGCTGTTATTTATAATAATTTGAATATAGAAGCAACCGAAAAGCAATTACAGCACATTTTACAAAATTGGAATGTAATTTAACAAGGGGAGGGCTGTCTCATAATGTGAGGCAGCCCTTTTTGTGATTAGGTTTACTTTGGAATTTGGTGATGTTGAATAAGTCAAATGTGCCACATTGAGGGAATATTATAGTGAAAGTTCATTCAATCACAATGGAATATTTTCTGAATATAACAACATTAAATTTTTGGAAATAAATTGTTCATCTTTTTTCTAAATATGCTATACTAATTTGCGTATATAACATTAAATATGATATCGGAATTAACAGGAGGCATTTAAAATAATGACAGTTTCTATTGCTATTAACGGTTTTGGCCGTATTGGTCGTATGGTATTCAGACAGGCGATTTTACAAGATGAGTTAAGTGTTGTGGCGATTAACGCAAGTTATCCACCAGAAACTTTAGCACATTTAATTAAGTATGACACAAATCATGGCACTTTTGAAGGTACGGTAGAGCCACAAGAAGGCGCTTTAATCGTAAATGGTAAACATGTTGCGATCGTTAGTGAACGCGATCCTTTAAAATTACCTTGGGCTGAAATGGGTGTAGACCTAGTTATCGAAGCTACTGGTAAATTTAACGACCGTGAAAAAGCTGCATTGCACTTAGAAGCTGGCGCTAAAAAAGTTATTTTAACTGCTCCAGGTAAAAATGAAGATATTACAGTAGTTCTTGGTGTAAATGATAACTTATTAGACCTTGCTAAACATGATGTAATTTCAAACGCATCTTGTACGACAAACTGTTTAGCTCCTGTAGCGAAAGTATTAAATGATAAGTTCGGGATAAATAACGGATTAATGACGACAGTTCATGCATATACTAATGACCAAAACAACTTAGATAATCCACATAAAGATTTACGTCGTGCGCGTAACTGTGCATCGTCAATTATTCCAACTTCAACAGGTGCTGCAAAAGCTTTATCATTAGTATTACCTGAGTTACAAGGGAAACTACATGGTATGGCGTTACGTGTTCCTACACCAAACGTATCTTTAGTAGACTTAGTTGTTGATTTAAACAAAGATGTAACTGTAGAAGAAGTAAATGCAGCATTTCAAGCAGCAGCAGATGGTCCAATGAAAGGTATTTTAAATGTATCTATGGAACCGCTTGTATCTTCTGATTACAACACAACAACTTTCTCATCAACAATTGATGGATTAACGACAATGGTTATGGGCGACCGCAAAGTTAAAGTACTTGCTTGGTATGACAACGAATGGGGTTACTCAGCTCGCGTTGTAGATTTAGCGAAAAAAGTATCAAAAGCATTAGAAACTGTTAAAGCATAAACATTTGCCTCGGGATTAATTAGTAATTCCGAGGTTTTTTTGGCAGTATGCATCTATTTTGGGGATTTAATAACGAGTTTTTAAAATAGCATATTTTTGCTATTGCATAGTTGTTTGAAAAATCTTATAATCACATTTGAGTGAGTTTAATCACATGACTACTTAAAGGGTTAGGACCTCTTTGGACTAACTTTCCCCCGTGGTAGTCGACTTTGAACATTACAAAATATTATGTCAAAGGGGGAAGCGAACCATGAGAACGATGGGGCGTCATGTAATTGCTGAGCTTTGGGATTGCGATTTTGAAAAGTTAAACAATGTTAACTTTATTGAACAAACTTTTGTCGATGCCGCTTTAAGATCAGGGGCAGAAGTGCGTGAAGTTACTTTTCATAAATTTGCACCTCAAGGGGTAAGCGGAGTAGTTATTATTTCTGAATCGCATTTAACGATCCACAGTTTTCCTGAGCATGGCTATGCTAGCATTGATGTGTATACGTGTGGCGATTTAGATCCAACAGTAGCAGCAAATTACATTGCGGAAGCACTCGGCGCGAAAATGCGTGAAGCAGTCGTTGTGCCACGCGGTATGGGACCTGTTGTTGTTGGTATTTAAAAGAAAATCTAGTTAAATGAATAAAGTGAGGTAGGGGATTGATCCTCTGCCTTTTTCTGTTTCAAGGAAATAATAAATGTTTTGCAATTGCTAACTCCCGCTAAATGTTATTTGGTATAATGGTAACAGTAAATTGATATGAATCAGGAGAAATAACTATGAGATGTCCAGCTTGTCAGTACAACGGTACACGCGTTGTTGATTCAAGACCTGTAGATGATAATAAAGAAATAAGAAGACGGCGTGAATGTGAATCATGTTTATTCCGTTTTACAACGTTTGAAAAAATAGAAGAAACACCACTCATTGTAGTGAAAAAGTACGGTTCACGTGAGGAATTTAGTCGCGAGAAAGTGCTGCGTGGTTTAATTCGTGCATGTGAAAAACGACCAGTGCCATTAGACTCATTAGAAGAGCTTGTAATGGCGATTGAAAAAGATTTGCGTCGAATTGGAAATCCAGAGGTGCGTTCTGAGGATGTTGGTGAAATGGTCATGGATCGCCTAGCGAAAATTGATGAAGTCGCATATGTACGATTTGCATCTGTTTATCGACAATTCAAAGATATAAATGTGTTTATTGATGAATTAAAAGAATTAATTCATAAACAATCAGAGACAAAATAGTTACTGTAGGAGGGAATACATTGAACATGATCAATCAGCTACATCCGTATGATACTTGTGAAATTAGATGCCCTCATGAATTTAGTTTAGAAAGTCAAAAAGTTTTGCAATTATGTTATCAACCAATAATTGGTGTAGAGGCAGTCGCTTTATATTTAAAGTTTTGGGCGGAAGCTGAGCAAAGTTCACCTACATTTCATCACCATTATTTACTTGATAGCTTAGGCTTTTCGATTAAGCAATTATTTCAAGCGCGCATTACTTTAGAAGCGATTGGCTTATTGCAAAGCTTTAGCAAAGCAAGTATTTCAGCTACGCATTACGTATATAAATTGAAGAGACCTTTAGAAGCAAGTGAATTTTTTGCAGACTCCATATTATCGGTGTCACTTATGCGTAAAATTGACCGTAAAGCATATCAATCATTGCAAGATGCATTAGTAAAGAGAGAACAGTCGATTCAAGGTTTTACGGAAGTGACACGTAGCTTTAATGATGTCTTTTTAAATGTTACTGAGGCAGAACTGCAAAATATCGAACAGTTTTTTCCTCAGCAAATGGGAAGTACAAGCAGTAAAAGTTATCCATTTGAATATGATTTATTTGATTTCAAATTATTCATGGACGGTATGAGTAATTCTTTAGTACCGAGCAAATTATTTACACTTGATATAAAAATAACAATTGCTAAAGTCGCTTTTTTATATAATTATTCGGTAACAGATATGCAAAAAATTGTATTGATGGCACTAAATGAAGATGGCTCATTATCAACGACGATGATTGAGAAGAATGCAGAGGACTTTTATCAATTATCTAGTTCTGGCAACGTACCTAAGCTTTTAAAGCGTTACGAAGTTGATAATGTGAATGTAGAGCAACCTGTTCAAAAAGCTAGCTCAAAAGAAGAACATATTCGTTATTTAGATACGACATCACCGATTAAAGTGTATGAAGATATGAACGGTGTTTTACCTTCAGAAGCGACAGTTATGCAGTTCAATGATTTTCTGCGCCAAGGCATTTCATATGGTGTGTTAAATACGTTAATTCAGTATATCGCGATGTCTGATGGAAAGCTTGATTACGGGGCGAAATTACTACAAAGCATTGTAGATAATTGGGTAAGTAAAGGGGCAACTAATGCCGCTGAAGCAATTCGGATCGCGACTTTAGAGCACGACAAACGTCAAGGAACTGGTCCTACAATTCGAAAAGTAGATCGTATACCTGAGCAAAATATTCCTGATTATGTGAAAGATTATGAACTATCAACACCGTATGAATTCCTTAAAATTTTGACAAAAGGGAAGGAACCATTTAAAGGACAGATACGAATTGCCGAAAGCCTTGTGAAATCTTACGGCATCGCGCAAGGTGTTGCAAATGTCATTGTACAATATGTATGGAACGAGACGAACGGCAAATTACCAGAAAAATTCGTTGAATCTGTCGCATCTGAAATGCGGCAAAAAAACATACAATCGGCTGAAGAAGCTTTGCAATACATTGAACAGCGAGGGACAATTCCTTATAAAATTGGACAAGATGCACTCGGGGAATTTGCATTATCTCCACAAGCACTTGTTTACGATAAAACAACGCCTTACGAATTTTTAAAGCAATTATATGGTGGCAAGGAACCTGTTCGATTTACAGTTGAGCTTGCAGAACAGCTAGTGCTAGCCCAAAAAATGCCGATTGGTGTAGTCAATTATTTAATGGAATATGCGATGCGTGAAACAAACGGCAAAATGACAAAAAACTACATTCAAGCAGTAGCGAGCAACTGGTTAGCGCATAATTTAAAAAGCGCAGCAGATGCGATTCAGTTAGTTGAGCAGGAACAGGCCCCTAAAACGAAACATAAAGTAACGATGGATACACCTCTTGCGTTTAAAGCACAGCAAAAGAATTTAGATAATTGGCTGCCGCGTTATGATGAAGTGATTCCATATGAGTTTTTAAAGGGCTTGAAAAAAGGTGATGAGCCTCTTCCGTATATTGTTGAAATGGCAGAGAATTACGTGTTAACTGGTGGTATGACTGTTGGAGTAGTAAATGCTTTATTTGAATATGTAATTGTTAAATCAGGCCGAATAAATAAAAAGTTCATCGATACGCTAGCTTTCAACGTTCAAATGCAGAATATAATGTTAGCTAAAGATGCGCTACAATATTTCGAGCAAAACAATCAAAAGGCAAATGTTGCGACGATCACACAAGCAAATTTATTGCAATTTTATCCACAAAATTATGAGTTTGCTGATGCGGAGTCAAAATATGAAAAGCAAACACCGTATGAATTTATTAAACAGCTTAACAACGGACAAGAGCCGTTTGACTATACGGTAAAGGCTGCCGAAAAGCTAATAACGCAGTATAGTATGACGCCTGCTGTAGTGAACTATTTGCTTGAATATGTGTTAGAAAAAACAGACGGTGCATTGCCCGAGAAATATATTAACAGTGTGGCGGACTCTTGGCGACGAAATAACTTGCAAACGCTTGGACAAGCAAAAGATTATGTTAAACGCTCTGAGCAAAAAGCGACAGTGAAAAAAGGTGTGAAAGTGGAGCGTGTGCCAGAATGGTTCCATAAAAAAGAAGACTTAATTGAAACTAAGAATTCTGAGCCAGCATCACAAGATCACGTCGATTTAGAGGCAGAGCATAAAAAATTACTAGAACAATTACGGAATTACGATGGGAAGGTGAACTAAAATAGAACCGATAAATGAAGCGTTAAAGCGTGTGGTCAATGTACCATCTTTCCAAGAGAGATATAATGCAATGCGACGGGATATTTTACAACACGAGCAAATACAAAAATTTTTAAAGGACAATGCTGAACGTATTGATGACGGGATGATTGAGCGTAGCATGTCAAAACTCCATGAATTTGTTAGTCAATCGACTGAATGCTGTAAATGCGGCTCGACAAATAAATGCACAAACTATTTAGAAGGCTTCATTCCGAAATTAATAATTGCAAATAGTCGTATCGATGTTTCGTATGAACGCTGCGAACAAAAAATCGTAGAGGATGAACGTCGTGAAATGGCATCGATGGTATCATCTATTCATATGCCAAAGGATGTTTTACAAGCAACGATTGAAGACATTGTAATCGAAGGTAATAAGTCGCGTTTCCAAGCTGTACAACAAATTGTATCATTTATTAATGAATACCGAGCAACTGGCCAGCTACCAGAAAAGGGATTATATTTATACGGTGAATTTGGCGTTGGGAAATCGTTTATACTAGGAGCAATAGCTAATGAATTAGCGAAAATAAAAATCAAATCGGTGCTTGTATATGTTCCAGAGTTTCTACGAGAAATAAAGGCAGCTATTAATGACCAAACATTGCAAAGTAAAGTGGATTTTGTTAAGAGGACTCCTGTTTTAATGTTAGATGACTTTGGAGCAGAAGGAATTACACCATGGGCACGTGACGAAATTATAGGGACGATTTTGCATTATCGCATGAGTGAGCGACTACCAACATTTATATCATCCAATTTTGATTATGATGATTTAGAATATAATATCGCTCGTTCGCAGCGTGGTGAAGTGGAAGAAGTGAAAGCTCGACGCATTATGGAGCGTATTAAAGCGACGACAACTTTGTTAAGGCTAGAAGGCGAAAATTTACGTCGTTAAATTTTCGGATTTTAGCAGTTGCTTTTTTCGATAAGCGAGCGTATACTGTGCTAGTAATTACAATATTTAAAGCATTGATAAGGACATGAAGTTTGTGCACCGACTTAGTAGAGAGGGGAGCCTTGGCTGTGAGCTTCCTAGCACGACACATACTTTACTACCTTTGAGCAGTGGCGGGGATAATCCGTCAACGTTTATCAGTACGTTAACTGACCTAGAGCTTCGTTCGAGATTTATCTCGGAAGGAAGAAGGGTGGAACCACGAGCATACGCGTCGTCCCTTTTGGTAGGGATGGCGCTTTTTTGTTTTCTAGGAGATTAAAATCAATTACGCCTCGGCGTAATTGCGTCCAGATTTTTTTCGAGCTCGCTCGAAAAACTCCCTTAAAAAATCTGTGACATCCGCCGGGGCATTAACTTGATTCAGCCGGGGTTTGATCAGCCACTGAATTGAATTTCATATTTAGCATTCATCCCTCACTTATAGAAGAAGGGGACTTCTGCTGAAACAAGTTAATAATTACGGATATAAGATCAATACTTATGTAGATTATATAAATAACTCCGAATATTAGATAAATATTTCTGTAAATTATATAAATATATCTAGAAAACAAAAAATGCTCGACTAAAGATCGCCCAAGTAAAAATATAAAATAGGAGGACTCAACATGTCTGAAATGATTAAATTAACATTTCCTGATGGTAATGTGAAAGAATTCGAAAAAGGAATCTCAACTTTAGATGTTGCTGGTTCAATTAGCCCAGGGTTAAAAAAGAGTGCACTTGCAGGGAAATTAAATGGTGTATTAGTGGATGCTAAAACACCGATTGAAGAAGATGCAGCAATCGAAATCATTACTAATAAATCACCTGAAGCATTAGAAATTTTACGTCACTCTACTGCCCATTTAACAGCACAAGCAGTGAAACGTCTTTTCCCAGAAGTAAAGCTAGGTATCGGACCAGTAATTGAATCTGGTTTCTACTATGATATTGATGCACCTACACCGATTACAGCAGAAGACCTGCCATTAATCGAAAAAGAAATGAAAAAAATTATCGCGGAAAACATTGAGATTGAACGTAAAAACGTTTCACGTGACGAAGCACAAAAAATTTATGAAGAAGTAGGCGACGAGTATAAATTAGAGCTTCTTGAAGCAATTCCGGCTGACGAGCAAGTATCTATTTATTATCAAGGTGATTTCTTTGACCTTTGTCGTGGTATCCACGTACCATCAACAGGTAAGTTGAAAGAATTTAAATTACTTTCATTAGCAGGAGCTTATTGGAGAGGAAACTCTGACAATAAAATGCTTCAACGTATTTACGGTACAGCTTTCTTTACGAAAGAAGAGTTAAAACATCACTTACAAATGCTTGAAGAAGCGAAAGAACGTGACCACCGTAAAATTGGTAAAGAACTTGATTTATTCATGACTTCACAAAAAGTAGGTCAAGGATTACCGCTATGGTTACCAAATGGTGCAACAATCCGCCGTGTAATCGAACGCTATATCGTGGATAAAGAATTAAAACTTGGCTACAAACATGTGTATACACCTGTGTTAGGTTCTAAAGAGCTTTACAAAACATCGGGTCACTGGGATCACTACCAAGATTCTATTTTCCCGCCAATGGAAATGGACAATGAAACATTAATTATGCGTCCGATGAACTGTCCACACCATATGATGATTTTCAAAAACGGTTACCATTCATACCGCCACTTACCATTACGTATTGCAGAGCTTGGTACAATGCACCGTTATGAAATGTCAGGTGCGGTTTCAGGTTTACAACGTGTTCGTGGGATGACTTTAAATGATGCGCACCTTTTCGTACGTCCTGACCAAATTAAAACAGAGTTCAAAAAAGTAGTTGAATTAATTTTAGATGTATACAAAGATTTTGATTTAACTGATTACACATTCCGTTTATCTTATCGTGACCCAGCGGATAAAGAGAAATACTTCGATGATGATGAAATGTGGGAAAAAGCACAAGCGATGTTAAAAGAAGCAATGGATGAGCTGGGCTTGGATTACTACGAAGCTGAAGGCGAAGCAGCTTTCTATGGTCCGAAATTAGACGTTCAAGTAAAAACGGCAATTGGTAAAGAAGAAACATTATCAACAGCTCAGCTGGACTTCTTATTACCTGAACGTTTTGACTTAACTTATGTTGGTGAGGATGGTCAACCACAACGTCCGGTAGTAATTCACCGTGGTGTCGTGTCAACAATGGAACGTTTCGTAGCCTTCTTAATTGAAGAATACAAAGGCGCATTCCCAACTTGGTTAGCACCTGTACAAGTCGAAATTATTCCAGTATCAAATGCAGTTCACTTCGATTACGCAAAACAAATCGAAGAGCAATTAATCGCTGCTGGTTTACGTGTGGAAATGGATGATCGTGAAGAAAAGCTAGGTTACAAAATCCGTGAAGCACAAATGAAGAAAATCCCTTATATGCTTGTGATTGGGGATAAAGAGGTAGAAGAGGGAGCTGTTAACGTTCGTCGTTACGGCTCAAAAGATTCAGAAACAATTAGTTTCGATGCCTTCTTATCAAATATTGTTGCAGAAGTGAAAAAGTAATATATGTAATTTAGCGCGGCGGTGCGACAGTGTAGCTGGCGGCTACGCCTTTCCCTACAGAGCAAAGCTTCCCGCGAGAAAAGCAAAAGAGGAACGAAAGCTAAATCCGTCACGTCGTCTGACAATGCCTTCGTGACCAATATCGTGTTGGTCCGAGACCCTGCAACGTAGTGAGGAGGCGCTGGGCCTTGCCCGCGGAAAGGGAGCACCAGAGCGCTAAATTATTTGAAAAGTAATTATTGAGAAATTTCACAAGAATTACTTTAGCCTTTATAAGAAATGAAACAATTAGTATGTAAATAAAAAAAGTTGACACATAGTTTTATGCGTGATATTATAGCTAAGGTTAATAAATACTAGTTTGTGGTTGAAGTAGAGGCTGCCCGCTTCTCACCTGATGCTCGACACATTTATGTAGTTGACAGGTTTGACACGTTGAATTGTTTTACGTAATGTTACGTATACACATATAGCGGGCGGACATCTTCTACAATGTCCGTCCTTTTTTTGTGGATAAACGTATAAGATGTACCGTTCAACCGGGTAAGAGTACTTGCTCAAACCATGTATTTGTTCGCGACACTACTTGGAGGTGGATTGTTATTAGCAAAGACATGTATGTAAACGAAGGCATTCGCGCACGTGAACTTCGTGTAATCGATCATAATGGTGATCAGCTTGGTGTAAAGACACGCAATGAAGCGCTTGAAATCGCCACTCGTGTGAACTTGGATCTTGTCCTTGTGGCTCCTCAAGCCAAGCCGCCAGTCGCACGTATCATGGACTATGGTAAATTTAAGTTTGAACAGCAAAAGAAAGACCGTGATATTCGTAAAAATCAAAAAGTTATCAATATAAAAGAGGTTCGTCTGAGCCCTTCAATTGATGAACATGATTTCCAAACGAAATTACGTGCTGGACTGAAGTTCCTTGAAAAAGGTGACAAAGTAAAAGCAAGTATCCGATTTAAAGGTCGTGCTATAACGCACAAAGAAATCGGTCAACGCGTCTTAGATCGCTTTGCTGAAGCTTGTGCTGAACTATCAACGGTAGAACAGAAGCCGAAGATGGAAGGCCGTAGCATGTTTTTAGTTCTTCAACCGAAGAATGAAAAACAGTAATCATTTAGAAATTAGTTTAGGAGGATATTCGACATGCCAAAAATGAAAACTCACCGTGGCGCTGCGAAGCGTTTCAAAAAAACGGGTACAGGTAAATTAAAATTTGACCGTGCTTATGGTAGCCACTTATTCGCTAACAAATCTACTAAAGCAAAACGTCACTTACGTAAAGCGAAAGTTGCGTCTTCAGGCGACTTCAAACGCATCCGTACATTATTAACTTACATGAAATAATTTTTGAACATTCAGGTTCAAATTCAAAACAACACATTCGAAAGAAAAGCAGGAGGTAATTAGTATGCCACGCGTAAAAGGCGGAACAGTAACGCGCAAGCGTCGTAAAAAGGTTTTAAAATTAGCTAAAGGTTATTATGGTTCAAAACATACTTTATATAAAGTTGCTAACCAAGCAGTAATGAAGTCAGGTCAATATGCATACCGTGACCGTCGTCAAAAGAAACGTGATTTCCGTAAATTATGGATCACTCGTATTAACGCAGCTGCTCGCATGAACGGTCTTTCTTACAGCCGTTTAATGCACGGTTTAAAATTAGCAGGTATCGAAGTTAACCGTAAAATGTTAGCTGACCTAGCTGTAAATGATGCAGCAGCATTCGCTCAATTAGCAGACGCTGCAAAAAATGCACAAGCTAAATAATTTAACTTAAGGCTGATGGATTTCTCCATCAGTCTTTTTTCCATAAGAGGTGATGTTTATGGGTACAGCCGCTATCGCTTATGTTGCGGTCATTTCACTTGTACTTTGTATTTTAATGTACAATGATAAATCACGTGCAATAAAAAAAGAATGGCGTATCGCAGAAAAAACATTATTTACATTAGCGTTTCTCGGTGGTGCAATTGGTGGGGTTCTCGGGATGTATCTGTTTCGACATAAAACGAAGCACAATACATTCGCATTTGGCTTCCCACTACTTGCTGCAATTCAATTATTCATTATCGTGAGATTATTGACGTGAAAAATGGATCTACGTCAAATATTGGGGTGTACTAATTTTGAGGAATCAAAATTTAGTGCATCTTTTTTTTATGGGTGCGTTGATTTCCATTCTGGGTCGGAAAGCGATCGCCAGAATGGAAAAATCAACGGCATCGAAGAAAAAGCGAGTAGGTGAACAATTTTCGTTCACCTACTCGCTAATGATTTATGGATTTTTACAATGCTGTCGTTTTACAGCTCGTCACTTTTTTCATCTTTCATTAACTTTTCAATTGGGTTTTTCCAATTAATTTTTGCACTTGGGTAGCTCATTTTAATTTCCTTTTCTAAATACAAAAAATCTTCTTTCGTAAATCCTTGTAGTTTCATCGGGTCGTGAACAAATACGAAAATCGATACAACTTCAAATGCATTGGTCGTTGTACCTAAGTATTTTTCTCCTTCAAAAAGCGCACCGTTATAAGAAATAAAAAAGTTTTTACGTACATTTTTCACATCATCATAAAAATAATATTGCCCCTTTTCGAAAGCTTCGTCTAGTTTACGCTTTGGATCAAACAAATAGCGAACGCCTTTATAAAATATGTAAATGATGAGCGCAATAATTAATATACGAAATAGAAGAGCCATGAAAGTTCCCCCTTGTCAGTTCATGTTTCTTTGCTATACGATTAGAAGGTACAATAAGTTTCATTTTTTATAAAGAAATTGAGGGATTTTTATGGAATTTAAACAACTTTTTGAAATGCAGCACCAACTGGACCGCTTTATTGAGGAAACACAGCAAGTTACAAAAGATGTGTTCAATGAAAAAGGGCTTGCGCTATTAGTAGAGCTTGCAGAATTAGCAAACGAAACACGTTGCTTCAAGTTTTGGAGTACAAAAGGTGCTTCAGAACGAAATGTAATTTTAGAGGAGTTTGTAGATTCTATTCATTTTTTATTATCACTTGGCAATATGCGAAAATATTCAATTAATGAATGGCCAACAATACAACAGGAAGCAGATTTAACAATGGCTTTTTTACGTACGAATAGTGCGGTAGGAGAATTTGTTACAGAACCAACAGAGGAACGCTATATTAATGTTTGGGAGCAATACAGCATAATCGCCTATAATCTAGGTTTTACTGTTGAGGATATTATTCAAGCATATATAGAAAAAAATGAAAAAAACTATGAGCGTCAGCGTTCAGGTTATTAATAAGCAGTAAATAATAGCATGTAGGGTCGCAAAAGGGCTCTACATGCTATTTATTATTTAAAATAACGAATGAATTCAGGGGTGTTCGTAAAGGAGTCAGCTCTTACTCTTTTCGTGATAATGCAGTTTTCATGAAAGCAAGCTGCTGCTGCTGTTGTAAATATATTTTTTGTGCTTCTTCTAATGATACTATTTCAAAATGAATCGTCGACATCGGCTGTAATTGCGCAAGCTTAGGTAAGTCTGCTTTAATCACTTGTGCAATTTTCGGATAACCGCCTGTCGTTTGACGGTCAGCCATTAAAATAATTGGCTGTCCGTTTGGAGGGACTTGAATAGTGCCAAACGTAACTGCTTCAGAAATTAAATCCTCTTTCACAACCCGCTCTAATGCGCTATGACTTTCTAAACGATACCCCATACGATCCGCATCCTTCGTAACAGTGTACGGAATAGAAGTGAGTGTTTGCTTGCTGTTTTCTGTGAACGAATACCATTCAGTCCCAACTGCTATACGAATGGTCACGCTATTTGAAAAAGATAATAACGACTTATAGTTAGCTGAGTATTTCCTTGGCACTTCACTATGTAATTTAATTGGCAATTGGTCTCCTTTTTGCAATGCGCGCCCTTTGAACCCACCAATTTGTGCACGTAAATAAGTACTGCGACTGCCTAATACTTCAGGGACTTGAATACCATGCTTGAACGCGATATAGCCACGTGCCCCTTGTTTAGCAGCTTGGCATTTTAACACGCTTCCGGCCTTCACTGTAACAGGCTGCCACATTGGACAAGGTGCATCATTTAATAACGGAGAAAAATCTGCACCAGTGCAGGCGATTACCGTATCTACCTCGAAGCGTAATGTAGGACCAACAAGTGTCATTTCAATAGCTGCTGTCCCAGATTGATTCAATAATGTATTAGCAATTTCATATGATAATTGATCCATTGCACCGCTTACAATTACACCGTATTGCTGTTGTCCGATACGACCCGCATCTTGAATAGTTGAAAAAAATCCTGGTTTTAAAACAACGATGGTCATACATTTGCCTCCCATTGTAAAAATTGCTCTTCAGAAATAGCCTTAAAGCGAATACGGTCACCCGCTTCTAAATACGTCGGAGGATAATCATTCGGTAAAAACAATGGCTGTGGCGTCCGTCCGATAATTTGCCAGCCACCTGGAGTTTCGAATGGGTAAGCCCCCGTTTGCATGCCAGCAATACCAACTGATCCAGCAGGGATTTTTAAACGTGGCACCTCCTTACGCGGAGTAGCAATCGTTTCATCTAGTCCACCCATAAATGCAAACCCTGGAGCAAAGCCAAGCATGTATACTAAACACTCACTTTCGGTATGGCGTTTAATAACTTCCTCTTCGGATAGCTGATGATAATTTGCTACATAATGTAAATCAGGTCCATACTCTCCGCCGTAAACGACCGGTATTTCGACAAGTCGTCCTTCTGTATGATGCCCTTTTTGTAATTGAAGTAATAGACCTTCCAAATAATTTGTAATGCCTTGATAAATTGAATCTGCATCCTTCACAAGAGGACTAAGTGCAACCTTCAAAATATCGTAGTGAATACATATATTTGTATAACCAGGTACAATATCTAGCATACCTGTAAATGGATTTGCCTGTAGTAATTCATAAAAATTTTGTATTTTTTTGTGTGTATCAGTTGAGATTGAATTTCCGAATACGACGAATAATGCTGAATCGCCTAATGGTTTAAATGTAATGTTTTCTAACATAAAACACCTCCAAATTATGAACTTGTGACTAATTATAAGGTAAATATACTAAAAATCCATATATTTTTCACAAAAGATTCACTTTTATCAGAAATGTGTTAATATATTGTCATTGTCTTAGATAATAGTTAAATGAGAAAAGGGGGGAATGAAATGAAGTATACGGTAGATTTGAATTGCGATTTAGGTGAAAGTTTTGGTCGTTATACGTTAGGGGAGCAGCGGGAAATCTTAAGATATGTCACATCGGCTAACATTGCTTGTGGCTTTCATGCGGGTGACCCTACAGTAATGCGTGAGACTATAAAATTAGCAATTGACAACGATGTAAAAATTGGCGCGCACCCAGGATTACCGGATTTAGTCGGCTTTGGGCGTCGTGAAATGGCAATTACACCGCAGGAAGCATATGATATGGTCGTTTATCAAATCGGTGCATTACAAGGGTTTTTAACGACGATGAATGCAACGATGCAACATGTCAAGCCACATGGTGCGCTGTATAATATGGCCGCAAAAAATAAAGCGCTTGCAGAAGCGATTGCTCAAGCTGTTTATGATGTTTCACCAAAGCTTATTTTATTTGGGCTTGCTTCAAGCGAATTGACAAAGGCTGGAGAAAAAATAGGGCTTCAAACAGCACATGAAGTTTTTGCAGATCGTACATATCAAGCGGATGGTTCACTCACTTCACGTAAACAAGCAGATGCGCTAATAACGGATGAAGACCAAGCTGTCCAGCAAGTAATTAAAATGGTTACAACTGGTACAGTTACATCTCAACAAGGAATAGATGTAGCGTTGCGAGCAGATACAATTTGTATACATGGTGACGGAGCGCACGCAGTACAATTTGCAAAATTCACAAAGGAAAAGTTAGCAGAACAACAAATAGAAATAACAGCGTTTAACTAAGGGGATATTATATGGCAGAAATCAATATTAACTCACAAGTAAAAAAGGATAGAAATAGGCGCAATGCTTTGCTAGGTGCCGCATTTTTAATGGCAACATCTTCTATCGGACCGGGCTTTTTAACGCAAACAACTGTATTCACAAGTGAACTAATGGCAAGCATGGGGTTTGTCATTTTAATTTCATTATTATTAGACGTTATCGCTCAAATGAATGTTTGGCGCGTCATTGGGGTTTCAGGATTACGTGGACAAGATCTTGCGAATAAAGTATTCCCAGGTTTAGGTTATGTTTTAGCAGTATTAATTGTAATAGGGGGCCTTGCTTTTAATATCGGGAACGTAGCAGGCGCTGGTTTAGGCTTAAATGCAATGTTAGGAGTCGATACTATTTATGGCTCTATTATAAGTGCCGCATTTGCTATTTTCATATTTTTATTTAAAGAAGCTAGTAAAGTGATGGACCGTGTTGCGCAGCTAGCTGGATTCGTTATGATTTTCTTAATGCTTTACGTAGCCTTTACTACTTCACCACCAGTAGGAGAAGCAATTGCCCGTACAGTGTGGCCAGAAGAAATTGGTTTATTGGCGATTGTAACACTAGTTGGTGGTACTGTTGGTGGGTATATTACATTTGCAGGTGGACACCGTTTAATCGATGCAGGTATTACAGGAGTAGAAAATCTTCGCCAAATTACAGTAAGCTCGGTAACGGGAATAATAGTGACAGGAATTATGCGTGTTGCATTATTCTTAGCTGTTTTAGGTGTTGTATCGAAAGGCTTAACATTAGATCAAGCTAATCCAGCAGCGTCAGTATTTCAGTTAGCGGTTGGGGATATCGGATATCGTATTTTCGGTGTCATTATGTGGGCTGCAGCAATTACATCTGTTGTTGGTGCTGCGTATACTTCGGTATCATTTATTCGCACATTCCACCCAGTCATTGAAAAATATAAAAACTGGATTATTATCGGTTTTATCATTACTTCTTCAGTTATTTTTGCAGTCGTTGGTCAACCGGTTAAGATATTAGTCATTGTAGGGGCATTAAACGCATTAATATTACCACTAGCACTATCGATTATACTTATTGCAGCTCACAAAACGAGCATTGTTGGAAAAGTGTATAAACATCCTAAAGTGTTAACAGTATTAGGTGTAATCGTTATTGTTGTTATGAGTATTTTATGTGTTAATACAATGATTACAACATTCTCTAAGTTATTTTAATTGGTAAGAAAGTATAAATTTCTGGAGTGTGAACAGTGTCTAGCTCCAGCGCTTGTAGGGGCTAAGCAGGGCGCTTGCGCTTTTCTTAATAAAGGGGGAATGATTTTATGAATTATGAAACAATGACAGCACAGCAAATTAGACAATTAATTCGTGACGGTCAAATAACGGGGCCAACAGCAGGTATGGCTAAAGGTTTTACGCAAGCTAATTTAGCTATACTACGTAAAGAAGATGCATTTGACTTTCTTTTATTTTGTCAACGTAATCCAAAATCATGCCCTCTTGTTGATGTGCTAGAGCCCGGACAAATCGAAAGTTTAATAGCACCAGGTTCAGATATTCGTACCGATATCCCGAATTATCGAATCTACAAAGACGGAGAGTATGTCGAAGAAGTGGCAAATATTTTGGATTACTGGGAAGATGATTTTGTATGTTTCTTAATAGGCTGCAGCTTTACATTTGAAACGCCGCTACAAGAAAGTGGGATTCCTATTCGCCATATCGAAGAAGGCTGTAACGTACCAATGTATAAAACATCAGTCGCTACAACATCAGCTGGAAAATTCCACGGACCTTTAGTTGTTAGTATGCGTCCGATGAAACATGCCGATGCAATTCGCGCAGTACAAATCACTTCTCGTTTCCCAGGTGTTCATGGTGCACCGGTACATATCGGAGATCCTTCTCAAATAGGAATTAAAGATGTGCATAAACCGGATTTTGGTGATGCTGTAACGATAAAAGAGGGAGAGGTACCTGTATTTTGGGCATGTGGCGTAACGCCGCAAGCAGTCGCGATGCAGAGCAAGCCTTCAATAATGATTACACATGCACCGGGACATATGTTTATTAGCGATTTAAAAGATGTTCATTTAAGCGTATTATAATAAATTAATTGAAAATACCCACTTTTGAGATAAAATGTTGCGAAAGTGGGTATTTTCTCTTTTCTATTAGTTTTTATAGAGCTATAATACAATGGAGATATACTTAGGAGGTCGAAATAATGACGAATATAGATCCAACTATTCAAATGTTAAAAGAATTAACAGATGCAAACGGAATTCCGGGCAATGAACGTGCTCCACGCGAAGTAATGAAAAAGCACATCGCACCTTTTGCAGATGAAGTTGAAACAGATAATTTAGGTAGCTTAATTGCAAAAAAAGTAGGGGATGAAAACGGTCCTAAAATTGTTGTTGCGGGACACTTAGATGAAGTAGGTTTCATGGTAACAAAAATCGATGACAAAGGTTTCATTAGCTTCCAAACAGTTGGTGGCTGGTGGGGACAAGTAATGCTTGCTCAGCGTGTAACGATTACAACGCGTAAAGGTGAGGAAATTGTAGGGGTAATCGGTTCAAAACCACCACATATTTTACCTGCAGAAGTACGTAATAAGCCAGTTGATATTAAAGATATGTTTATTGATATTGGTGCAGTTTCAAAAGAGGAAGTGCTGAGCTGGGGTGTATTACCAGGAGATATGGTCACACCTTATTTCGAATTCAACGTGATGAAAAATGAAAAGCACCTCCTTGCTAAAGCATGGGATAATCGTATTGGTTGTGCCATTGCAATCGACGTATTACGTGCATTAAAAGACGAGCAACATCCGAACATTGTATACGGAGTAGGGAATGCTCAAGAAGAAATTGGCTTACGTGGTGCAAAAACATCTACACATAAGATCCAACCGGATATCGGCTTTGCTGTAGACGTTGGTATTGCTGGTGACACACCTGGAGTAACGCCGAAAGAATCTACTTCAAAAATGGGTGCTGGCCCACAAATCGTTATTTACGATGCATCAATGGTAGCGCATAACGGATTACGTGATTTCGTAATCGACGTAGCGGAAGAAAACAATATTCCGTTCCAATTTGAAGCAATTCCTGGCGGTGGTACTGACGCTGGCTCAATTCACATTACAGCAAACGGTGTACCATCACTTGCAATCGGTGTAGCAACTCGCTATATCCACTCACATGCGGGTATCTTACACCGTGATGACTACGAAAACGCTGTAAAATTAATCGTAGCTGTCATCAAAAAATTAGACCGTGAAGCAGTGAATAAAATTATTTTTGATTAAGTGCCGAGTAAAAACTTAGTGAACTAAATAGAAATACTATAGTTTTGCCTTCTAACAAAAATGTTAGAAGGCTCTTTTGTGTTGGTTAGACCAAAAGAAGTATAACCATGTTGAAGTTGATACGAGAATATTTGCAATTTAAACACAAACAAAAGAAGTAGAAGATGAGGTATTAGAAAAACAAAGCATTGTTGATAAGCTCTATATGCCAATTGTGAATGATAAGAGTATTAAGAACATTACTATTCATCATGCATTGCTCGTTCTCAATCAGCAAATGAAGCTGAATGGATTACGCAAGCGAACAATTGACGAGTACAATGGCTTTTTCTTAAAGTAACTAAGCATATTAGAGTAACTATTACTAGCCAAATTAATATTGCTAATTCTCTATCAGATAACATGTTTATACCTCCTATCCCTTAATACGAACGGAATTGGAAGAATTTTTGCTTTTATGAAAATATCAATAGTTGTTAGTAAGGGTAAGTACATTGTATAAGTGCATTTCCAGTTGTTGAAAAATACTAAATGATAAGTCATACAGGTGGAAATATTGGTTATAGTAGATTCAATCGAGTACTTTAACTTTGAGTTAGTATACAACATGCCCTTAGTTGTGTTTAAGGAGCCTATGAGCATTGATAGTGAAGCAGAGGAATTAAGAACACAGGTAGTCTGTTGGTGCTACAGCAGAGGTAGAGGAATTGAAACAAAAGGACTTGCATATATGAAGGTTAATCATATATGCAAGTCCTAGAGTAAGGATATTTAAGATTGACCTTTTTAGAATATATCTTTAATAAAGTTTTCAATGAAACTACCAATCGTGCCATAAAAGAAAAATTTACCTACAGTAATGACAACGAAAATTCCAACTACTAACAAAAGGTAGGTCATTGCTTTACTATTATTCGATTTCAAAATAATTACTCCCTTCTTACATTTAATCTCTTTATAAGTCTATACGAGAAATGGTCGAAAAAGTTTCGTTTTTTGTAAATTATGGGTATTTATGGTTTGTTTACCCGTGATAATATTGACTGTTATAGCAGTGCGATACTATGAAGTCTTAATGGCTTCAACTTTGAGTTAGCTTATAACAACAATCGTGGAAAGCTACTAGAAGGGTTTAACGTGCCTGTGGGCGTGGATAGTGGAGCAGATGAATCATTTACACAGGTTGTCTAATTGTAGCTACAGAGCAATGTGGTGCTATAGGAGTGATTGAGGAAACTTAACAAAAGGGCTTGTGTGTTAGGTACATGCCCCTAGATTGATGTGTGATGGTCGTTGAATGGTTGATGGTAGTCCACTATAACGAAAAATAATTTCTTTTAGTACAAATACAAGTACTGCATATATCCAAAATGAAAAAGACATTACAAAAAGAAAGATTAATCTAACAATCCAAGATGGCACACCAAAGGTTTCCACAATCTCCACAAACACCACTAATAATTCTGTCGTTTTTTGATTTCAATATTTTATTCATTTACTGACCCCTCCATCCTCTTGATAAGATAAGTACTCATAACGGAACTACCCTCTTTCTAAGTGATTGAAAATTCTATCTATAAAGAAATCATAACATAGCAAAGTGTGAGTTGGTATATAAGTGGTAATCGTGCATTAAACATGAATGACTGTTAATTAGACGACACGACAAAGTGTAAATGGCTTTGAAGTTTAATCACCAGTAAAACAAGCTATATACAGAAAAACTCTTCACTATTGCACAAATTGAATGACAAATCATTTAATAGCGATGCATAAAGGAAAAAATATTGTCACCTATAATGTGTGATCATGGTAAGGGTCTTTTGTGTTTGTTAGACCAAGGACGTATAACCATGTTGAGCTTGATACGATTACTGTTGTAAGCTATCAAAAATTTAACCTGTTTAACATCATCATAATAGTGTTTGTAATTATCAACCGCATTAGTTTCGTATTCTTCTTTAATATCCAAAAGGATAATTCACTGTGCTACAATCACCTTATAGAATGAATATTCAGCGAATTAATACAATGGCAGAAAGGTTGTGAATCATGGAAATCAATTTACTAACTAACTATCAAAAATATATTTTAGATGTTTCAATGATGATATATAAGGAATTTGTAGAAGGAACTAATAGTAAAAAAACATTTAGAGACGTAGTATGTTTTTTTGAAAATACAAACGTAAATACATTTCCAATAACTTTTATCGCAATTATTAATAATAAATGCGTAGGAACTGTTTCTGTCTTTGAAAATGATTTGGAAGAGCTTCCTCAATATAAACCTTGGCTCGCTTCGCTATATGTAGACCCTGAATATAGAAGTCAAAAAATAGGTAAGCAACTAATAAATTTTTTACTAGATTACATGGGGAGACTAGGATACAAAGAAGTGTTTCTTAAAACTGAAAACGCCTCTAATTATTACATAAAAAGAGGTTGGCATTTAATAGAATCATTAAAAGATTCTCAAGATGAACAAGTAGATATTTTTAAATATATTTTAAAAATGGATTAGTAAGTGGGTTTTTCTCTACTTTTCAGTTACTGAAACAATAGTCATTACTAACCACCTTGGGGGCTTGTGCGTACCATTTTCGCATAGAAAAAGGCGCTCCCAAGAATTTTGGGAACGCCCTTTTTGATTATTGGGAAACGCTGTTAAGTTCGAGTAGCTTCTCGACAATCGCATCTGTTAATTCTTGTGCGGTTTGAGGAACGAAATTTTTTAAGATCCCATTAATCATTGGTCCCATCATCCCACCAGCTGTAATGTCTAGGTGGCCAGTCATTTTTGTAGTGTGTTCATCAATGACTTCAGCTTCGAAATAACCGCCCCCACTAAAGTTTTCAGAAAGGCCTTTTAAATCGAAAAGAACTTGTGAAGGCTCATTCCATTCTTTAATATCAATTTGCAATTTGACAGTCTTTTTCATAAAACCTAAATCGCCTTTAAATTTCCAAGTGGATTGATTTTCACTTAATATTTCATGTTCGATATAACCAGGTACAAGAGGTGCCCAGTTATTCATTTCGCTTACAAAATCCCAAATTGTTTTAATATCTAAAGGGACATTGACTGAATGTATTCCGTTTGGCATATTATCACGCTCCTACTAGGTTAGTTCACAGACTGTTCTGACTTTATGTTACGTGCAGGTACACTTCCTACATGTTTACCGGCTAAGTAACCCACTGTCATAGCTGGTCCAATTGTGCCGCCAGCGCCAGCATAGGCTGTTCCTAAAATACCCATCGCTGCGTTTCCAGCTGCATATAGGCCTTCAATCTTGTTGCCACGAAGGCTAATCACTTGTCCATTTTCATCGATACGAGGTCCACCGTTTGTTCCAAGTGCCCCTAAGTTAACAGGAACAGCATAGAATGGAGCTTTTTCAATTTTACCTAAGTTAGCTTCTGCGTTACCGCCGCCATCAGCTAGAAGGTTTTCAAATTGTGTTGTACCACGATGGAAATCTGTATCTTTACCTTGTTCACATTGAGCATTCCAACGTGCAACTGATTGCTCTAATCCTTCTGCATCGACACCAATAATATCAGCAAGTTCAGCAAGTGTGTTTGCGCGGTCTAACCAGTCCGGCGCATCCTCACCAGGCATCATTGTAATAATCATTTGAGAATCTTTTAGTTGTTGGTCAAATACCATCCAAACAGGTGCTTCGTTTGGATATTCTAGTTTTACAGGATCATACTCATAAAAAGCACGTGGTAAATCATTGTATGTTGTCCCTTCATGCACGAAACGTTTACCGTATTTATTGACGATAATACTGTTCGGCCCCATACGACCACTACCTGTTTGGTTCATGATACGGTCTTCATATTCCATTGTTGGGTCCTGCATTGATGGATACCACCAAGCTTCACTCATATTTCCGAGTGCAGCACCAGCCTCCATTGCCATTATTAGACCATCTCCTTCATTACCAGGAGGGGACATTGGATGTGTAATAGGTGCTTTTAAGAATGTTTTAACAAGCTCTTGATTCCATTCATAGCCACCAGAAGCAAGTACGACACCTTTACGCGCTCCGATATAAATTTTTTCACCAGCTTCATCTTCTGCAACGACTCCAATTACAGCGCCGTTGTCATCTAACACAAGCTCTTTACCTGGTGTGTTATTTTTAATTTTTATATCGCGATCAAGTGCACCTTTTAATAAAGAAGCAATTAGTGATCTACCCATTGTTACAATATTATTTTCCATGCGCTCTGCGATTTTATTGAAATCCACACCACCGATTGCGCCACCTTCAGCTAAAGTTAATGGTGGGAATAATGGGTTTTGACGAATTAATGAACCCCATTCGCCAACTAAATTTAAATCGAATGGTTCTGGGTCAAGTGAACGTGTGCCCTTTTTTAATGCTTCATCTACATGTCCATAGTATTCATTAAATGGAACCGGCATTTCAAAACGAACTGGTGTATTTTCATGTAAGTAGTCAATCATTTTATGCCCGTTATCTACGTAAATCTCGATATATGCTGGATCAGGAACTTTACCTAAAGTTAAACGCTCTAAAAAGGCGATTGCATCTTCACGAGTATCCTCGATGCCTGCTTCCTTCATATAACGATTTACTGGAATCCAAGGCACGCCACCTGAGAACGCTGTTGTACCACCGATTTGATTTGCTTTTTCTAACATCAATACATCCGCACCTTGGTCCGCCGCTAAAATAGCAGCGGTAAAAGCTGCGCCACCCGTTCCTAAAACAATTACGTCAACTTCTTCGTGCCACTGATTTGGTTTTTTTGCTGGCATAAACATTCCTCCTATTATTTTAGTCCGTTTGCTGTTAATTAATGATAGCAAATCTATCATCAAACACATTGTACACAAATTATGGTATATTTGGAATAGTTAAAAAATAATTTTCTATCTAATTCAAATAATTTCTATTTTAAACATTAATTTTGTAAAATAATATTATTAAGATGGAAATTGTATTTGGGGATTAAATTAAGATAGTAGAATAATTTTTTGATATTAAGTAAGATGCAAGGCGTTTACTTATGATAGCCTACGTGTGTCTTATTTGATATATTTGTTTGGACAACTTTATTATGGGGGTATTAGAGGTGAGGGGGTTTTGAAAATACATGAAAATATATCAATAAAAGAGAGACGCCGGCAAAAAATATTAGAGTCTGCGTTTCAAGTATTTGCTCGAAAAGGTTTTGAGTGGACGACGATGCAAGACGTTGCAGATGAGGCCAATATAGGGGTCGCAACGGTATTTCGTTATTTTCCAAAAAAGAATAAGCTAATCATTAACGTGATTATATATATATTAGAAAATAGTTTGCCTACCTTTCAACAAATTTTTAATGAAAAAGGTACAGGATACGAAAAATTTGAGCAATTATTAAATCATTACATTCGTTTATCTGAGCCGGGGTCGTTAAATAATATGAAACTATTAGAAGCCTTCGAAACGTATATAGTATTTGCTCAGGAGCCTTTAGAAGATTTAGATGAATATTATGCTGCTTATGCAGGGATTACGAATATTATTTCTGACATGATTCAGCAAGGAAAACAAGATGGCTCAATACGTCAAGATATTGCAATTGTAGAGGTAATGGGGGCTATTGCCAATGCATTCGGTATTTTCACAAGAAAGCTATCGTTTTTTGAAAGTATGCGCATGGGTAAACTAGTCATTGTCCCAGCGGAGCAAGCTGAAATTGTAAAAAACGTTTTTCTAGAATATTTACAGCCAAAAAAATAGTCTGCGATCACTCGCAGACTATTTTTTACTATGCTTTTACGCTGTTAATTTCTGTGATTTTTGCAGCGATTGTTTCAGTTAATTCTGTAGCTGTTTCTGGAACGAAATTTTTCAAAATCGTATTAATCATCGCGCCCATCATACCGCCAGCTGTAATATCTAAATGACCTATCATTTTTGTTGAATGATCGTCAATTTTTTCAGCTTCGAAATAACCACCACCAGTAAAGTTATCAGATAAACCTTTTAAGTCGAATGTTACTTTAGTTGGCTCAATCCATTCTTGAATATCTATTTGTAGCTTTACTGTTTTTTTCATGAAACCAAGATCGCCTTTGAATTTCCATGTCGATTGACGTTCGCTTAATAATTCGTGCTCAATATACCCTGGTACTAATGGTGCCCATTTGTTCATATCGGCTACAAATTCCCAAATTTTTTCGATTGGTACTTGAATTTCTACTGTATGTGTTCCGTTTGGCATAATGTTTACACTCTCTTTTCAGTTAAATTTATTAAATATTACGTGCAGCTTTATTACCTGCATGGATACCTACTAAATAGCCCACTGTCATTGCTGGACCGATTGTACCACCAGCACTTGGATAAACTGGACCTAAAATGTTCATAGCCGCATTACCAGCCGCGTATAAACCGTCAATCACTTCACCACGTAAGCTCATTACTTGGCCATGTTCGTTAATACGTGGACCACCATTTGTTCCTAATGCGCCTAAATAAACTGGAATAGCATAGAATGGTCCTTTTTCAATTTTACCTAGGTTAGCTTGAATACTACCGCCGCCACCAGTTAAGTTTTCGAAATGCGTTGTTCCACGGTGGAAATCAGGATCCTCACCATTTTCACAATGCTCATTCCAACGCGCTACAGATGCTTCTAAATTTTCTGCAGGGATTCCAATTTTTTCAGCTAGTTCACTTAATGAATTAGCTTGGTCAACCCATTCAGGTGCATCTTCGCCAGGCATCATTGTAATAATCATCGTTTTGTCTTTTAGTTGTTGGTCGAATATCATCCAAACAGGTGCTTCATTTGGATATTCTAAAGCTACTGGGTCGTACTCAAAGAATGTACGTGGTAAATCATTGTAAGTTGTCCCTTCATGCGCGAAACGTTTACCGTGTTTATTCACGATAATACTGTTTGGACCAAAACGGCCACCACCAGTTTGGTTCATAACATGGTCTTCGTACTCAAAAGTTGGATCTTGCATTGTAGGGTAGTACCAAGCTTCAGTCATATTACCTAGAGCAGCTCCAGCTTCCATTGCCATAATAAGACCATCTCCTTCATTACCAGGAGGGGACATTGGATGTGTTACTTGTCCTTTTAAGAATGTTTTAATAAGCTCTTTATTCCATTCGAAACCACCAGATGCTATGATTACGCCTTTACGAGAACCGATGAATATTTTTTCTCCATCTTTTTCCGCAACAACACCAATAACTTTTCCTTCTTCATCAAGAACAAGCTCTTTACCAGGTGTATTGACACGTACGTCAATACCACGGTCTAATGCGCCTTTCATTAAAGCCCCAATAAGTGAACGACCCATTGTTACAATATTATTTTCCATACGTTCTGCAATTTTAGTGAAGTCGATACCACCAACTGCACCGCCTTCTGCAAGTGTTAGTGGTGGGAACACTGGATTTTGGCGAACTAATGAACCCCACTCACCGATTGAATTTAAGTCAAAAGGAACTGGATCTAATGAGCGCGTTCCGCTATGTAATGCTTCATTAATATGTGCATAATATTCAGTGTAGCCTTCAGGTGTGCTAAAGCGTACCGGTGTATTTTCATGTAAATAGTCAATCATTTTATAAGCTGTATCAACATATAAATCAATAAATTTTGGATCTGGTTCTCTGCCTTGTGTTAGGCGCTTAATAAATGCAATTGCCTCTTCACGAGAATCTTCAATTCCAGCTTCTTTCATATAACGGTTCATAGGAATCCATGGAACACCGCCTGAGAATGCAGTTGTACCACCGATTTGATGTGTTTTTTCTAACATTAATACAGATGCGTCTTGGTCAGCTGCTAAAATTGCTGCTGTATAAGCCGCTCCCCCTGTTCCAAGAACTACTACGTCTACTTCTTCGTGCCATTGTGCAGGTTTTTTTGCCGGCATACTTATTCCTCCTCTAACTGTAATCCCCTAAAAATGATAGCGTCACTATCATTACCGTAATTTTAATAGTAAATTTTTCGGATATCAATGGTAATAAATTACTGAAAAATATATCTTTGATAATAACTTTTTGTTAATATTTCTATTTTAATTGTAACATAGTGGGATTTTTATTCTTTTAACCTAATAATTGATTGTAAATTCGAATAGTTAAAATAAAACATAAAAATACACTTGTTTTAATAATTATGCATATGTATAATGGGGATATGATCAACTAATGAGGAGCGGAAGTACATGAAATTGTTAGAAGAGGTGCAGTTAAAATTAGTAACGAGCTTAAAAGGCAAAGACTTACTAACGCTGCTTGATTATACGAGTGAAGAAGTGCAAGACTTAGTGAAATTAGCAACACAGCTAAAATTTATTACAAAAGAAGGCAAGTGCCCCAAATTATTAGAAGGTAAAACGTTAGGGATGATTTTCGAAAAGCATTCTACACGTACACGAATATCATTTGAAGTAGGGATGAACCAACTTGGTGGTAAGTCGATGTTTTTACATTCACGTGATTTACAAATTGGGCGCGGTGAATCCATTTATGATACAGCACACGTATTGTCAGGATATTTAGACGGTATTATGATTCGTGCTAACTCACATGCGATGGTAAAAGAATTAGCAGAGCATGCTTCAATTCCAGTAATCAACGGTTTAACAGATATTTATCATCCATGCCAAGCATTAGCTGATCTAGAAACAATTGCTGAAAATAAAGGGGAGCTAAAAGGCTTAAAAATTGCTTATGTCGGTGATGGCAATAATGTTGCCCATTCTTTAGTCGTTGCATCAGCTCATGTAGGTATGCATGTAGCAGTTGCAACACCAAAAGGCTACGAATGTGATGCGGAAATTATTGCAAAGGCGCAAAAAATTGCTGCAGCAAATGGCGGTACGGTGACAGTGACAAATGATCCAGTTGCAGCAGTGATGGGGGCAGACGCTGTATACGCAGACGTTTGGACATCGATGGGGCAAGAAGAGGAAACGGCACAGCGCTTACTAGATTTCAAAGACTATCAAATTAACGACGAGTTAGTGGCACATGCAAAGCCAGACTATATGTTCCTTCATTGTTTACCAGCACATCGCGAAGAAGAAGTTGCAACTTCAGTTATTGATGGGCCAAATTCATATATTTTTGAACAAGCTGAAAATCGATTACATGCACAAAAGGCAGTACTTGCATCAGTACTTGCATAAGGGCTTACACATCTTTGAGATTTGCAAAATAATAGATCCGACATTTTACACAAACAGCAGAGGACTGTTTGTATAAAGTGGTAGTATAATTGACTGAGGCGTAGGGGACTCGCTACAAATCAGTCAAAAAACTACAAACGTGATGTTCGTTGTCAAGATGGATGGCCACATCACTACATAGTAAAACACAACTTGGGAGACGCTGGGTTGTGTTTTTTTACGTTTTTCTATTATATTTTATGTAATTTTTCTAGGTATGTGGTTGTTTCTTAGGTATAACCTAAATATTACATTTATTGAAAGAATATTGATACCCAATGAACATCCGCGAGCTTAGGCTTCCTAATGATGTTACTAGCCTAAAGTACTCGCGGATTATGTTTGATATATTTAATTTGCTTTATGGGTAAAACTAATGTGTATAATGTTTTGCTAATTTTTCTGAAAAAGCATTTCGCTCCGCCTCGTTAGACTCTTTCCACCAAGATTCTAAAAATACACCAAGCCCTGGTAATAAATGCTCATCGCCTCGCTCAATCGCGTCTTCTACAATATCTGTGAATTCCTGTGCACTTTGGTTTGTTACGTTTGCTGAAATAGCATCTCTTATTTGAAAGTTCATTAATCTTCCTCCTTTTACAAGTAGTTTGACCTCTCAGATGGCTTGCTATACACTCAGTTTTTACACAATCCTTATTTTCGGTTACACTAATAAAAGATTATGAATATAAAGGCGGAGCAATATGAAACGAATTGAATCAACTCAAAATGCGTTAGTTAAGCATTGGAAAAAACTAGTGACAACAAGAAAAGAACGTGAAAAATCAGGGGAATTTATCGTAGAAGGTTTCCATTTAGTAGAGGAAGCGTTAAAAAATATAGAGCAAATTACACAAATTATCGTGCGTGATAATGTTGATTTACCGTTATTATGGCCGATTGATGATGTTGAAATCGTACAAGTTAATGAAGCAGTTGCCAAAGAGCTTGCTGAAACAGAAAATTCTCAAGGTGTATTCGCACATTGCAAGCAACGTGAGGCAACAGAAATCGAAATGGCAGCTTGGCGAAAAGTGCTATTAGTTGATGCTGTACAAGATCCGGGCAATATTGGAACGATGATTCGTACAGCAGATGCTGCAGGAATGGATGCAGTCATTTTAGGAAAAGGCTGCGCAGATGCATTTAATCCTAAAACTGTGCGTTCAGCACAAGGCTCACATTTCCATATCCCAGTTGTGCGTGGGGATTTATTAGAGTGGGTAGAAAATTTACAAGAAGATGGCATTCGTGTGTATGGAACGTCGCTTGAAGAATCTGTTTCATATAGAGAAATAGAAGCATCAGATGCATTTGCATTAATAGTAGGGAATGAAGGTAGTGGTATAAGTCCGCAGCTTTTAGCGAAAACAGATCAAAATATTATTATTCCAATTTTAGGCCAGGCTGAATCATTAAATGTTGCTGTCGCTACCGGTATTTTATTGTACGCGTTTGTGAAGTAGACTTGAAAGCAATCAGGAAATGTCGTAAAATAAGTTGAAATATATAAATAAATGCTTTGACCGGGAAGAGTAGTAATTCCAATGATTCGTTTTAGGGAGTGCAAGCCATGACTGAAAGCTTGCATAGCGCAATCGAATTCTACAGTTCACCCCGTGAGCAGCTGTCCGGGAATTCAATTTTTAAATGATGCAAGGGCAGCCGGCGTAAATCGTCGTTATGAAAATGAAGTGATTGCTAATAGCAATAACTAGGGTGGTACCGCGATAAATAGTCCTCGTCCCTTTTATAGGGGCGGGGTTTTTTGTGTTTTGTGGGGGTTTGATCAATATTTTGGTGGGTTATTTAAATAATGCGCTAAATATGAAAATGAAGTTTGTATTTAGAAAATAGCAACCTCACTGACCTCACTATAGCGGATCATTTTTAACTATTAAAGGAGGCAAAAATAATGGAACAACAATTAAAGCAATTAGAGCAAGAAGCGTTAGCGAAAATTGAAAACGCCACTAATTTAAAAGAGCTAAATGATGTGCGCGTAGCTTATTTAGGGAAAAAAGGTCCAATTACGGATTTATTAAAAGGGATGGGTAAACTTTCTGCTGAAGAGCGACCAGTAATGGGAGCGCTTGTCAACACAGTTCGTGAAAACGTAACAGCTCAACTAGAATCTAAAATAACAATTCTTGAGGAACAAGCAATTTTAGAGCAGCTTGAAAAAGAATCGATTGACGTTACTTTACCAGGTGCTACTGTAAAAGTTGGGAATCGTCATCCACTAACGCGAGTTATTGAAGAAATCGAGGATTTATTTATCTCAATGGGCTATGAAGTTGGAGAAGGTCCAGAAGTAGAAAAAGATTACTACAACTTTGAAGCTTTAAACTTACCAAAAGGTCACCCAGCGCGTGATATGCAGGATTCTTTCTACATTTCAGAGGAAATCTTATTACGTACACATACGTCTCCAGTACAAGCGCGTACTATGGAAGCGAAAAAAGGTGAATCAATTCGCATTATTTGTCCAGGGAAAGTATTCCGCCGTGATACAGATGACGCAACACACTCTCACCAATTCATGCAAATTGAGGGGCTTGTTATTGGCGAAAACATTCGTATGAGCGATCTTAAAGGAACGCTTGATGCATTAGCGAAGAAAATGTTTGGTGATGAGCGTGAAATCCGTCTACGTCCATCATTCTTCCCGTTCACTGAGCCATCAGTAGAAGTAGACGTTTCGTGCTTCAAATGTGGTGGCGCAGGCTGTAACGTATGTAAGAAAACAGGTTGGATTGAGATTTTAGGAGCAGGTATGGTTCATCCGAACGTACTTGAAATGGCCGGTTATGACTCGAAAAAACTATCAGGATTCGCATTTGGTATCGGTGCAGAGCGTATCGCCATGTTGAAATATGGTGTAGATGATATTCGCCATTTCTACACAAATGACACACGTTTCTTATCACAATTCGAGCGTACAGAAGGGTAAGGAGGACTAATAATGTTAGTATCATTAAAATGGCTTAGCCAATATGTAGACACACAAAACTTATCACCTGAAGAGTTAGCGGAAAAAATAACGCGTTCAGGGATTGAAGTTGATGCAGTAATCGACCGTGCACAAGGTATGACAAATGTCGTTGTAGGGCATGTCGTTTCAAAAGAAAAGCATCCAGAAGCAGATAAATTAAACATTTGCCAAGTAGATGTTGGTGAAGAAAGCTTGCAGCAAATTATTTGCGGTGCACCAAACGTTGACGAAGGTCAAAAAGTTATCGTTGCTCGTCCAGGTGCTCATTTACCAGGCGGCATTAAAATAAAAAAAGCAAAACTTCGTGGTCACGAATCAAACGGGATGATTTGTTCATTACAAGAATTAGGGATTGAAGGTCGTTTAGTACCTAAAGCTTACGCAGAAGGTATTTATGTGTTACCTGAAGACGCTGTACCAGGTTCGGATGCGTTAGAGCTTTTAGGCTTACGTGATACAGTGCTTGAGCTCGGTTTAACACCAAACCGTTCTGATGCGTTGTCTATGTTAGGCGTTGCTTATGAAGTTGCGGCAATTTTATCAACAGACGTAAAATTACCAGAAATCAACTATACAGAATCTACTGAAAAAGCAGAGGACGTATTAAAATTACGCGTAGAAGATACTGAAGCAAACCCATTATATGCAGCAAAAGTTGTAAAAAATGTAAAAGTAGCAGAATCGCCACTTTGGTTACAGCATTATTTAATGGCTGCAGGTGTTCGTCCACATAACAATGTAGTCGATATTACAAACTACATTTTAATGGAATACGGTCAACCACTTCATGCGTTTGATTATGATAAGTTAGGTACTGGCGAAATCGTCACACGTCCAGCACAAGCGGGAGAAAAAATTACAACTTTAGATGATATTGAACGTACTTTACAGCCACATCACTATTTAATTACAAACGGTGAAGTGGCAGAAGCGGTAGCTGGTGTAATGGGCGGTGCAAAATCAGAGGTTTCAGATACAACGACTACTGTAGTAATTGAATCAGCTTACTTTGCAGGTTCTTCAGTGCGTCGTACGTCAAAAGATTTAGGTTTACGTTCAGATTCATCAGCTCGCTTTGAAAAAGGTGTTGATCCAAACCGAGTATTACCAGCTGCAGAGCGCGCGGCTCAGCTACTAGCAGAGCTTGCCGGCGGTGAAGTATTAGCAGGTACTGTATTAGTAGATGAGTTAGATAAATCTCCTTCTCGTGTTGTAGTATCACCTGACTTCATTAATGCTCGTTTAGGAATGAAAATTTCGTTAGAAGATATGCTATCTATTTTAAATCGCTTGCAATTTGGCGTAGAGGCTGCAAACGGATTATTGTTTATCGATGCACCAACGCGTCGCCAGGATATTAAAATCGAAGAAGATATCGTAGAAGAAATTGCTCGTATTTATGGCTATGATGAAATCCCAATGACATTACCTGAATCAGGTGAGCAAGTTGGTGGATTAACAGCGTATCAGGCAAAACGTCGTATTATACGTAATGTAATGGAAGGCGCTGGTCTTTACCAAGCCGTAACATATTCATTGACTTCTACTGAAGCGTCTCAAAAGTTTGCTCTGAAAGCCGAAGAAACAACAAAACTATTAATGCCAATGAGTGAAGAGCGTTCAACATTACGTCAAAGCTTAATCCCTCATTTAATAGAAGCGGCTAGCTATAACGTAGCACGCAAAGTAGATTCTGTAGCACTTTATGAAATAGGTTCAGTTTTCCTTGGTCAAACAACGGAAGAACTACCATTTGAAGAAGAGCATTTAGCATTTGTCTTAACAGGTCAATGGACAAATAATGCTTGGCAAGGTGAAAAGAAACATGTTGATTTCTTCGTTGCGAAAGGTATCGTAGAAGCTGTATTTTCTAAATTAGGCTTAACAGCTCGAGTAGCTTACGAAAAAACAGTAATCGACGGTTTACACCCAGGTCGTACAGCAAACGTACTGTTAGATGGCGAAAAAGTAGGCTTAATTGGACAATTACATCCAGCAGAGCAAAAGAAATCAGGTGTAAAAGAAACATATGTTGCAGAGTTAAACTTACATGCGATCTTAGCTGCTGCAACTGAAGCTTTAGTGTATACAGCAGTACCACGCTTCCCAGCTATGACACGTGACATCGCTTTAGAGCTAGACCGTTCAAAACCAGCAGGTGAAATTGTTGCAATCATTCGTGCAGCGGGTACAAAACTACTGAAAAATATAGAAGTATTCGATGTATACGAAGGTGAGAAAATGGCAGCTTCTAAAAAATCTGTCGCATTTTCATTAACTTATTTCGATGCTGAGCGCACTCTTACAGATGAAGAAGTCGTTGCAGCACATAGTAAAGTACTAAAAGCACTAGCAGAAGCAGGCGCAGAAGTACGATAATGAACGAAAAAACGCAGGACATAGCGCGCGCCTGCGTTTTTTTTTTATGTGTACCTACATGAAAGTTGAAGATTAATGTTAGTAGATGCATAACGGAAACCCAATAACTGTCATTTTTGAACTAATGAACTTTACCATTTTATTAATTGTGAGAAAATATATCTATTGAAAGACAAAAAGAAAATAAAAGTGATACTTTAGAATTGGATAATTATAGTGTAAAATAATTACAAAAGGTATAAAAGTAAAATATAGTATTAGATTAGGAGAATTAGACATGCTTGAGCAACAAACAGAAACAAAAACATTTGATGATCTAGCAACGCTTGATGAGAAGTTTGAATATGCAAAGAGCATGCATCTGGTTGCAAAGTTTGATGAAGGGTTAAGCTACTTTCGTATATTGAAAAATGAATACGAAGCGGTTAAACGCTATGATAAAGTAATCGACTGCCTAGGATGGATAATTCAAAATCTCGGTAATTTAGGGCGAGGAGAAGAAGTATACAATTATTTACCTGAATATACATCATATTGTAATGTTTATGGTACGGAATTAAACCAATTACAAATGAACTCTTATTTAGCGTTTATGAGCACCTCCATAGGTGATGAGAAATCGGCCATCAAATACAATAAGATAGCGCTAATGATAGCGAACCAATTGCAAGATACGAAACGTTATATGCTTATTTCACTAAACTTGCAGGCTGTATATTTATTAGTACTCGATCTTAAACGAGCATATGAAATCTCGCTTGAAGTAAAAACTTTATTTGAGCAAGATCCAAGTATTATGACAACAATGTCCGAAGCTGCCTATTACTTGAATTATATTACAATTCTATTAGAATGGCAGCAACTCGAAGAAATTGAATCTCTTTTACAACGCTTTAAGCAAATACCGAATATTGATAAGCATAACAGAGAAACGATGTATTATGAATGCGTCAAAGGACGTTATTACAATAAGCTTGAGCGTTTTGAAGAGGCGGTTGAAGCTCTAGAAAAAGCATATATTACTCTTGAAGAAACTAGTGAAGAACCATACTTAACGATCGTATTGGAAAATTTAGTGAAGGCTTATGAAAGTATGGGCAATTATAAAGAAGCACTATATTATGCAAATATATTAAACGCCCGTTTAATCAATCAAGAAAAAAAGCGAGTACTGAAGGAAACTATTAAAGTAACGAAGCAACTAGATTTTGAAAATATGAAGCAATTAGTATATATTGACGGCCTAACTTCTATTCATAATCGCCGCTATTTTGAAGAAGAAGGAACTAAGTTGGTCGAAGAAGCAAGTCGCACAAGTAGTAATATTTATTGTGCAATATTAGATATAGATCATTTTAAAAAAATTAATGATCGATTTGGTCACATAATAGGTGACGAAGCAATCCGAAAACTATCACAAGTAATAAAAGATGCGCAACCAACACCTGGTCGTATCTTTGCCCGTTATGGCGGGGATGAATTTGTTTTTTTATTTGCAGAAATCGAACGAGCAGAAGAGTTCTTTCAAGAGTTGTTTAACCAAATTACGAATTTTGAATTTCAAACAGACGGAATTTCGATGAGCATAACAATTAGTATGGGTGTTGCATCATTAAACGACTGCGAGATTCTATCACTTTCGAAATTATTAGATTGTGCAGACCAAGCACTTTATCATTCTAAAACAGCAGGTCGAAATCTAATAAGTTTTTATTTAAAGTAGAGGTAAGGGGGAAGTCTCAATTTATTTTTGAGACTTCCCCCCTCTTGCTTTACATATTATTTTCGTCTATTTGTGGCATTTCTTTTTTCGGCTTTATAATTCCGAACACAGCACCAGTAATAGCACTAATCGTATGTATGCACGCAAATGTATAGAAATTGATAAAAATACGATTTGTATATTCATTCAGAACAGGGAAGCCGTAAATAACGGAACCAGCATCATTAGTTGTGCCACCGAGTGAAGAGTACACCTCATTTTTATAAACATTCGCATAGTAGGCAGTTGCGATAATTAGCCCAATGCCTGCAATAATAAGAATGCCCCTTAAAATAGGATCACCCGCATTACGCGATGCTTCTGTAAAATAGCGGAAAGTAGTAAATAAGCTAAGTAAAATAAATGGAATTACTAGTGCAATACCTACAGCACCTAAATTGCCTGACCCCGCTATACCTTCGGGGGTAAGTGTGAAAAAATGTTCAATAACCATAACTCCGAAAAGTGAAATTCCGATACTAATTAACCAGCTTAATCTCAACATAAAGAGCCTCCTTACTAATATAACTATACATGCAAGGTGGATTACGTTCAATTGTTGAATTTGTTAGTGAAATACTAATGGGCACATTTTATAATGAAAGTATCACAAGTAAAGGGGTTATGTTTATGTTATACAATGATGAAGTCGTATTAGTCTTAATCGATATTCAAGGAAAGCTTGCGCAAATTGTAGATGAAAGTGAATCCGTTATTAGCAATATTGTTAAAGTTGTGAAAGGTGCAAATGTTTTAAAGTTGCCAATTTTATGGCTAGAGCAATATCCTAAAGGCTTGGGCTCAACTGTGGAAGCAATTGCTCATGAAATCGACAGTGAACCAATCGAAAAAATTACATTTAGCGCATACGACACAGAGGAATTCCGTACAAAGCTTGAAGCTACAGGTAGAAAAAAAGTGTTGCTAGCAGGCATTGAAACTCATATTTGTGTATACCAAACAGCTGCCCATTTACTTTCAAACGGTTATGAGGTTGAAGTGTTGGCTAACTGCGTATCGTCACGGACAGTAGGTGATAGAGAAGTAGGTATCCAAAAAATGATACAGCTAGGTGCTAAAATAACAAGCGTTGAAATGGCATTATTTGAAATGCTGCAAATCGCAAAAGGAGAACAATTTAAGGCAATTAGTGCAATTGTGAAATAAAATATTAAAAAAATAATATAGAATTAATTTTTATATGGAGCTTTGACTGCAAAAAAAAAGGGTTGTGCCGCTAGTTTAACTTGAGGCATAACTCTTTTTGTTAATCGCAAGTATTTAGTATTATTGTTTGCAATGCAAGTTTTATAATATAGACAACCAAAAAATATGCATGCAAGAAATTCCTACATAAATACCGCATACGCCTAGTAAAGAAATGAAAAATAGTTTCTGAAATCTAGCTGTACTTTTTTTATATACCAAATATGAAACTAATATAATCAATAATGAAAGAATAATTTTTATACATACAAATAGGATAGGGCTAAGTGACGCAAAAAACGCCATAATTGGATTAGATTCTTCGATTATATTGTTCATCAAACCATAATTAGTAGCAATACCATCAAACAAATTTAACATTGCTACTAATAAACTGTAGTCCATAATAATGCTATTATTTTTCATTTTACCATCCTTCGTTTGAAGTAGAAAAAAAGTAATATTTAAAAGCATTATTTACATGTTAAGATTTTACTATTCGCCGTAAAACGAATCATTTGCAAAGTTTTTTAAATGATTATAAATACAATGCTGCTAGGAAAATGCCCAATACATCATCGTATATTTTGTCAAATTGAGCAATAGGAAGTGGATTAATTCCTTTACCTATTTCAATGGTAAATCCTGGTCTTCGCCAATCTTGAATAAACCAGTCTTTATATCCTGCGTAGCTATTAGCTGATTGGATAGGTTCATAACCGCTTACTTTGCTAAACTCATTCGCAAGCATTTCTGATTCAGGAGGCTCGAGATTTTCAAATCCCCAATAAATGACTTCTCCTTGTGTATGAAACGCTAATACTCGTGCAAAATTCCGCTCCTTTGTTAAGTCTGCCATAGCAATAGATTCGGGTTCAGATAAAGGACTTTTACCGCCATAATCTCTTGGACCAGGAGTTTGCGGATTACGTGCATTTTCTAGCTCCCATTTCGCAGGGAACTGATCATTTAAATCCACACCATTTATATTAGCCTTCCAACCGGAAAAGTCTGTGCTGCCATTATTCCATTCTATTAGCTGATTGCGTAATTCCTCGTCTTCAGGAGGGCCATTTAACACTAAATTCACACCATCAGGATTGACCATAGGCACAATAGATAATAAAGCTTGTTCATAGGCAGGGAGAGTATATAGCCCGCGTATTGGAGTTTGATTTGTTAGGGAAAGTAAATAATCATTTAGAAAAGTCATGATAATTGGGGTCGTAATCCATTCATTCGCATGAAATGAGCCATCATAATGAACGCGTTTCGCCCCATTTCCAATGACGACTTCGGGAATTTCTCGATTTAAAACGGAATTTCCTATTGAAGTAATTTGTAAGAATGGATAAACCTCTTGTAGTTTTTTTATATCATTCATCATCGTATTATAATCATAATTTTGTTTGCCGTTGACGAGTCTCCAAGTAATCCTTAGAGGAACTCGAATCGTCTGTCCAATTTGCAGTTGGTACGGGTCCAGACCGGGATTGACAAGTGAAAGTGTATCTAAAGGGATTTTTCTGCTTTGCGCTATCGACCATAAAGAGTCTCCCGCTTTAATTTGATATTCAACAGCAACAAATCCAGGAATTTGAATTTGCTGACCTACTGAAAGTGTTTGCGGATTGATACCGCGGTTAGAATCGATGATAAGTTGAAGAGGTATTTTAAATACTTGGCTATAATACCATAATGAATCTCCATTTCTAACAACTATGTCCATGTCGTTCCTCCTTTTATGGAAAACCCTCAATTATAAAAGTATATGAAATATTAAGATGTTTATTATTAGGAAGATGGGAAGAACTTAATCTAATAATCAAAGAAGTACGTCAAAAGATTTATTTAAATTTATGAAAGCCGTTGTAGAACATAGATGTATAAAAAAAGAATCACTTATACAAATGATGCAATGGCGAAAAATGTGGTTAGGCGTAGATTATGGCTATGGGCTAATGAAAATACAATTACTTCCTTTAGTTAAAAAGTATAATGCATGGGGACATTTAGGGTCGATCGGTTCTTTTATGCTTTACAATCCTGTTTTAGATGTTTATATAATAGGTAATTTTAATAAAAAAGGCTATATAACGAAAAGTATGCGTTTTGTTCTCAAAGTTTTGCGGTTACTTTCCAAAATAGAGCCCGTAAAACAAGTAGGAGTTAAATAAAAAGGAGCGTCCATAGGGAATTGAGACGCTCCTTCTTTGAAAAAACTAGCCAACATTTTGTTAATGCACTAGTTTTTCTTCTTTTAATTCTGAAATATCTACCTCAGATCGCTCTTCTAATGAACGTCTTAAATGAACAGTTGCAGTTTTGCCATCATCGTGTACCTTATCAATCCAAACAGAAACGCCGTTGTAGCTCACTTCAAATTCTGATGCAGAGGCAACGATTTCTTGTGCACGTTGATAATCCAAACGAAGACCCCCTATTTTTCTTTAATAGACTTTGCAACCAGTTTCTCAAGTTCAGTTAATTCTTGAGAAAACTCTTCTTGCACTTTGTTAGGCGCTATTTTTTGATTTTTAGGCGTTTGAGGTAAGGAGCCTTTATTATTACTTTTACCTTGCTTATTGTCTCTTCCCATGCAGATCTCTCCTTTCGTTATGGATTGTTCTTAATATGGCATTGAAGCGTTTTTTTATCACTGGAAAAAATCATAACTTCAGACTAGAAAAACGGCGCAACTTGCAATAAATATTCAGATTGGATGAATAGATATTTTAAAAAATTCTCTCCAAATTGCAAATAAGGACTAGAAATTTTTGGGATGATTAATTGCGATAATTACTTAAATAATGCATAATTCAATTAGTTTTAGGCGATATTTTATTGCAGTTCAATACGATTTTTGAGGAGAGATATCAAATGGCGATAAATGTATATTTAGTATTCGATGGTAAAACACGTGAAGCATTAGCGCTTTATAAAGAAGCATTCCAAACTGACGACGCACAACTTATGACGTTTGGTGAGGCGCATCAAGAAGAGGAGCATAGTATTCCTGAGGTAATGAAAGATAAAGTGATGCACGCGAAAGTGGAAATTATGGGCGCAACTGTTATGTTTTCAGATACGTTCCCTGGACAACCATACACAGTAGGGAATAACGTAACACTTGCTGTTGTAACAGACGATGAAGCTAAGCTACGAAGCGCGTTTGCAGTGCTTAAACGCGAAGGTAAAGTAACTATGGAATTACAAGAAACATTTTGGAGTAAATGCTACGGTAATGTAACCGATAAATTCGGTGTTGAATGGCAGTTTAGTTTAGAACAAAAATAATCAAAAGGTTGTGCGTAAATGATGTTCATTCGCACAACCTTATTTGTTCATCAAACTATGTTTTTTGCCGTATCCGAAATATAGGAGAAGTCCAATTACAAACCAAATCCCGCAAGCAATCCAAGTTTGGACAGATAGTTGTAATATTAAGAAAATACAAAGCACAAATGAAACAATTGGTATGAATGGGAACAAAGGAACTTTAAATCCACCTTCAGAAATTTCCTTGTTTTTCCGTAACCAAAGGATACCAATTGATACCATTGTAAATGCGATAAGTGTTCCCATGTTTACAAGCTCTGTTAATTTATCGATTGGTAGTAAGCCTGCACATAAAGAAATTAAAGCCGCAAAAATCCATGTGTTTTTAACGGGTGTTTTATATTTGGGGTGGATTTCGCGCATTACTTTTGGCAATAAACCATCGCGGCCAAGTGCGAATAGTAAACGTGTTCCACCGTAGCACATGACAAGGATAACTGTCATCATCCCAACAATTGCACCAAGAGAAATTATACCAGCAATCCATTCTTGCCCTGCTAATTGAATAGCGTAGCTTACAGGATCACTAACATTTAAGTTTGTGTACGATACTAATCCAGTTAAAACAAGTGAAACTGCTACATATAAAACGGTACAAATAAATAGTGAACCGATAATCCCAATCGGCATATTGCGTTGTGGATTTTTTACTTCTTCAGCAGCAGAAGATACAGCATCAAAACCTAAATAAGCGAAAAACACAAGCGCGGCACCAGATAATACTCCGCTCATTCCGAATGGCATAAATGGTTGCCAGTTGTCAGGCTCAACATAAAATATACCGACGATGATAAATAATAAAATAACTACTACTTTTATAAATACCATAATTGTATTAAAGCGAGTTGATTCTTTACTTCCTAATGTTAATAAAAACGAGGTCAAGACAACGATAAAGATTGCAGGTAAATTAATATAAGTGTTTTCAGCTGGGTTGAAAGGTCCAGAGAAAGCAAGAGGAATATGAATATTAAACCCAGCAAGTAAGGAACTTAAATATGCTGACCAACCTGTTGCAACAGCAGCCGCTGCAAGCCCGTATTCTAAAAGTAATGCCCAACCTACAAGCCAAGCGATAACTTCACCGAAAACGATATAGCTATACGTATAAGCACTGCCTGTCACAGGTACTGCAGAGGCAAACTCCGAATAGCACATACCTGCAAGTGCACAGACGATAGCTGCAATCACGAATGAGAAGATAATAGCTGGACCGGAATGCTCCGCTGCAACTGTGCCAGGTAAAATAAAAATCCCTGTTCCGATGATAGCACCAACACCGAGTAAAATTAACGCAAATGGGCCTAAAGTTTTGCTTAACTGAACGTCATTATTTGCATTTAATAAATCATCAACATTTTTTCTTCTAAATAAAGACTTATTCATAGTAAACACCTACTCTTTTGTGGAGATAGATTTTATTTTGTGAGAAATAAATAAAATTATTCAAATGAAGTAATCGAATTATAAATAATTGCGCTGGGAAATGAGATTCACATGTTTTGGAGAAGGAATATTGAAGTTTTTTGGTTCTAATTCAATGTTGGGGTGTAGTGAATAATTTCACTGCACTCTTTCTTGCGAAAGAGGTTGATTTCCGCTCCGGGCAGGTCGCTTTTCGCGGGCACGGGTCCAACTAATTTTTGGGGGATTAATCCCCCGAAAAATGGATTTTCCTCACGTGCGACTGTCGCTCTGCTTTCGAAGCAGAAAACATTGCTGTTCCCGCAGAAGTCGGCTGCCCTTCGCTCCAATCAACGTAATCTTTCTAACCAAGGTGCACACCTACATTTTTATATACAAAATTTAATAATATCTTTGCTTTAAAATATTAATACTTCGTTTCTTTTAATGACTTTAGAAGTATTATTAAGCACTTCTAAAAAAACTATTCGAATAGCCAAATGCATAGCTATTTAGAGTTTCTAAGTGCCAATTTTTAAACTTGAACGAATCCGAACAACCTATTACATTCCTTAGAAAAGCGTTGATAGTGATCTATAAAAGTAGTGTTCTCGGAAAAACGTTTGCCATTTAGATGTTTAATTTTTTTGCATCCTATAATCCTGTACTTTACTTGTTTTTTACCACAAGTCGGGGAAGTATGTTCTTTATAGGGATAGAAAAAAGTTCATCACAAAAGTATGGTGTGATAATTTATTAAATAAAGTGAGAGTTGATTAGAGTGGAGGTTGGGCGACTCCTGGGGGATTAGCGTCCAAGATGAGACCCTGGACTGAGCTTGCGAGGGAAGCGGCTCATCTGACGCCCCCCGGAAAGCGTCCAACTGGAACGGAAATCAACCCCAAGTTACGCTGATGAATCGGCTTTTGTAGAGAATTTTTTTAGATAAATAAAAAGGAGACGGTTAACACCATCTCCTTTTAAAATTATTTCGTATAGTTATCGAAGTATCCTTGAATATAAATCATCGGAGTACCTTTGTCGCCTGAACCTGAAGTTAAGTCAGATAAAGAACCGATTAAATCAGTTAGCTTACGAGGAGTTGTTCCTTGCGCAGCCATTTGACCAGTTAAATCTTCATCTTTATTGCTAATGTATTCTGAGATAGCATTTTTCAATTCTTCACCGCGTAAGTTAGCGAAGTCATTATCTGCTAAATATTTAAGTTTAATTTCATTTGGTGTACCAACAAGACCTGGTGTATAAGCCGGTGAAACAACTGGGTCAGCAAGCTCCCAAATTTGACCTACTGGATCTTTGAATGCGCCATCACCGTAAATCATTACTTCAACAAGCTTTCCAGTTGCTGCTAAAATTTTTGATTGAATATTATCAACGATTGGCTGACAATTATCCGGGAATAATTTTACGCTATCTTCAGTCGATTTGTTTGAGCCAAGTAAACCGTATGCAGAGTTAAAACCTGAGCCGTTGTGCGATTCAGATAAAATATTATCTAACCCAAACACTTTTTCAGCACCGTTCGCATTTAAAATGCGTTTTGTACGGAAGCGAGAGTGGATATCACAAGTTAATACGTTCTTTGTATATTCTAAAATCGTTTTAGGATTGTTTGAGAAGATCACTTCAACTTCTGTGTTTTCTGCTTCAATGAGTTCTTTATAGTATTCAATATAGTCCACACCAGTAAATGTGTGCTTATTATAGCCGAAATGACCACGGAACTCTGCTTCAGTTAATACGTCAGTCCAAGGGTTAACGCCTTTTTCATCTAGTTCATCAAGTGAAACAAGGTGGTTACCTACTTCATCAGAAGGGTAGCTAAGCATAAGAACGATTTTTTTCGTTCCTTTTGCGATACCACGTAAAATATTTGAGAAACGGTTACGAGATAAGATTGGGAAAATCACACCAACTGTATCATCACCAAATTTTGCTTTTACGTCTGCTGCAATATCGTCGATTGTCGCGTAATTACCTTGAGCACGCGCTACAACAGATTCTGTTACTGTTACGATATCGCGGTCTTGAATTTCATAGCCCTCAACTTTTGCGGCATTTATTGCAGTATCGACAACGATTTGAACGATATCGTCACCTTCATTAATGATAGGGCCACGAAGACCACGTACTACTGTTCCAACTACACGTTCCAAAATAATCTCTCCTAACGATTTAACGTTCTTTAAATAAAACTTACATTGTTTACTATACAGCACCTATGTGATATAAGTAAAATTAATAATTATAATGGGCGATATAAGGAGTAGTTATATGATTGGGAAATTAGATTATTATCGTATTTTTAATGTAGTATGTCGAAATCTAAGCTTTTCTAAAGCTGCAGAAGAAATGTATATGACGCAGCCTGCTGTTAGTCAAGCAATTTTGAAGCTAGAAAAAGAGCTAGAAACGCATCTTTTTTATCGTACGCCAAAAGGAGTTACGCTAACGTCTGAAGGGAAATTGCTCCATGAATACGTTAATTCTGCGTTAGGTATTTTAGATGCAGGCGAAGAAAAGATTTTAGAATTCAAGCATTTAACAACAGGGCAATTACGGATTGGCGTAGGTGATACTATTTCACGTTATTTTTTACTTCCTTATTTAGAAGCATTCCACACAAAGTATCCGGGTATTCGTTTAAAAGTATTAAATGGTACAACATCAGAAATAACTGCGTTTATAAAAGCAGGAGAAGCAGATGTCGGCATTTGTAATTTGCCACTTGTAGATGATCAATTACAAGTACAGCCTTGTAAGGACGTTCATGATATTTTTGTGTGTGGAGAGAAATATAAAAATTTAGCGAGAAAACCAATTTCTTTACAGATGCTTATGAAAATGCCACTAATTTTTTTAGAGAAAAAGGCGAATTCAAGAAATTATGTAGAGAATTACTTAAAAAAACAAGGTTTTACAATTACACCGGAGTTTGAACTTGGCTCGCATGATTTAGTATTAGAGTTTGCGAAAATAAATTTAGGTATTGCCTGTGTGACGAAAGAATTCGCAAAGGATTATTTAGAAAAAGGTATTTTATATGAACTTCCTTTGCAAGAAGCTTTTCCGAAACGTAGCATTGGAATTTGTTATTTACAATCAGTACCATTATCGCGCGCAACAAGAAAGTTTATTGAGCTTGTCGATCCTGAATCACTTCGCACTTAAATAGGTAGAAGTGTTTTGAATGTATAATGTACTATTACAATTCAGTCAATCCATTAGTGAACCGATTTCAACATTATTGAGTTCATAATGAAGTAGGCAGTCATTTAGGTAAAAATCGTTGATTGTAGCAGAGGATCACCGACTCCACCGAGATGAGCACGAGCGGAAAATCAATTTTCGGGTGTTTCCCGAAAAAATTAGTTGAAGCCTTGCCCTGGGGAAAGAGTGCGGACCGTCAACACCCTTTGTAAGAAAGAGTGTATTAATTTGATCACCACACCCTAACATTCCATCCCTTCAATGCTTTTTCAGCGACAAGTAATCTCGGAAAAGATTGTATTATGTCGTATGAAAAAATGTTAGAAATAAAAATATTTTTTATTTTAAAGAGTGATATTTCCTGAATTAGTGGAATATATAGATAAATGATGGGCTGATTCTATCATTACTATAGAAATAATGAAAAAATTAGTAGTTTTGCGCCACAAAAAATTTATTGGAGAACAGCTAAAGGGGGATCTTTATGTTACAACAAGCAAATAAAAAAATTCGTCATGTATCTTTGCAGGACAAAGTTGTATCAGCAGAAGAAGCGGCTTCTTGGATTAAAGATGGCATGATACTTGGGATGAGTGGATTCACACGTGCAGGGGATGCAAAAGTAGTTCCACTTGCTTTAGTTGAAAAAGCAAAAACTGAGAAATTCAAAGTGGATGTATATACAGGTGCTTCTCTTGGACCTGAAGTGGACCAACATATGGCAGAAGCGGGTATAATTCGTAAACGTGCACCTTATCAAGGGGATCCTGCTATGCGCCAGAAAATTAATAGTGGTGAAATTATTTATACAGATGCACATGTTTCACACAATGCAGAGCTTATGAGACAAGGGATTATAGGACCGATTGATTTTGCTATAATTGAAGCTGCTGCGATTACAGAAGACGGCTTATTAATTCCTACGACGTCTGTTGGTAATTCACCAATTATTTTACAAATGGCGAAAGAAATTATTGTTGAGCTTAATGTAGCACATCCTGACTCACTTGAAGGATTGCATGATATTTATATTCCAACAGCACAAGGAGAGCGCGGGCCGATTCCGTTAACGAGTGCGGGCCAGCGTATAGGAACAGTTGGCATACCAATTGACATAACAAAAGTACGTGGAATCGTTTTGTCTGAAATTACAGATGCACCTTCAACAATTGTACCGCCAGATGAAGAAACGGCGATAATTGCAGAGCATTTACTGAATTTCTTACGCAATGAAATAAAAGCAGGGCGTTTAACGAATAAGTTAATGCCAATTCAATCAGGTGTTGGGTCAGTAGCGAATGCTGTGTTAAATGGATTCTTAAATTCAGAATTCGAAGACTTAGAAGTATATTCTGAAGTATTGCAAGATGCGGTGTTTGAATTATTAGACGCTGGCAAAGTGAAATTTGCATCTTGTACGTCGATTACTTTATCGAAGGAATGTGGAGAGCGAGTTTATAGCAATTTAGATCAATATGTTGACCGTTTAGTTTTACGTCCACAAGAAATTTCAAACCATCCAGAAATTATTCGCCGCTTAGGGTTAATTTCTGTTAATACAGCATTAGAAGTGGATATATACGGCAATGTCAATTCGACACATGTGAGCGGAACAAAGATGATGAATGGTATTGGTGGTTCAGGTGATTTTGCCCGCAATGCACGTCTCGGTATTTTCGTAACGAAATCATATGCAAAAGGTGGTAGTGTTTCGAGTATTGTTCCGATGGCGCCACATATCGATCATACTGAGCATGATGTTGATGTCATTGTCACTGAGCAAGGTGTAGCAGATTTAAGAGGTCTAGCGCCAAAAGAGCGTGTACCACTAATTATTAATAATTGTGCACACCCTGATTACCGCGAGCAGCTATGGGAATATTACAATGCCGCAGTAGAGAAAACAGGCAATCATCAGACACCTCATTTATTAGAGGAAGCTCTTTCATGGCATGTACGTTTAGCAAATACAAAAACAATGAAGAAATAATAAATATGTCCGAATCCTCTCATGCTAATAGCAGAGAGGATTATTTTGTTTAACAATCCGTATTCTATGCAAATACATAAATTACACTAATTTTATAAATCATAATAAAATCATGCGCAAATTTGTGGCTTTTATTAAACACAACATAGCATTCACTTTTTTGGACAATCTAATAAAGAAAAAATGGCATGAGGTGATGATCATGATTATCGAAAGGTCGTCCGAGTGGCAAGAAGATTTCTTAAATAGATTGGACAAGGATGAGCAGTGGAATAGCTGGACACTTTACAAAAGGAATTATGAAATCATTAAATCCAATCTAATTACTGAATTTTCCGGTTTGCAATGTGTGAAGTACTTACCAAAATTAACACCACTTCTTCACCAATTGGAAGCCGCCACAACTGTCATCGAAAGTATGAATGGTAAAGCCATTCTCGCAGATGAGGTTGGGCTCGGGAAAACGATTGAAGCAGGTTTAATATTGAAGGAATATCTTATTCGAGGGCTTGTGAAAAAAGCATTAATTTTGGCACCGGCTTCCCTTATTAATCAATGGGTAGAAGAATTAAATTTAAAATTTCATATTCCAGCAATGGCCTTTAAAAAAAAATATCCGATTGAGCATTACGATATTATTGTGATGAGTATGGATACAGCCAAAAAAAGCCCTCATAGGGAGGTTATTTATGCACAAGATTATGACATCATTATTATTGATGAAGCACATAAATTGAAAAATCATAAAACACAAATATACCAATTTGTTCAAAGCTTAAAGAAAAAGTTTTGCTTATTATTAACGGCAACACCAATTCAAAATGATGTGTTTGAGTTGTTTTATCTTGTATCTTTATTAAAACCGGGTCACCTCGGAAATTATGAAACATTTCAATCTGCATTTTCCGCTAGTAAGCATAATTTAGAGCATGATGAATTTTTAAAAGAACTAGTTAATCAAGTGATGGTAAGAAATAGGCGAGAGGATACAAGTATTGAATGGACGAATAGACGTGTTCATACTATTCCAATTCAATTTACGAAAGAGGAACGAGAAGCCTATGATTTACTCGTTATGCTAAAAGACGTTTCGCCTGTTTTTTCAAGCTCTATGTCACTCATTACACTCCAAAAAGAAATGTGCAGCAGTAAGGAAGCGACTTGTTTAACATTAAGTAAAATGCTTGAAAGCTGTGTCCAACAGGAAGAAATAGACTATGTGCAAGCGTTACTCGAAAAAATAATGTCACTTGAAATTAATTCGAAGGCAGAAAGAACTGCTGAAATTATCGCTCAGGTAAATGACAAAGTAATTATTTTTACAGAATATAGAGCGACGCAAATATATATACAATGGTATTTGCATACTAAAGGAATTACAAGTGTCCTCTTTAATGGGAAGTATAATAAAAGTAAACGTGATTATATGAAGCATCTATTTAAAGAACAAGCTCAAGTACTGATTGCGACTGAAGCAGGTGGTGAAGGGATAAACTTACAATTTTGTCATCACGTTATTAATTATGATTTACCTTGGAACCCAATGAAGCTAGAGCAACGGATTGGACGTGTTCATCGATTAGGACAAGAAGAAGACGTGCATATATATAATTTGGCGATTGAAAATACGATTGAAGACGACATATTGGCATTACTCCATACGAAAATTGATGTGTTTGAAAAAGTAGTAGGCGACTTAGATGCAATATTAACAAATCTGAAAAAATCCATATAAATAAAAGCGCCTAGCTGTTTGCGAGGAGGATTTCCATGTATCCACAGCAAGTTCATAGTTTTTTACGACAATTTTTTATAGAAAATCATTGCGAGGTTGTCCATGACAGTGATGATGCGCTTACAGTTCAATTAACAATTGATATAGATAAGAGAATAATGAATCGACCATATTATTGGCAGTATGTTGAAGCGACAAATAGTGAACCGAATCCAGCGCAAGTAACATTTATTACAGATCAAAACAAGCTTTCTGGGAATCGGCAAGGTGAAAACGTTCATTTTGGTTCCCAAAGGCTTAGCCAGTTATTTCAAGTAACAAAAGAACAAGGGGCTTTTGTCAAAATGTATGAGCAAGTTAATTCAGCCGAAGTCCAAGCAGTTTTAACGCCTTGGTTAAGTGTAAATTATAAAATATCCTACTGCAGTGATCGGACTAAAGAAATGTTATATTCATTTGGTATGAACTTATTGACAGGGCAAATAGAAGAAAATTTTCATGAATCATTATATGGTGTTGAGTTAGCACCTAATATGTCAGAAGCTGCATTTCATGTGCAATATATAATAAAACCAAGTCGAGCACTTGACCGATTAGATGCCGCAATTGAAGCTGTTATTTCCCAAGATGATCATACTTGGGCTGAAGAATCGGCAAAAAGATGGGAACGAGATATGAGGGTTTTAGAATATTTTTATGAAGGTATAGATAATAAACCTGAAAGCTATGAAATCGAAAAACAGGCGTTAGAAGAACGATACGATGCGAAAATTAAAGTTGAAATAATTAATGGCGGATTGTTTTATTTGAAATGAAAAAAAAACCCCAAATAATACACGTGAAAATTACGTTTATTATTTGGGGTAACTTCTTTATTGAGAGCCTTTGGAAACTGAAGAAGTGAAAGGGAAGATGTAGATGACGATTGTCAACAATCTGCTTCACCCGATTTAGTCATTGTATTGAGATAATACCACATCATATTTGCAAGGTCGATGGAAGCAGCCTCATGTGATGTATTGGAGAAAGCCTCGCGGAAAGGTTTTAATAACACTTCAATTACATGAGTACGTGGTGTTGCAAGCGAAAACTCCTCGGCTAAACAAGAAGCAAATTGTTCACCAATTATATTGGGCTCATTATCTAAACGGTTAATAAAGCCCTGTAATTGCTCAGTCAATTCGTCTTTCTCAATTGGTTTCTGCTGCATTTTTTTGCTCAGTAAATGCACAATATCAGGACCAAGCAAAACATCGTTTTCTTTTATTAATGTTGGCAATAATGCTTGGATATTGCGTAATGCAATACGAACAAGGCGTTTTGCTTCAATTTGTGTTTCATAAACATTGCGCCATGTCATAGACAAATGATTGACCATACCCCAAAAAATGATTCCGCATTCAAATGTGTATGGGCGGACCTCTTCACCGAAAACATCTGTAAACCTTTCCATTAACCACTCAATTTCGAATAGTCGATGGTTTGCTAAAGTTCTTTTCAGTTCTTTATCAGTTGATTTGATAACCCCTTCGAATAATGTAATTAAGTTTTGCTCCTCATTAATTTTCATAATAACTATAATTTGTTCGATTAAAACATCAATATCTTGTTTATCTTTGCCAACAAGTAGTTCGTGACGGCGTAGGCTTGCTTCATATCGGGATTGCTCTAAAATCGCCATGAAGCACTCATTTTTTGATGAAAAATAATTATAAAAAGTACCTTTAGAAATATTAGCGCGTTCTAAAATATCTTGGATGGATGTATTTTGAAATCCTTTTTCAGTAAATAGTTGTAGAGATGATTCTATAACTTGGCGTTTACGATTATTCATAAAATCCCCCCCTATTCAATAGTATTATACTCTCATTCTACCTTGGAAACGCTTTATTTACAACGTTTTATACTTAGCGGAATAAAATTGTTGATAATTTTGGACTGTGAGTATAAAATAAATCAAGCGAATAGCAATATAGAGATATAAAGAATTGTGAGGAACTAAAATGAATCAAGAAACACAAACTAAAAAACCTCCTTATTTAATGATTGCCATATTGTTTGTAGGTGCATTTGTTGCGTTTTTAAATAATACATTACTCAATGTAGCCTTACCTACAATAATGGTGGATTTAGGAATAAAGGATTATTCAACTGTACAATGGCTGTCAACAGGTTACATGCTTGTTAGTGGGGTATTAGTACCTGCATCTGCCTTTTTTATTACTAAATTTAAAAATAGACATATTTTTATAGTTTCTATGTCTTTATTTTTACTTGGGACAATACTAGCAGCAGTTGCGCCATCATTTGGTGTATTACTTGCTGGTCGTATGGTGCAAGCAGCAGGAGCAGCCACAATGTCTCCTTTATTAATGAACGTTATGTTGTCGAGTTTCCCTATTGAAAAACGCGGAGCGGCAATGGGTATTTTCGGTTTAGTAATGATTGCTGCTCCAGCAATTGGTCCAACTTTATCAGGTTGGATTGTAGAGCATCATGATTGGCGTTTATTATTCGAAATGATTATTCCATTTGCGGTAATCAGCTTATTATTAGGTATTTGGAAGTTAGAAAACGTCATGGAAACACGCGATGTGAAGCTTGATTACTTTTCACTCGTACTTTCCACAATTGGTTTTGGTGGTCTATTATATGGATTCAGTTCAGCTGGTTCAAAAGGCTGGGATACTCCTGAAGTATACGGCACGATTATCGTTGGGGGAATTAGCGTATTGCTCTTCATCTTGCGTCAAGTAAAAATGGAGCAACCGTTATTAAATTTACGTATTTACAAATACCCGATGTTTGCACTTGCTTCAATCATTTCGATGGTTGTGTCAGTGGCAATGTTCTCAGGTATGATCTTGACGCCGGCATATATCCAAACAGTACGTGGAATTTCTCCGTTAGATGCAGGGTTAATGATGCTTCCAGGGGCTATTCTTATGGGGTTAATGTCACCTATTACAGGTAAATTATTTGATAAATATGGACCGAAAATATTAGCATTAATTGGGTTAACTATTACTACAGTTTCAACATATTGTTTATCGAAACTATCAATGGACTCTTCTTATGCATATATTATCACAGTATACACTATACGTATGATGGGTATGTCGTTAGTTATGATGCCAATTATGACAAATGGTTTAAATTCATTACCTATGAAAATGAATCCGCATGGTACAGCGATTAATAATACTGTTCAGCAAGTTTCTGGTGCGATTGGTACAGCGATTCTTGTTACAATTATGAACTCTCATATTAAAACACGTGCAGCTGAGCTTGCAGCAGATGCCCAAGCTAATATGGTAGCAAGTGGTGTAACACCTACAGAGTCACAAATTGCTGAAATGACAGCACAAATCGGTCAAACAGCAATGTTAGACGGAATTAACTATACATTTATGGTAGCAACGATTGTTGCGGCTGTTGCATTATTCCTTGCTTTATTCTTAAAAAGAGTAGATGTAACAAAACGCGAAGGCTACCAATCTCCACAAAAGTAGTTTAGTAGTCTTTATAAATTAAGAGAAACAGGGCTTTCCTATAAGAGAAAGTCCTGTCTTTTTATAATTAAAAAAATTGCACATTTTTTGATATATGACATATAGTTAAAGAAATTGGTAGGAGGGAACTATAATATGATTCAACAAATTGGACAAGTTATGTTGTATGTAAAAAATCCGGAAGAAGTAATGAAGTTTTGGACAGAGAAGGCAGGATTTGTGTTAATTGCAGAACATTCAAATGAAATGATGCATTCGTATGAAGTGGCGCCAACTGTAGATGCTGAAACTTCTTTTGTTTTGCATGATAAAGCTATTATTGCGAAAATGTCACCTGAACTAACACTGGGCACGCCATCGATTATGTTTTATACAGCAAATATTGAAAGTTTGTATGCTGACTATCAACAAAAAGGTATTACAGTTGGTGAATTAGTGGAGATGCCTTTTGGAAAAGTGTTTAATTTTGCGGACGATGAAGGAAATTATTTTGCTGTAACAGAAAAGAAGTAAAAGGCGTATAAAAAGAGTGCTACAGCTTATACTATGACAGATTTCACACTAGTTCCAACATGGGTAGGAGGGAAAAAGATGAGTAAACCTGACAATTCAGATCCAAAATCTCGAAAAATCCGCCAAAACTGGACACGGATTAAGCATTCAAAATCTCAAGTAAATGGTGAAACGGAGATTACTCTCCATAACCAACTCTTGAGGTCAGAAGCAAAAGCCAGACAGTTTTAATTTCATGAAGGTGTTAAGTGAAATCGAGCCCGAAGAAAATTCTTCGGGCTTTTACTGTTGACAAACGTGATCTGCATCGTTGCACTAGCTTCGATCCGGACAATGCATTCGCTCGCATACTGCGTTACTTGCCTCGCTCGTCCGCTCATGAACTCATGTTCAATTCGCGTCTTCGCTCGACTGCGCGCCTTGTCTGACAAGCGTTTTCAAGACAGTCTGGTGTGTAAACTTGTTATTATTTTCAAAAAATTAATCCCGTGCACGCTTTTTTTGCACCAATTTCCGGGCTTTCTCTGTGTTTGCGAAATGCCATTTTGTCAACTTGCGTAATGTTTCCTCACCTTGTTTAAGCCAAATACGTGCAGCCATTTCATCGACTTTACTACTTGCTCCTTTTTGTAATGGGAAGCCTACAATTTCAGCTAATCGATCCATTTCCTTTAAAAAAGCATAGCGAGCTAAAATTGAAGCCGTTGCTACAGCGACGTGTAAATTTTCTGCCTTCGTTGAGAATAATACATTTTCACGAACAATTTCTTTTTCATTTTTTATATGGTTATAGTAAATGCCGCGCTCTGCAAACTGGTCAATTAATATATGCTGTGGTTTTTCAGGGGCAATTTTATTCAATACATGTTTAAGTGCCTGGTTATGCAGCATCGCCTTAATTTTCCCTTGAGAATAGCCACGTGCTTGAATCGCATTATATTTATCATTGCGTAAAGTTAAAATACTATGTGTACAAACCTTCATTAAATCAGGTGCAATTTTCCGCATATAGTCGTCTGTTAACATTTTTGAATCTTTGACGCCTAGCTCCTGCACAAGAGCGATTTTTTCTAAAGGGACGTAAACAGCTGCTACTGTTACGGGACCGAAATAATCACCTGTACCTGTTTCATCTGAGCCCAGAACCGACATTGAAGCGAAGTTTTCAGGTAGTGTATCACCTTTTGCTTTAGATACTCTTTTGTTATCCATAGTTTCTGTACCCCAGCGAGCTGCCTCGCGTTGTGCTCCCGCCCCCTGGAACATTACCTTTCCGGATTTGTACATCGTAATGGATGTATCGGAAAGCTTTGCTGCAAAAATTACGCCTGGTGCGTTTCGATTTATGAAATAAGTAGCATAATAGGATTGTACCTCCTTTTGTTTTTCACTTGTAAGTTGTAATACAATATTTGTCATTGATGGACTCCTTTCTACTCTCGTTATTCCCATTTAAAAGTGTTTCATGGTATGATATGTAGTATGAAAATTGCAGAAAATCGAACAGGGAATGTACGTGAGTTATAATCTATTAGAATGGCTACCTGATTGAGTTACTGTCGTTGCTTATGATTTTGGGAGGTATCAATTTGGCTGAACAAGAAAAAAATCGGATTTCAGTTGAAATTTACGGTCATACATATAAAATGGTCGGAACAGAGACAACTGGTCATATGCGATTAGTTGCTTCAATTGTAGACGATAAAATGCGTGAAATTAGTGTACATAATCCATCTTTAGATAGCGCTAAGCTAGCAGTCCTCACAGCGGTCAATTCCGTGCACGAATTACTACAATTAAAAGAGCAAGTAGGAGCACTTGAAGAAGAATTGAAAAAATTAAAGGATTGAAGTAAATGCTAGATATTATTTTATTATTTATATTGGTTGCTAGTCTAATTGTCGGTGCGAAGCGTGGATTTGTAGTTCAAGCAATTCATATTGGTAGCTTTTTTATTGCACTCATCGTAGCATATATTTATTATAAACCGTTAGCACAAAAATTCGTGTTATGGATTCCGTATCCTGGTTTTACAGAAAATTCTACTGCTACACTTATTTTGGATACATTAGACGTTGACCGGACATTTTATCGTGTTATTGCCTTTGCAATAATTTTCTTTGTTGTAAAAATCGCATTGCAAATTGTCGGTTCAATGTTTGATTTTTTAACGTATTTGCCTGTACTCGGGTCAATTAACCGATTACTCGGGGCATTATTATGCTTCGTAGAATTTTACTTCTTAATTTTTATCGGTTTATATGTATTTGCATTATTACCATTAGAAAGTGTGCAAGGAGTGCTAAGTAAATCTATTTTAACAGGTATCATACTCGAACATACACCAATAATAACGAGTATGTTCCAAAACTGGTGGTATATTTACTCGAAATAAGATGCACAAGGCTTCTCTCGACTAATGGGGGAAGCCTTTTTAAGGAGAGATAATATGAATAAAAAAATTATTATTCGTACGCTTGAAAAAATTGCGTTGTATCTAGAATTAAAAGGCGAAAACCCATTTAAAGTATCAGCATTTCGTAAAGCAGCAGCTGCACTAGAAACAGACGAGCGTAGTTTAAGTGAAATAGAAGATATTACGGCTATTAAAGGAATCGGAAAAGGTACAGCTACTATTATTTTAGAATTAATAGAAACAGGCGAGTCAAGTGTGTTAAAGGAGCTTGAAGAAACTGTTCCAAAAGGATTAGTGCCATTAATGAAGCTTCCGGGTCTTGGCGGGAAAAAGTTAGCCAAGCTTTATCAAGAGCTTAATATTATTGATGCTGCCTCATTGCAAGAAGCATGTGAAACAGGAAAAGTACAAGCATTAGCGGGGTTTGGTGCGAAAACAGCAGAGAAAATTTTAAAGGAGCTAGCGAATGTTGGCTCTCGTGCAGAGCGTTTACCAATTTGGCAACTAGAGCCGGTCGTCTTTGAAATTAATGAATTATTAGCTAGTTTATCTGAAGTACAGAAATTTTCGGTTGCAGGTAGCTTCCGCCGTGTAAGTGAAACGAGTAAAGATATCGATTTTATCGTCGCGACAGATGCATATGAGGCAGTACGCGAAGCGATTTTATCACAGCTCGTTATTTTAGAAGTTGTAGCGGCAGGCGATACGAAAATTTCGGTTATTTTAGATCGTGAGGAGCCGGTTAGTGTCGATTTCCGCTTAGTAAAAATGAGTGAATATGCGACAGCATTACATCACTTTACTGGTTCAAAAGATCATAATGTCCGTATGCGTCAGCTGGCAAAAGCACAAGGTAAGAAAATTAGTGAATACGGTGTTGAGCAGCCGGATGGTACAATTGCAACTTTTGAAACGGAGCAAGATTTTTTTGCACATTTTGATCTGCCATTTATACCTCCAACAGTTCGCGAAAACGGCAAGGAATTAGAGCGCTTAGATGAGCTAGATGATTTAGTGAAATTAAGCGATATCGTGTCTGATTTGCATATGCATACTACTTGGTCTGACGGTGCACATTCTGTAGCTGAAATGGGAGAAGCATTAATCGAACAAGGCTATAAATATGGCGTTATTACGGATCATTCACAATATTTAAAAGTTGCAAACGGTTTAACACCAGAACGTTTAGAGAAACAAAAACTTGAAATATACGCATTTAATGAAAAGCATCCGAATTTCCGATTATTTAGAGGGACGGAAATGGATATATTACCAGATGCTTCGCTAGATTTCTCGGATGATGTCATGAAGGAACTGGATTTTGTTATCGCGTCAATCCATTCAAGCTTTACGCAATCACAGGATAAAATTATGGCGCGTCTATATTCAGCAGTGACGAATCCATACGTGCATATGATTGCCCATCCGACAGGGCGCATCGTAGGTCAACGAGGTGGTTATAATCCAGATGTACCGCAATTAATTGAGTGGGCTGCGAAATATGGGAAAATTTTAGAACTGAATGCTAATCCATATCGATTAGATTTATGCATTGAACACTTACAGCTAGCGATGGAGAAAAATGTGCCAATCGCTATAAATACAGATGCTCATGCTATTGACCAGCTTCGTTTTATGGAAATTGGCACAAGCTATGCACAAAAAGCTTGGCTGAAAAAAGAACTGATTGTTAACACATGGTCAGTTGAACAATTTGAGACATTTATTCGCAAATATAAATAGATATAGGGGGTGTTTTTCATGATCGAAAAAAGAGCATTGAAAACACTAGAATTTGATAAAGTACGAGAGCAAGTAGCAAGCTTTTGTACATCTTCTATTGGGAAGGCTGCTATTGAGGAGCTAATACCCGAAACAGATTTTGAGACCGTTGTAGCGCTATTAGATGAAATGGATGAAGGACTATCTATTTTACGTGTCAAAGGCAATGTACCGATGGGTGGAATTTTCGATGTCCGTCCACATGCAAAACGCGCGCAAATTGGTGGGATGTTGTCACCTGTTGAGCTAATGGAAATTGCAAGTACAATTCGTGCGAGCAGAATTTTACGCAATTTTATAGAGGATATTGAGGCAGAGGGAGCGATTGAGATTCCTCATTTTGCTGAACGAAAAGAGCAAATGCCGATTTTAACCGCATTACAGCATGAAATTAATGATTGTATAGATGAAAATGGTGCTGTACTTGATTCAGCAAGCTCAGCATTACGTTCTATTCGCCAATCTTTACGGGCGGAGGAAGCAAAAGTCCGTCAAAAATTAGAAAGCTTAACGCGCGGTAGCAATGCATCGAAAATGCTATCTGATTCGATTATTACGATTCGAAATGACCGCTTTGTTATTCCGGTAAAGCAAGAATATCGTTCGCATTACGGCGGGATTGTACATGACCAATCTTCATCCGGTCAAACATTATTTATTGAACCAGATGCTGTTGTGCAAGCAAATAATGAAGTACAACGTTTAAAAGTAAAAGAACAAGCAGAAATTGAAAGAATTTTACTCGCGTTATCTGCAAAAGTAGAAGAAGTGGGTCATGACTTATTCGTACTAGTACAATTACTTGGCGAAATTGATGTGATTTTAGCGAAAGGTAAGTACGGTCAAGCGAATAAATGTACGAAGCCTACGATGAATAAAGAAGGCTTTACACGTTTAGTTCGTGCACGTCATCCACTATTATCAATTGAAGAGGCAGTGCCGAATACGATTGAATTTGGGCGTGACATTACAGCAATTGTTATAACTGGACCGAACACGGGTGGTAAGACTGTCACATTAAAAACTGTTGGTCTTTGCACAATTATGGCGCAGTCTGGTTTACCTGTACCTGCACTAGATGGTTCAGAGCTTGCCGTATTCGAGCAAGTTTTCGCCGATATTGGGGACGAGCAATCCATTGAGCAATCATTATCAACATTCTCCTCCCACATGGTGAATATTGTTGATATTTTAAGTAAGTTTGACGACAAATCACTGGTCCTATTTGATGAGCTAGGTGCTGGAACCGACCCACAAGAAGGAGCAGCCCTTGCGATTTCAATTTTAGATGAAGTAGTAGATTACGGTGCGCGCGTAATGGCGACAACACATTATCCAGAATTAAAAGCATACGGCTACAACCGTCCTAGCGTTGTAAATGCAAGTGTGGAGTTTGACGTAGAAACTTTAAGTCCGACGTATCGCCTGTTAATCGGTGTACCTGGACGTTCTAATGCTTTTGAAATTTCCAAACGTCTAGGCTTAAAAGCTGGAATTATTGATAGAGCAAAATCCTTTACTGGTACAGATCGCCATGAAGTAGAATCGATGATTGCATCACTAGAAGAAAGCCGCGTTCGCTCAGAGCGTGAAGCAGATGAGGCGCATGCATTGCTCGAAGAAGCGCAGTATTTACATGAACAGCTAGAAGAGCGTATACGCACATATGATGAGAAAAAAGAAAGCTTAGAGAAAAAAGCGAAAGATAAAGCTCGAAAAATAATTGATGAAGCAAAACGTGAGGCTGAAACAATTATTGAAGAGCTTCGTGAAATGCGCAAAAATGCAAGTAAAATCGTCAAAGAGCATGAGTTAATCGATGCGAAAAAACGTTTAGATGAAGCTGCTCCAAAAGAAAATAAAGTGTTGCAAAAAGCAGTAGCGCAAAGAGAACGTGCTCAAAATTTAACAGTTGGTGACGAAGTTAAAGTGTTAAGCTATGGTCAAAAAGGAATGTTACTTGAAAAAGTTTCAGATAAAGAATGGGTTGTACAAATCGGTATTTTAAAAATGAAGCTTGAAGAAGCGGATTTAGAATATGTGAAGCCTGAAAAAGAACAGCAAACGCGAACAATGACAAATGTAAAAAATCGCAATAGTCATGTAAAACTAGAGTTAGATCTACGTGGTGAACGTTACGAGGACGCATTAATCCGTACAGAAAAATATTTAGATGATGCGCTACTGGCAAACTATCCGCGTGTATCAATTATTCATGGAAAAGGAACGGGCGCATTACGTCAAGGTATTCAAAGTTATTTAAAAGGCCATAAACGTGTGAAGTCCTTCCGCTATGGAGAAGCAGGAGAAGGTGGGTTTGGCGTAACTGTTGTAGAATTGAAATAAGGAAAAAGGAGATGAGCATATGCTAGCCTCTACTTTTTGGCGACATCCATTAGTTGAAACAGCCGGATATTTTAGTGTTGTTGTTTTATGTCTTGTTGTATCTATGGTGTTGTTTGAAATTGTAACGAAATATAAAAACTGGGAGGAAATTAAAAAAGGAAATGTTGCAGTAGCTCTTGCTACAGGCGGGAAAATTCTCGGAGTATGTAATATTTTCCGGTATTCAATTGAGCGTCATACGACATTAGTTGAAATGCTCAGCTGGGGATTATTCGGCTTTGCATTATTAATTTTCGCTTACTTTTTATTTGAGTTTTTAACACCTAGCTTTAATGTAGATGAAGAAATAGCAATGGATAATCGCTCTGTAGGCCTTATTTCCTTCACAATTTCAGTAGGTTTATCGTTTGTCATCGGTGCAAGTATATTGTAGGAGTGCAAAATATGGAAAAATTAGCGAAAGTTTTGATTGTTGTTTGCGTTGTTTTTATTGCAGTGGGCATTTATTATTTAACAACAAGTTAATTATTGGGCAAGATCATGAAAATGGTCTTGCTCTTTTTTTATTTGGAAAGAAAGTATATTTATAAAATAAATCATAGGCTTTATAGAGTGAATCATTATTCATTCGATAACATTAAATAGAGAAATGAAGTATATTCGAGCGAATTTTGAAAATAATAACAATAAATCATTTGTAAACACATTCTTTTTTTATTATAATAAAAAATAATCAGAATATTTGTTAATTTAAAGCGAGGGGGAGATTAATATGACAGAAAAAGTTTGGTTATCAAAGTATCCAAAGGAGATTCCGCACACAATCGATTTACCTAGAATTCCAGTGCAACAATTTTTAACGGATGCGTATAAAGAGTATCCGGATAAAGTGTGTATTCATTTTATGGGGAAAGATCTAACGTACAAAGAAGTTTATGAATCTGCGCTCAAATTTGCAAACTATATACGATCTCTAGGGGTGGAGAAAGGCGATCGTGTTGCAATTATGCTTCCAAACTGTCCACAATCAGTTATTGCATATTATGGTACGATGTATGCTGGGGGAATAGTTGTACAAACGAATCCACTATATACGGAGCGCGAATTGCAATATCAAATGGCAGATTCAGGTGCCAAAGTTATTTTAGTAATGGATATTTTATATCCACGCGTTATGAAAATATTAAAAGAAACTCAGATTGAAAATGTTATTGTATCGGGCATTAAAGATTATTTACCTTTTCCAAAAAATTTATTATATCCGTTTGTTCAAAAGAAGCAGTATGGCTTTAGTGTAAAAGTAGAGCATAGTGGCATGAATCATTTATTCACTGAAATTATTAGATCAGCGCCATTAAAAGAGATAGAGTTACCGTTTGATTTTGAAGACGATGTTGCTTTGCTTCAATATACGGGTGGTACAACTGGCTACCCAAAAGGAGTTATGTTAACGCATAAAAACTTAGTTGCCAACACAATGATGTGTGATGCATGGATGTACCGGTGTGTCGATGGGCAAGAATCGATTTTAGGTATACTGCCATTTTTCCATGTATACGGTATGACAACCGTTTTAGTTTTATCTGTGATGAAGAAAAGTAAAATGATACTACTGCCGAAATTTGATGCTGAACAAGCATTAAAAACAATTGATAAGCAAAAGCCAACACTATTCCCAGGGGCTCCGACGATGTATATTGCTTTATTAAATCATCCAGACCTCGGTAAATATGACTTATCATCAATAAAAGCATGTTTAAGTGGGTCCGCACCTTTACCAGTAGAAGTCCAAGAGAAATTTGAAGCAATTACAGGTGGGAAGCTTGTTGAGGGATATGGTTTAACGGAAACTTCACCAGTTACGCATGTAAACTTTATTTGGGATGAACGTGTCTCCGGCTCTATTGGTGTTCCGTGGCCAGATACAGACGCTATTATTTTACGTTCGGGCGAATCAGAAGCTTTACCACCGGGGGAAATCGGCGAAATCGCCATTAAAGGGCCACAAGTAATGAAAGGCTACTGGAAACGCCCTGAAGATACTGCAATGACATTTAATGATGGTTGGTTTTTAACTGGGGATTTAGGTTACATGGATGAAAACGGCTATTTCTATGTAGTAGACCGCAAAAAAGATATGATTATTGCAGGTGGGTTTAATATTTATCCGCGTGAAATAGAAGAAGTTTTATATGAGCATGAAGCAATTCAAGAGTGTGTTGTTGCAGGTATTCCGGATCCGTATCGCGGAGAAACAGTAAAGGCCTATATCGTATTAAAAGAAGGACGTTCAGTAAAAGAAGATGACTTAAATGTATTTTGCCGTAAACAATTAGCAGCATATAAAGTACCTCGTCATTATGAATTCCGTAAAGAGCTTCCGAAAACAGCGGTTGGTAAAATTTTGCGTAGAACATTAATTGAAGAGGATAAGCAAAAAATGGAAAAGCAACAAGCGAAATAAATCAAGAGCCAACTATTGACAGAAGGTGGAACAAATTATAATATGAAAACATGAATGAATGGTCATTCATGTTTTCATATTTTTTTGGTGGTGAACAACTTGAAACGAAATAAACCCAAGTATAAACAAATTATTGATGCGGCAGTAATAGCAATTGCAGAGAACGGCTATCATCAAGCGCAAGTATCTAAAATTGCAAAGCAAGCAGGCGTAGCGGACGGAACTATTTATCTTTACTTTAAAAACAAGGAAGATATCCTTATTTCTGTATTTCAGGAAAAAATGGGGGTTTTCGTAGAGAATTTACAAGATATAATTAAAAGTGGGGATTCTTCTTCGGATAAACTTTGCCGAATGATTGAAAACCATTTTAAAGTATTATCTAGCGATCGCCATCTAGCAACTGTAACTCAATTAGAATTACGTCAATCGAATAAAGAAATAAGATTGAAAATTAATTCTATTCTAAAAGAATATTTAAAACTACTTGACGAAATTTTAATTGAAGGCATGGTCTCTGGAGAGTTCAATAGCACGATGGACGTTCGCGTAGCACGTCAAATGGTATTTGGTGCAATTGACGAAATTACTACGTCATGGGTTATGAACGATTATCGATATGATTTACTGGAACAAGCGCCAAAAGTGCAACAGTTGCTACTGAATGGTTTAAAAGCTTAAAAAGGGGTGTGGGAGAATGGAGTTTCTAAGTTGGACAATTGATGAAGGAGTAGCTGTTGTTACTATACAAAGACCACCAGCTAATGCATTATCACGAGGCATGATTGCCGAGGTGAATGAAATACTTGATGCGGTTGAACATGATGACTCTGTTCGCGTAATTGTTTTGCACGGAGAAGGTCGATTTTTCTCAGCGGGTGCAGATATAAAAGAATTTACAGCAGTATCTACAGGTGCAGAGTTTACTAAACTTGCACAAAACGGTCAAGTAGTTTTCGAACGATTAGAAACGTTTCCAAAACCAATTATTGCTGCGATACACGGTGCAGCACTTGGTGGTGGTTTGGAGCTTGCAATGGGTTGCCATATGCGTTTCGTTACTGAAAATGCAAAACTAGGCTTGCCTGAATTACAGCTAGGTTTAATCCCTGGCTTTGCTGGTACACAACGATTACCTCGTTATGTTGGTATGGCGAAAGCGGCTGAAATGATGTTTACTTCTGACCCAATTTCGGGTACAGAAGCCGTACAGTGGGGGCTAGCAAATAAAGCATTTTCAGATGAAGAACTACTTCCAAAAACGCTAGAAATAGCGAAGAAAATAGCGAAAAAAAGTCCAGTTGCGCTTAAAGCAGCAATTCAAATGCTGCAATATTCAAAGCCTGCTTCATTCTTTGAAGGAGTAGCAGCAGAAGCAGAAAGTTTTGGTACGGTATTCGTATCAGAAGATGCAAAAGAAGGAATTCAAGCATTTATCGAAAAACGTGATCCAGTCTTTAATGGTAAATAAATAATAGCTTCAGGAGGTCTGTATAATGAATATTTTTGTATTAGTAAAGCGTACATTTGACACAGAAGAAAAAATTGTCGTAGCAGGTGGCAAAATTCAAGAAGACGGTGCTGAATTCATCATCAACCCTTACGACGAATATGCAATTGAAGAGGCAATTCAAAAACGTGATGCACTAGGCGGTAAAGTTACGGTTGTCACAATCGGTGGAGAAGATGCAGAAAAGCAACTCCGTACAGCTCTTGCGATGGGCGCAGATGAGGCCGTATTAATTAATACAGAAGACGATTTAGATGAACTAGATCAATATTCATCAGCTTACATTTTAGCTGAATACTTAAAAGATAAAGAAGCAGATTTAATTTTAGCTGGAAACGTTGCAATCGATGGCGGTTCTGGTCAAGTAGGTCCTCGTTTAGCAGACTTACTAGGCATCAACTACGTAACGACAATTACGAGCCTTGAAATCGAAGGCACTAATGTGAAAATCGTACGTGACATCGAAGGAGATTCAGAAGTGCTGGAAACTTCATTACCACTTCTAGTAACAGCACAGCAAGGCTTAAACGAGCCACGTTATCCTTCTTTACCTGGGATTATGAAGGCAAAGAAAAAGCCGCTAGCTGAACTTGAGCTTGATGATTTAAATATCGACGAAGATGATGTGGCAGTAAAAATAGAAACAGTAGAAATCTATTTACCACCACAAAAAGCTGCAGGTCGTGTATTAGCAGGTGAGTTACAAGCACAAGTAAAAGAGTTAGTAAACTTACTTCATTCAGAAGCAAAAGTAATCTAATTTAACGAAGATAGGTAATGGAGGGATCGACATGTCAAAAAAAGTGTTAGTATTAGGTGAAGTTCGTGAAGGAAGCCTACGTAACGTATCATTCGAGGCAATTGCAGCAGCTAAACAAATCGCTGATGGTGGCGAAGTAGTAGGCGTATTAATTGGAGATGGGATTGCTAGCGTTGCGAGCGAGCTAGTAGCATATGGTGCAGACCGTGTTGTTACAGTTGAGCATCCACATCTTAAAGCATATACATCAGATGGCTTTGGTCAAGCATTTATGGCCATAGCTGAGCAAGAAAATCCAGAAGCGATCGTCTTTGGACATACAGCGCTTGGGAAAGACTTATCACCAAAAATTGCTTCTAAATTACAGTCTGGCTTAATTTCAGACGTAACTGAAATTGAAGGAGCAGGAGATACTGCGCTGTTTATTCGCCCAATATATTCAGGTAAAGCGTTTGAAAAAGTAAAAGTGAAAGACGGTATAGTATTCGTAACTATCCGTCCAAACAATATTGCGCCACTTGTAAAAGATGAAAGTCGTACTGGAAGTGTAGCAGCAATTTCTGTTGATATTACAAACTTACGTACGATTATTAAAGAAGTAGTACGTAAATCAACAGCAGGTGTAGACCTGTCAGAAGCGAAGGTAGTTGTTGCAGGAGGACGTGGTGTAAAATCAGAAGAAGGATTTGCGCCATTAAAAGAGCTTGCTAATGTACTAGGTGGAGCAGTAGGTGCTTCTCGTGGTGCTTGTGATGCAGATTACTGTGATTACTCATTACAAATCGGTCAAACTGGTAAAGTTGTAACTCCTGATTTATATATCGCTGCTGGTATTTCAGGTGCCATTCAGCATTTAGCTGGTATGTCGAACTCGAAAGTAATCGTTGCGATTAACAAAGACCCAGAAGCGAATATTTTCAAAGTAGCGGACTACGGTATCGTTGGCGATTTATTTGAAGTCATCCCGCTTTTAATCGAAGAATTCAAAGCGTTAAAAGTAAATGCATAATTATTTAGCCGTCTCTTTTAGAGGCGGCTATTTTTTATGGACTCTGTTAATTTCGTGTAAATTGCAATCATAGTGAGCGCACGAACACATTATCTTGACCAGTCGTAAATACGCTTTTATAAGTAAGTCTTATAGAATCGCTTGATAAAACCCCGTTTTATTCATGAAAAATTTTTAAAGATAAATAACTTAATATGTAAGGTTGATATATTAGTAAATTATATAAATAACTGACAACGTTAGAAACACGCTACAATAAAATTTTATAAACAAACTATGATTTACAAGAAATTCTCCTTTTTACAAAGAAAGGGTAGTGACCTTCGCCACTTATTAGAGAACGAATCTAATATTATATTAGGAAAGTGGAGTACATTTTAGTTTTTATGTACACTAATTGAGAAAAATTCAACGCAAGCATATAAATGTTTTTTCTTTGGTAAATCATGTTATACTACAAACAGATGTTAGTTTAAGGAGGCTATATAATATGGCAATTGTACACGGTACAGATCAAACTTTTGCACAAGAAATCGCACAAGGCGTAGTTCTTGTAGACTTCTGGGCAGCATGGTGTGGTCCTTGTAAAATGATCGCTCCAGTTCTTGAAGAAGTGGATGCGGAAATCGGTAATGACGTGAAAATCGTAAAAGTAGATGTAGATAACAACCAAGGTACTGCAGCGGAATATCAAATCATGTCAATTCCTTCATTATTATTATTCGTAGATGGTGAATTAAAAGCAAAAACTGCTGGCTTCCAACCAAAAGAAGCGTTAATTGACTTCATCAACTCAAACAAATAATGTATTGAATGGCCGTGTGTATTTAATTATACACACGGCTTTTTATTTACCTTCTTTTCAGATAAAATTGACGTATATGACAAAAATTTAGGTGATCAATGATGAATGAAATCATTCAAAATAAATTAGCCATTTTACCAGATGAACCGGGCTGTTATTTAATGAAAGACCGCCAAGGCACGATTATTTATGTTGGTAAGGCCAAAATATTAAAAAATCGTGTGCGCTCTTATTTTAATGGCACGCATAATGGGAAAACGCAGCGCTTAGTAAGTGAAATTGAGGATTTTGAATATATCGTTACGAGCTCCGATTTAGAAGCACTAATTTTAGAATTGAACTTAATTAAACTACATGATCCGAAATACAATATTATGTTAACGGATGATAAAACGTATCCATATATAAAAATTACGAATGAAAAGTATCCACGTATTTTAACTACTCGTAAAGTGAAAAAAGATAAGGCCAAATATTTTGGTCCGTACCCAAACGCCTATGCAGCGAATGAAACACGTAAATTATTGGATCGTATCTACCCGCTTAGAAAATGTGCACAGCTTCCTAGTCAAGTATGCCTGTACTATCATTTAGGACAATGCTTAGCACCATGTGTGAAAGAGATAGAGCAAAAGGTTTACGATGAAATGATCGAGGAAATAATAAAGTTTTTAAACGGTGGCTATGAAGATGTAAAAAAGGACCTTGAAGTAAAAATGCTAGAGGCAGCCGAAAATTTACAATTTGAACGAGCGAAGGAATTTCGGGATCAAATTGCACATATTGAAACAGTGATGCAAAAACAAAAAATAGTTACGGGGGATTTGTCGAATCGGGACGTTTTTGGTTTTGCTGTTGAAAAAGGTTGGATGTGCGTTCAAGTATTTTTTGTACGGCAAGGAAAACTAATTGAACGCGATGTATCGATATTTCCAATTTACCGTGATCCGGATGAGGAATTTTTAACGTTTGTTGGGCGTTTTTACGCTACGCCACAACATATTAAACCGAAAGAAATTTTCATACCTGCATCAATTGATGAAACACTACTTGAAAAATTGCTTGATGTAAAAGTCATTATTCCGAAGCGCGGCTCGAAAAAAGAGTTAGTCGATATGGCAATGAAAAATGCTCAAATTGCAATTCACGAAAAATTCCAGCTAATTGAGCGGCAAGAAGTACGGACAGTCGGTGCATGTGAGGCACTTGGTGAAGCGATAGGAATCAGTCCACCACTTCGTATAGAAGCTTTTGATAATAGCCATATGCACGGGGCGGACGCGGTGTCTGCAATGGTTGTGTTTATTGATGGTAAACCGGCGAAAAAAGAATATCGAAAATACAAATTACGTGAGGCTGGGAAACATGACGATTACGGTGCAATGCAGGAAGTTATTCGTCGCCGCTATACACGTGTATTAAAAGAAAATTTGCCACTTCCTGATCTTATTATTATTGATGGTGGAAAGGGGCAAATGGAAGTTGCACGTGAAGTGATAGAGGATGAGCTGGGGTTATACATTCCAATTGCTGGATTAGCCAAGGACGATAAACATAATACATCACAATTATTATTCGGTGAACCACCTGAACCAATAGAAATGAAGCGAACGAGCGATGGTTTTTATTTATTGCAACGCATTCAAGATGAGGTGCACCGTTTTGCTATTACGTTTCTACGTCAGCAGCATGGCACGAACGCAATTAAGTCAGTACTTGATAATATTGAAGGTGTTGGACCAAAACGTAAGCAGCAGCTACTCAAGGCATTTGGTTCGGTGAAAAAAATTCGAGAGGCGAGTATAGATGACCTTATAGAAGCGGGTATCCCGCGAACCTCCGCGAAAAATATTAACGAATATTTCCAAAATGAAGCGCAACAAAAGCAATAGCATCCTCATACTTTTGTTTATATATAGCCGATTTAAAAAACAAAAAAACAAGGCATTTGTGAAATGATTTCACTTAATGCCTTGTTTTTTGTTGAAGTAACGGGGATTATTTGATTTGCTCTTTTAAATCGGATTTTAAATTGAATATTACCGTTTGATTTTTAATATTTTTTTCATCATAGCATTCTGTTAAAAAACCTAATTGGTGTTGCATCTGTTCAGCAAGAAAACCAGCTTCAATTCTAAAGCAGCGACTTTCGATTTTTAATACATCTATATCACCAGTTAGTATGTAAGTACGACTATCTTTCGTTTCTTTTTCTAACGTTAAAGTACCCCAGCCCGCTTCGTGAAAAAATGCGGAAGCTTCATCCATTGAAAATAATGGGAATTTACGAGCGATTTCTTTTCCTGCCCAATATAAAACATCTTCTTCATGTTTTCCAAGAATAGAAGATAAAATATAATCACGGATAATTTCATAGCCAAACGTTGGAATCGTTTTCATTTGATCGACTTCCATAATAAAAAACCTCTTTCTAAAATTTTCTTATTTATTAGATTAATAATATGAAAAAACTATATTATTAGAGAAAAAATCGTATAAACCAGCGAAAAAGTCTTTTTTTTATATTCGCAAAATTTTGCAAGCAACCTTGACGCTCTATAGCGTTGAGAGTACAATGGACATGTCATAATATTGTACCATGATGAAATGCGCAGTCAATGTGAAACGTTTACAAATTCGTGACGTTCTTGACTTCGGATTTTAAGTACTAAGGGGGGTAACAGTCTTGTCGAAAGATCGTGAGTTTTTATGGCGCCGCTTACATTCTCTACTAGGAATCATTCCAGTAGGTCTGTTCTTGGTGTTCCACTTGTCTTTAAACTTCACTGCTGTAGGTGGTGAAGAGACGTACAACAATGCAACAGGAGCTATGGGATTAGTACCACATGCGCTATTGTTGATTATGGAATGGGTAATTATTTATATTCCATTATTATTCCACGCACTTTACGGAATTTATGTTGCATTTACTGCAACGTACAATACGAAACGTTTCGGTACATTCCGTAACTGGATGTTCAGTTTACAACGCTTTACAGGTATCTTCCTAGTTGTATTCATTGCTTGGCATATTTTCCAAACGCGTGTTCAAAAAGCGTTTGGTGCTGAAGTTAACTTCGATATGATCCAAGAAATCGTTTCTAATCCGTGGATGCTAGCATTCTATATTGTAGGTATCTTATCTGCAACATTCCACTTAGCGAATGGTGTTTGGTCATTCTTAGTAAGCTGGGGTATTACTCAATCACCTAAATCACAAAAGATTGCGACTTACGTATCAATGATAATTTTCGTTATTTTAAGTGTAATGGGTGTTGGAGCAATTTTAGCATTCGTTTAATTTGAGCAAAACTATTCTATTAAAATAGAAATAGAAGTTTTCTAGTGAAGAAAGAGGAGTGAGAAGAAATCATGGCGAAAAGCAAAATCATCGTTGTTGGTGGTGGATTAGCCGGCTTAATGGCAACGATTAAAGCTGCTGAAGTAGGCACTGAAGTTGAATTATTCTCATTAGTTCCAGTGAAGCGCTCACACTCTGTTTGTGCGCAGGGCGGAATTAATGGCGCGGTAAATACAAAAGGTGAAGGGGATTCTCCATGGATTCACTTTGACGATACAGTTTATGGTGGGGACTTCTTAGCGAACCAACCGCCTGTAAAAGCGATGGCTGACGCTGCACCTGGCATCATCCATTTACTTGACCGTATGGGGGTAATGTTCAACCGTACGCCAGAAGGATTACTTGACTTCCGTCGTTTCGGTGGTACGTTAATGCACCGTACAGCATTTGCTGGTGCAACTACAGGTCAACAATTACTTTACGCATTAGATGAGCAAGTTCGTGCACACGAAGTTGCTGGTTTAGTAAATAAATACGAGCACTGGGAGTTCCTTGGTACAGTTATCGATGACGAGGGCGTTTGCCGCGGTATCGTAGCGCAAGATTTACGTAGCGAAGAAATAAAATCATTCCGCGGGGATGCTGTTATTATGGCAACTGGTGGTCCTGGTATTATCTTCGGTAAAACAACAAACTCTGTTATTAACACTGGTTCAGCGGCATCGATTGTTTATCAACAAGGTGCATCATACGCGAATGGAGAGTTCATTCAAATTCACCCTACAGCTATTCCTGGCGACGATAAAAACCGTCTAATGTCAGAGTCAGCTCGTGGTGAAGGTGGACGTGTATGGACATATAAAGACGGTAAGCCTTGGTACTTCTTAGAAGAAAAATACCCAGCTTACGGTAACTTAGTACCACGTGATATCGCTACTCGTGAAATTTTCGATGTATGTGTAAATCAAAAACTTGGTATTAACGGCGAAAACATGGTATACCTAGACCTTTCTCATAAAGATCCACATGAACTTGATATTAAACTAGGTGGTATTATCGAAATCTACGAAAAATTCGTAGGCGATGACCCACGTAAATTACCTATGAAAATCTTCCCAGCAGTTCACTATTCAATGGGTGGTTTATGGGTAGATTACAACCAAATGACTGAAATTCCTGGTCTTTTTGCTGCTGGTGAGTGTGATTACTCTCAGCATGGTGCGAACCGTCTAGGAGCAAACTCATTACTTTCTGCTATTTATGGTGGTATGGTTGCAGGTCCAAATGCAGTGGACTATGTAAAACATCTTAAAAAACATGCGGAAGATCTTCCAGAGTCTATCTTTACTGCACGTGAAGAAGAAGAAAAAGCGAAGTGGGAAGCTATCCTTAACATGGATGGAACTGAAAACGCATACTTATTACACAAAGAGCTTGGCGAGTGGATGACAGATAATATGACTGTAGTACGTCACAATGATCGCCTTGAACAAACGTATGAGAAGTTAACTGAGCTTCAAGAACGTTGGGAAAAAATCAACATTAATGATACGCAAAAATGGAGTAACCAAGGTGCTCACTTTACGCGTCAGTTGAAAAATATGTTATACCTTGCAAAAGTTATGACAAAAGGTGCTTTATTACGTAATGAATCACGTGGTGCGCACTATAAACCAGATTTCCCTAACCGTGATGATGAGAACTTCTTAAAAACTACAATGGCGAAATTTGATCCAGCTACTGGTGAACCTCAAATTTCTTACCAAGAGGTTGACGTTTCTCTAATCCCACCACGTAAACGTGACTACTCTGCGAAAGGGGATAACTAATCATGGAAGCAGTAGTAAACACTGGTAAAATGGTTGAAATTGAGATTTTACGACAAGATACTGAAAACGGCGCTACTCGCTTGGAAAAATTCAGCGTACCTTACCGTCCAGGTATGAACGTAATTTCTGCTTTAATGCATATTCAAAAGTATCCTATAACAGCAGATGGTAAAAATACTACTCCAGTAGCTTGGGATATGAACTGTTTAGAGGAAGTTTGTGGTGCGTGTTCGATGGTTATTAACGGTCGCCCTCAACAATCTTGTTCTGCATTAGTAGATAAATTAACACAACCAATTCGTTTAGAGCCAATGAAAACTTTCCCAGTAGTACGTGACTTACAGGTTGATCGTAGCCGCATGTTCAATGCACTGAAAAAAGTGAAAGCATGGGTTCCAATCGATGGTACTTATGATTTAGGTGAGGGTCCACGTATGCCAGAGCGTAAACGTCAATGGGCTTATGAATTATCTAAATGTATGACTTGTGGTGTTTGTATGGAAGCATGTCCAAACGTTTCTGAAAAAGCAGATTTCATTGGTCCAGCTCCACTTTCACAAGTTCGTCTGTTCAATACACACCCAACTGGTGCAATGAACAAGGACGAGCGTTTAGCTGCAATTATGGGAGATGGCGGACTTGCTAACTGCGGTAACTCACAAAACTGTGTAGCAGCATGTCCAAAAGGTATCCCTTTAACTACTTCTATTGCTGCACTTAACCGTTCAGCAACAGTACAAATGTTCAAGAACTTCTTTGGTTCTGACCATATGGTAGACTAATATTGAACTTAGAGCTAGTTTTCTCTTCTAGAGAAAGCTAGCTTTTTTGATTTTTATAGCATTTTTGTTATTTTCTAACCGATTTCTACTTTTACAGTGCTATAATGAATACGTATTCATTTCCCGAAGAGGAATACATACTATTGTTAAGGGGTGGGTTTTTTGCGTGCAACATATATAGAGGATGTTCAACAATGGGTTGAGGAATTTCAGTTTTCAGTGGATGTGAAAGTTCGTTTTAGTGAAACAGATATGTACGGCCATTTAAACAATACAGTACCGTTTACTTATTTTGAATTTGCTAGAATCGAATATTTTAAATCTCTTGGTTTAATGAGTGAATGGGCATCTACAAACGGAGACAATATTCCTGTTGTCGCTGATTTGCAATGTGATTATTTGCAACAAGTATTTTTTGATGAAGAGTTACAAATTTACGTGAAAACTGCAAAGGTAGGTACAAGCTCGATTGATATTCACTATGTAGCAAAAAACGACAAAGGTCATCCTGTTTTTACTGGACGAGGTACAATTGTGCAAATTTGTCGACAAACAGGAAAAGGGACACCTTGGACAGAACAAGAAAAGCAATTATTGCGTGGGAAATAGTGAAAACGCCCTCACCGCAAGCCGCCTAGTCACATACTTTACTAAGAACAGAATAGGAGGTTGTTGCGATATGGGTAGCTCACAATCACGCTTGCTACTTACAAAACGAGAGCGTGAAATATTTCAGCTATTAATTGAAGACTACTCAACAAAAGAAATATCAGAAAAGCTTTCCATAAGTGAAAAGACGGTGCGCAATCATATTTCGAATACGATACAAAAGCTAGGTGTATCAAGCCGTACTCAAGCATTAATTGAATTGTTGCGTCTACAGGAGTTAAAGCTAAACGGATTGTAGACTTGCTATTTCTATAGAAACACTTCAAAATAGAACTATGAATTGTATTTGAGGAGTGAACTAGTTACATGAATGATAACGAAAGACATAGCTTTGAATCCATAGCTAATTTAGAAAAGGAATTACGTTTTATTTCACACTTAATAAAGCAAAAAGGTCGTGAAATATTAAGTAATTACACTATTACACCTCCACAATTTGTAGCTCTACAATGGTTACATGAGTCTGGCGATATGACGATTGGTGATTTATCGACAAAAATGTATTTGGCATTTAGCACAACGACAGATTTAGTCGATCGTATGGAGAAAAATGAACTAGTGCAGCGTGTGCGAGATGAACAAGACCGCCGAGTTGTAAGGATTCACTTACTGCCAGAAGGGGAACGTATCATTCAAGAAGTAATTGAAAAGCGTCAAAATTACTTGCGTGACATTTTGGGGCATTTTGATGAAATTGAAGGAGCAGATTTAATACGTTTATTACAAAAATTACATTTATTAATGAAATAGGATTGAGGCGGTTTATGTGAATGCCCCGATTGGTGTAATCGATTCTGGTGTTGGCGGTTTAACAGTAGCAAAAGCAATTATGGAACTTTTGCCGAATGAAACAATTTATTATATTGGTGATACAGCTAGATGTCCATATGGTCCGCGTACAAAGCAAGAAGTACGTAATTTTACGTGGCAAATGGCTAAGGCGTTAGAAAAAATGAATATTAAAATGCTAGTAATTGCTTGCAATACAGCAACTGCGGTAGCACTTGAAAGCTTGCAAAAAAATATGCCATTCCCTGTTCTAGGTGTAATTAATGCAGGGGCTCGTGCTGCTATAAAAAAAACAAAGCGCAATGAAATTGTTGTGCTAGCTACAGAAGGTACAGTTAAAAGTGCTGCTTATGAAACAGCATTACATTCTTTATCAACAAAAGCGAAAGTAATTCCGCTTGCGTGCCCAACATTTGTACCACTTGTAGAAAGTGGCGAATACGAAGGTCAGTTTTCTTATGATTTAGTCGCTAATGGATTAAAGCCGCTTGAAGATGAACGTTTTGATACGGTTATTTTAGGCTGTACCCACTATCCAATTTTGCAAAAGCAAATAGAAGCAGCTTTAGGGGAAGGTGTGCACGTATTGTCTTCCGCAGAAGAGACAGCTCGTGATGCAGAAGCGATTCTTTCTTACAACAATCAGCTTCGTACAAATGATGAGGCACCTCACCATGTCTTTTTTGCATCTGGCTCAGTGCCTATTTTCCGTTCAATTGCTGAGAGATGGCTAGAGCAAGAAAACATAGATATTCGACGAATAAAATTTTAACAATTCGCCCGATTGGATACACTTCCATTCGGGCTTTTCTTTTTGGAATTATAGACCTTCATCTTTTTTGACGTAGCATTTTATGATAAGATTAGGGCGCGAAAGTATAAGGAGGACAATCATGACTAGACACGACGAACGAGCTGTGAACGAATTACGTACAGTTCAAATTGAAAATAACTATTTAATGCATCCAGAAGGTTCTGTGTTAATTACTGTAGGCAACACGAAAGTAATTTGCACAGCAACAATTGAAGATAAAGTACCTGGTTTCTTACGTGGTCAAGGAAAGGGCTGGATTACTGCAGAATACTCAATGCTACCGAGAGCGACAGCACAACGTACACAACGTGAATCTTCGCGTGGTAAAGTTAATGGCCGGACAATGGAAATCCAGCGCTTAATTGGACGTGCATTGCGCGCTGTAGTGGATTTAGAAGCATTAGGAGAAAAAACAGTGTGGATCGACTGTGACGTTATCCAAGCAGATGGAGGAACGCGTACAGCCTCAATAACAGGTGCATTTGTTGCGATGACACAAGCAATTGCTAAACTAGGTGAAACAAAACCGTTTGCAACATTCCCGATTGTTGATTTTTTAGCGGCAACAAGTGTTGGTATGATTGATGAAATCGGCGCAGTTTTAGACTTAAACTACGTTGAAGATGTTGATGCAGCAGTAGATATGAATATTGTCATGACAGGTGCTGGTCGCTTTGTCGAATTACAAGGCACTGGTGAGGAAGCGACATTCTCACGTCAGGAATTAAACGAGTTATTAGCGCTAGGCGAAGAAGGTATTGCGCAATTAATCGAAATTCAAAAACAAGCGCTTGGTGAACTAGCTTTACTAGTAGGTTCTAAGGGGGAAGCATAAAATGAAGCAAGTTGTCATTGCAACAAAAAACAAAGGCAAAGCAAAAGATTTTGAAGCACTTTTTGCTCCACTAGGTTACGAAGTTGTTACGATGTTTGAGGTTGCACCGGATATGGAAATCGAGGAAACAGGTACAACATTTGAGGAAAATGCTGTATTAAAAGCTGAAACATTAGCGAAAGCATTAAATACAATTGTTATCGCAGATGATAGTGGATTAGCAGTAGATACATTAAATGGTGAACCAGGTGTCTATTCAGCGCGTTACGCAGGTGATCACGACGATGAAGCAAATATTGTAAAAGTGTTAGAAAAGTTAACAGGTGTGCCAGAGGAAGAACGCACAGCACGATTCTGTTGTGCACTTGCCATTGCAGGTCCGGAAATGGAGACGTTTACGGTATTCGGCACGTGTGAAGGCGTTATTTTAGAAGAAAAACGTGGTTCAAATGGCTTTGGCTATGATCCAATTTTCTACGTACCACACTTAGAGCGCGCAATGGCTGAGTTGTCTCCTGAAGAAAAAGGTTCGATTTCACACCGCGGCAATGCTATTCGTAAACTTGCAGAAGCTTTGCCAACATTAATGTAAAGGATGTGTGGCAATGAAGCTATTAATCATGAGTGATACACACGGAGATGCAGAGGTCATACGCCAAGTACGTGATTTTCATACGGATGTGGAAGCAATCATTCATTGTGGAGATAGTGAATTACCGTATGACCATCCGTATTTAGAAGGAGTTGCGCGAGTGCGCGGAAATTGTGATCGCAATGATGACCGTTTCCCCGATGAGCTACTTTTAGAGCTTGGCAAGACGAAAATTTTTGTTACACATGGCCACTTATTTAATGTGAAGTCTTCATTATTATCGCTAACCTACCGAGCTAAAGAACTAGACGCAAATATTTGCTGTTTTGGTCATTCGCATTTGCTTGGTGCTGAGATGATTGATGATATATTGTTTATCAATCCAGGTAGTCTACTTAAACCACGTGGACGCGATGATAAGAGCTATGTTTTAGTGAATATTGAAGATAACGTGTATAATATAAATTGTTATTCAAATATAAATAAATTACTTGAAATGATTCGATTCGAACGTTAGTAAAATCACCTTGTTTCTGTATTGGAGCAAGGTGATTTTGTTATTTTGAACAAATGATTTTATAGAAAAAATAAATTATTTGAATGTAGGGATTTTTTTAGGGAAACGTATTGACTTTCTTTCTGTTTATACATATAATAAATATTGTCTTTCCTATTAGATACACGGAAAACACTTTGTCTCCATAGCTCAGCTGGATAGAGCACGGGCCTTCTAAGCTCGCGGTCGTAGGTTCGAATCCTACTGGGGACGTAAATACAGAAAATCACTGGTTAGAGAGTGATTTTAAAAGCGTTAGAAATGTTGATACATCAACGTTTCTAGCGCTTTTTTCTTTTTCTTGGAATACGGTGGTTTTTTAATAGTAGGTATACAAAAGGTATACAAAGTAAACATCTCAAACTGATACAACTGCTAAAAAAGCAATGGTACTCGCTAATGATGCTTACTACCAAAATTTAAAGCACATCATCATGACTGCGGAAGGCTTATACCGAGAACTGGATGAAGATATGCGCACAGTCGTTGACATGCGTTATTGGGACAAGGACGGTTGTTATGAATGGGAAGATATAGCGGATAAATTATATATGTCACGACATAAGGTATTACGTAAGCGAAATATTCTTATTGATAAAACAGCGGAAAGGATTGGTTAGGTGTAAATGCTAAGATCAATAAAAGAAAGGAAAATAAAGAAAGTAATATCTAGCGTAATTGGGTTTGGAGTTGTATTAGCGATATTCATCTCTTGGATTGTCAATAAGTCAATACTGTGGGCAATTATTCACGGTATTTTCGGATGGCTGTATGTGATTTATTTTGTAATAAAAAAGTGAACTTCTTAACACTAGCTAAGTTCGCTAAAAAACATTAATAAAGCATTAGGGGAAGTAGCTTTGGAACAAAGTAGACTTGATAAAGTTTTTGAAGTATGGTGGAAACCATTAAACGAGTCCTTATCAGCCTTGAAAAGAACTAGTAGCGTCTGTTGATTCTGATGGAAACAAGGAGGAAAGGAACCAACCCAAAAGCACTGCAAATTCTTTGTTATCAAAGCTTTGTAGTGTTTTTTCTATTTCAGAGAATAAGTTAAAAAATACTACAAAACGAAAAGTTATTACACAAGAAAAAATAGTTGTAAGACGCTGCCTGTAGATTTCGAATCAAATTTCATAAATTTTTAAGACATGAAGGCAGTAGTGATTTAATTAAGATAAACATTTTGAATCATTACTGAATAAAAAATAACAGGTTAGGCATACTAATAAAGATTCCACTTCCAATCGAACATGAAACAGGAGGGTTACTAAGATGATGAATTCTGATAAAAAAGATTCAAAATCGCAAGATGATCCACCACGTTACAATTCGTAAAGGACTAAGTGTAGTCGAGAGGCTTTCCTTAAAAAAAGGAAAGTCTTTTTTTTATTTAGCTAAAAAAGTCACAGTATTGGCGTGTAATGAGAATAATAGTGTAAAATTGTTATAGTTAGAATTTTCTGTATTAGGGGGAGTTAATATGAAGAAATTATTCATTATTGGTGCTAGTGGATTGGTAGGGAGAGCGATCGCTGCAGAATGTTTAAATGATTTCGATGTATACGGAACTTACTTTTCATCAACAACAAATCTTGAGGATGACAAGCAATTTTACTTAGACATTCAAGAAGAAGGAACGATACGTGAAATACTTAACTCAGTTCAACCAGATATTGTTATTTCATGTTTACAGGGGGATTATGATGCGCAATTTAAATTTCACAACAAACTAGCTGAAGAACTAATAAATAGAGACAGTGTTTTATACTTTTTCTCAACGACAAATGTCTTCGATGGAGATTTGTCTAAGCACCATAACGAAATGGACGAACCTATCTCAAAATCAGATTACGGTCAATATAAAATAAATTGTGAGAAAATGTTAGTCCAAATATTGGGGAATCGTGTTAGTATTGTGAGAATCCCGGGCATTTGGGGGAAAAATTCACCTCGACTCAATAATATTAAAAAGAATATTTCAAATTCTATTCCCATTCAAGCTTATAGTAATTTAGAATGGAGTTTTTTATTGGATACTCAGTTAGCGCGTCAAATGCACTACATTTTAAAAAATGAATTGAGCGGAGTAATGCATTTAGGAGCAGTAGATATGATAACTGAAAGTACATTTGTAAAAGAACTAGTAAATAAACTAACATCTGAAGAAATAAATATTCACGATAAACCTTATGAAGATGAAGTGCAGACTTATTATTTTGGTCTTGTGTCAAATCGAAAAGATCTTCCGAGGTCACTACAAAGTACTAACGAGGAAATTATCTCTTGTTTAGTAGATTGATGAGATCTTAATTTGAAATTTCATTTATATGGAGCTAGCTTCATAACGTAATCTATACGCTTAGAAATCCAAATATATTAAATAACAAGGGAGAGAATGATGAAAAAGTTGACAGCATTACTCTTTATATTAGTTTGTCTGTTATTAACGATTTTGAACATAAACATAACTATTAACAATAATATAACTACTAATAATTACAACAAGTAATACAAGTTAAGTAATCTATAATGGTTGAGACCTAATACTCAAGTGCATCATTTGAGGTGGGTCTTTTTTGTTGATCGAATACAAGAAAACAAAGGTACAACGTATTTATTAAATATGATGATGTCTTGTTAAAATTCGGGAGATATAATGAATATAGTTATTAAATGCCCATTCACCTTACCAGTCCAAACAAAGCATAAAATGACAGGATAAGATGTAGGCAAAAATATATGATACATACAAGGAGTGAGTCGTACTTGAGTTGGATAGAATCGATACAAAAAGCAATAAATTATATGGAAGAGCATTTATTAGATGACCTTACAATAGATGAAATTGCGAGAGAAGCAAATTCTTCGGTATTTCATTTTCAACGAACATTTTCTATTTTAACGGATATGTCTATCGCTGATTATTTAAGACGAAGAAGACTAACTTTAGCTGCACAAGAATTGATGAATACAGATAATAAAGTTATCGATTTGGCCTACAAATATGGCTATGACACTCCAGAAGCTTTTACAAAAGCATTTCGTAAACAGCATAACGTAACACCGAGTGAAGCAAGAAAGAAGCAAGGAAAACTACAATCATATAACCGCCTAGTCATTCAGGTGAGTTTGAAGGGAGCAGAACCAATGAAGTACAAAATTGTAGAGAAAGAAAAATTTCAAGTTGTCGGCGTGAAAAGAACTTATAATTGCAAAATGGGTGAAAATACACAAGGCATTCCTTTATTTTGGGATGAAATGAATAGCCAAGAGATGGATAAGCAATTATTTCATTTAAACAATGGTGATATTAAAGGGGTGCTTGGCGTTTGTGTTGCTGATCGAAACTATAAAGACAATAGTTTAATTGATTATTGGATTGCAACAGACCGTGTAGGGGATGTACCAGAAAATTTATTAGCAATGGAAGTTCCCGCATCAAAGTGGGTAGTTTTTGAAGTACACGGCCCAATGCCAGACGCAATGCAAAATACATGGAAGAAAATTTACTCTGAATGGTTTCCTTCCAATCCTTATGAGCAATCAGGATCGGTTGAACTAGAAGTATACACCGATGAGGATCCGTTTAGTCCAGATTTATATTCTGAAATTTGGATTCCGATTAAATAAGACTATTTAATACTGTAAAGTTTGAAATACTTGAAAAACACTTCCAATCCTTAAAAGGAGGAAGTGTTTTTTTGTTGATAAGAAAAAATAAAATTCCCTATCGTCCATATGTTCACTTGGATTTTAAATAATATATAAATATCTAGCAAATTCAAAAATAGCGGCATGTAACTTTAAAGCATCCGTTCACGTAGCAAAAAAATAAATGCAGGGTGGTATTAAAGATGATAAAACTTAGAAAAAATTCTAGTGAACAAATTGCTTTTAAGAGTAAACTGCAAAATTTAAGTATAACAATGGGTTTATTATTAATTGCTCAGTTCATATTTATACTTTTTCAATGCCAATTTAATTTGCAAGATGTATTGTACTATACACAAAACTATTGGCATAATTATATTTTCAATATTATTTTGCTATATTTCTTTTATTTAGCTTTTCTCGTCATATTTAACCGAAAAACTTATGCTTCGTTTTTGCTTCTCGGTACAACACTACTTTTCTCCATGGCCAACTTTTTGAAAATAAGTTATCGAAATGAGCCAGTTTTACCAAGTGATTTTTCTATGATCCATCAACTGAATCACATCATCCTAATGATAAATAAAGTGCATATGATTTCTAGTGTAGCGGTTATTTTATTTTTAATAGCAGCCTTTTTTTTCCTCAAAATATTTAAATCTAAGCCCATCTTCACAATTCAACAAAGACTTCTACTATCATTTATATTGTTTTTCGTATTTTATAGTTTCTTCAATAGTAACCACTCAAATAATCCATATAAAATAATCGCCACATCATTCGGTATTACAAATATCTACTGGGATTTGAAGGAGGATTATAGTTCGAACGGTCCTCTAGCTGGGTTTATAAAAAATTTAGATATTCAAGTAATGGAAGAAGTACCTGCAAACTATTCCTATGAAGCAGTCAGTGAAATTGTCGAAAAATATAAAGGGAAATCTACGGAAATAAATTACGACAAAGAAACATTAGAAGATCAAACAGTTATCTTTATTTTAAGTGAAAGCTTTATGGATCCTTTACGCATACCTGGATTAGAACTATCCGATGACCCCATGCCGTTTATTAGGTCTCTAAAAAATGAAACGACTTCAGGTTTAATATTAGGATCTAGCTACGGGGGCGGGACAGCGAATGTTGAATATGAAGTATTAACAGCATTTAGTACGAATTATTTTCATTCGTCATTACTAATTCCATACACATTATTAGTACCGAATTTACATGAAGTACCGAACGTTACAAACATTTTTAATAAAAAAATCGCAGTGCATGCATTTAATGCGAATTTATATAGAAGGAAAGAAGTGTTTGAGAAGTTTGGATTTGATCCATTTATATATGAAGGAAGTAATGTCGATCTTACTTATAAAGATAAATTGGACAATAGTAATTACATTAGCGACGAATCAGCCTATCAAGAAGTACTAGACATTGTGGAAAATGATGAAGAAGGCGGGTTATTCATATTGTTAACGACAATGCAAAATCATGGGCCATATGAGAAAGATAAGTATGACAATCAATTTCAAGTATTAAATGATTTAAAAGAACGTGAAAAAACTCGAATAGAAACATATATTCAAGGGGTACATTATACAGATTTGGCTACAGAAAAATTTATTGAACAAATTGATGCAATGGATAGACCAATAACTGTTGTCTTTTTTGGTGATCATATGCCATCAGAAGTGTTTGAAGGCTTTGATGATGGTAATGATGAAACGAATTTGGCATTTTATGAAACTGATTATTTTATTTATAGCAATTTTGAAACAGAAACATTAGATTATCCAATCGTTAGCCCGAATATGATAAGCTCGATTGCCCTTGAACAAGTGAATGCTACCTTAACGCCGTATTATGCGCTTATGTATGAGCTTCAAAAAACAGTACCTGTTATTAGGTGGGGAGAGTACTATTTATCGGAGGAAGAAATTCATGTATATGAAGATGAATTACCAACATATGTTCATGAATTAATTAATGATTTTCGTATGATTCAATATGATATTACGGCAGGGGAGCAATATTCAGTTGAACTGGGGATGTTTGATTTTGGTAGTTAATAGCTTTCATCTTTCCAAAAATAGCATTGCATTATAAGTCTACTAATGGAGAAAGTGCATCTAGCATACGTTATTCTTTCCATTACAAAAAGTTAAACCATAGGATGTATAGCGCATCCTATGGTCATTTTAAAAAGATAAGAACGTATAAGTTTCTGGAGTTTGAGCAGTGTCTAGCTCCAGCGCCCAGCCCCTCGAGGTCGCTTCTGTCCCTCAATCGAAAGCGGAAAAATGCTTTCGTTTGAGAGCCATCCAGCGCTTGTCGGGGCTATACGGGGCTCTTGCGCTTTTCTAAGTAGATGAAAAAATTAGCTTCCACTTGTTCTGTTTATTTTTACTATAGAAAGCCAATACAAAATAATTGCCAACAAAATGATAATAGGAATGCCATAATACCACTCACTGCCTACTTGTTGAATTGAAATCCCTGCAAGAACGGATTGGAAAGGGTCAAACCACGAATTTTTGATTAATGGTAGTGCCTGCATCCCAAAATAACCACCAATGAGTATGAGCACAGTTGATAGTAGTGTAATGATGGAGTTTTTAAAAATAAGACTTAACAGTAAACAAAGGGAAATAACGAACAGAATTATGCTAGTCGTGCTAAGTAAACTCCACTGTACATATTGCGCAATCGTAATAAAAGAAATATTTTCTTTTGTTTCTACCATGACTGGATATAAAAATGTACCTGATTTCCCTCCAATATAGCCGAGTAGCCAAGTAAATACATAGAGACATGCGGTAATGATGATATAAAATACAGCTGCACTAGCCCATTTCACATGTATAATAGAAGATTTTTTTAATGGCTGCGTATATAAAAGCCGAATACTTCCGTTTTCAAACTCCATCGTTAACATATCACCTATTATTAGAAGGAGAAGGATAATTGCGCCGAAATTTACATATAAATCGGTTATTTGTTTCATAAAGTTTGGCAATGTGATGCTATAGTTTTCTGATTTTGGTTCAATACCTTGTGACAGTAGGTGCTCATTCCATACTAAAGTACGATTTAAATCTGTTGTAAGTAATGAAAACTCTCCACCAACTTCTTTATAGGGAATAATAGCTGATATAAAAGCATTTTCTGCTTGAAGTCGTGCTTGCCAATCCTCAGATTTAATAAGCGGCTTCCATTCATACAGCATATTTAAAGCGTTTGCCAAATACTTAATTTGTTCCGTAATAGCTTCAGTCTCTGGGGCTTTAGTTAGTACTCTCAAGTGACTTTGTGCTTCTTGTGTGTAGAGGGTAACTTGTCTTTCTTGTTCTTCTACAACTAAATCTTGAAATGCCACATTACGTAAATAAAGTCCTAGGATAAAAATGAATAAAACTAAAAGGGTATATGAAAATCGCCGGCTAAACACTGTTTTCTTAAGCTCAAAAATGAAGAACTTCATGATTTCAGCTCACTTTCAAACAGTTCCATATATCTTTTCTCTGCCCCGATTTTCCTGTTTTCAATTTGGTGAATTTGTATACCATTTTCATAGAGAACTTCAATGGCTTGATTTAGTGGCAATGTCGCTTCGCTAAATGTAAAACTATCAGACTGTCGTTCTACATGTAGCTTATTACTTTTAAAAATCTCATTTACTTTATCGGGTTCTGACACATGAAGCGTATAATGAGGGATATTTAAATTTGTCAAAGATTCCTCTAAAATCTCGCCATCCTTCATGAAGTAAATCGTATTCGTCATTTTGTCAATTTCCTCAAGATTATGGGAGGAAATAATGACTGTCGTTCCTTTAGCGTGCAAGTCCATTAAAATATGACGCATATGGATGGCACTTGTTGGATCTAGCCCGTTAATCGGTTCATCTAGCAATACTAGCTTTGGATTATTCAATACAGCCATTGCTAGTAATAAATGCTGTTTCATTCCAAGTGAATAACTACGCACTCTTTTCTTTGCATAGCTTGCCATACCGATATATTCGGCTACTTCCTTCGCTTTTACAGCAGGCAGCTTTTGAACATGGCAAATAAATTTAAGGTGATCTTCTCCTGTCAAATCACCGTACAATACACGATTATCTTGCAAGTAAGACACTTCATAAAACAATGATGGATCTTTATGGCTTTTACCAAGGATCGACACTTCGCCTTCTTGAAATGGAAGTAGATTCATCAAACAATTCATCATTGTTGTTTTTCCAGATCCATTAGGACCAACTAGTGCAACTATTTTAGGCTCTTCAATTTGAAACGTAATATTTTTCAACACTTCTTGTTTCTTGTAGCGTTTTTTTAATCCTTGTACGTTGATAATCATGACATAACCCCTTTTCTCAACTTCACTGCACTAAACGTGATAAGTAATAAAATGAGCGTACTGAGCGATAGAGATAAAATGGCCTGCTGATAGGTGAATATCGGATTGTCTGTAGTTATCGCATACTCGCCAGATAAAATAGGATACACTTCGATGTAATGAAACGGTAACCAATGCACCCAGCTTAAAAGGCTAGCCTGATCCGTTAATGTTTGACCGATAATAATAGCTATAACAGTTAATCCGATTGTGAGAATGGCACGGTTCGTTAAAATTGAAAATAAAAATAGGAGAGTAAAACTAAATGCCAGTACAAGTAAAAATAGCAGTAACGATTTACCTAAAAATTCGGCTATCGGTAAAAAAGAATATGTTCGATCAGGTCCATAAATAAGAATTGGATAATCCCAATCACCGAATCGATTAAATATTGTACCAAGGGTTACGCCGACAATTGTAATGCAGCAAATGACAAGGAAAGAGCCTCCTATAACAGTAAACGCTTTAGAAAACCAAAATGTAGATCTTCTAATTGGCACTGTACGCAGCATTTGAATCGGACCGTTTCGCCCAAAGCCTTCTTTTGTCAAAATATCGGAGAAAAGGAATAAAAAGAACATGAGACCGATAAACCCGAACCCATAACTGAATAAGTGGTAAATAAAGTGAATTCCTGAAGTGGAATATTTTTGAGAATATTTAAGTGCAATTTCTTTAGCAATCGGTTCACTAAATTCTTCATCATATAAGCTGAGCCAAGTAAGACTTCCTGTTGGGAAAATAGGCTGAATCGACCTTTCCTCCATCCAACGCATTTGGTCCATACCTGAAAATATAGTAAAGGGGGTAGGGTACGTATAACTCTTTGCTACGAACTCCAATTCTTTCTTTTTAGTTTCTTCCCAAAAACTGTTATTTAAAATTTCCCCTTGCCAATATAAAGACCAGTTTTTATTAGTGAATCCTTCATGCATCATTTTGAAAGCATTGTATTGTCTTTCAGAGGCATTTAAATTGTTTTGTAATATCCGGTCAGCTTTTCCATCTTTCTCGTCTAGTTCTTTTTTTGCGGACTCGTACCACTCTAGATGGGATTCAAGATTAGTAATTATATAGGCTTCGGCCTCTTCTAACTTTGTTTCTTTACGGTCAATATAAAAAAAGTAAATACAAAGTGATACGAATAATACGAATAGCAAGACATAGGTAAAGCGTGAGCGTTTCATTTTTGTAAACTCTAAACGTAATAAGTGAAGCATACACAACCCCCATTTATCTAAACTATTAAAAATTCTGAAAATCAATCAGCATCTGGTTTTAATCCACTTTTTTCCTTAAGTTAATATAAATCTATCACTACAAACACCGACAGTTCAACCGACAATTTTTCTGTCGGTATCAATTTAATTTTAAAAAATCAAATTGAAACACATTATATATTTACTTATTTTTCTTTTTATGTATAGTTTTATATAAAATCAAAAAGTGGAGGGGAAAGAATGAAGAAAATGATAGCGTTATTGTTGACTAGTATTTTTTTAATAGGCTGTCAGGATCCAAAGGTGGAAACAGAACAAGAGAAAGTATCAAATGTTGATACACGAACAGTTTACGAATCCAATAGTAAGCCGAGGTATATTCAATTGCACTTGAAAGAAGTAGATTATGGATTAAACCCTATATTACTAAGTTATTGTTGGAATGAAGATTTAGCTAACTGCCCAACAGAATTGAAGATTTTGCCTGATGAGGATACATTAGATGGGCAAAAAAGATTTATATTGCCCCCTAATACAAATATACCATTTATTATAGATTCTGACCCCCAGAAAACATTGCCTTTTCCAAATAATATAGAGCTTTTTTTAGTGGAAGATGAAGCATTAACTCCAGTGACGATTACTAACGATAGTTTTACACTTCCTCAAGAAGAAGGAAGTTACACATATGTTTTTAAAACGACTTATAACGAGGATATAAAAGGGATTGCATTTTATGGTTTTCATTTAAGGGTGAGGAATTAAATGAATATTAAAGAAAAGTGGAATAAAAGGCTATATGCCTTTTACTCCACTTTCTTAAAAATTACTCTACTTCAGTCTTAGTCATCCCACATGGTCCGGAACAAGTTACAGTTCCAGAATAAGTAACAAGCCAATGGTCTACTGCATCAACCATATTAGTCCGATATAGAGTCCCACTCCAGCCTGCTACATTATAAGAAATTGATGAAGGGACAAATGCACTTTTTAAATATACTAATGTTTGAGTTTCTGTTCTTGAGTAACTCGCAGCTTCAACTACATTTGATGAATCACTCGTTGCCCCAGCTTGCATTGGTGCGTTAAAGAAGCCACCAAAAAGTAAAGCAACAGAAAAAATTCCAACTTTTATCTTTTTCATAGAATATCCTCCTTTATTAATTTCTAAATTTTTTATTGTAGGCGCTATAGCAAATAAACATTTTTCCCTCGAGGTAATTTAACTCTATCATTACAAATACCGACATTACAACCGACAATTTTTCTGTCGGTATCTGAATATTTTCAATAGAAATATAAATAAAAGTAGATTTAGTATTATTATTAGTAAACATTAATTTAAAATTCTGCCATTTATAGGTTATAGTATATTTGATAAGTTAATTTCCTTTATATCTATTATTTTCTTATAGTTTTTATAGGGCTTGATATTTTGTGTAGAGAGATTTCCAGAATCAAAACAAAAAACCATTTATTTTCATTGTTAGAAATTAACTTTAAACCAAATTGATGAAAAACTATTAGATAAAAAAGAGGTGATGCTATTGGAAGAATCAAGTAAACAAATTAGTACTAGATTAGATGAAATCATCAATAATAATCTATTAATTAGTGAAGAGTTACGAACTATGTTTCGATCATTTAAAGAAGTGAAAACAGAATACCCTTTTGGTAGTTTATGTTTGATGCATTATCAAGATTATTCAACTACTTTTAACGAAGAGATTTATACAGTTGCAGCTGCAATTGAACTCATAATATTGTCGTTTGATATTATTGATGATTTGCAAGATCAAGACTCTGATTATATATGGACAAAAACACCAGCATTATCTTTAAATGTAGTTTTATCTATGCTAACTCTCGCTCAAAGGCTCATACGAGAAAGCACTTTTGAATACCGATATGCTGCATTAAACATTATTGAGGAATATACATTAACTAGTATTAATGGACAACATTTAGACATTTTAAATCTATGTAAAGATGAAGCATCCTATTTGCAAATGATTGAGCAAAAATCAGGATCATTGACCGCCATGAGTGCAATAGTTGGTTTTATAATGGCAACTGGTAACGAATCTAGTGAAGTTGCACAATATTCAAAGGCGCTAGGTGTCATACAGCAAATTAAGAATGATATTCAGAGTCTAAAGGTATGGAATAATAAAAATGATTTATTAAATAAAAAATTTTCTTTACCAATCATTTATCTACTTTCATTACAAAATGATACTTCAATCGAAATAAAAAAATATTATAAAAATATGACTAGAGAGTTATCTCAATATAATATCAACTCGAATTTATTAAATAGTGGAGCTATCCATTACGCACTTGCAATTAAAAACGTATACAGAAACAAAGCATCAAATATTATTCACCACACGAATTTAAATAATAAAAATAAAGACTACTTAAAAAACATAATGAAATGAGGAATAATCATGTTAAAAATCTTTCAATTTTTACAAGAGAATATAAATATTTTAGAATTGTTAAGTGAAGAAAAAGTTTGCATAATAGGAGTTACTGAAGAGGAGACTAAAGCTATTTTAGAAGCCTTTGCGGAAGAAATAAGCATTGAAAAATCAAATTATTGGCAATGAAATTTTTAAAGTACAATTTATTTTGGCCACTTATTTGTATATACATTATTGGAGGGATTTATGTACTTTATGTTTCTTATGCAACTCCTTTTATAAATATCGATTTAAAAAAACAAGAGGAAGAATGGAAAATTGAATCGATTAGTTATAAAGACTGGGCAAATGAAGCGGGTATATCAATAGGGGATCGTATTTTTAAAATTGATAACATACCGATAAATAATATTGTTAGTATTGAGTATAATCCATCCATTCGAGGTGCAACTGAATTAACTGTTCAGAAGCCTAGTGGAATCATATTAAATATTTTTGTGAAACATAAAGATATTCCTTATCAATTTTTTATGCATTTCATATTTCCGAGTATTTATTTCATGTTAGCTTTATGTGTCGCAATCTATTTACATTGCTATAAAAAAGGCATTCGAAATATAAATATTCTAGTTTTCTTTATACTAACAGTTGCTCTTGCTTACATTAGTAGTGGAGCTTCATCAAGAGCAGATAATATTGGGATCATTATTAATAGTGTCTGCCTAATCAGTTGTCCTATTTTACTATTGAGCTTTTTTAATAATTACTATGTATCTTCTAAAAATAAGTTATTAATAAAAAATAAAACGTTTTTATATGTAATTCCTTTATTTACAATTATCCTTTGTATTGTCAGAATAGTTTATCCTGAAATAGGATCTATTAGCTCTACTATTGTTCTAATCCTATTTTTATTATTGCTCGTAATTAACCTTATAATTTTATTATATTGGTATACCAAACATAAAGTTGCGCAATTAAGAGCATTATTTCTAGGTTTGATTGTCCCCTTTCTCCCTTTTCTCTTGCTTTTTGTACTACCAGAAATATTACTTAAGCAACCTTTCATTGCTGCAGATATATGCGCATTATTTTTGTTGTTGATTCCTTTTAACATTATTTTTTTACAATTAACAGAGCGTTTATTTGATCTAGACTATCATATTTCAAGGGTTCGATATTATTTCACGATGGCTTCATTTTTTACGTGCTGGCTAGTAGTTGGCATTTATTTCATGAATGATTTATCACTCACTAAGCTTGTTTGGATTGCACTTTTTATATTTGCGTCAATGTTTATTTTCTTCTATCTAAAAGAAAAGGTCGATTATAGGGGACGAAAAATTTTGTTTACTACGAAGGGCAATCATATTCATAAGCTGTATCAAACTATCCAAAAGCTCAGTACTTCTTATCATGTTGATCAAATACTACAAAAGTTAACGGAAGAAGTGTCGAAACATTTAGAAGTGCAAGAAGTAACTGTTGTCACATATGAGTTTGAAACTAATCATTTTCAATTTACGAATGATCAAGTTTCATTTATAGAAATATCTAAAATACAATCAATAGCTGTAGGTAACATCATAAAACATGAAAATCTTTATATTGCATTGATTCATCAAGATGCGAAATATAAAAGATGGTTAGTGATAGACAGTCACAAGTCAATTAGATTAAAAGCGGAAGAATTATTATGGCTAGAATTATTACTTATTTACACAAACACGCTGTTGGAAAGTATGAAAGTTATCGAAGAACTCGTTAATGAATTGCAGCAACAGCAGCGAGTGAATACAGCCGAGCCTATGTGGCTAAAAAAGTTAATTTGGATGAGGGTAGAGGAAGAAAAATTTCAATTTGCACAAGAGTTACATGATACTTTTCTACAGGAGCACCTTCATATTGCGAGACAAATGAGTTTAGTAAACTTTGAAAAAGATCCGATTGCAGCGCGGGTATCATTAGTAAGCCTACAAGAACAGTTCATCCGTTCAATAAATAACTTAAGAACTTATTGCGAAACATTAAAGCCTACATTATTAACGAATATAGGGTTACATGCTGCTCTTGAACGACTTGCTGAGCGAACAGAAGAACGTGCAACCTTTACACTTACTACAAGTTTTGACCGTTTGTACTTAGAGGATGAACAATTGACATTAATGATTTACCGCATTATTCAAGAATTACTCAATAATGCACTTAAACATTCACTAGCGAGCAATGTAGAATTAACTCTCCAAGAATGCGATAACGGCTTTGTCATTACTTACAATGACGATGGGGTCGGTTTTGATACGAATACCATTCAACATTCTGAATCATTAGGTATACAAGGAATAAGAGAAAAAACGGAAGCTTTTAACGGCCATATTACGCTTGAATCCGAACCGAATAAAGGGTTGAATATGCAAATTACCATTTACGAGGGAAGTGATGAATTTGATTTCAGTTTTAATAATAGATGATCATCCAATCGTTTTAGAAGGAACTAAAGCTTTATTTCAAAAACTAGATGACATGTATATTGAAACAGAAGGTAATCCTGAAAATGTATTAAATAAAATACAACAACAGCATTATGACGTATTTTTAATAGATATTAATATGTCTGTATTAAATGGAATTTCGTTAGCTGCAAACATAAAAGCACAGCAAAAAAATGCTCGGATTATTTTATATACAGGAGAAGATATACGTTCATATTATCCTTTAATTGTTGAGAAAAAAGTAGATGGGATTTTATCGAAAACAGCATCACAAGAAAGAGTCATCCAAACGATTCGTTCCACTGTACATGGAGATTTAGTTTTGCCGTTTGATTTTATTGATTACATTTCAAAAAAAATGCAGAATAAATATGATAATCTAAAACTAACTAATAAAGAAAAGCTATTGATGAATATGGTAATTGAAGGCTATACAAATAAACTAATTGCCGAGAAGTTAGGCGTTGCCCAGCGAACAGCTGAACGCTATTTATCACAGTTGTTTTCATTGCTTGATGTTACGTCTCGAGGAGAAGCGATAGAGCTTGTTAAACAGAAAAAATTGATGTGAAAAAGGTTCCGTCTGAAAAGGATTTGAGACGGAACCTGTTTTATGCCTTTTTCTTCGTTTTCGTTGTTGTTCTCTTTCTAGTTGCAGGCTTTTTAGTTTTATCTAATGATGCCTGTAACGCTGCCATCAGATCTGTCACATTATCAGGCAGAGGCTTTTTGTCAGTTGCTGTATGTGTAACGGTATTATTAGCTTTCTTTTCTTCAATCAATTCCATTAGTGCAGTTCGATATTCATCTGTGTATTTTGATGGGTCAAATACGGTAGTTAGCTGTTCCACTAACATGAGCGCGGTATCGAGTTCTTTTTGTACGACTATATTGACGTCAGGAATATTTGGCACATCACTAACACTGCGTACTTCATCTGGATAATGGATTGTTTCCATTACTAACGTATCTTTGTACACTCTTACTACAGCTAATTGTTCTTTAGAGCGAATAATAATTTTGGCTACACCGATTTTACCCGATTGTTCTAACGTTTTTCTTAGTAAAGCGTATGCCTTCGCACCTGTCGTATCAGGCGATAAAAAATAAGTTTTCTCGAAATAGATTGGGTCAATTTCTTCTAACTTTACAAAATCAATGATTTCAACAGCTTTATCTTCGTTTTCTTTTCTTAAGTTTTCGATATCTTCGTCATCTAGTACAACAAATTTATTTTTGGAGTATTCATATGCTTTTACGATGTCTTCATCTGTTACTTCTTTATTACAGCCTTCACATACTTTTTTATAGCTGATTGGGGTATTACATTCTTTGTGTAGCTGCCTTAATTTAATGTCTTTACTTTCTGTTGCAGCATGCAGTTTCACAGGTATATTGACAAGACCAAAGCTAATGCTTCCTTTCCAAACAGTATGCATTTCGAACACCTTCTTTTTTCGTTATCAATTTATTATTTAGATATTTGCTTTTTTTATGTATTGGCGATGTAGATTTATCAAAAGATAGGGTTAAAAAGGATGGTTTTGCATAATGAAACCAATGCTTTTAACTGAATCAGCCGAATTGCCAGTAGGGGAAGAATGGATTTTTGAAGTAAAGTATGATGGCTTTCGATGTACTTTAGAATGGGCTATTGGAGAACCTGCTCCCGTTTTGAAAAGTAGAAATGATCATAATCTGAATGATATGTTTCCAGAAATACTTTCGTTTTGTGAACAAATGTATGAACTTATGAAGCCCTTTTTACCTCTTGTGCTGGATGGTGAATTAGTTTATTTAGTAAATAACTATCAAAGTAAATTTTCGGTTGTGCAAAAGAGAGGGCGAATGCGCAATGCCGAAACAATTGCAGCACATGCAAAACAATTTCCATGCCATTACGTCATATTTGATTTGTTATTACTAAAAGGAGAAGAGCAACAAAATCGGTATTTATCTTCTCGAAAACAGTCTTTAATGAAATGGATGAGTGCAGTGAAACTTCCTGCCAGTGTTCAGTATGAAAAACATCAACGCCTCCAAGCAATTGACGTTATTGACAATGGTCAAGCATTAACGTACTTAGTTACATCACATAATGGTGAAGGAATTATTGCCAAGAAAAAATCTAGTAAATGGATCAGTGATATGCGTTCAAAAAGCTGGTTAAAGATTAAATTGTGGAAGTATGTCACAGTAGTGCTTACAAAGTATGATCAAGCGAATGGCTATTTTGTAGGTGGGATTTTTCATGAGGAACAATTTATCGACATTGTAACATTTAGACACGGTATGTCGGATGAGAAATTACGGACAGTTGTTACTTTTTTTCAGTCGAAAGGAAAACAAAATAAAGATTTTTGGGAAATTGAACCGTCTATTTGTGTTGATATTGCCTGTATCGACTTTGATGGTAGTAAATTAAGAGAACCAAGATTTTCTGCGTTTCGGTTTGATGTGGACCCTATGCAATGTACATGGAAGCAAATGCATAGACAGCTTCAACCAATTCCAGAAACTGTGCAAATCACACATCCAGAAAAGCAAGTCTTTCCAGCAATTCACCTATCAAAAGATGATTATTTATTATATTTACAAAACGTGGCGCCAATGATGCTGCCATTTCTAAATAACCGACTTTTAACGGTTATTCGTTATCCACATGGTGTACCAGGTGATAGCTTCTATCAAAAAAATAGCCCAGAAGGTACCCCGGACTTTGTTACAACTTTTCAAGCTAATAAAATCCAATATATTATGTGTAACAATATCGAAACATTATTGTGGCTAGGAAATCAGTTAGCACTAGAGTTTCATATACCATTTCAAAATGTTCAAACTGAAAAACCGATGGAAATTGTATTTGATTTAGATCCTCCGTCAGTGCACGAATTTGGTTTGGCAATTGAGGCTGCTTTGAAAATGAAAGTTATTTTTGATCAGTTTAACATGCAATCATTTGTAAAAACTTCTGGTGGAAAAGGGATGCAAATTTACATTCCTATACCTTTTAATACTTTTTCATATGAGGAAACAGGAGTATTTACAAAATTTGTTTGTGAATTTTTAGTTGAACAATATCCTAATTGGTTCACAATAGAGCGTTTGAAGAAAAACCGAGGGAATAAATTATATTTAGATTATGTTCAACATCGTGAAGGGAAAACGATTATTGCACCTTATTCTGCTAGAGGAAATGAAGGAGGATTAGTAGCAACTCCTTTAATGTGGGAAGAAGTAAATCAAACACTAAAACCTGAAATGTTTACAATACGAACAGTCATGAATCGCATTAATGAAATAGGGAACCCATTCCGAGATTTTAAAGTAGTAGGTGAAAAACAAGACTTTGCAAAAGTACTTCAACAATTAAATGGATTAACATAAAAACCAAAAGGATTTATTAAAGGAAAGGAGAATTTATATAAAAAATATAGTTGGAGGTAGTATTATGATTGAAACATTAGTAAGAATAGGAACAGTTTATATTCCGGTCAGTAATCTCGAGCTTTCATGTGAATGGTATGTAGAAAAGTTAGGAGCAAAGTGTACGTATCAAGACGAAGATAAAGCGATTCTGAATTTAGCTAACATGAGTATATTTCTTGTTAGAGCGATGAAAGAACAAAGTGCAAACTTTATTGATAGTTATGGTAATGAACGCTTTTCGATTACTTTTGAAGTGAATGGAATACAAGCATTGGAAACGATGCATGAGGAATTTATAGCTACCGGAATAACAGCAGGTGACATTGAAGATAGAGGACATAGTGGTCGGAATTTTGTTTTTATGGATTTAGACGGCAATAAATTTGATGTGTGGAGTGAATTAAGTCCTTCTTTTAAAAAACTAATGGAGACTGGAGATACAATATGATTAAACCTTTATTGGACGGAGTAGAGGCTATCTTCATTCCTATTAAAGATCCACATATCTCTGCGAAATGGTATGAGGAAAAGCTGGGATTTACTCTTCTTTACATAGAAGAAAATGCAGCCGTAATGAAAATCAATGAGCATTCTCAAACGGTAGTAACTTTAGTCAAAACGGAAAATCATCTACCCATAATATTTCCAGGAAATCCGTTTGGAGTAGGGAAGTATTTTAACTTTTTATCACAAAATATCGCAGACACTTATAAAAATTTGCTTGAAAACGGTGTGAAGGTCAATGAAATAGGTGGTGAGGGTGATACAAAATTTTTCACTTTCTATGATCCAGATGGAAATCCATTAGGTGTTTGTCAATAAGGTGTTTAAAGGCTGTCCAGAAAACGGAGATTTTCTGAGCAGCCTTTTTTGAGAGCTATATTTTAGTAGATTTTCATGAAATACAAAAAACATACTGCGTGATTTTGTACGCCTGCTGTATTTAAGTCGAATTTTTCTTTATTCGTAGGAGCGTGCCTCTTTATAATTACCATTCATATGAAACTATTTGTCTCTCTCCCCGTATTTATATAGAAAGTATTTAAATACATAGAAGAAAGAGGAATACATATGAAAAGAATCCTTCACCTATTCATACTTGGCGCATTACTTGTTGTTTTATCTGGATGTAATATTTTTTCGTGGGGAGTAGGCAATTTAAAAGAACAGTTCAAGGGAAGAGAAATTACAATTCAAACGTATGATGAAAATAGTCAATTAATAGACCAGATTAAAGGGAAAAGTGTCAGTATAAAAGCAGATGATGAATTTGCACTAAAAGATATTGATGGGAAAACAGTTGAAAAATCTTCCGTTCTAAATATTACTGTTGGTGGGAATCAAATGTTACATGTAGGGAGTAGCTTAATTGCTTATGAAGATGGTTTAACAAACATTTTCGATGAGTATTCAAAATCGGTGGATATACATAGTTTTGATCGCTCTGTCCCATTTGTTAATCGTATGGTTAACGATATGAAAAACTTAACTACAGGTATGGATAAAGTAATTTTAATTCGTTCTCAATCAGGACAGCCACTTGCTACTTTTGCAGGTGATGATGTTAGTTATTTTGCTACTGAAATTGATAAATCGACTGGCCTTTTAATCGATGGCAAGTATTTATTCATTTATCGTTGTGATTATACAATTTATGATACAGCTTTACTTCAATAATATAGAAAGTGTGTTGTTTTACCTTTTATTGTTACATTGCACTAAAAATACGTTGATTTCCGCTACGGCTAACTCGCTTTCCGCAGGCACGGCTTCAACTAATTTATTTCGGCAAGTACCGAAATAAATGGATTTTCAGCTCGTGCATTTCCTGCTCCTGCGGTTACTCGTCGCAAATAAGAATTGCAGGAGTCGAGTTGCCTACGCTCCAATCAACTAACAAATGTCTTATATCAATTATTCTAAAAGAAAATTTATATGGCAACAATATAGCTATGCGTTACGTTTGTTTAATCTAAATTAATTAATAGAGGTGTGACATACATGAACAAAGCTGTATTTTTAGATCGTGATGGTGTCATTAATGAAGTGCTAACAAAGCGTGTAAAGTTTGTTAATAAGCCAGCTGATTTATATTTTTTACCACGTGTTCCAGAGGCAATAAAAAAATTAAATACGTATTTTGATTATATATTTGTCGTAACTAATCAAGGTGGCGTTGGTTTAGGTTTTATGAAGGAAGCACAGTTACAAAAGATTCATGACTATATGATTGCTCAATTAGCCAAAGAAGGTGCGATTATTCATGAAGCAGTCTATTGTCCTCATAAGCCGAAAGCTGGTTGTGCCTGCCGGAAGCCTAGCAGCAAAATGATAATCGATCTCGCTGAAAAGTATAATATTGATTTAGGTAAATCATACATGGTAGGAGATACGGATACAGATATTATTGCAGGAAAAAATGCAGGTGCAAAAGGAGTATTTTTAGGGAAAGATGACCCTCGTGCTGATGCCATTTTCCCTGATTTGTATAGTGCAGTGGATTGGATGATTGTCGATTCTCAATGAAGTATAGTTGCTTCTTTCAGGATATACTATTAAAGAATGAAAGGGGATAAATATGACAAAAAATGAGGCGCCAATCGGGTGGCATATTGATAATAGCTATGCCCGTTTACCTAATTTATTTTATACAAAAATGAACTTAAATCCAGTGTCCTCACCGGAGCTCATTATTCTCAATGAAGAGTTAGCTAAATCATTAGGATTAAATAGTCATGAGCTGAAAACTGAAGAGGGTGTTCAAATACTCGCTGGTAATGAAAGTCCTATTCAGGCTGATCCTCTCGCACAAGCTTATGCAGGACATCAATTCGGTCATTTTACGATGCTAGGAGATGGACGAGCTATTTTATTAGGGGAGCAAATTACCCCTCAGCATGAACGATTTGATATTCAGCTAAAAGGCTCGGGAAGAACACCTTATTCACGTGGAGGAGATGGTCGGGCTGCACTTGGACCGATGCTACGGGAATATATTATTAGTGAAGCTATGTACGGATTGCGTATACCAACTACTAGAAGTTTAGCTGTTGTCACAACTGGTGAAAAGATTCTTCGAGAAACAAAATTAATCGGTGCAATTTTGACACGTGTCGCAAGCAGCCATTTGCGTGTTGGTACATTTCAATATGCTGCACAATGGGGAACTGAAGAGGAACTTCAAGCATTAGCAGATTATACGATAGTACGACATTATCCAACTATAGAAGGTGCACGAAACCAATACCTTCAACTACTACAAGAAGTAATTCAGCGACAGGCTTCACTAGTAGCAAAATGGCAGCTCGTCGGTTTTATTCATGGCGTGATGAATACTGATAATATGACAATTAGTGGAGAAACAATTGATTACGGTCCTTGTGCCTTTATGGACACATATGATCCTGAAACCGTATTTAGTTCCATTGATACTTACGGGCGATATGCATATCAAAATCAACCTCAAATAGCGGGCTGGAATTTAGCAAGATTTGCCGAAAGCTTATTGCCTCTTTTACATGACAATGAAGAGGAAGCTCTAGAGTTAGCGCAAGCTGCTATACAACAATTCCCCGAGCTATATTATACAAATTGGTTAAATGGCATGCGGGCAAAGCTAGGGATTTTTAATGAAGAAATGGAAGATGCACCATTAGTGGAAGAGCTTTTACATTTAATGCATGTACAAAAGGCGGATTATACGAATACTTTTCTTGCGCTGACTTTTAAACAGCAGGAAGACATTACAATGCTTAAAGGTGAAGAATTTAAACAATGGTATCATAAATGGCAAGAAAGATTAACGAGACAACCGCAGTCAAAAGCTGAATCAGTCGACTTAATGAAAAACAATAATCCAGCAGTAATTCCACGTAATCACCGAGTAGAGGAAGCATTGGACGCAGCACAACGAGGTGACTTAACTGTAATGGAGCGCTTATTAGCTGTACTTGCTAATCCATTTGAACACTCAGCAGAACAAGCACAATACGCTACGCTTCCAGCTGCACAAAACTGTCGCTATCAAACGTTTTGTGGAACGTAAATTAGTAGTGGTTAGAAATAACTGATAAAATCTTTAATCAATATTAAAAAATATCAAATTGTCTCATTTGACCAAAATGACATACGACTTAATTTTAAATAAGCGTCAATTGCTTGGAATTTGCTCTTGTAGCACTTATTTATTATTAAGTTGTATATGAATTTCGGTAAATCGGACAAAATGCCTTTCTAATTTAGAAACAAAATTAGAAAGGTATTTTTTAATTGCCCATTTTTTCTGTAACGCATTTTATTACAAGGAATCAACAGATTACAATTAAATATAAAATATAGTACGAGCCGTAATGGTCACTTCTTCCGTTGCATATGATAACAACAGAAAATCAATATGTATGTGGAGGAGACAAGATTATGCACAAGTATTCAAAAGGTTGGTATATTAAACAATTACGAGATAAAGGTATATTAGTTCACCCGCAATTTCGTACACATTTAGGACAATCGAGAACTTCTGAGTTACGAGGTTTATATTTTAGATTAGTAGAAAAGGAAGAATAATGCACTGTGTGGAAATAGCCGTGCCTGCGGAAAGGGAGCACCTGGAACGGAAATCGACGGTTTCTTACTAATTATTCTAAAAGAAAAAAGACCGTAGCAAACTCAAATTTCTATGAGTTTGTCTACGGTCCAGATTTCACAAAATTTTCAACTTCAGATGCCTTTTTACCATTCAATAGATACGTCACACCATATAATTTGCCTTTTCCGTTATGGTTGACTGCAACGTCTATATCATTCACAATCTGCTTCATATATTCGAATGCTTGGCGCGTGAATTCATCAGTCGGTGCCCATTGGTCAACGAGTTCTGTTGATTCCTTCGCCTCACCATTAGGACCTAAATGTACCGTGCGGGCGAATTGCTTATGCGATATATAACTTGTTAGTAAGAACAAATTCGAATGGTCCTTTTCCATCTCATTGCTTGCATTAATCAATTCGTACGGAAATTCCCCCATGACTTTTTCTGCCTTCAAGTAATATTCGAAACCTTCATCGTTGTTCGCTTCCTTTAATTTAGGGTCGTCTAGAGGTTCAGAAAGCATCGCGTTCATTTTAGAAGCCCAATCACCTAATTCACTATACAATTCAGTTTCACGTGCTTCCTTAACGACTTTAAAAAATTGATTATTTCTTGATACCTCTTCATCACCTCCATGTGCGAAACTAATGAATTCACGAATTCCCAAAATTGCAATTATGATAACGATAATAGTAGACCATAGTAAAAATTTTGTTTTCATCCACACCCACCCCTTTACCAATTAAGTGAAGTATAAATAACAAAATTTGGATTTGCAAATAAAGTAGTACGATCTTTTTAATAACCAGTTGCTTGACCGGTTGTTCTATGATCCCCGTCATTTAGCTTTTTGGGGGCGTGGAACTCTAAATAATGAAGATATTGAATGTAATATAAAGACAACTGGCACCTTCTGTTTGATAAACAAACAAAAAGTGCCATTTTTTATTTGAAGATGTAAGTTATTCAGGACCTTAATAGAGTACGTGGATATTTAGTACTCATAAGTTGATCAATAACAACAACATTGGAAAGTAGGATAGAAAAATTGCTTAACGATAGCGGATGCAATCATATCTGACATGGCCATTGCCTCTGCTTCAATTTTATCAAAAACCTCAATATCCGCTTCATAGTTTTTCTGAAGCATATTAACGGCTTCTTCTTTTGTTAATGATAGATGTGAGTAAAACATTTTCTGTAGCTCCTGTTTGTTGATGAACGGGTTAATCGAGCTTAAAAATGCGACAATTTGATCTGCATTTTCATACCATGCTTTTTCCTTTTGCTGCGCTGTTTCATTATCTCCTTTTGCTGCTGCGGTTACTAACTCAGCTGCAATAACTAGATGTTCTTTAATTAATTCCGCATAATGATTTGCTATTTGATCCCCATAAAATGGACGTAGACAATTACCTAAATCCGTAGCATTTTTTAATAATCGTTCTTGAACAAACGGTAAATCGGGTAAGTTAAAAACAATCCCCATAATCGTCATTCTCGTCCAATTGACATGCTCCATCCACAATAATCTATTCATTGCCATAAAATCGGCTTCAGTTTTACTTATACATCGATAATCAGGTAAGTTCGACTGCATGCTTAAAAAGTAGCGTATAGGTGCTGTATATTGTGTGGATAGCGAATTGTACATTAAACTAAGTGGATTTGAGTAATAGTTACTTAGGTAATGATACAAAAAAATTCCTCCTTTTTTCATTAAATGGGCAAAATCTAAACTTTATCATTAGAATATTCGATGTTTATTTAATTTGTAACTTTTGTACATTATTTTTTATAAATCTCCCTACAATTGTCAAAGCTAAATCGTAATAAATAATGTTAGAAGGTTTTATTTTGAAAAATAATGGCTTAATCAGTATTTTACATGTCATTTTACTATGTATTACTTTTATTGGAATAAAAAACCATGTATCAATTCTGCCTGCAATTTTAAATGCCGTTGGAAGAGATGGTTGGATTTCTGTTCTATTGGCAGGTTTATTTACATTCCCTTGGTTTTTTTTGTTAGTTTATATTCACCGCAAAACAAATCAGGAGCCAATTAAAGATTGGCTAAAAAAGAAAATAGGAAAAGTAGGTTCTGCCATTGTACTTTTTATAATAGCCATTTATTTACTTGTTCTAGCGGGGTTTTCAATGCGGGAAACGCTATTATGGGTATCGACAACTTTTTTAACTGAAACACCGATAATAATTCCATTAATCATTTACATTATTCTTTGTATTACGTTAATGGCAACGAATATTCAAACTATTGTAATGGTCAATGTGATGGTTTTGTTAGTATCTGTAATTTTGGGATTCTTTATTTCTTTTGTAAATATTCAAGTGAAGGATTATGAACTATTGCAGCCCTTTTTAGAGCATGGATTTCAACCTGTCTTGTATGGGATGATTTTTCCAGCTTCCGGGTTTGTTGAGCTATTATTACTTTTATTCCTTCAACATAAATTTAAAGACCGAATTAACTGGAAACACTATTCTATTCTATTATTTATTTTTATTGGTCTTACAATTGGACCACTAATTGGTGCGATTGTAGAATTTGGACCAGAGGAAGCTGCAAAACAAAGGTATCCAGCCTACGAGGAATGGGGTTTAGCGACAATTGGTAGTTTTGTTGAGAATATAAGTTTTTTTTCGGTATATCAATGGCTAACAGGAACATTTATTAGAGTTGTGGTTATTTTATATATCGTAGCTGATATTTTAAATATAGCTGAAAACAAAAAAAAGATTTGGACAATGCTTGCACCTCCATTTTTCTTTATCACTTTATCTTTATTTTTAATTAAGGATAAAGTCTTTCTTGAAATTAATGAAAAAGGTTTCTTAAAAATCACTTTTGTTTTCTTTATAATAATTTCTTTCTTTTTGGCGATTGTAGCTATTATGAAAGGAAAAAAAACAATAGATCAAAATTTAATAGAGCAGAATCTCCAAAAAGGCGATGAAAGGGGTGAAGACCAGTGGAATCCACGAACAAAACAATAGATATCAATATAATTAAGCAACTCTTTCAAAAATCAGCAGACATTCAATTTCAGGAATATACCTTTAAAAATAGTAAAGTGTATTTTATTACATGTGAGGCGATGATTGACGGTCAACTATTCAATGAAGTAATCGTTCCTAATATTCAACAATTATGTGAAAGCAATGAGAGTGAATCATTAGAAAAGGCAATTGAATCTGGGTTACACATTCCAGATATTAAAAAAATTGGTGATAAAGAAGAGTTAATAACATCCGTATATAGAGGAAATTTACTCCTTTATTTTGAGGATGAACAGCTTTTATATTCGAGTAATATTTCTAAAAAGCCGAATAGAAATCCTGAGGAAACAAAGTTAGAGGTAATGGTAAAAGGACCAAGGGATAATTTTATTGAAGATATAGCGGTAAATATTGCTTTAATAAGGAAGCGTGCTCCAACGAATTCATTATGTGTTGAAAAAATGGAAATCGGAAAACGTTCGAAAACTTCAGTGGCTATTTTATATTTTGACGACATCGCTAATAAAGATATTTTAAATCAAATAAAAAAACAAATGGCAAATATTGATACAGATATAATAGTTAGTGGTGACTCGTTGATGGAAAGAATTAATAAAGACGCTTCGTTGTTTCCGAGAACGAATTATACAGGAAGAGCAGATTTTGCCTTGCAATCTCTTGTAAGAGGAAGATTTCTAATTTTTGTAGACGGTGTTGCGTATGGTGTGATCGTACCAATCAATTTGTTTTTTTTACTAAAGACAGGTGAAGATAGTGAATATCCACTCGCCTTTAGTTCAGTGGAACGATTATTACGCATTGTAGGTTTATTAATTGGTATGTTGTTACCAGCATTTTGGCTTGCTTTAACGACTTTCCATCAAAATCAATTACCATTACAGTTATTAGCTACTATAGTACTAGCCAACACAGGACTCCCACTACCAACTGCTATGGAAATGTTAATAATGCTCGGAATGTTTGAGTTGTTCCGGGAAGCTGGTTTGCGATTACCGTCAGTAATTGCGGGTACAATAAGTGTTGTAGGTGGATTAATAGTTGGTGATGCAGCAATTCGAGCTGGTATTACTAGTCCGGCAATGGTCGTAATCATTGCCATTTCAACAATTGCAACATTCACACTAGTCAATCAATCCTTAGTGACGGCTGTTAGTTTAGTGCGTGTAATATTTATTTTGATGACTGCTGCTTTAGGTTTATTTGGCTTTTTTATATCAATTTATTTTTTACTCGTTTACTTATCAAGTATAAGAACTTTTGGTGTTCCATATATGGATATTTCAACGGATTTAAAATGGTCTACAATTAGTAAATCCTTATTTCGAATGCCATCAAAAAGTTATAAAGAAAGACCAACCATGTTAAAAACCAAAGATAAAACGAGAAGTAAGGATTGACAGATGAAAAAAAAAATAATAATTATTCTTACGTTGCCTCTAATCATTCTCTCTGGTTGCTGGGATGTAAATGAACCCGAGCGGATGCTTTATGTTCTTGGAATTGGTGTAGATTATAAAGATGATCAATACGAAATATATTCCCAAATTATTGACTTTACTAATGTAGCAAAATCAGAACAGCCCCCAAATCAAGAGGCCATTCAAGCTGAAGTTGGCCTTGCTACAGGAAGAAATATAGATGAGGCTTATTTTAATTTGTATCATTCGATGGATCAAAAATTATTTTGGGGTCATTTTTCGTATATCGTTTTCTCTGAAGAAGTATTAAAAAATGAGCGTGTGAACCCAATAATAACTAGCTTCATGCAATTTTATAATACGAGATATCAAACTTGGATATACAGTACAGAAGATGACGTAAAAGATGTAATGTTAGCAAAACCAATTATCAATAAATCGATTACTTTATCGAAATTATCTGACCCCATGAATTCTTATAAACAAGAGTCCTTTATTGAACCAATTAATTTTCGGAAAATGATTTTGCGATTAAATGAACCGGGACATGAAGTGAATATTCCGTATGTTAAAATTTCTGAAAATTGGGAATCGGTAAAGGGTGCACAGAAAGTTACACATATAGAAGGCGTAGGTATACTTTCTAAAGAAGAGTTTAAAGGGTTTATTAAAAAGGATAAAGCTAAAGGATTACAATGGATGACAGATGATACAAAAAGAGGGGAAATTACGATTCACCATGAAGAAGCCGGTCTTCTTACAGTAATACTCGAAAAAATAAGGGTGAAAGTAAAGCCGATAGTAGACGGTGAAAGTGTACAGTTTGATATTGATTTTAAAGCGAATGCAGTATTAAGTGGCTTTTCTGGAGAAGTTACAAATAAAATAATTAGAGAAGCAGTTGAAAAAGCGATAAAAAGGGATATTGAAGACACTTATGAAGAGGCATTGAAAATGGGAGCTGATGTTTACCGTTTATCTGAAATTGTCTATCGTAAAGAATTGAAGACCTGGAAGAAGATTCAGGAAAATGGTCTAATTCCTTTAACGGAAGATTCCATTCGAAATATTGAGGTTCATCTTGAAGAGATTAGTTCGGGTAGAAAGTCATTTAAGGAGTCGATTAATAAATAATGTCAGCAATGTTAGTTTTATCTTATCTCACTATAATTAATAGGAAGAAAACGCACTAATTTCTATCAGAGAAATTAGTGCGTTTTTTGTTCGTGTTTTTTAATGGTCTCCTCTAAGTAATTACTATGGAGAGTATAGTTCCCGTGCGATTCTGTAATTTGTAAAAAAGATAAAAAATTATTACAAATGTTGATTCCTTCTTCATGATTACCACTAGAAATAAGTAGAATACCATGCCAAAATTTACAGAGCATTTTTTCTAATATAAATTGCTCAGAAGGCTTTGAGTTATTAATCATATTTAAAAAATATTGTGCATCATCAAATCGACCTTTTTTGATGCAAATTCTAATCGTATTAAAAATAACACCATACATATCACGGCGATAATTAAGTAAGCGTGTATACAAATGCCCTTTATTAAAAATTTCCTTAGATAATAAGATGACTGAGTCAACAGGTAAAATATGCAGTGAATTTCCATATAGAGTTATTTCATAATCATGCCAGTATTCAACTGACCACAAATAATTTGTTAAATACTCGATATCTCCTATATCGACAGGCTCTCCTGTTAAATCCGCTAAAATTGATTTAATCATTATAATATTTAGCCGTGAATCTATTAAGTCGTCAGAGTTTTCTATTTCTTGGTTAAGCCTATTTTTTATTGCCTCAACATTACCTTGTGTATACTGCTGTCTTAATAAAGCTACAAATTCTTTAAAATTATCTCTTGTATATTGATTATGTATATACATGAATTCATTTAATGTAACATTAATTCGTTGTAATAATTTATTGAAATTTGGGAAAGTAAGTTCACATTCATTTCGTTCAAACTTGGATAATAAAGAAACGGATGTAATTCCTTGTGTAACATATTTTAATGTCATTCCCTTGTACGTTCTTAATTGCCGAAAAGTCTCACCGAAATGCTCCATAATAACCTCCTATTATTCTAGGGTATTGTTACTACTAAAATAACATAAATTAATTAAAATTATAATATATGAAAAAAATTTTTATATTTAAGATATTAATGTATTATTAACTTATAAATGGTAACGTTCGAAAAAGAGAAATGATTGTTTTTTCAAAGGAGCATTACTTTATTTAATTTTGTCAAATTAATAACAAATGAAAAGGAGGAAAACTATATGAAACACATTAAAAAAATATTTATGACTGCAGTAGTAATTTACATTGTAGGCGGCGATGATATTATCGATGGACTATCTTTATTTAATGGCACTTTCTAATTCATAGGAACCCTCCCTAACTAAAGCCCATGTAGATTACATTTAAATGTGATCTACATGGGCTTTGTTTATGTTCAGGGGACTATTTCAGTTATTAAAGGAATCTCTTAATTTTGGATTTTTATTAGTAAAATAATCTATCATTTTCACCCAAAATATAGCACTTTCACTTTTATTCAGTTTTACAATACTCCGTTATGTGAGTTTTGGCGAATTGAACTATTAGTGGAAGTGCTTTTTTTTATCTATTAGAGTCTTTGGATAAGTTATTTTACTTACTCGAAATATAAAAAATTTTGTTTTGAAAATAGAGTGTTTTGGTATTTTCTTAATCAATAATTCATAGATATAAATAAGGATTTATATTTGAAAAATAGATTTGAATATTGCAACATAGAGTGAAATATATATATAAACTTCAAAATTCGAATTATTTAGAAAAATTTTTATAAGATTTCACTATTTGAAATTTCAGGCATTTTTAAATTGAAAAACATTGCTATTATCTGTGTAACAAATTGAAAAGGAGGTGTGAGTATAGTGGATATAAAATTGTTAAGACAAACTTTCGGTAAGTTCGCAACTGGTGTAACAGTAGTTACTTGGTACGACGAGACTGGTATTAATGGGATTACTGTAAATTCATTTACTTCCGTTTCTTTAGAGCCTGCTTTAGCTTTAGTGTCAATTGATAAAAAAGCAAATTCACTTACTCAAATGCAGGATAGGGCATTTACAATAAATATTTTGTCCGATGAACAAGAAAGCATAGCGTGGCAATTTGCTGGGCGTCCTCAAACAGGTATTGACATAGGTTGGATTACTTCAGGTATTGCACCAAAAATTGAAGGAGCAGCTGCTTATATTGAATGTAAGCCTTGGAAAGAAGTAGATGCAGGTGACCACGTATTATTTATTGGAGAAATTATACATTTTGAAAGAACTGATAAGGAAGGCCTAACATTTTATGAAGGCAAAATGGGTTCAACAAAACAATTAATCCAACTATAGATTCCAAAAGTGAGGGAGAAGAAATGGGCATTCGTACTGGAGAACAATATATTAATGGATTGAAATCTAGAAAACCTGAAGTTTGGTTGAATGGGAGATTAGTAGAAAGTATTGTTGATGAGCCTTATTTTCAACAACCTATTTTAGAAATTGCAAAACTTTATGACATGCAACATGATAAGGAATTTCAAGATGAACTTACACATATTTGCGAAGAAACTGGGGAACGTGTAGCAAATTCATTTCTTTTCGCAAGAACGTATGAAGATATTATGCAACGTAGTAAGGCGTTTGAAATTGTTGCTCGTCAAACATATGGGTTAATGGGGAGAACACCTGATTTTTTAAATACAGTTGTGACTTCTTTAGCGCAAAACTCTTGGTTTTTAGAACAATACAATAAAGATTGGGCAACGAATATTGAAGATTATTATCGTCATTTACGAGATAACGATATTTTTCTTACTCACGCCATTGTTAATCCACAAAATGATCGTAGTAAAACGTCACATGAGCAATCTGACACATTTACACATTTAGGAGTAGTGAAGGAAACACCAGAAGGAATTATTGTCAGAGGGGCTAAAATGTTAGCTACGTTAGCAGCATTAACGGATGAAGTAATTATATATTCTTTCCCAGGCTTTGCTCCTGGCGATGAGCGATATGCGTTAGCGTTTGCTGTACCAGTTGATGTTGCTGGTTTAAAAATCATTTGCCGCGAGCCTGTACAAGATGGAACGCGCTCTACATTCGATCATCCACTCGCGTCGCGTTATGAAGAAATGGATGCGCTCCTAATTTTTGAAGATGTTCTCGTTCCTTGGGATAAAGTCTTTTTATACAACAATGTGGAGGCAGCCAATTTACTATATCCGATGACAGGTATCGCTGAACAACCAGCCCACCAATCGGGTGTACGAGGTTATATAAAGCTAGCATTTGCTGTAGAAGTAGCTTGTAAAGTGGCTGATTCAATAGGTGTCGATCAGTTTTTAAATGTACAACGTGATTTAGGGGAACTAGTGCAATCAGTGGAAGTAATTCGGGCATTGCTACGTACAGCAGAGCGTGAATTTACGGTTACACCGCAAGGAGAAGCACGTTTAAATCCTGTAGCATTAGAAACAATTCGGGGGATGATGCCGGAAATGTACCCTCGTGCAATCGAGGTGATGCAAACGATTGGTGCAGGTGGACTTTTAATGATGCCAACAGAAGCAGACCTTTATCATCCTGATTTAAAAGAAAGTATTAATCGCCATTACGGTGGTCGTGCTGGTGTAAATGCCGAACAACGTATCCAAATCTTTAAGCTTGCTTGGGATTTATGTGGAGAGGCGTTTGGTATGCGTGCATTACAATATGAGCGCTATTATACGGGCGATCCAATTCGTAAACGTGCAATTTTTTATAATAAATTTAAGAAAACGCATACATTTGAGCTAGTTGAATCGATTTTAAATAAAGAGCAAGAAAATGCTAAACAACCAATCTAACAAAATTTGATAGGAGTGGGGCAATTGATCGCATCAGTTTCAAAAATTGCAAGCATTATCGAGTTGCTTTCTGTTGGAGAGCCTTCATTAAGTAATAAAGAAATTGCAGATAAATTGAACTTACCACCAAGCTCCGTCCATCATTTTTTGAAGGCAATGTGTCATGAAAATATATTAATACAAGGCAGTGATAAACGTTACCGGCTCGGGTGGAAGATTTTGGAGTGGAGTAATAATGTCATGTACCTTCAAGAAATTAATATAGAAGCAGCACCTATTATTAGCAAACTAGTAACGAGATTTAAAGGGACATCTCATATTGGCATGTTTGACGATGGAGAAATTCGTTTTATTTTTAAAACGATGTCACCACATGTAGATGTAGTGCCAACGATTGTAGGGATGACAAGATTTCCTGCTTATTCAACGAGCATTGGGAAAGTGCTACTTGCATTTAATAAAGGCTTTGTAATGCCAATGCTAGCTAAAGGGATGATTAAAGCAACGCAAAATACAATTACATCATTAGCTGAATTAGAAGAAGATTTAAAGCTTATTCGGATGAGAGGCTACGCCATTTGTGATGTGGAAAATGAAACACACACATACGGTATTGCAGCCCCGATAAAAACTTATAATGGGCAAGTCGTTGCTGCGTTAAATTTAGTTGGTGATAAAGAGTATATGAAAAAAGAAAAAGCGGCCATCATTCGGGAAGTTGTACATTGTGCGGATTTAATTTCGCGCCAGTTAGGATATATGACAATCAATTATTAAAAATTCGGAGGGATTTTGTATGTCAAATCAAACATCAGTAAGTAAATTACAAGCTCGTTCTCAAAACATTTTAAAAATCATTGAGGACAATAAAGATTTATTAAAGCCACCTGTGAACAATAAAGTGCTATGGGAAGACTCGGAGTTTTTAATTATGTTAATCGGTGGACCTAATGCTCGCCGTGAGTTCCATGTTGACCCTTCAGATGAGCTATTTTATCAAATTAAAGGCTCTTGTTATGTGGAAGTTATTAATGATGAAGGGAAACGAGAAGTAGTAGAAGTAAAAGAAGGCGAAATGTTTATGCTACCGGCCAATGTACCACATTCACCACACCGTGTGGCAGATACGTATGGCATCGTAGTAGAACGTAAACGCAAACAAGGCGAGCTTGAAGATTTAGTATGGCTATGTAGCGAGTGTGATCACGAGTTACACAAAGTAACATTACAAGTGACGGATATCGGTAAGCAAATTGGTGAAGGTATTGCTCACTTTAATGCTTCTGAAGATTTACGTACATGTGACAATTGTGGTCATGTTATGCCTGAAACAGTGAGTGAGTGGAAATGAGAATTGACTTCCATACACACATCTATCCAGAGAATTTACCGAATCTTGCGAAAAAATACGGGAATGATCGTTGGCCCGTTTTAGAAAATAAGTGCTCATGTGGCGCGGACATTATGGTGAGTGGCAACGTATTTAGAAAGGTAGATGCAAACGTATGGGATGCTGAAAAGCGGATTCAGGATATGGAAAAGGAAAATGTTGATATGCAAGTGCTTTCGCCAGTTCCTGTAACGTTTTCTTATTGGGCGCCTGCAGAACAAGCTCTCGAATTAGCGCAATACCAAAATGATTTTATAGCGAAAATAGTAAACGAATATCCAAATAAATTTATCGGGCTAGGAACAGTGCCGATGCAAAATACGGAAGTAGCCGTTGCCGAGCTTATAAGATGTAAGGACATAGGCTTATCAGGTATTGAAATCGGGACGAATGTGAACGGTGAAAATTTAGATAATGAACTATTTTTACCATTTTTCCAAGCAGCAGAGCAATACGAAATGCCACTGTTCATTCATCCGTGGGAGACAATGGCTAAAGATCGTACACCTCGCCACAATTTCATGTATACAGTAGGAATGCCGAGTGAGACGGCGTTAGCTGCAGCGAGTCTTGTATGGAGTGGCGTAATGGAAAAATGCCCAAACTTAAAGATTTGCTTTGCACATGGGGGCGGTTCATTCCCTTATATATTGCCGAGATTAGATCAAGGGTGGGAAGTTTGGCCACATATTCGTCAAACAGAGCACCCGCCTAGCTACTATACTAAAAACTTCTATTTTGATTCATTAGTGTATGAGCCACAAAATTTGCGTTATTTAATTGAACGGTTTGGTATAGACAAAATTATTATGGGCTCAGATTATCCATTTTTATTACGAGAAATTGATCCTGGAAAAGTGGTAGATGAACTAGAGCAATTAACTCAAGCTGAGCGAGATGCTATTTTAGGTGGCAATGCTATGTCCTTTTTAAATGTTGAAAGGAGTGCAGTTGTTCATGGTGAATCAGCTAAAGACTCCTGAAGAAAGATTGCGGGAATTAGGCATTGAGCTTGGACAGCCACGCCAAGCTGTAGGAAATTATGTTAGCTGTGTAAGGACAGGAAACTTAATTTTTACATCTGGCCAAGGTGTGGATCAATACAAAGGAAAGCTAGGAATTGATTTAACAGTTGAGGATGGCTATGCCGCTTGTCGAGAGTCGATGATCAATTTATTGACAGTGTTAAAAGCGGAGCTAGGCGATCTATCAAAAGTTAAACGTATTGTGAAAATTTTAGGCATGGTGAACTCCGCAACGGATTTTACAGACCAACCGAAAGTGATGAACGGAGCATCCGACTTACTCGTTGAAGTTTTTGGTGAACGAGGTAAGCATGCACGTTCAGCTGTTGGAATGGCTCAATTGCCAAATAATACAGCGATTGAAATTGAAATGATTGTTGAAATAGAAGACTAAAAAGATTAACGACTTTAAGAAGAACGAACGAAAATATACGCTTCGATTTCTTAAGGTCGTTCTTATTATCTTTAAGGGAGTGAAAGGTGGATGCAGGACTTATTATCATCAACTAAAAGCATCAACTGCCGAAATTTCATCAATGGAAAATTTATTGATGAAGTGGAAGAAAGGAAGTTTGCGAATATTAATCCAGCAACTGAGGAAGAAATCGGTTGGGTAGCAGAAGCAACGAAACAACAAGTTGATGAAGCTGTTGCAGCTGCAAAGCAAGCTTTACAGGGACCGTGGGGCAAATTTACTGTAAAGCAGCGCTCAAACATACTGCGTCGTATAGGAGACTTAATTCTTGAAAACGTAGAAGAGTTAGCGGCACTAGAGGCAACGGATACTGGAAAACCATACTTATTAGCTTTAGAAATGGATATTAAACGAGCTGCACATAACTTTCATTTTTTTGCCGACTATGTGACTTCATTAAGTAATGATTCCTACAACCAAGATAATATTGCGCTTCATTACACAGTGACGCGACCAGTCGGTGTAGTAGCTATGATTAACCCGTGGAATTTACCACTGTTATTACTCACTTGGAAATTAGCACCGTGTTTAGCAGCAGGATGTACGGCAGTAATGAAACCAGCTGAGCTTACTCCAATGACAGCGACCCGTCTTGTAGAGCTGTGTCAAGAAGCGGGCTTGCCAGAAGGTGTTGTGAATTTAGTCCATGGATTTGGAGCGGATTCTGCCGGCGCATTTTTATCAGAACATCCTAATGTAGATGCGATTACCTTCACAGGTGAAACGAAAACTGGCACAACGATTATGAAAGCAGCAGCCCCTACATTAAAGAAAGTGTCATTCGAATTAGGAGGAAAAAACCCGAATATCATTTTTGCGGACTCGGATTTAGATGAAGTAATTGACACGACTTTGAAATCGAGCTTTATGAATCAAGGGCAAGTTTGCTTGTGCGGATCACGAATTTATGTAGAACGTTCAGTTTATGACACTTTTTTAGAAAAGTTTGTTGAAAGAACAAAAGAATTAAAGATTGGAAACCCTTTTAATGAGGCGACCGATATTGGGGCTGTAATAGGTAAAGAACATTATGAAAAAGTATTAAGTTATATCGAGCTAGCGCAAGAAGAAGATGGTCACATTTTAACAGGTGGAGGACGACCTGCCTCAATACCAAAGGGTTACTTTATTGAGCCTACGATTATTACAGGCCTCACTCAGCAATCTCGCTGTGTGCAAGAGGAGATTTTTGGTCCCGTTGTAGCGGTCCTACCTTTTGACAGTGAAGAAGAAGTGTTAGCTTATGCCAATGATACTAAATACGGTCTAGGAGCAACGATTTGGACAAATGATTTGCGCCGGGCACATCGAGTAGCTGCACAAATAGAATCAGGCATTGTATGGGTAAATACTTGGTACCTCCGTGATCTTCGTACACCTTTTGGAGGTATGAAGCATAGCGGTATTGGACGCGAAGGAGGCTCTCATAGCTTCGAATTCTATTGTGAAGTATCGAATGTAACAATCAAACTATAAGAGGGGCGATAGGAATGATCGTAAATTTAATAGAGTGGTCAGATAAACTATTAGAAGCGGAACGAAACCGTGCAGGAATGCCACCAATTACAGAATCAATAAAGGATTTGTCTATTAAGGATGCCTATTTAATTCAATTAGAAATTGTCAATGAAAAACTATCGCAAGGGCATTCGATTACCGGTAAAAAAATCGGCCTAACTTCAGAAGCGATGCAAAAATTATTGAAAGTAAATGAGCCCGATTATGGTCATCTGTTATCGAATATGGAAATTACAAATGGCCAAACGGAGCGCGCGGATTATTTAAAACCTCGGGTAGAGGCGGAGATAGCATTTGTATTAAAAAAACCTTTAAAAGGGCCCAATGTAACAGTAGATGATGTGTTAGATGCTACTGATTACGTTGTTGGAAGTATAGAAGTTGTGGATAGCCGAATAGAAAACTGGCAAATCAAATTACTAGACACAATTGCAGATAATGCATCCTCAGCGAAGTATTTACTTGGGAATGTGAAACACCAAATTGAGGAAGTAAATTTACGAGAAATTGAAATGTCCCTTTATAAAAATGGAGAACAAATGAATACCGGAAAAGGCAGTGATGTTTTAGGAGACCCTGCTGCTTGTGTAGCATGGCTTGTGAATCGCCTAGCTGATTTTAATATCGGCATTGAAGCTGGGGAAGTTGTGTTATCAGGGGCATTATCAGCTGCGCTTGATGCAGAGCAAGGGGATATCTTTGTTGCAGATTTTGGTGAAGCATTTGACAAAATCGAATTACATTTCGTATAAAGGGTGGAAAATAGATGAACAAAATTAAAGTTGGTGTCATTGGATCAGGGAATATTGGGACGGATTTAATGATGAAAATTCAGCGATCACCGTACATAGAGATGGCGGTCATGATCGGCATAGATCCTGAATCAGAAGGTTTACAACGAGCAGAAGCAGCTGGTGTAAAAACAATTACAAATGGTATTGAAGGTTTTTTACAGCAACATGAGCTTGCTGATATTTTGTTCGATGCTACATCAGCAAAAGCGCATGTGCTTCATGTAGAAAAATTAAAAGGACTAGGTAAAAAAATAATCGATTTAACGCCAGCAGCTATAGGACCATTTGTCATCCCTACCGTGAATTTACAAGACCATATAGAAGTAGATGTAGTTAATATGGTTACTTGTGGTGGGCAAGCGACGATACCGATTATCCATGCTATAAATTCGGTACAACAAGTCGAGTATGCTGAAATTGTAGCTACTATTGCTTCGAAAAGCGCGGGTCCGGGCACACGGGCAAATATAGATGAGTTTACCGAAACAACTTCATTAGCTATTGAAAAAATAGGGGGAGCTACTAAAGGAAAGGCAATCATTTTATTAAATCCTGCAGAACCTCCACTTATTATGCGCGATACGATTTTATGTACATTGCAAGAACAAGCACAAGAAGAAGCAATCATGGAGGCAATTCATGAAATGGTTGCTAAAGTGAATGAATTTGTACCAGGCTATCGTTTGAAAATGGAGCCTTTAATTGACGAGAAACAAGTGTCGGTCTTTTTAGAAGTAGAAGGTTTAGGTGATTATTTACCTGTATACGCAGGCAATCTAGATATCATGACAGCCGCAGCACTAAAAGTGGGAGAAGAAATAGCTCAAGCTATGATTGCAGAGGAGGCCCAAATACGATGATGCCTATTTATATTACGGAAGTGGCGATGCGGGATGGCAGTCATGTCGTTGGACATCAGTTTACGAAAGAGCAAGTTCGAAATATTACCTCACAATTAAGTGCAGCCGGAATGCCTTATATCGAGGTGACACATGGAGACGGACTAGGTGGCTCTTCGTTGCAGTACGGCCTATCTAAAGAATACGATATTGAGCTCATTAAGGAAGCGGCTTTAGTAGCGGGTAATTCTAAAATTACTGTATTGCTCATTCCAGGTATCGGAACAATTAAGGATTTGAAAGAAGCTTATGCGGCTGGTGCGAAAGCGGTAAGAGTAGCGACACATGTCACGGAAGCTGATGTTTCAAAGCAGCATATTGAAATGGCGAAAAGCTTAGGAATGGAGGCATTTGGTTTTTTAATGATGGCTCATTCTGCACCGCCTGAAAAAGTGTTAGAGCAAGCTTTATTAATGGAGTCTTATGGCGCAGATGCTGTATATGTGACGGATTCTGCAGGCGCAATGTTACCGTCAGATGTACGAAATCGCATCCGATTACTACGTGAAAATTTGAATATTGAAGTAGGTTTTCATGCCCATAACAATTTGAGCTTAGCGGTTGCGAATACATTAGTCGCCATTGAAGAGGGGGCTACACGTATAGACGCAAGCGTTTGTTGTTTAGGTGCCGGAGCAGGTAATACACAAACAGAAGTATTAGTAGCGGTATTAAATCGTATGGAAGTGGAGTCGGGTATCGATCTTTATAAAATGCTCGATTTAGCAGATTACGTACGGGCAGAAGTTTTACCACATCCTCAAGACATTACGACTGGTAGCTTAGTAATGGGGTATGCAGGTGTGTATTCTAGCTTTTTGCGACATGCAAATATCGCAGGTGAGAAAGTCGGAATCGATGCTCGAACAATATTAGTTGAGTTAGGAAAACGGCATATTGTTGGGGGGCAGGAAGATATGATTATTGAAGTAGCTCAACAAATAGCTAAGCAGAAAGTAGGGATAGTGTAATGTCTTTATTCACATATGCCGAGCGTATTGCTAATGCACAGGCAACAAAGGAACCAATCGAAAAAATAACAATTACGAATCCAACGCTAACGGTTGATCAAGCATATGAAATTCAAAAAATTAGTATGGAACAAACGTTGACGGCAGAGAACCATTTTATTGGGTGGAAAATGGGCTTAACAAGTGTAGCAAAACAACAACAAGTAGGTGTAGATTCACCGATTTACGGTCGCCTTACTTCTTCCATGAATTTGCGACGAAATGAAATTATAGCTTCTGACTATATTCATCCACGTGTTGAAGCAGAAGTAGCATTTGTGTTTAACAAGGCTGTTTCAGGTGCGAATTTAACACCTTTAGACATTTGGTCATCAGTTGAAAGTGTGTATTTAGCATTGGAAGTGATAGATAGTCGTTATCAAAACTTTTCTTTTACATTGCCGGATGTTATTGCGGATAATGCTTCTTCTACAAAGATTTGGCTTAGTGCACAAGCCTTTTCACCTTATGCGCTAGATTGGTCTGCGGTGAACGTCGTATTAAAGCAAAATGGTGAAGAAAAACTATATGGTAATGGGGCTGCTGTACTGGGGCACCCAATCCATTCCGTTATTGAACTATTAACATTACTTGCAAAAGAAGGGCGCGGTATATTGCCAGGGCAACTAGTGTTAACTGGTGGGATAACGGATGCAATCGCTGTTCAAGCTGGTGATGTAATTGAAGCTGATTATGGACAATTAGGAAAACTGACTTTGTTTGTGAAATGATGAGGGATGCTATATGCCGATAATTCAAATTCAACTGCTGGAAGGCCGTTCTGACAAGCAGATTAGAGAAATTATTAGTAGTGTCACAAATGCCGTAGTGGAAACAGCGCATGTCCCAGCCGAAAATGTGCGAATTATCGTTACAGAAATAGCGCACTCGCATTGGGGAGTAGCTGGTAAGACAAAGGCCGAAACAACAAATAACCATTAAAGTAGGAGGATCATGTTATGAGTAAAACGTTGAAATGTATTCCAATGGCCATGTTATTGTTAATAGTTTTCGTTTTAGCAGCATGTAGCTCAGATAAAAATACTTCATCAGATGGTGAACAAAAGAGTTCGAGTGATTCTAGCAGTTCAGGGACTACTACTGCTTCGGTTGATTTAGATTTACCGAAAATTACTTTTAAACTTGCACATATAACGCCAACAGATCATATGTGGCACAAAGCATCTGAGAAGTTTAATGAGGAGCTAAAAGCAAGGTCGGGTGGAAAAATGCAAGTAGAAATTTATCCTGCTAGCCAATTAGGAACAGAAGCTGATATGGTTCAGCAAGTTGAAGCTGGATCAATTGATTTTGCCCTCATAACTGGAGCCTATTTAAGTGCTAGAACTCCTGAAATGGCTGCTTGGTTTGCACCATATGCATTTGATAGTTTACAAGATGCCTATAATACGAGTCAATCTGATATTGGTAAGGAAGTACTAAGTAAAGTTGAAGGAACAGGCTTAAAAGGACTGGATTATTTATTTGCAGGTCAGCGTGTAATGATATTAAAAAATAAAGAAGTGAAGCAAGCATCCGATTTATCTGGTTTAAAAATGCGTGTAACACCTAGTCCACCACTAACTGCATTTTATAAATCAACAGGAGCTGCACCGGAAGCATTACCACTACCGGAAGTATATTCTGCGATTCAAACAGGGGTCATCGATGGAATGGATATGGACTTAGATGCCACTATTACGAATAAATATTCTGAAGTAGCTAAATATGCAGCTGTGACAAATCATATGGTTTGGCCATCTGTAATTATAACAAATGAAAAATCATTTGATGGACTGTCAAAAGACGCACAGCAAATTATTATTGATTCATTAAAAGTAGCTTCATTATATGCAGTAGAAAATCGAGCAGCACAAGAGGAAGATTTTAAATCTCAGCTCACTAGTCAAGGTATGGAAGTGTTTGACTTAGATGCGAGTGTATTTAAGTCTCAAATTGAAGCCTTTGATGCTGAATATAGCGCACAATCAGAGTTAATTAAGCGATTTATTGAAACTGTAAGGAAATAGGTTCAAGGGGGAGAGAGATCATGACAGGCGTACTTGTAAAAATTAGTAGTGTTCTAACAAAAATTGAAGAGTACATTATGGCTATATTAATGGGTGCACTGACAATAATAATGATCACAGCGGTAATTTACCGTTATTTCCTAAAGGACCCTATTACGTGGGCTGGTGAAGTATCGATCTTTCTCCTTATTTGGACATCATTTATAGGTGGAAGCTGGGGGCTGAAATATGGCACCCAAGCTTCCGTTACTTTTCTTGTCGATGCAGTTGCAGACGACAAAAAGAGATGGATCCGAATGGCTCAAGATATCATAATGCTTCTCTTTTTAGGTATTTTAATAGCTTATTCCGTGAAATGGATGATGCTACCTTCAATGCTTATCCAAAAATCCAGTGCTTTACAACTGCCAATGTGGATTCCATATAGTGCTGTTCCTGTCGGGTTACTATTTGCATTTGTACATATTTTAACGCATTTAGTAACGAGAATAATGAAAAAAGAAGAGCTATTTCTAAAAAAGCCTAAAGGGGGAGAAGGGAAATGACGTATATAATTATCGGTGTTTTCTTCTTACTATTACTATTAGGCATTCCGATTGCGATGGTGTTAGGGATAACGACCGTAATCTATTTTATTATAAATGGACAAACGATATTGTTAGATTCCACACCACTGCGTATGTATTCGGGTTTAGAGAATTTTGGTTTATTAGCTATCCCTCTTTTCATGTTAATGGGTGAAATTATGAATGAGGGAGGCATAACAACGCGTTTAGTAAAGTTTGCTAGAGTGTTAATCGGACACTTTAAAGGTGGGTTGGCATATGTAACGGTTGTGGCGAATATGTTTTTAGCTTCCATTTTAGGTTCAGCGAATGCTCAAGCAGCGATGATGAGTAAAGTGATGGTGCCTCAAATGGAGAAGGAAGGGTACAAACGAGAATTCGCAGCTTCTATCACATTAGCATCATCCATCATAGCTCCAATTATTCCACCTAGTATGATTTTTATTATTTATGGGACTTTATCAAGTACTTCAATAGGTGCTCTTTTTACAGCGGGGATAATTCCAGGGATTATTTACGGTTTAGTTTTTATTGCCGTTATTTCAATTATTGGTATGAAGCAAAATTTCCCAAAAAGCGAGAGAGCTTCGTGGAATGAGATTTGGAAAAGTTCATTATATGTCATTCCAGCATTACTGATTCCAATTACTGTTGTAGTAGGCATTTTAACCGGTGTATTCACAGCTACTGAATCAGCGGCTATTGCATGTTTAATCGCCTTAATCGTAGGTTTGTTTTTATATAGAGAATTAGATTTAAGAAAACTCCCGAAAATGTTAATTAATACTGTAACAAATACAGCGACAGTTACTTATTTAATTATTATGGCGAATATTTTTGGTTGGATGATCGCATTTGAACGCATTCCACAATTATTAGTTGATAGTGTGTTAAGCATTACGGAGAGTCCTTTAGTCTTTTTATTATTAGTAAATTTAGTGCTATTAATCGTAGGGATGTTATTAGATGGTATTGCTGCGTTAATTATTTTAGTACCAGTTATGATGCCACTTGTGACAGCACTCAATATTGATCCTGTCCATTTTGGTGTCATCATTTGTATTAATTTAACGTTAGGCTTATTAACACCTCCAGTAGGAACGGGGTTGTTTATCGTATCATCCATGGCAGAAGTTAAATTTGAAAAGCTTGTCAAAAGTGTATTTCCATTTATCATTATTTCATTTATCGTGCTACTATTCTTAACTTATATTCCTGATTTAGTACTCTTTATCCCGAGATTGTTGGGGATGTAGAGAAGTTAGGTTTTGCCCCTAAATATAGATTGAAAAGAAAAAAATGGTTAGTGTTTATCTGCATTTATTGGTCGTAGTACGAGCTTTTTTTGTCTATATTAGCAACGATTTTTTTAAACGAAAATGCTACTATGTTTTTTTCCAACTACACTTTTTATAACGCAATTTTTAGCGTCCCGTTTGATCGATTATTAAAAATACACCTCGAATTCAATTGAGTTCGAGGTGTTTATTATTACGTAGTTATTAACAACTGAGTTTTTCTAAAAACCGTGTTTTCTTGGGTGGCATTTACAAGGATTATAAGGCATACCGCATTTTGTATTTGTAACATGGCATTCATTTACTACGGATTGAGTATGTGGGAAAAAGTGCTGATTATTAATATTATGTCTATTCACTATAGTAGTATGTGAAGGGTGTATATGTGGTACTACCGTGTTAGAAACATTTGTTTGAACAAATTGTCTAGTCGGTGAAACGATTGGTGGATCATATTGAGTAGGGGATACTTGAGTAGGTAGTTGTTGTGGGTGGTGTCCATGATGTCCATGATGTCCATGTTGTCCATGATGTCCATGTTGTCCATGATGTCCACAGCCTTTTCCCCATTGGTCGTGACCCCAATTGCCTTTATTCATAAAAAGACCTCCTTCTTCTAAAGTTGTAATTCCTTTCTAACATATGAAACTCTGGACTTAAGGAGCTATTTGTATGCCTATTTATTATCAACTTAAATTTTTCCCGTTATTAATGTTAGCTTAAAAATGTAATTCCAAACTTGGTCCAACTGTAGTAGTATCAAAGGGAAATATACTTTAGTAATTGTGTCCATTGTTCTCTTCTAATCTTTAAATAGCTACTATTTGAACAATAGTTGTTGGTATACTGTATATTACAATACATAAAAAGGAAATAGGGGGGTTAAAATGGATTTTTCGCAATTGTATTACTATAAACCTGTAACAACACGGTGTGAAAGAATAATTGAAGCGGATGTTGTTATTTACGGAGGGACACCTGCAGGAATTGCTTGTGCAGTGCAACTGAAACGTAATGGCGTATCCGTTGTCATAGCGGAGTTTAGCAAGCATTTAGGAGGCATAACAGCAAGTGGGTTAGGGGCTACCGATTTAGGGGCTGAAGCAGCAGTTGGTGGCATTGCAAAAGAATTTTACGATGCAATAGGTACCCATTATGGAAAAACTAAGCAATTTCAATTTGAGCCGAAAGTTGCGAGTCAAATTTTTAAAGGTTGGATAGAGCGATATGAAATCCCATGTTATTATGAGCAGCATTTAGAAAAGGTTGAGAAAGAAAATACAAAGATTACTAATATTCATATGGAGGACGGTACAATCTATAAAGGTAGCATGTTTATTGATTGTACGTATGAAGGTGATTTACTAGCTAGAGCTGGTGTTTCTTATTTTGTTGGACGTGAAAGTAATAGTATGTATAAAGAAATTTATAATGGCATTCAATTTGGTGCGCCTCATCATAAATTCGAGAAATGGATTGACCCTTATGTAATCGAAGGAAATCCTTCTAGTGGGTTGTTATTTGGTATTTCCAATGAGCCAATAAGTGAGTTAGGGTTTCAAGGACAGGGAGATCAACGGATACAAGCATACAATTTTAGAATTTGTTTAACGAAAAATAAGGACAACAAAGTGCCAATCCCTAAACCGAACAATTATGATGCGACTCGTTATCTATTATTACTACGTTATATTCAACAAGGGATTTGGGATGTTATGAAGTTACATACACCATTACCAAATGATAAAACAGATTTGAATAATTACGGAGCATTTTCAACCGATAATATTGGTAGAAATTATAATTGGCCAGAAGGAAATTATTTAGTAAGGGAAGACATATTTCAAGACCATGTAACATATGATATAGGATTGCTTTATTTCCTGGGCAATGATGAACTAGTACCAGAAAACATTCGAAATGAGGTTTCACAATGGGGACTTCCGAAAGATGAGTTCGTACTTACAAATCATTGGCCACACCAACTATATATTCGTGAAGCAAGACGAATGATTTCTGACTATGTGATGACCGATAAAAACTGTTTACAATTTGAAGAAGTACAGGATTCTGTAGGGCTTGCCTCTTTTCATATGGATTCCCATAATGTAAGGAGAGTAGTGATCGATGGTCGTGTTGTAAATGAGGGTGACGTTCAAGTGCCTATTCCGCCATTTGCGATATCGTATCAATCTATTAGACCTAAAAAAACGCAATGTTCAAATTTATTAGTGCCTGTTTGCTTATCGAGTTCTCATATTGCATATGGCTCGATTCGAATGGAGCCGGTCTTTATGATTTTAGGCCAATCAGCAGGTATTGCAGCTACTATTGCGATACAACGGGATTTAGCAGTTCAAGATATAACGTATAATAATCTTAAAGAGGAATTAATTAGTGCGGGGCAAATTTTAGCTTGGGATGACACAATTCAAGATAGCCCTACCGAAAGGATGAAAGAAACATTCGGTAAATAATTTAGAAATAGGATTGTTTACTTATATACCCCGCCGTTCCAAGCGACAAATTCGTTTAGATAAAGAATCAATTTGTCGTTGCATTTGCTGTAGCTGTTCCTCGTAATTTTGTTGGATAAGTGCCGTTTCTTCTTCTTCAACTACTTGGATATCTAGCAGATCACCAATGGCAGCAACTGCATCACCAAGAGTAGATATATAAGTTCCTATAATTGAAAGCTTAGCGGCAAATGTATCTGATTGTACAATATTGTTTTGTGTTTTTATTTGGTTCTCTTTCAAAACGATCCCTCCTCTAAATGTAGTTTATGTGCTATCCATAAATAAGGTGAGCCTTCATAAAACTGCCAGGGGTTTGCTCCTTTACGATAAGGATAGTGAATCTTAATATGACCAGGTGTCTCAAGAATAATTATTGCGAAAATACAGGGCTTTCCTGTGAGTTTTTACTTACTGGATAGCCTTTTTTACATTCAATTATTGGTAATTTTGCAAATCCCCAATAATCGGCGACTTAATAAGCCCGATTCGTGGGGAAAAAGAGTTCAAATATTACATCCTTGAATAAAAAGACGTTTTTTCATATGCATAAACATTGCTATTTTTCCGTTTATTAATAATAAATACTTTTTGTTTGATGTACTATTAACATGCAAAGTCGATTTTGTAGTATTCTGTCATTAATGAGGAAGGTGTAATCTGTGGAAAAGAAATTTAAATTACAAAACGATCTACAAGTATATGTCTATAATGCTACACAAGATTTTAAAATAGTAACGAATGCCATGACGGGGCCGTATGACCGAATAATTGCGTTCGTATACTCTATAGAAGAGTTAACGAGCTATTTACAAAAAAGTATTGATGAACAACTCGTAAAAGAACAAGGCTATTTGTTTTTTGTTTATCCGAAAAAAGGTAATAAAAAATATGAGCAATTTATTCATCGGGATGCTATTTTTCCAGCTATAGAAGTTAATGATGCAAAATATATTAGAGGTAGTGATTATAAATTTGCTAGCTTGCAGTCACTTGACGAAACGTTCTCAATTTTAGCGATAAAAGTGGATGCAAAACAAAAAGGTAAGAAGAAAACTGCGGCTAGTCAATGTGTTTCCGACTACGAAAATATGGTAGAGCCGTTAAAAGAGCGACTTAGTACAACTGAAGTGGCAAATTTTTACGAATCATTAACACCTGGTTATCAAAAGGACTGGGCGCGCTATATTTACAGTGCGAAGCGGGAAGAAACGCAGGAAAAACGTTTTGAGGAAATGATTGATATTTTAAAGAAGGGTTTTAAAACAAAGGAGTTATACCGCCAACATGAAAAGGAGCAATCAAAATGATCGAAACTTACATTGAACAAATGGAAGATAAATGGCGTGATGCCTATATTTCATTAGTTGAAACAGTTGACGCTAACTTGCCAGAAGGATTTGAAAAAACGGATCAATACAATATGCTGAATTATGTTGTACCGCTATCAACATATCCTCCTGGTTACCATTGTACACCTAATACGCCTTTACCATTTCTTGCAATTGCCGCTCAGAAGCGACATTTAGCTATTTATCATATGGGAATTTATGCAGACCCACAATTACTAGCTTGGTTCGAGAAAGAGTATGCAAAACGTGTACCAACGAAATTAAATATGGGGAAAAGCTGTATACGCTTTACATCGACAAAACATATACCGTTTGACTTAATAGCTGAATTAGTACAAAAGATGACACCCGAACGTTGGGTGCAATTATACGAGCAAAATGTAAAGCGATGACCATTTTATATTTAGTTTTTAGCTATCTTCTGGGCACGTGCATGACAGCGTGGTTTGTAGGGAAGTTGTACGGTGTGTCATTGCAGGAACGAAACAGCGGTAATTTAGGAGCGCGCAATGCAGGGAAAACACTCGGGAAAAGCGCATTTATTATTACAGCTGTAGTAGATGGTTTAAAAGGGTTAATAGTAGTTGTCGTAGGTCGCTATTTTGAGTTTAGCGATACGGCTATTGCAGTTGCAATTGTCTTTGTATTACTTGGCCATTTATATCCATTTTGGCTGAAGTTTAAAGGTGGCAAAGGGGTAGCAACAATTATTGGAGCTTTGCTAGTATTTAACCCACTGTATTTTTGTGTATTTCTAATTGGATTTCTAGTTACAATGATAGCGACAAAAAGCTTAACATGGGGCATGCTAGGTGGATTTATTGTATATAGCGTTTATGTGTTGCTATTTAATACGATGGATTGGCCAATTATATGTAGTGTAGTTCTTGTTTTATGGAGGCATCGCCAAAATTTCAGAGAAAGGCTGACATAATATGTATTGGTGTAAAATCGCAGCAACAGAAAAAGAATTTGATGCAATCGCCGCATTGAATTATGAAACATTTGTGGAGGAAATTCCTCAACATACTGCCAATAAAACACGGCGCCTTGTCGATAAATTTCATGGTGAAAATACATATTTAGTCGTTTACAAGGAGCAGCAAATAATAGGCATGCTCGCGCTTCGTGATAAGCGCCCATTTTCAATTGACGATAAAATTGGGTCAGTAGAAAAATATTTATCGGCAGAAGATTGTAAGAAATTATGTGAAGTTAGATTGCTTGCGGTCAAAAAGTTATACCGTAATGGACGTGTATTTTTGCGTTTAGCACAAGCGTTAGTAACGTATTTATTTGAGCGTAAATATACAGCGTGTGTCATTTCAGGGACGACACGCCAAGAGAAATTGTATAAACAAATGGGCTTTAAGCAGTTTGCAAATGCGGTTGGAACTGAGCAAGCGATGTTTTTGCCAATGGTATTAACACGTACAAATAGTACACCTTTGAGGAAGCGATTAGCTAGAAATGACTTAACGTTTTATCCAGGTCCTGTGCTACAAGAACAGCCATTACTTCAAACTAATTTATCTCACCGTTCTTTTAGATTTAAGTTGTTATTTGAGGAATTGCAAAGTCGTCTACTAAAATTGTCTCATGCGAATTATGTGACAACTTTAGTAGGTACTGGCACACTTGCGAATGAAGCAATGCTAGCACAATTAAAGTCCGATTTCCAAGTAGGTAAAGGGCTTATCATTACGAATGGTGAGTTTGGAAAACGTTTGGAGAAGCAGGCAACATATCAACAGTTATCATTTGATACGTTAGAGTTTGATTGGTATGAAGTAATTAATGTTGCTCGCGTAGAACAAGTGCTTCAACAAGGGGATTACAGATGGTTGCTATACGTCCACGGTGAAACATCAACAGGTATGTATAACGACGAACATTTAGCTGAGCTTGGTGCGCGCTATAACGTAGCGGTATGTGCCGATTGTATTAGCTCATTCGGTGCGTTGCCATTTTCGTTAGCTCCATTTTATTTAGCGACAGCCGTTAGTGGGAAGGCTGTTGGGGCATTAAGTGGCCTAGCGTTTGTGTTTTCAAGTGACCTACCACGTAACAGTAATGCACCGTTGTATTTGAATTTAGCTTATTACTCAGATAATCAAATCCCATTTACATTACCTGCTGCATTAATAGAAAATACGTTAACTGCGCTAGCGAATTATCCAGAACGTTTTAATGTACTTGCACAAAGATTTAATAGTGTAATATCATCTTCATTGTATAAAGGTCATGCTAGGCAAATAAATCATTATCCGATGATTGTATCTTTGCAAATACCAAGTGTTTTGAAAAATTTTAGTGCAGATTTAAAATTAAATGGTATTTATTTGCATGATGATAGCGTATATTTGCAGGAGCGAAAAATCATACAGTTAAGTGTTATTCAGCCAAATTTTGAAGAAGCGTTTAAGAGGTTACTCGAAATTTATTCGTACTATAATAGTATTTAAATTTAAAACTGTGTTGCATGAAAATGTGGCGCGGTTTTTTTAGAAGAAAAGAAAATTCATTTGGCTTTTCCGTGTTTTTATGATTTAGGAAGGGGCGAGATAATGAAGAAAAAAATACTTCTATTTATTGTCGTATTATTGTTAGCTGCATGCTCGGAAGAAGTAACTGAACAAAAAACTAAACTAAAAAATGAACAACAGTCATCTAAACCAAATACGAATACTATTACACAATATGTTGGTGAAAATTTACAAGCGGAGGATATAATTAACGAAGCTCTAGCTAGACGACAAAAAATAACAAGTATACAAGGACATATGTTATTAGAAGATTATCTGGAGGTCGATTTTGTTGAGGGAATGAATATTATGCTCATGTCTTCGAGCGTGGATATGCAGGCCACAAACATACCTTTAGAAACATTGTACTTAATGAATACGCATCAAGAAGTAAATGAAGAAATTTCAAATGCACAGACGTATGTCTATTTAAAAGAAGACAATGGACAAAAATATAATGCTCAAAATAAAATGTGGGAACCTCTTCCAAAAGATAGTGTTCGGAATTTCCACAATGTAGCGCGTGAAGATTTAGATGTGACAAAACATTTACAGGAAATACTCAAAAATGCAGATAAAATCGACATAGTTGAAAAAGAAAATATGTATCTTATAGTGTTCGATGTTGTGAATACAATGGATGATGCTTATATAAAAGATGTATCGCCGATTACACAAGGCATATGGCAATACATTGAACCCAGCTATATTGACGCAGATTCGCTAGTTTATACAGAAGCCATTTATGAAGTGATGATTAATATGGAAACTTTCGATGTAGAGTCCCTTAATATTTTTGTCAAAATAGAAGGTACGACGGTTAATGGGGAATTGGTGAAGCATTCTGCGTCTAATCAATCACAATTTTCTTCGTTTAATGAATTAAAACAAATCGATTTACCTGAAGGCGTATGGCAGCTCAACTAGCAGAGAGTGAATAATAATAAAATCGCAAATTATTAAACGCGCTATAAATTGACTCTAAATTGCTGTAAATTGTATTAGCAGAGATGAAAATAATAGCTATTCCTACGAGTACAACAGGAGTAGTTAACCAACTAAATTTAAATATGAAAAGAAACGATAAGATAAGATGTGTTAATAGTAAAGACGCGCAAGCCGATTGAAAAATAAGCACATCTTTTTTTGTTCTATCTAATAACAATTTGTATGATTGAAGAAGGGATGTGTTTTCAGTTTTTTGTTCAATTGTTACGGGTACGCCGTTATAAGATATAGTCCAAGTTGAGTTTGTATAATTATATGAAAAATCACGTACATTTTTTGCACCTGCTTGAGCTTGAGCAATAGTTGTAGGTGTAAGTACTAAAAAAACGGCAATAAAAAATATTAATGTAAGTATCGAACTTATGTATTTCATATGTATTTGCCTCTTTCATAAACATTTTCATAATATTTTAGCATATATTTACATGTGTTGTTAGGATATATAATTAGAGAGGCGGGCTAATCTTTATATGGACAGTGAATATTTAAGAAAAGGGCAGGTGAAAAGCATATTAAGTAGAAAATTATTTGCGCCTTTATAACTGTTATTTGTTATTTTAAAGTCTCTTTTTCTTGATTGACTATATAGAACGCTTTGAAAATAGAAGTACCTAATAGATTGAACTTGTTTTTTAGTATGACCAAAAAATGAGGAGGGAATAGTATGAAGAAAGAAAGTTCAGTACCTTTAAAATGTAATGGTATTGCAGTAGTGTTATTAAAAAAAATAGATAACGACTATAAAGTCCTTTTATTAAAGCGAGCAACGCCTATTTTACGGGATGTTTGGTGTTACATTGGAGGGAGTATTGAAGAAGGTGAAAAGGCTTGGGAAGCGGCTTTAAGAGAAATTGAAGAAGAAACAGGTATTACAAAGGTATCGCTATACATATCTAATAAATTTGACCAAATTTACTCACCGTATGAAGAGTACATTTATATTGCACCTGTATTTGTAGGGTTTGTAGATGACGGACAAGGTGTAACTTTAAACGATGAGCATAGTAAATATAAATGGTTGACTATTGATGAAGCAATAAATCACGTCACATTACCAGGAAATGATGAAGTTCTTTGGTCTATTGAAAGACATTTTGTGAAAAGGAAACCTTTAGAATACTTGCGTATCGGAAAATAAAAACAAAAAAAGAGTGTAGGTAAAGTCGCTTTTGACTTGTCTACACTCGGATGGAATACCAGATTTTATTATTTAAAACTACGATCCTTATTTGTTACTGCGGCTACCGCGTCATAAATCGTACTTTCGAAATGATTAATTTGTAAAGATGTAATACCTTGAATGGTTGTACCACCTGGTGAACATACTTGATCGATTAGTGCCCAAGGATGCTCGTCTGATTGTAATACCATTTGTGCGCTACCAAGTACCGAGCTCGCAGCAATTTCAAGTGCCATTTGTTTTGGCATGCCCTCACGAACCGCGGCTCTAGCTAATGAGTCAATGTATAGGTATGTGAACGCTGGTGAAGCACATCCAATTGTTGTGAAAATCGAGAATAAATGCTCTGGTAGTTCGACAATTGAGCCGACCGTTGAAAATAGTCGCTCAACTAATTGCTTATGCTCGCTCGATGTTGAACTATTCGTAGTGTACGAGCTAGTTGAGGAACCAATCATAGCATTAATATTAGGCATTACACGGAAAATCGTTGTATCTTCATATAAATTCTGCTGTAAATAATCAAGCGTTTTACCAGCAGCTAGAGAAATGACAATGTGGTTATTACGCAAATGCTCACGAATTGTTGGAAGAACATCTGGCAGCATTTGTGGCTTCACACCAAGTACGATTACGTCTACTGTTTTTACGAGTTGCTCAATCGTATCACACGCGTTAATGCCTTGTTCTGCAACTAATTTATCTGTTTTTGATTTTGTACGATTCATACCGTATATAGAAGTTGCTTCAAATAAATTTGAAGCGATCATTCCTTTAATAATAGCCGAAGACATATTGCCAAGGCCAATAAATCCGTATTTCATATTAAAACTCCTTCATTTAAAGCATAGCATTTATTATAGCACAATAAGTTTTCGGAAGGGGCTTCTATACTGAATCGCTATAGTTCTTTAAAAATGTGTAAATTAATTATTAAATAGATAGAATGTTTAGTGCAAAAATCATTATGAGAATCTATATCATATTAGTTTTTACATCTAACATAGTTATTTCATTTTTCTTCAGGTGTGTTGATTATACAAATATTAGTAGATGAAGAGCGTGATTTCTCTAGTAGAATAATTGATAAAAGACACTTTCTAGTTGATAGGAGCGGAGGTGACTCGACTCCTGCAATTCTTATTTGCGACGAGTAACCGCAGGAGCAGGAAAAGCACGAGCTGAAAATCCATTTATTTCGGCTCTTTCCGAAATAAATTAGTTGAAGCCGTGCCTGCGGAAAGCGAGTCAGCCGTAGCGGAAATCAACATATTCTAAAACTGTAAGTAATAATAAAAGGTAAATCAACACGCTTGATTTTTCTTAAGACTATCACGTACTTCATTCGTTTAAATCATAAGCTGAAAATCGATTGAAATTTGTATTTGCGGGAATCATTGTAGTAAGACGAGAGGAAGTTCAGAACAATTTATTTGAATTAGTTCGCTTAAATAATGATATAGATAATTTTGCTTCATTTCAGTAAAATATATCATTTCTTGTTCGCAATGCATTTCACATGTAAAATAATGATGAAGAGGGCATAAATAATGACCTTAACCGGGAGTGAGACGTCTTTGAAAAAGAAACATAGTATTAAGAAATTCGAAAATGTCGTAATGTTTCCTGGAACGGTAGAACGTTTACTTACACAAGCGCATACTTACGCGGAGAACTATCAATATGATCTAGCTAACGAAGCTTTTGCCGAAGCTCTGAAATATACAGAAGGTGACGAAATGACACTGAGTGTTTATGCGTATTCATTGTACGAAGCAAGGGCTTACGAACAGGCAAAAGTAATATGTGAAGAGTTACTTGCTCTTGGGCCAGTAATGTACTTTGAAGCAATGGAATTATATTTAACAATTTCGATGCAGCTTCGTGAGTTTAAACAAGTCGAGAAAATAATTGAGACATTACTCGACGAAGGGGCCATTCCAGACGAACAGCTTGAAAAATTTCAACGATTAAAAAATTTGAATTCAGAAATTGCTCAAAATAAATTAGTACAGCAGCAATCACATGAGGAAATTGACGTAGATGTATTATCACTTGCTCATTTTTTATCACTTACCCCAAATGAACAATTAGTGATTGTGCATGAGTTAACGACAGCGAATGTTCGTCCAGTTGCTGAGCAATTAAAAGCAATTGTAGAGCATGAAGATACAAATATGTTTATTCAAAGTTTAATATTAATTTTACTTGTCGAACAAGAAGTATCAATGTTAGTAACAGTCAAAAAATTCGAACGGGAAATGACTATTAATCCAGCGGAACTCGAACTACCTACGAAAATGCCACAGTTTCAGCAAGTGTCCTCATTTATTATTGAAGCGCTTGAACAGGAGCCTTCGACGCTTGAAATGGTAGAGTTTTTAATATCGAAGCATGCGATTGTTACGTACCCATTTGAATGGTTAGATTTTGACGCAGAAGATGTTGCGACAAGCTATATTGATTATGTACGAATGATGTTTGGAAAAGTACAAGAAATGGATTATGAAATTATCGGTTTTTTGCAACAGCTAGAAGAGCTTACAGAATTACAACAAATGTGAAAAAAGTTGAAACATTGCTCATCTATGATATACTAAAATGGTTGTCAAAATCGTATGAAACGAATACTTTGCAAACATTGTAATCTTAATTTTGGAGGTAATATAAATGTCAGTAAAATGGGAAAAACAAGAAGGTAACGAAGGTTTATTAACAATTGATGTACCAGCTACAGAGGTTGATAAAGCTTTAGATCAAGCTTTCAAAAAAGTAGTAAAACAAATTAACGTACCAGGTTTCCGTAAAGGGAAAATGCCTCGTCCGATGTTCGAAAAAATGTATGGTGTTGAGGCGCTTTATCAAGACGCTTTAGAAATCATCATTCCAGAAGCATACTCAAATGCTATAGACGAAGCAGGTATCGAGCCAGTAGACTTCCCAGAAATCGCTGGAACTGAAAATTTCGCAAAAGGTCAAGACTTCACATTTACAGCTACTGTAACTGTTAAGCCAGAACCAAAACTAGGTGAATATAAAGGTCTTGAAGTAACTAAACTTCCAACTGAAGTAACAGATGAAGAAGTTGAAGCACAAATCCAAGACCAATTAGCTAAAAAAGCTGAGCTTGAAATTAAAGAAGACGAAGCAATCGTTGAAGGTGATACAGCTGTTATCGATTTCGAAGGTTTCGTTGGTGATGAAGCTTTCGAAGGTGGTAAAGGTGAAGATTACGCACTAGAAATCGGCTCTGGTTCATTCATTCCAGGCTTTGAAGAACAATTAGTAGGCGTTAAATCTGGCGAAGCAAAAGACGTAGTAGTTACTTTCCCAGAAGAATACCATGCTGAAGAATTAGCTGGTAAAGAAGCTACTTTCAAAGTAACAGTTAAAGAAGTAAAAACAAAAGTACTACCAGAATTAAACGATGAGTTCGCAAAAGAAATCGACCCTGAAGTTGAATCAGTGGACGCATTACGTGCGAAAATCAAAGAAAACACAATCGCACAAAAAGAAGCTGAATCAGAAGGCGCTTTACGCGATGAATTAGTAGAAAAAGCTGCTGAAAACGCTGAAATCGTAATTCCTCAAGCGATGATCAACACAGAAGTTGATCGCATGATCCAAGAATTCGGTCAACGTCTTCAAATGCAAGGTATGAACCTTGATCTATACTACCAATTCTCTGGTCAAAACGAGCAAGCTTTACGTGATCAAATGGCTACAGATGCAGAAAATCGTGTACGCGTTTCATTAACTTTAGAAGCAATCGCTGCTGCTGAAGCAGTTCAAGTTTCGGAAGAAGATATTGCTGCTGAGTTAGAAAAAATGGCTGCTCAATTCGGTATGACTAAAGAACAAATCATTACTGCTTTAGGTGGTACTGCTGTTCTTGAAAACGATATCCGCACTCAAAAAACAGTAGAATTATTAGTAGAAAACGCTAAAATTTCTTAATTAATATAACAAAAGGATAAAACAAGGTGCGTCAATCGTACCTTGTTTTATCACATATGTTAATTGTTCAGATATACATATTTTTTAAAAGTGAACTACATAGATGCAATATGCACAATCATTATATTTGATAAACACAAGATAATCTTGTAAGATTGAAGCTTGAATAGGGGTGAAACAAATTGTTTAAATTTAATGATGAAAAAGGCAATTTAAAGTGCTCTTTCTGTGGAAAACCACAAGAACAAGTTCGTAAATTGGTTGCAGGACCAGGCGTATATATTTGCGATGAGTGTATTGAATTATGCTCAGAAATCGTAGTAGAAGAGCTAGGCGTAGAAGAGGAAATCGAGTTCAAAGATATCCCTAAGCCAAAAGAAATTTTAAGTATTTTAGATGAGTACGTTATTGGCCAGGAGCGCGCGAAAAAATCTTTAGCGGTTGCTGTGTACAATCACTATAAACGTATTAATTCAAATTCAAAAATCGATGATGTTGAATTATCGAAATCAAATATTGTGTTAATAGGTCCAACAGGTAGTGGTAAAACTTTATTAGCTCAAACGTTAGCACGAATTTTAAATGTACCGTTTGCAATTGCGGATGCAACTTCTTTAACAGAAGCTGGGTATGTTGGGGAAGACGTTGAAAACATCTTACTAAAACTTATCCAAGCAGCGGATTATGATATTGAGCGTGCTGAAAAAGGGATTATTTATATCGACGAAATTGATAAAGTCGCTCGTAAATCAGAAAATCCTTCTATTACGCGTGATGTGTCAGGTGAAGGTGTTCAGCAAGCCCTTCTTAAAATTCTTGAAGGAACAGTTGCTAGTGTGCCTCCTCAAGGTGGACGTAAGCACCCGCATCAAGAATTTTTACAAATCGATACATCGAATATCTTATTTATCGTAGGTGGCGCATTTGATGGTATCGAGCAAATTATTAAGCGTCGTCAAGGCGAAAAAGTAATTGGTTTTGGTTCTAATCCAAACAAACCGGAAGAACAGCAAGGCTCATTACTTTCTCAATTAATTCCGGAAGATTTATTAAAATTCGGTTTAATTCCTGAATTTATCGGGCGTTTACCTGTTTTAGCAAGCTTAGAGCAGTTAGATGTTGACGCATTAGTAAAGATTTTAACAGAGCCTAAAAACGCTTTAGCGAAGCAATATCAAAAAATGCTAGAGCTAGATGGTGTTGAGCTTGAATTCGAAGACGATGCTTTAGAGGAAATCTCTAAGCTAGCGATTGAGCGAAAAACAGGTGCACGTGGTTTACGTTCAATTATTGAAGCCACAATGTTAGATGTAATGTTCGAGTTACCATCACGTGATGATATCGTGAAATGCATCATTACAGCCGATACAATTTTAGACAAAGCAACACCAAAATTATTATTAGCTGACGGTACTGAATATAAAAAAGATAACGAAAAAACATCTGCATAAGGGCAAATTTCGTATAATAATGACGAAGGAAAAATAGCTGGCTTCGAACGTGCAAATGCACAAGTAGGTAGTCAGCTTTTTCTTACAAATTGTATACATAAATAAGAATCGTTATGGATTAGAAATAAAGTATTCAGTTTAAACACATACTACGAAAAATGCGGGTTGTTGCGGATTGACTTGGATGGAGGTGAATACCCGCGTGAAAAATACAAAAGAAAAAATTCCTTTATTACCTTTAAGAGGCTTACTAGTATACCCATCTATGGTGCTACATATTGATGTAGGACGGGAGCGTTCTGTTGCAGCACTTGAACATGCAATGTTGAATGATAGTCATATTTTTTTAGCAACACAGAAGGATATGCGAGTAGAAGCACCTGATAAAAAAGATTTGTATAGTGTTGGTACATTTGCGATTATTAAACAAATGTTAAAATTACCAAATGGTACACTGCGCATTTTAGTAGAGGGCGTTTGTCGTGGACAAGTGAAAAAATATCATGAAGATGAAACGTTTACATTTGTTGATATAGAACTCTTTGAAGATGATCCACATAAAGATGCTGAAACTGAAGCGCTTATGCGTACATTACTTACTTATTTCGAAAAATATGCAAAAACATCGAATAAAATTACATCGGAAACGATCGAATCTGTTATGGATATCGAGGATCCGGGTCGCTTAACTGATGTAATTTCTTCACACTTGCCTTTTAAAGTAGTGGAAAAGCAAGAAATTTTAAATATTTTCAACGTCAAAAAACGTTTAGACCACTTAATTATTCGACTTCATGATGAACAAGAAGTATTAAATTTAGAAAAGAAAATTAATACAAAAGTTAAGCAAGCAATGGAACGTACTCAAAAAGAATATTTCTTAAGAGAACAGATGAAAGCTATTCAGACAGAGCTTGGTGATCGTGACGGGAAAACTGGCGAAGTAGCTGATTTGCGTAAGCGTATTGAGGCTTCTGGTATGCCCGAGTCGACAAGTAAAGTGGCTTATAAAGAGCTGGATCGTTATGAAAAATTACCTGCTGCTAGTGCAGAAAGTGGTGTTATTCGTAACTATGTGGAATGGCTTGTGTCTATTCCTTGGAGTGAAACAACGACGGACCGCCTAGACGTTGCATATGCAGAAGAGATTTTAAATCGCGATCATGATGGTTTAGAAAAAGTAAAAGAACGTGTGTTAGAGTATTTATCAGTTCGTCAATTAATGAATTCACTGCGCGGACCAATACTATGTTTAGCAGGTCCTCCTGGTGTTGGTAAAACAAGCTTGGCACGTTCGATTGCAGAAAGTTTAGACCGTAAATTCATTCGAGTTTCGTTAGGTGGAGTACGCGATGAATCAGAAATTAGAGGGCACCGCCGAACATATGTAGGAGCAATGCCAGGGCGTATTATTCAAGGAATGAAAAAGGCTGGTACGAAAAATCCAGTATTTTTATTAGATGAAATTGATAAAATGTCGAATGATTTCCGCGGAGATCCATCTGCAGCGATGCTAGAAGTATTAGATCCGGAGCAAAACAACTCATTTAGTGATCATTATATTGAAGAACCGTATGATTTATCGAATGTATTATTCATTGCAACGGCGAATGATTTAAGTACAATACCTGGCCCTTTACTTGATCGTATGGAAGTTATTTCGATTGCTGGCTATACAGAAATGGAAAAAATGGATATTGCAAAAAACCATTTAATACCGAAGCAAATGAAGGAACATGGTTTAAAGAAATCGCAGCTTGTAATGAAAGAAGAAGCGATTTTAGATTTAATTCGCTACTATACGCGTGAAGCAGGTGTTCGTAGTTTAGAACGCCAAGTTGCGACGGTTTGTCGAAAAGTCGCAAAAGTAATTGTATCGGGTGAAAAAAAACGCGTTACAATAAATGCAAAAACTTTAGTTGACATGCTTGGTAAACATCGTTTCCGATATGGGCAAGCAGAAACAGAAAATCAAATCGGTATCGCAACGGGCCTTGCTTATACAACAGTAGGTGGCGATACTTTACAAATTGAAGTTTCACTTACACCAGGTAAAGGGAAACTACAGCTGACTGGGAAGCTCGGCGATGTTATGAAGGAATCTGCACAAACAGCACTATCCTATGTGCGTTCGTTGACACATAAATTAGGCATTGATGCAGACTACTTCGACCTGCATGACTTACACATTCACGTTCCAGAAGGTGCTGTACCGAAAGATGGTCCTTCTGCGGGTATTACAATGGCTACTGCAATTGTATCAGCTATTACGAATAAACCGATAAAACGTGAAATCGGTATGACAGGTGAAATAACATTACGGGGGCGTGTGTTACCAATAGGTGGGTTGAAGGAGAAATCACTAAGCGCACACCGAGCGGGCTTGACAACGATCATTATTCCGCGAGACAATGAGCGTGATATAGATGATATTCCTGTGTCTATTCGTGAACAGCTCACATTTAAACTTGTATCGCAAGCAGAAGAAGTACTTGCGTTAGCACTTGATGGAGGTTTTTAAGTAAATGAAAGTCCATAATGTCGAAATGGTCATTAGTGCCGTTAGACCAGAGCAATATCCAGAAGATGGACTGCCAGAATTTGCATTAGCCGGTCGTTCAAACGTAGGGAAATCCTCGTTTATTAATCGTATGATCGGTCGGAAAGCGATGGCGCGTATTTCGTCAAAACCAGGTAAAACGCAAACATTAAACTTTTATAAAATCGAAGAACAATTATTTTTCGTCGATGTACCTGGGTATGGGTATGCAAAAGTTTCAAAGTCTGAGCGTGCAGCTTGGGGGAAGATGATTGAAAAATATTTCACAGGACGTGAAATATTAAAAGCTGTCGTATTGATTGTTGATTTGCGTCACTCTCCAACTGGAGATGACTGTATGATGTATGATTTTTTAAAGCATTACAACATTCCATGTATCGTTATTGCAACAAAGGCAGATAAAATCCCAAAAGGTAAGTGGGATAAGCACAAAAAGATTGTGAAAGAAACATTAAACATGGACCCGAATGATCCTTTAATCGTATTCTCTTCTGAGAAGGGAATTGGTTTTGAGCAAGTTTGGGTGGAAATTGAAAAACGAATGTAAAGTTTTTAGGATATTACCGTTTATCGTATTGTACGAAAAAAACGGTAATATCCTTTTTTTGTATGCTATAATTTATCCTATGAAAAATGATAGAAAACCTTGATGTTAATAATTTTTGACCGATAAAAAGGTAGGAGGTGCTACTATGGATATCGCAGCATTATCAATCGCTATGCATCAATCGCAATTAATGCAAAATGTATCGTTAGCTGTAACGAAACAAGCAATGGATTTTCAAGAACAAAGTACGGAACAATTAGTTGAGATGTTGGACGCTCCGCATCCGACAGCTGGACATACAATCGACGTTTCGATTTAATGGCAAAAGGAAACACTGCATAGCAAGTGTTTCCGGTTAAATCAAAAATATGTTAGTAAAGTCATATAAATTTTATTTGAAGTAATTTGAAGGAGGAGAAATCATTGCTTAAAAGACTAACAATGATTTTTGTAGCAATTGCTGTGCTATTCTCTATTTTACCAATAGGTAAGCAAGCGCAGGCAGCTACAACATATATGTTCGTTAACGTTACATACAATGAAACAGTAGCGAAGGATGGTACTGTTACTAAAACACTAAGTAAAGTTACGCTAGAAAATAGTAAAGGAAAACGATCTACTTTCAATATCGATTCGAATGCGAAGTTATATATTAATAATACTTTAACGACGATCGAAGGTTTTAAAGCTGGAATGGAAGTGACAGTGCAATTAAATTTACGTAGAGTTAAGGAAATGCGCGGTGTTTCAGATGTAGAGCAAGGAGCTATCGTGCCAAATAGCAAACAAAAATATGGTACGGTCACAAAAATTGACCCAAATGGTTTATATGTAACAATTAAACTAGACGGCGCGAAAGAAAAGGATTTCTACGTAAATAAAAATACGAATTATATTAAAGGGTCATCTACATATGATTTAAGTGCACTTTATGAAGGGGACCGCGTTAAAGTAAAATTTGCATCCTCATCAACTTCTGTTATTTCTGAAATGGAAATTATCGTAACGGGTGTACTAGTTGAAAATGTGTATAAAGCGAAATTACAAACAGTCAATGCTACATCAAATAAATTTACTGTTCAAAATGCTCAGCCGTTTACAAACTGGCTATTTGGCGCTTCTACAAAAACAGATATGAACACGTTTAGCTTTAATAACAATACATCTATTTATGCAGGCAACGAGAAAATTACGAAAAATGAATTAAAAAAATATCAAAACAGTGAGATGTATTATGTTACGACAAAGCAATTTAGCCAAGAAGTCGTTAAGAAAATCGTCGTGCTAAAAAATAACGAGCGTACCTATTATGAACCATTATCAGCAGTCAATCCATCATTAAACTTCTTACGTTTAGGTTCTGCAGGTCAGCTCTACTTCCATGATGGGTCAATATTAATCCGCAACGGTCGATTAGTAGAACCATCCACATTAACTGCTTACGGTTCAGCATATGTCATTGCTGATGGTGGTACAAGCAGTAAGTATGCACATGTTGTGAATATTACAAATGATAGTTTCACATCGCCAAACTTAGCGACACACGGGCTGTATTTTGGTCAGTTAGCATTTGTTGACATGGACAATTATTTAGTAGAGTTAGATGAATTAGAAAAAATCGAAAACAATTACTGGGTACCTCAATCGCTAGCGACGATGTCTTATAGCAATAGCACAAACGCAGTAGCCAACTTTGGAAACGGTGTTTTATCAGTTGTACCGAATATGGATTTAATCGAATATGAAACGGAATACGGCTATTTCTATGTAAAGGATAACCATATTCAAGCAATGCACGTATTAGACTCCTCGCAAAAGAAAGCGCAACTTGTCTTAACAGGTCGCATTCAAAACTTGCGTAACATTACGAGCAATGGTCAAACATCATCATTATTGAATGTGAAAAATGTAAGCCAGTGGTTAAATGGCGAGTGGATTGATATGGGATCATTGACAAATATTGATTTAGAACAGACGATGATTATTAAAAATGGTAAAGTAATTGAAGCTTCTGAATTAAAAGCATCTGATCGCGTAGTTATCTTTGCAAACTCTACGTTTGATGCACATGTTATTTTAGTAAATGAATAATACGAATGAGGCATGTAGTATACGCTACATGCCATCTCCGTTTTTAAATATAGAAGAAAAGAGGGATCTAACAGCGTGAAGGAATTTCTGAGATGGCCATTAATATTCGTACTATTTCTAAGCGTATTAGTCTTTTATGTACCTGAGCGTACTGCTGCTCAAACCATTGATTTATATGGCGGTATTAAAAATGAAAAGACATATGAAGAAGTGTTATTTTTAACGGGGAAACCTATTAAATTTACAGGGAATAGTAAAAATGCATCTGTTACGATTAAGGAAAGTAAGGGGAAGTTAACGGAGACTTATAAATTTACGTTATCTGGTCCGAGTGGAGAAAAATTAACACGTAATTTTACATACGTATCTGATGTAACAAACTATGATCAAATAGGTCAAAGTACGGCTACTGGAGAAGTGACGAAGTATACAGAGAAAATCACAATTGGAAAAGCGACTTACACATTGTCAGATTACCAGCTATCTCAAAGTTCAGTGACAGATAAGCGTCCTGCATCAGATTATTTTTCTGGTAATGCGATTGCTCGAAAAACTTACACTGTTACAAACGGTAAACAAACAGGTGAAATTGTCGTAAACGTTGATAGCCGTAATGAAGGATACGAAAACTTCTGGGGTGCAACAGAAACACAAATTACAGAATACGAAATGATCTTTGAAGACGGTTCAATCGGTACAGTGAAAAACCGAATGTCAACTTCAAAATCTCGCACACTAACTTATGAAGAAAACGATGCATCATTATCTAGCTTTTATGGTGGCTATGTTGTCGTTAGTTCGGCAGATTCTATATCAGAATACACATATAATTTACCAAAAAGCTCTGGTACAGTTGCAATCGATACCGAAAATATGCCGCGCCTTGAACGTTTAATAGTACCAAAATTTCGCGATTTAGCTAATCATCAAGCGAAGGATGCAATTAATAAATTATATTCTTTAGGTATTTTTAACGATCAATCTAATTTCTTCTCACCAAATACGCCGATGCAACGTTATGATTTTGCGGTAGCTATAGGTAAAGCAATTGACTTGCGTGTATTAGATGAAGAGCCGACGAAAAAAGGAACTAAAAGCATTTTTAAAGACGTTAAACGGACAGCGAAAGATTATAACTATTTAGAATCAGCCGTAAATAAAGGTGTAATAAAAGGAAGTTCTTCTACTACATTCGACCCTGAAGGATTTTTAACACGCCAACAAGCAGCGACTATTTTAGTACGAGCATTAGGACTTGAAGAAAAAGCACCAGATCCAGGCTACAGTACGGATTACAAGGACGATTATAAAATTTCAGATTACGCACGTGATTCAGTCTATGTCGTATCTGAGCTTGGGCTAATGACAGGTGATTCTGTAACAGGGAAATTTAATCCGAAAGAGCGTTTAACACGCGCTCAATCTGCGTTAATTACAATTCGCTTCCTAGAATATTTAGAAAACGATTTAAAAGAAAACTACCGCGACGATATTTTGTTCTTTGAATAAGGAGGAGCAGCTACATGACTACATTAAAAAAAGCAATAGCCATAGTATTAAGCGCGGTGTTGTTGTTTGCCACATGGGCACCTTTGAAACAGCAAGTTGAAGCCGCGACAAATGAAATTACTGATATTAAAAAAAATAGCGAAAAATATACAGCTGCAAAATGGGCAGTTGACCAAGAATTAATGCAATTATTTACGGGAGGGAAATTCCAACCGAGTACACCCGTTACAGAATTGCAAATGTTAACGATGTTAGCAAAATTGGATCGAAACTATAATTTTAGTTATAGCAGCGATATGCTGTATACGTATTACGGTGATCTAAATATTCCTCTATACGGTACGAAAAATAATAATAAACGTACTGCAAATATTTCGCGAGGTCATTTTGCGCGACTATATGCTGCGATGAATGGTTTGGATTTATCAGACCCTCAAGCAGTACAGTATTTGTACACACATGAAATAACTAAAGGGATGAACGGTAAAAAAACATATGATGACTATGCACCGAAAAATAATATTACACGTGGTGATCTAGCATTATTTTTATACCGCATAGCTAAAAATGGTGGTATTGCAGTTGAAGGCTTAGCATCATCACCAACTGGAAAAGACGATAGCAAAATTACGTTGCCTTTAAACTTTTTAAGCTCAAATGGCACAGTGGATTTAACACCGCCACCTACTTCTGGTAACGGCAGTTCTAATAATCCAGATGCGTTTAAAGCTGTCCAAAGCATTGATGTATCTAATGAGGAACTAACTGCAAATGGTATTGATGCAGCTCAAATACAAATAAAATTAAAAGATAGCTTTGGAAACGATATTCCTTATGATACATCATTACAATTTAAAGTAAAATCTAAGGTTGGGGCACGTATTGTAGAAACTCCACCAACTTCAGGTTCACATGCACAGTCAAATCCTGGAGGTAGTACAACAACGATTTACTCAGATGGTCCAGAACTGAATGCGTATGTTATTGCACCAACATTAAAAAAATCAGAAAAAGATGTCATTACATTTGAATTAGTTGATACTTCAGATCCAAAATATGCAAGCTACCGTAATCACCAAATAGAGGTAGAATTACGTTACGTGCCGCGAGCAGAATTGCGTATTTCATACGAAGTATATGATCCGGATCAACCAGACTGGAATGGTGGTAACGTAGTTGGGGGACCTAAACCTCTGCCAGCTTTACCTGTAGGAGTTATTCAATCAGATAATAATCAAATTCAACAAACAGTACCATTCACTCCTAATGGTATAATTGAAGTTCGTGATTTCGATGTTGATGAATTAACTTTCGATGGATATAAATGGGAAAATTACACAACAAGTTCAGGGCAAGTAGTAAATGGGCGTGTAAGAGACGACGCTATACAATATGAAAATGCTGATTTGCGTATTGATAATCAACCAATTTCAGTTTGGTTATTTGAGCAAATTTTAGATCGTATGATTTATGGTGATGCTGCAGGAAATGGCGGATACGGTAAAGTGAATGTTTACTATACTATTAATAGCGATGGACGCGCGGTATATAATTTACAAGATGTTATGGATGATAGTTTTACAAGTCAATTTGAATCGAAAATTCATGCATTAGTTGTCCATTTGTTAACATATTTCCCGAAAAACACAAATGATTTAACGATGGTTCACTACGATAGTGTAAAAGCAGTAAAAGCGATTTTTGATTCATTAAGTAAGGCGGACCAAGACTATTTAGCGAAAAACTATAAAGATACAGTCGGAAATTTAAATGGTTATAATGCTAAAGTTGATAGTTTAAAAGAGAGTCAAGAGATTGTAGACCGACCAGAAGGCATGGAGCGATATACAAAAGTAATAGTTAACGTTGTAGCACCGAGTGGTCAAGTAATAAAAGATTATAAAGGAACTGTGGAAATAGAATTTAATGGTCAACGCAAAGTTGTATCATTTAATACGAATACTACAGATTACAATACGGGAACTGGCTATGCTGGCTCTGCTGTTGGATATTTTGATTCGATCGTGTACGGTAAGTCAACAGCAACGGCAACTTTAATCAAATCTAATATCGACCCACGCTATAAAGATATGTTAAAAGATATTACAGGTGTAACTGTTAAACAGTCGGTGTTTACTAATCCGAAATTCAATAAAAATGTATGTTCACTTACGACAGAAGTTTCGTTTGTTGTAGACCAATCGGGTTCAATGCGAAAGTTAGATCCGAATAATTATGTAGCAGAAAAAACAAAACAATTAATTCGCCAAATCGGAGCAAATAATACGACAGTCATTCCTTTCGCTTCTAATACAGGTTCGGTTGTCAAAGGAACTGCAGCGAATATAGTGAATAATACTGGTTTACTAGATTACGAAAATATGAGATCTAGAGGGACTAATATACCTAAAGCATTAGATGTAGCATTAAATAATTTTGATACAGATAGCAAAACAGCGAAATCAATCATTTTAATAACAGATGGTAAAACAACTGAATCGAAAATAGATAGTATGATTGAAAAAGCGAAAAAAGCTAATATTAAAATCTATACAATTGCTGTAGGAAATGCGAAAAATGTGAATTTACCAGTGCTTAAGAAATTATCCTCTGAAACAGGGGGTCAAAGCTTCCATATAACAGAAATAGAAAAATTACACAGTGCATACCAATCGATTGTTGACTCAATTTTATGTGCTAAGTTCGTATCTGACGCAAGCTGCGATACAAGCGCGGGCTTATTCAATTCAGCGACAGTAGACATTACGCGTTCAACTGTTATTATGACAGCGGAAATTAGCCAAAACTGTACAAATGTTCAGGCAGTGCAAGTGCGCTTTAGCTCGTATAGCGGAGATGTGAACTATGATTTAATTGCGCGAGGTCAAAATGTATTTAAAGCAAGTCGAGCAATTAAGAAATTTGACCGTTTCGACTTGTATAATGAAGTGTTCTTCCGTGCATTTGATAAAGACGGAAATTTAATTGTAGAAAAGCAAGTAGATTTATAATGAAGAAAAGCTAGTAGGTGCGTCCTACTAGCTTTTTGTATGGGCATTTTTCTACTGAGCATAAAAATTAGGGTTCTATAATATTTGTTTGGGTATACACACAATTTCGTACAAAAAAAGGACAAGCTCACTCTTTTTTATATACTTGAATTGACGAGAAACAAGTAAAGGAAAAGTGAGTTGTGCTATATGAATATTAACATGAATATCCCAGGATTAAAAAATGTCATCATTGATCAGATAGAAGAACGCAAGGAGCGTATGTAGCGTTCTGCTTTATTTGCAATAATAAAATTTAAAGCAAGAGTATACAGCTTTCCTTATTCGCTAAAACTGTTTACTAAAGTAACATTGAAAATGTTGTCGGAATTTGTTAAGCTTACTTTATAATAATTCTAAAATAAAAATTCATTCATAGCATGTTCACATGTAAAACAGTGGAAATGCTTTCTTTTATGTTACAATAGGACGTATGAATTAGAACGTGTGAGGTGTGAGGGGTTCATGCATACACTAGTAGTAGGCTTGAATTATAAAACAGCGCCAGTTGAAATACGTGAAAAGCTATCATTTATTGAAAGCGATTTACCAAATGCAATGGCAGCTTTACAACAGCAGAAAAGTATTTTGGAAAATGTCATTGTATCGACTTGTAACCGAACAGAAATTTACGCGGTTGTCGACCAATTACATACAGGTCGTTATTATATTAAGCAATTTTTAGCAAACTGGTTTAACATACCAATAGATCAATTTGAATCACATTTATTTATTCGTGAAGAAGATGACTCAATCAATCATTTATTTAAAGTAACTGCGGGTATTGATTCGATGGTGCTTGGTGAAACACAAATTTTAGGACAAGTTAAAAAGAGCTTTTTACAAGGCCAAGAAGTAGGTACAACAGGTACTGTATACAATCAGCTATTTAAGCAAGCGGTGACTTTTGCGAAACGTGCACATAATGAAACAGCAATTGGAGAAAATGCAGTTTCAGTTTCGTATGCAGCTGTCGAACTTGCGAAAAAGATATTCGGCTCATTAAAGCGCAAGCATGTGGCGATTTTAGGTGCTGGAAAAATGGGTGAGCTTGCTATTCAAAACTTATACGGCAGTGGTGTTGAGAAAGTAACGGTCATTAACCGTACGTTTGAAAAAGCACAAACACTTGCGTCAAAATTTGAAGGCGATGCAAAATCAATGCAAGAATTACAATGTACTTTACTAGAAGCCGATATATTAATTAGTTCTACTGGTTCGACAGAATATGTAATCGACTATGAACTTATGCAATATGTAGCAAGTCTTCGTAAGGGACAACCATTATTCATGGTAGATATTGCCGTTCCAAGAGACTTGGACCCACGTATCGGTGATTTACCGAATATTTTCCTTTATGATATTGATGATTTACAAGGCATCGTACAAGCGAACTTAGCAGAGCGTGAACGTGCTGCAAGCGAAATTACGACTTTAATTAGCCAGGAAGTTATACAGTTTAACGAATGGTTTGCTACTTTAGGTGTTGTTCCAGTGATTTCAGCACTGCGTAAAAAAGCGAATCGTATTCAAGAAGAGACGATGATTAGTATCGAAAATAAAATGCCAGATTTAACAGAGCGTGAACGCAATATTTTAAATAAGCATACGAAATCAATCATTAATCAATTATTGAAGGACCCGATTCTTCAAGCAAAAGAAATGGCTAATTCCTCAAAAGCGAATGAGCAATTACAATTATTCCAAGCAATTTTCGGCATTATAGAAGATGTGCAGGAAGAAGTTGTACAACAAACACAAAAAAAGGCACAGCCAAAAGATGCAACAATTCGACCTGAGTTGTCATTTTAACTAGCAGATAGGAAAGTAGTAAATTTAGGCTATCTGCATAAGAAAGTACGTCATCTCGCTCTATTTGCAGCGAGAGATGTCTTTCAAAAATAAACGAAGCGTTTTCGTATCTGTGTGGTAAACTAATAGATACTGAAGGCGCTTTTTTCTTGCTATAAAAGCAAGTAGCCTAATTATTTGGATGATAAAAGAAGGGTTGCCTATGTCTGAAGTAATAATGACGAGAATTTACGAAGTGATGGTCGTATTATATGCAATTAGTCTCGTATTTTACTTTACCGATTATTTATACAAGCGTGTAAGAGCGCGCCGTATTGCTTTCTGGCTCGTGTCCATTGTATGGGTATTACAAACAATATATTTTGTATGGTTTATGTTTGAAATAAATCGTTTTCCGATATTGTCCTTATTTGAAGGTGTATACTTTTATGCATGGCTGTTAACTACATTATCAATTGTACTTCATTGTATTGCACGCGTTGATTTGCCAGTATTTTTTATTAATGTTCTAGGTTTTATATTTGTAACAATTCACTTATTTGCACCGAATGATGTTGTTCAGCCTGTTCGGGATTCTTTAATTTCGGAAATGCTATTTATTCATATTAGCTTTGCAATTGTGTCGTATGCTGCGTTTTCATTGTCGTTTGTCTTTTCAGTATTATATTTAATTTTATATCGCATGCTGAAAGAGAAGAAATTCCACCATTTATGGTCAAGACTCCCGAGCTTACAACAAACGAGTAGCTGGATGAGCAATTCGATTTTAGTTGGTGTACCTTTATTATTTGTAAGTTTAGTACTCGGCTTAGGCTGGGCATTTTTATCATTAGAAGGCTTATCAGTTTTTGACGCAAAAATAATCGGTTCTTTTATTTTAACCGTAATTTATCTTACAATTTTATTATTACAACGTAGTGGAAAGTTAGTAGGAACGTCATATGCCTGGATACAAATTTATACTTTTTTATTCGTTGTCATTAATTTCTTCTTAGGTAGTAAATTATCAAACTTCCATTTATGGTATTAACGAAAGAGGTAGGGATATAGTGAGAAAAATTATCGTAGGTTCACGAAAAAGTAAGTTAGCAATTACACAAACGAATTGGTTTATTAATGAGTTACGTGCTGCAGGTGTGCCTTTCGAATTTGAAGTGAAAGAAATCGTTACAAAAGGCGACCGAATATTAGATGTACAGCTATCAAAAGTTGGAGGTAAAGGTTTGTTCGTGAAAGAAATTGAGCAAGCACTTTACGATAAAGAAATCGACTTCGCTGTACATTCGATGAAAGATATGCCCGCAGTACTTCCAGAAGGCTTAGTAATCGGCTGTATTCCACCACGTGAAGATGCGCGTGATGCGTTCATTTCGAAAGGTCATGTCAAATTTGCTGATCTTCCAAAAGGTTCGGTAATTGGTACAAGCTCACTTCGACGTAGTGCACAACTTTTACAAGTCCGTCCTGACCTAGAGATCAAATGGATTCGAGGTAACGTTGATACACGTTTAGCTAAGTTAGAAACTGAAGAATATGATGCGATTATTTTAGCGGCAGCAGGGCTAAAACGTCTTGGCTGGAGTGACGAAGTTGTTACTGAATACTTAAATATTGATACTTGTTTACCAGCAGTGGCACAAGGTTCTTTAGGGATTGAATGTCGCTCTGATGATGCGGAATTGTTAGCTGAGCTTGCTAAGTTAACAGATCCTGCTACTTGGAAATCTGCACATGCCGAGCGATCTTTCCTGGCAGCTATGGACGGAGGATGCCAAGTACCAATTGCGGGGTTTGCAACGGTAAATGGTGAAGAAATTACGTTAACTGGTTTAGTAGCAGCGCCTGATGCCTCAGTTACATATAAAGAAACTGTAACAGGAACAGATGCTGTAGCGGTCGGAAAAGAAGTTGCAGAAATTTTAACGAAACAAGGAGCATTTGACTTAATACAAAAAGTGAAGGCTGAGCAAAATGCTTAATGATTTGCCCCTTGCACGGAAAACTATTTATGTGACAGGCACTCAAAAAGTACAAACGATTGAGGAGCTTGTACAAGCGAATGGTGGTAAGGTTAAATCCTTTCCACTTATTGATGTACAGGAATGTATTGCAGCAGATGATGCCGAAAAATTAGCGCATAGCAAATCATACGAATGGCTTATTTTTACAAGTCAAAACGCAGTGGAAAGTTTTGTGAAGAAGCTACATAGAGCAAAGCAAAATGTAGATACATTTCTTTGCAAAATTGCAGCAGTTGGCACAAAAACAGCAAAAGCTCTTGAAAACAGTGGCTTTACGGTTGAATTTATGCCAAGTATTTTTAGTGCGGACGTATTTGTTAAAGAATTTCCACTAGTTGCTGGCAAAGGCCGTTGCCTGTTTTTGCGCGGAAACTTAGCAAAGACAACAATTCGAGACGCTCTTGCTTGTGATGAGTGGACAGTATATGAAACTGTTGAATCGACAAAACATATACAAGCACTCGCGGAAAGCTTAATACAGGAAGAAGAACCAATTGTCATTTTTGCTAGCCCTTCTGCTGTGAAAGTTTATGCACAATACATTGTACCCGACTTTGATTGGAGTTATATTACGATTGCATCGATAGGTCATATTACGACAGCTGAATTAAAAAGCTACGGTGCAACGGTCGATGTACAACCGGACACGTATACGATGAAAGCTGTTGTTGAACATTTAATTATTGGAGGACTTTAACCATGACAGAACTATATTTCCAAAGACACCGTCGCTTACGTCATAGTGCAGGAATGCGCGCAATGGTGAAGGAAACATACTTACACAAAGAAGATTTAATTTACCCAATCTTTGTTGCTGAAGGTGAAAACATTAAAAATGAAGTGCAATCAATGCCTGGCGTATTCCAATTTTCATTAGATCATTTAGGTGCAGAGATTGACGAAGTTGTGGCACTAGGCATTCCAGCTGTTATTTTATTTGGCTTACCTGCAGAAAAAGATGCAGTTGGTTCAGGTGCATATCACGATCACGGTATTGTCCAAAAAGCTACACGCTTTATTAAGGAGCGTCACCCTCAGCTATTAGTCGTAGCAGATACTTGCTTATGTGAATATACAGATCACGGTCACTGTGGTGTAGTGGAAGGCGAACAAATTTTAAATGATCCTTCATTAAATTTATTAGCACAAACTGCGATTTCTCAAGCAGAAGCAGGTGCTGATATTATTGCACCTTCAAATATGATGGACGGTTTCGTTACAGCTATCCGCGCAGGCTTAGATGCTGCAGGGTTTGAGCATATTCCGATTATGTCTTATGCAGTAAAATATGCTTCTGGCTATTACGGTCCATTCCGCGAAGCAGCAGATGGTGCACCGCAATTTGGTGATCGTAAAACATATCAAATGGACCCATCAAACCGTATGGAAGCAATTCGTGAAGCAACATCGGATGTTGAAGAAGGCGCTGATTTCTTGATCGTTAAGCCAGCTCTTGCGTACTTAGATATTATTCGTGATGTAAAAAATAACTTCCCGTTACCAATCGTTGCGTATAATGTATCAGGTGAATATGCGATGGTAAAAGCGGCTGCAATTAATGGGTGGATTGATGAAAAATCCGTTGTAATGGAAACTTTACTCGGCATGAAACGTGCAGGTTCTGATTTAATTATTACGTACCACGCAAAAGATGTGGCACGCTGGTTGGAGGGAAAATAATATGCGCTCTTATGAAAATTCTAAACAAGCATTTGTAGAAGCAATTGATTTAATGCCAGGTGGTGTAAACAGCCCGGTTCGTGCATTTAAATCAGTAAATATGGACCCGATTTTCATGGAATCTGGCCATGGTGCGATTATTAAAGATATTGATGGCAATGAATATATCGACTACGTATTATCTTGGGGGCCGCTAATTTTAGGTCATACACATCCGGAAGTAGTAGAAGCAATTGCAAAGCAAGCAGCTAAGGGCGCTTCTTTTGGATCGCCGACACTTTCGGAAAATAAATTAGCAAAGCTAGTTTTGGACCGTCTACCGTCTGTTGAAATGATTCGTTTCGTATCATCTGGTACTGAAGCTACAATGTCGGCATTACGTTTGGCGCGTGGTTATACTGGTCGGGACAAAATATTGAAATTCGAAGGTTCTTACCACGGACATGGTGATTCACTACTTATTAAAGCAGGCTCTGGCGTGGCAACTTTAGGTTTGCCTGATAGCCCTGGTGTACCAGCAGATATTGCGAAAAACACATTAACAGTTGCTTATAACGATTTAGAATCTGCGAAATTAGTATTTGAAAAATACGGTGACGATTTAGCTGCTGTAATTTTAGAGCCTGTTGCAGGGAATATGGGTGTTGTGCCACCACAACCAGGATTCCTACAAGGCTTACGCGAATTAACAGAAGCAAACGGCACGGTATTAATCTTTGACGAAGTTATGACGGGCTTCCGTGTAGACTACGGCTGTGCACAAGAGTACTTCGGTATTAGACCGGACCTTACTTGCTTAGGTAAAGTAATCGGAGGCGGGCTTCCTGTAGGAGCCTTCGGTGGTAAACGTGAAATTATGGAGCGAGTAGCACCTGCTGGACCAATTTATCAAGCAGGAACTTTATCGGGTAATCCACTTGCTATGACTGCTGGATACGAAACATTATCTCGTTTAGATAAAGAATCCTATGCGCATTTCCGCAAACTAGGCGATCAACTTGAAGTAGGATTCCGAGAAGCTGCAACGAAATACAATATTCCGCATACAGTAAATCGTGCTGGCTCTATGATTGGTTTCTTCTTTACAAATGAAGAAGTTATAGATTTTGAATCAGCTAAAACATCTGATTTACAATTATTTGCTGAGTACTTTAAATTAATGGCTGAAGAAGGCATCTTCATACCACCGTCTCAGTTTGAAGGGTTATTTATTTCAACTGCACATACGGAGGAACATATTGCAAAAACTGTGCAAGCGTTTAATACAGTATTTGCGAAATTAGCAAAATAAAAATATCCGAGGCAGGGACAAAATAAAAAACCATCATTTTTCCAATGAGAAAAATGATGGTTTTTTACGTTTAGATAATTGATTTCCGTTCTGGGGACTCTTTCCTGGGGCACGGCTCTAGCCTGTAGTCTCTCACTCGTGCGACTGTCGCTATGCTTTCGTAACAGGTAGTAAATTGCTGTTCCCGAAGGAGTCGTCCTTTCACTCCAATCAATTAAGAACATCAAATTTTTAGTATAGATAGTTCGTGCTTTTCATAAAAACCACGCTTATGTCCCAGCCTAGTATTTAATTGGCCAGTTTCATAAGTTTTTTTGTCTATACATACATTAGTATGTATAGGAGGGAAGCAATGAAAACAATTACATGGGATATGGTAGAGCAATTCACATTTCCGGTAGGGCTAGGTGCGATTGAAGACGTCGTATCAGTTCAAGTTACACCTCAGTGGGAGCAAAGTGATGACGGTCAGTCCATTCGTTTATCTGGTATTTATCATGTAATGGCATCTGTCCAGTTTAATCCGGTTCAGCAAGTAGAACAAGTAGATGGAACTTATATCGAGCATATCGATATTGAGCAATCGACAGGTTATTTTGAATACGCATTGCCACTGGATGTAGATTTACCGAGCGATAAAGTAGTTGGTCCGATAACACTCGCAGTAAATGATATAAAAACTTCGAGTGATGCTGCTAGCTGTCAATTTACGTGGCAAGTACAGTGCAATTATACTGATCCTCAAGCAGAGGTAATTGAAACATTGCAACTAGAAATCGCGCAACATGAGCCGACAGTAAAGCAACAAGAGCCAGTAAAACAACAAGTTGCGGAGCAAGTAGTTGAACACCAAGAGCCAGTAAAACAACAAGCCGCGCAGCATACTATTGAACACCAAGAACAGGTGCAACATACAGTCGTACATCCAGAAGTAGTACAGCAGGAGCCAGTTGCATATCAAGAAAGTAGCTTGAGTCAAATAGAAGTGCACAAACCCTCATTACAAGATGAATTTTTTGCCGATTTGACAGATACTTATAGTGTGTTCAATGCTAATTTAAATAATATCCGTAGTTAGTAAATATGTGATTACTAAAAGAAGAATGAGGAGAATCAAATCGCCTGTTGTCGGGAATAAAAATGTTCTAACACCTTGGAACACCGTAATTGGTATAATGATTGTTTTACAATAAAATCTAGTCTTTCGTAGCCAAGGCGGTAATAAGTACGGATTATAACTTTTCCTACGCATAACAGCACATCCTTTCAATTTTAGACTTAAGCTTGAAAAACCTCACTAAATTATATACAATATGTACTATCTAAATACTTGATGCCATGATGAGGAAGAGTAAAATGATATTGCTTGGTTAGAGAGGGAACGGTAGCTGAAAAGTTTCTACAACGCAACCATTTGAAAGTAGCCTAAGAGCAGTTTTTGTGAACTAATAGTAGCAAACGCCGGTTAAACACCGTTATCGAATTAAGAGCCAGTAAAGGTGAGTTATTTTGCGCTCATATGATTATTCTTTTCTCATATAGCAAGCGCTTAACTTAGCACATTACTGGAATTAAAGGTGGTACCGCGAACTTAAAACTCCTTCGTCCTTTTTATAAGACGATAGGAGTTTTTTTATTTACAAAAAGGAAGCGTAAATTTCTGGAGTTCGAGCAGCGTCTAGCTCCAGCGCCCAGCCCCTCGAGGTCGCGGTCTGCCCTCGGTCGAAAGCGGAAAAGATGCTTTCGATTCGGGGCTTCCAGCGCTTGTCGGGGCTAAACAGGGCGCTTGCGCTTTTCTAAAAAAAGGAGGAATTCATTATGACAGAACAACAAGATTTATCAATGCCAACGAAATATGATCCACAGTCAATTGAAGCGGGTCGCTACGAGTGGTGGCTACAAGGCAAATTTTTCGAAGCACAGCCTGAAAGTGGAAAAGAGCCATACTCAATCGTAATCCCACCACCGAATGTAACAGGAAAGCTACACTTAGGTCACGCTTGGGACACGACATTACAAGATATATTAATTCGTATGAAGCGCATGCAAGGTTATGACGCACTATGGTTACCAGGTATGGACCACGCGGGTATTGCTACACAAGCTAAGGTTGAAGAAAAGTTACGTGAAAACGGTGTATCTCGTTATGATTTAGGCCGCGAAAAATTTCTGGAAAAAACATGGGAATGGAAAGAAGAGTATGCTAGTCATATTCGCCAGCAATGGTCGAAAGTAGGGTTAGCATTAGATTATTCACGTGAACGTTTCACACTTGATGAAGGTTTATCAGATGCTGTAAAAGAAGTTTTCATCAAATTGTATGAAAAAGGGTTAATCTACCGCGGTGAACGTATTATTAACTGGGATCCAGCAGCAAAAACAGCACTTTCAGATATTGAAGTAATTCATAAAGAAGTTGAAGGCGCGTTTTATCATATGGAATACCCATTAGCGGATGGTTCAGGTAAGCTTCAAGTTGCTACTACACGTCCCGAAACAATGCTTGGAGACTCTGGTGTTGCTGTACATCCAGAAGATGTGCGTTATAAGCATTTAATTGGTAAAACAGTTATTCTGCCAATCGTTGGCCGCGAAATCCCGATTGTTGCTGATGATTACGTTGATATGGAATTCGGTACAGGTGTAGTTAAAATGACTCCAGCACATGATCCGAACGACTTTGAAGTAGGTAACCGTCATAACTTAGAACGTATTTTAGTAATGAATGAAGACGGGACAATGAATGATTTAGCAGGCAAATATGCGAATATGGATCGCTTCGAATGCCGTAAGCAAATCGTTAAAGATTTACAAGAGCAAGGTGTTTTAATCAAAATTGAGCCACATGTACACCAAGTAGGCCACTCTGAACGATCAGGTGCAGTTGTTGAGCCTTATCTTTCAGCACAATGGTTTGTAAAAATGGGACCTCTTGCGGAACAAGCTCTATCAATCCAAGATAATGAAGATGAAAAAGTACACTTCGTACCAAACCGTTTTGAAAACACATATAATCGTTGGATGGAAAACATTCACGATTGGTGTATTTCTCGTCAATTATGGTGGGGTCACCAAATCCCAGCTTGGTACCACAATGAAACAGGTGAAGTATATGTTGGTAAAGAAGCGCCAGCCGACAAAGAAAACTGGACACAAGATGAAGACGTATTAGACACATGGTTCTCTTCTGCGTTATGGCCATTTTCGACGATGGGTTGGCCAGATACAAATAATGAAGAATTTAAACGTTATTACCCAACGAATACGTTAGTAACAGGTTATGATATTATTTTCTTCTGGGTATCACGTATGATCTTCCAAGGAAAAGAATTTACAGGTGAACGCCCATTCAAAGATGTACTTATCCACGGTTTAGTACGTGACGAAGAAGGTCGTAAAATGAGTAAATCACTAGGCAATGGTGTTGACCCAATGGAAGTCATTGAAAAATATGGTGCAGACTCGTTACGTTACTTCTTAGCTACAGGATCATCACCAGGCCAAGATTTACGTTATTCTACAGAAAAGGTAGAAGCTACTTGGAACTTTGCCAATAAAATTTGGAATGCGTCTCGTTTCGCTCTTATGAATATGGAAGGCTTAACATTTGATGAAATCGATTTAACAGGTGATTTATCTGTTGCAGATAAATGGATTCTTTCTCGCTTAAATGAAACAATCGACCGTGTAACATCGCTTTCTGATAAATACGAATTTGGTGAAGTTGGTCGTGAGCTTTATAATTTCATTTGGGATGATTTCTGTTCTTGGTATATTGAAATGGCGAAACTACCTCTGTATGGTGAAGACGAAGCAGCGAAGAAAACAACGCGCTCAGTGCTTGCACATGTATTAGACCAAACAATGCGTTTATTACACCCAATCATGCCATTTATTACAGAAGAAATTTGGCAGCACTTACCACATAAAGGTGAATCTATTACAGTAGCTGAATGGCCAACTGTAAATCCTAATTATAACTTTGAGGAAGATGCGCAAAGTATGAAACTTCTTATGGATATTATACGTTCAGTGCGTAATATCCGTGCTGAGGTAAATACACCAATGAGCAAAAAAGTGCCACTTTATATTTCTGCGAAAGATGCTGTGACAGCAAGTATTTTAGAAGCGAATAAAGCGTACATCGAAAAATTCTGTAACCCAGATACACTAGTAATTGGGGAAGGAATTGAAGCTCCAGGTCAAACGATGTCAGCGGTTGTGTCAGGTGCGGAACTATTCTTACCGCTTGCAGGCTTAATTAATGTAGATGAAGAAATTGCTCGTCTTGAAAAAGAGCTTGAAAAATGGGCAAAAGAGGTTAAATTAGTTTCTGGTAAGCTGTCAAACGAAAAATTCGTTTCAAAAGCACCAGAAGCATTAGTAAATGCAGAACGTGAAAAATTAGCAGACTACGAAGAAAAGTATGCTACGGTTGAAAAACGTTTAACAGAATTAAAAACTATGTAATAAAGCAGGGTTCTCTCAACTTGGGGGAGCCCTCTTTTTGAATGGAGTGATGATAATGTTTCAATCGATGGAAGAATGTACACAGTTTATTTTTGGGTTAAAGGCAAGTATGTATAAAGGGGAGCCGCTAGAGTCAGCGAAAAAAATATTAAATGCATTAGGCAACCCTGAATGTAATACGAAGTTTATTCACTTTGCTGGTTCGAACGGGAAGGGCTCTACATTAAATGCTACAAGGGAAATATTAATGGCACACGGGCTGACAGTTGGAGCATTTACATCTCCGCATTTAGAGCGCGCAAATGAACGTGTGACAATAAATAAAACAGAAATTACAGATGAACAGTTTTTACGCTATGCAAATAATGTTGCATTAATTGTTCAAGACCAGCTAGACGGTAAATTTCCTAGTTTTTTTGAAATGGTAACAATTATAGCGTTGCAACACTTTGCGCATGAAAAAGTCGATATTGCTTTAATGGAAACAGGTATTGGTGGACGACTTGATTCGACAAATGTTATTACACCAGAAGTGAGTGTTATTACGACCATTTCATTAGAACATACCGATATGCTTGGTAATACATATGCTGAAATTGCTTATGAAAAAGCTGGTATTATAAAAGAAGGTAAGCCCGCGGTAATAGGTGTAAAAAATTTAGAAGCGTTACAAGTGATTAAAGAAGTTGCTCATGAAAAAGACTCCGAATTGTATATTTTAAGTGAAGAAATATTTGTGGAAACTTTAGTAAATGGGCAATTTAATTATAATGATGGGGCAGAAATTAAAAATTTGGAGCTCGCAATGGAAGGGGCGCATCAAATGGACAATGCGGCACTCGCAATGAAAGCAGCTGCCCTTATTCTTGGGGAACTGGATGAGAAAAAATTGCGATTGGCGTTAAAACAGGCAAAATGGCAGGGGCGCTTTGAGCGTTTCGGTGAGCAAATTATTTTAGATGGTGCACATAATTCAGAAGGGACAGCTGCTCTTCTCGAAACTTTGGCGCAAGTTGAGCCGAATAAATCATACACATTTGTTTATGCAGCATTGCAAGATAAGGATCATGGACTTAGCATTGCGATGATGGATAAAGCCGCAAAGAAGATGATTTTTACCGAAATAGATTTACCGCGTGCTGCAAAAGCAGAGCAATTATTTGAACAAAGTAATCATAAAGAAAAACGTGCTATACGAAATTGGCAATCGTTTATTCTCGAAAAATATGAAACACAAAAAGAAGATGAATTGCTAATAATTACTGGTTCACTTTATTTTATAGGTGAAGTACGAACATTTCTACAAAAAAGAGGGGTAAAATGATTCCAAAATTTGATGTCTATAAAGAACGATGGCAGCTAAAAAGTGATGATATGATTAAACCGGGATTAGATAGTATGAAACAAGCGTTAAAATTGCTCGGTCATCCAGAACAGCACCTTGCTGTTGTACATTTAGCGGGGACGAACGGCAAAGGGTCAACGCTTACATTTTTAGAGCAAGTTACCCGTGCGCACGGCCTATCTGTCGGTAAGTTCATGTCGCCATGTATTGTAGATGTGCACGATCAAATCCAAGTTAACGGGGAGCCTATTATGAAGCAGGAGCTCGACTATGTGTTTCAGCAAATGGTAGAAGCAAATTTAAGTAGCTTACTTACTGATTTTGAATTATTAACATGTGCGGCCATTTTGCATTTTAATAATACACAGGTGGATGTAGTATTGCTAGAAGCTGGGATGGGCGGTCGCGAAGATAGTACGAATGTTGTAACACCGATTGTATCTATAATCCCTAGTATTGCACTTGAGCATACGAACTTTTTAGGAGATACATTAACAAGTATTGCAGGACATAAGGCGGGTATTATAAAAAATGGCAAACCTGTTGTGACAGGGGTCTTACAAGAAGAAGCCTGTAAAGTAGTAAAGCATGAAGCTTTTACTAAAAAAGCGCCATTGCTTATGCTTGGTGATATTTTTGAAGTGAAAGAAAAAGAAGGAGAGACTATTTATAGTAATGACGAAATGGGCATAGTAATAGACGGCTTATATCGGCAGCTACAAGGTCCGCATCAAGGGCAAAATATGGCACTCGCTATTACCTCATTTTTTGAAGTGGCAGAAGCATTGCGTATCCCTATAGATTTTGATGCTATTCGTCTTGGTGTGCGCAGAGCGAAAGTTCCGGGACGGTTTGAAGAAATACTGCCTAATTTATATTTTGATGGCGCACATAATCCTGCAAGCGCAGAAATGCTCGTACAAACGATTAGAGGCATATTCCCAAATCAGAAAGTAGAATTTATTATAGGAATGTTAGCTGATAAAGATGTTCAAGGAGTATTGTATATTTTATCAAGCGTAGCCAAAAAGTTTACGTTTGTAGATTTCGACAATCCAAGAGCGATAAAAGCTGAAAAAATGCTTAATATGTCTAATGGTGTAGAATGTGTAGTTAAAAAGATAGATGAAATAAACTTCAGGAAAGAAAATGAGGGGTCTGGTATTAGGATTGTAACAGGCTCGTTGTATTTGATTAGTGAATTGAGAAATTTAATAAAACTTTAGGATAGTTTTCAATCCCATTTAGTGACAGATTAAAATCGAGTTGATATGATAATTTTAATATATAAGCAATTTGTATCACTTAGGGGGGATTAGATGCTTGAATTCGGGAAAACTAGATGGGTATTATTCAGTGTTTGGTTTAGTGTAGTTTTTCTTGCATTTATTGTAGTAGAAAAATATACAATACATGTACCTATTCCACCATTCGTTTTTTTAACATTTTGTACAATAGCTATAATTGCGGCATTTTGGCCAGTTTCGGTCGGTCATAGAAAATTTTTGATTATACAATGGCTCACTGTTCCGATTATGATGAATTATGGGGTTATCGTTGAACTATTTTTGTATCAAATAGCATTAATCCCTTATTTATGGCGTGTGAACACAAAAGTTGCAAATTTACGTACACTACCTATTTACTCGCTATACTTTTTCTTTTTACCACTCTTTACCTATATTATTTTGTATTTGGCTGGTTTGAAAGTAGGGTTATTATCCTTTAAAGAAGTAGTATTTTACGCGACTCTTAATCAAGTAATTTTCGTTTTATTAGGCTATGCCTTTGTCAATCTCTGTCTTTTCCGAGTGAAACATACTTTCCAAGTGAAAAAAGAATTATTAATCATGTTATTTGCCATTCCTTTTATGATCGCTTTATATTATTTAATTCATAATATTAGCCCGCTAGCTAGCCTCTTTGCTTTAATGTGTTATTTACCTTTATCAGCACTTATGCGTTCTCTTGATACATCATTAATGGTTAATGAAAACTTACATTTAGCAGTGAAATTAAGCCAGAAACTATCTGTTTCAAATTCAAGGGAACAAGCATTATCTTTATTTATGGATAAGCTATTTGACATCGTTTCAGTAGATGAGGCTTATTTAATTCATGATAGGGACGAGCTTTTTGAGCTAGTATATGCCAGAACCTCTGAACCGAATGTGCAATATTTACATGAAGAATCAAATTATATAGCAGATGTTTATAATACTGGTAAAGTAATTTACTTATCGAATCATCGTCAATGGATTTTAGAAAAATGTCCGTTTCCTTTTCGGTTTATGGAATCGCTTGCTATTATTCCTCTGAAACGTGATGAGCATGTTGTCGCAGCTTTAATTGTAGGGAGTAAAAAAAGCCAGGCATTCGAGCAGTTTCAAATTAATTTAATCGATTTACTAGCGACAAATTTAGTTCTATCTTTAGAACGAATTCGCTTTATTGAAAATACGATTTCAAAAAGTGAGCGCTGTGCTTTAACGAATATATATAATTATCGCTTTATTGATGAGAGAATTAGTGAAATGACGCGTTTATTCGATAACGGTTCGTTGAAGAGTGTATCGTTGATTATGTTAGATATTGATTATTTTAAAGTGATTAATGATACGTATGGTCATGAAAGTGGCAATATTATTATTAAAACATTTGCAAAGCAGCTTCAATCTCTAGTGGAAGATGATATGATACTTGCTAGATATGGTGGAGAAGAGTTTGTTATATTAATGCCTAATACAACAAAGGAAGAGGCACTAATATTTGCTGAGGAAATCCGTCAAAAAACTGCTTTGACAACATACAAAGTTGTTACTGAGTTAGATGATCAACCAGCTGAAGTTTCGATATATATTACGCTAAGTATCGGTGTTTCATCTGCCCCGGAAGATACGAATGATGTGCAACGTTTAATAGCAAATGCGGATCGAGCCCTTTATGTAGGAGCAAAACGGAATGGTCGAAATCGAGTGGCTTCCTATCGAGACAGTATTTAGGGGAAAATATAATAATAAGTTAGTTTTGTGTAATTGAATATTATGGAAAATAGCTGTCTCATGAGCAAAGTGAGACAGCTATTTTTGGGTTATAAGATAATTGCAGTAAGTTTTTGCTTTTGGAGAGGAGTTAATAAGTAACGGCGTCACGCTCTTATAAGAATATCATTTTGTATAATTAAATTAATTGTAAATAATGTGATTTTAATACAATGCTCTAGTTAATTTTCAAAAAAATAATTAATTTAAGTGACGTAAGTTAGCATGTTTGTATATTTTATAACATATAATATATTGGAAATAGTAGACGATAGAAGTTTCGTCTTTTTATGTGCAAATTGTCAGTACATAGAGGTGATATAAATGCCAGTAAAGCGTTATAGAAAAAATGAATGGATTAGTGCGGTACTATATGGGAGTTTAACAGGATTCGTTGGAGTAGCTCTTTTTATATTAGTGTTGCAGTTAGCTAATAAAGCGCCAGATGAAGAATCAATACCGGTACAACAACAGCAAAATCAAGAGCAAGATCAAGAACAAGATGAAGTAGGAGAACAAACAGAAGTAGAATTTTTTGCTAGTCAACATGGTTTATTTTCTAGTTTAGATGCAGCAACTCAGTTTATTAATACTGATCCAACGTTAAATAAGGCTGCTATTGTTGAGGTGGACGGGCAGTTTTATGTATGGTCTTCGCTAGCAGTAGAAAAACAATTGCCAGTATCTCAGTCTACATCCTTTTTTAAACCGTTAATTGTAGGCGCAGCATGCAGTAATAGTGCATTGCAAAATTTGCCACTCCGATTGCAAGATGAAAAATATTTAAAAAATTATTTTGAACTAGAGCATAAAGAAGGAGATGTACCAAGTGACTGGGCATCTTTACTTCAAGCAACGACAACGCTTTCAAAAGATGTTAATGTTATTCGCCTACATCTTTTAGCGCATTATTATAGCGAAAATGACTGTTTGAAAATTAAATTTTGATAGGTTAATTTGCATAGAAATATAATATTTCGACTTTACTGTAGATTGTTCAAATTTCTATTTCTCCGCTATGATATTTAGTAGGAGGAGATATTCATGAAATTTATTACTAAAGAAACGTTTGTATTAGCTTCTGCATCACCTCGACGAAAGGAATTGTTTTCGACACTTGGTGTACCGTTCGAAATCGTAACGAGCGATGTAGAAGAAACAAGCGTTCAGGCGGATTCAGTACAGAAATATGTACAAGAAGTAGCGCTTTTAAAAACACGAGATGTTGCGGGAAAGTGTGCAGGAAAGACCGTCATCGGTGCTGATACGATTGTTGCATTTAACGGTCGTTTATTACATAAACCGATAGATCGTGAACAAGCAATTGCTCATTTACAATCATTATCAAATAACAAGCATAGTGTTTTAACAGCAGTTGCAATTATTCAACCTGACGGAACAGAAACTGTTTTCGTAGAAGAAACAACAGTCATATTTAAACGATTATCCCGCCAGTTAATCGAAGCGTATGTTGATTCAGGAGATCCGTTTGATAAAGCAGGTGGCTATGGAATTCAAACGAGCGGTGCATTATTTATTGAACGAATTGAAGGTGACTATAATAATGTTGTCGGTTTACCGCTTGCCTCGCTTTTTGAGCAACTCGTAACAATGAATTTACTGAAAATATAATTAGGATGTGAAAAATTGACAATGACCTTATTTCCAGAGTTGAAAATTCGAGACGTTCATGAAGCAGATCGACCACGGGAAAGGCTAATACGCCAAGGTTCACAAAGTTTGTCAAATCAAGAATTACTCGCTATTTTACTTCGTACAGGAACAAAAGAAGAATCAGTACTCGCTTTATCAAACCGAGTACTGATTAATTTTGAAAAACTCCATGCACTGAAGCATGCCACGTTAGAAGAAATTACATCTATTAAAGGAATAGGTGATGCGAAAGCGGCGCAGCTACTTGCTGCCATTGAGCTAGGTAGACGCCTTGCGCAAAAAGAAATTGACTCCCGTTACACAATTCGTTCCCCAGAAGATGCTGCCACATTCCTTATGCCCGAAATGTCCGCTTTGAATCAAGAGCATTTCGTCGTTCTCTTCCTAAATGTAAAAAATCAAGTTCTCCATAAGCAAACGATTTTTATAGGCAGCTTGAATGCCTCAATCGTACATCCCCGTGAAATTTATCGTGAAGCTGTGAAGCGATCAGCTGCCTCGATTATTTGCGCTCATAATCACCCAAGTGGAAATGCTACCCCTAGCCCGGAAGATATAGAAGTGACAGAACGCCTACATGAAGCGGGCTTAATAATAGGTATCGAGCTACTAGATCATGTAATTATTGGCGATCACCAATATATTAGTATGAAGGAAAAAGGGTATATGTAATATTTGAACCTTAAACTGCTAATAATGCTGTTTAAGGTTTTTTTGTATATAGTGAACCTTTGTAAAGTTATTTCGTCATAATTTTGCAATGTAATTGTAATAATGAAAAGTAATTTTTCATTTGTTTATAGAGATAATAACCAATAAAATAAGTAAGTGGGTAGAAAAGTGCGTAATAAATCGATTTTTGTCGCGTAACAGGTCATGTGACACTATAATTTTACGAATCAATCCGCTATAATAAAGCGTATCGTTTTAGATAACTTACTCAGAACGGCTTATATAGAAAGGGAGTACACAAATTGTTTGGACTAGGAAATAAGGATGTCGGGATAGATCTTGGCACAGCGAATACACTTGTATTTATTAAAGGAAAAGGTATCGTTTTACGAGAACCTTCAGTTGTAGCAAAAAACACAAAAACGGGAGATATCGTTGCAGTAGGTAATGACGCAAAAAATATGATTGGCCGTACACCAGGTTCAATTGTTGCTATTCGTCCGATGAAAGACGGAGTTATTGCTGATTTCGACATTACAACAGCGATGATTCAATATTATTTAAAAGAGGCGTTGAAAAATTCTGGGTCAAACTGGAAAAAACCGAACGTAATGATTTGTGTTCCATATGGTATTACATCTGTGGAACAACGTGCAGTTATAGACGCTTCTCGCCAAGCGGGTGCAAAAGAAGCATTTACAATTGAAGAACCTTTTGCGGCTGCAATTGGTGCAAATTTACCTGTTTGGGATCCAACAGGGTCAATGGTAGTTGATATCGGTGGTGGTACGACTGAAGTTGCAGTTATTTCACTTGGTGGTATTGTTACTAGTGAATCTGTACGTGTTGGTGGAGATGCAATGGATCACGCAATTATAGCGTACATTCGTAAAACATATAATTTAACAATTGGTGAGCGTACAGCTGAAGCAATTAAAGTTGAAATTGGTACAGCGCGTGCAGAAGGAAATACAGCTACGATGGATATTCGTGGACGTGACCTTGTAACTGGCTTACCAAAAACAATTGAAGTTACAGCAAAAGAAATTTCAGAGTCATTACGTGAATCAGTTTCGGCAATTATTGATGGTGTTAAGAAAACATTAGAACAAACACCACCAGAATTATCAGCTGACGTAATGGAGCGCGGTATCGTATTGACAGGCGGTGGAGCACTATTACAAAACTTAGATAAAGTAATAAGTGATGAAACAAATATGCCAGTATTTATCGCAGAAGATCCGCTTGACTGTGTAGCAATCGGAACAGGTAAAGCATTAGATCATATTGATTTAATTCGCTCACAACAAATTAAAGGGTAAGGAGACGACACAATGCCACATTTTACAAATAAAAAATTAATAGTGCTGTTAGTAGGCATAATTTTCCTTGTGGCATTGATTAGTTTCTCGTTACGTGATCGTCATAATGCAACGCTACCCGAACAAATTATTAAAGATACAGTTGGCTTTGCGCAATCGATTGTTGCTAAGCCAACCAACTACATAACAGGTATTTTTAGCAATATCGAAGCCCTGCTAAATACGTATGAAGAGAATAAGCGTTTAAAAATGCGCCTGGAAGATTTTGCGGCTCTACAAGCTGAAGTGAATGGTTTGAAATCAGAAAACAAATCGCTTCGTGAGCTTGTTGATAAAGAAGAGAGTTTGCGGGATTACAATCCAATTCATGCAACGGTCATTGCGAGAAACCCTGATCAATGGGAAGAGAAAATTATTTTAAACAAAGGCTCAGTTCACGGTGTTGAAAAAAATATGGCCGTGATGACAGCGCGAGGCTTAATTGGTAAAATTATTCTAGTTACACCTTTTACTTCTGAAGTGGAGCTTCTTTACACTCATAATGCAAATTATCGTGTATCGGCTATTATACAAAGTGAAAAAGAAGATATTTACGGACTGATTGAAGGGTATGACGAGGAACGTAACGAATTAATATTAAAGCGCATTGATTCGAGTTTAGAAATTAAAAAAGGCGAACAAGTTGTTTCTTCTGGGAAAGGTGGTATTTTCCCGAAAGGCATTTTAATTGGGGAAGTAACGGAAGTAACTACAGAAGATTACGGTTTGACAAAAGTGGCATATATTAAGCCTTCAGCAGATTTTTCAATGCTTGAGGATGTAATTATTGCTAAACGAAGCATTACATCAATCGACGGTTTAGATGGTGACGGTACAAATCAAGATTTATCGAACGAAACAATAAAAAGTGAGGAGGAAGAGTAATGTTTATTCGCCTCCTCATTCCAGCAGTAGCGATAGTATTGTTTTTACTTGAGCCTGAATTTGCGATGTTTTCTCCTATCATTTGGGCTGGGAAAACAGTTTTTTTAGTACCGCGATTTTTAATTTTATATTTAATTTTCATTTCTATTTACTATAATCGCAACAGAGCGGTATTGTATGGATTACTTTTTGGGCTCTTGTATGATGTGTTTTACATTGATATTATTGGATTATATTCAGTTTTGTACCCATTGCTATGCTTTATTGCTGGTTGGAGTGTGAAATATATTCATCAACATTTGGTTATTACAACGATACTAGCTGTGGTGCTTGTAGCATTTATGGAAGTCGTATTGTACCAATTCTTCTTTTTAATTGATTTCACCTCAATGCCATTTGATACATTTTTATACAGTCGCTTAGTGCCGACAATTATTGCGAACTTATTATTTTTATTAATGCTTGGCTGGGCATTTAAATACTTAATCAATGCACGGGTACTACAGCGTGCACGCAATATGTCTTAAATTAGTGGAGCGTGTGAGGTGTCACTTTATTTATGAAAAAACAACTTGTCCATATTAAAGGGACAAAGGATGGTTTAGTACTTAGGCTAGATGATCAGTGCGCGTATGTTGATTTATTAGAAGAGCTACAAAGAAAAGTTTCTGAAGGCGGAATTGATGGGAAAGTAGATGTACAAGTGCATCTAGGCAATCGTTACTGCACGAATGAGCAAAAGAAGGAGCTTATTCAAATTGTGCAAGGACTAGGCAAAATGCTCGTATCTAAAGTACAAAGTGATGTTTTAACAGTAGAAGAATGCAACCAAAAAATGCTACAAAAAAACTGTGATACGTATGTTGGTATAGTTCGTTCTGGGCAGATTTTGCGCGCTACTGGTGATATAATTGTCATAGGCGATGTGAATCCTAATGGTCGTATTGAGGCTGGCGGCAATATATATGTCCTCGGTAAGCTAAAAGGAATTGTCCATGCGGGTGTTTCAGGCAATGCAGAAGCTGTCATAGCAGCCTCTCATTTCGAACCGACGCATGTACTTATCGCAGACCGTGTCGAGACAATGTCAAATGAACAACAGTTTGTTCAAACACATACAGAACAATTATGTGCTTATATTGATGAACACGGTATAATTTCTTATGATCATATACAAGAAGTAAGAAATCTTCGTCCATCTTTTACAACGTTTAAAGGAGGAAGCTAATGTGGGTGAAGCAATCGTAATAACTTCAGGTAAAGGCGGGGTAGGAAAGACAACGACAACTGCCAATCTTGGAACTGCATTGGCTCTTCAAGGGAAAAAAGTATGTTTAGTAGATACAGATATTGGCCTTCGTAATTTAGATGTAGTTTTAGGTTTAGAAAATCGCATCATTTACGATTTAGTCGATGTAGTAGAAGGTCGCTGTAAAGTGCACCAAGCGCTTGTGAAAGATAAGCGTGTCGACGAAAAACTATTTTTATTGCCAGCTGCTCAAACTACAGATAAAAATGCTGTAAATCCAGAGCAAATGAAGAGTTTAATTGATGAGTTAAAGCGTGATTTTGATTATGTATTGATCGATTGTCCAGCAGGTATTGAGCAAGGCTATCGCAATGCAGTTGCCGGTGCAGATCGCGCAATTGTTGTAGCAACGCCAGAAATTTCGGCTGTTCGTGATGCAGATCGTATTATCGGGCTTTTAGAGCAGGAAGAAATTGAACCACCGAAGTTAATAATTAACCGCATTCGTAAACATTTAATGACAAGTGGTGACACGATGGATATTACAGAAGTAACTGCGCATCTTTCAATCGATTTACTAGGTATAATCGTTGATAGTGAGGACGTAATCAGTTCTTCAAACAAAGGGGAACCAATTGTTATGGATCCAAGTAATAAAGCATCGCTCGGTTATCGTAATATTGCCCGTCGTATTTTAGGTGAATCTGTACCGTTAGTCGCATTAGAGGACGAGCGTAAAGGGATGTTCGCAAAAATAAAATCGATTTTTGCTAAATAAATTTTAACCGCATTTGCCTAGGCAGTGCGGTTTTTTTTATTTTCGAACATATACTACTAAAAAAGATTGGATGGTGACTTGAGAAAGTGGCAATGGGCTATAGCCTTTGTAATTTGTGTTATCGTTTGGGGAACGACACTTGTACCAGATAATAAAGCAACGAAAGTTATTGAAAGAGTCGTTTATAGCCAAGATGATTTAACATTTATGCGCAATGCAATTAGAACCGTATTCGTATCTAAAGATAGACAAATAGAAGTGGCTGCTTATCCAGGTGCGAAGGAGTTACTTAGTTTTGTATCGGTACAACCAAATGGGAAAGGCTATTTATTAACTTTTGAACAAGCTATCCGTATTTTTGCCTTGCAAAATGGCATAGTAGTCTTTACGGGTCATACGAAGCAAACAGGCAAAACGATATCTATCTATTATGATGATGATACGACCGTTACATACGGTTATGTCGATCATTTCTCACTTTTACCATATACAGCAGTGGGCATAGGTGAGGTGCTCGCAACAAAGCAATCAGGAGAGCTTTATATTGAAATCGAACAGCGCGGTGTTATCCTCAACTTAGAACAAACCCTTAAATGGTTAAAAGAGCACGTCTAAATGATACGCATTACGATTCATCCTCTGCTATTAGTCGTGTTACTTAGTATGGTTTTTACAGGGAATATCGCCCTTTATAGCATCATCCTATTTTCACTATTACTACATGAATTAGGGCATTTACTGGCGGCACGTATTGTTCGTGTGAAAGTGAAAAGTTGTGTCATTATGCCGTATGGTGGAGAAATAGAGTTAGGGAAACAAGAAGTAACTCACCTGCAACTACTCATTATTGCATTAGGTGGACCGCTTGCGACAATGATTGGAATGGCAAGTTGTATGTTACTGCCCCCACTTATTGCTACGCTGTTTTTCCAAGTGCAAATTTATTTATTATGTGTAAATTTATTGCCTCTATTACCACTAGATGGAGGGAAAATTATTTGTTATGCATTGTTAGCAATTTATCCGAAAACAAAAATTTACGAACGCTTTTTATCGTTTTCTCTCCTCCTTCTAACTATACTAGTTATAGTAACATTACTAATGCTACCACAATCTATCGTCGTAGTTTTGTATAGTCTCTTTTTGTGGAGTAAAGTAATAGGAGAATGGAAATACCGAAAATACCATTCAGCATATGAAAAAATTGTGTTGAACAGGTTGACGTAATATTATCCATGTGGTAGTATTTTAATGTTATTGTTTGTAGCACCCGCTACAACCGCACTGGTAAGGTTCACAAGTACTTGCGTTTACTCGCGAGTCACCTTAATAGTAACAGGCGAGTCTTAGTCTAAGAGGAGGTGCATTTTAATGTACGCAATTATCGAAACTGGTGGTAAACAAATCAAAGTTGAAGCAGGTCAAGAAATCTATGTTGAAAAACTAGGTGTAGCTGCTGACGAAGTAGTAACTTTTGACAAAGTTTTATTCGTAGGTGGAGAAACAGTTAAAGTTGGTGCTCCAACTGTTGCTGGTGCAACTGTTACAGCTAAAGTTGTAAAAGAAGGTCGCGCTAAAAAAATTACTGTTTTCAAACTGAAAGCGAAGAAAAACTACCGTCGTAAACAAGGTCACCGTCAACCGTACACTAAACTAGTTGTTGAATCAATCAACGCTTAATTAAGTGGAGGTGGATCAGTTGATTACTGTTACGATTCATCATGATGAAAATAGACATGTATCTGCTTTCGAATTTTCAGGACATGCTGAGTACGATGAATCAGGTAAAGATTTAGTTTGTGCAGGTGCGTCTACAATTGCCATTGGCACTGTAAATGCTATTTATGCATTATTAAATCTTGAGCCTAAAATCGAACAAGCCGCTGAAGGTGGAGGCTACTTAAGAGTAGATTTACCGACTGATTTAGACGAAGCAGTAGATTCTAAATTACAATTTGCTGTCCAAGTAATGACTGCCCAAGTGTATTCTATGGTGCAAAATTACGGACAGTATATCCAAATCAACTACAACCAAGTAGGAGGTGCAACGGAATGAACTTATTATTAGCATTAGACTTACAACTTTTCGCATCTAAAAAAGGAGTAGGTTCTACAAAGAACGGTCGTGACTCTGAGTCTAAACGCCTTGGAGCTAAACGTGCTGATGGTCAATTCGTAACTGGTGGTTCTATTCTTTACCGTCAACGCGGTACAAAAATTTACCCAGGTACAAACGTAGGCCGCGGTGGTGACGATACTCTATTCGCTAAAGTTGACGGCGTAGTTAAATTCGAACGTATGGGCCGCGACAAGAAAAAAGTATCAGTATACCCAGTAGCTCAAGAAGCATAATTCTTGCAATTAAGGACTGCATTTATTGCAGTCCTTTTTCTGTTTAATGCATGGATGATTGAAATTTTCTTAAAGTATTTATGCACAACATTTGTATGAGGTTTTAGGGGAAAAATGTTGAAAAACTTGCTATACTAGTAACGATAACTTTATTGGAGTGAACGACATGACTGTTAAGCCGTTAACAATAAATGAGGTATTACGTTTTGCCAATCATGATTTTTTAAATCATTTGCATTTAATTCAAATGAATTTAGATTTAGATCAAGTTGAGGAAGCAAAGGAAATTATTCAAAATATTTCAGACCATTGTAAAATACTTTCGAATTTAAACAAAACACAATTAACAAGTACTTTAGAATGGTTGCAAACATTTGCATGGCGTTATCCGGCAATTGAACTAACATTGACAAGCAATGTATTGCAAGCAGTTAACACCAAGTTTGACGAGGACATTGTGCAATACTTGGAAAATACAATTATTCATGTATATGATGAGTTAGATCCATTTACGGAGCAACAGTTACAAATAGCAATCGAATCAAATGCGGATCAATTTCAGCTAACTTTTGATTTAAAGGGAAATTGGCATGCAACGCAATTCAATAAAGAAATTAAACAAATGCATATTAATATGATAGAGGCAACAAATAAGTCGTTGCACTATATATTAAGTGCAAAACAGGAGTGAAAGTAATGTTTGTCGATCACGTTAAGATTTATGTAAAAGGTGGAGACGGTGGGGACGGTATGGTCGCGTTCCGTCGTGAAAAATATGTACCAAATGGTGGACCAGCTGGTGGAGATGGCGGTCATGGTGGTAACGTAGTATTCCAAGTAGAAGAAGGCTTACGTACATTAATGGATTTCCGTTATAAACGTCACTTCAAAGCTGAACGCGGTGAGCACGGAATGAGTAAAGGGATGCACGGACGTAAAGCAGAAGATTTAATCGTTAAAGTGCCACCAGGAACAGTTGTAATAAATGCAGAAACAAAAGCAGTAATTGCTGACTTAGTTGAACACGGTCAAACGGCTATTATTGCTAAAGCAGGTCGTGGCGGACGCGGTAATTCACGCTTTGCAACTCCAGCAAATCCAGCACCCGAACTTGCTGAAAAAGGTGAGCCAGGACAGGAATTAGATGTTATATTAGAATTAAAAGTATTAGCAGATGTTGGTTTAGTTGGATTCCCTTCAGTAGGAAAATCAACATTATTATCTGTTGTTTCAGCAGCAAAACCAAAAATCGGTGCTTATCACTTTACAACAATCGTGCCGAACTTAGGAATGGTTGAAACGGAAGATGGTCGTTCATTCGCAATGGCGGATTTACCAGGATTAATCGAAGGTGCACACCAAGGCATTGGACTTGGAATGCAATTTTTACGTCATATCGAGCGTACACGAGTTATTGTACACGTAATTGATATGAGTGGTATAGAAGGCCGCGATCCATACGACGATTACGTAACAATCAATGAAGAGCTAAAACAATATAACTTACGTTTAACAGAACGTCCTCAAATTGTTGTAGCGAATAAAATGGATATGCCAGATGCAGAAGAAAATTTACAAGCATTCCTAGAAAAAGTAGGAGATAGTGTAAAGGTATTCCCTATCTCAGCAGTTTCACGTCAAGGGTTAAAGCCAGTGTTATTTGAAATTGCTGACCTACTTGAAGTAACACCTGAATTCCAGCTTCATGAGATCGAAGAAGAGGAATCAGATGCAACAGTTCTTTATAAATATGAGAAAAAAGGCGAGAATTTCGAAATTACACGTGATGACGACGGTGCTTTCGTTTTATCTGGCTATTCAATCGAACGTTTATTCAAGATGACAGACTTCAGTCGCGAAGATGGTATTCGTCGCTTTGCACGTCAATTACGTGCAATGGGCGTAGACGAAGAATTGCGTAAGCGCGGAGCTGAAAATGGCGATACAGTTCGTTTAATGGAATTTGAATTTGACTTTGTAGATTAACGCTCGGGGGGAAAATTATGAAAAACGTTGCCAATCAACGATATTATTTAGTACGTGAAGACGTCTTAACAGATGCGATGCAAAAAACTTTAGAAGCAAAGCAGTTATTGCAAAAGGGTGCGGTCGCCTCTATTTGGGATGCTGTTAAGGAAGTCGATTTATCACGGAGTGCCTTTTATAAATATCGCGATGCCGTTTTTCCTTTCCACTCGATTGTGCAAGAACGTATTCTCACAGTGTTTTTACAATTACAAGATCGTAAAGGTACACTCGCGAAACTACTAGAGACGATTACAGATGCACATTGTAACGTCTTGACGATTCACCAAACGATTCCAATTCAAGGTCGTGCAAATGTAACATTATCACTTGATGTAACAAGTATGACAGTTGACCTAGATGACCTTATTCAAGTATTAAACCGTCTCGATTTTGTAGAATCAGCAGAAGTGATTAGCTCAGGGGCATTATAAATAGAAAAAAATTCATGCCCGTTTACATTCGACAAGCGCTGGAGCCTCCACAAAAATGTGTTTGCACATATAGGATGGAGGCGAAGCGATCTCGAGAGTGTGTCATGAATGTATAGACAATTTTTATATGAGGATATATAGCTTTTACGGAAGCGCAAGTTGTTGCGCTTTCTTTTTTTACATAATATTAACTGAAAATTTAGAATGGTATTAAGGGGGCAAAACAAATGACAGTACAAACTTTGGAAAAACGAATCGCTTTTTTAGGACCGGAAGCTTCGTTTACATATTTAGCAACGAAAGGTTTATTCCCAAATGACTGGCTAATGCCGCAAGCATCAATCCCGGAGTGTATTGAAGCAGTTGCTGAAGGGAAAACCGATTTAGCCGTTGTACCATTGGAAAATGCTTTAGAAGGTTCAGTGCCACTGACAATCGACTATTTATTCCATGAGGCAGACCTGTATGTCGTTGGAGAAGTAACATCTAAAATTCAGCAGCATTTAATGGTCAATAAAACACAAGTAGAAAACTGGCAAAACATAACGGCGATTTATTCGCATCCACATGCATTAGCGCAATGTCATAAATATTTATTTTATCGTTTTAGCGGTGTGCCACTTAACCAGTATTCATCAACTGCTGCTGCGGCAAAGCTAGTATCGGAATCACCTAATGAATGTATTGCGGCGATAGCGAATAGCTCAGCAGCAGAAAAATACGGCTTAGAAATTGTTGAGAAAAATATTCATGACTTCCAATTTAATCATACACGTTTCTTTGTCCTATCGAAGGAAAATATTCGTTTACCGCAAGGAAATAATGATACGAAGAAGACAACTTTTATGATTACACTACCTTCTGATGTTTCGGGGGCGTTACATCAAGTATTGTCGGTGTTTGCGTGGCGTAAATTGAACTTAAGTAAAATTGAGTCCCGTCCATTGAAAACAGGACTGGGAGATTATTTCTTTATCGTGGACATTTTAGCTGATGAAGAAGAGCCAATGATGAGAGGTGCTGTAGAGGAATTAACTGCGCTCGGTTGCACAGTTAAATCACTTGGTACGTATTATTCATTTACTACACCAGAATGAGGTGAGCGCTTTGCGAATCGTGCTATTTGACGGAGAATGCCATTTTTGTGATGCGAGCGTGCAGTTTATTATTAAACGAAATCCAACTGCACAATTTGTTTTTGCATCTTTACAAAGTGATAAGGGAAAGGAATTGCTTTCACGCTATAATATTCCAGACATCGATAGTTTTGTATTAATTGAAGAAGGACATTGTTTTGTGAAATCAACAGCAGCTTTGCGAATAGCAAAACGGTTAAAAGGTTTATGGCCATTAACTTATTGTTTTATTATTGTACCACCTGCAATTCGGAATATTTTTTATGGATTTGTGGCTAAAAATCGTTATAAATGGTTTGGTAAAAAGGAAGTGTGTGAGCTACCTTCACCTGAAGTTCGGAAACGGTTTTTGTAAGTAATTTTTTGTGAGTAATTTGATAAAAAATGAGATAAGGTCAATAGAATTCGAAATGCAAAAATAGCAAAATATAGATGAAAAAGATGTCTATTTAGTTCTGATGTGAACTGGTAGGGCATCTTTTTGTTATACTAGGAGAAAAAGACGGTGGCACAATGTTTAAAACTATTGGTGTTTTAGCACATGTAGATGCAGGGAAAACGACTTTTTCAGAGCAGCTATTATTTCATACAGAAAGCATAAAAATGCGTGGGCGTGTCGATCATAAAGACGCTTTTTTAGATAATCATGAACTGGAGCGTGCGCGTGGCATTACAATATTTGCTGAGCAGGGTCGCATTCATTATCAAGGAGATACATATACGCTAATTGATACGCCGGGGCATGTCGATTTCTCACCTGAAATGGAACGTGCTATTCGTGTGATGGATTATGCCATACTAATTGTCAGCGCGGTTGACGGGATTGAAGGGCATACGGAAACAGTTTGGCAGTTACTTCGAAAAAATAATGTTCCCACTTTTATTTTCTTAAACAAAATGGACCGGGACGGCGCAAATATCGAGGCCGTATTGACAGCCATGCGGAAGGATTTCAGTGAAAATATCGTCTTTCTTGAAAAAGGCTACGCCGATACATCTGTTAAAGAATGGTTAGCAGAGCGTGATGAGGAGCTTCTTGAGCTATTTTTAGACGAAAAGCTAACAAATGAACTTGTACTCATGACATTGCAAAAGAAAATAGCAAATGAACAAACATTTATTTGTATGGCAGGCTCAGCCTTAAAAGATATTGGTGTACTTACATTTTTCGAGCAACTAGCAGCGCTGACAGTAACTAAATTTGATATAGCTGCTCCGTTCCAAGCAGAAGTATTTAAAATTCGTCATGATGAAGGGCAGCAGCGCATCACGTTCATGAAAGCTTTACAAGGGAATCTCAATGTTCGGGATACTTTTACTTTTGGAGAAAGCACAGAAAAGGTAACAGAAATTCACTATTATAACGGAGCCAAATTTGAAATAACACAGCAAGTAGTAGCGGGAGAAATTTTTGCAGTAAAAGGTCTCACACAAGCAGAAATAGGGGATATTGTAGGCGCTTTAAGAAAATCAGAACCATTCGAACTTATCCCTACATTACAGGCGAAAGTTGTTTACAACGGCAATTTGCATATGAAAGATGTGAGGCAGAAATTCCGTTTATTAAATGCAGAGGAGCCGTCACTGCGCGCGATATGGCATGAAAAATTTCAAGAAATCCATGTGCATGTTATGGGTGTGATTCAATTAGAAGTACTAGTTAATATCGCTAAAGAACGATTTGACTTAACGATTTCTTTTGAAGACCCTAAAATTCTATATATGGAAACGATTGCGACTACCGTAACAGGCTATGGTCACTTTGAGCCGCTAAAGCATTACGCTGAAGTGCATTTATTAATGGAGCCTGCTCAGCGCGGAAATGGTATTCGATTTGTGAATGCCTGTCATGCAGACGATTTATCGGTAGGGCATATGCGGTTAATTGAACAGCATTTATTTGAGCGCGAGCACCATGGTCTTTTAACAGGTTCAGCGCTAACGGATGTTAAATTTACTTTACTTACAGGACGAGCACATAATATGCATACAGAAGGTGGAGATTTTAGAGAGGCGACATTCCGTGCGTTGCGCCAAGGGTTAGAGCAAGCGGAAAATGTCCTGTTAGAACCTTATTATAATTTTAAGATGAAAGCATCTATTGATTTTATAGGGCGTATGATGAACGATGTACAGCAGGCAAATGGTATATTTGAAGCACCTGAAATGATAGAGGATACGGTTGTTTTAGTTGGTAAAGTACCCGTCGCAACTTTTATGAATTATAGTACGACGTTTGCTGCGTATACGAATGGCAAAGGATTGTTAACATTAAAATTTGCAGGCTATGATGTTTGCCATAATAGGGATGCAGTTATAGAGCAAATAGCTTATAACAAAAATGCAGACCCAGAATACACATCATCCAGCATTTTTTGTGCAAAAGGGAAAGGCTATTCAGTTCCATGGGATGAAGCCGAGGCAGCGATGCACTGCTTGAAATAGGATTGGATTTGGTTAAAGATAAATAACTTTGCAAATTTGATAAATAGCCAGTGACATTAGATAAATAACTCACGGAATTAGAAAAATAAAGCACGACATCAGATAAATAAAAAAGGAAGCGGCTATTCGGCTGCTTCCTCTTTTAATGATAAAACAAGTGTGTCATAGGAATCTCCCGTTATTACTATTTCATAAAAATCACTGTATGAATTATCTAAAATAAACGGCTCATTTAATTGAATGCGCTGTTGTACATTTTGAGAATCCATAAAAGTAATTGCGACATCAAATTTTGCTGTTCGATGAACTGTATTGCGATCTCGGGAAATTTCCAAAGGCAATGATTGGCCGTTTGCTAATGACTTACCTGAACCATCAGCACTCACGTAACTTTCATCCTCTGTTACAAGTTCGATAGCAAAAATGTTAATATTGGACTCATTAATGAATTTGATTTCATAAGACTTACTTAAATAACTTGATGAGGAATATTTCTTGCCATCACCGTCTTGTACAATTCTGGGAGCTATTTTTTCAAGTGTCATAAGAAACTCATTATTAGTATATATGGTATACATATTGCCAGATGTTTGCACTTTGATGTTGTCAAAATAAGGTGTTGGATAAGATGGGGCATATGGGTTTTCCTGTATTTTTGGAACAATATTAGAGTTGAATTCCTCTAAGTGAGTATTATAAAGGAAAAGTTGTGATTCAGAAAATAATATATCTGGTCCGTTGCGTAAATTTTGGAAAAACACATCCTCTAAATCATGGTCCATAGCTCGATAATTCGCAGAACGCTCCTGCTCCATATAAATTAAACTAACGGCTACAATAGTCATTACAAATAACGTAAATACAACAGTGGGCGCAAAATGGAAACTTTTTTTCTTTTTAATTTTTCCCCGAATAATTTCTTTTTGCTTGTTATTAAAATGAGCTTCCTTAAAAACAGTATGATCCATAGAGTCGCGTAAATTTTTCAACTGATTATTCATTAAATACCACTTCCTTCTAGCTTATTTTTTAATTGCTCGCGCCCACGCTTAAGTCTTGTTTTCACCGTATTTTCACTGCAATTCAAAATGTGAGCGATATCCTTCACAGCAAGTTCCTCGTAATAATAAAGTAAAATGACTTCACGGTATTTTGCATCAAGGTCAAGGACGGCGTGGGAAAGGGTTGTGTCTGCTTCTTGCTGAATCATTTGATTTTCGATAGTAAGTCCAGGCGCTACTTTATGGTGAAACCAATTATTCATCACAACAACACGCTTAAACCATGCTGTTCGATAGTGATCCTTTGCACGGTTAATCGTAATACGGTAAATCCATGCTTTATAGGATTTGATTGTATGACGTTTATGATATTGCGTGTAGCAAGTGATAAATACATCTTGGACGATTTCCTGCGCTTTCCCCCAGTCGCGCACATATGTAAAAGCAAGTTTTGTTAATGGCTCACCGTAAGTATTCATTAGTAAATCGAGCCATTGTTCTTGAGTAGTTGCTATTATCATTTCATCCAAATATTCCATATTTTCACTTCCTTTCATTTCCCCTAAGACGACTATAAAGGTAGATGCGTTTCAAAATAAGAAAAAAAGATTGCGACAGATGCCACAATCTTTTACATTAATTTTCAACTAAATAGCCTTTAGCTCGTAATTTCTCTTCAACTAAATCAAGATTTTTTTCTGATGAAGCGCTAATGACGTGTAAATGTGTACCGTCTGTTAAAGCAGATAAATAGTTAGCCTTTGTTTCCTCTACTTTTTTTATAAACTGTTCTACTTCGAGGCGATTTGAAATCATAACCGATGCAGTAATTTCGCCATAAACAGGATGTTCTACAATCACGTTCTTAACCTTCACACCGCAGTCTACAATCGTAAGAAGCTCATCTTTTGCCTGCTCGGCAGTATGGCTGCAAACAATTTTCCGCTCAAAGGTTTTATTACTTTCTTCTAATTGCATATATAAATAGCCTTGACTCGTCGCCACAATTGGTTCATTCCGTGCCTTTAGTAAATTCATATCATTCACAATAACTTGACGTGATACATTAGCATATTTTGCTAAATCTGTTCCTGTAATCGGTCCGTTATTATTTCTTAATAAGGATAGCAGCTCATAACGGCGCTCTTCACCTAACATTTTTTTCATTTCATCACCTCAAGCATTTTATGAATATAGACAATCATTCATTACATAGTGTAACACGAGTCTTTCATTGTGCGCCTAAAAGTTTTGTGTCCATTTTTACTTTTCGACATATGATAAAACGAGAAAAGGAGGATGCCCATGCGTGTTCACATCGTCCAAAAAGGCGATACTTTATGGAAAATCGCGAAACAGTATGGTATTGGCTTTGAAGAGTTGAAACGATTAAATGCCCATTTGGCCAATCCAGATTATGTAGTGCCAGGAATGGAAATTTATTTACCCGAAGAAAAAAAAGTAAAGGAGAGGGTAAAAGAGAAGATGGAAAGTCCAATTATGCCAAAGCCAGTTCCGTTACCGACACCAACTCCAACTCCTTCAATACCACCAGTAAAAGAAGCACCATCTATACAATGGCAGCCTCAAATGCCGGTTTGGCCAGAAATGAATATCTATATGCCGTGGCAAATTGAATTGCAGCAAATGCAGCAAATGCAGCAACCGATGCCACAACCGATGCCAATGCCAATGCCAATGCCACAACCAATGCCACAACCAATGCCACAACCAATGCCGCAACCGATGCCACAACAACAGCAGCAACAGCAGCAACAACAGCAACAACAGCAACAACAGCAACAACAACAGCAACAGCAGCAACAACAGCAACAACCAATGCCGCAACCAATGCCGATGCCGATGCCAATGCCAATGCCACAACCGATGCCAATGCCAATGCCAATGCCAATGCCGCATATGCATCATCCGATGATGTGTTGTTGTATGATGCCACAACACCATTGCGGGCACGCGCACATGATGCCACAACACCATTGCGGGCACGAGCACATGATGCCATATCATCATTGTGGATCCGAGCAAATGATGCCGCAGCAATGGGGATCCGAGCAAATGATGCCGCAGCAATGGGGACCCGAGCAAATGATGCCGCAGCAATGGGGACCCGAGCAAATGATGCCGCAGCAATGGGGACCCGAGCAAATGATGCCACAGCAATGGGGACCCGAGCAAATGATGCCACAGCAATGGGGACCCGAGCAAATGATGCCACAGCAATGGGGACCTGAGCACATGATGCCACAGCAATGGGCGCCTGAGCAAGAAATGCCACAACAGTGGATGCCACAGCAAGAAATGTCGGAATCGGTAAATCAACCTTCATCAGGTTTTCAAAAAGAAGAGTTAATGCAAAATTATTATGAAGAAATGAAGCACATGGAGCATTCGCCTTGCCCATGCCCAACACCTTGCCCATCATGTTCACCAATGCACCCAATGCACCCAATGCCTATGCATATGATGCCATACCCACCATGGCGATGGTAATATGCACATCAAGCACAACTGCTGGAAATGTGAAACGGCATCAGGAGCGTATTTCGTAAAAAAGTATGAGGATATTTTAACTGAACAAAAAGTAAAACGTATCCATCAGAAACTTAGTGAAATTCAGTTTCCTTATCATATTCCAATTGCAAAACAAAGGTCGGGCTTATTAGTTCAACATTGGTTGGAAGGGCGCAGTGTCAGTTTTGAAAATCAGCAGGAAAGAATAGAAGCAGTAAATTGTTTGCAAGCGCTTCACAAGACGAATGCGAAAATAGATTGGCAGCAGGAACATTTACCAAGACAAAAATTAATACAAAAATGGATTGTACGTTATGAACGATTTTTGAGTAATGAAGATGAACTGCTGCCATATTTAAATTATGATTTTTATACAATTGCTAATACTGCACATAAAGCAATCAATCAATTAGCTATGATAGCTCAGCCGACAGAGGAGCAAACATTGTTACATGGCGATGTTGTCCATCATAATTTTTTTTTCACTGATGGTAAGGTGACGTTAATTGATTTTGATTTAGCGACATTTGGATCACCTGTAGATGAAATGTTATTATGGTTGCATAGAGCTTTGCCAAATGCGAATTATGAATTAGGAACTTTACTTAAAGAGCATCCTTACACAAAAATTTGTTTACCTCGACTCGCATACGTTCAATATCCGAACGAATTGCTTAGAGAATGGCTGTATATTTTACAGCTTGATGAAAGTGAAAGACAGCCTTTTTTAGATTATTTAATGCCCTTTACAAAACAAGCTCTAAAAGCATGGCCAAAATTAATCAATCAAATTGAAAAATATGCGGTGTAATAGGATTCTGTTATTGATTATGTTAAAATAGGTTGAATGAATAGGGATGTTCCCAAAGTCTCTTACTGGCGACTTTCGGGGCATTCTTTTGTTTTTACGTTCTGAAGTATATGGATGGAGGTAGCTTTCATAAATACAGCTACATTAAGCGTTTTGTTATTGAGTATGCAACACATAAAAATACGAACATCTATGCTATAATCTAAAGCAGTGAATGTGAGGGATAAATATGTACGATTATTTAAAAGGACAAGTAACGCGAATTACACCGGAATATATTGTATTAGAGCAGCAAGGGATTGGCTGGCAATTGTTTACGCCAAATCCATTTGCGTTTCGTATGAATGCTACCGAACAACAAATATTTGTACATATGTATGTGCGTGAAGATGCGCAAATATTATACGGTTTTACGAACTTAGATCAACGCGAATTATTTCGTAAATTGATTCAAGTATCAGGCATTGGGCCAAAAGGGGCACTTGCAATTTTAGCAATGGGTAATCCAGCACAAGTAATTCAAGCAATTGAAATGGAGGATGAGCCGTTTCTAGTGAAGTTCCCAGGTGTTGGTAAAAAAACGGCGCGTCAAATGATTCTCGATTTAAAAGGTAAACTCGGTTCGTTATTAGATACAGTCGTGCTACCGAGTACCGAGGAAGAGCTACCGCTATTTGGTGTCAATCCACATAAGCATGAGCTTGAAGAGGCGATGCTTGCATTAACTGCGCTAGGCTATTCAGAAAAAGAGTTAGACAAAGTGAAGCCGCAATTAGAAAATGACGAGTCATTATCAACGACAGATGCTTATATGAAACATGCGCTGAAACTATTGTTAAAACTAAAGTAATGAAAGGAGGAGATGGCAATGACAGACCGAGTAATGTCTAGTGACGCGAATGAGGCAGAAGAACAGTTGGAATATTCACTGCGCCCACAGCAATTATCGCAATATATCGGGCAGCATCAGGTGAAAGATAACTTGAAAATTTTCATTGAAGCCGCGAAACTACGTCAGGAAAGTCTAGACCATGTGCTCCTGTACGGTCCTCCTGGTTTAGGGAAAACGACGCTAGCTGTAGTTATTGCTAATGAGATGGGTGTACAAGTTCGCATGACGAGTGGACCAGCTATTGAAAGACCTGGTGACTTAGCAGCAATTGTAAGCAGCTTGGAGCCAGGGGATGTATTATTTATTGATGAAATTCATCGCCTGCCACGAGCTATTGAGGAAGTGTTATATCCTGCGATGGAAGACTTTTGCTTGGATATCGTTGTCGGTAAAGGACCGGAAGCTCGTTCCATCCGCCTTGATTTACCACCCTTTACTTTAGTTGGTGCGACTACACGTGCAGGAGCTTTATCTGCACCGTTACGTGACCGATTTGGTGTTTTACTGCGCTTGGAATATTATGATGAGGAATCACTCGCTGAAATTGTTGCACGAAGTGGTCAGTTATTCCAAGTAAATATTGATCAGATGGCGGCTTATGAAATTGCAAGACGCTCCCGAGGGACACCGCGTATTGCCAATCGCTTATTAAAACGAGTGCGAGATTATGCTCAAGTGATTGGAGATGGTGATATTACACTTGATTTAGCACAGCAGGCTATGGAGTTACTACAAGTCGATCCACGAGGTTTAGATCACATCGACCATAAATTAATGGTGGCAATGATTGAACGCTTCCAGGGTGGTCCAGTTGGGCTTGATACACTTGCAGCATCTATCGGTGAGGAGCGTGTAACGATTGAAGATGTGTACGAGCCATATTTAATGCAAATAGGCTTTATTCAACGTACACCTAGAGGTCGCATCGCAACAAATTTAGCATACGACCATTTTGGATATGAGCCACAACAATCTTAATAGAAGGAAGTTTTTTCATGAAAGTAGAAGATTTTGATTTTCATTTACCTGAGCAATTAATTGCACAAACACCATTACTAGATCGTACAGCAAGTCGTTTATTAGTTGTCAACCCGTTTTCAACAGAGCTTGAGCACCATCAGTTTGGTCATATTATAAATGAATTACATGCTGGGGATTGCCTAGTGCTAAACGATACACGTGTATTGCCAGCTCGATTAATGGGAATAAAGGAAGATACAGGCGCAAATATTGAAATTTTATTATTAAAGCAAACTAATGATGATGAATGGGAAACGTTAGTAAAGCCAGCTAAACGGGTGAAAATCGGCACAATTGTAACATTCGGTGAAGGCTTACTAACAGCGGAATGTATCGGTGAATTAGATCATGGTGGGCGTATTTTTAAGTTTAGCTACGAAGGAATCTTTTATGAAATTTTAGACCAGCTAGGTGAAATGCCATTACCACCGTATATCCGTGAAAAATTAGATGACCAAGATCGCTACCAAACAGTATTTGCAAAAGAGCGTGGATCAGCCGCAGCACCGACTGCTGGCTTACATTTTACGAATGACTTACTTGATGCTATTCGTGCAAAAGGTGTAGAGGTCGTTTTTGTGACGTTACATGTAGGTCTTGGAACATTCCGTCCTGTCAGTGTAGATTCAATCGAGGAACACGATATGCATTCAGAGTTTTACAGTGTAACTGAAGAAACAGCAGAAGTGATTAATCGTACGAAAGCAAATGGTGGTAAAGTGATAGCGGTTGGGACGACTTCTACACGAACACTGGAAACTGTTGCATCAAAGCATGACGGAAAAATTGTTGCAGAGCATGGCTGGACAAATATTTTTATTTACCCTGGCTATGAATATAAAGCAATCGATGGGCTTATTACCAATTTCCATTTACCAAAGTCAACGCTTGTTATGCTAGTTAGTGCACTTGCAAGTAAGGAAACAATATTACATGCCTACGAGGAAGCTGTAAACGAGAAGTACCGCTTCTTTAGCTTTGGTGATGCGATGTTTATTCGCCCGAAAAAATAAAGTTTATTTGAGAGGAATTTATTATTTATGACACAACCAGCAATTCGCTATGAATTAATTAAAACATGTAAGCAGACGGGTGCTCGTCTTGGTATAGTTCATACACCACATGGTTCGTTTGAAACACCAACATTTATGCCTGTTGGAACGCAAGCAACAGTAAAGGCAATGTCTCCAGAAGAATTAAAAGAAATGAATGCGGGGATAATTTTATCAAACACATATCATCTATGGTTACGTCCTGGTAATGATATAGTAAAAGAGGCTGGTGGTCTGCATAAATTTATGAACTGGGACCGCCCAATCTTAACGGACTCAGGTGGCTTCCAAGTATTTTCACTTAGCCAATTCCGTAAAATTGAAGAAGAAGGTGTCTATTTCCGTAACCATTTAAATGGGGACAAGCTATTTTTAAGCCCTGAAAAAGCGATGGAAATTCAAAATGACTTAGGCTCTGATATAATGATGGCATTTGACGAATGTCCACCGTACCCTGCGACTCATGAGTATATGCTAAAATCAGTTGATCGTACGACACGCTGGGCGAAGCGTTGTAAAGAAGCGCATCAGCGTCCAGAAGATCAAGGATTATTTGGTATTATTCAAGGTGGGGAATACGAAGATTTACGCCGCCGTTCTGCAGAAGCGTTAGTAGAACTAGACTTCCCAGGCTATGCAATTGGTGGACTATCAGTAGGGGAACCGAAAGACGTAATGAACCGTGTACTAGAGTTCACAGCACCTTTAATGCCGGCAGATAAGCCACGCTATTTAATGGGCGTTGGATCACCTGACTCTCTTATCGATGGTGCGATTCGTGGGATTGATATGTTTGATTGTGTATTACCGACACGTATCGCGCGTAACGGTACATTAATGACTTCTGAAGGGCGCATGGTTATTAAAAATGCAAAATTTGCACGTGATTTCCGCCCGATTGATGAAAACTGTGATTGCTACACATGTAAAAACTATACACGTGCATATGTGCGCCACCTATTACGTACTGAGGAAACTTTTGGTCTTCGTTTAACGTCATATCATAACTTGCGCTTTTTAATTAATTTAATGGAAAATGTCCGTCAAGCGATTCGTGAAGACAGATTAGGTGATTTTAAAGAAGCGTTTTTCGAAAAATATGGCTATAATTTACCTAACGCAAAGAATTTCTAGTTACTAGAGCAGGAAAATTATTCGTAGTATAGGAAAAATATAAAAAAGTACATGATTCCGATCGCTTTTTTAATTGATTTTATACTATACTAAAGAAGTGAGATTTAGAAAGGGGGAATAATTCCTATGGAACAATTTTATAGCTTTATACCTATTATTTTGATGTTTGTTGCGATGTGGTTTATTTTAATCCGCCCAGCGCAAAAAAGACAAAAAGCGACGTTGGAAATGCAAAATAATGTTAAGCGCGGAGATCGCGTAGTAACAGTTGGCGGCTTACACGGTGAAGTAGATGCAATTGAAGATACTGTAGTGTATCTAATTATTGCGGATAACACACGTGTGAAATTCGAGCGCCAAGCAATCGGTCGAGTTATCGTAGATTAATTTTCGATACGTGCGTTAAGAATACTTAACGGTAAAAGCTTACCTTATTATAAATTGACAGTTGTCATTTTATAATAGGTAAGCTTTTTTGTATGAATAGCCCCCTTTCTGCCCACAATGAAGAAAAAAGAGGGTTCGCTTGTGCAAGAATATGTGATTATTTTTTCTAGGACAATTTTTTTATATTTGCTTGTGTTACTCGTTTTTCGTTTAATGGGAAAACGTGAATTGGGTGAGCTGAGCATTTTAGACATTGCAGTGTATGTGTTAATTGCTGAAGTAGCAGCTATTGCATTGGATAATTTTGAAAAGAGCTTTATGAAATCAATATTACCCATTCTCATATTATTCTCGATTCAATATATAAATGCTGTTTTTATTTTAAAAAATAAACGAATACGTGATGTTATTGATGGAGATCCAGCTATCGTTGTGCGAGATGGTATTATTTTAGAGAATGAAATGAAAAAGCAGCGCTACAACTTAGATGATTTATTTCAGCAGTTGCGAGAACAAGGAATAAGCTCTGTACAAACGATTGCCTTCGCATTTTTAGAACAATCAGGAAAGCTATCTATTTACCAAAAGGATGGCCCAACTTTTATATTGCCGCTTATAGTTGACGGTTATTTAGATAAGAAGCATTTACGTTTAATTGGAAAAACAGAACAATGGCTAGAAGAAGAGCTTCGAACACAAGGAATATTTAGTGCTAAGCAAGTGTTTTATTGTAGCTATGAAAACGGTAAGTTATATGTGCAATTAAAGGCGCGAAAAAATTGACCGTAAGTAACGAATATCACTAAAACGAATTTGTTTAGTTAGGATCAATAAAATCGTAATAAGCGAGAGCGTAATGACACTATTAAGAAGTAAATCCCCTTGTATTGGAATATACGTTTGCAGCGCACTGACTATAATAAAAACCGCATATGGTACAACAAAAATTTGAAAGCCGACACCGATACGTGGGTGATGGCGAAGTGTTGCGATATGTAAAAAGGATGTAATGAGTACGCCGAAGCCAATTGCTATAATTGCGCCCGTTTCTTGAATAAATGGTTGAGACGCAAGCGCAAATAAAATAAAGAGTTTTGCTAAACCACCATAAATCGAGTTCATCATTGCCGCTTTGGCCTCATCGACCGCTTGCAAAATGGAATGTAGCGGGCTTTGAATATAATAAAAATAAAATATCGGTGATAATATACGCATAAAACCTCTGTTTTCCTCTAAGTGAAAGAGGCGCATTGCTAGTTCGTCACCATACAAGAAAAAGTATGTAGCGGCAAAGCATCCAATTATCGAAGATAGTCTCATTGAAATCGATACACGATCGGTGAGCAAACGATTATTATTTCGCGCAACTGCATCACTAACTGCAGGGATTAACACTATAGCAAGGGCATTTGGAATGAATGAAGGGAATAATAAGAGCGGAATATGAACACCGGAAATAACACCGTATAAAGTTGTTGCAGCGGTGGCAGTTAGCCCAGAAACAGTTAATGCCTTTAAAAAAATAATTGGTTCTAAAAACCAAGTAAATGTGCCGAACATTTTACTGCCTGCTGATGGAAGCGCTATGCGAAATAACGGGGCTACTGGGTATCGCCCTGTTTTTTTGTCATACTTCACTTTCATGTAATGAGCACCTAAAAACAGCAATGAGAAAATTTCCCCAAACAATGTCACGACCATTGCAACCGCAGCAGTTATACTTGCATCCTCGTTAACGAAATAAGGCAAAAGCAATGTAATCAGTGCAATGCGTACAGCTTGTTCAAGCAGCTGTGCCCAAGCTGTCGGTGTAATTTTTGCTAAGCCTTGTAAATAAGATTTGATTAAACTAGAATACACGACAATAGGTACAGTAAATAATGAGATTTTTAATGTAAGTGCGATTGCCTCATTTTGAAAAAATACGCGTGCAAGAAATGGGAGCGCAAAGTAAAGTGGTGGTAATAATACAATAATTGCTACTGTAGAAATAAAGACAGCTGTTGACATAACAGCCTGTACATCATTACTTCGTTTTTTAGCGTGAAACTCGGCAATGAGCTTTGCAACCGCAATCGGTAAACCGAGCTGAACTATGGCAATAAAAAATATAAAAGTAGGGTAGGACGTCATATAAATACCGACAGCTTCTTCTCCTGCTATACGCATAAACTGCATACGGTAGACAAAGCCAAAAAGTTTTGATATCAATATTACAAACATTAAAAAAATTGTACCTTTTAAAAATGATCCCATACTTCCAATCCCTTCTCATTTCCAACGTTTTCATATACAATATTTGTATGCACAAAGACCAATAGTTAAAACTTTGATGTCCGAGGTGATTCAAAATGATAATACGTTCTCAAAATCTGTTTGAAAAAGTTCAACCTGTATTGCAAAGTAAGGTAGAAGAATTCAAGTATTATAACTACAACGCTATTTCAAAGGAACAATTGTGGAATTACTGTATCGATAAAAAATGGCGTAAAAAAAATATTGAAGAACTTGCATTGTATGAAATAGTGGCAACTATTTTTGCTATTACACCGTCAGAAATAGTGAATTATCAGCATATAACTGATTTTAAAACGGCTGAATGGTTTACTGAAACAAGTCAAGAAGAGCTTGAAATGCTTCTTAAAAAGCATGAGGAATAATAGTTGATGTGGAAATACAATTTCTGCAAATCATTTCTCTTCATTTGACAGGTAGAGTAACGTGTTTCATAATAAGCATATTGTATGCGTTCGTCATTTAGAATTGGTTTTATCATCGCTTACGCCGCTAAAGCTTTTATAACTTATTTGGTAAGTCAATAAAAATGTTGCAACGCAAAAATTAAGTCACTTTGTACATTAGCTACATAGTTCAAACAAAGAGGCGCATATGCGCTTTTTGTCGTGTGCAAATTCTGCACACGTAATTTGAGGAGGATTTACAGATGAAATTAGTAAACCGTATCATTACTTTCATTCTCGTAGTAGCCTTGTTATTTACGGGCATGGGTACAACGGTTCAAGGAGTTTTAGATAAAGTAAAACTCGGCTTGGATTTACAAGGTGGTTTTGAAGTACTTTATGAAGTAGAAACATTGGACGGCTCGCCTGTTACTCAAAGTGTTTTAACGGATACACAAGCCGCACTTAATAACCGTATTAATGAATTTGGGGTAAGTGAGCCTAGCATTACAGTTGAAGGCGAGGACCGTATTCGTGTTCAGCTAGCAGGTTTGGATGACCAATCTTCTGCACGTGAACTTTTATCGAGTACAGCGAATTTAACATTCCGTGATGTGAACGACAATGTTCTACTTGATGGTACAGACTTAAAAGAAGGTGGTGCTGCACCATCATTTGACCAACAAAACCGACCAATCGTTACATTAACATTAAAAGATGCGTCAAAATTTGCTGAGGTAACACGAAAAGTTTCAGCAATGCCTCCAGGACAAAATTTACTAGTTGTTTGGTTAGACTTTGAGGAAGGCGTTGACTCTTACGCAGAAGAGGCAAAAAAGGAAAAACCAAAGTTTCAATCAGCTGCATCTGTTAACGAAGTACTAAATACAACAGATGTTATGATATCTGGTAACTTTACTGTAGAGGAAACAAAACAATTTGCATCTGTATTAAACTCAGGTTCATTACCAGTTAAACTAACTGAAATATATTCAACTTCAGTTGGTGCACAGTTTGGTGAAGAAGCATTAACAAATACTGTCTTTGCGGGTATTGTCGGTGTAATTTTAATCTTTATCTTTATGTTATTGTATTACCGTTTACCAGGGTTTATCTCAATCATTACCCTTGCAGTCTTTGCATATTTAGTATTAGTCGTATTTAACGGTATTAATGCAGTATTAACATTACCGGGTATTGCAGCGATCGTACTTGGTATCGGGATGGCTGTTGATGCGAATATTTTAACTGCCGAGCGTATTCGTGAGGAACTAAGAGTTGGGCATACGCCAAAAGAAGCCTTTAAGTTAGGCTCAAAACAATCATTATCTGCGATTGTCGATGCACAGCTTACAACTTTACTTGCTGCCATTGTATTATTCTATTTTGGTACAAGCTCAGTTAAAGGTTTCGCAACAACATTAATTATTTCGATTTTACTAAGCTTCGTAACAGCTGTTTGGGGTTCTCGATTATTACTTGGTTTACTTGTAAACAGTGGCTACTTCGATAATTCGACTTGGTACGGTATTGCAAAATCGAAACAGCATAAGCTAGAAGAAGGCTTTAAAACACTAGATTTAACAACGAAATTTGATCGTATTAATTTCGTGTCTAATAGAAAAAAATTCTATTCATTATCGATAATTATATTAGTTGTCGGGATGATCATTTTAGGTATTTTCAAATTAAATTTAGGAATAGATTTCGCAGGTGGTACACGAGTTGAAATTCAAGCACCTAATGAAGTAACACAACAAGAAATGCAAGATTATTTTGATAAAATAGGCTTCCCTTCTGATGAGAATGTTGTTATTTCAGGTCAAGAAAAAAACATCGCAGTAGCACAATATAAAGAAGATTTCTCACAACAAGAAATTGCAGATTTCAAAGCGCAAGTAATGAAAGATTACGGCAGTGAACCAAGTGTGAGTACCGTATCTTCATTAGTAGGTAAAGAGCTTGTAGAAAATGCTATTAAAGCATTATCTTTAGCGGCGATAGGCATTATTATCTATGTAGCAATTCGTTTTGAATGGCGCATGGGTGTTGGTGCAATTGCTTCATTATTACACGACGTGTTCTTCATGGTAGCGATATTCAGTCTATTCCGTCTGGAAATAGATATTACATTTATTGCAGCTGTATTAACAATTGTCGGATACTCAATTAATGATACGATTGTAACGTTTGACCGTATTCGTGAAAATATCGATCACCAGGAAAAAGTTACGACAAAAGAAGAACTGGCTAATATTGTGAATAAGTCACTTCGACAAACGATGGGACGTTCTGTAAATACAGTATTAACAGTTATTATCGTTGTAGTTGCATTAATATTCTTAGGTGCACCGGCTATCCAAAACTTCTCAATCGCATTACTAATCGGTTTAGTAACAGGTATGTATTCATCGATTTGTATTGCAGCTCAAATTTGGTATTCATTAAAAGTACGTGAAATGAATAAAAAAGGCGGCGCAGTAGTTAAAAAAGAGAAAAAACAATGGGGTTCAGACGAGCCTGTCGTATAAGTAAGAAGGAAAATCCCGAAAGTCAAAAAATGCTTTCGGGATTTTTTTCGATTGCATAACTTTTCGCTGTAGAAAAAGCATAATAGTATAGAAATACCACAAGGGGATGATTTGTTGAAAACACAATGGTCATTAGTACTTGGGCTTGTTTTTGCTATTATTGTTGCGATTTTTGCGAGCTTAAATGTATCGGAAGTAAGTGTGAATTATTTATTTGGTAAAGCATATTGGCCACTTATATTAATAATTCTCGGTTCAGCTCTAGCCGGGGTGTTCATAAGTGCTTGCTTTGCTGCAGTTCGTACAATTAGTTATAGAAAAAAAGTGGGGCAGCTAGAGAAAGAGCAGAGAGAGTTAGGGAAATTATTAGCAGAGAAAGATCAGCAATTAGAAGAAAAAGAAGCAGAACTAACACTTTTAAAACTTACAATAACAGATAAAGAGGACGTTGAGGTAGTGAATGAGGATGAAGAAGACACAGGATCTAACCGGTAAATCAATTACCGGTTTTTTTAAATGGAGTTTAATAGAAAAGTTTCGGTATAATGAAGTAGATAAGGAAGTGACATAATGATTGAACCAGTTAAAAAATGGATTATCAAACATCCAGATAAACAGCTTTTCTCACAACTACAAAGTGAATTAAAAATGTCTGCTATTGCTACCAAAATATTGGTTGCGAGAGGGTGTCAAACGGCAGAACAAGCACAGGCGCTTTTATCGATGGACGAGCGTGCTTTACATGACCCATTTTTAATGCATAGTATGGATAAAGCAGTCGCAAGAATTGAGCAAGCATTAGATAATGATGAAAAGATTTTAGTATATGGCGATTATGATAGTGATGGTATTACTAGTACAACGGTTATGATGAATGTTTTAATTGATTTAGGGGCGGACGTAGAGTATATAATTCCTAATCGTTTTATACATGGTTATGGACCGAATGAGCAACTGTTTCGTGAGGCCTATGAGCGCGGTGTCAATTTAATTATTACAGTAGATAATGGCATTAGTGGTATTGAACCGATTCGTGTAGCAAAAGAACTTGGCATGGATGTAATCGTAACAGACCATCATGAAGCAGGAGATACATTACCAGAGGCGGATGTTATTATTCATCCACGCGTTCCAGAAGGCCATTATCCTTACGGGGATCTGGCGGGAGTAGGTGTAGCATTTAAACTTGCACACGCTTTATACGGAGAAGTACCAGATCATTTATTTGAATACGTTGCAATTGGTACGATTGCCGATTTAGTCCCACTTACAGGAGAAAACCGTTATTTAGTAAAGCAAGGCTTGAAACATTTGCAAATGTCGCAAAATCCGTGGGTAAATGCTTTAAGTGAAGTTGCTGGGGCATCACAAAAGGATATTAATGAAGAAACGGTCGGTTTTTACTTTGCTCCACGCCTAAATGCGATTGGGCGATTAGGTGAAGCTGCACCGGGTGTTGAATTTTTAATGAGTGAAGATATTGCTACTGCAAAAGAATATGCAAAATTACTCAATACAAAAAATGCTGAACGAAAAGATATTGTCAATTCGATTATGGAAGAAGCGATTGCCCAAATTGAGGCTAATGACCATATTAAAAATTCCCTTGTTTTAGTTGTAGCAAAAGAGGGCTGGAATGCGGGAGTTGTTGGAATTGTTGCATCTCGATTAGTAGAGAAATATTATCGTCCAACCATTATTCTTTCACTAGATCCAGAAAAGGGAACAGCAAAGGGTTCAGCACGTAGTATTGAAGGCTTCCATTTATACAATGAACTTGCAAAAAACCGAGAAATTTTGCCACATTTCGGGGGTCATCCGATGGCAGCTGGGATGACGCTTGCCGCTGAAAATGTAGATGTCTTACGCGAACGTTTACATGTACAAGCAAAACAGTGCTTAACAGAAGAACATTTAACGCCAAAGCTCTTTATTGACGTACCAATTGAACTGAGTGAAGTAACTGTTGAAGCGATCGAAGAAATTCGTCAGCTTGGGCCATTTGGTGCGGAATTTGCAAAGCCAGTATTTGCATTCGAGCAAGTAAAGGTTAGCTCCATGCGTAAAATTGGCGCGAAAGAAGATCATTTAAAGCTAGAGTTAGAAGATGAATATGGCTCAATTGATGCTATTGGCTTTAGTAAAGGACATTTATATAATGAAATTTCTTACGGAGTAGAGTTATCATTCGTTGGAGATTTACAAATCAATGAATGGCAAAATAAAAAAAAGCCACAATTTATGATACAGGATGTACAGTCAAACGAATGGCAGCTTTTCGATTTTCGTGGTAAGAGCCAAGTGTCAAACTGGCTAGCAAAAATTCCGATAGCGCAAACGGATTTTGTGGCGTTCCATGCAAATACGGCAGAGTATTTCGAACAATTGTTACAAACAACTGTGCAAGTTGTTAATAATGACATGCCAGAGTTAAAGCCGTATATCGTATTATTAGATTTACCATCTAATGTGGACACGCTAGAAACCTTGTTGCAAACAGGAAAGCCGACACGCATTTATGCACACTTTTACACCCCAAATTCACAATATTTTAGCGGAATGCCAACCCGTCAGCATTTTAGCTGGTATTATAGTTTTTTAAAGAAACGACCGGCATTTAACCTAAAACAACATATCCAACAATTATCACAACACATTGGATTAAATATTGATGTAATTAATTTCATGACAAAGGTGTTTTTTGAGCTAGGATTTGTTAAAATAGAAGATGGTCTGACGACTGTTGTCGAAAGTGCACCAAAACAAGCACTAGAAACAGCATCATCGTACAAAGCACGTATAGCCCAAATTGACTTAGAACAAAAACTATTATATGCAACTTATATAGAGTTAAAACAATGGCTTGATGAACGAATGAATTGAGCAGATTCCTAAGGAGGAACAATCGAATGGATTTAAAGCAATATGTAACAACAGTTGAAAACTGGCCGAAAGAAGGTATCAGTTTCAAAGATATTACAACAATTATGGATAACGGCCCAGCTTACAAATACGCTACAGACGAAATCGTTAAATATGCAAAAGAAGTTGGCGCTGAAATTATCGTAGGTCCAGAAGCACGCGGTTTCATTATTGGTTGTCCAGTAGCATACGCACTTGAAATTGGCTTTGCACCTGTTCGAAAGCCAGGTAAACTACCACGTGAAGTAATAAGTGTAGACTACGGTTTAGAGTATGGTAAAGACACTTTAACGATGCATAAAGATGCTATCAAACAAGGCCAAAAAGTTTTGATCTGTGATGACTTACTTGCAACAGGGGGTACTGTTGAAGCAACTGTACGCCTAATTGAGCAGCTTGGCGGTGTTGTAGCAGGTTGTGCATTTTTAATCGAGTTAACAGAGTTAAATGGACGTGCGAAAATTGGTAATTATCCTATAAAAACATTAATCCAATATTAATTATTTTCAAATCCTTTTTGCATCATCGCAAAAAGGATTTTTCAAATATTATTCACAATTGCATCTTGCGGAAAAGTAATAGCGAACGTGTCTTTACAATGTAGATATATTTTTTATACAATTGAATTTATATATAAAATGTGAAAAATTACGTACAAGGTGGACAAACAATGGCGAAAGAACAAATAATGACGCCCGAAGATGTTTTCGAGCTCGTCAAACAGTATATGAATGGTGAACACGTTGCCTTTGTTGTAAAAGCGTATGAGGTGGCGAAAGAAGCACATAAAGAGCAATTCCGTAGTTCAGGTGAACCATATATTATTCACCCTGTTCAAGTAGCGAGTATTTTAGCAGAGCTGCAAATGGACCCTGAAACGGTAGCGGCGGGTTTCTTACATGATGTAGTAGAAGATACTACGGTGACGCGTGAAGATTTAGTGCGAGAGTTTAATGAAGAAGTGGCGATGCTTGTAGATGGAGTTACGAAGCTTGAAAAAATTAAATATTTGTCAAAAGAAGAGCAACAGGCTGAAAACCACCGTAAAATGGTTGTTGCGATGGCACAGGATATTCGAGTAATTTTAATTAAGCTTGCAGACCGTTTGCATAATATGCGTACACTAAAGCATTTACCTACTGAAAAACAGCGCCGTATTTCCAATGAAACGCTTGAAATTTTTGCGCCACTGGCACATCGTCTTGGAATTTCAACAGTGAAGTGGGAGCTTGAAGATACAGCGCTTCGTTATTTAAACCCGCAGCAATATTATCGCATCGTTAGCTTGATGAAGAAAAAACGCAACGAACGCGAAGCATATTTAGACAATGTTATGGATGAGATTAAATCACAGTTGCATGATGTGGAAATCGATGCCGATATTTACGGTCGTCCAAAACATATTTATAGCATATATAGTAAAATGGTGCTTCAAAAGAAACAATTTAATGAAATTTATGATTTATTAGCGGTACGTATATTAGTAGATAGCATTAAAGATTGTTATGCCGTATTGGGAATTGTGCATACATTATGGAAACCGATGCCAGGACGCTTTAAAGACTATATTGCGATGCCAAAACAAAATTTATATCAATCATTGCATACAACGGTTATTGGTCCTTACGGAGATCCACTTGAAGTTCAAATCCGCACGAAAGAAATGCATAAAATAGCAGAATTCGGGATTGCTGCACACTGGGCGTATAAAGAAGGGAAATCAGTTGAATATAGCAAGGAAAGCATTGACCAAAAATTAACATGGTTCCGAGAGATTTTAGAGTTCCAAAACGAATCTTCAAACGCAGAGGAATTTATGGAATCATTAAAATTCGACTTATTTTCAGATATGGTATATGTCTTTACTCCTAAAGGTGATGTAGTTGAGTTACCTGCTGGCTCTGTACCAATAGACTTTGCTTACCGTGTACACTCCGAAGTCGGTAATAAAACAATTGGTGCTAAAGTAAACGGTAAAATGGTGCCGCTTGATACCCCATTAAAAACAGGAGATATCGTTGAAGTATTAACGTCAAAGCAATCATTTGGACCAAGTCGCGACTGGATTAAAATTGCCCAAAGCTCGCAGGCGAAAAATAAAATAAAACAATACTTCAAGAAAAACTTACGTGAAGATAATATTATTAAAGGTAAGGAAATGGTTGATAAAGAAATTAAGGCGCAAGAATTTGATAGTAAAGAAGTGCTAACAAATGAAAATATTAAGCGCGTTATTGAAAAATTCAACTATACACATGAAGATGATTTATACGCAGCTGTTGGGGTCGGAGGCATTACGGCACAACAAATCGTTAATCGCCTTGCTGAGAAAATGCGTAGAGAGCGTGAGCAAGAAGAGGCGCTTGAAAAAATTGTTAAAGAAATGCAAAATCCAACACCTAAACGTCGTACCGATTCAGGTGTTGTTGTAAAAGGAATCGAAAACTTACTTATACGTTTATCTCGCTGTTGTACACCGGTCCCAGGAGATGAAATTGTTGGTTTCATTACGAAAGGGCGAGGTGTTTCGGTACACCGTGCAGATTGCCCAAATATTCAGGAAGACGGTAGTGCCGAGCGTTTAATTGAAGTGGAATGGGAAAGCGGTTTAGCACCTGCTCGTAAGGAATACCCTGTTGATATTGAAATTTCAGCATTTGATCGTGCTGGTGTATTAAATGACGTCATGCATGCCGTTAGTGAAGCAAAAACAAACATTTTAGCTGTAACAGGACGTGTTGATAGAGATAAAATAGCTACAATTCATTTAACGATTGCCATTTCTAATATTTCTGCATTGCACAAAGTCGTAGAAAAAATTAAACAATTGCCCGATATTTATTCGGTGCAACGTGTTATTAATTAAAAGATTGAAGGTTTTATTATGAAAGTTGTCGTTCAGCGTGCAAAAAATGCAACAGTAACAGTTGACGGTGTAATAACAGGGGCAATAGAAAGTGGATATATGCTTTTAGTTGGCATTACACATACAGATACATTGGAAGATATTCAATATGTCGCTAAAAAAATTGCCGAGCTACGCTTATATGAAGATTCTGAAGGGAAAATGAATCACTCGATTACTGAGATGGGTGGAGCGATATTATCTGTATCGCAATTTACATTATATGCTGATACGAAAAAAGGACGTCGCCCAAGCTTTACAGATGCAGCACGTCCGGATGTCGCTAAGCCGTTATGGGAAGCGTTTAACGAAGAGCTTCGTCAATATGATTTGCAAGTGGAAACAGGTATTTTCGGTGCGATGATGGATGTGGCGTTTATTAATGATGGTCCTGTCACAATCATTGTCGAATCAAAATAGCGCACAGTTTGCCTATATTGCCATACACTAACACTAGGACCACTAAATATGTAAAAAGAGGGTTCGTTCAGCGTGCAATACGCTTTGAACGGACCCTCTTTGTTGTTATACATGTATAAACAATCGTAGTTTTACCAAGTAGTGGATTTCATCATTGTAGCTGTGCATCAAAATAATTCAAAATCCCTTCGTAAATCCCAAGTGTTGCTTGCTCGCGGTAGAAGTCAGTTGTAACAGTACGCTCCTCAGTCGGATTACTTAAGTAGCCTAGCTCTATTAATACCGCTTGTTGACGGTTTTCTCGTAGTACTAAATAATTTCCTTCTTGTGCACCACGATCTCTTAAATCAACTTTGCTAGCAAGACCAGCATTAACCGCTGCAGCTAGTTGCTGTTGTAAGCTATTATAATAATAAGTCGTAAATCCAGAAATTGAACTATCGTCCGTTGCATCGTAGTGAATACTAATAAAAGCATCTGCATTCGTTTGATGAGCGACAGAAACGCGTTTTCTTAAATCAACATATACATCTGCTTCGCGTGTTAATTCTACCGTTGCACCGGCTGCTCGGAGCTTTAATTTTAATAGCTCTGCTGTTTTTAAAGTAATTCCTTTTTCTTCAGTTCCTCGTGCCCCTGTAGTACCGTGATCATTTCCACCGTGTCCGGGATCAATAACAATTGTGACTCCCTTTAAAGTTCCCTTTTTACGAGGCTCTTTATTTTCAGACACTACCTTTTCGTTATTTAATGTTACTACTGAGTTTGCTACATAGGCAAATCCTTGTGAGACTGCAACTTTATTCCAATCACCTTCTTTTTCTACAATCGTAAACTGTTCACCTGCATTCGCACGTTGTACAACATTTGCTGATGTCGAAGGAGATTCACGTAAGTTTGTACCGTTATAAATAATGGTTACTTTTTCATCGATAGGTATTAATGGGTCAGAGGGTTGCTCTTGCTGAACAGTAAATGACCCATAGAAGCTATATACCCACCCCTTTTTCTTTTTCGTATATTGAATTTGCACCCAATTATTTTTTCGGTCGAGCACTTTAAATTGTTGCCCTTTAGTTGCCACACCTAGCTTTTTTGAATTTAAATCTGGTTTTTTACTAATATTCACTTCATTTACTAAAATGGTAAAAGTGTTTGGATCATTTTCAAACGTAATAGGCTCTTCTTGTGTATCAGGAGCTTCCGTATCTTCGACAGTCTCTGCTGGGGTTTCATCAAGTTCATTGACTGTTACATAAGATGCGGAAACCCAACCAATGACCTCACCGTATTGTATTTGCACCCAATCGTTTTCCTGTTTTAAAAATTGTGCCTCTGCTCCGACGAAAAGCTGTGTATAAACAGTAGCGGAAAGAGAGGGCTCTGAGCGCACATTAAGACGATCAACTTGAGAAATGACTATTTTTTGCGTTGCTACTTGCTCTTCCATGCTAGCTGACACGTTTTTCGTTAGCCAAGAAGCAACCCACCCCTCTTCACCATCTACAGTTACATGAATCCAATCTCCTTTTTTTTCAATCGACGTTAAAAGTTGTCCTTCTTTTAGCGTCGTTAATATCGGATATGATAGCCCTGGCCCTTCACGTAAATATAATATTTCTGCAGTCACGACTAAATCATCGGTCACTGCTCGTGCAGTATGTATTAATGGGGGCATTGCAGTTGATGATAAGAGCAATATGCTACAAATAAGTATGAATATAGACCGTTTCATAAAATGTCTCCTTTCAAATTCCAAACATTTGCAATATAGCTTAGAATGGTTTGCTTGAACAAGTTGTTCTTTTAAGTATGTATTAACTTTTTGCGAGTTATGTTTCTTCTATATTTTAAAAGTAATTATGTACTAAAATCTATAGTTAATTTAAAAATAGTTGACATTATGTTAGCACATCATTAAGATAAGGTATAATCTAAACATACAATCGCCAGTGACCAAGCAAGTAGCAATGACTATGGCTGACACAGAGAAGGAAAGACAAAGGCTGCAATCTTTCCTACAGTACGTTAATTGCGAATAACACTTGAGAGGCTTTTTCTCGAAATGCATACGCATAGTAGGGAAAAACGGAATCGGCCGTTATCCGAATGACGAGAGGATGTAGTCTTACATCAACTAGGGTGGAACCGCGGAAGCAGCTATATAGCTTTCGTCCCTTGCAATTTTTTTGCAGGGGACGAAAGCTTTTTTTGTTCTCCAAAATATAGAAGTATGTAAAGTTTAATATTAGAAAGGGGAGCTTGTCATGAGCTTTAAAGTACCTAGAGGAACACAAGATATATTACCGGGACAATCCGAAAAATGGCAACAAATCGAAGGCGTAATTCGCGAATTGTGTCGTGTCTATCGCTATCAAGAAATCCGTACACCAATGTTTGAATCAACAGAATTATTTCAACGCGGTGTAGGGGATACAACAGATATCGTACAAAAAGAAATGTATACTTTTGAAGATCGTGGGGGACGTTCCTTAACTTTACGTCCTGAAGGCACTGCAGCAGTAGTTCGTTCATACGTGGAGCACAAAATGTTCGGCCAACCAGACCAGCCAGTAAAGCTTTCTTATATGGGGCCAATGTTCCGTTATGAGCGTCAGCAAGCAGGGCGTTACCGTCAATTCGTGCAATTTGGTGTAGAGGCTATCGGTTCAGCTGATCCGGCAATCGATGCAGAAGTGATGGCACTCGCAATGGATATTTACAGCACAATGGGCTTAAAAGATTTAAAGCTTGTTATTAACTCTCTTGGTGATAAAGAAACGCGAAACGCTCATAGAGAAGCGCTTATACAACACTTCGAACCAAGTATAGGGGAATTTTGCTCAGATTGCCAAAAGCGCTTAGAAAAAAATCCATTACGTATTTTAGATTGTAAAGTAGACCGTGACCATCCTTTAATGGCGACAGCTCCAGCATTAACAGACTATTTAACAGATTTTTCAGCTGAGTATTTTACAAAAGTGAAAATGTACTTAGATACGTTAGGTATTCCGTATGAAGTTGATCCAAACTTAGTGCGTGGATTAGATTATTACAATCATACAGCGTTTGAAATTATGTCGACAGCGTCTGGCTTTGGTGCAATAACTACGCTTTGTGGTGGAGGTCGCTATAACGGTTTAGTAGAAGATATCGGTGGACCTGATATGCCAGGTATCGGTTTTGCATTATCAATTGAACGCCTTTTATTAGCACTTGAAGCAGAGGGCATATCACTTGAAGTTAGTAACGGGCTAGATATTTTCGTAGTGGCAATGGGCGATGAAGCAAAAGTAAAAGCAGTTGAATTACTAAGCTCATTCCGGGCAAAAGGCATTTCAGCAGAAATGGATTATATTGACCGTAAAATGAAAGCGCAAATGAAAGCGGCAGACCGTAACGGAGCAAAATTTGTAATCGTTTTAGGGGAAACAGAAATTGCAGAAGCTGCGGTAAACGTAAAAGAAATGGAATCCGGCAATCAAGAAAAAGTAGCTTTCCACAATTTAGTGAACTACTTGCTTGAGCATAAATAAGAAACAACAATTGGAGGAACAGTCAATGGCACAGAGAACACATGCTTGTGGTGAAGTTAATGAACAACACCAGGGTGAAGAAGTTGTATTAAAGGGTTGGGTACAAAAGCGTCGTGATTTAGGCGGACTTATTTTCGTAGATATGCGTGACCGTACAGGAATTGTACAAATTGTTTTCGGAGACGAGGCACCAGAAGCGCTTGCAACAGCTGAAAAAATTCGTAATGAATATGTTATTGAAGTAGTAGGTAAAGTAGTACTACGTCAAGAAGGACAATTCAATTCAAATCTTAAAACAGGTAAAATTGAAGTAATGGCTACTTCCTTAACAATTATTAATGAAGCGAAAAACCCTCCATTTGCAATTGATAACAACTCGGAAATTGCAGAGGATTTACGCCTAAAATATCGTTACTTAGATTTACGTCGTCCGGTTATGTTTGACACATTTAAAATGCGCTCGGATGTTACACGTACGATTCGTAACTTCTTACAAAACGAAGGCTTCTTAGAAGTAGAAACACCAATTTTAACGAAATCAACACCTGAAGGAGCACGTGACTATTTAGTACCTTCTCGTGTACACGAAGGTGAATTTTATGCATTACCTCAATCACCACAGCTATTTAAGCAATTATTAATGGTTTCAGGTTTCGAGAAATATTTCCAAATCGCGCGTTGTTTCCGTGATGAAGATTTACGTGCTGACCGTCAACCAGAATTCACGCAAGTCGATATTGAAACTTCATTCATGACAATGGATGAAATTATTGCGATGAACGAACGTTTAATCCAACAAGTAATGCGTGATGTAAAAGGTGTAGAAGTAGAAGCACCATTCCAACGCATGAGCTATAAAGAAGCGATGGATCGCTTTGGTTCAGATAAGCCAGACGTACGCTTTGGTTTAGAGCTAAAACAGCTATCAGAAATCGTGAAAGATTCAGCATTCGGTGTATTTGCTAATGCAGTAAAAGCAGGCGGCGAAGTAAAGGCTATTAATGTAAAAGCTTCAGCAGATAAATATTCTCGTAAAGATATCGATGCTTTAGGAGAATTTGCGGCTCGCTATGGTGCGAAAGGTCTTGCATGGCTAAAAGTAACAGAGGACGGTTTAAACGGCCCAATCGCTAAATTCTTTGAAGGCGATGCAGCTGCTGCAATAATTGAAGCAACAGAAGCTGAGGCTGGCGACTTACTTTTATTTGTAGCAGATAAATCATCTGTTGTAGCAGACGCACTTGGCGCATTGCGTACTAAGTTAGGTAAAGACCTAGAATTGATTGATGAATCTCGCTTTGCATTCCTATGGGTTGTGGATTGGCCATTATTCGAATACGACGAAACAGACGGTCGCTATTACGCGGCACACCATCCATTCACTCGACCTTTCGATGAAGATCTTGAGTTAATGAACACGAATCCAAAAGAAGTACGTGCACAAGCATACGACATCGTCTTAAACGGATATGAACTTGGTGGTGGTTCATTACGTATTTATGAACGTGATTTACAAGAAAAAATGTTTGAACTTTTAGGCTTCACTCAAGAAGAAGCAAAAGCACAGTTCGGTTTCTTACTAGAAGCGTTTGAATACGGTGTTCCTCCACATGGTGGATTAGCATTTGGTCTTGACCGCTTTGTAATGTTACTTGCAGGTCGCACAAACTTACGTGATACTATTGCGTTCCCTAAAACAGCATCAGCTAGCTGCTTATTAACATCTGCTCCATCTGGTGTATCAGATGCACAATTAACAGAGCTAAGCCTAGCTGTTATGGCAAAGAAAGAAGATTAATATGTAACAAGCTTTAAACTGAACCCTGAATAGTTGACCATTTAAAAAGGTGTACCAAAGGGGCTCTGAAAAAGTCTTTAAAGTAGTTAAGCCAGTACTTGAACGAGACATCGTTTAAGTACTGGCTTTTTTCTGCGATGTCGTTGATTTCCGTTGCGGCGAACGCTTTTCTGGGGGCGAGTTGCCTCGTGAAAAAAGCAGTCCCGCGGAGCAATAGATGTCCCATGGGCGAAAAGTATGATCCCACGAGCGAAAAGCGGGTTGCCCGGTAAAACGCGAGTTGCCATGTGAAAAAAGCGGTCCCGCGGAGCAATAGATGTCCCACGGGCGAAAAGCATGATCCCATGAGCGAAAAGCGGGTTGCCACGGGCGAAAAGTGGGTTCCCACGGGCGAAAATTAACCTCCCGCGGGCGAATTGTTACTTTTGTCAGGGAATACATTAAGAATTTGACAGATTATTAATTGCTTTTAACAGTATATATTTTTGATTTCAAAATAAATTCCATCAGCATGGATACAAAACAGTCAAATCAGCAGGGCTATTTAGCATGAAAATACAAGGTGTCACAACAATATTTGCCGTCAATCTGAAGCGAATAGTGAAACTGCTAAATGAAAAAGAGTAAGAAATAGACAATGGAATAAAGCACTTTCTATTCAAATCGAAAAGAAAGTGCCTGATATTAAAGTGAAAACCAATTACCTGCCTAAAAATCGAATGTTTTTCAGTGCCCTCGATTTCAGGGCACGTATTTAAACCAGAAATTTGTCGAAGCTTAATAAAAAAATCCATTGTTTTTTATATTTTAAGAGTATTTTAGTTTGAAAATTCTGATTTTTGTGGTAAGATACATTTAACGCGAATCCTGAAGTGTTCGTTAAGAATTAATAATTAAAAGTTTTGACCGAACACTAAATCGTTGGGAGCCTTTATTTCATTTACTGCAAACATGCCCCATTTGTAGCGGGAAGTTTAAAGTAGCGAAGCGGGCACCCCCCTGCTAGAGCGCGGGTTCAAAACGATATTTTTACAAAACGGCATATTTGGGATTCGTTTAACTAATAATTAATAACTTACTAGTCATTGTAATAATGGCTTTTTTTTATGGGGAAAAACATATCTTAAAAGAGTAAATGGGGTTATTTAGAAAAAAAGCCGAAATCGACAAAAAGTTTGTATTTTCAAAACATTGAATTATAATTGGTATAGACAACTATACCGAGGAGGATGAAACAATATTCTATTATTCTATGTAGAATAGTATTAATGAAGCAAGAAGGAGGGGATAGAGAGTGTTAGACAAAAATTCACATACACCAATCTATATCCAAATAGAAGAAATATTAAAGCAACGAATTTATTTGGAAGAATACAAAATAGGAGAGAATATTCCTTCTGAAAGAGAGCTGTCGATGCAGTTTGATGTAAGTCGAATGACAGTTAGGCAAGCGATAACGAGCTTAGTTAACAGTGGTTTACTTTATCGTGAAAAAGGGAGAGGCACTTTTGTAGCAAATCCTAAATTAGAACAGGTTTTAATTGGGTTAATGGGTTTTACTGAGGATATGCGTGCCAGAGGAATGGAGCCTAGCAGCAAAGTGCTGCGGTTTGAAAAAATAATACCACCAGTTGATATTGCAAGGGATTTAATGTTAGAGCATGGGGAAGAAGTTTTCTTTGTTGTCCGAATACGAAGTGCAAATTTAAAACCTATGTCATTAGAAAGAACTTATATACCTGTAAAGATTTATCCTGAATTAGATGAAAAGAAAATTATGGGTTCACTGTATGCATTAATTGAAGCGAAATTTCATCAAAAAATTGGTAATGCCATTCAACAGATGGAAGCAGCAATTGTAGCAAAAGAGGACAGTAAGCATTTGCAAGTAAATACTACAGCTCCTGTTTTAATTATTAAGCGAATCAGTTACTTAAGTGATGGATATCCGTTTGAGTTAGTAAGAAGTACGTACCGTGCCGATCGTTATAAATTCATTAGTGAAATAAAAAGGTGATACTATGCATGCTTATTTCCAAAGTGTTCAAAAACTATTTCAACAAAATAGAATAGGTAAGGAGTAGTTAGAAATTGCATCGGAAATAGCGAAAGCATTCAAGACATCGAATTGACTTTGAGTAAAATGGAGGGGAAAGAAGTGGAGAAAACTTTTAAAATCACAACATCAGAAGGATTACATGCAAGACCTACAGCGTTATTAGTTTCTACTGTGATGCCATTTAAATCTGAGGTACAGCTAACGCATAAGGATAAGACTGTAAATATGAAATCGATTATGGGAGTAATGGCACAAGGTATTACGCCAGGGGGATTAATAAACATTTCTGCAAACGGAGAAGATGCGGAGCAATTGATGGAGGCAGTTACAGAAGTCATTATCACTAAAGGAATTGGTGAAGAATGTTAGATTATCATGGGATTGCTGTATCTAGTGGGGTAGCAATAGCTACGGCCTACTGCTTGATTGAACCAGATTTATCATTTGAACAGTCGACTATCTCGGATGTAAATGCAGAAATAAAACGTTTGCAATTAGCAGTTTCACAAACAAAAGAAGAGCTTCAGGAAATTCAAGCATTGGCTGAAAATAAGTTTGGAAAAGACAAAGCAGCTATTTTCGCTGCACATATATTATTGCTTGAAGATCCGGAAATGTTAGCTGCTATTGAAGTGAAAATTGCAAATGGTGTCAATGCGGAATCCGCTTTACACGAAGTAGCTTTAATGTATATTCAAATGTTTGAAGGAATGGATAATGCCTATATGCAGGAGAGAGCAGCGGATATTCGAGATGTCTCAAATCGATTATTAGCCCATTTACTAGGTGTAGAGATACCTGATTATAGTCGCTTATCGTCAGATGTCATCATTGTAGCAGAAGATTTAACACCTTCAATGACTGCTCAATTAGACACAAAGTATGTAAAGGGTTTTATTACAGATATCGGTGGAAAAACCTCACATTCGTCCATCTTAGCTAGAACAATGGGAATTCCAGCGGTTGTTGGAACAAAAATAGCGACAAAACAGATTCAGCATGGGGAAAAAGTCATTTTGGATGGAGTGACAGGTAAAATTATTGTAGACCCAACAAAAGAGGTTATCGAATATTATAATAAACGGCGCAATTCTTATGAACAATTAGAACAAGAGCTGGTCCAATATCGTTCATTAAAAAGTATAAGTGCGGATGGTTTTGCTATTGAAATTGCTGGTAATATCGGCAAACCTGAAGATGTGGAACGAATTATTACGAGTGGTGGAGATGGTGTAGGGCTGTTCCGAACAGAATTTTTATATATGGATCGCCAAGACCTACCAAACGAGGAAGAACAGTTTAATATATATCGACAGGTGCTAGAAAAAATGCAAGGAAAGCCTGTAGTAGTACGTACTTTAGATATAGGAGGAGATAAAAATCTACCATATTTAAAACTACCATCAGAGACAAACCCATTTTTAGGGTATCGTGCAATACGCCTTTGTTTGAATGAACAGGAAATATTCCGCGTTCAAATAAGAGCTTTATTACGTGCAAGTGTTTATGGGAATTTGAAAATTATGTTCCCGATGATTGCGACGCTTGATGAATTTAGAGCTGCAAAGGAAATTATACTAGAGGAAAAAGGTCTACTATCTAGTGCTGGTATCGCAGTTTCAGACTCAATCGAGATCGGATTGATGATTGAAATTCCTTCAGCAGCAATTATTGCGGATTTATTTGCTCAAGAAGCTGATTTCCTGTCTATTGGGACGAATGATTTAATCCAATATACTTTGGCTGCTGATCGGATGAATGAAAATGTAGCGTATTTGTATCAACCATATCATCCAGCGATTTTAAGGCTTATTAAGATGATAATTGATGCTGGACATAAACATGGAAAATGGGTTGGTATGTGTGGTGAAATGGCTGGAGATGAAATAGCCATTCCTATTCTACTCGCACTTGGGCTCGATGAGTTTTCAATGAATGCGTCATCTATTTTAAAAACGAGAGCACAAATTTCAAAACTTTCTAAAGAACAATTAGAATCGCATATTGAACATTTATTAATGTTATCGACTGCTTCTGATGTTGAACAATATGTATGTACACATTTAATTGTTTAAGATTTAAGTATTACAGGATTTTAATACTTGAAGGGTGTTGAAAAAAGAGTATGAATATAAAAATAGTTCCACAAGAAGATTATGAGCAAATACATCGACTAAGAGATTATAGCTTTCCAAATAAATATGAAGGTAAGCGCAGGCAAGACTTCCACTATTGGATCGAACATAGTACGACACTTGGAGCATACGATTTTAATAAAGTAGTTGGGCAATTATTAATACTACCACTTAATATGACAGTACACGGAGTAAATTTACAAATGGGTGGCATAGGTTTTGTAGCGACTTATCCTGAATATCGAAACCAAGGCATTATGAAAAAACTCATTGTTCAGGCGTTGAAGGAAATGCGTAAAAATGGACAACTAATTTCTGTACTTGCCCCATATTCCGTATCATTTTATCGATATTTCGGGTGGGAAATATTTTTTGACAAGCTAAAATATTCGATTCCAGTTGAAGCATTCCCAAACTTTGGTCGACAAAACGATACGATGAAGCGCACTAGTTTTGAATGGATAGACGAAGAAATTTTTCAAGACATACAGCAATTTCATAATGAGCATGCGTTAAAAAGTAATGGTGGTATGACGAGAGATAAAGCGTGGTGGCAAAGATTAGCTAGAAGAGAGCCTGACAATCATTTAGCTGCCTACTATAATGCAAACAAAATAGCTGGCTATATTCGTTATAATATTACAAGTTTAACATTTAGTATAAAGGACTTTGTTGCAGATGATTTATATGCAGAACAAGCAATTTGGCGTTTTATTACGTCACATAAAGCTAGTGTGGAAAAAATTGAGGGTGCTACATCTATAGATAGTCACATTGGCTTTAATTTCGATCAACCACAATTTAACAGAGAAGTGTCTCAAGATGTCATGGTAAGGATTGTAGATGCGTTTGCCTTTATGCAGAACTATCCGTGGCAAACAATTCATCAGCCATTGTATATTCAACTCGAAGATATTTTTTGTCCGTGGAATGAACACCTTTACAAAATAAATAAAGATGGTCATGTAACAATAATCGAGGAAAAATCAGTAGAAGATGTGCATATGCTAAAACTATCCATTAATCTTTTTTCTGCTATGATGGTCGGTTATCTTTCTTTAATGGATGTTCTAAAATATTCGCAAAAAGTTATGTCAGAAGAATGTTTAGTAAATTGGCAAAGAGCTATTCCAGTAGATTTCCCTAAATTTTTTGAATATTATTAAAAAGGGAGTTGGGGGAATAAAAAATTTTCAACTTTTTTCTGGACTATACCAATTTTAATGAACCTAGTATTTGCAAGTATTAACGTATTAGACCAGTCATTTCAATGCATTCGAGTGAGATTAAACGGTTGAAAAAACATATTGTGGTATATACCAATAGGTGCTATTCTCATTGTATGAAAGCAGTTCCATTTCAATTGTTTGATAATAGCTCAATTGGAAAACTGTTAAACTAAAAATTTTCAATATTCTTTTAATAATAAGGGGGATTTCAATGAAAAACATTATGTTGGTTTGTGTAGCAGGAATGAGTACGAGTTTACTTGTAACAAAAATGAAAAGAGCGGCACAAGAGCAAAATATCGAAGCTGATATTTACGCTATTGCGGAAAATGAGGTGGATAAAGTATTAGCGAATAAGAAAGTAGATGTTCTATTACTTGGGCCACAAGTTCGGTACCTAAAAGGAACATTTGAAGCAAAATACAAACATCTTAATCTGCCGATTGACTCGATTCAAATGACAGATTACGGCATGATGAATGGCGAAAATGTGTTGAAACAGGCACTAAAACTCATTGGATAAGGGGTTTCGAATTTATGGAAGATAACATTGTGATGGAGTCCATTATGGGCTTGATTGTTCAAAGTGGTAACACAAAAAGCGAATGTATGGAAGCTATTCAATTGGCGAAAATAGGGAAAATTGATGAAGCAAGAGAGAAAATTATGCTTGCAAATGAAGCGCTGACAGAAGCACATCGCTCACAAACGTCTTTACTGACACAAGAGGCTAGAGGGGGAAAAGTTGAAGTGTCAATGCTGCTAATTCATGCACAGGATCATTTAATGAATGCGATTACATTTAGGGACCTTGCAAAAGAAATGATTGATTTGTATGAACGTATCAACGGGGAATAACATCTAATTTAGATGTTTAATAATGGCTGTGTTAAGCTACATTGTTGGTTTTTTATATAGCACTGACTTCAGCTGTAAAGTGGCGGGAATTTACAGCAAGAAAATAGACTAAAACTGTCATATTCTTACACTGCTTTTGTGAATAACATCCTGATAGTTTGAGGATACTCGACTGTTCACTTAGAGAAGAAAAATTATTTTTCGGGAATATCAACAATACAACATAACAGAGCCAAATAATAAAAAGGGGAGTGTCAGCAATGTTCAAATTTTTAGAAGAAAAATTTGTGCCTGTCGCTGCAAGAATAGGTAGCCAGCGTCATTTAGTAGCTATACGTGATGGATTTATTGCCATTATGCCACTTACAATTGTCGGTTCTTTAGCAGTATTAATGAACAATCTACCAATTGATTTTTATAAAAATACGCTAAATTCTATTTTTGGTGAAGGTGTTTGGACACAATGGGGCGGAAATATTTGGGGAGCTACATTTTTTGTCCTTTCGCTCTTATTATCTTTTACAATTTCATATAATTTAGCGAAAAGCTACGGCAAAGATGGTCTTTCAGCAGCGGTAATTGGATTTTCATCTTATTTGACGTTTGGTACTATTGGTGAAAGTGGTTTTACAGGTTCAACAACAGGTACAGCTGGAATATTTATTGCTATTATCATATCATTATTGTCTACCGAAGTATTTTGCCGATTATCAGGTAGTAGTAAACTATTAATTAAAATGCCAGCTGGAGTACCACCTGCTGTATCGAAATCATTCGCTGCATTATTGCCAGCTATGATTACAATCGGTTTATTTGCCTTAGTTCGTACGATTATTTCAGCAGGGTTTGATATACCAGATATTATCGGTTCATTCTATTCAGCAATTCAAGAACCATTTATGGGCTTAACAAATTCTTGGGTCGCAGCATTAATTTTAGCATTCATCCCAGCGTTTTTATGGACACTCGGTGTGCATGGCGCAAATATTATTGAGCCATTTATGCAAACAATTAATGCCGATGCTGTTGCAAAAAATTTGCAAGCGCTTGAAGCGGGTCAGGCGGCGCCATACATTATTAATAAGCCTTTCTTCGACGCATTTGTGAACATGGGCGGTTCAGGAACTACAATCGCTTTAATTATCGCAATATTCATATTCGCCAGAAAAAACAAGCAATACAAAACGGTCGGGAATTTATCTGCAGCACCAGGTCTTTTCAATATTAATGAACCATTATTATTCGGGTTACCTATCGTATTAAACCCAATCTTATTTATACCGTTTATTTTAACGCCAATGGTCAACGTTTCAATTGCTTACTTTGTGACAAAGTTTGGGTGGGTGCCAGCAGCGACAATACAAGTGCCGTGGACGACTCCACCGATAATAAATGGTTTATTAGCAACAAATTCTTGGCAGGGAGCCGTATTAAGTGGAGTATTAATCGTTGTAGCAGTATTAATTTATTTACCATTCGTTATGATGGCCAATCGCATGGCTAAAGTAGAAGTTAGTAAAGAAAATGCACAAGAATAGTGTTTAAGTGGTCAACGGAGGTAGTCAAATGAGACGCTTAGGAATTTCAGTCTATCCGCAGCATAGTAGTTTACAAGAAATGCAGCGCTATATACAGCTTGCGCATGACAATGGTTTCGATCGGATCTTTACTTGTTTAATGTCACTCAGTAATGAAAAAGAGAAACAAAAATTACAGCAAATTAATAAGTTTGCGAAAGAACTAGGTTTTGATATTTCTGCTGATATTGCACCTTCAGTATTTCAAGAGCTAGGGCTAACTTTTAAAGATATTGGGTATTTGAAAGAACACTATCATTTAGCGGCGTTACGCTTAGATATGGGATTTTCTGGTCAAGAAGAAGCCTTTATGTCGTTAGATACTTGTGATTTGAAGGTAGAATTAAATATTAGTAATGGCACGAAATATGTTGAAAATATTCTATCCTACCAACCAAATAAAAATAATATTATAGGATGCCATAACTTTTATCCGAGAGCTTATACAGGGCTTTCCCGTAAGCATTTTTTAGCAACATCTGAAATATACAAATCGAATCATATTCGTACAGCTGCTATGATTTCATCTCAACATGCCAAATTTGGACCTTGGGAAGAAACATTGCATGGATTACCAACGTTAGAGGAACATCGTCATTTGCCTATTACAGTGCAAGCTAAAGATTTGTGGAATACCGGGATGATTGATGACCTTATAATCGGTAATATGTTTGCATCAGAAGAAGAGTTAAAGGCTTTAGGACGATTAAATCGTCATAAGCTAGCGTTGAAAATCGAGCCCGTAGCTGAATTATCGCATTTAGAGAGGGAGATACTGTTTAACGGGCCCCATTTTAATCGGGGGGATGTTTCCGATTATGTCATTCGAAGTACACAATCTCGGGTGAAATATAAAAATGGTGAGTTTAAACCTCACAATGTTCAACCACTTATGCCTGGTGATGTGACGATTGATAATAATTTAGATGTACGTTATAAAGGTGAGCTCCAAATTGTCTTAAAGGAAATGCCAAACTCAGGCTCAACAAATATTGTAGCGAGAGTTGTTGAGAAAGAAAGGTTTTTACTACAGCAAATTCAACCTTGGCAATCATTTAGTTTTATCGCAGATTAACGGCAGTAAGACCCCCACTGATTGAAGATTCACTTTATAAAATAAGGAATTAGGATTGTGCGAGTTTGATTCGCACAATTCTTTTTTGTAGGAATTAATATAGTTTTCACTTTAGGTAAATTTATACATAACAGACGATAATATTTTCACTTGAAGAAAATCGTGTTAAAATATATTTCAGATTTGATTTTTTCTTAGTATTTAACTAGGTTTACTTTTATAAAGTTATTTTGAAGGTGGAGAGTGTATAATGTTACATCAATTTTCAAGAAACGAGCTAGCTATAGGGACAGAAGGGCTCGATAAATTAAAAAACACAACAGTTGCGATTTTAGGAGTTGGCGGTGTCGGATCATTTGCTGCTGAAGCCTGTGCACGTAGCGGAGTAGGTCGCATTATTTTAGTCGATAAAGATAATGTTGATATTACGAATGTAAATCGTCAATTAGTCGCTTATTTATCGACAGTTGGGAAGTCAAAATCAGGGGTGATGAAAGAGCGTATTGCGGATATTAATCCTGAGTGTGAAGTAATTGATATGCATATGTTCTATACAGAAGAAACATACGAACAATTTTTTGCACAAGGCATTGATTACGTCATTGATGCGAGCGATACGGTTATTTACAAAATTCACATTATGAAAGAATGTTTAAAACGTAACATCCCGATTATTTCTAGTATGGGTGCTGCTAATAAAATGGATCCAACTCGTTTCCAAATTACAGATATTTCGAAAACGCATACAGATCCACTTGCAAAGGTAATCCGTACAAAACTTCGTAAAGAAGGAATTAAAAAAGGTGTTCCTGTTATTTTCTCTGATGAGTCACCGATTGTAGTGCGTCCAGATGTTGTGGAGCATGTTGGTAAGCCAGATGCAGCAATTCGTAAAGCAAAGATGCCACCTTCATCAAACGCGTTTGTACCGTCCGTTGTAGGCTTATTTGCCGCGAGTTGGGTTATTAATCAAATTGTAAAAGATGTCCCTATTCGACGAGTTCAAGGGTAAAATAAATATAGCAAGGATTCGGCGATTTAACCGCTGAATCCTTGCTTTTTTGGTTCTATAATATTTGTTGGGGTATACACACAATTTCATACAAAAAAGCTCAAGCTCACTCTTTTCTTTATACTTGAATTGTCGAGAAACAAGAGATAAAAAGGTGAGTTGTGTTATATGAATATTAACATGAATATCCCAGGATTAAAAAATGTCATCATTGATCAGATAGAAGAACGGAAAGGAGCGTATCGTATTTTTTGTCATTGTTTATCGTTAGGGGAATGATGACTATTTTTGTCGAATATTATCATGATAAAATAAATTTAAAGATGAAAGGTGCATTTAAGCATGAAATTGAATGAATTGGAATATAAAGGATTAAATATATTTGATGAAATTAGTACAGTAGAAGTTGCATTTGATGCAAGACAAAATACAATACATGTATTCGATACGAAAATGACTGTTGAGCCCGAGTATAATTTTGTAGCAAAACAATATGATTGTAGTGAAGGCTTTTTAAAAATGGCAGGTGTATTAAAAGACAAGCGCTATTTAGCAGCAGCAAGTAATGAAACAGTGGATGAGTGGATGTGCCGTATTACATGGCAGTTTTATTGTTCAAATTGCAAAATTATTACGTTAAAAGCAGGAGTTTTTACGAAATATGACGTTAAAGAGTTTAGAGAATTTACTAATGAGCAATTAGTAGCTCGTGATTTTTATCCTAAATATGTGGAAAGATTATTGTGACCTAAATATTGTTGAAATTTCTAGTATTTATACACTTTTAGCAATAGTCAGAATTAAGGAGTTCACAATATTGTCAAATACGCAAAAAATAGTCCTTAATATACCATTTTTTTCGTTAGTTTTTATTTTCTAAATTTAGAATCTATTTTTTTGATATAGTAGGAATAAGTATAAAGATTACGCATGCTTTTGGATTCGAAGGGGGTTGGTGAATGTGTTAAGCATTCCGGTGACGAATAATATATTGAATGTAGCCCAACTACAAGAAAATATGAACGAAACAGTATTTAATTATATTGATAGTACGCAAAATTGGCATAAAGCGTATAGCGAATTAAACAATTTAGTGCATCAAGTTACTCAGTATTTTAATAACTGGGTTGAAAAAGAAGGGGAATTACCAAAAGGCAGCACATACTGGACGATTTTTATGGATATTGTTGCACGTTTAATATATTTTTATGGTCTTGCACAAGAATATTTAATTGAAGAGCAAGGTGAAGCGTTAAAAGAGGAAATTTTGAATATTTATACGGTTGCAGCGAATTGTATGCCTGATGTTCAAAGTGAGGATAATCAAGACTTTTTAGAAGAAATTAAAAAAAGTTATTTACAATTAAACACGACAGAACATAACACATTATTATTAAATCCAAGAACAATAAATAATTGTATAGCGACATTCAGTGAATTTAGTAAAAATAATTAACGCTATCTTTTTATTTAAATATACTAACTTGTGCCGATTCCTTTAAAAGGAATCGGTTTTTTGAATTGATAAATGAAAGTGGAATACTCTTCTGTAAGAGAACGGAGAGGTTGTTTAAAATTTTTGTTGAAGTTATTATTTACAGTATGAGGTAATTTATTAACTATTAGGAAGTGAAGGAGAGATTAAAATGTTTATTGTGAATGTGGAAGGAGCAATACGAAGAAACGATAAATGGTTAATAATAAAACGTAGTGTTCACGAAGAACATGCTGGTGGATTACTTTCATTAGTAGGTGGAAAAGCCGAATTCGAAGGTGCGAAATCAGCAGTTCTTGAAGATACCTTAAAAAGAGAAATTTTTGAAGAAGTAGGAATCACTATTGCAGATGAAATGTACTATGTGATGAGTACTTCATTTTCAACAGATAAAAACGAACACGTAATAAATATTATTTATCTTTGCCTAAGTAATGAAAATGAGCCTTATTGCAAAAGTGAAAATGAAGTGGAAGAATTGTTTTGGCTAACAACAGATGAAGTATTATCAAACTCTAATAGTCCAGTATATTTGAAAGAAAGTATACAAAATGCGGATAAAATCTACCGTGCAATTTCTTTGGAAGAATCTAGATATTAGAAACGAAATAATTAATTTAAGGTGGGAGATTATATGTTAACGCTATACATAACAAGGCATGGGGAAACGGAATGGAATAAAGAAAAAAGAATGCAAGGTTGGTTAGATTCCAACTTAACTGAAGATGGAAAGAACAGCGCTATCTCTTTAGGTGAAAGATTGAAAGATATCCAGTTTACAGCTGTTTTTTCAAGTCCGAGTGGTAGAACTAAAACTACGACTGAGTTAATACTGGGCGATCGTGAAATACCAGTACATTATGATGAAAATCTTAAAGAAATGAACCTGGGACAATGGGAAGGCAAAACACAAAATTCAATCTATGAGGCGAATCCTTATGAATTTGAAGCTTTTTGGGACTCTCCACATTTATTTAGCGCGATTGACGGCGAAAACTTCGACGAAACGCAAGCAAGAGCTTTAAAAGTATTAAATAAAATAAAAAAAGATTATTCAGACGGTAATGTACTCATTGTCACGCATACAGTCATTATCAAATGTTTATTATCTATTTTTAAAAATGACTATATAGAAAACCTATGGGATGGTCCATATATTCATGATACGAGTTTAACAAAGGTTCAAGTATCGGAAAGTGGCTACACAATTCTTTTAGAAGGCGATATTTCTCATAAGCAATTGGATAAAGTGTAAAGCGAAGAGGAAGGGAACCGAGTGAAGATTAGATTAACGAACTATCAGGAACATTGGCCATTAGACTTTGAAAAAGAAGTATCGTTTTTACAAAGTATTTTTCAAAATGTAGAGATAAGGTTTGAACACTTTGGAAGTACAGCTGTGAAAGGAATGAAAGCGAAGCCTGTAATTGACATTATTGCAATTGTACAAGATATAAAATTTATTCTTTCGTATGACAATCTGTTAATTGCTAATGGGTATGAAAGCGCTGGTGAGTGGGGGATCGAAGGTAGACGTTTGTATCGAAAAGGTGGAGAGAATCGAACGCACCATATACATATTTACCAATTTGATAATCCTCAAATTGAACGTCATTTAGTCGTTAGAGATTATTTAAGAGTACATCCATTAGAGGTAGAGACTTACAATCAAATAAAAACAGAACTTGCCGCAAAATGTGATGACACAAGAGAATATAGTAGAGCAAAAAAAGAGTTTGTTAATGAATTAGAAAAACGAGCATATAGCTGGTTTATAAACGAAGTGAAAAATGAAGTGTGAATAAAGGTTGATTTGATTTTTTGATGTAATTCGGTAATATCGCGTATTGCGTTTTATAAATTTTGTATGCAACAGCATCTTGATGAAATTAAATATTTGGACTTAAATTTAGGAGGCTTCTGCCATGTTAAAAGCAGCTATATTTGATTTAGATGGAACATTATTGAACAGAGATGCTTCTGTGCTAGAGTTTATTAACAAACAATATGAACGACTTTCAAAACATTTTTCGCATATTCCAAAAGACATTTACATGAAAAGATTTATTGAGCTCGATCATCATGGTTATGTTTGGAAGGATAAAGTTTATGCACAATTGATAGAAGAACTGGATATTACAAGTTTAACAGCGGAACAACTGTTAAATGATTATCTTCTTGAATTTAGAAATCATTGTGTCCCTTTTAATAATCTGCGAGAAATGCTAGAAGACTTGAAAAAACAAGGGTTATCCTTAGGCATCATAACGAATGGCTATGGACATTTCCAATTGCATAATATTAAAGCACTTGGCATTGAGCATTATTTTGACGTTATTTTAATTTCTGAATGGGAAGGAATCAAAAAACCTAATCCCGAAATTTTTGAAAGATCTTTATCTAAACTGCAAGTGAAGCCAGAAGAAAGCATGTTCATTGGAGATCACCCAGTAAATGATGTTGAAGCAGCAAAAAACATAGGTATGGTTACCGTATGGAAAAAGGATGGAGCTTGGGACATGCCGAACGCAGACTTTATGATAGATCAACTAATGGAACTGCCTTCGATTGTTCGAAAGTTAGTGTGAATTATTAGGGATACTTTAAGTGCAGGAGGAAGTATAGTGTTTATCAATACGACTCGGTTAATAATACGTAATTTTGAAGCAAATGATTGGCAAGCTGTTTATGAATACACTTCTAATTCAGTAGTTATGAAGTACATTCCTGAAAATGTTTTCAACATTTCTGATGCGAAAAAATTCGTTGAAGAAAATCGAGGGGAAAAGGCAGAGAAATTTGCGGTAGTTTTAAAAGAAAGTAATGAATTAATTGGACATATTGCCTTTTTTAAATATTTTGGTGAGCATACGTATGAAATTGGGTGGGTATTTAATCCGAAGTTTCATAGTAGAGGCTTTGCTACTGAATCTGCGCAAGCAATGATCGACTATGGCTTTATTAAAATGGACTTACATCGTATCGTAGCAACTTGCCAGCCTGAAAACATCTCCTCTTGGAGAGTGATGGAGAAACTAGGGATGAGAAGAGAAGGATTTTTCAAGAAATGTATCCCGTGTGATGATGGTTGGTGGGATGAATATTATTACGGCATATTAAAAGAGGAATATGTAGCGCTGTAAACGGATGTAATAGAAAGATAATAGGCACTTAATTATTATGTTACTAACTCGTAAGAAAACTAGCGAAAGTGACGCCTTGCATTATTGAAGGATTACATACATTTGTTAAGAAAGCAATGGCAAGGAGTGGTATTTAAATTGATTCGACGAGATGTGACGGAACAGGAAAAGAAACGATTTCAACCTAAACTACAAAAGGCTTTTTTGTAAATGGAAAAGGCTTCTATAAGGACCGGGCGTGGTTTTGCCCGGTTTTTTTTATTATACGCAACCTTATTAAATGCTCACGTTGGTTTCTTTATTTGTTTTAAGGTCAAGTGAAGGAAGAGGATTTTGAGAATTGTTTAACCCTACATTTGATGTGACACTAAATGATTTGATTACATAAAAAGGGGTTATTGGGGCTTATGTACAGAGAGTTTTAATAATTAATTTTAATTAAATGTTATATTGATATATTTATCAAAAAAGTATTATAATTCGAATGGAGAAATTAAAGAACATACACTTTGCAAATTACCGTTATTATTTTACGGAGAACAAGTATTAGGAATGTAAGACATTTAAATAATTAGATTACCTTGTTGCTATGTTTGGTTTGTTAAGAGTTAGTAGGAGGAGGGAATAAATGGGCATATATCTGGTTATTAACATCCTTGGTATATTTGCGTTTATTGGATTTGCCTTTTTGTTTTCAAAGGACAAAAAGAAGATTAATTGGAAGGCTACGGGAATTTTAGTATTATTCAATGCCTTCTTGGCTTGGTTATTAATTGCCTTTCCATTAGGTAGATGGTTTGTTGAAAAAGTTGCTCTAGGTTTTAGTTGGTTAATAGGAACTGCTTTTGAAGGTGTTGGTTTTGCTTTCGCTAGCATGGTCAATGTCGAAAATATGGATATGGTATTTAGTGCATTAATGCCAATATTACTTGTTGTTCCACTATTTGATATCCTTACATATTTTGGTGTTTTCCCGAAAATAATTAAAGGGTTAGGTTGGGGACTTTCTAAACTTACTAGACAACCTAAATTTGAATCTTTTTATGCAATTGAAATGATGTTTCTAGGCAATACAGAAGCATTGGCAGTATCGAGCGGCCAGTTAAAGTCAATGAGTCAGGAACGTTTACTGACAGTATCCTTGATGTCCATGAGTAGTGTTTCAGCAGCAATGATTGGGGTATACATACAAATGCTGCCAGCTCAATTTGTATTAACGGCGATCCCCTTAAATGTCATTAATGCAATTATAATTACAAATATTTTAAATCCTGTAGTTGTAAAAAAGGAAGAAGACGTTATTTTTGAAATGACTAAAGAAGAAAAGCCACCATTCTTTTCTTTCTTAGGAGATTCTATTCTCGGAGCGGGTAAGTTAATTTTAATTATTACAGCCATGCTGATTTCGTTTGTAGCACTATCTGCTCTTATCGATAAAGTTTTACATTTATTCGCCCCGTGGTTATCACTAAGTAATATATTGGGTGTCATCATGACTCCATTCTCTTTCCTCCTTGGTTTGCCGTTAGGGGAAGCTTTTCAAACGGCCCAATACATGGGTACTAAGATAGTGACGAATGAATTTGTTGTTATGGCTGATATTATGTCGATTTTGGATTCGTTCAGCCCGCATATGATGGCAGTTCTTTGTACATTCCTAGTGTCATTTGCAAATTTTTCTACTGTTGGTATGATTCTGGGCTGTTTTAACGGTATTGTAAAAAAAGAGCAAGCAGATAACTTATCCAAAGGTGTTTGGATGATGATACTATCGGGAACACTAGTCTCTTTACTAAGTGCGGCAATGGTCGGCCTATTTGTTTGGTAATAAAAATGTTGATTAAATAAAGAGGGCTGATCTCTGTATTAAAAGCCGAGGTCCAAAAGTATTTACCCAACCAGGTGTCGGTATTGTACCGGCGACTGGTTGGGTAGTTTTGTTTGTATTTGGATATAGTAATAATACACTAGTTTTACATAGCAAGTTTACGCGTTCAATTGTTAAAGTATATTTGAGATCTCACTATTCTTGCTCTTTTTTAAATGATTTTAATTTCTCATAAATGCCTGCCATGCGCTTTTCTTCTCCTGCAATAACGGGCTTGTAAAATTCTGTGCCGACAAGAATGTCTGGTAAATATTGTTGGTCGGCCCATCCACCAAATGTACCGATTGGTGTGTCGTGCGGATACTTATAGCCAACATGCCCCAGCTCTTTAGCACCAGCGTAATGAGCGTCCTTTAAATGATTTGGAATATCGCCAGTTTTGCCGTTATGGATGGTTGCTATTGCAGCATCAAGTGCCTTGTAAGCAGAATTAGATTTATCGCTTAAACACATTTCGACTACTGCAGTTGCAAGAGGGATACGTGCTTCCGGTAAGCCAAGCTTTTGGGCAGCATCCGTAGCAGCGTTCACGTGAGCGCCGACAGCCGGATTAGCAAGACCAATATCTTCATATGCCATGACGAGTAGTCGTCTACATACTGCTACTAGGTCACCTGATTCTAGTAAATGGCCTAAATAATACAGTGCGGCATTGACATCACTGCCACGAACGGATTTTTGTAGTGCCGACAATAAATTATAAAAATGTGAGCCACCCTTATCACCATAAACACCAATTCGTTTTGCAAATTGTTCAATCGCGCGGTCGTTCAGCTTAGTTACTCCACCAACTTCATCTGATGCGTAGTAAACTGATTCTAATAAAGTGAGCGCTTTTCTAGCATCACCATTACAAGCTTTAGCAATTTTGCTAAGCTGTTCCTCTGTCGCAGCAACGTTTAATTTTCCTAGCCCTCGTTCTTCATCTTCAATCGCCTGCTTAAGTAAAGAAGCAACATCATCTACAGTAAGCCGTTCTAATTGCAAAATTTCACCACAGCGGGAACGAATAGCGGGGTTCACATCATGAAATGGATTTTCTGTCGTTGCCCCGATTAACACGATGGAGCCATTTTCTACATGAGGTAATAAAGTATCTTGTTGCAATTTATTAAAGCGATGGATTTCGTCTAAAAATAAAATAACTTTACCTGACATTCTTGCATCCATCACGACTTGCTCGACATCTTTTTTTCCTGCATGAGTGGCATTTAGGGCGAAAAATGGCAGCTTTGAAGTACCTGCAATAGCGCTCGCAATTGACGTTTTGCCAATGCCAGGTGGTCCGTATAGTAGCATCGAAGGGACATGACCATTGGCTATCATTTTGTACAATGCGCTATCTTTACCAATAATAGCTTGTTGCCCTACGATTTCATCTAAATTTCGTGGACGCATTTTATAGGCTAACGGTTCATTGTGCATCAATGTCACCTGCTTTCTAATTTAATATAAATTTCCGAGTAATTTAGAGAGTTCATCACCAAAAGTTTGGGTTGCTATATATGTACTGCACACTGTACTCTGAGCGGATGTTTCTTTCCTGTATAAATCTAATCTAGCTTTTATGATAACACGGCATGACTATGACATGAAACAAGTGGATATATGTAATCGATTTTAGCTTGCTGGCCGAATTTATCAATGATAGGAAAACACTTTTAAATTTAATCTAGAAATTAGGAAGCAGTTGTTGTTAAAATATTATGGGGAAAAATAAAAGGAGATGTAATGAAAGAATGTTTAAAAAAATGATTCCTTTCATTGCTGCAATGGTAATATTAACAGCTTGCAGTGATAATGAAGTAACTAAAACGAATAGCGAGGTTGCGGATACAAATCAGGAAACCGTAACATCTAATGAAAAAGTTGATCAACAACAGAATAAAGAGCAAAAAGAAAATGACGAACAACAATCTAATGAAGTTATAGAAAATAGTGAATGGACTGCGTTACCAGAGTATAATAAAATCGTTGAGCAAATCGACAACCAAGAATATACTTTTGAAACAGTAACAGATAACGAGGGGAAACGAGTATTAAATATTATTGATAAAAATGGAAAAAAACAATATAAATCTATATTTATTAAAAATACAAGTCGTTTAAAAATAATTAAAATAGATGGTGGCGGACAAATTTTCAATGAAACTTTGTCCTAATATAGAAAAAAGAAAAAAGTCATACCTTACTAGGTGTGATTTTTTCTTTTTATCTTGTCAAAATTAATTGGGATAAAAAATCAGTCAAGTTTAGTGATAATTTTATAGAAACTAAAATGACGGTCGTTGGATTTCATAGAGAAACTAGGTGATTAAACAAGACTGACTTTAAGTTCTCTTTGAATTAAAAGAACACTAATTCCATATACAATAGAAATTGCTAAAGGTACAAGAGTGAAAGCTTGATCAACAAAGAATCCACCTAAGATTAGAGCAGAAAAACAGACGCCTAAAGTAACAAATAAATAAGCTTTACTTTTATAAATCCATATATAAGGAAGAAAATGGGACCCCGCAAGTAAACCTATTGTGAAGGGAAGGTATTCAGGTATTTTCATATACACAATGATAAATACGGGTATGTAAAAAGCTTGAGGAGCTCCAACTATTCCTCCTAAAGTGGGAATTTCCTAAGAAGAATGACAACTTTATAAGTTTTTTAGTGCCCTTTTACATAGCGAAAAGTGTAATTTGATTATGCTTTGATCTACGTTAATATAGCTTTGAATTTCAAAATGTATGAAAGATGTAATCATTTCCGAGTGGAATAAAAGGAGTTATGATATACTTGAGCATATAAATGGACTAGATAAACAGAGGTGTTATAATGAAAATTTCTACAAAAGGTCGTTACGGGTTAACGATTATGATTGAATTAGCAAAGCATCATGGTGAGGGACCGATTCCGCTCCGCAAAATTGCTGCGGAAAAGGATTTATCAGAAGCTTATTTAGAACAGCTAGTTTCTCCACTACGAAATGCAGGTTTAGTAAAAAGTGTACGCGGGGCATACGGCGGTTATATGTTAGCACACCCACCTGCAAAAATCTCTGCAGCAGACGTTATTCGTGTACTGGAAGGACCTATTCAACCAGTTGAAGGAATTGAAAACGAGGAAGCGCCACAACGAGAGCTTTGGATGCGTATTCGTGATGCTGTAAAAAATGTATTAGACACAACAAATCTTGAAGATTTAGCACAATATACAGAATCATCAGAGCCGGCAGATGGCTATATGTTTTATATTTAAGGGAGTTAGGACAATGGAAACAATTTATCTTGATCACGCCGCGACAGCACCAATGACAAAAGACGTTATTACAGAAATGACATCTGCAATGACAACGGTTTACGGTAATGCATCAAGTATTCATACAGCAGGGCGTGAAGCGAGAAAGCATTTAGATGCTGCTCGCGATTCTTTGGCTAAGCAAATTGCAGCTAATCCTGCTGAAATTATTTTTACAAGCGGTGGTACAGAAGCGGATAATATGGCGATTTTCGGAACAGCTTATGCACGTCAGCACGAAGGGAAGCATATTATTACAACTGAAATCGAGCACCACGCCGTACTTCATGCATGTGAGAAGTTACAGCGAGAAGGCTTTACAATAACGTATTTACCTGTTGATCAAACAGGGCGCGTATTAGTAAGCGATCTAGAGAAAGCGTTAACTGATGATACGATTTTAGTAACGATTATGTACGGCAATAATGAAGTAGGTACAATCCAGCCTATTAAAGAAATTGGTGCGTTATTAAAGGACCACCCTGCAACTTTTCATACAGATGCGGTGCAAGCATTTGGTATTGAAACGCTTGATGTGAACGAACTCGGAGTGGATTTACTTAGTGTGTCCAGCCATAAAATAAACGGTCCAAAAGGTATCGGCTTTCTTTATGCAAAGACAGGTGTGAAGATAAATAGTTTATTGTATGGTGGCTCTCAGGAGAAAAAGCGTCGTGCAGGTACAGAAAATATTCCTGCAGCACTCGCCTTTGCGAAAGCTGCTGAGCTTGCTTCATCAAACCGTGAACAAAATCGCACTAAATATAAACATTACAAAGTGCTTTTAACAGAGCAATTCGAGAACGCGGGAATTGATTTTACGGTGAATGGTCATAGCGAATTGGTGTTACCGCATGTGTTCAACGTTACATTCTCTGGAACAGATGTCGAGTCATTTTTAATCAATTTAGATATGGCGGGCGTCCTTGTATCAAGTGGCTCAGCTTGTACAGCAGGTACAGTTGATCCATCACATGTACTAGTATCGATGTTTGGCAAGGAGGCACCTGCACTGCGCAGCTCCATTCGCTTTAGTTTCGGACAAGGATTAACAGATGAGCTTGTAAGTGAAGCCGGAAAGCGCACAGCCGCAATTGTTAATCGTCTCGTGAAATAATAAAAATAAATGCTTCGCGCCTTTTACGCGAAAGGGTTTAGATCGGAAAAGGTGATTATTATGGTAGAAACAAGAAACCCCTCACAAATCCGCGTTGTTGTCGGAATGTCAGGTGGAGTTGATTCATCAGTAGCAGCGTATTTATTAAAACAACAAGGCTATGATGTTATCGGGATTTTTATGAAAAACTGGGATGACACAGATGAAAATGGTGTATGTACAGCAACAGAAGATTACGAAGATGTAATCGCTGTATGTAACCAAATCGGTATTCCTTATTATGCAGTTAATTTTGAAAAACAATATTGGGATAAAGTATTTACGTACTTCTTAGAGGAGTATAAAGCAGGTCGTACACCAAACCCTGATGTAATGTGTAATAAAGAAATTAAATTTAAAGCATTTTTAGAGCATGCGATGAATTTAGGAGCAGATTACCTTGCAACAGGTCATTATGCGCGAGTAGAAGAGCGTGATGGTGAAGTTGTCATGCTTCGTGGTGTAGATAATAATAAAGACCAAACGTATTTCTTAAATCAATTATCACAAGATCAATTAAAGCATGTCATGTTCCCGATTGGTAATATTGAAAAGAAAAAAGTACGTGAAATCGCAGAGCAAGCTGGTCTTGCAACAGCGAAAAAGAAAGACTCAACAGGGATTTGCTTTATTGGTGAACGTAATTTCAAAGAGTTCCTTAGTCAGTACTTACCAGCACAACCGGGCAATATGGAAACATTCGATGGTAAAGTTATGGGCAAGCATGATGGTCTTATGTATTATACATTAGGTCAACGCCACGGTTTAGGTATCGGTGGCGACGGGGAACCTTGGTTTGTGCTAGGGAAAGATTTAGAGCGCAACGTTTTATATGTTGGACAAGGCTTCCACAATGATGCTGTATATTCAACGGCTTTAACTGCAGTAAAAATGGGCTTCACAACGAATAAAGAAATGCCAGCTAAATTTAACTGCACAGCTAAATTCCGCTACCGTCAAGAAGATTCACCTGTCACAGTGGAGCTTCGCGAAGACGGCACAGCTTACATTGAATTTGCAGAACCAGTACGCGCCATTACACCTGGACAAGCAGTAGTTCTATATGACGGTGAAGTATGTTTAGGTGGCGGTACAATTGATGAAGTATTTAAAAATAATGAAAAGCTGACGTATGTAGGATAAGATACAACATTATTTTACTACTGAATAAATACGGCAAAGGCTGCTCGGTGGGCGGTCTTTTGCTACGTTAGAGGAGTATATTTATGACTTTTAATGAACAAGGTATTCAAGCTTTTAAAGAAAAACGCTATGAAGATGCGGCGCAATTTTTTACTCAAGCGATTGAAGAAGCACCGGAAGAAGCAATTGGTTATGTAAACTTTGGTAACTTACTTGCAACATTAAACGATACGGAACGCGCGGAACGTTTCTTCCAAAAGGCGATTACGATAGATGAAAAGGCGGCTACAGCATATTATGGCTTAGCGAATTTGTATTATAATGCCGAGCGCTATATTGAAGCAGCTAAGCTTTATCAAAAATCAATCGAGCACGGTATTGAAGGGGCAGACGCTTACTACATGCTAGGCAAATCATTTGAGCGTGATGAGAAATATAAATTGGCATTACCATATTTGCAGCGCGCGGCAGAGCTTGCACCGAATGATTTACAAATTCGACTAGCGTACGGCATTTTACTTTGCACAATGGAAATGTTCGAACAAGCAAAGGCAGAATTGCAATTCGTCATTGATGAAGACTGGAATAATGCCGATGCACATTATAATTTAGGTGTCTTGTACGCAGTATCGACTGATAAAACAGAAGATGCGATGTACCATTTAAAGCAGGCTTTCACATTGCAACCAGAGTTTGATCAAGCAAAATACATTTACGATATGATTAGCCAGCGATTGAACTAGGCTAAATAAAAAAAAGCTCGGTGCTACTTTTTAGTAGTAACCGAGCTTTTAAGTTTGAGGGTTAAATTACATTTTTATAAATAGCTCATCCATTAAAATACAATTAGTCTCGATTTCCTTGCTTTCAATTACTAAAGCAATCAATCCGGTTTTTGTTTTTGTTTCGTGCCACTCATCTTTGTCCCACAACACTGCCTCGCCCTTTTTAATAAAAGTGAAATCACTGGAATTGCTGCGTACATAACCTTCGCCATCTAATATGACTAACATTTGTGGTACTACAGCCTGATGATAACCGACGACACCATTTTCCTCTAATGTCATCAAAGCAATTTGTGCTTCGGAATTTGTTTGGATTATTTTATTCATAAAGAAATGAGAATTAAAATGAGTAACAAAATTTCCTTTGGTACTTGCAAACTTATAAAATTTCATTCACTTACCCCCAATATTCTTTTTGAAAAAATCCGCATTACAAAATCTTCTTTGAAATTTGTGTAATCATTAATTCCCGTTGCGCGGGTTTCTAAATAAGCCTCTTTCAACTGAATATATTCAAGTTTTGCATCTTCATGTTCATTTAAATAATTTCTAAAGAAAAGGAGATTTTCCCAAAGATCATCTTTGAAATTTACGACGTGGATAAAATGCGTTTTTATTTCAAACGTTTCATCTTTGAATTTCGCAAACACTACTTCATTTGGTCTCGCTACCCGTAGACGATAAAAGCCGATTGAACGGAGTGCTTGTTCGAAGTCTCGGTTAATCTCTGAAATCTCTTTAACACCTACCAATATATCGATAATAGGCTTTGCTTTCATTTCAACAATTGCTGTACTGCCGATATGCTCAATCTGATTGTCATTTATGTTTGTAGTTTGTAAAATAGCGACCTTTATACGATCGAATTCGTTTTTCCACTCAGCATTATAAGGAACTATTTTTACTTCATCCTTTGTCAGTCCAAGTTCCATCTAACAGCCCCCTTTGTATCGACTATCGTACTTAAAATAATATTTAAAGAACAGTCTGAAAATTTACGGAATATTATGCTATAATTGAATTAACGAAAAAGGCTGTCTCAAGGAGTGGTTTACCACTTCAGTCCAGCTATATAAAAGCAAAGAAAAACGCCAGCAAGATATAATAATCCTGCTGGCATTTTTGTTATTATTAAAAAAGTAATGTTCCTTCGGTATTACTATAGGCACGAAAAACTTTAGCTTATTTCGTATGTATTAAAAAATTCTCCCAATTTCTCAACACTATCAACGATATATGTTGCCCTGGCTAGCTGCAATTCCTCGTTAGATCCGTAACCGTATGTAACCCCAATTGATTCGATGTTATTTTCAATCGCGCCGATAATATCATGCTTGCGATCACCAATCATAATAAAATACTGCGTGCTATATTGCTCAAAATGTTGCATGACAAACGCAATAATTTCGCCTTTTGCAGAACGCGTACCGTCTAAATTGCTACCGCCGATAATATCAAAATAGTGATCGATATCGAAATATTTTAATATTTCTTCCGCAAATACTGTCGGTTTTGAAGTAGCGATAGCTAGAAGATAGCCTTGTGATTTTAACATTTTTAGAAGCGTAGGAATGCCTTTATATAAGGCGTTTTCAAACATCCCAAACTTTTTGAAACGTTCGCGGTAATAGGCGATTGCTTGTGTTGACTCCGCTTGATTGAAGCCGTAAAATTCGCTGAATGAAACTTGTAGAGGTGGTCCGATAAAAGGCTCTAAGTTATTGATGTTAGGCTCGTTAATACCCATTTTCTCTAAAGCATATTGTACCGATTTTGTAATACCGATTTTCGGATCAGATAATGTACCATCTAGATCAAATAAAATGACTTTATAGTTTTTCATGAAATAACCTCTTATGTTTGAAGATTTTTGTAGTAAGTTTATTCTTAAATTTGGAATTGATTTAGTTGTGGCAACTGAAGGGCACCATATCATAAGTGCTCTTTCCTAGTACATCGCGTAAATATCGTTCGCTCAAAACCTATTTTGTTAGCTAGGAAAGCCATAAGCTATGTTTTAAATATATTCGCAGGAGCAAAATTCTATCTGTTAAGTAAGAGATGCGGGAGGCACCGAAACGAATACGATATCTATTCTTAATGCCTTACCACACTATTTAGCGTAGAACAATAATTTGAAAGCAGTTTCTTATTTTTCAATCGTCGCGTTTAATTTATAGCGTTTATTAAATTCATCTAGGAAAATGTTTAAATCGATTGTTGTAATAATAAACGGCTCTTTCTCGTAATCTTGCAGCAAACTACAAGTCGCTTTTAATGATTTTGAAAACACTAGAAGCATCATTTCGCTTTCTAAATGAATACGTAGTTCTTGTGGTGCATCACGTAAATTAATTTTGAAATAACGATCGTCAATAATACGCTCAAGGTTTGTTTCTTTAAAAGGGAATACTAAATTTTCATATATGATATTCATATTTCGCACGTCCTTTAATTATTTTTTACAATAAGAAACTACATCTGCATAGGCAAGGTCACCACCAAAAATATCGAGAGCAGAACCGATTGTGACGTGCAATTTGCCTCTAGCAATTACTTCTAACCTTTGTAAGTCCTCGATGGAGCGAACACCACCTGCGTAAGTTGTTGGAATCGATGTCCATTCGGCTAAATCACGCACTAAACTTTCCTGCATGCCACTCCGTTTGCCTTCCACATCAACCGCGTGAATAAGAAGCTCATCACAATATTTTTCAATAATACGAATCTGCTTGGCATTCACTTCGAAATCGCTAAATTTCGTCCATTTATCCGTTACGACGAACCATTTTCCATTACGAATTCGGCAGCTTAGATCAATGACGAGCTTATCTTTGCCGACTGTAGAAACTAATTTTTCAAGACGGTCCATATCGAGTGCGCCATCATGAAAAATATAAGAAGTAACTATGACGTGTGACGCACCTGCTTCGATAAATTTAGTGGCATTTTCAGCGGTAATACCTCCACCAATTTGCAATGCGTTCGGATAAGTTTTTAGTGCCGTAAGAGCAGCATCTTCATTCCCGTTGCCAAGCATAATAACATGCCCACCGGTTAATCCGTCCACTTTGAACATGTTTGCAAAATAACTTGAATCATTTTCTGAAATGAAGTTTTCAACAACTTCTTTGTCCGTGTGACCAAGTGTACTACCGACGATTTGCTTCACTTTACCATCGTGTAAATCAATACATGGTCTAAATTCCATCGTCTACCACAACACTTTCTGAATATTATTACATTTATCATACCATTCACCGATTGTGCTTTGCATAAAAATGTTATTATTCGCATGAAACATGTCATTAACTATGTGACTATGATAAAATATTCGATACAAGAAATGTTAGTTAGGGGCGAAAATAGATGGCGGAAAATCTTAATTTATTCGAATTGAATAAACTATTTGTTTTAGGTCGTCCCATCGTAACTATTTTCCATAATGCGACGAATATGTATTCAATTATTCGTGTAAAGATTCAAGAAACGAATTTGCAGTATGAAGAAAAGGAAATGATTGTAGTCGGGTATTTCCCGCCTTTAGTAGAGGACGAAATGTACCGCTTTACCGGCAATATGAAGACACATCCGAAATACGGTGTGCAATTTCAGGTAGATACATTTGAAAAAGAAGTACCAGCAACAGAGCAAGGGATTGTTCATTATTTATCGAGTGATTTATTTACAGGCATTGGACGGAAAACAGCAGAAACAATTGTCGCAAAGCTTGGTACAAATGCGTTAAAAAAAATTATGGAAGATCCGAATGCTCTTGATGTTGTGCCAAGACTATCAGAAGAGAAAAAGCAAATTATTATACAAACGATTGAACAAAATCTTGGTTTAGAGCGTGTCATGATTCAGCTAAATGAATGGGGTTTTGGCCCGCAGCTCGGTATGAAAATATACCAAACATACAGAGAGGACACAATTTCCTTATTATCTGAAAATCCGTACCGCCTAATTGAAGATGTGGACGGTGTAGGTTTTGGCCGAGCAGATGATTTAGGCGCAAAGCTAGGTATTACAGGCAATCATCCTGATCGAATAAAGGCAGCTGTATTTCACGTATTAACGAATGCGGCTCTTTCTGATGGGCATGTATATATGGAGGCTGAGCAAGTACTGCCACTAGTAAAATCGATGCTAGAGCAAAGTCAGCGCATTGAAATCCCATTTGCTGCAATTTCACAAGCTTGTATCGAAATGCGTGAGGAAAGTAAAATTTGTGGCGAAGAAACACGAATGTATTTACCGTCCTTATATTTTAGTGAGGTTGGTATTGCATCAAAAATACTAGAGCTAGTTGAACAAAATAAAAAGCAGGAAAACTTCTCGAAAGATGAGATTCGCAAAGCAATAGGTGAAGTTGAAGAACGGTACAATGTAAACTATGCACCTACTCAAGTTGAAGCGATTGAACGTGCGCTAAATTCCGCTGTCATGATTTTAACTGGTGGACCGGGTACAGGGAAAACAACTGTTATTAAAGGGCTAGTTGAAGTGTATGCGGAATTACATGGTTTGTCATTAAATCCAAAAGAATATGCCCAAAAGGAAGAGCCGTTCCCAATAGTTCTTGCTGCGCCAACAGGACGTGCGGCAAAGCGATTAGCTGAGTCGACAGAGTTACCTGCAATGACAATTCACAGACTCCTTGGCTTTACGGGTCAGGAAAAGGAAGAAGAAACAGAACGCGAGGTTGCAGGACGGTTAATAATTATCGATGAAATGTCGATGGTCGATACGTGGCTAGCACATCAGCTACTAAAAAGCTTAGCTGAAGATGTACAAGTCGTATTCGTAGGGGATCAAGACCAATTGCCACCTGTTGGACCGGGGCAAGTGTTAAAGGATTTGCTCAGCTCAAAGCAAGTTCCGACAGTTGAGTTAACAGACGTGTATAGACAAGCAGAAGGTTCTACGATCATTGATATTGCCCATCAAATTAAAAAAGGCGTCGTACCGCAAACTTTAACAGACAAAACTGCAGACCGTTCGTTTATCAAAGCGTCAGCAGATCAAGTAACGAGCGTCGTTACTCAAATTGTGAAAAGCGCGGTAGCAAAAGGCCAAGCCATTCGGGATATTCAAGTGTTAGCACCGATGTATAAAGGTCCAGCAGGCATAGATGCACTAAACAAACAAATTCAAGAGCTCGTTAATCCAAACGATGGTACACGTAAAGAGCTTGTTTTTGGAGATACAATATATCGTATTGGTGATAAAGTATTACAGTTAGTGAACCAACCAGAAAGTAACGTGTTTAACGGCGATATGGGTGAAGTTATTTCCATTATTAAGGCAAAGGAAACGATTGAAAAACAAGATTTGCTTCTCGTTTCTTATGACGGGATTGAAGTAACTTATCAACGTGGTGATTTAAACCAATTGACGCTAGCTTATTGCTGTTCCATTCATAAATCACAAGGCTCGGAGTTCCAAACGGTTATTATGCCCATCGTTCGAGGTTACTCTAAAATGCTACGCCGTAATTTGTTGTACACAGGCATTACACGTGCAAAAAACTTTTTAATATTATGTGGGGAGCCGGATGTACTTGCGCAAGGATTAGCGAAAACGGATGATTTAATGCGATTAACAAGTTTAAAAGCGAGACTAAATCCTATGGCCGTTGGAGATGTCGTAGTGGAAGATGCCCCACCTAAGCCGGTACAGCAAAAATCACAGCCTACTCAAATAGAAGAACAACAAGAAATATTTACAGTAAAAGGGGAAGCACTGCCATCTAGTTTAACTATTGAAACGGCTCCGTATGTGCACCCGCTTATCGGAATGCAAGGTATTACCCCATTTGATTTTATGGAAGAATAGGTTGTTTGTAGAGGGAAAATCAATTTAATATTTCATGGTAAATTAATTATGCTTAGAGGTAATTGATTGGCAAAAAGTAGAGCGTGTAGACAAAATCAAAATTTGTATTTGTCTACACGCTTTTTTTGAAAAGATGGTAAAAGTAATGATTAACTTGTAAAATTTGTGTTCCTCAAGCATTTCAATTAAACTATATTACGGCTCTAGTTCATTTGTTTTAGTATGCTGGGAGGTCTTTTTGTGCATTTACATATAACTGCGATACCTGAAGGATATAAAATTATTTCAGGGGAATACGCTTTGCCATTAGTTATTTTATCAGTTTTTTTCGTATGTCTATCATCTTATACGGCCATTACTATGAGTCTGCGAGCGAATAATGATAGTTTTATTAACCGCTACATTTGGACTATTTTAGCATCAATTGCAATGGGTTTTGGAATATGGTCATTACATTATGTAGGTATGCTCGCCTTTGCGCTACCTATAAAAATTGAATACAATTTAGTGTTAACAATTCTTTCGATTATCCCAGCTATGCTAGCAGCTTTTTTTGCTTTTTATTCAGTTAATAAACAAGGAACTTCACTTAAACGTGCAGTTTATAGCAGTTTACTTATGGGAATTGGAGTATGTTCCATGCATTTTATTGGCATGGCTTCGATGCAAGTAGAGGCAAAGCATACATATAATGTTGTAGGGCTAGTTATTGCAGTTGTAGCATCATTCATTTCTTTTTTTGTTTTTAGTATTTTCTATACATATATGAATCGTCAGTTTGTCCGTGTTATTATCGGGATTGTAATGGGGATATGTATTTCTATAACGCATTATGTAGCAATGTTATCAATGAAATTTTATGTACAGAATGATGTTGTTATAAAGGAACATGTAATAACGGTAGTAGATAGGTATAATTTAGCGTTGGAATTGACAATTTTATTACTAATTCTAGTAAGTTTTTTATTGTCTGCTATTTTTGCAGATAAATATGTTGAATATCGTGCGAAAAACTATGATCCACATACACATTTACCGAACTTTAACATTTTCGAAAAACGCTTAGCAAATAGAGAATATAAACAAATCGCAGTATGGCATTTTAATGAATGGACAAATATTAATCAGCAATTTGGCTATATTTTTGGTGAAGCATTTATTAAGAAAATTGCAGCAAAGTTTTTAACATTTAAGTCTCATAATGTTGATGTATACCGCATTTCACAAGATCAATTAGCCATTGCAACGAAGCAAGGAGGCAAAATGTTTGAAGTGGAAATGCGTGAGCTAGCCAAAAAGTTTGAGTACCCGTTACAAGTTCGTTCAGAACAATTGCCGATTTCAGTCGCCTGTGCGTTATCGCAGGCAAAAAATAATATTGATCCAGCAAAGCTTTATGACAATGCAATGAGTATATTCCGGCAATCTCCATCTTATAAACAGCAAGTAATTATTTATGATGAGACGGTACATAGCTCAGCGTTTGAAGAAGAGCTTGAGCAAGACATTGTGACAGCATTAAAACAAAATGAATTGTATTTAGTATATCAACCTAAAATTAATTCACTAAAAAATGAAGTCGTTGGTTTCGAAACCTTATTACGCTGGCAACATTCTAAATATGGTTTCGTTAGCCCAGCTGTGTTTATTCCGATTTTAGAAAAAACGGATAAGATTCAGCTTGTAACAGATTGGGTCATTGAAAGAGTTTGTCAACAAATTATTAATTGGCAAAAACAGCATTTACAATTCCATCATATTGCAATTAATATCCCGGGTAATTATGTTACTTCACAAAATTTAGTCGGAGTTTTAGATGAAACGATTTTACGTTACGGTGTTTTACCACAACAATTAGAATTAGAAATTACAGAAACAAGCTTTGTAAACAATGTACAAGAAGCAATTAGAGCAGTCGAATTGTTCCGTGAAAAAGGCTATTCTGTAGCACTTGATGATTTTGGTACAGGTGTTTCCTCATTATCTTATTTAAAACAAATGAATATTTCAACATTGAAAATCGATAAATCATTTATTGATGATATACCACATTCAGTGAAAGATGCATCGATTTTACGAGGAATTATTGCAATTGGTGAGTCACTAGAATTGAATATTGTTATTGAAGGTGTAGAAATAGCCGAACAAGTACAATTTATTGAAGAACATAGTATAAAGCCAATTATTCAAGGGTATTATTTTGCTAAGCCACTTGAAGCAGAGCAAGTATATAGCTGGTACGATCAATTCAATCAAAAAACTTCGCTAACGGTGTAAGAAAAGTAGTGAGCATTAACGATATTACATTGACAGCATGTGAACAATTTCATATAATTTAAGGCATAATAAATGAAAACGATGATGGAAAAAGTACGTTTTAAAGCGTGTATAGAAAGAGATTCCTTAGGCTGAAAGAATCTCCACGAAGTAAAGCCGAACAGCTACTCCAGAGTGCAGCTAATCCCTGCCGTTTGCTGACGTTACAAGCATATGAGAGATAGTTTAAAGTGTGCAGTTATTGCCGCAGTTTTAAGCTATAACTAGGGTGGTACCGCGAAAACATACAGTCTTCGTCCCTTTTTGGGATGAGGGCTTTTTTATATTCTATTCATCTTTTCAAGAGCTATATTAAACAAAATATTAGGAGGAATTTTCACTATGAAAGCATCAGATATTCGTCGTCTTTACTTAGAATTCTTTAAGGAAAAAGGGCATCACCATGAGCCATCAGCGCCGCTAGTACCAATTAATGACCCATCATTATTATGGATTAACTCAGGTGTAGCGACGTTAAAACCGTATTTTGATGGTCGCATTATTCCAGAAAATCCACGTATTACGAATGCGCAAAAATCAATTCGTACAAACGATATTGAAAACGTGGGGAAAACAGCGCGTCACCATACATTCTTTGAAATGTTAGGGAATTTCTCAATCGGTGATTATTTCAAAAAAGAAGCAATTCACTACGCTTGGGAGTTTCTAACAGATGAAAAATGGATGGGCTTTAATCCAGACTTATTAACGATTACAATTCATCCAGAAGATCAGGAAGCATATGATGTATGGCATAACGAAATCGGTATCCCAGAAGAACGTTTAATTCGTTTAGAAGGGAATTTCTGGGATATAGGAGAAGGTCCATCTGGTCCGAACTCAGAAATTTTCTATGATCGCGGCGTTGAATACGGTACAGATGAAAATGATCCAGAAATGTACCCAGGTGGAGAAAACGAACGTTACTTAGAAATTTGGAATTTAGTGTTTTCTCAATTTAATCACAACCCTGATGGCACATATACGCCACTTCCGAAGCAAAATATCGATACAGGGATGGGCTTAGAGCGTATCGTATCAGTTGTTCAAAACGTACCAACAAACTTTGATACAGATTTATTCATGCCGATTATTGAAAAAATCGAAGAATTCTCTAATCGTAAATACAAGCGACCAGGTGAAGTTGCGCTAAGTGAGATTTTTGGTTCAGAGGAAGATATTAATACACCATTTAAAGTAATTGCAGACCATATCCGTACAGTTGCATTTGCTATTGGTGATGGCGCATTACCATCAAATGAAGGCCGCGGCTACGTATTACGTCGTTTATTACGTCGTGCAGTTCGTTATGCAAAACAAATTGGTATTGAAAAGCCATTTATGTTTGAATTAGTTCCAACTGTTGGGGCAATTATGCAGGATTTCTATCCAGAGGTTACTGAAAAAACCGAATTTATCCAACGTGTGATAAAAAATGAAGAAGTGCGTTTCCACGAAACATTAGATGGTGGTCTATCTATTTTCAACGAAGTCGTAGCAGCACAAAAAGCAGCCGGCAAAACATTTATTCCAGGTGCAGATGCATTCCGTTTGTATGACACGTACGGTTTCCCGGTCGAATTAACTGAAGAGTATGCTGAAGAAGTGGGCATGACAGTTGATCATGAAGGCTTCGACGTGGCTATGGAAGAACAACGTGAACGTGCACGTGCTGCTCGACAAGATGTAGATTCGATGCAAGTACAAAATGAAGTATTAGCAAACTTAAAAGAGGAAAGTACATTTGTTGGCTTCGATACGTTAACAGCAAATACAAAAATTGCTGCAATTGTAGTAGATGGACAAGTAGCAAAAGTAGCTTCAGAAGGTCAGGAAGCATTGATTATCTTAGCTGAAACACCATTCTACGCTGAGATGGGTGGACAAATTGCAGATCACGGTTATATTTCAAACGATAGCTTCACTGCATTTGTAAAAGATGTACAAAAAGCACCAAATGGGCAACCTTTACACACAGTAGTCGTGGAATCTGGTGAAATGCAAGTTGGTGAAGACGTACATGCTGCTGTAAACCGTGAAGAGCGTAATTTAGTTATAAAAAACCACACGGCGACACATATTATGCAACGTGCGCTTAAAGATGTGTTAGGTGACCATGTTAACCAAGCTGGTTCTTATGTTGGTCCAGATCGTCTACGTTTTGACTTCTCCCACTTCGGTCAAGTTACGAAAGAAGAGCTAGCGCAAATTGAACGTATAGTAAACGAAAAAATTTGGGACGACATTGAAGTTGTGATTGCTGAAATGCCAATCGACGAAGCAAAAGCAATGGGCGCTATGGCATTATTCGGTGAAAAATACGGCGATGTAGTACGCGTTGTAGCAGTAGGTGACTATTCAATCGAGCTTTGTGGTGGTATCCACGTAAAACGATCTTCGGAAATCGGCTTCTTTAAAATCGTATCTGAAGGTGGTATTGGCGCAGGTACTCGACGAATTGAAGCGGTAACTGGAAAAGGTGCATATTTTGCTGCAAAGGAAGAAGAAGCAATCTTAGTAGAAGCTGCTAGTCATTTCAAAGCGAATCCAAAAGATCTAGTTGCGCGTGTAACAGGCTTACAAGCAGAATATAAAGAATTACAACGTGAAAATGAATCGTTATCACAAAAAATAGCTAATGCTCAAGCAGGGGCAGTGCTAGATGCAGCACAAAAAATAGGTGATGTAACAGTTCTATCAACTCGTATTGATGCAAAAGACAATAATCAGCTTCGTCAAATGATGGATGATTTAAAAGGGAAAATGGAACAAGCAGTAATCGTACTTGGTGCTGTAGACGGCGAAAAAGTCATGTTATGTGCTGGTGTAACAAAAGATTTAGTAGGTAGCAATTATCACGCAGGTAATATTGTTAAATTAGTAGCAGAAGCATGTGGAGGCAAAGGTGGCGGTCGTCCGGATATGGCTATGGCTGGTGCAAAAGATGGTTCAAAACTTGATGAAGCATTAAATTCTGTGTATGATTACGTTAAATCCATTTAATTTTGTTCAGTTGACTGAACGAAACTAGCGTGTGTCATTTATGTGAAAGCATAGCGACAGACAATATTTTGATTCGTGCGATTACATTTATATGAATTTAATTTAAATTCATTTAATTCAGCTGATAAATCGGGTATAATAAAAGAAATGGAGATGGCTATGTCCATCTCCTTATTTCTGAAAGCGAGGTGCTGGTCTTGAGTTCGTTTGATCAAACAATGAAATTTAGTTTTCCGGAAGAATCAATGGAACAAGAAGTAAAGCAAGTAATGTTAAAGGTGTACGCTTCATTAGAGGAAAAAGGCTATAACCCTACGAACCAAATTGTTGGGTATTTACTATCTGGTGATCCGGCATACATCCCTCGCCACCAGGACGCACGAAATTTAATCCGTAAGCTAGAACGAGATGAAATTCTCGAGGAGCTTGTAAAATTTTATATTAGGAAGAATACCGAGGCTACAAAATGAGGATTATGGGATTAGACGTTGGCTCGAAAACGGTCGGCGTCGCAATAAGTGATGCGCTTGGTTGGACTGCACAAGGAATTGAAACAGTTAAAATTGATGAAGAGCAACAACAATTTGGTATTGAACGTATCAAAGAGCTTGTAAAGGAATATGTTGTTACAGAGTTTGTTGTTGGCTATCCAAAAAACATGAATAATACTGTTGGCCCTCGTGGTGAAGCTTCTGAAAACTATAAAAAGCTATTAGAAGATACTTTCGGCATGCCAGTAAAACTATGGGATGAACGACTGACAACGATGGCTGCAGAACGTATGCTCATTGAAGCAGACGTAAGCCGTAAAAAGCGTAAACAAGTCATTGATAAAATGGCAGCTGTCATGATCCTACAAGGATATTTAGATAGCAAAAATTAAAAATTCTCTCATAGAGAATTTTTAATTTTCTGCCCCGAAAGTGAAACGCCAGGGGTAAAAACAAGGATTTTCTGCCCCGAAAGTGAAACGCCAGGGGTAAAAACAAGGATTTTCTGCCCCGAAAGTGAAACGCCAGGGGTAAAAACAAGGATTTTCTGCCCCGAAAGTGAAACGCCAGGGGCAAAAACAAGGATTTTCTGCCCCGAAAGTGAAGCGCAAAGGGGCAACTAAGGATACTTCCTTAAAATAACAGAAGAGGTGACCGGTAATGGAACAAGAACAACGTAATATTACAATCGTAGATGAAAGCGGCAACGAACAACTTTGTGAAATAATTCACACATTTGATTCAGAGGAATTTGGTAAATCATACGTACTATACTCATTAGTAGGTGCTGAAGAAGATGATGAAGGCCAAATCGAAATTTTCGCATCTTCATTCGTACCATCTGAAAACGGTGAAGACGGTGAATTAGAACCAATCGAAACAGAAGCTGAATGGGATTTAATCGAAGACGTATTAAATGCATTAGAAGATGAATTCGGCGACGAAGACGAAGAGTAATTTAATAAGAATATAAACACTTAATTACAACAGGGGAGGCAATCTTGCCAACTCTGTTTTCTTTTTAAGGAGGAAATGATAATGGATGAACAATTTTTTAAAGTGTTAAATGATGCAGGTGAGGAAGTACTTTGTCGTGTAATTTTTACGTTTGATGCAGAAGAATATTCATATGTATTGTATACAATTGAAGGTGAAGAAAACCCGGAAGTATCGGCATTGCGTTTTGAATTAGATGACAATGGAGAAATAGGTGAGTTATCGCCACTCGAAACAGAAGAAGAGTGGGAAATGGTTCAAGAAGTTTTAAATACGCTTGTTGATGAGTTTTCTGATGATCAAGATAATTATATGACGATAACAAATGAAGCTGGCGAGGATTTAATTTGTCATATTTTACATCGCTTTGATGCGAACGGTAAATCGTATTTATTTTATGCAATAGATGACGAGGATAATGAAGGTGAGGCACCATCAGAAGTATTCGCATCTGCATATATTGCAGGAGATAATGGCGAAGTTTCAGAGTTGTTGCCTATCGAATCTGACGAAGAATGGGCAATGATTGAGCAAGTACTTGCATCATTAGCAGAGCAATAATCAACTTGAAAAGTGTGAGGATTAGGTATTTAACCCTAAACTTCACACTTTTTTATAGTTTTAATGACTAGGGTGGTTTCAAAATTTAACGCAAAAAATTAATAAAACAGTGCAATCACGCTAAGTGCACAAATCATATGAACATGCACCTAAGATGACTCATCGCAAAGAAAACCTTACTAAGCTGTGTTACTTGGTACGTTATCGTGTTCAATGGAATAATTCAAATGGTTCAAGTGGAAATATATATAATTAAGGTGTATTCCAAAAGAATATTGTGACGACAATAGGCTGCAACACCATTAAATTAATTTATCAAGTTAAAAAAGCCTTGAGATAAATAACTTCCAATATTATATAAATAACTCATTGAATTAGATAATTAATACTACGAATTAGATAAATAACACCTGAAATCAGATAAATAAACAATGATTCACATGTAATCGAGGAAGCAATTTTGGAGTTAGATAAGAAGGTAGAGGTGTCTCCCCCGACACTCTTTTACAAGTCGCTGTAGCTCTCGGTACAAATACGTTTTTTTCGAAAACTGACGGCTGAAACCCCGCACTGAGCTCTCTTTACAAATGAAGTAGGCTGGGCAGTCAGTCGATGTTCAATTTACGGCGAAGTTAGGGTAGCGATGCATGAGCAGATACAGGACGGATGCAATAATTATTCTCGATACTATACACCAGAATTAACATAAAACCTTTTTTATTTGTCACGTTTTACATTATCTTGTATCATATTGAAAGAGAATTAAAGGGGGTTTACCCGTGGATAATGAAGAAAAAAAGAAAGAAATGTTTACGAAAATGAAAAATAGAAAAAAAGAAGTAAAAGTAGTGCGTCGTATAACAGGTGTCATTGCAATTATCGTACTTACTATTCTTATAGCAGTCGGATTTTTTAGCTATAAATATGTAACATCAGCGTTAAAGCCAGTGAATCCAGAAGCAACAAAAGAGATTGCAATTGAAATTCCAATGGGTTCAGGGATAACATCCATAGCAGCTATTTTAGAGAAAAATGGCATTATCAAGGATGCAAGAATTTTTAAATACTATACGAAATTTAAAAATGAATCACAATTCCAGGCTGGTAACTATACGATGACTCAAGCGATGACTTTAGATGAGATTATCGAAAGCTTAAAAACGGGGAAAGTGTACCGTGAACCGGTCTTTACATTAACAGTTCCAGAAGGGTTAACACTCGATCAAATTGCCGCGGTAGTAGCGAAAAAAACAGATTATACGCCCGAGCAATTTATGGAAAAAGTAACGGATAAAGCATTTATCGAAAAGTTAATGGGAGATTTTCCAAACTTACTTACGGAAGAAATATATGGTGAAAATATTCGCTATGCATTAGAAGGTTATTTATATCCAGCAACATTCCCGTTCTATGAAGAAAACCCTACTTTAGATGAAATAATCAAAGTGATGGTTTCTGCAATGAATAATATCGTGTCAGAATACCGTTCTGCGTTGGAAGAAAAAGAAATGACTGTGCACGAATTATTAACATTTGCTTCACTTCTTGAGAAAGAGGCGACTGCACAAACGGATCGTGAAACAATCGCGAGCGTTTTTTATAACCGTTTAAATATCGATATGCCACTGCAAACAGATCCAACGGTGCTTTATTCATTAGGGTCACATAAGGAACGTGTATTGTATGAGGATTTAGAAATTGATAACCCATACAACACGTATAAAAATGTTGGATTACCGCCTGGGCCAATCGCTGGAGCAGGGAAGGTTTCAATTGAGGCAGCGTTAAATCCATCGAATACGGATTATTTATACTTCTTAGCAGATGAAAGTGGGACAAACCATTTTGCTAAAACATATGAAGAACATTTAGCAAACATCGCTAAATATTTAAAATAATTTTATTTTATTGAAAAGGAATCGAATAATTACTTTATAGTTCAGTCTAAAGTAGGAACTTATTTTATACACATTTCGAGATATAATGACGATATGTGTTTATTACGAACAATGTATCTGAGTAAAGTGCATAAAACAGGTGCACAGTTCTTAATGATCCATTGCTTCTCTTGCTTTAGACATAGGACTTTTAGTAAACATTATTCGCATTCCTTTTGTTTTCATGCTATTATAAATTGTGATTTTTTGTCCTTATATATGACAAGCGACGGGCGCAAACATCATCGTTTCGCTTTTTTCTTTTGGCGAAACAATTGTCCGTGCAAAGGAGCTTTAACAATGGAATTATCAGATACGTACATTGAATCGTTCATTCAACCGCGTAATGAGCTACTGCAAGAGATGGAACAATTCGCTAAAGATAATCATGTACCTATTATGCAGCTTGCAGGCATAGATGCACTAAATCAGTTACTGCGCATACAAAAGCCGTCGTCGATTTTAGAAATTGGAACAGCTATTGGCTATTCGGCGATGAGAATGGCATATGCTTTACCTGAATGTCGAATCGTGACGATTGAGCGTGATTCAGATCGTGTACAGTACGCGAAAAACTTTATCGCTCGTTCAGAAGTGGCAGATCGTATTACTGTCATAGAAGGAGATGCACTGGAAGTAGAAGTGGAATCGATTCGCTCTACTTATGATGCGATTTTTATTGATGCGGCAAAAGGTCAATATCAAAAGTTTTTCGAAAAATACTCGCCGCTCGTACCATCTGGTGGCGTGCTTTATATTGATAATATGTACATGCACGGCTTATCAGATTTAGATATTAAAGATGTTCCAAGAAGAAAGAGAACGATGATTCGTAATTTAAAACATTTCACAGACTGGATTATGCAGCACCCGGATTATACAAGCGCATTTTTCCCTGTCGGTGATGGTTTATTAATTTGTTTGAAGAGGTGATTTAGGTGAAAAAACCTGAACTATTAGTAACACCGCAATCGATTGAGCATGTGAAAGCTTTAATCGAGGCAGGTGCAGATGCATTTGTCATTGGTGAGCAAAAATTTGGCTTGCGTTTAGCAGGAGAATTTAACGTATCAGAAGTAGAACAAGCAACTGAAATTATTCATGCAGCTAATAAAAAAGTATATGTAGCAGTGAATGCACTTTTCCATAACGATCGTTTAGATGCACTTGATGCCTATTTACAAGAAATGCAACGTATTGGCGTTGATGCTCTACTTTTCGGTGATCCTGCTGTTGTCGTAGCAGTGCGCGAATTAGGTATTACAATTCCGCTACATTGGAGTCCAGAAACAATTGCGACAAACTGGTTCCAAGTAAATTACTGGGGAGAACGCGGTGCAAAACGTACTGTTTTAGCACGTGAGCTTTCTCTTGACGAAGTGTTGGAAATTAAAGAAAATACAGAGCATGAAATTGAAGTACAAGTTCAAGGTATGACTTGTATGTTCCAGTCTAAACGTTCACTTTTAGGCAATTACTTCTTATATCGCGATGAAGTAATGGAAATCGAAAATCGTAAAGAAAATAAAAATATGTTTTTACATGATAAAGAGCGTAAAAATAAATATCCAATTTATGAAGATCTAAATGGAACACACATTTTCTCTCCAAATGATATGTGTGTTATTGATGAACTACCAGAGCTATTTGAAGCGGGTATTGACTCATTAAAATTTGATGGCGTATTGCAAAGCTTTGAGTATGTTGTGACAGTTACAAACTTATATCGTCAAGCGATTGATGCATATTTCGATGAAGGCGAAGATGCATATGAAAACTTAAAAGACGAGTTAGTCGCGAAAATTGAAGAAATTCAACCTGCATTACGTCCTTTAGATACAGGCTTTATCTTCAAAGAAACAGTTTACTAGAAAGGGGCGGCAAACAATGCTTCAATTAATTCAAAATGAAAAAATTCGTGAAACTATAGATGGCAAACGTGTCATTACGAAAAAACCAGAACTTTTAGCACCAGCAGGAAGCTTAGAAAAATTAAAAGTTGCCGTTCATTACGGAGCAGATGCCGTTTTTATCGGTGGACAAGAATTCGGCTTACGTTCAAATGCAGATAACTTCACGATTGAAGAAATGGCTGAAGGTGTAGAATTTGCAAAAAAATACGGTGCTGTAGTGTATGTAACAACTAATATTTTCGCCCATAACGAGAATATGGACGGTTTAGAGGAATATTTACAAGCAATTGAAGGCGCGGGTGTAAAAGGGATTATCGTAGCAGACCCACTTATTATTGAAACATGCCGACGAGTTGCACCAAAGCTAGAAATTCACCTTTCCACTCAACAGTCTTTATCTAACTGGAAAGCTGTGAAGTATTGGAAAGATGAAGGCTTACACCGCGTTGTACTTGCACGTGAAGTAGGCGCAATCGAAATGCAAAAAATGAAAGAGGAAGTAGACATTGAAATCGAGGCATTCGTGCACGGAGCAATGTGTATCGCTTATTCTGGACGTTGTACACTATCAAACCATATGACAGCACGTGATTCAAACCGTGGTGGCTGCTGCCAATCTTGTCGTTGGGACTACGATCTTTATGAAAACGTAGATGGTGAAGAAAAAGCATTATTTAACGAAGGTGAAGCTCCGTTTGCGATGAGTCCGAAAGATTTAAAATTAATCGAATCAATTCCTCACATGATTGAGTTAGGTATCGATTCATTAAAAGTTGAAGGTCGGATGAAGTCAATTCACTATGTAGCAACTGTTGTTTCTGTATACCGTAAAGTGATTGATGCATATTGTGCAGATCCTGACAACTTCCAAATTAAAAAAGAGTGGTTAGAGGAATTAGCGCGCTGTGCAAATCGTGCAACTGCTTCATCATTCTTTGAAGGTGAGCCAAGCTATAAACAGCAAATGTTCGGTTTCCATTCACATAAAATGAAATGGGATTTTGCAGGTCTTGTGCTTGATTATGATGCAGACACACAAATGGTGACGATGCAACAACGTAATTACTTCAAGCCAGGTGATACAATTGAATTTTTCGGCCCAGATATCGAAACATTCGAAATGAAAGTTGGTCAAATTTGGGATGAGGAAGGCAATGAGTTAGATGTTGCTCGCCATCCATTACAAATTTTAAAATTCAAAGTAGATCGCCCAGTATCGAAATTAAATATGATGCGTAAGGAGAACGTGTAAATGAAAAAACGCCCAGTAGTTATCGGGATTGCAGGTGGTTCATGCTCAGGGAAAACGAGTGTAACACATGCCATTTATGATGTTTTTCGGGATCATTCAGTTGTAGTTATTGAACAAGATTATTACTATAAAGACCAGAGTCATATGACGTTTGAAGATCGTCTGAAAACGAATTATGACCACCCGTTGGCATTTGATACAGATTTGTTAATTGAGCATGTGCATTCTTTATTAGATCGTCAAGCAATCGATAAACCGGTATATGATTATGTACAACATACACGCTCTACGGAAGTGATTCATGTAGAGCCAAAAGACGTAATAATTATTGAAGGCATTTTAGTGCTAGAAGATGAGCGTTTACGTAATTTAATGGATATAAAATTATTTGTTGATACAGATTCAGACTTGCGAATTATTCGACGCATCCAGCGCGATATTTCAGAACGTGGTCGGACAGCAGATTCAGTCATCCATCAGTATTTAACAGCAGTGCGCCCAATGCATAATTTGTTTATTGAGCCAACGAAGCGATATGCGGATGTTATCGTTCCAGAAGGCGGCGACAATGAAGTTGCAATTGATTTAATGGTAACAAAAATTAAAACAATTCTTGAAACTGATCCAAATGTATAATATGATGGGTAGGTATTTACATTATTTTCATTTAAAAAGCATTGTTATTTGCAATGCTTAATACGGTACGAATAAAAAATTCGGTAGTAGTTAAAATGAACGAGCGGCTTCTAAGGAAGTCCGCTCATTCATACATTTAACTAGCGACCGGGTTTTTATGCTATGTGCCTATTATTTTATAGACAAAAGAAAACGATTGCATTTTAAGTTCTAAGGTGTATATTAGTGTTTTCGAGGATTATTAAGGAGTGATTGCTTTGTCAAATGAAAAACAATACCCGATGACATTAGGGGGAAAAGCGAAGTTAGAAGAAGAATTAGAGTTTTTGAAAACTGTAAAGCGTAAAGAAGTTGTTGAGCGTATTAAAGTTGCTCGTAGTTTCGGGGACTTATCTGAAAACTCGGAATACGATTCGGCGAAAGAGGAGCAAGGTTTCGTAGAAGGCCGTATTTCAACAATTGAGTCGATGTTACGAAACGCTTTAATCATTACAGAAGATGAAACTGGAAGCAGTACTGTAACTTTAGGTAAAACAGTTACTTTTGATGAGTTAATCGATGGAAAGCGTGCTGATTTTGAAGAGTCTTATACGATTGTTGGTTCAGCAGAAGCAGATCCTATGGAAGGTCTAATTTCAAATGATTCACCAATCGCAAAAGCTTTAATGGGCCATCAAGTCGGAGATGTTGTGAAACTAACAACTCCAGGTGGAGATATGGAAGTAGAGATATTAAAAATTAGCTAATTAATTGTCCGAAAAGTAGTAATTACTTTTTGGACATTTTTTTCTAGTGATTTGAAGACATATTTACTTAGAAACTGTTAAAATTGCTGTAAGTAAGGGGGCAATGTGTATGTCAGAAAATGAACGTAAATACTTTTCACGATCGGAAAATACGCAACGTCAGCGGCAAAATAAAAAATTGGATCGAATACTAAATTATTTAATTGCAATAGTAATCGTTTTAATTTGTTTAAGTAGTTATTTTATTTTCTTTAATAAGGATAAAGAGGAAGCACAGGATAGTCACGAAATAGAGCAAAATGATCCAGTGGAAAATGACGATACTAATCAATCTCAAACAGCTAATACAAGCACCGAAAATAAGCAACAAGTAGAAGGGAAAAATGAGGATACAGAGGATACAGAGGATACGAATGTTATTGACGAGTCTTCTTCGGCGGTTGTGACAACTTCTAATGATCCACTCGTTGATGAAGTAATCGTTGATCCAAACTGGCAACCAACTCCGACAGTACAAACGGAACCACATACATCAGTATTTGCAGACGGACATATCGATTACGAAGAAAAACTAGCTACGATTTATGCAGTAACATCACTATCCGCTGAAAACAGCATTCTTTGGAATATTAAAAATAACGGTAGCGCTGATACAGCAATTGCAGTTATTTCATCGAAAGATAAAGAGTTAAAATATCGAGTTAGTATTGAATGGGTTAAAGAACAAGGTTGGAAACCAGTTAAAGTAGAAAAATTAAATACGACTGAAGGCACTTTCTAATTTTGAATAAAGGACATTATTTGTCTTGAATTATTTTTTTTAGTAAGGGTTTAATTAATGGAGGAAAATATAATGAAAATCGCCGTAATTGGAGCAATGGAGCAAGAAGTAGAGCTACTACGAAACGCCTTAACAAATACAGAAGTAACAACAATATCAAATAGTGAATATACGACAGGCGTATACGAAGGAAAAGAAGTCGTATTACTTAAAAGCGGCATTGGAAAAGTCAATGCAGCAATGTCTACAACGATCTTATTAAATGAATTTCAACCAGATGTTGTCATAAATACAGGCTCTGCAGGTGGTTTTGACGAAGCACTTGAGGTTGGTGCAATAGTCATTTCAGATGAAGTACGTCATCATGATGTAGACGTAACAATTTTCGGCTATGAGATTGGTCAAATGGCGGGCATGCCAGCTGCGTATAAATCAGACGAAAAACTAATGGAAATTGCTAAGCAAGCTGTAACTGAAGTAGGTGAGCATCAATACGGAATTGGCTTAATATGCTCTGGTGATGTGTTTATGAACGACCCAGCGCGTGTTGCAGAGGTGCGTAAACAATTCCCGCAAATGAAAGCTGTTGAAATGGAGGCGGCTGCGGTTGCTCAAGTTTGTTATCAATTTGGTACACCATTCGTCGTTATTCGTGCCCTGTCAGATATTGCAGGAAAAGAGTCAAACATTAGTTTTGATGAGTTTTTACCTGTTGCAGCGAAACATTCAACAGAAATCGTGTTAAAGGCGATTACGAAGTTATAAGTTCATAATTCTTTCACAAAAACGAGGGACTAGTGTTAAAAAAATCACAGTGTTATTACGCAATCGATGATAAGATATTGCTACATGAAACGTCTTTAAAATAGGGAGGCATGTTAGATGGTATTTATTATGGCGATGGCTGTATTAATAACAGCGGTTTTAGGGTTAATTATTTCAGCGGATATAAGTGAAGGTTCTAAATAAAAAAGATAAATTAAGCGCATTTAATGGCGAGGCCCGCTGTTAAATGCGCCTTTTTCATATTTCGTTGTCTTTAAATTACTAGTTTTTTTGAGTTTGAGCAGTGTCTAGCTCCAGGCTAAAACGGGCGCTTGCGCTTTTCTCATAAGTTAATCTTTTTGATTATGCTTGAATTGCTGATATAGTTTAATGAGTGCACGTTTTTCTATGCGGGAAACATAGCTTCTTGAAATGTTCAGTTTTTTTGCGATTTCTTTTTGAGTTAGTGGGTCGGCGTGCTGCAAACCGTAACGATACGTAATGATTTCAAGTTCACGAGGTTCAAGAGTATTTAAATATGCATAAAGCTGAGAAAACCGTTCTTGTTGCTCTAGTACATCGATGGCCGGCTGCTCATCTAATTGCAGTAAATCTCGGATTTGGAGCGATTGACCTTCTTTATCAACGCCGATTGATTCAAAAAGAGAAACATCTTTTTGTACTTTTTTTTGCGCGCGCAAATGCATTAATATTTCATTTTCAATACAGCGAGCTGCATACGTAGCAAGTCGTGTTTTTTTGTCTGGTGTATAGCTTGCAACTGCCTTCATCAGACCAATTGTACCGATTGAAATATAGTCATCTAATTGCTCGTGAGGCGGGTGGAATTTTTTTACGACATGTGCAACAAGGCGCATATTACGCTCAATTAAATCAAGACGCGCTTGTTCATCACCTGCTAAATAGCTTTCAATTACTTTTGCTTCTTCTTCACGCGTAAACGGCTTTGAAAACGCCTGACCTTTTAAATAGCCAAGTAATGAAGGGAAATCAAGCCATAGTTGTATGAGCGAAAAAAAGATGCCGCTCATCACTTCATCCTTTCCGCTTTTTAGCAGTATATGTCGACTTTTGTTACTTCATGAAAAAGTAGTGATAAACAAAAAAACAAACCCCGCTCAGGAGTTTGTTATTCGTTATTACACTTTTTTTAATGTGAAAGTACTAACCATTAATATAGCTAAAATCGGGAATAAGAACATATAAAAGGCCAGTGGTGCAATATGAACAAAGAAAAACGTAAATGTTAAAATTGTACCTGCAGCTGTGATTGGTAGGCCAACAAAATAGCCTGTAGCATCCATTACATTAAAACGAGCTAATCGAAGCGCGCCACAAGCAATGTATAGAATAGTCATGAACATGCCTGCAACACCGAATTCAAATAATGCTATTTCGTACATAAGTAACGCTGGCGCAACGCCAAATGATATAATATCACCCATGGAATCTAATTGTTTGCCTAGCTCCGATTCTTGGTTAAATTTACGTGCCACTTTTCCATCGTACCGATCTAAAAAGGCTGCAATAAAAATAAATAATACACTATAGCTATATGCTTCATTTAATGTGGCCATAATTGATGCTCCACCAAAGGATAAGTTACAAATGGTTATTAAATTGGCAGCGTTCGATTTTATTTTCTTCATAGTTGAATCTACTTTAGAGAGAAGAAACATTGGAAACACTCCTTTGCACTAATATTTTTTAATTATACTTCTAAAGAGGGAAAATTGGTATAGGTTCGAAAAATATATCCTTTTCATACAGAGTGTAACACTATATAATATCCTTTTATTAAATTACGGAGGTTTATTGATGAAAGAGAGATTCTATCAAAACTTAATTGAGTTAACGAACGGTAAGACTAGTTCGAAAATACTGCAAAGCATCGCAAAATCCCCACTAAGTAAAAAGTTTATTCGAAGCTACAGTAAAGTATACGATATTAACATAGATGAAGTTTCAAAAAAACTAGAACATTATACAAGCTTACATGATTTTTTTACAAGAGAATTAAAAATAGATGCTCGTCCGATTGCAGATCAGGCATCCTTAATTGCCAGTCCTGTCGACGCGAAAATTGAGGCGTTCGGAAATATTCGTGACAATATTATATTAACTGTAAAAAATAAACCGTATTCGCTCGTTGATTTGCTTGGTAGTGAGGCGAATGCGAAGCGTTATGAACGTGGACAATACATCGTATTTTATTTAAGCCCAGCTGATTATCACCGTATACATAGCCCGCTAGATGCAACGGTTGTAAAACAATATGTGCTTGGTAAAAAATCTTATCCTGTCAACCAAATAGGGTTACAATACGGCAAAAAACCAATCAGCCATAATTATCGTATGATTACTGAGCTTAATTATGCAAATAATACCTATGCAGCGTTTATTAAAGTTGGTGCCACATTTGTCAATTCCATTGTACTAACAAATACTTCGTCAAAATGGAAAAAGGGCGAAGAAGTTGGCTATTTTACATTTGGCTCGACAGTTGTCATGCTATTTGAAGAACATACTGTGACGTTTAATGAAAATATAGTGCAAGGTCATGCGATAAGAATGGGAGAAGCATTCGCAACTATGCTATAATGATTGAATAAAAATTAAAGGGGAAAGTGCTTTGTATAATTTTTTATTACCAGATGAGTTCGTTAATAGCGTTCATGAAATTACACCAGAAAAACTAAATGCACTCGGTATAAAAGGAATAATTACCGATTTAGATAATACTCTTGTTGAATGGAACCGGGCAGATGCAACAGAAGAAATAGCGAATTGGATGCAATCATTACAAGCAGCAGGCATTCGTGTTTTAATCGCATCAAATAATAATGAAGCACGTGTAAAGCACTTTGCTGAGCCGTTAAACATTCCGTACATTCACCGTGCGAAAAAACCATTAGGTAGCGCGTATTATGCAGGTCTTTTACAATTGCGCATGAGAAGGTCTGAAGTAGCGATGGTAGGAGATCAATTATTAACAGACATATTCGGTGCAAAACGCCAAAAGCTATATACATTTTTAGTTCGACCTGTTGCAGAGTCGGATGGTTTTGTTACGCTTTTTAACCGCTTTGTAGAGCGCCGCGTATTTAATGATTTAAAACGAAAAGGTATTAAAACTTGGGAGGAACAAAGATGATCGAAATGCCACAATGTATTGGCTGTGGAGCAGTAATTCAAACAGAAAATAAGGACGAGCTAGGGTACGCACCAGCTTCTTCATTAGAAAAAGAAATGATTATCTGTCAAAGATGTTTCCGTTTAAAAAACTACAATGAAATTCAACCAGTTAGCTTAACGGATGACGATTTTTTACGTATTCTAAACGGACTTGGTGAGCAGGAAGGTCTTATCGTAAAAATTGTAGACATCTTTGATTTTAACGGCAGTTGGTTACCAGGCTTGCACCGTTTTGTAGGGAAAAATCCAGTATTACTAGTAGCGAATAAAGCGGATTTATTACCGAAATCAGTGAAAGAGAAAAAAGTAATTAATTGGCTTAAGCGCGAAGCAAAAGCGCTTGGTTTAAAACCTATAGATGTGATGCTCGTTTCTGCGCATAAAGGGCGCGGTATGGCAGAAGTTGTAGAAGCTATAGAAGAATACCGTAATGGAAAAGATGTATTTGTTGTTGGTTGTACGAACGTTGGAAAATCAACATTTATTAACCGCATTATTAAGCAAGCGACTGGCGAAGGTGAAGTAATTACAACATCTCATTTCCCAGGTACAACGCTTGATATGATTGAAATTCCACTTGACGATGGTGCCTCTCTTTTCGATACACCAGGAATAATTAATCATCACCAAATGGCTCATCATATTGACTCAAGCGAGTTAAAATATATTATGCCTAAAAAAGAAATTAAGCCAAAAGTTTTTCAACAACATCCAGGACAAACATTATTTATTGGTGCTCTATCTCGCTTTGATTTTATACAAGGTGAACGTTCAGCATTTACAGTACATGTAGCAAATGATCTACCAATTCATCGTACGAAACTTGAAAAGGCAGATGCATTATATGCTGAGCATAAAGGTGAACTACTTGCACCACCAACAAAAAAATATATTGAAAAGTTACCTGAATTAGTGCGTCACGAGTTTTCGATTAAGGAAGCGAAAACAGATGTTGTATTCTCAGGACTAGGTTGGATTACTGTCCAGCATGCAAATGTTGTCGTTGCTGCATATGCCCCTAAAGGTGTACAAGTATTTATTCGACCGTCATTAATATAAAAGGTATTTACGCTCGTCCAGCCGCGACAAGCACTGGAGAACTCTGACAAGCATGTAAAACATGCGTCATAAGAGTTTGAAGTGACCTCGAGCGGCTAGTATTTACGTTTGTAGCGTTATGTAATTTAGAGCAAAGGAAGAATTGCGATGAAGAAATGGTTTGCGGTTATTGGTGATCCAATCAAGCATTCAAAATCACCTGATATGCATAATGCTTGGTATAAAGAAATGAATGTAGACGCTACTTATATCCCTGTGCATGTAACATCTAATAATTTGGAGCAAGCAGTTGCCTCCCTAAAATGTCTCGGTGCATCGGGCTGGAACGTGACAATTCCGCATAAACAAGCGATTATTCCTTTTTTAGATGAATTAGATGAGCAGGCAGAAAAAATGGGTGCGGTGAATACGGTTGTGCTTACTGCAGAAGGTAAATATAAAGGTTATAACACGGACGGAGCAGGTTTTGTAAGATCCCTTGAAGATGTCATTAGTGCTGGGCATAAACATAAGGCCGTGTTATTAATCGGCGCAGGTGGAGCTGCTCGTGGTATTGCTTTTGCACTCGTTGCAGCAGGCTACAATAATATTACAATAGCTAATCGTACAGTGAATAATGCTGAAGCGATTATTCAGGAGCTGCGTACTGGTAATGCTATATCGCTAGAACAAGCTGAACAATCATTAAACGATTATGAAATCTTTGTCCAAACAACACCAGCAGGACTAGTAAACGGCTCGCTTCAGCTTCCTTTTTCTTTGGAAAAGTTTCCTGAAGGCGCAATTGCGGCGGATATTGTGTATAATCCATTAATGACGCCTTTTTTACTAGCGGCTGAGGAAAAAGGGGCAACGATTATTAACGGACTCGGAATGTTCGTTCATCAAGGAGCCATTGCCTATAATTATTGGCTTGGTCATTATCCAAAAACAAATTCAACAATGGCTGACTTAACAGCACAGTTACGATAAACAACTGGCTAGCCAAGGAGGAACTATTTATTTATGTTAACAGGTAAACAAAAACGCTTTTTACGTGCAGAGGCACATCATTTAGACCCAATTTTCCAAGTAGGGAAAGGTGGCGTAAATGACGCAATGCTAACACAGCTTCGAGATGTGTTAGAAGTACGTGAATTAATTAAAGTGCGCATTTTAGATAATTGTGAAGAAGATAAGCATGAAGTAGCAGAAGCATTAGCAAAAGGAACGCGTGCAGAGCTAGTTCAATTAATTGGTCTAACAGTAGTATTGTATAAAGAATCTCGCAATAATAAAAAAATTGTATTACCAAAAGTGGCTAAAAAGTAAGGTGACGAACGATGAAAAAAGTCGGGCTGTTAGGTGGTACTTTTAATCCGCCGCATATCGGTCATTTAATAATGGCAAATGAGGTGTTTCATGCACTTGATCTAGATGAAGTGCGCTTTATGCCCAATGCTAATCCACCGCATAAACAAACTGCAGGTGACGCAACGAATGAACAGCGAGCAAAAATGGTAGAGCTAGCCATTGCAGAAGCCAGTCATTTTAAATTGGAACTGTTCGAGTTGAAACGCGGTGGTGTATCTTACACATTTGAGACAATGCAAGCTATGTGTGACAATGAACCACAAACCGATTTTTATTTTATTATCGGTGGTGATATGATTGACTCACTTCATACTTGGCATCAAATAGATGAGCTAATCGAGCTTGTCCACTTTGTTGGAGTAAATCGCCCAGGAACGAAAGCTGAAACTTCATATGATGTGCAAATGGTGGAAGCACCTGTAATCGACTTATCATCAACATTTATACGTAAGAGGATACAAACTGGCTATACGCTTGATTATTTATTACCGCAAGCAGTAGAAGCATATATTAGAAAGGAAGGTCTTTATGGAGCGACAAATGCTACTCAACGCGATTAAAACACGCATGCCTGAAAAACGTTATATTCATACGCTAGGTGTGATGGAAACCGCGATACAGCTAGCACTCCGTTACGATGAAGACCCGAAAAAAGCTGAAGTCGCAGCTATTTTGCATGATATTGCAAAATATGCGGACGAGGATTGGATGCGCCAAATTGTTCATGAAAATGGGCTAGATTTACGATTAGTAGAATGGGGATCCGAAATTTTACATGGTCCTGTAGGGGCATGGATTGCTGAAACTGAATTCCAAATCAATGATGAGGATATGCTAAATGCAATTCGCTACCATACGACAGGTCGTGCCGGCATGACAAAATTAGAGAAAATAATTTTTATAGCAGATATGATTGAGCCGAATCGCAAGTTTCCGGGTGTCGATAAATTGCGTACGAAGGCGGAAAGTGATTTAAATAAAGCCATGCGCGCATGTATTAGACATTCAATCGCACACTTAGTAGAGACGAAACTTGCTATTTATCCGACATCGATCGAATGTTATAACGATTATATGAGAAAGGATTAAACATTAATGAACGAAACGTTATTACAATTAGCTTATAAAGCAGCAGATGACAAACATGCGGAGGACATCGTTGTATTAAATATGCAAAGCATTTCATTATTAGCAGATTATTTCATGATTTGTCACGGTAACTCAGATAGACAAGTGCAAGCAATCGCACGTGAAATTCAAGAAAAAGCAACGGAAAAGGGCTTCGATGTGAAACGCACTGAAGGTTTTGATTCTGCACGTTGGATTTTAGTTGATTTAGGGGATGTCGTTGTACACGTATTCCATAAAGACGAGCGCGCATATTACAACTTAGAGCGTTTATGGGGAGATGCACCACAACTAGACGCGTCACAAGTAAATGAATAGTTACGAACGTTTTGCGGAAGTATACGATGAATTAATGACCGATATTCCTTATGATGAATATGTGGAATGGATTCAAATGTATGCCCCACAAGCAGATTATTCAAAGCTATTAGATATAGGTTGCGGTACAGGAACGCTTGCTTTTATGCTCGATGAAGCTGGATACAAAGTTGCAGGTATTGATTTATCTGAAGAGATGTTAGCAGTAGCGAATGTGCGACTTGCAGCAGCAGGGAAGTCAATTCCATTATTTGCGATGTCGATGGACGAATTAGAAGGCTTTAGCGAGTTTGATATAGCGATTATTCCGATTGACTCAATAAACTATTTGCGCGAGGAACAAGCTGTTGTAGAAACGTTACAGCGTATTTATTCCAGCTTGCGTAATGGTGGGCAATTGTTTTTTGATGTGCATTCGTTAAATAAAATGGATCATATTTTTTTAAATAGTCCGTTTACGTATGATGATGGCAATATTACGTACGTATGGCATACTGAGCCTGGCGAAGAGCAGCACTCGGTGTATCATCAAATGGCTTTCTTCGTTCGAATGGACAATGATCTTTTTGAACGTTTTGACGAAGAGCATTTCCAGCGTACGTTCGCGCCAGAACAATATGAGGCGTGGCTTCGAACAATCGGTTTCTCAGAAGTACACATTACAGCAGACTGGTTAAATGATGCACCAGATGAAGAAAGTGAACGCATTTTTATTCGCGCTGTAAAATAACCCTTTTCAGAAGAAGGCAAATTTTGTATAGTGGAGGTAACTCCATATGATTTGCCTTCTTTTTTGAAAGGGTGTTTTTTTATGCAACCATTTCTAAAGAAGTATGGAAAGCGAGTGCTATTCCCCGGCGCTCTTATCATTGGACTCCTCTATTTTTTTCTTCAACAAAATGAATCATCATCAATAGAAATTATCCCAGCCATTGCCAATGAACAACAACCCGAAATTGAATATGTCGAGCCAATAATCACACCGCTAGTGCTTGTCGATGTAAAAGGACAAGTGAAGTTTCCAGGAGTTTACGAATTAACTGCGGAAGATCGCATTATTGATGCAATCAATTTAGCGGGAGGCTATACAGATTTAGCAGAAACGAAAATGATTAATCATGCACAGCGCCTGCAAGATGAAATGGTCATTTATATCCCTCAAAAAGGTGAGGAAGTAGAAATCGAATTCGTTGTTGTTGCTGGCATTTCGACAAACGGCTCTACTAGCAGTAGCGGCAAAATAAATATTAATAAAGCTGATGAAACAGAATTACAAACGCTTCCCGGTGTAGGTCCTGCTAAAGCGCAGGCTATTGTCGCTTATCGTAGCGAAGTAGGAAAGTTCCAATCGATTGATGATTTGAAAAAAGTTTCTGGTATTGGTGAAAAATCGTTCGAACGTCTAAAAGACTTAATTGATGCAAAATGACAAACACAAGTGAATCTGACATTGCACCATTCGTCAGGAAAGACTACACTTACAGTAGTTATATATTTTGGAGGTTGTCATATGGAGCGGATTACGTGGGATCAATTTTTCATGGCACAAAGCCATTTATTAGCATTAAGAAGTACGTGTACAAGACTTGCGGTTGGCGCCACAATCGTAAGGGAAAAACGTATTATTGCAGGGGGGTATAACGGTTCGATTTCAGGTGATGAGCATTGCATCGAGCAAGGCTGTTACGTCGTTGATAACCATTGTGTTCGTACTGTACATGCAGAGACAAACGCTCTATTACAATGTGCAAAATACGGTACACCTGCGAATGGGGCAGATTTGTATGTAACGCATTTCCCTTGCCTTCCTTGTACGAAAACAATTATTCAAGCAGGTATTAAAAATGTGTACTACGCAAAGGACTATAAAAACAATCCTTATGCAATGGAGTTATTCGCCAAAGCAGGCGTCAATGTGGCACACATACCATTCGACGAAGCGAAAATTGATTTTTTACAAGATGATAAATTACAATTAACGCTAGATATGCTTGAAAAGTTACGTACTTTCGGTGCTTCTCCTGAGGAATTGGCTCCTCTTGAAGAGAAGGTGGATAAATTATTTGGTCAATTACTTAAAGTCTAAATGGATGTATTATGCCATAGCGGTTCTCGTTGCAACAGTTGCAGCGTACGAATCGGTATGGCTTTTTTTATGGCTTGGAGTGTTATTGCTCTTTTGTGTATATAAGCGTTTAGCTCGTGGACATTTGATAGCATTGACAATTGTTAGTGCCGTAACGTTTAGCTATGTTTCGTGGCAATTAGATAAGCTATATGAGCCGTTTAGCGTGCCTGCTGAGCTTATTTGGACAAGTGAGTATAAAATTAACGGTTCTACGTTACGGGGCTTTATGAAGGACACGGCAGGGCGTAACATATATATTATTTATACATTTAGTTCGGAGCAGGAAAAAGCATACTTTGGCGGTATGCAGCTAGCTGGTCAACATTATTTTGTTACGGGGAATATTGAAGCACCAGATTTACCTGCACATGAATACGGCTTTAATATGCAAAACTATTTAAAAAGTAAGAATGCGCTAGGCATTTTAGAAATCTCGTCATGGCATTATATTGAGAAAGATACGACAATAATGCAAAAGCTGGCCGAGCAACGATTTCGTCTCAAACAGCATATAGAGCATACTTTTCCTGAATCACTTGTTGCTGAGGCGCAAGCTTTATTAATCGGATTACAGGAAAATGTCGAATATGAAACGTCTCGAGCCTATCAAAAACTAGGTATTACACATTTGTTTGCAATTTCAGGATTGCATGTAGCGCTCGTATCGTTCATGTTTTTTCAGGGACTATTACGGCTAGGAGTACGCAGAGAGCTTGCAACAGTCATATTAATCGCGATATTACCGATTTACGGGGTAGTGGCAGGTGGCGCTCCATCAGTTTGGCGTGCGGTGTCAGTGGTTGAATTCGTTATGCTGGCGGGTTATTTTAGATGGCGCGTTTCCTTAATAGATGCACTTGCAATAAGTTTTATTGGTTTTGTAATATTACAGCCAGGTGCAGTGTTTCAAATCGGGTTTCAGTTATCTTATTTAGCGACGCTGAGCTTAATTTTTTCAAGTCGCCTATTAGCGAGTATGCCGAATTGGTGGGCACAATCTTTTATGATAACATTCGTTTGTCAGCTTCTTGTATATCCGCTATTGCTCGTGCATTTTTATGAGCTTAGTTTGTCTTCTTTTCTAGCAAATATAGTTTTTGTTCCGTTATTTTCACTAGTTATTTTACCTTTTAATTTCTTGCTTCTTGTAGCAACATATTTGCCGATTCCAATTGATACATGGCTTTTCTCCTTATACGAACCTTGTCGCACTATGTTAACAAAGCTCATTATGTTTTTACAAAGCTTGCCGTATCAAATGTGGATTCCCGGAAAGCCGGGTGTTGCAGTAATGATTGTGTGCTATATAAGTGTATTAGTGACGTTGTATTATGCGGAAGTGAGAAAATGGCGTTTAATGTTGCCGGTACTACTCATTCCTGCGATAGTAGTTCAATTAATACCGTATACGAATAAAAATTTAATTGTCTCTTTTATTAATGTCGGGCAAGGAGACAGTATTTTAATTGAGCTCCCCTATAGAAAGGCAGTGTATTTAATTGATACGGGTGGTTTGCTACGTTTTGAACAGGAGGCTTGGAAGGAGCGCAATGATTTATACGAAGTCGGACGGCAAATTGTCGTTCCTTATTTGAAAGGGAAAGGTATTGCAAAAATTGATACGCTAATATTAACACATGCTGATGCAGATCATGTTGAAGGGGCGGAAGAAATATTACGAGAAATAGCTATACGAGAAGTCCACGTAACACCAAATTCATTAGAAAAAGCAGTGATGAATGACTTCCTAGAAGAAGTTGCTAAGAAGAAAATAGTTATTCGAGAACAGCTTGCAGGGCATAATTGGGAAATTGGTAACACGGTCTTTCGCTATATATGGCCGACGGAAACCGATTATGAAGGAAATAATGATTCGCTCGTACTTGTAATGGAAGCAGGTCCGTTTAAAGCGTTATTTACAGGTGATTTAGAAAAAGAAGGAGAGGCGGCACTTGTAAGTAGTGCATATCAAGACATAAAAAATGTTACGCTATTAAAGGCTGGCCATCATGGCAGTAAAACTTCTAGTACAGAGGACTTTATTAATGCCGCGAATCCACAGCTGACAATATTTATGGCAGGGAAAAATAATCGCTATAAACATCCGCATAATGAAGTTGTAGAACGCTTTAATATGCACGGCTTCAAACACTTAACAACAGGTGAAGTGGGAACTGTAATAGTCATATGGGATGGGGAAAATACGCATTATAAAACGTCTAATAGGTATTTCGAACAATAAGAAAAAGACTTTGTCAGCGCCGACAAAGCCTGTTTCTTACTCACTAAAAATTAGCGAGTAGCAACTTCTACGATCATCGCGATGATGAACATTGTTGCGAAGAATCCGAATGATACTACGAAACCAACGCCACCATCGATTGCGTCGTTACGTTGAGAAGCACGGCCTCGACCTTCGAATGGGTTTTCAGCTACGTAATTTGGATCATTATGTCCTGCCATATATATCCCTCCTACTCCTCATCAATTATAAGTCAAGTCGTACTAAAAATCCATATAGATTACAATAATTCCTACAACTAACATGTGTGAAGTTGTCGCAATTTAATCACATTCGCTCGCATTTCAAAAAACATGTATACTATGATAACAAGAAGTAAGAGGGGGATCCCTAATGGTAACGAAAGTATGGAATGATATAAAGAAAGGACAATTTGCACCGGTATATTTAATTGTCGGTGAAGAATCCTATTTTGTAGATGAGACGATAAAGCGTTTAAAAGAAGCTTTACATAGTGAAGAAGAAGTAGAAGTAATGACATTCGATTTAGCGGAGCAGCCTGTCGATTATGTAATAGATGAAGCAGACACAATCCCTTTTTTCACAGATAAAAAACTAATCATTGCGAAAAATGCTTCGTTTTTAAAGGCAACTGAAAAAGGCAAAGAAAAAATTGAACATGATGTGAAGCGTCTAGAAAATTGGCTTGCCCATCCGTCTGATACATCAATTACAGTATTTATCGCCCCATATGAAAAACTAGACGAACGTAAAAAAGTAACTAAGCTTATGAAAGAAAAAAGCTTAGTTGTACTTGCTGTAACGCCGCAAGACAATGACTTATACGTGTGGATTCAGCATGAGATTGGTAGCTATGGTAAAGCAATTACAGATGCAGCCGCAGTTAAACTAGTGGAAATGGTCGGGGCAGATATGCTGCAACTGAAAATGGAGCTTGAAAAATTAGCACTATATTTAGGTGAGGAGCATGAAATATCAGTGCAACTTGTAGAAGAGCTAGTTGCAAAAACACTCGAGCACGATGCTTTCAAAATGTTAAATGCCTATTTAGCGAATAGACAAGCAGAGGCACTAACGATTTATCATGATTTGCTACGTCAAAAGGAAGAGCCAATTATGCTAGTAGGCTTGCTCGCATCAAATATTCGCACGATGAGTAATGTCTTTTATTTACTGAAAAAGGGCTATCACCCACAGCAAATCTCTAAGCAGTTAAAAGTCCATCCATATCGCGTGAAAATGATGATTGAACAACGCAATCGACCATCTGAGGAGCGATTATTACAAGCTCTCTATGCTTTAGCAAATGTCGATTTACAATTAAAATCGGTAAGCGGTAATCGAGAACGGTTCCTTGAAATGTTTTTATTAAAGCCGCTTTAGAAATACCTAAAGACGTAGATAACTTACGCTGCATTGTATTTAAATATGAAAAGCAAGAACTGTTTAGTAAGAAATTACTTATAACATAGTTCTTGCTTTTTTGTTCTATACTGAAACGGTTATGTTGGATTATTATGATGAGCTTCTTACTGAACGGCCCTTTTTTTATCCATCTCAAATTTTTATTATGGATATGGGCAGAATAGGAGAGTATCGTTCATTTGAATTTTTAGTTACGGTTTAAGTGACACCTGTAATTAGGTCACATATTGCAGTTGGTAAAGACTAGTTACATTTAATATTAATTCAGATGGAGTAAAGCTTAGAAAATTTAATCATATAGAAACATACGAAGATCTGCCACCTAATTGGAAAAATATTAAAAAGAAGAAAACTTTCAATGAATTAAACAAAATAACAGTGAAAATACTTGGAGAAATCACATGAAAAAAGGCCAGCTTTAATAGCTGGCCTAGGTTTCATTATTAAGCTTTTTTAGCTAAACGTGATTTTTTACGTGCAGCAGCGTTTTTGTGGATAAGACCTTTAGTAGCAGCTTTATCTAAAGCTTTAGAAGCAGCAACTACTAGTTCTTGTGCGTTTTCAGCACCTGTAGCTAGAGCTTGTTCAGCTTTTTTTACAGTTGTACGCATAGCAGACTTCGCTTGAGAGTTTGCTTCTTGTGCAGCAGCATTAACTTTTACGCGTTTAATAGCAGATTTAATGTTTGGCATAACTTTCACCTCCTAATTATAGGTACGAGATGAGTATTCTCACTAATTTCTTGTGTCAATACAACAAAAATCATTCTACCAAACAGTAGCGGTAATTGCAATACATAAACGCAAAGAATATTTACTTGACAGTTTGTACAAACTAAAAATGAGGTGAAATAATGGAACAAGTAAATTTGAGTCGTACAGATTTAATTGATGAAGCAGAAGAAGTAGTCACATATGAAACGCAGCATCAAAAAGAAAAAATTGAACAAAAAAGCGGTGTTGTCGTTGAAGAACTAAGAGAAAAGCGTGTCGAAATTACAAAAGTAATTGTTTCGGATGTTGGGGAGGAACAAATCGGTAAAAAACAAGGAACATATATTACCTTATCTATCCCTACACTTCAGCCGGACGATAAAGAGGGCTTCTCGCAGATGGAAGAAGTGTTAACTAAATATATAAAAATGTTTCTAAAGGAAATCCGGATAAAAAAATCAGATAAAATTTTAATAGTTGGTCTTGGCAATAAAACGATTACACCAGATGCCATTGGTCCGTTTGCGATCGACTCTATGCAAAATGAATTTGTTGATAGGCCGAATGAACAATTTGTTATGTATGCTCCGGGTGTAACAGGGCAAACAGGATTTGAAACGAGCGATTTTGTTAAAGCGTTAGTAGATAAAATTCAACCAGCAGCCGTCATAGTAATCGATGCACTTGCAACAAGAGGCAGTAAACGTTTATGCCGTACTATTCAATTAACAGATACAGGTATTCATCCAGGCTCAGGGGTTGGTAACCAGCGCGCGGAAATATCAAAAGAAGCACTCGGTGTACCTGTATATGCAATTGGCATTCCGACTGTTGTGGAAGCGGCAGTTTTACTAGCTGATGCCATCGATTCTGTATTCCGTAATATTGCTGCAAAAATTGATGAAAAAGATAAACCGTCTAGCAAGCTTTCAGTTACAGGCTGGCAATCCAATGTCCAAAACGCGAATTTAGAGCTTGTAAAACCAATATTCGGAGAATGGTCTACATGGTCAATTGACGATAAGCGTAAATTATTCGAAGAAGTGTTTAATGCACAGGAACGTTTAATTGTCACACCTAAAGAAGTGGATGTTTGGTTAATGCAATACGGTCTTCTAGTATCTAATAGTCTTTTTAGTGTAGCAAAATCTATTTAAAAGTTCTAAATGCACCTCTCTTTCCATAATGTAGTGCAAGGAGAGGATGCATGTTATGAAAATCATTCAACGTTTTATTGTCTTGTTATTCTTTTTATTTTTGCTACCAATTGTTACAGGACAGCTCCCTTTTCCAAACAACAAAATAATCGAAAAGCCTGTCCCTGAAAAAGCAATTGTTTATGCGGCAACACCGACACCTGATACCCATATGCAAGTTACCCCTATGCAAGTTACTCCGAAACAACCAAAAGTTTTATTTGTTTATACTCACTCGCATGAGGCGTATAAACCAGCAGTACAAACCGTTTCAGGTATGGAAGCTGTATATGATGATCAAACAAATATTTTTTCCTTACAACAAGCGATGATCAATCATTTTCAACTAAATAGTATAGAGGTAAATGTTCTCGATATGGATGTGCAGAACGTTATGAATCAAACTGGTGCTAAGTTTCATGAAGCATATAAAACTGTTCGCCCAGTATTACAGCAAGAGTTGGCAACGAATATGTATGATTTAGTCATCGATTTTCACCGCGACGCAGTTGGTGCATCTGCTACTACTTTAATAACACCTGATATGAACTTTGCGAAAGTAGCATTTGTCGTAGGTGCTGAACACCGAGGCTACGAAGCTAACTTAGCTTATGCAGAGAAGTTGAATAAAACATTGAACACAATAGTTCCTGGTATTTCACGTGGGGTTATGATAAAAGAAAGAAAAGACGGAGACGGTGTTTATAACCAAGATTTATTCCATAAGATGCTACTCATAGAGCTTGGAGGTATAGATAATACCGAAGAGGAAGTTTTACGTACAGTGGCAGTACTAGCGCAGGCAATTGCAAATACAATTGTAAGCGAGCAATTATAAGTATAGTTACAAATAGAAAATGTTTTCTCTCGTCTAGTTTTTTTCCACTCCAACATAGCTTAAATGTCTATGACACTAGTAGTTAAAAAATTCAGGAAAATCATATATATTGAGACTTTGGAGCGTGCGTGGCTAGTAATTAGCCCTGCACGTTCTTTAGATTTGACTAAAAACAATTTTGCTGATTGTTCAACTATTTCTTTCAAGACATAGTCGTATAGTTTATACATCGAATATACAGTTCCATCCAAATCAAGAAGGAAATACGTTTTGAAATCAAGTGGAAAATACCTTTTATTATGTAGATTGTGTGAAATAAATAAAATTACACGGAATGTTACCGATAAACTTTTTTAGATGGACCAAGGAGGACTGAACAACTATTGAATAAAAAATTACTTTTCACAGCCGCAACTATCCCGGCAGCATTTATTGTTCCAGCAGTAGCAGGGGCAGAAGAATTAGCGACGATTTCGATTAAAGGAGATGCCCTTGTAAATAAAACGCTATCAGCATCCATTACTGGATTACCTGCAGGTACGATAATAAATGGCTACCAATGGTATTATGTTGAAACATCAGAAGCTGATGGTACAACATCGAAAAAACCAATTTCGGGTGCTACACAAGCTACTTTTAAAGTGCCAGTCGAAGCGGCGGGAAAAACAATTACAGTTGAAGCTACATCAACAACAGGAACTGTTTTTAAAGGGGATTCTCGTGTAATTAGTTCCTTATCACTTGCTATTACGGCACCTACTTTTGAAGGCTATTCAGATTCAAAATTTGTAGCACCAGGAGAAACGGTAAAAGTATCAGGAGCGAAAGTAACTGATAATTCTGGGGCTGACATAGAAAGTAGTCAAATTACATATAGCTATGAATGGTTTTATAAAGTAGGAGAAGTATTTACAATTATCGATGGTGCGTCGGGTGGTACTTATACAATTCCTAAAGATGCAATCGAAAAAGGCACGATAAATATAGCTGTCAAAGTAACAGCTAATGTAGGGGCATCAGTTGTAATGTCTGATCTTTCAGATGTGTTAACAGTATCTAATGAACCATCGAATACATTGATTGAGTCTATCAAAACTTTACGTGTCAGCGATGTTAAATATAAGGTGACAGATTTTGAAGCATTTAAAGCTGAAGTAAAGGCATTAGATAGTCAATATCAATCCCTATCGGCCGCTGCAAAGGCAAATGTAACAAATTATGGTGTACTTAAGCGAGCAATTGCTGATATAGAGGCTATAAGTGAGTTAAATGACAAAGTAAATAAAGCGGGCGAAGTTGTTGAGAAAGACAAGCCAAAATATTTAAAGGACATTGAAGAAGCATACGATAAGTTTGATTTATTACAACGTAGCTTAGATGTAGGGGATACGTTATTTAATAGTATTAAGGATATGTTGAAAGCACCTACTGATATTGCAGACATTGCAGAAGTTAGAAGAATAAATCAAGCAATTACTGAATTACTAAAATATAACAATTTCCTAATTAAGTACGAAGCTGATAGCATTGAGTCATTAAAAGCACAAATTGATGTAATTGAGTCGGATATCGAAAAGATATCTAAAAATTACCAATCCTCTGTGCAAGATCAAACGTTAAAAGATGCAATACAAGATATTAAAAAAATTGAACAATTTCTCAAACTATTCGACAAATTATCGACAAGTAGTACACCAAACAAGCAAGTAACAGTTGCAAAATCAATTCGAACTGAGTATGAAAAACTAACATACAAGCAACAACAGCTAGTGCCGGCAGAATATATTACGAAATTGCTCGATGCAGAAATTGCTGAAGAAAATCAAGTTAATCGTTTAAATGCTGAAATTGAGAGCTATCTTGATGACGAAAGATACCCAATAAATCCGTCAGCGGAAACATGGAAAGACCATGTGACGAATGTGAACCGTATTATTTCGGAGTATAAAACTTTAACGAAAACTTCGGCTGCTAAAATTGTTGGCTATGAAGGTGTTATCCAGTTACAAAAGGACTTAAAGACAGCTGAGAAGGTCATTAAACAAATTGAATCGTATACTTTACTTTTAAATACGAGTGGTGTGAAAGAAAGTAAACTAAAATCGAACTATAACAGTGCTTTAACAGCTTATAATAAACTAACAAGTTTGCAGCAATCTCTTATATATAATGAAGATCAGTTATTAAATAATCCACCGAATGTGACGATTGATGATAATGGGAAAGTACCAGTTGATAAAGCAGCGGCAATTGAGCTAAAAGCTGATATTGCAAAGTTTGCTAACACAACAAAATATTCGTTCGCGGAATTAGAAAAAGCAGTAAATACAGCAACAACAAAATATAAAAACCTTTCATCAACTGCAAAAAAATATGTCACGAACTATCATTTGTTAACTGCTGCTAGTAAAGATGTAAAAGGTGTCGTTTCTTTCCATAAGAAAGTACAGGCCGCTCGTGAAGAAACAAACTTTGAGAAACAAGCGAAAAAAATTGAATCTGTAGAAAAGGCGTATACAAAATTGCCTGCAAATCAGCAGCATTTAGCAAAACCACAATATGAAGATTTGTTAGAAAAACGTCTTGTAGATGAAAATGCACCAAACATTTCAGAGTTAATCAATAATATCGAGGGACTTGTCGTAAATGGGCTATATACAGCTACGGTAGCAGAGATTAAGCAACTTTCTAAACAATATAGTAGCCTTAGCTCCAGCGACAAAAAGCTTGTCAAAAATGTTGCGGTTTTAAAAACAGCAGAAGCAGACGTGAAAAAAGTAGAGTCATTTATGAAGCAGTATGATAAATCGTTTGCTAGTAATCCAACAACAGTCATTAAGGCATTTGCTAAGCTAACTGCAAAGCAAATGAGTTTAGTGAGTGAAGATGTGCGTCAAAAAATTATTGAAGCGGAGAAAGAGCTACAAGGGTCTAATGAAACAGCATATAGTATTGTGGAATCAATCGATTCACTTCTTCAAAGTGGCGTATACAAATCGAATTTGCAAGCCGATGTATCGAAAATTCGAGAAGCTTATGACAAGCTAAGTGCCTCTGAAAAGAGCATCGTGAAAAACTACTCGAAGCTAACGCAGGCTGAGGCAGATCTGAAAAAGGTAGCAGAGGTACATGCCTTATATAAAGCCATTCCAGAAGAAAACGGTGATACAGCCCGCAAAGCTTGGGAAACAGCTTTTGCGAAACTGTCGAAAAAATTAGAGCTACTTTATACGGATATGTATAAAGAGATAACAAGGGTGTAATAAAAAAGCTAGCATTCAGTAAAGAGGCTTGCGGTAGACTGTAGATAAACTCATTTAAGATGGGATTATCTACAGTTTTTTATTGCCCTGAAAAGTAAGCATTGTACATGCTCTAACTAATCTGCGAGTGACCGATGCTTGCGTTTGAGAGCTGAAAGTTATGACAAATATTTGGTTCATCATCAAAAATCGGGGTTGCTAAATATGGCACTGCACACTGCACTCCGAGCTGGCGCGCATCCAGGGCATGGTTCAGTCCCAGAGCCTTTAAACAAACACATTTTTGTACACACTCTCGCCATATTTTATGTGTTCGTAACAGCGCCATTTTTAGCCATAAACAGCCCCACTTTTGTGCTTATATAGGCATCGATTTGCAGAGAATAAGAAACATAAATCAGATTAAATATTGATTTAACAGCATTTATCCCGTTCTAATGTTGTAGTTTACATACCGTTCATAGTATAATTCAAAATAGCTTAAATTCGTTCAGAAAATGTTTCACTAAAGAAAGCAAAGAAAAACATGCTTTCAAGCTTCTTTAGTTAAGAAGCTGAATGGATTTAACGTTACCAGTGGAGTATTCATTGCCCTAAAAAGCAACTAGATTCACATTTTCACTGGGGCGTATTTGATATAGGAGTGGACATATACATGAATCGAGAAGAACGTTTAAAACGCCAAGAGAATATTCGGAATTTCTCTATTATTGCCCATATTGACCACGGTAAGTCGACTTTGGCTGACCGTATTTTAGAAAAAACTAAGTCAATTACTCAACGAGAAATGAAATCGCAATTATTAGATTCGATGGATTTAGAGCGTGAGCGTGGTATTACGATTAAATTGAATGCTGTACAATTGAAATATAACGCTAAAAACGGTGAAACATATACATTTCACTTAATCGACACACCAGGGCACGTCGATTTTACTTATGAAGTGTCTCGCTCTTTAGCTGCATGTGAAGGGGCAATTTTAGTTGTCGATGCAGCACAAGGGATTGAAGCGCAAACTTTAGCTAACGTTTATTTAGCATTAGATAACGATTTAGAGATATTGCCAGTAATTAATAAAATCGATTTACCAGCCGCAGATCCAGATCGCGTTAAACAAGAAGTTGAAGATGTTATCGGGCTGGATGCATCTGAAGCCGTTCTTGCATCTGCGAAAGCAGGAATCGGTATTGAAGAAATTTTAGAACAAATCGTTGAAAAAGTACCAGCACCACAAGGCGATCCAGATGCGCCATTACAAGCATTAATTTTTGACTCTGTATATGATGCGTATAAAGGGGTTATTATTTCTATTCGTATTATGAACGGTACTGTTAAGCCAGGCGATAAAATTCGCATGATGGCTACAGGTGCAGAGTTTGAAGTAATCGAAGTCGGCATTCATACACCTAAAGCTGTGCCACAAGCAGAATTAACAGTAGGGGATGTTGGTTATTTAACAGCATCTATTAAAAACGTTGGTGACACACGTGTAGGGGATACAGTAACATTTGCAAGTCGTCCTGCTCCAGAAGCATTAGCTGGTTATCGTAAATTGAACCCAATGGTATATTGCGGTCTGTATCCAATTGATACTGCTAAATATAATGATTTACGTGAAGCGTTAGAAAAGCTAGAGCTTAACGACTCAGCACTACAATACGAGCCAGAAACGTCCCAAGCGTTAGGCTTCGGTTTCCGTTGTGGTTTCTTAGGATTGTTACACATGGAAATCATTCAGGAACGTATCGAGCGTGAGTTTAATATCGATTTAATTACGACTGCACCTTCTGTAATTTATGAAGTGTTTATGACAGATGGCACTTCGATTAAAATCGACAACCCTTCAATGATGCCGGACCCACAAAAAATCGATCGTATTGAAGAACCATACGTAAAAGCGACAATTATGGTGCCAAATGATTATGTTGGAGCTGTAATGGAGCTTTGCCAAATAAAACGCGGCAATTTCATGGGCATGGATTATATTGATACTTCACGTGTTAACATTCAATATGAAATTCCGCTTGCTGAGATTGTTTATGACTTCTTCGATATACTGAAATCGAATACAAAAGGTTACGCTTCATTTGACTACGAGTTAATCGGTTATAAGCCGTCAAAACTTGTGAAGATGGATATTTTATTAAACGCGGAGCAAGTCGATGCACTAAGCTTTATCGTACACCGTGACTTTGCATACGATCGCGGTAAAGTGATTGTGGAAAAACTAAAAGAATTAATCCCACGTCAACAATTCGAAGTACCAATCCAAGCAGCGATTGGTCAAAAGATTGTGGCGCGTTCAACAATTAAAGCAATCCGTAAAAACGTACTTGCTAAATGTTACGGCGGTGACATTTCACGTAAACGTAAACTTCTAGACAAACAAAAAGAAGGTAAAAAACGTATGAAGCAAGTAGGATCAGTTGAGGTTCCACAAGAAGCGTTCATGGCTGTGTTGAAGATGGATGATTCGAAGTAAGTTAGTTTTTGAGACGTCTTTAAATTCTGTAGTGTGGGTAAAATGGTTGCATGCACCGTCAATTTCCCGCAATTTAAAATAGCGTCAAAGAAACTTCTAGCATTTCTGATTATTATAAATAAGGTGGACATAGCGGTCTTTTAGCGGTAGCTAAACTGCTATGTCCTATTTTTTTATACTGTGTATAATGGCGTATCATTTTCAATCGATGTTATTGTATATGTGCAAGAAAGTTACTAATTGTTTCTATCGTATAATATTTAATTACGTTAAGTGTGCAGTGCTACTATTTTTTTATTAAGCACTATATTCGGTTAACGAGTATTCTTTGCACATGACCACTCACGCGCATGTTTCAAAGTAATTTCGATAAACATAGTTAAAGCTGGGGAGATGCATTTGTTTTTGTGATAAGCGACTTGGGAGAAAATCTGTGTAAAGCCACCGACACATTGGATTATTTTCAACTTTCCTTCTTGGATTTCATCCGTAACAGTCATTAATGGTAAATAAGAAATACCAAGCCCGCTCATTACACAACGTTTTATCGCCTCTATACTCCAAAGTTCCATCGTGGAGTAGGGTGCAATTCGCTGTTCTCGAAGGTATTCTTCAAATACTCTTCGATAACTACATTCTTTTTCGTTCGTAATCAAACATTCGCTTATTTTTTGATTTTCGTAGCGGCTATCAACTATATTTAACGAGCAATCAGGGCTTCCAACGAGGACAATAGATTCGTCTAATAGCTGATGTACGATTAAATCTGAATCCTGCATCTTTGGCAACATGACAAATGCAATATCAGCACTACCATTAAGTATTGCCTTCTTGTTATCTCCGCATGTAGCGTTAGTTAAACTGATGCTTACATTAGGGAACTTTTTTCTATATTCTCTTAATATTGGTTCTAAACGATATACAGTTAGTGATTCTGGAGCCGCAATCTTTAACTCTCCTTTTATATCCTCTTCACTACTTGTAATACTCTCGATTTTTCCATAAGTATCTAAAATCTCTTGTGTATAGGGTAATAATTTATTGCCAATGTCAGTTAAACTTACCTTTCTCCCCATCCGATTAAACAGCGGTGCACCTAAATGTTCTTCAAGCGCATGGATATGAGAAGTCACTGTGGATTGAGTGTAACCTAAATTTTCTGCCGCTTGTGTAAAACTTCCCATTTCAATAACTTTTTTAAACGTAATAAAATGGCGTATTTCCATTATTTCACCCACCTTTATTTTCCTTTTTCTTTTATAGTATCAAAAATTCCGATGGATAACTTCATAAACTTCAATTTTACTAATGATTAATTGCAAGTTAATGTTAAGGAATATAGGAAACAGATTTAAACAGATGGATATTAAACGAATGCGATATATAAATATTATCCATAGGAAATGGGGGAAGTTATGAAACGTATACATTATAGCTGGTTTATTCTTGTTATTACATTTTTCTCTATTATTGCAGCTGGAATCGTCATTTCTTCATCTGGAGTTTTTATTAATGCTTTCGAAAGTGAATTTGGCTGGGACCGATCTGTTATTGCACTAGCTTTTGCCATAAGTCTGTTTTTATATGGTATATCAGGCCCGTTTATGGCAGCGTTGTTAGAGGTTATTGGGGTAAAAAAAATGATGTTAGTTTCAATGGCAACTTTGATAACGGGTACCACACTAACATTAATTATGAATAAATCATGGCATCTAATCATCATTTGGGGTGTGATTATAGGCCTTGGTGCAAGTCTTTTTTTAACGGTAGTGAGTCCATACGTCTCGAATCATTGGTTTAGAAAAAGAAGGGGACTTGCATTAGGGATACTATCTGCAAGTACAGCAACCGGACAATTAATTTTACTTCCCGTCTTAGCTGCTATTATTGATAATTATACATGGCGTTGGGCAATGGGATTAATAATAATCCTTTGTTTCATTATGCTAATAATAATTTATTTATTTATGAAAAACACACCGAATGATGCAGGCATTCTTCCATATGGATTTGAAGAAGAGGTGCAAGTTAGCGATGGAGGGCAGAAGGGAAACCCGATTGTTTTGGCTTTTAAAGGGTTATTCATAGCTGTGAAAGTGAAGGAATTTTGGTTATTAGCCGGTAGTTTCTACATTTGTGGGCTTTCAACGAGTGGTTTAATTGGTACACATTTTGTTTCTTACTGTATCAGTTTTGGAATACCTTTAGTTACAGCGGCTTCGTTACTTTCGTTTATGGGGGTCTTTAATCTAGTAGGAACTACTCTATCAGGGTGGTTGTCAGATCGTTTCGATAATCGATGGTTGTTATTTTGGTACTATAGTTTAAGAGGGGTTTCTCTAGTACTACTGCCATATTCGTTGATGGAAGGTTCTTATATTTTGCTAGCTATCTTTACCGTATTTTATGGATTAGATTGGATTGCAACGGTACCACCGACTATTGGTATAACGAGGCAAATTTTCGGTATAAATAATAGTGGTATTATCTATGGTTGGATTTTTGCATTTCATCAAGCAGGAGCTGCAACGGCTGCTTTTGGTGGCGGTTTAATTTATAAATTTTTCGATTCTTACACGTGGTCATTCTTTTTAGCAGGTGTTTTCTGTGTATTGGCAAGTCTATTTGTCGTAATAATAAAAAAACAAAATTGAATCAAATTAGTTAAAGAGTAATCTGCATACAAGAAAAGTGATTCGCTCGTAAATTGGGGAAATTATACAAAATGGACAATAAATTATTTGGATGTAATCAAATAATTTTGAGAATAATGACTTTGAGAAAAAGGGTTGAATCCGACCTTAAAAACGAATATTATATTTGATGTTAAAAAAAATGTTCGTATTTAAGAAAGAGGGTATGTAGATGTTTCGTTTGAAAGAACATGGTACAAATGTAAAGACTGAACTTATTGCAGGAATGACTACATTCCTTACTATGGTATATATCGTTGTAGTAAACCCGATTATATTATCGGATGCAGGTGTACCACTTGACCAAGTGTTTATGGCAACTATTATTTCTGCTGTAATCGGTACATTATGGATGGCAATTTGCGCAAATTATCCAATCGCAGTTGCTCCTGGTATGGGATTGAATGCATATTTCACATATGCTGTTGTTTTGGCTTCTGATGGTAAGATTGATTATTTAACAGCATTTGCAGCCGTATTTGTGGCAGGGATTATTTTTATAATTTTATCATTAACACCATTACGTGAAAAACTTATAACAATAATTCCTAAAAATTTAAAGCATGCCATTACTGCTGGTATTGGTTTATTTATTGCTTTCCTAGGGTTACGCATGGCAAATATAATTGTTGCAAGTGATAGCAATTTAGTTATGCTAGGTGATTTAACTTCTCCAGGTGTACTTCTAACGTTATTCGGTTTAATAATTACTGTTATTTTAATGGTACGTAATATTAATGGTGCTTTATTTATTGGTATGGTAATCACTGGTATTGTAGCAGTGTTAACAAATCAATTACAGATTGAAAAAGTGGTAGCAATTCCAGATTTACCAGAAGGAATATTAATTTGGAATCCGATTGAAGCAATTGGTCAAGTTATTTCTTATGGATTATATGGAGTTGTATTCTCGTTTATTTTAGTTACACTTTTTGATACGACAGGTACTATGGTTGGAGTCGCAAAGCAAGCAGGTTTAATGAAGGGCGACCAATTGCCTCGTGCGCGGAAGGCATTATTAGCTGACTCAGTTGCTACAACAGTTGGTTCTATGTTTGGTACAAGTCCAACGACAGCATTTATTGAATCTTCAGCTGGTGTTGCTGCAGGTGGTCGCACAGGTTTGACAAGCTTAACTGTAGCTATTCTATTTATTATTGCATCGTTCTTTGGACCGTTAGTAGGTGCGGTATCTGGTGTTGCTGCTATCACGTCACCGACTTTAATTATCGTTGGTACATTAATGATTGCTTCAATTAAAGAAATAGAGTGGCATAAATTAGATGAAGCGTTCCCTGCTTTTTTAATTATTTTACTAATGCCGCTTACTTCTAGCATTTCAACTGGGATTGCTTTTGGTTTTATCACTTATCCTATCTTGAAAATAGTGAAAGGTGAAGCAAAAAAAGTACATCCAATGCTTTATGTTTTTGCAATACTTTTTGCGTTTCAATTACTATTCTTACCTCACTAATTAAAAAATGCCCACTGCAAATTTAGATGCAGTGGGCATTTTTTTGTATTAATATTTTCAGTGCTGTGTATTGTTACAAGATAGTATAATCATGATGTTGTTATATAACAATTGATTTAATAATTATTCTATTTTTATTAAAAGATAATCATGAAATGCAGAAAAATAAAAAGAAATTCCTTTAAACTACTATAAAGGTACTGTAATTAAACAAAAGTGTTTTAGGTATATTTAATTGCCTTAATATTAATAATAGTAAAAATATTTTTATAAATTAAACTTTTAATAATTTTATATTGTAGTACAATAGAGTTAAACGTATCTTAAATAGTTGCATATAGCCCATTAAAATATTGCGATATATAGTACAAATGAAATAAAACTCGCGGTGAATTAAGTTAAGTATAATACTTAATCATAGGTTTTTGGGATAATTGTATATTTTTATTTGGATTATCGAAACACCATCACAATCGTGATTTTCTAAATATATGGTGAGAAAAAATGAAACTATCAATTGGGGGATGGATTTTATGAATAAGCAAATCGAAATTAATATTCCTGAATGGTTTGAATTAGATGGACTTAGTACATTACAAGTTGTAATAAGTCCAAATACAGATAATGTGGGGATTATATTAGCTGGGGAAAACCTTGATTTAACGAAAACTTGCTGTCCTACTATACGCATGTATTTAGTAAATTTGATTAACGGAAAATACGAGCTAACGAAAGAGCTTGAAGCTTTTACATTCAATTCAAAAGAGGAAGCGCTTCAGTTTTCAGAAAAGCTACCTGAATTAACAGCGATTGATTTAGTAATGATGTTAAACAACCAAACACCTGTTTTTGCAATGTCGTAAAACTCGTAAAATATTGAATCTATTTACAAAGTTATCCGTACTCTTAATTGAGTACGGTTTTTTATATTTTAATTTCGCCAATAATAAGTACAATAGATAAGGGAATAATAGAAAAGGAAGTGATTTTTATGGCTAGAGGTGTTTATATTCATATTCCTTTCTGTCATCAAATTTGTAATTACTGCGATTTTAATAAAGTGTTTTTCAAAAATCAGCCAGTAGACGAATATATAGAGGCTCTTGGGAAAGAAATGGAAATGACGGTGCGTGCTAATCCAACAGCATTTGAGCAAATAGAAACGATATTTTTAGGAGGTGGAACGCCAACAGCTTTAACAGCTATGCAAATTACACGCCTTTTACAATTAGTACGTTTGCATATTCCAATGCATAATGTGACTGAATTTACGTCAGAAGCTAATCCAGATGAGTTAACAGTTGAAAAATTACGAGCTCTTTATAATGGCGGTGTTAACCGGTTGAGTATGGGTGTCCAGTCATTTGATCAAAGCTTGCTTGAAAAAATCGGTCGTACGCATTCAAATGAACATGTATATGAAACAATTGCTAATGCGAAAAAAGTTGGTTTTGAAAATATTAGCATAGATTTAATGTACGGTTTACCGAATCAAACGATGGAACAGTGGCAAAATACTTTACAGGCCGCATTTGCACTTAAGCTTCCTCATTATTCTGCATACTCCCTAATTGTGGAGCCGAAAACTATTTTTTATATTCAATATGCAAAAGGGAAATTACCATTACCATCTGAGGATTTAGAAGCGGATATGTATGATGTACTCATGCAGCAGATGGAAGTACATGGACTTCACCAATATGAAATAAGTAATTTTGCGCAAGAAGGCTTTGCATCAACACATAATAAAATTTATTGGGATAATGATGAATATGCAGGATTTGGTGCTGGAGCTCATGGCTATTTAGCTGGTGTACGTTATTCAAATGTCGGTCCAATTAAGAAATATATAGAAACTGTACAAAGTGGAGAGCGACCACTAATTCACGAACATAAAGTAACGATTGCTGAAAAATTAGAGGAACAAATGTTTTTAGGGCTTCGCAAAACAGCTGGTATAACATATAAGGAATATGAAGAAAAGTTTAGTGAACATATGTTTAACCGTTATAAGGAAATAATAGAAAAGCTTGTTAAAGAAGGGCTTTTAGAGCAGGATGATGTCGGAATTCGCCTTACAAGAAAAGGACGTTTTGTTGGAAATGAAGTTTTTCAACAATTTTTATTAGAAGATTGAGCGATTCCGTTGACATAAATTTAGAGATTTGCTAATTTAATAATAGTATTAGCACTCCGGTAACTCGAGTGCTAACAGAGGTGATAAACATGCTAACAAATCGGCAGTTACAAATATTGCAAGTAATCGTTGATGATTTTGTGACGTCTGCCCAGCCTGTTGGATCACGCCAAATCTCGAAAAAAGATTGGATTACTTTTAGTCCAGCTACAATTCGAAATGAAATGGCAGACCTTGAAGAACTTGGGTTCCTTGAAAAAACACATACATCTTCAGGTCGTGTTCCATCTGAGAAGGGTTATCGTTTTTATGTAGATCATTTATTACAGCCTCAAATTATTCAAGCTGATGAAGCGAATCAAATCCAATCTGTTTTCAAACAACAAATGATAGAGATGGAGCAACTTATTCGTGAGTCAGCAAATATATTGTCGGAGCTAACGACATATACAACGATTTTACTTGGACCAGATGTGCAACAGCACAAAGTGAAAAAATTCCAAATTGTCCCGCTTACGGAACAATCAGCTGTAGCGATTATTGTTACGGACAATGGTCATGTGGAAAATCGACTATTAACTTTACCAAATGGATTTAGCCCCTCTGATATTGAAAAAATGGTCAATATTTTAAATGATAGGCTGACAGGTGTACCGCTTCAGGAACTACATTTAAAACTTGAAGTTGAAGCATTAGAAATACTAAAGCAGCATGTGAAAACAGCTGATACAGTTATTCAATCATTACTTAACGTTTCAACTGGTCAAAAAGAAGGTAAAATTTATTATGGTGGTAAAACAAATATGTTGAACCAGCCAGAGTTCCACGATTTAAATAAAATCCGCATGCTAATGGATTTAATGGATAAAGAAAGCCAATTGCAGTCTTTATTCAAGCCTAAAGATAAAGGTATTCAAATTCGCATTGGCTCGGAAAATAATCATATGGCAATGGAAAATTGTAGTGTGATTACTGCACCGTTTTCTGTAGGTGAAGAGCAGTACGGCGCAATCGCTATTATTGGACCGACAAGAATGGATTACAAACGTGTCGTTACATTATTAGATATGATGCGCAATGGCTTGTCACGTGCATTGACGAAGCCGTAGCAACTATGAGGAGGATTAAGACGTGACTGAAACGACTAAAAATCAAGAATTAGAGCAAGAAACAACTGTTGAAAAAGCGGACGAAGTAGCTGTTGATGAAACAGTTGAAGAAGCGAAAGAAGAAGTTGTAGCTGAAGAAGCAGTTGAAGCAGTTGATGAAAGCGAGCAAAAAATAGCGGAACTTGAAGCAAAGCTAAGTGAGGAAGAAAACCGCTACTTACGCCTTCGCGCAGATTATGATAACTTGCTTCGCCGCAATAAGCTTGACCGCGAAGCAGCGGAAAAGTTTCGAGCTCAAAGCTTGTTAACAGATTTAATGCCTGTGTTAGATAATTTAGAGCGTGCATTACAAGTTGAGGTGACATCTGAAGAAGCAACTTCATTATATAAAGGTGTTGAAATGGTGTATCGCCAATTCGTAGAAGCAACAAATAAAGAAGGCCTAGAAGCGATTGCATCTGAAGGAGAAATGTTTGATCCAAACTTCCACCAAGCAGTAATGCAAGAGCAAGATAGCGACAAAGAAGCAGGCATTGTATTACGTGAACTTCAAAAGGGCTACAAACTTAAAGATCGTGTACTTCGACCTGCTATGGTATCAGTAAACGAATAAGTATTAAAAGGCATTCGAGAGCCACAATAAAAACATATATAACACAATCCGTGTTTAAATATTAGGAGGAAATTTCAAATGAGCAAAATTATCGGTATTGACTTAGGAACAACTAACTCTTGCGTAGCTGTACTTGAAGGTGGAGAACCAAAAGTAATTCCAAACCCAGAAGGTAACCGTACAACTCCATCTGTTGTATCATTCAAAAACGGTGAACGTCAAGTCGGAGAAGTAGCAAAACGCCAATCTGTAACAAACCCAAATACAATTATGTCAATCAAATCATTAATGGGTACTGCTGAAAAAGTAACTATTGAAGATAAAGAATATACACCACAAGAAGTATCAGCAATGATTTTGCAATATTTAAAGGGCTATGCTGAAGATTACTTAGGGGAAAAAGTAACAAAGGCTGTTATTACAGTTCCTGCATATTTTAGTGATGCTCAACGTCAAGCAACAAAAGACGCTGGTAAAATCGCAGGTCTTGAAGTAGAACGTATTATTAACGAGCCAACTGCTGCAGCTCTTGCATACGGTTTAGATAAACAAGACGTAGATCAAAAAGTATTAGTATTTGACCTTGGTGGCGGTACTTTTGACGTGTCGATTCTTGAATTAGGTGACGGTGTATTTGAAGTATTAGCTACAGCTGGTGATAACAAGCTTGGTGGGGACGATTTCGACCAAAAAGTTATCGATTTCCTAGTAGCTGAATTCAAAAAAGAAAACGGCATTGATTTATCAAAAGACAAAATGGCAATGCAGCGTTTAAAAGATGCAGCAGAAAAAGCGAAAAAAGATTTATCAGGTGTAACTTCTACACAAATTTCATTACCATTCATCACAGCTGGCGCAGAAGGTCCACTACACTTAGAAGTAACATTAACTCGTGCTAAATTTGATGATTTAACTCGTGATTTAGTAGAGCGTACAATCGTTCCTACTCGTCAAGCTTTATCTGATGCTGGTTTATCTGCTTCTGAATTAGACAAAGTTATTTTAGTTGGTGGTTCTACTCGTATTCCTGCAGTAGTAGAAGCAATTAAAAACGCAACAGGAAAAGATCCACATAAAGGTGTTAACCCTGACGAAGTAGTAGCGATGGGTGCTGCTGTTCAAGGTGGCGTATTAACTGGTGATGTACAAGATATCGTATTACTTGACGTAACACCATTATCATTAGGTATTGAAACAATGGGTGGCGTGTTCACGAAATTAATCGACCGTAACACAACGATTCCAACATCTAAATCACAAGTATTCTCTACAGCTGCTGACAACCAACCAGCAGTAGACATTCACGTACTACAAGGTGAACGATCAATGGCTGCGGATAACAAAACTTTAGGTCGCTTCCAATTAGCGGATATCCCACCAGCACCACGTGGTATCCCACAAATCGAAGTAACATTTGACATCGATAAAAACGGTATTGTATCTGTTAAAGCGAAAGACTTAGGTACAAGTAAAGAACAAACAATTGTTATTCAATCTGATTCTGGTTTATCAGATGAAGAAGTTGAACGTATGGTAAAAGACGCTGAAGCAAATGCAGAAGCGGATGCAAAACGTAAAGAAGAAGCAGATCTTCGTAACGAAGCAGATCAACTTGTTTTCCAAGTGGACAAAACAGTTACTGATCTTGGCGAACAAATTTCAGAAGATGAGAAAAAATCAGTGGAAGATGCACGCGACGAGCTGAAAAAAGCGCTAGAAGCTGGCGAAATCGAAGGCATTAAAGCTGCTAAAGAAAAATTAGAAGGTGTTCTACAACCTTTAGTCATGAAAGTTTATGAGCAAGCAGCAGCTGCGGCTCAAGCAGCACAAGGCGGCGAAGCAGGTCCAGAATCGAATACAAAAGACGACGGTATCGTAGACGCTGACTTTGAAGAAGTTAAAGACGACAAATAATTTGTAACAGCATGTAAAATGAAAAGCCAAAGACCGCTTGCGGCTTTGGCTTTTCTTTATTAAAAATACGCAACTCATTTTGAGCAACCAAAATAAGCTTGCTAATAATGTTTGGATTTAATGAATCAAAAACTAATTTATTTATTAAGCGGGAAGAATGATGAAGGCGTATTAATGGATTAGAAAATTAAGGCGTATTTTGTCGATGCGTGTTACAATAGATTTTATGCAAAAGAGCGGAGAGTGAAGTATGAATAAGCGCGATTATTATGAAGTGCTTGGTCTTCAAAAGGGAGCAAGCAAAGAAGAAATTAAAAAAGCATATCGTAAATTATCAAAACAATATCACCCAGATATTAACAAAGAACAAGGTGCAGATGAAAAGTTCAAAGAAATTGCAGAAGCGTATGAAGTGCTGTCAGATGAGCAAAAACGTGCACGTTACGATCAATTCGGTCATGAAGATCCAAGCGCAGGCTTTGGTGGAGGTGGATTCGGAGGCAATGGTTTCGGCGGCTTCGAGGATATTTTCAGCTCATTCTTCGGAGGTGGCGGACGCCGTCAAGATCCTAACGCCCCACGGAAAGGCGACGACCTACAATACCGCATGAATATAAATTTTGAAGATGCTGTGTTTGGGAAAGAAACAGAAATCGAAATTCCAAATGAAGAAAAATGTGATACATGTAACGGCTCTGGTGCAAAACCAGGAACTACACCACAAACGTGTTCGCAATGTAATGGTGCAGGGCAAATTAATCAAACAGTGGACACTCCATTTGGACGTATGGTAAATAAACGTAGCTGTCCAAGTTGCCGTGGCGCTGGGAAGATTATTGTTGAGAAATGTACAACATGTCGCGGTGCTGGCACTGTACAAAAACGTAAAAAAATTAAAGTTACAATTCCAGCAGGAGTCGATGATGGTCAACAACTGCGCGTAGCAGGTCAAGGTGAGCCAGGTATTAACGGCGGTCCGGCAGGAGATTTATATATCGTCTTCTCTGTACGTAATCACGAATATTTCGAACGTGACGGCGACGACATTTACTATGAATTAAAATTAACATTCCCACAAGCTGCGTTAGGTGATGAAATCGAAGTACCAACAGTGCATGGGAAAGTAAAATTAAAAATTCCAGCGGGTACACAATCAGGTGCACAATTCCGCATTAAAGATAAAGGTGTAAAAAATGTTCACGGTTATGGAACAGGTCACCAATACGTAGTTGTAAAAGTGATGACACCTACAAAATTAACTGAAAAGCAAAAGCAATTATTACGTGATTTTGCAGAAATTAGTGGCGATATTCCAGAAGAGCACGGTAGCTCACTACTCGATAAAATTAAGAAAAAATTAAAAGGCGAATAAAAGAGGGGATGATTGCAAGTGAAATGGACAGAGCTATCTATTTTAACAACGCATGAAGCAGTAGATGCAGTATCGAATATTTTACATGAGGCAGGCGCGAGCGGCGTTGTTATTGAAGACTCAATAGAATTAACAAAAGAAAGAATTGATCAGTTTGGAGAAATTTATGCATTGAATCCTCTTGATTTCCCAAAAACTGGTGTCATAGTGAAGGCATATTTATCCGCAACGAGCTTCTTAGCTGAAACTGTTGAAGAAATCAAACTTGCAATCGCCAACCTTGTAAATTTCGATATTAACATCGGTGAAAATATTTTAACAACGAGTGAAGTAAACGAAGAAGATTGGGCGACGGCATGGAAACAGTACTATCACCCCGTGAAAATTTCGGAGCGCTTTACAATTGTCCCGACATGGGAGGAGTATGCACCTGTCTCTACGGATGAGCTAATTATTGAGCTTGATCCCGGTATGGCTTTCGGTACAGGTACTCACCCAACAACAGTTATGTGTTTACAGGCGCTAGAAAAGGTAGTACAAGCTGGCGATACAGTTGTAGACGTTGGAACGGGTTCTGGTGTGCTATCTATCGGTGCTGCAATGCTAGGAGCAAAAAGCGTGCATGCGCTTGACCTTGACGAAGTAGCAGTTCGTTCTGCGCGTGAAAACGTAGAGTTAAATAAAGTAGAAAATACAGTTGAAGTATTCCATGGCAATTTGCTTGATACAGTAAAAGAACAAGCAGATGTTGTTGTAGCGAATATTTTAGCAGAAATAATTATGACATTCACAGATGATGCGTTCTCGATTGTTAAGCCAGGCGGACTTTATGTGACATCTGGTATTATCGGTGCGAAAAAAGATGATGTTAAAGCGGCACTTGAAAAAACAGGCTTTATTATTGAAGAAGTATTAATGATGGAAGACTGGGTTGCAATTATTGCCCGTCGTCCGAAATAAAGGTTGTAGTAAATCAGCAGCTACCAGTCGTAGCTGTTGTTTTTCTATGTGAAAAGGAGAAATTAATATGCAGCGATATTTCGTTGAAACACCTTTTAATGATATTGGACAGTGCACAATTTCTGGAGAAAATTCGCGCCATATTAGTAAAGTAATGCGTATGACAGTTGGCGAGGAAGTTATAGTTGTAAATAATAATACGGCGTTTGTTTGTGAAATAACTAACCTCGACACAGATGTTACAGTGCAAAAAACAGGCGAAGTCATTCCTTCTTCAGAAATGCCTATTCACGTAGATATTGCTTGTGGCTTACCAAAAGGTGATAAGTTAGAGCTCATCGCACAAAAGGCAACTGAGTTAGGGATGCATGCCCTTATTCCATTTTCTGCAGAACGCTCTATCGTAAAATGGGATGATAAAAAAGGGGAAAAGAAAACAGAACGTCTTCAAAAAATTGCACAAGAAGCTGCTGAACAATCGCATCGAACGCATATCCCGAAAATATATAGTCCAATAACGTTTAAACAATTACTATTAATTATTCCAAATTACGATGCAGTCTTTATAGCGGATGAAGAAGATGCTAAACAGGAAATACGCACAAGATTTGCGGATAAGCTAAAAAAAGTGTATGATAATGAATTGAAATCAATTTTATGTATTTTCGGTCCCGAAGGTGGTATATCACGTAAGGAAAGTGAGAGCTTACTAGCAGCAGGCGCTCAAACAATGTCACTCGGTCCAAGAATTTTACGGGCAGAAACTGCGCCATTATACGCATTATCTGCAATATCATATGAATTTGAATGAAAGAGGTGTACAAGCCTTGTCAACAGTGGCTTTTCACACATTAGGCTGTAAAGTAAACCATTACGAAACAGAAGCAATCTGGCAGCTTTTTAAAGAGCAAGGATATGAACGTACTGAATTTGAGCATCAAGCAGATGTTTATGTCATTAATACATGTACTGTAACAAATACAGGGGATAAAAAATCACGTCAAGTCATTCGACGTGCTGTTCGTCAAAACCCTGATGCTGTTATTTGTGTGACAGGTTGTTATGCACAAACTTCACCAGCAGAAATTATGGCGATTCCAGGTGTTGATATCGTCGTTGGGACACAAGACCGCGAGAAAATGCTCGGATTAATTGACGAGTTCCGTGTAGAGCGTCAACCAATTAATGCTGTACGCAATATTATGAAAAACCGTGTATATGAGGAATTGGATGTTCCTGCATTTACAGACCGTACTCGTGCTTCATTAAAAATACAAGAAGGCTGTAATAACTTCTGTACGTTTTGTATTATTCCGTGGGCACGTGGTTTAATGCGTTCTCGTGATCCTCAAGAAGTTATTCGTCAGGCTCAGCAATTAGTAGACGCTGGTTATTTAGAAATCGTACTAACTGGTATTCATACAGGAGGTTACGGACAAGATTTTAAAGACTATAACTTAGCACAATTACTACGTGACCTAGAATCTCAAGTAAAAGGTTTAAAACGTTTACGTATTTCATCAATTGAGGCATCACAATTAACGGATGAAGTGATTGAAGTATTACGTGATTCAAAAATCGTTGTAAATCATTTACACATTCCGATCCAATCGGGTTCTGATACAGTGTTAAAACGTATGCGTCGTAAATATACGATGGAATTTTTCGCAGAACGTATTACACGTTTAGCAGAAGCACTACCAGATTTAGCGATTACTTCCGATGTCATCGTTGGTTTCCCTGGAGAAACGGAAGAAGAATTTATGGAAACGTATAATTTTATTCGTGATCATAAGTTTTCAGAGCTGCACGTTTTCCCATATTCTAAACGTACAGGAACTCCTGCAGCACGTATGGAGGACCAAGTAGACGAAGAAGTGAAAAACGAGCGTGTGCACCGTCTAATTGCGTTAAACGACCAATTAGCAAAAGAGTATGCTTCTCGCTTCGAAGGTGAAGTGTTAGAAGTTATTCCAGAAGAACGTTTTAAAGAATCGGAAAACGAAAATCTTTATGTGGGGTACACAACAAACTATTTAAAAGTTGTATTTGAAGCAACAGAAGAAATGGTCGGCAAATTAGTAAAAGTAAAAATTACAAAAGCTGGTTACCCTTACAATGAAGGTCAATTTGTGCGTTTACTTGAAGAACAAGTGCAATAATAGATAATATAACAAACTGTAAATTATATAAAAAAACGTCCGTTAGCATCTCCTTTAGGCTTATTATAGGAGATGCTTTTATTTTGTAGATTTTTGATTTTCCCAATAACACAATATGTGCCAATGTGAGAAGTATTATTTCTCACACGCTATTCCATCTTTATCATTGTCTAAGTGAGTGTTCAATTTATATAGGTTGGCATTTACTACTGCTTTAGTTGCTTTGTAATTAGTTTTCTTTTCTTTCTTGCTAAATACTGCATTCTTTGTATCCTTTGAAGTTCTTACTCCATTAGTATAGACTTTATTTAATTCCTTACATGTACTGTATTTCACTTCTTTTGTTGCAGCCTCTGCTTGATCAAATTGCGTCGATGTTGCCAAAGTTAATCCTAATGCTAAAGACATTGATAGTAATACTGATTTTTTCATTATTATTCGCCCCTTAGAATATGATTAGTTAATTTATCTACCAATACAACTTTACTATAATTAACCGAAATTACAATATCGTGGATTTTGTCACTGAATTTATTCCTAAGTTATGGTGAAGAGCCGGTTCACCACTAATTTGAGCAATAAAGCAAAAAAACAATAGTAGTTTAAGCGTATCTAATTAACCATATACTAATTGAAAAACTAGTCTGTTTATTTATTTTAATTTATAATGAATGATATGATATAGTTGTACGTACAACAGATAAATATATTAAAAAAGGGGCTATTTACATGACTCAAAATTATGCAGAGATGATTGATCACACTTTATTAAAAGCGGATGCAACGCGTGATCAAATTACACAAATTTGTGAAGAAGCAAAAAAATATGTGTTTGCATCAGTTTGTGTTAATCCGACATGGGTAAAATATTGTGCAGAACTTTTAGATGGAACAGCAGTGAAAGTTTGTACTGTAATAGGCTTCCCTTTAGGCGCATCTACGTCGGCTGTAAAAGCATATGAAACAAAAGATGCAATTGCTAACGGTGCAGGTGAAATCGATATGGTACTAAATATTGGTGCTTTAAAAAATGGCGAGTACGATTTAGTACGAGACGATATTAAAGCTGTAGTAGATGCAGCAAACGGTACATTAGTAAAAGTTATTTTAGAAACATGTCTACTAACTGATGAAGAAAAAGTAAAGGCTTGTGAATTATGTGTAGAAGCTGGTGCTGATTTTGTAAAAACATCAACAGGCTTCTCTACTGGCGGTGCAACGGCTGAAGATATTGCTTTAATGCGAAAAACTGTAGGACCAAACATAGGCGTAAAAGCTTCAGGTGGCGTTCGTAGCTTAGAAGATATGCAAAAGATGATTGAACATGGCGCAACTCGAATTGGCGCAAGTTCTGGTGTTGCAATTATGAATGGTTTAACTTCAGATTCTAATTATTAAATATAATAGTTTCTATTGACTGCATTAAAACATTACGATATAATCTTTTAGTACACACTAACAGCTAGTTAGTGCTTGTATTGACGTGTGTTCGGAGGGAGGGAAAGAGAGATGTCAAAAACTGTCGTTCGCAAAAACGAATCGCTTGAAGATGCTCTTCGCCGCTTCAAACGTACTGTATCAAAAAGTGGTACAATTCAAGAAGTTAGAAAGCGCGAGTTCTACGAAAAACCTAGCGTTAAACGTAAAAAGAAATCAGAAGCTGCACGTAAACGTAAGTGGTAATTTTTTCCTATAAAATCCCTACGTTCAAAACACGCAATTTTATGATTCACTGAGCAGACAACAATGATTAACCCACAATGTGCATAGCATATTGTGGGTTATTTTGTTTTGTAAAGAGAAATTTTAATAAAGTTCTATACAATCAGTAAAGCTGTTTTAGCCGACGTAGGTGTAATTGTCGAAATATAACTTAGCGAAAAGCTTGATGTTACTGAAAAAGTAAAAAAAGTAGCTGCACATTTTCTTAATAAAGCAGTCGATAAATATCTCGCTCAATAATATAAATATCAAAGTGAGTAATAATTAATAGGTATTAATTTTATTATCTATTATTTTCTATATATTACAATTTAACCTGCATTTTGCTTCGTTTCTTAATCTCAAATAGTGTAATATATAAAAAAGAGCCTTTTTTTCACTTTCTTGAAACTTTTCTGCATTTAAGTCGTATATGTAGCTAACAAATAATTTAAGAAAGGAGAGAAACGAGTGAAAAAGACACGAATGATTGGTTGGCTGTTACTATTAATCATGTCATTAGTATTAATTGCTCCATCAATGACATTTGCGAGTAGTAAGGTGTATCATGTCCCAATCGAAGGAGAAGTTGAGAAAGGGCTACAAGCATTTTTACAGCGCGCATTTAACGAGGCATTAAAGAATAATGCTGAAGCAATCGTGTTGGAAATACATACACCTGGTGGCTTCACAGATGCAGCTGATGAAATTGCAAAACTCATGGACCAAGCACGATCTAAGCTGAAAGTAATCGCCTTCATTAATACGAAAGCGCATTCAGCAGGTGCGTTCCTAGCCCTACATGCTGATGAAATCTATATGATGCCAAGTGCAACAATTGGAGCTGCAGGAATCATTGACTCTGCAGGAAACGCAGCAGAAGAAAAAGCACAAAGCGCATGGATTGCCCAAATGAAAGCAGCAGCTGAATCTTCTGGACGTAAACCAATCTATGCAGAAGCGATGGCGAATAAAAATATAGATATGGAAAAATATCGTGCTCCAGTAGGTAAATTTTTAACATTATCTGCGGAGGAAGCAAAAGAAGTCAAATATTCCAATGGCACTGTACACAATATGCAAGAAGTACTAGAGCATGCTGGTTTAGCAAATAGTGAAGTCATTGATTTGAATCCTATGATTGCTGAGAAGATTGTACGTATTATTACGAACCCAGTTGTTGTGCCAATTTTACTATCTATTGCCAGTCTCGGTTTAGTGTTAGAATTGTATTCACCAGGATTTGGCGTACCGGGTATAATGGGCTTATCATCACTCGGACTATTTTTCTTTGGTCATACAATAGCTGGCTTTGCTGGCTATGAGACGATTATATTATTTGTTGTTGGTTTAGCACTTTTAATCGCGGAACTCTTTATACCAGGTGGCATAATTGGTATTATAGGTGGTGCATTAATGATTATTAGTTTATTATTTGCAGGCGCTAACTTTGTGCATATGGCGTATTCGATTTTAATTGCAATGTTTATTGCAGTTATAGGAATGGTGATTATTATGAAATTCTTTGGCAAAAAGCTGCATGTTTTCAATAAGCTTGTATTAAAAGATGCAACAACGACAGAAGAAGGATATGTGTCGAATGTTAATCGCATTGAGCTCATCGGCAAAATAGGTACGGCGTTAACACCGCTTCGACCAGCAGGCGTAATTTCTGTAGGTGCTGAACGCATTGATGCTGTATCTGAAGGTAGCTATATTGATGTAGAAAAGAAAGTAGAAGTTATTAAAGTAGAAGGCTCGCGTATCGTTGTGCGAGAATATAAAGAAAAAGCGGGGGAATAGAAAATGGATATTGCAATTGATGCTGGGGTAATTGGTTTAATAGTTACAATAGTAATTGTCTTTATCGCACTAGCTGTATTTTTCACATTCGTACCAGTTGCACTATGGATTAGTGCACTAGCAGCAGGTGTTCGTGTAAGTATTTTGACATTAATTGGGATGCGATTACGTCGTGTAATTCCGTCTCGTATCGTCAATCCGTTAATTAAAGCTCATAAAGCTGGGCTTGATGTATCCATTAACCAATTAGAGTCTCACTACCTTGCAGGAGGTAATGTAGACCGCGTAGTTAACGCTTTAATCGCTGCGCACCGTGCAAATATCGAATTATCATTTGAACGTGGAGCAGCAATAGACTTAGCCGGACGTGACGTATTAGAAGCTGTACAAATGTCAGTAAACCCGAAAGTGATTGAAACACCATTTATCGCTGGTGTGGCTATTAACGGTATTGAAGTAAAAGCAAAGGCGCGTATTACAGTTCGTGCAAACTTAGACCGTTTAGTAGGTGGTGCGGGTGAGGATACAATTATTGCCCGCGTTGGTGAAGGAATTGTTTCGACGATCGGATCATCTATATCACACTCAAAAGTATTAGAAAATCCAGATTTAATCTCACAAACAGTATTAGCAAAAGGATTAGACTCAGGTACCGCGTTTGAAATCTTATCGATTGATATTGCTGACGTAGATATCGGTAAAAACATCGGTGCAGAACTACAAATCGAGCAAGCGCAGGCGGATAAAAATATCGCACAAGCTAAAGCTGAGGAACGTCGTGCAATGGCTGTAGCAAACGAGCAAGAGATGGTAGCAAAAGTACAAGAAATGAAAGCAAAAGTAGTTGAAGCGGAAGCAGAAGTACCAATGGCGATTGCAGAAGCATTACGATCAGGGAACTTTGGTATTATGGACTACATGAACTATAAAAACATTCAAGCTGATACATTAATGCGTGATTCAATTGCTAAATCTACAGATAAACCAGATACTTCACAAAAATAATGAAGATCATAGGTAGAAGGGAGTGTGTTTGCTAAATGGAATCGTTAATTATAATTATAATCATCGGGATTATTTCTTCAGTCTTTAGTAAAAAAGGAAATCCTAAAGAAACGAAGCAAATGCCACCATTTAGTCAGCAACCGGTTCCTAAACAAGAACCTCGGCAAGCTACTACAGCTGCTCCTAAATCACTTGAGGACTTTGCCAATGAAATATTCGGTCGGCTAGAACAAAAGCAACCAGAAGTTGTACGCGAAGTACTAAAACCAAAGCCAGTAGAAGTACAACAGCCGGAAACTAGAAAGCAAGTAGTAGCAGAGCCAGTGAAAAGGCAAGAAAGAAGTCAAAAGCGTGAAAATATTGAGCAAACTGCTAGAGTGAAGCAAATACAAGAAAAAACTAAGCCTGTATTTGTAACACCTACTACGCAACAGGCGCTTATGCAGGCGGTTATTACTTCCGAAATTTTAGGACCTCCGAAAGCGAAACAAAGGCCAAACCGATAATCCTATACATGCCTTCTTTTGCCGTCGCATATAGTACGTCAAAAGGGGGCTTTTTAGTTGAAAAAATTATTTCAAAATGCGCCTATTCTTGAAATAACGGACTACAAGCAATTTAAGTGGCATGGTAATTATACACTTTTGAACGCCACTGAAACTGCGTGTACATGCATGCTAGACGATTTTATGGTGCATATTAACGGAGAACAAGTAACAGTTAATGTGTTGGCGACAAATGGTTTTAGTGTAACGTGTAAAAAATTGCATAAGGTGACGATTGAACGGTATGTATAATTTCAATTATCGCCGTATTCGTGTAACTGTGCAAAAGGATGATCGGATGCATGAGCTGCTACAGTATTTACATAGTCACCACGTAACAATTCGCCATGTGCAAACAAAAAAAGAAACATTACAATTCGAAATATCGAGTAATAAATTACATGTACTCCGCCAAGCAAGAAGGAAATATAGATTGAAATTAAAGCTGCGCTACACTGCACCAGATGTATTATTGCAAAAGCAGCTAACGACATTTATTGGGCTATTATGCTTATGGATTGTGCCCATTGTATGTAATGAATGGATGTGGACAATTGATGTACATGCTGAGACACCAGAAAAAAAAGTTGCTGTTGAAAGATTACTGAAAAATGAATTTACAGCACCGTTACTTAAAAGAGGTTTGCCTTCTGACACTGAAGTGCGCCAACTAATTATGCAGGAGTTTCGGGAGTTTTCCTGGGTGCATGTCTCAAAAATCGGTAGCAAAATGACAATTACTCCACAACTTGCTCCTGAAAATATCGTAAAAGCTGAAAAGGATGCTTACTATCATCTAGTGGCTGGGAACAGTGGTGTTATTACACATTTTAATATTACGAGCGGTGAAAGAAAAGTAACGCCAAACACAACCGTATATACAGGCGATACATTAGTTTCCGGCGTAATTGCCCAAGGAGATAATTACTTAATCGTTGGAGCAGTAGGTGAGGTGTATGCTGATTATTGGCTTGAAACAGATTTTACGGTACCTTCTACTGTAAAATATGAAGTCGTAACGGCAGAGGATTGGAAGGTAACTTTTTTTGATAAGTCACCCGAAACAGCTTTGAAAAAAATACAATTGCCATCATGGTTAGATCCATATATACAAATAGCCGAAGTGGAAACAAGACAACAAATAGTTGAAACGTTAACTGAAGAAAATTTAGAGTCGCGGATACTACCATTATTACACGAAAAAATGATTCAATCTTTACCAGCAAAGAGCAGGATAAAAAAAGAAAACCTTTTGCACGTCACTTTTGAAGATGGTAAAGTAAAAGGGAAAGTCCTATTTTTGGTAAATGAAAATATTGCAAAACGATATCCTATTGATCAAGGAGAATGATGATGTCAGATAATATGTCAGAATTGCAAGTTGATAATCCAAATGAAGCTGTAATGCTGCTCGGGATGTCAGATGCGAATATTAAATTAATTGAAGAAACATTTGAAGTACAAGTTATTACTCGAGGCGAACTCATTCAAATTGGTGGTCAAGACCCTACGAAAAAAGAGCAAGCAAAACGTGTATTGCATTCACTTTTGCAAGTTATTCGTAAGGGTATTAATATCGACCAACGTGATGTAGCAACTGCAATTGAAATGTCTCATAAAGGAACGATTGAATATTTTGCTGAGCTTTATGATGAGGAAATCGCACGTAACACGAAAGGAAAGCCGATTCGGGCAAAAACAATCGGGCAACGTGAGTACATAAAGGCGATTCGTCATAAAGACCTAATTTTTGGGATTGGTCCAGCTGGTACTGGTAAAACGTATTTAGCTGTAGTAATGGCAACGCAAGCTTTAAAAAATGGTCATGTAAAACGAATTATTTTAACACGTCCTGCAGTAGAAGCAGGGGAGTCACTAGGGTTTTTACCAGGTGATTTAAAAGAAAAGGTGGATCCGTATTTACGCCCATTATATGATGCTCTCCATGATATTTATGGCCAGGAACAAACGCAACGACTAATTGAGCGCGGTACAATAGAAATTGCACCACTTGCTTATATGCGTGGACGAACATTAGATGATGCATTCGTGATTTTAGATGAAGCACAAAACACAACACATCAACAAATGAAAATGTTTTTAACGCGCTTAGGTTTTGGCTCGAAAATGGTGATTACTGGAGATAAGACACAAATTGACTTACCAAAAAACACAGAGTCAGGTCTCATAATTGCAGAACGTACACTGAAATACGTTAAGGATATTCACTTCCAAATACTAGAGCAAGGTGACGTCGTTAGACATCCACTTGTAGCAAAAGTAATCCAAGCATATTCAGATCAAGAATTGTAGTATAAGGGGGCGTCCGAAAAGTTATTTTGGGGCGCCTCCTTTGCAACGAGGATGGTGCTATTTTGATGTGATCACAGCAGGAACAATGGTTTTTAGTGAATACTTATTACCAAATAGAAAGGCTGTACAGAAAAGATTTCTTTCTGTACAGCCTCTTTAAAATTTTTCGAAAAGTCATTCGTCATAATTGGTCAAAAAATATGATTCTATTTCATGAAATTATATTAATAAATTGGTAAACTAGTAGTAGGAATATATGGAGGTGTATGATGAATAACCAACTGAAAAAATTAATCGAATTAATTAATTTCCGATACTTTTTAATAATTGTCCTCCTCTTAACAGCGATTGTCCAATTTCTCTTTATGGTTGGCAACGTTCGAGGTATTACATATGATATACAATTATTGCAACTTGCACCTGAAACAATTCGCTCAGTAAAAACAATTGAAGATACTGAGAAAACAGAGCAAGAGCGCGACAATGCTGAAAAAGCAGTTGATGAAATATACGTTTTTAATAGTGAAGTAGCAAATCATCGTTCAGCACTTGTAACATCTATCTTTGACATTGCTTTAGATGTTCGAAATGATATAGCTGAAAAAAAAGAAAAAGAAAAAGAAAAAGAAAATGATGAAAGAGATGTTCTACCATTAAAAGTACTACCATCAAAGGAGAAACAAATTGAGCTATTAAGAACAAAACTAAAAGATATACTAAAAACACAATCGGGACTTGTTCTTACTGATGTTCAGCTCGATGCATTACTAACAGCAGATGAAACATCACTACTAAACACCCGTGATAGTTTAGCAAATTTAGTGAAAGTAAACTTAGAAAAGCCTATTCGTAAAGAACAAGTTCCGACCTTAAGAAATGAATTTGAAAGCAAAATTCGTCAGCACCCAGCAATTGCTGAGTCGCTTCTAAACACGTCTATTGCTATTGGGCGCGCCGCAATTGTTGAAACGGAAGTGCTAAATGAAGAAAAAACTGAATTGCGTAAACAGCAAGCACGTGAAGCAGTTGAACCAACTCGTATATTACAAGGGCAAATAATTGTACAAGAAGGCGAGCTCATTAGCCGAGAAGTCTACCGTCAACTAGAGCTTTTAGGTTTATTAAATACAAAATCGTCAATAAAACCAATTATCGGACTTGCTATACTAATTTTATTACAAATGTCCTTTATGTATATTTTATTTGATCGTTCAAAAATGGAGTTGTCAAAACGACGTAGTGCGCTACTCGTAACAACTATTGTTTATACTATTTCAATTACTATTATGAAATTAATGAGTTTAGTAGCAGACAATTTTGATGTTATGATCGCTTATTTATTCCCGTCTGCACTTGCAACTATGCTAGTGCGTCTGCTGGCTAATGACAAGGCGGCATCGGTCGTAACAATTATGACAGCTGCTTCTGCAGGTGTGATTTTCCATAGTGGCTATGCTGCTGTATTACAAATGGATATCGCGCTTTACATTATTTTTGGTGGCTTTGCAACGTTATTTTTCATGCGTAGTATAGAAAAAAGAGCGTATTTATTACACGCTTGCGGTATTTTAACGATCATCAATATTTTATTTATTACATTTTATTTACTCATGTCTCAATCAGGATATGGAATAGCCGAAATTGGCTTCTATATTACGGCAGGCATAGTATCGGCTTTACTTTCAGGGGCATTAACAATGGGCTTATTACCATTCTTTGAATCTGCTTTTGGATTACTATCAACGATGCGTTTAATTGAGTTATCTAATCCAAATCATCCGTTACTGAAAAAGATATTAACGGAAACACCTGGAACGTATCACCATAGTATTATGGTCGCGAACTTAGCTGAAGCCGCTTGTGAAGCTATTGGTGCTGACGGACTTCTTGCGCGTGTAGGATGCTATTATCATGACGTTGGAAAAACAAGAAGGCCAGCATTTTTCATTGAAAACCAAATGTCGGGTATCAATCCTCATGACTCTTTACCGCCTAAATCGAGTGCTGATATTATTATTGCACATACGACAGACGGGGCTGAATTGTTACGTAAACATAAAATGCCGCAAGAAATTATCGATATTGCACTACAACACCACGGGACAAGTTTATTGAAATTCTTCTTATACAAAGCGAAAGAAGAGGGGAATAATATAGATGAGTCGGCTTTTCGCTATCCAGGTCCAAAGCCACAATCGAAAGTAGCAGCCGTCATAAGTATTGCGGATAGTGTGGAAGCAGCTACGCGTTCAATGAAAGAACCAACAGCAGAGAAAATTCAAAAGCTTGTACAGGCAATTATTCAAGATCGAGTGCAAGATGATCAATTTGATGAATGTGATATTTCATTGAAAGAATTAAAAGTTATTGAAAATGTATTATGTGAAACGCTCAATGGGACGTTCCATTCTCGTATTGAATACCCGAAATGAGCATAGGAGGTTTTTGTATGTTATTAAATATTGATTTTTTAGATGAAACAAATGAAGTACAAGAAGGGCATATTGAGCTTGTAGAAAAGCTACTACAACACGCCGCAAAAGTAGAGAATATAGAAGAAGGAAGCGAAGTATCAATTACATTCGTTACAAACGAAGCAATTCATGAAATTAACCGTGAATATCGTGATAAAGATCAACCAACAGATGTTATTTCCTTTGCACTTGAAGAATTAGGCGAGGGAGAAGTTCAAATCATAGGAGAAGGCATTCCACGAGTATTAGGCGATATTATCATTTCTACAGACCGTACAAAAGAGCAGGCAGAAGAATACGGTCATTCTTTTGAAAGAGAGCTAGGCTTTTTAGCAGTACACGGATTTCTACATTTATTAGGATATGATCATATGAATGAAGCAGATGAAAAGGAAATGTTCGGCAAGCAGGATGTTATATTAGCATCATTTGGCTTAGATCGTGATGACAATGGACGTTCGTAAATTTTTTCGTTCTTTTAATTTTGCAATGCAAGGAATTTTTACTGCTGCAAAAGAACAAAATTTCCGTTTTCATTTTCTAAGTGCGGTCATCGTCATTATTGCAGGATTATTGACAGGGCTTACTATAATGGAATGGCTCATACTTATTATAGTCATATCACTTGTGATTGGAGCTGAGATGATGAACACAGCTATTGAGCGTGTAGTCGACTTAGCATCACCAGAAATTCATCCACTTGCCAAAGACGCAAAAGACATTGCAGCAGGTGCGGTACTTGTATTTGCCGTAAGCAGTGTTATAATCGGATTACTCATTTTTATTCCGAAGTGGTTTTAAAAGGAAGTATATTGAAAAGGAGGTTCATGTAATGGATAAAAATTCATTATTAGAACAATCGAAAATCGCACGACAAAAGGCATATGTACCTTACTCAAAGTTCCCTGTTGGTGCAGCACTTTTAGCAGAAGACGGAACAGTGTATCATGGATGTAACATTGAGAATGCAGGGTATAGTATGACTAATTGTGCAGAGCGTACGGCATTTTTTAAAGCAGTATCAGAAGGTGTCACGAAATTTAAGGCTATTGCAGTCGTAGCAGATACTGATAAACCTTGCGCGCCATGTGGGGCATGTCGCCAAGTAATGAGCGAATTTTGCTCGCCGGATATGCCGGTTTATTTAACAAATTTAAAAGGTGATGTACAGGAAACAACAGTTGGTGAGTTGTTGCCGGGTGCATTCACACCGGGGGATTTAGAATATGCAGCAAGTAAGTAATGGTTTTAAATCGGGATTTATCTCGATTATTGGTCGACCAAATGTAGGAAAGTCGACGTTTTTAAACCGTGTTATCGGACAAAAAATTGCGATTATGTCCGATAAGCCGCAAACAACACGGAATAAAGTCCAAGGTGTTTTAACACAAGATAACTCACAAATGATTTTCATCGATACACCGGGTATTCATAAACCAAAACATAAATTAGGTGAGTTCATGCTTAAAGTGTCGAAAAACACTTTGCGTGAAGTCGATGTCATTATGTTTATGGTGAATGCTGAGCAAAAAATCGGTAAGGGCGATGAGTTTATTATTGAGATGCTTGAAGGCAATAAAACGCCAGTCTTTTTAGTCATTAATAAAATTGACCAAGTGCACCCTGATGAATTAATCGGAATTATCGAGTCTTATAAAGATAAATTTGAGTTCGCGGAAATTATTCCGATTTCAGCATTACAAGGCAATAATGTTGAAAACTTACTCGCTACAATTGATAAGTACTTACCAGAAGGACCACAATATTATCCGGCAGATCAAGTAACGGATCACCCGGAACGCTTTATTATTTCAGAGTTAATTCGTGAAAAGGTATTACATTTAACGCGTGAGGAAATTCCTCATTCAATTGCTGTTGTTATTGATAAAATTAAACGCGATGAAGAACGCGAAGATATGATTCGTGTACAAGCAACAATTATGGTTGAGCGCGATTCACAAAAAGGTATTGTAATAGGTAAACGCGGTGCACTACTTAAAGAAGTAGGTACGCTTGCCCGTAAAGATATCGAAATGCTACTCGGCTCAAAAGTATATTTAGAGCTATGGGTAAAAGTGCAAAAGGACTGGCGCAATAAATCTACACATTTACGCGATTTCGGTTTCCGTGAAGACGAATACTAAATCAAAAGTCCACTAATCTAAGGTAGCTACATTCATGTAGCTGCCTTTTTTTAAAGATAAGAATGTATAGGCTTTTGGAATTAACAGTATGTAGAAGCATTTGTGCCACATTGTTGATGGCACTGCTGTATTCTCTCGGCGCTTGTCACAAAAAAATTAGCGTTAAAATGCTTTACTTAAAGAATAAAAAAGTCTTAACTTTAGGATTTGAAAGATTGTCTAGGGAATCGCGCCAGTTGCTCGAGGTCGCTTCGAAAAGGTGTCTGCGCGTGGCAAACACGTTAGTAGCCTATCTCCAGCGCTTGTCGCAGCTAAACGCGCGCGAATCCGCTTTTCTTGTGTATAATAGATTCATATTAGCCAAAAAGGATGTGCCTTTATGCTTCATAAATGGGAAGGCATTGTGTTAAAAGCGCGTGCTTACGGAGAATCGAATAAAATTGTGACCCTTTTGACACGAGAGGCAGGCAAAGTAGCAGTTATGGCGCGCGGTGCAAAAAAGCCGACAAGTCGATTAGCAGGTGTTACGCAGCCATTTATGTACGGTTCCTATTTAGTGCAACGAACGAGTGGCATGGGGACATTGCAGCAAGGCGAGCATTTTAATGCAATGCGGACGGTGCAAACAGATATTATGGCAACTGCCTATGCGAGCTATATTGTTGAGTTAGTCGATCGTTTAGTTGAGGAAGGAGAGCCACAACCGTTTGCATTTGAAGTATTGCAACAAGCGCTCACTGCAATTGATGAAGGGTATGACCCAGAAGCAATTGCATTATTTGTTGATTGGAAGATGCTACCGTTTACGGGTGTTCAACCAGTTTTGCATGGTTGTACTAGCTGTGGGGCAGCGGAAGGCGAATTTGCATTTTCATTTTCACAAGGTGGATTTTTATGTCATCGCTGTTTCCATCATGATGCCTATATAATACGTTTATCGCCAACACAGCTTAAACTTATTCGGATGTTTTATATGATGCCGATTGATCAAGTCGGCAAGCTAGACTTAAAGCAGCAAACGAAAAGCTTTATTAAAAAAATAGTGACAACAATATATGAGGAACAAACTGGCCTCCGATTAAAATCTAGGTCATTTATTGAGCAATTGGAAAGAACACCAGAAATGCTACCAAAAAAAGTAAATACTGAAGAATAGCAAATCTCCTTATTAGTGTGAACTAATAGGGAGATTTTTTATATTAAAATAACAAATTAAGCTAAGCCTCTCCTAAACTCGATGTTCAATAATTGTCTAATAAGCAATTAAATTCTCTAATAAACTTAAATTCTGTAAAAAAAATTGTATAAAAATGTTTAAAATAGTTTGACAATTAAAAATGCCACGCGTAAAATTACACATATACAATATCGATTACCGCAATTGCGTAAAAGGGGGATGGGGAAATGAAAATTCCGACAGTGCAGTTTACGGAAGAACAAGAAAAATTCCGAATAGAAGTAAGAACATTTTTACAAAGCCATATGAACCAAGGACCATTTAAAGCGAAATGTGATTCATGGTTAAGTGGCTGTGATCCGTCATTTTCAAAATTAATTGCTGAACAAGGCTGGATTGGTATGACATGGCCAAAAGAGTATGGTGGAGCAGAACGCAGTACAATTGACCGATATATTTTAACCGAGGAATTTTTAGCAGCTGGAGCACCAGTTGCCGCACATTGGTTTGCAGATCGTCAAACAGGTCCGCTATTGCTACGTTTTGGTACAGAAGAACAAAGACAATTTTTCTTACCTAAAATCACGAAAGGCGAGTGCTTCTTTGGCATCGGTTTGAGTGAACCAAATAGTGGATCTGATTTAGCATCAGTTAGTACACGTGCTGAGAAAGTTGATGGAGGCTGGGTTGTGAATGGGGCGAAGACATGGACGAGTAACGCACATGATGCACATTACATGGTCACACTTGTACGCACAGAGCCGTTCGATGGTGAGAAAAAACATAAAGGTTTAAGCCAGCTTATTATTGATCTCCACGCAGAAGGGGTATCAATTACACCAATAAAATACTTAACAGGTGAACGTCATTTCAATGATGTGTTTTTCGAAAATGTCTTTGTACCAGATAGTATGGTAGTCGGTACATTAGGCAATGGCTGGGCACAAGGATTAGCAGAGCTTGCCTTTGAACGTAGTGGCCCAGAGCGTATTTTAAGTACCTTCCCGTTATTAAATGAATTAGTTGCAGAGCTGAAAGAAGGCGGTGATGTAGCGGGGTTAGCTGAAGCATCTAAGCTTATTGCAGAAATGTGGAGCTTACGTAATTTATCAATTGGTGTGGCAAAAGTACTGGAAGAAGGCGGAGAAGTAGCCATTCCAGCCGCACTCGTTAAAAGTATTGGTACAAAATTCGAACAAAAAATACCTGAAGTCGCACGGCTACTTGTGCAAACCTTCCCACGACTAGATGCGGAACGGAAGCTAGACCGATACATGGCTGAATCGATTTTACATTCTCCAGGTTTTACAATTCGTGGCGGTACATCAGAAGTGTTATACGGAATTGTAGCGAAAGGGGTTGTCGCTGGATGAGTGAAATGAAGGAAATGATTTTTGAAGTAGTTGAAAAGATGTTTAAAAATCATGTTGAAAAGGAAACGGTCGATTTACTAGAAGACGGCAAGTGGGTATCAGATGTATGGGGGATTTTACAAGACAATGAAATGTTAAATGTTGCAGTAGCTGAACAGTATGGCGGTGCAGGCGGCGATTTGGATGATTTATTTTCACTGTATAAACTAGTTGGAAAATATGCAGTACCTGTTCCGTTTGTTGAGCACACATTAGCAAACGTCATACTAGAAAAAGTAGGTTTAACACCGTCAACAAATAAAATTACAGTACTAATTGATGAAATGCAAACGCTAACATTACAAGCCGATTCAGTAAGTGGTGAGCTTTATAATGTTCCTTGGGCAAGGCATGTACAAGAGCTTGTTACGCTAGCGAAAAATGGCCAAGGATTACACATTGTCAAGCTATCGTTTGCGCGTACTAGTAGTATTACACCGCAAAGTAATCTAGCAGCAGAACCGCGAGATAAGGTAGTGTTCGAGCAAGTGCAAGTATTAGAGCAGGCCGTAATAGATGTTCAGCAACTTACACAAATTTTAAAGCTTTTAACAGCAGCTACTGTTGCAACAATGGCTGGAGCAATTGACAAAGCATACGAATTAACAATTCGTTATTCAAAAGAACGCGAACAATTTGGACGTCCAATTCATCGCTTCCAACTCGTACAGCAGCATATTGCCGTATTGGCGGGAGAAGCAGTATTAACGGATGCATCGGTTGATAATATGATAACTGCATTGGCTGAAGGTCGCGAGCAAAACGAAGTTGCATTTGCGCGTTTGCGTATTGATGAATCAAGTAAAATCGTTGCGACTTCTGCTCATCAAGTACATGCGGCAATTGGCGTTACACATGAACATAGCTTGCACCAATATACGAGACGACTTTGGGCATGGCGTGATGAAGGCTATACATCGCTTTACTGGAAAAAACAAATGGCACAAACGTTGTTACAGTCAGACATGGATTTATGGACGTTAATGACACAACCAAAACAGATGTACGAAACACAAATTGGAGGGATTTAAATGGCAGATTTACTTTTCGACATAAAGGACGGAATTGCGACGATTACATTAAATCGACCTGATAGTATGAATGCATTTAGTGAAGAAATGATGCTGAACTGGATTCAAGCACTTGAAACAGTCCGGGATTCAGATGAAATTCGCGCCGTTATTGTGAAAGGCAATGGCAAATGCTTTTGTGCCGGCGGAGATATTAAAGCAATGGCAGCAGGCAAAGGATTTTTTGAAAGTACTGAAGATGTTACGTCTACAGGCTTAGCTAGGAAGAATTCGTTATGGAAGCGCGTGCAGCGTGTACCATTATTACTAGAGGAAATTGATAAACCAGTCATCGCACAAGTTCATGGATTTGCATTTGGCGCAGGACTCGATATGGCCTTAATGTGCGATATTCGTATTGTTGCAGAATCTACTAAGTTCTCAGAAAGTTATATAAATGTAGGCATTGTACCAGGGGACGGAGCTGCTTACTTTTTACCGAAGCTAGTAGGCATCGACAAGGCACTAGATATGCTATGGACTGCACGCGTATTAAATGCAGTAGAAGCAAAGGAAGCAGGTTTAGTAACATTTGTTGTGCCAGATGAGGAGCTAGAGCAGTTCACATTGGACTATGCGAAAAAACTTGCGAGTGGTCCAGCTACAACAATCCAGTTGATTAAACGAGCAGTTTACCAAAGTCAAACGATGTCTTTACGCTCATCACTTGATTATATATCCTCCAAAATGGGACTCGTAACAGAATTACCAGATTTCAAAGAAGGTGTGCAAGCTGTCGTAGAAAAGAGAAAACCGAACTTTAAGTAGGGGGAATTAGAATGTCTAAACGTCGAATTCAATTTGTTTCACTAATTGCCGTATTAGTATTTGTTTTAGTAGGTTGCACTAAAAATGAAGCAGAAGAAAACTTGATTTTTACTACAGGGACAACGACGGGGGTATTTTATTCCCTTGGCGCAGTTTTATCTACAATTTGGGGAAATGAACTTGATCAGCGCGTTACTTCTCAAGCGTCAAATGGAAGTGTTGAAAACTTAAAGTTAATGCAAAAAGGGGAAGCGAATATTGGGTTTACAACAGTAAATATTGCCTATGAAGCGTATAATGGTGAAAATTCTTTTAATGAAAAAGCATATAGTGACGTTCGTATTTTAGGTAACCTATATCCGAATGTTAGCCATTTTGTAACATTAAATAATGGAAAAGTAAATTCAATTGAAGATATTGCGGGTAAGTCATTTGTATACGGAGCTGCAGGTAGTGCAACTGAAATCGAGTCTAACTTAGTATTAGACGCTCATGGTGTTGATAAAAGTACTGTAAAAGCAAACTATGTAGGCTTTACTGAAGCAGTAGATTTAATTCGTAATGGCCAAGTCGATGTAGTAAACATTTATTCAGGTGTTCCATCTGCTGCAACAACGGAGTTAATTACTACATTTGATTCAAAAGTGCTGAATTTTTCTGATGAAGCGATTGAAAAGATGACTAAACAATACCCATGGAATTTTAAATATGAAATTAAGGCAAACACATACGATAAGCAAACAGAACCAATTATTACAGTAGGACAATATAGCGCTATCGTAGTTGATGCAGGCCTATCTGACGAAACTGTGTATGAATTAACGAAAATATTATGGGAAAGTTTAGAAGAAATAGAACAAGGTCATTCGATTGCAAGCCAATTCGATCCAGCAGTAGCGGTTGAAGGTACGGCGGGTATTCCTATTCATCCAGGTGCCGAGAAATATTATAAAGAAAAAGGTTTCTTAAAATAATTTGTTTTTTAGATATTTGTAGGGGGTGTGTCCATGGGAAATGAAGGATTAACAAATAATCATATTAACGAATTATTGGAATTAGATGATGAAAAAGCGAATATAAGATCCTATATTGGTCCAATCCTAAAAGTGATAACAATATTGTCGCTAATATGGTTTATTTTCCAACTATATATGAACAGTATTGGAGTTATGGATGCTATTAAACTACGAGGATGGCATTTAGGATTTCTATTAGTATTCAGCTTTATTTATTATCCTGCGACGAAGAAAAGTATAGGAAAACGCAAACTACCCACTTTTGCAGATTTAGTATGTATATTAGGTTCAATCATCGTAATTAGCTATTTTTTAATTACTTATGATTCTTTCGTTCGTGAACGTAGTGGCCAAAATACATTTATGGATTTAATTATCGGTGGAGTTGCCATTGCATTATTACTAGAAGCAAGCCGTCGTGTAGTAGGAAGTGGATTAACAATAATTGCTGGATTTTTTTTAGCTTATAATTTCTTTGGGGCCTATATTCCAGGGATACTTGGGCATTACGGATTCAGTATAGAGCGTGTAATCAATATTATGTTTTGGGGTGGGCAAGGAATTTTTGGAACTGCTTTAGGTGTATCATCTACTTATATTTTCATTTTCGTACTATTTGGTGCATTTTTGAAAAATAGCGGATTCTCAGATTTTATTAATGATTTAGCGTTAACAATTGCAGGGCGTACAGCAGGTGGGCCAGCAAAAGTGGCCGTATTTGCTAGTGCTTTAATGGGGACGGTAAGTGGCAGTGCTGTGAGTAACGTCGTGACAACTGGTACTGTGACAATTCCGATGATGAAAAAAGCTGGATATTCACCTCGCTTTGCAGGTGCTGTTGAAGCTGTAGCATCTACGGGAGGATTAATTGCCCCACCAGTAATGGGTGCTGCCGCTTTTATCATGGCAGAATATTTAGGAGTATCCTATTCCATTGTTTTGTTAGCAGCTATTATTCCCGCTGTTTTATATTATTTAACACTTTTTATGATTGTGCATTTTGAAGCAAAGAAAATGGGGTTGTCTGGTATTTCAAAAGAGAATATCCCTGACGCGAAAAAGGTTTTAAAGGAAGGCGGACATTTATTTATCCCATTAGCCGTTCTTTTAGGACTATTATTTACAGGCTACTCACCGTTATATGCAGCTATTTTTGCATTATTAATTACACCAATTGCAGCTGGTCTTCGAAAAAGTACACGGATGAGTTTACAATTAATAATGACTTCAGTAGTGGAAGGTGTACGAGGTGTAGTTAATGTAGGGATTGCCTGTGCAGTAGTTGGAATTGTAATCGCTACAATTAGTTTAACGAGTGTCGGTTTAATCGTTGGTAATAATGTTATTGGATTAGCTGGAGATAATGTATTAATCGCGGCTATTTTAACGGCTGTCATTAGTATTGTACTAGGCATGGGCGTACCAGCTACAGCAGCATATATTATTGTTGTAACAATTTCTGTACCGATTTTAACTAAATTAGGCGTTGAACCGATTGCGGCACATATGTTTGCCTTCTATTTTGCTGCTTTATCAAGTATTACACCTCCAGTAGCACTTGCTTCCTATGCAGCAGCGGGTATTGCAGGTGAATCTGCAAATAAAGTATCGTTTGAATCTATACGCATTGGGATTATCGGATTCATCGTACCTTTCTTCTTTATCTTTAATCCTCATTTGTTGTTAACAGGTGGAACAATATTTGAGTATATTTTTGCAGCATTTACGGCTATTGTTGGTGGTGTTGCAATCGCAGCCGGCGTTAAAGGTTATTTTGTACGTGAAACAACAATATTAGAGCGTCTACTTTTCGTTATAGGTGGGGCTATTTTAATAGATACAACTTTCGTTTACAATATTTTTGCTTTTGTTTTACTAGGAGTCGCATTAACAATGCAATTTGTAATTAAGAAAAATATAAAAGTATCGAATAAAGACAGTATATTGAATTTAGGTGATAAGTAATGTTACAACCACTAAACGGGATTCGAATTTTAGATTTATCGCGAGTTTATGCAGCACCAGCTGGATCAATGCTACTTGCTGATTTAGGAGCTGAAGTTATTCGAGTAGAACATCCGCAAGGTTCTGATAGTATGCGTGATTGGGGACCATATATCAATGATCAAAGCACGTATTATGTTTGTGCAAACCGTAATAAAAAATCTATGTTATTGAATTTGAAAAGCGCCGAGGACCGCAAACTGTTTTTACAGCTTGTGGAAACAGCAGATGTTGTATTGGAAAATTTCAAAACGAATGATATGAAAAAAATGGGACTTGGCTATGAGGAATTACGTCGTGTTAACCCGCGTATAATTCATTGTGCTGTGACAGGTTTTGGGCAAACAGGTACGCTTGCTGAAGAGCCAGGCTTTGACCCCGTTGTGCAGGCGATGAGCGGATTAATGTCTGTCACTGGTGCAAAAGGCGGTGAGGCTACGAAAGTCGGAATTCCGATTGCCGATATTTTAACTTCTCACTATGTTGTCATTGGTATATTATCTGCACTGCGTATGCGTGATCTAACAAACGAAGGGCAATTTATAGATCTTTCATTGCTGGACGTACAAATTAGTAGTTTAGCAAATGTGGCAAGCAGTTATTTGAATGCTGGCGCAATAACTGAACGACTTGGTAATAGCCATAATAATGTCGCACCATATCAAGTATTTGAGTGTGCGGACGGTCCACTCATGATATGTGTTGGTACGAATGGACAGTTTGACAAGTTTTGTACAATGATTGATCGCAAGGAGTGGGTTCATGACGACCGATTTAAAACGAACACATTACGCAAGGAAAATGAAAAGGAGCTCATTGCTTACATTTCAGAAATTATGTTACAAAAAACACGTGATGAGTGGCTTGAGCAATTACGTGCACATAAAATTCCAGGTGGTCGAGTGAATACTATTGAAGAAGCGCTTAGTCAGCAACAGGCAATGGATAGAGACATGATTGGAGAAATTGAGCATCCAAGCTACGGTTCTATGAAATTCGTAAAAAATCCACTAAGGTTCTCTGGATTGAACATTCAATACAATAAAGCCGCACCGCTTCTTGGTGAACATACAGAGGAAGTGTTAAGTAGTTTAAATATATAATATATGATAAAATATTCCTATAGAACTTGCTATTTCTTAATATAATTCAAGAAATGTTAATAGGTAAGGTGATGGAATGGATCAGGAAAACTTCCAAAAAAATTATACGATGCAATCTGTCCATAAGGCGATTCAAGTATTGCGTGCTTTTAGTAAAGAAGAGCCAAGGCTGTCTTTAACAGAGCTACATAAAAAAACTGGCATTGGCATTTCAAGCTTGCAGCGCTTTGTATCGACATTAGTATATGAAGGCTTTTTGCATAAAGACGAGCGCACGAAGCAATATCAACTAGGGATGTCACTATTATATTTAGGGCGACTTGTAGAACAAGAATCGAGCTTACTAACTGTATCAAAGTCGATTTTACAAAAAATAAATGAAGAAACTGGCGAAAGTGTTTGTCTTAATATAATTGACGGTGATGAACGTCGCTGCTTGCTTAATTTTGAAAGTACGCATGCACTAAGTACAAAGTTTTATGTAGGAGATACTGCACCACTTTATGCAGGGGCATCATCGAAAAGTTTGCTTGCCTTTTTACCTGAAGCGGAACTTGATGCTTATTTTGAAAGAGTTCAGTTAACTAGTATTACTGATAAAACAATTCGGGATAAAGCGACTTTACAAAGCGATTTACAAACGATTCGTGAACGAGGCTATGCAATTAGTTTCGGTGAACGTGTTGTAGGAGCATATTCTGTCAGTGCACCTATCCTTACTCCAATAGGACGCCCTGTAGCATCTGTTACGATTATTTTGCCGTCAATTCGTTGCGCCGATTACCAGGAGCATCTTCTTATTGACTATGTAATGGATGCCAAAAAACAAATTGAAAAACAACTATAGTAGAAACGCACATGTAAAAAAATTGCATGGTGCGTTTTTCTATATGTATCATTCGAAATTTTATTACAAAATTATTAATATTCGTGTAAAATTTTATATATGTATTAAAGAAAGTTCAATTATCGATATGTTATAAACTATAAATCTGCCTGCACGAAAATTACTGAATAGATTGACAAAATGGAGGAGAAGGAATGAACAGTATTACATTTGAACATATACATAAATTAGGACACATCATTACCGAAAATGAAGAGTTTCAGCAATATCATTTTCCAGAGATGTTGAGCCGCTATAGCAGCAATTTTATAGAATTTAAAAAAATGCCGACATTAGCGCAATTTCAAGAAAGGGAACATACATTACGTGATTTTCATAAACAACATGGGCAGCAACATATAAAATTCAGCTTCCCAGTAAATGAAATGATTTCGGACGACATTAAAGTATATTTGACCGCAGCAAACTATGATATTGGGTTTTTAGAGCTATATGCTATCAGTCCAAGCGAATTTCCAACTACGAAAAATTCAACAATTGATGTGCAGCTTGTGACAAATGATAATATAGATGCATTTTTACAATTGCAATACGATGCCGATTTGAAATATGGTGAAACATTCGCAAAAGAGAAACAAGCTATACTACATCATCAATTTCTTGATGGGAGTAAACATCAAATCATAGCCTACTATGCCGGCATTCCAGTTGGATCTGTTGAGATTATTGAACAATCTGAAACGGCAGAAATCGATAATTTATTTGTAGTAGAAGCGTTTCAGCGAAAAGGCGTAGGTAGTCAAATTCAGCAATTTGTAATGGAAAAGTTTCAAAATAAAACGGTTATTTTAGTAGCAGATGGCGAAGATACGGCAAGAGAAATGTATCAAAAGCAAAATTATGTGTATTTAGGATTTCAGTATGAAGTGTTAAAAGTTGAGGAGTAAAGCAGTTGCTATATACAATAAGAAGCGAGATATTAGACGATTGGCTAATACCTCGCTGGACTATATCGATTTTGCTACGCCTTTTTTACCCTTCCATTTTAATTATTGCATTAAGTATTTTTACGTAATCAGTAGGCTTTTGCGTCGATATACACTTAGTGCGATACCAACGATAAAAGAGCTCAAGATAGTCGGCATTAAACCGTGACTAATAAAGGGTAATGAAATGGATGTAATCGGTACTAGACCAAACGTCATGCCGATATTATATAAAAATTGCGTGCCGAAAATTGTAATTCCACCGGTTATGAGTTGCTTTCCAAAAGGATCTCGGATTGATCGTGAAATTCCAACCATTCTAAAAATACAAAGTGTCAACACTATGAGTAACACAGCTCCGATGAAATAGCCGTAATATTGTATGAGACTAGCAAATACTAGATCCGTATGCGCATCTGGAAGTTGCAGCGGCTCATTTGTTCCAAACCAACTAGCGTTTGCTAAAACTTTTTGCAATTGTAAATAGAGATAGCCTGCACCGTCCGCATATTTTTCCGGTGTAAAATAAGCGAATAATCGGTTCAATTGATATTCTTTTATCGGTCCGTAAATGACTGAACCGATTACAAATACACAGAGTGTAAAAGTGGTGATGCCTGCACCGATTGTTGTCCACATTTTTTCTTTACGAGAAAACTGACTTTGCCAAAACATAACGAATACCATCACAGTATACAAAAATAGTGTTGGAAGGGTAGACTGAATTGCAAATAGCAAAAAGGAAAAGCAAAAAAGGACGACGAATTGCCAAAACTTAAATCTTTTTTGACTAAAAAATGAAGCCCATGCAATAAAAAAGAGTGGCACAGCCATTAGCGCCTCTATTTTGATCGGTCCCACTATATATAATACTGGTTGCCCGTTTACGGGTGTATGAGAGAATTGAAGTAGAAATAGTAATAGTACACCAGCACCATATAACACATAGCTGTATTTTTGTAATTTGCCAAAATCAAAAAACATAATAGTTAGCAAAATGCCAACACTTAAAGCAATATAAATTACTTTATTTGTAAATAAAATAGATGTGTCCAAATAGCTTGTTGGATCCAAAGCAAGGAGTGGCAGAATACTCATGATGAATATAGCCACAACTATTCCAATGAGCAGCCAATCGATTTTCGGTTTATGTACTTTGTTTAATGAAAGACCGAGAGAAACAGGGCTGCCCATATCATTTATTGCGTGTTCTTGTGCTTCAATTGGAGACATCCCCTTATTCACATTAGCGTTTACTGCATGATTTATATGTTGTTTCAGTTCAACCTCGACAAATTGCCTTGCTTCTTTTGACCGTATGTGACTTGAGACAACTTGTATGAATTGTTCTATGCGACTCGTCATCTAAAGTCCTCCCTAAGTTTACTGAAAGGAATTTGTTTTTTGCTATGAGTCTTTTTCTCGTTTTGTAGCACTTTGAATCCTTTTTCCATTAGCTGATAATATTTATTCCCATCCAGTGTCCAGCGCCCTTGAATAGTTTGAGACAGCTCAAGCTCATGTAAAAGGGTATAAACTTGACCTTCATTGTTTGCAATGTGTTTCATACCCCTTGCATGAAGAAGTTGTGTTAGTTCATAACCGGTTTTTTCTTCCTTCAGTAATTGCAAAATAGAAAGTTTCACATTTTCCTCTTCTGATTGTAGCTGTTCGATTTTTTTATGAACAAGCTGGCGATGAGCATCTGAAAATTGAAGATTTTTGAAAGTCGTTTTTTCTATTGATTTGCGGAGATTCTTTAGTCGGTCATCCATTGTTGTCCCTCCAGCGATTTTTTTAATAATTGTTTCCCTTTGCGAAGTCTTGTTTTAACTGTGTTTTGATTGGCACCAATAATTGCTCCAATATCTTTAATTGGCTGTTCTTCAAAGTAAAACAAATAGATGACTTCTCGGTATTTCACGGGCAAATTAATTACCGTATCTGCTAGTTGTTCATCTTCCTCTCGCTGAATAACCGTTTGCTCAACGTTTATAGCGGCTGCATTTAAACTGATTGTGTCATAATCAGTAGTAGTTACTTTTCTCCTATACCAGCTTTTTAAATAATCTTTACTATGATTAATCGCAATGCGCCAAAGCCAAGTTTTAATGGACGATTGTTCTTTGTAGCTAGTAAGTGATTGATAGCACTTTACAAAAATTTCTTGTGTTAAATCTTCAGCAATTGTTTCGTTATGTACATATGTATAAACTAAGCGCAAAATATCTTGTCCGTATGTATGCATGAGCTCATCAAGGATTGCTACTTTGTCACAAGTAGCATCTAGCTGTATCGTTAATTCCTCCAACTGTATCCCTCCTTTACATACATTAGACGAGGCTGAATATGGAAAAGTTTTCTTGTGTATAATAGAAATATTTTTTTGTTTGAATACATGGTACATTTTGGTATTGTGAATGTATTGGAAAGTTTTGAAGAATAGTATAGTTTCTTATTAGTGCACCTAATTTTAATGATCTGATGAGCTTTTCTGTAATAAACTTTATATGAATGTATTAGAGCGTTAAACCGAATGATAAAAACGAACAGAAACTATAAAGTAGCAGAATAGGGGGATTTTTTAATGAAGTTACGACTAGCAAAAAAAGAGGATATAAGGGAATTAGTACAAATGAGATGGGATTTTACTTTGGAGGATTACCCTAATACTTTTAACGAACAGGACTATGTAGGCTTTTCAGAAGAATGCACTGCTTTCTTACAACAAGCGATTGATGGTGAAAGTTGGTACATTTGGGTTGCTGAAATAAACGAACAAATCGTTTCTCACATTTACATCGAGCTAATACAAAAAGTACCAAGACCTGGTAGAATAACTTATCCATTCGCTTATATGACCAATGTATATACAAAAGAAATGTATAGAGGAAAAGGAATTGGCTCTCAACTTCTTTCCAAAATAAATCAATGGGTGAAGGACAACAATTATGAATTTGTTATCGTTTGGCCGAGTGAAGAAGGTGTTGAATTTTATAAAAGAAATGGCTATGTAAATTGTAAAGAAGCGTTAGAGTATTTTCCTACTTAATACTCTATAAGAAATAGAAATATAATCCGGACAGCTAGTAAAGCATCGAAGAGCGAGTAAAAGCCTACTGAAAGCAAGTAAATGGCATGGGAGAGCGAGTAAACCCATTGGGATAGCGAGTAAAGCAGTGAAGAGCGAGTAAAAGCCTACTGAAAGCGAGTAAATCGCATTCAAGAGCGAGTAAATCCATTGGGACAGCGAATAAAGCAGCGAAGAGCGAGTAAAATTCATCTGAAAGGGAGTAAATCGCATTCAAGAGCAAGTAAAACCATTGGGACAGCGAGTAAAGCAGTGAAGAGCGAGTAAAAGCCTTCCGAAAGCGAGTAAACCACATGCAGGAGCGAGTAAAACCATTGAGACAGCGAGAAAAAACGTCCCGACAACCTGAATTTGTTCAATTACATTTTCCAGAAGTAAATGAAATCGTTTTAGCCGTTAATATTGGAAATCTGGCCGCACAAGGATTATATGAAAGATGTGGGTTTGTTGATAAAGGGGTTAGAACGATGGGGTCAAAAGGTGAACTAATTGTCATGAGCTATGAGTTATAGGGTTATGTTGATTTTTTTAGTATCTATTTTTTCGTGAAACAGGTGTTGCAAGAGCTAGTTCTATTAGGAGAACTAGCTCTGATACTCTTTCTATTATTATTCCGGTCGCTCAATCTCAAATAAATCCCCAATTTTCGCATAGCTATTGCCAGCTAAACGGCTAACTGCAGCAAGCTCTAGTGCATCAATTTTTCCTTCATTGTAGATGGCATCGTCTATAAAATAATGCTTCACGCGGCCAATGATAAAATCGCACCCAGCTTGTTCTTCTGTACCACCTAGTACAATCATTTGCTCAAGCTCGCATTCGAAACGTACTTTTGCTTCTACAACGCCTGGTACATTAACTTTTGTACTGTCAATCAGTGTAAATTGTGCGCGGTCAATTTCACTTTCATCTGGCGGTAAATTTGCAGCAGTTTCATTCACTTTTGCGACATTTTGTTCATTGACGATATGTACAACAAATTGTTTGTTCGCCGCGATATTACGGGCAGTATCTTTCATTACACCGCTTTTTCGTTGCACAGAAACTGAAATCATAGGAGGATTCGAAGAAACGATATTAAAAAAGCTAAACGGTGCGCCATTAACAACACCATCATCTGAGATGGATGTAACAAAAGCAATTGGCCTTGGAATAATCGATCCTGTTAGCAACTTATAATTTTCTCTTTCTGTAAGGTCTTGTGGGTTTATATTCATATAGCAATTCTCCTTTTACTGCGTTAGCTCATGTAATACTGGTAGAATATCCTCTTTTAGAGCCGCAAAAAATAATTGTTTATTTGAAGCATCCAGTATTTGCACGGTTGTCATTAATTGATTATAGCAGTATATTACTACTTCTGATTGAAAACGCAGTCGATGATTAAAATGCTCGCGTTCTTCTTCCAAACTAAGTGCTACATAGCTATCCACAATTATTTGCAATTGATTATATTGCTTAAGGGCATTGTCGTTGGCAATTTTATGAAAGCGACCAATTGCACAATCAACATTTCTCTCCTTGTAATGAAAATCCTTTGCTTCTTGTAGTTTTTGTAGTTTTACATTTGCCGAATACAAAATATGATGCGTAGCACTTGCATCAGGTAGTTCAGCTCTCAATAAAAATGTTACAATCGTTTTTAATTTCTCATATAAGTCGAGCTGTACCGCTATCTTCTTAGTTTGAAAAAACATACATACCCCTCCAATAAGTTCCCCTTAAAACAAGTATACTGAATGGGTATTTTAGAATCATCAATTAAAGTTAAATTTTGTATAAAAAAATTGGAGACGAGACATAGGTCCTTTCCTCATTCTATATGGAGTATTTACAATAGAAGTATAGCGAGGGTAAGGTGAAAGAAATAAAGAGTTTATCTAAGAGGGGATATTTAAGAGTGAGAAAAGTGGCATTGTCATTGCAGATGCCTTGAAATTAATGAAAAAAGCACAACAAAATATATTTGAAATGCAATAGGGAGGTAGTTATATGGAAATTTACATTTTTGATTTTGATGGATGCGCGGTTACTTGGGGCAGTCATGCAAAAGATAAGCTAGCGCAGGAACATCCGACATATATTATTGACGAAGTGTCGATGTTATTGAAGTTAGGCGATGAAAATGTTTGAATTGAAGTGCAATGCCACTAAAGTGGTTATTGTGTTGCATGAAATATATGGTGTGAACGATCATATTAAATCGTACGCAAATTTTTTTGCGGGCATGGGTTACGTTGTTGTCTGTCCAAATTTACTACAAGATGGATTAGTATTTTCTTATGAAAATGAACAACAAGCGTATGACAATTTTATGGAGTATGTCGGTTTTAAAGAGGCAGCTTCGCAAATAAAAACACTTATAAATGAGCTGCAACTTCAATATAGCGAAATAATTATTGTCGGGTTTAGCATCGGTGCAACGATTGCATGGCTTTGTAGTGAGGAAGCGGGTATTCAACAAATAATTGGTTATTACGGCTCGCGAATTCGCAACTATTTAGAAATTGAACCACAATGCCCAGTAACTTTGTTTTACGGTAAATCAGAAAAATCATTTGATGTTGCGAATGTAATCGAATGCTTACATAATAAAGAAGTACAAGCATTTGTGTTTGATGGTGAGCACGGCTTTGCTGATGCACACTCGGCGAAATACAATGCTCTATCAAGTGACGAAACTTTCAATCATGTACGAAGGATTTTATATAGATAATTTAATATAAAGGGATAATGGCCTAGCAGAATTAATTCTGTTTGGCCGTTTTTTTTTTAATTCACTGTATCTTCTCGCGATTTTATGATTACGGGGTTCATTTTTATAATTAGACATTAACAACAATGTAATTATAGATAATTTAGATTTATCCTATAATTCTCGCAACAAATATTTGAATTTTTTTTGTCAAATTATTTCCGTTCATAATATTGACACATTCTAAGTATAGAGTTATTGTTGTTACATAAAGTAACCGAGGTATTAAAAGTTACCAAATTTATGGAGATTATTTTGTTTTAAGTAGAATAATTGATCACATTAAATTGATCAGCATGCATGCTCTTTTATTATCGGTATTCTACTAATTTATCATCTTTTAAAATATAACAATATTGCTATTTTGCTAAACAAAGTAGTATTCAATTATGAATCGAGGACAACATCATGAGTCAGTCAAAGAAAAAAATCCACTATGCTTGGTGGGTATTATTAGGATTAGTTGTAATGGTCGGAGCTGCTAAAGGTGGCATTATGACGACTGGTGGATTATTTTTAACATCAGTAACTGAAGATTTAGGTATTGGAATGGGAAGTTTAACATTGTACTTTAGTATATCATCAATTGTTACAATGATTTCTTTACCAATCGCAGGTAAGATGGTGACAAAATATAATATTAGAGTACTTTTAGTAGTAGCAGTTATTTTAGAAGCAGGTTCTTTTGCTATGTTTGGGTTCATGAACTCTGTTTGGGGTTGGTACTTATTTGCTATTCCAATGGCGATGGGTTCTGTAATAGTTACTCAATTGGCAGGTCCCGTACTGATTAATAATTGGTTTAAAAAACACAAAGGCTTGGCATTAGGTATTATGGTAGGCGCTGGTGGTTTAATTGGGGCTTTTCTACAACCGGTTGCAGGAAATTTAATTGCTAATGAAGGTTGGCGAAATACGTATTTTATTTTAGGTATTGGGGTAATGGCGGTCGTTATTCCGGTCGTAATATTAACGATAAGATTTGCTCCACAACATAAAGGTTTACAGCCGTATGGTATAGATGAAGTTGAACAAAATGAAGAAATTCCAGTTCAAAAAAGTACAAATAGCGGTGTCGCTTTTGGAATAGCAAAAAAATCGAGTGCATTTTTCTTTTTACTAATATTCTTCTTCTTTGATACATCAATAGGTGCATTTAACCAACATGCTGCGCCATTTGCAGTGAGTTTGGGCTATGATATTAAGTTTGCAGGGAATGCAATGGGCGCTTGGTCAGTAGGTGTTGTAATAGGTGCACTATTTTTCGGTTTCCTTAGTGATAAAATTGGAGTGAAAAATACAGCGATTGCCGCAATGCTAATGGGGTTAGTACCAGTGGCAATTTTGTTAACTGTTCCCGAAAATCCAATGATGTTTACATTGGCTACTGGTTTATATGGATTCGTTGTTTCATCTCTTGGAACATTAGGGCCTCTTTTAACATCAGCTCTATTTGGTAATAAAGAGTTTAGCAGAATTTATGGACTTGCTATAACAGGATTAGCAGTTGCAGGTATTGTTGCGTTACCTGGATACGGATTTATTTTTGAAATAACAGGTAGTTACACTTATGTGTTATACGCGATTTTTGGTATGTTTATTTTGAATGTAGGAGCTATTATTTTTGCATTTAAAGGTAAAAAGAAACTAGAAAAAGCAGGATTGTGGAATTAATTTCGAAATTAAATATGGATTATATATACTTTTAGAAAGTATTAAGTACATATTTATTTCTCTCTGTGCGGAAGAGTTAAGTGCGATCAGCTTAGGTGTTTTAATTATCACAGAGTAATAGGGTGTCTAGAAAGTTAATCACTTTCTAGATACCTTTTTTCTATACATAACTAACGAATTCAATGGATCTCTTTGATTTTTTTACTTAATAATTCAATTTGGAAGAACGAGCACTTGATTGGCAATTGGAAGCGACTCCTATTTGTACTAAGCGCTATTATGTGACAAGTAGTTCAATTATAAACCAAAATTATATAGAGAAAATTTCGACCTAACAGAAATCAAACTGTTAGGTCGTTTTTTGAATTCAAGCTCTTTTTGATATTCGGGTGAAGGTATGATTACACTTGTGTTTTATTGCTCTTTTTTCTAAACGACTATTATGATGAAAGTAGAAGAGGATATTTCAACTAAAAAATAGAATATATGTTAATTAGATCAATAAAGGGAGGTTACATATGGAGGAGTTGCAAGTTTTATATTTAGATAAAGTATCGTTTCATTTGATAGAGAAACATAACTTCCAATGGCTTAAAACTTTTGGAGAAGTATTCACTGTATTTGCTGAACAAGATTCAGGGAATATATGTTTCGGTGTAGAAAAAGATGGTATGAAAAAGTTTGTAAAATATGCTGGGGCGAAGACGAAAGAATATTCAGGACAACCTGAAGATGCAGTAGCAAGGTTAAAAAATTCAGTTCCTATTTATAAAGATTTACAACATAAACACTTAGTAGATCTACTTGACCATTTAGAGGTTGAGAAAGGATATGCGTTAGTTTTTGATTGGTTTGATGGCGAATGTCTTCATTCCCATTGGTCTTTTCCTCCGCCACATAAATATACGCACCCTGATTCTCCTTTTTTCCGATATAAACAGTTACCGATTGAAAAACGTTTAGAATCATTTAATAGTATATTAGAATTCCATGTAAATATGGAACAAAATAATTATGTAGCTGTTGACTTTTATGATGGGAGTATTTTATATGATTTCGAAAATAGTGTAACAAAGATTTGCGACATTGATTTTTATAAGAAAAAACCATTTATAAATACAATGGGAAGGCTTTGGGGTTCATCAAGATTTATGTCACCAGAGGAATTTGAATTAGGTGCTGAAATTGATGAAAGAACGAATGTATTTAACATGGGAGCAATAGCTTTTGGGCTGTTAGGCGGAGAACTCGATCGTTCAATTATAAAATGGGATGCGGGGCAAGAGCTTTATGAAGTAGCTATAAAGGCTGTAAAAATAGAGAAAGAGGAACGATATTCTTCAGTAGAAGAATTATTCAGAGCTTGGAAGTCAGCATCGAAAATATATTAAGTGATGATACATACGTAATGGTAGAGAAAATAAAATAGCTGTTTACGGAGGTATTAAAACATGAGGTCATTTCGAGAGTTTCTAGATTACTATTTGAATATATGGAGAGAGTCATCTTTAATAGATTTGAAAAATATTATTTCTTCAGATTATAAAGCAAGAGAAATAAGCAATGGGGTAGTTGATGATTTCGGCTTTACAGAATCTATTTTAGGTTGGGAGCAGGGCTTTAATTATGCAATCGAAAATAAGGCGAAGTGGGATATTCAAGAACTGGCTATTATCCCTTTAAAAGATGATGAAAAAATGGTCATTCTATCCGCTACGATGATTATTGATAATAAAAGCTTAGATTCAGCGAATATATTTTTTCAAACATTTAAGCGCAATACCGATAATAACTGGAAATTAGTAAGAAGCTATATTGAAGCTGGCATTTCAACTTCAAATATAGCTGAAATTAATTTTTTTAAGTAGCCATATTTCATCAATCGAAGGCAGAAAATACATCAAACAGGAGGAAACTATGAAACCTATTTTTGCAAACTGGGGAGGGCATAATGTGAAACTAACATGGATGCCTCAAATGAAAATAAGTGAGTCTACAACTATTACAAGTGTTCATGCAGTATGTATTCAGGACAGTAAAGTATTATTAACCCATATTCAAAATAGAGGCTTTAATTACTTGGGGGGACATTTAGATGAGGGAGAAAGCCTAGAGGAAGCGATTGTTCGAGAAGTATATGAAGAGGGTTACGTGAGGGGAACGATAAAATACATAGGTGCTATTGAAGTGAGTCATGAAGAAAACTCTAAATTTGATCCAAATGGAAAATATCCATTAATTGCATATCAAGCGTTTTTTAGAATGGATATTACGGAATGCTTACCTTTTCTCCGTGAACATGAATCAATTACGCGCATTTGGGTTGAGCCGACAGAAGTCCCATATATCCTTGATGATCATGAATTATCGACAATCATCTTGAAGGACGCAATAGCGCTGAGTTAAGGCTCCTGTGGTTATTCAGGACATATAGGTTGTAGAAATACACTAGAGTGAATTTCTTTATGTACTATTCGCAAATCCGCATGCAGCTAAAAAAGAGCTTATCTCGCATTAGCGAAATACGCTCCTAGTCATTCTAGAATTGTAGATGCTTTTCGATATAAGATTTAACTTCTGAAATAGGCATGCAAAAAGAAGTGCTCCTGCGGTTGTCGTGCTAAAGCACCACAATCCTCGTCGCAAACACGCATGCATCAATAGAAAAGGACTTGGCTCACATTGTGAACCAAGTCCCTAGTACTACTAGAATTGCAAATGTTTCTCGATATAAGCTTTAACTTCTGAAATAGGCATGCGTGTTTGCTCCATACTATCTCTATGGCGGACTGTTACTTGGCCGTCTTCTTTTGAGTCGAAGTCGTATGTGATACAGAATGGTGTGCCGATTTCGTCTTGGCGGCGGTAGCGTTTACCGATTGATTGAGACTCGTCAAAATCAACTGGGAATGCTTTGCGTAATTCAGCCCATACATCGCCAGCTTCTTCACTTAGTTTTTTAGAAAGTGGAAGAACAGCTGCTTTGAAAGGTGCTAGTGCAGGGTGGAAGCGTAAAACTGTACGCTTGTCATCGCCTTCAAGCACTTCTTCGTCATAAGCATCACATAGGAATGCAAGTGTAACACGGTCTGCACCTAATGATGGTTCGATACAGTATGGCACATATCGTTCATTCGTAATTGGGTCAATATACGTGAAGTCTTCACCAGAGTGATCCATATGTTGTTTTAAGTCGTAGTCTGTACGGTCAGCGATACCCCAAAGCTCGCCCCAACCGAATGGGAAGCGGAACTCGATATCAGTTGTTGCATTTGAGTAATGAGATAACTCATCATCTTCGTGATCACGTAAGCGCATAGATTCTTGTTTCATACCTAGGTTTAATAACCAGTCTTTACAGAAGTTTTTCCAGTATGTGTGCCACTCAAGGTCTTCACCTGGCTTACAGAAGAATTCAAGCTCCATTTGTTCGAATTCACGTGTACGGAATGTGAAGTTACCAGGAGTGATTTCGTTACGGAACGATTTACCAACTTGTGCTATACCAAATGGTGTACGTTTACGCATTGAACGTTGAACATTTTTAAAGTTAACGAAAATACCTTGAGCTGTTTCAGGGCGTAAATAAATTTCATTCGATGAAGATTCTGTTACACCTTGGTGTGTTTTGAACATTAAGTTGAATTGACGGATGTCAGTAAAATCTACTTTACCGCAATCTGGACAAGCAACTTCAAGCTCCTCCATTTTTGCTTTCATTTGATCAAAGCTCATACCATCAACGATAATTTCTTTACCTGTTTTTTCAAGTGATGCATCTTCAATTAATTTATCTGCACGGTGACGCGCTTTACATGCTTTACAGTCGATCATCGGGTCGTTGAAGTTACCTACGTGACCTGATGCTACCCATGCTTTTGGATTCATTAAAATAGCTGCATCTAAGCCTACATTATGCTCAGATTCTTGCACAAATTTTTGCCACCAAGCTTTTTTTACGTTGTTTTTTAGCTCTACACCTAGCGGACCGTAATCCCAAGTGTTTGCAAGACCACCGTAAATTTCAGAGCCTGGGAAGACAAATCCACGATGCTTCGCTAATGATACGATTGTTTCCATTGATTTTTGTGTCATGAAAAATTCCTCCTATTTGTATGCCTCGGCAGAATGAATATAAAAAAGCATCCATCTCCGGGCGTATGATGCCCGGGGACGAATGCTGTAGTGACAGATCCGCGGTTCCACCCCGATTGCTCAAACAAATAAGTTTGAACCTCTTTTAAAAAGTTAGCTCCCGAGTGCCGTTTCTCTTTTCGATGTAGGCTTTCACCAGATCCTACTCGCTTTATATGAAAAGATACTTATTTCTCGTTCATCGCTTTAGTATTAATGTCAGTTGTACATTATAAATTATTCTATGTCAATATTGTAGCATGCAGTTGTTTTCTTCGCAATATCGAATGAAATAGTATATAATAATAACCGAAACAGTATAACACTATTTAAAGCGGGTGAGTCAAATCGAACTCAATAAACGTCAAGACGCTATTTTACAAATTGTAAAAGAAAATGGTCCTATAACAGGTGAGCAAATTGCCGAGCGTTTAAATTTAACAAGGGCTACATTGCGACCTGATTTAGCCATCTTAACAATGGCTGGCTTTTTAGACGCAAGACCACGAGTAGGGTATTTTTACGCTGGCAAGAAATCAGTAGTATCCTTAACAGAGTCTATGATGAATTTAAAAGTAAAGGATTTTCAATCAATGCCAGTCGTCGTTTCGGAAAATATGACTGTGTACGATGCAATTTGTCATATGTTTTTAGAGGACGTTGGTACATTATTCGTGGCTGATAAAAATAATCATCTACTAGGGGTTCTTTCTCGGAAAGATTTACTGCGTACTAGTATCGGGTCTCAAGATTTAAATAAAATCCCTGTACATATTATTATGACACGTATGCCTAATATCGCGTATTGTTCGAAAGCAGAATCTCTAATATTTGCAGCCAAAAAGTTAATAGAACGTGAAATTGATTCATTGCCTGTCGTAAACGAAACTGAAACAGGATTAGAAATTGTCGGTCGGTTAACGAAAACAAATATTACAAAAGCTTTTATTTCCTTAGCAGAAACACATGAACTGTAGGTGAATGAAGTGAAAAAACTACGGATTTTTGTCGTGTCTGACTCAGTAGGTGAAACAGGAGAACTAGCAGCTAGAGCTGTTGTTAGTCAATTTAGACCGAATTTTGATAATGTATTCATTCAACGTTTTCCTCATATAAATTCGATTGATCATATTGAAAAAATCGTACATATGGCGAAAAATCAAAAAGCAGCTATTATATACACGCTAGTTGAAAAAGAGATGCGTAAAGCAATTTATTCTTTAAGTGTTGAAAATAATATAGCGGCGATTGATTTACTAGGGCCAATGATGGATTTAATCCAACGCTCAGTAAATGAACAGCCACTAGAACGACCTGGAATCGTTCACAGATTAGATGAAGATTATTTCAAAAAAATTGAAGCGATTGAATTCGCTGTGAAATATGATGACGGACGAGATCCTCGTGGTATTATACTAGCAGATATCGTATTGATTGGTGTATCAAGAACATCGAAAACACCACTGTCACAATATTTAGCGCATAAAAGTTTAAAAGTTGCTAATGTGCCGCTTGTACCAGAAATTGTACCGCCTGCGGAACTTTTTAAAGTTGATCCGAAAAAATGCTTCGGACTTGTCATCTCACCGGATAAACTAAATAGTATTCGTAAAGAGCGGTTAAAAACACTTGGGCTAAGTGATAGTGCTATTTATGCGCAGCATAATCGTATAGAACAAGAAATAGAGTATTTTAATGCAATTGCTAATCGAATTGGCTGTGAAGTAATTGACGTGACAAATAAAGCAGTAGAAGAAACTGCGAATGTCATTCTTGAAAAAGTACAATGCAATCTATAGCCGCCTCTGTCTAAAGGAGGAGGTTTTTTTCTCTTTTTTATGAAAAAAGTATGGATAAATATGACCCGTTGTTTTATAATAATAAAATTGTGGTAAAAATATTCTTAAAGAGAGTATTTGTGAAAAAAAACTCAATTTTTTGTCGTAAAATAGAGGGATTTTAAAATAAATCTCGAAATGTGTATTTTAGTAACTGAAGATGGTGATAGAATGACTGGGAAAATACCTGAACAATTGATTGAACAGATTCGTTCGCAGTCTGATATAGTCGATGTGATAAGCGATTATATGCAGTTAACTAAGAGAGGACGTAACTGGTTTGGCTTATGTCCATTTCATGGTGAGCAAACACCCTCTTTTTCCGTGTCACAAGATAAACAAATCTTTCATTGCTTTGGATGCGGTGCAGGAGGAAATGCCATAACATTTATTATGGATATTGAAAACATATCATTTCCTGATGCAGTCGTGAAACTCGGAGAACGAGTTGGCGTCCCTATAGATGTACAGCTAACGCCTAGTGCACTACCTGCAAAGCCTGTTTCAAAAGCTGAAATGAAAATGCGTGAGGCACATGAGTTCGCTGTTGAATTTTATCATCATCTATTGATAAATACAGAAGATGGGGAAGAAGCCTTACAGTATTTGTTAAATCGAGGTTTTACACGAGAGCAAATTGAAGTGCATAAAATTGGTTGGGCGCTCCCTGCTTGGGATACGCTATCAGTACTCCTTGAACGTAAAGGCTTTTCTTTAGAAGAAATGGCAGAATGCGGTCTCGTTATTCATAAGGAAAGTGACGATTCTTATTTTGACCGTTTTAGAGGACGAATTATGTTTCCAATTCGTGATGAAAATGGGAAGGTAATTGCCTTTTCAGGGCGAATTTTAAATAGTAACGCTGATGAAGCAAAATATTTAAATAGTCCTGAATCACCAATTTTCCATAAGAGCCAAGTTTTATACAATTTAGATAAAGCAAGGGCCGCGATTCGAAAGACACGTCAAGTTGTGTTAATGGAAGGTTTTGTCGATGCACTCGCTGCTAGTAATGCAGGCGTTGTCAATGCCGTTGCAACAATGGGTACGTCGCTCACGCCACAGCATATCCAAAAGCTCAAACGCTTAGTGGAGCAAGTTACGATTTGCTATGATGGGGATAATGCTGGTATGGACGGGGCGAAACGTTCCGCAGAGTTGTTAAAGGCTGAACGCATTAAGGTAGAGGTTGCCGTTTTACCGGACAAGCTAGATCCAGACGATTACATTAGACAATACGGTGCTGAGGCATTTAAAAGTAATATTATTGAAAAGCCCCATGCTCTCATTGCTTTTATGATGATGCATGCAAGACGTAACAAAAATTTTCAATTTGAAAATGATGTGCTGCAATATATCCAAGAAGTTTTAGAGCACCTTGTTGGTACGTCTTCACCAATCGAACGCGATTTATATATAAAACAGCTTGCTAGCGAAACGAATATTTCGCAAGATGCAATTTATGCACAATATCGTAAGCTTGAAGCGGATCAAGTAAAGCAAATTAAGCGTGAGCAACCGCGTGAACGAGAGTTTGTCGAACAAAAGCAACATAGACAACCGTTAACAGCAACTGAGCGCGCGGAACGTCTATTGTTGTCACATATGCTCCATAGTGTGCATATCGTCGACAAAATAATGCAAAGTGGTGAACAACCCTTTGTTCGGGATGAATACACGGCAGTGTTTATCCGGTTAATTGGTTTCTATGAAGAGTATAGTACAGCAGATTATCAACGCTTTGTCGAAGTACTAGACGACGCGGAGCTGAGGAAAATCGTCATGGAGGCAGCGCTTGTCGAGCGTGATCCAGATCATGCTGAAGCAGAAATTGCAGATTGCTTAAAGCATATTAAAAAGCATCGCATTCAAATGGAGATTGACACATTATGTCATGATCAAAAAGAAGCGGAAAAAATGCATGAATATAAGCGGGCCATGGAAATCATGCAGCGCATTATTCATTTAAGAAGGTCAATAACAGCGATGTAACCCCGAGTTGGTTGTTAGAAGGAGGAAGGTTTATGGCGGACAAGTCAGAACGTTCGAAAGAAACAGTAAATGAGCTTGCTTTAGAAGAGGTAAAAAAACTTCTTCAAGCAAAAGCAAAAACAGAAGGCGAAATTTCTATGAAAGAGATTTCAGATAAATTGGCCCCATACGAATTGGAAAATGAAGAGGTTTTCCACTTTGCCGAAAATATTGAAAGTACATTAAGTATTACAGTAGAAGGTAAAGAGGAGTTTGAGGAGGATGCATTATCGAAGCAAGAAGCTAGTGATGAAGCATTCGATTTAAATGATTTAAGTGTACCACCTGGCGTTAAAATAAATGACCCAGTACGTATGTATTTAAAAGAAATCGGCCGAGTAGACTTACTTTCTGCAGAAGAAGAAATTCGTCTAGCAGAGCGTATTGAGCAAGGAGACGAAGAAGCGCGTAAACGTTTAGCAGAAGCAAATTTACGTCTTGTAGTTTCTATTGCAAAGCGTTATGTAGGTCGCGGTATGCTATTCCTAGATTTAATTCAAGAGGGGAATATGGGTCTTATTAAGGCGGTTGAAAAGTTCGACCACCGTAAAGGATTCAAATTCTCAACTTATGCAACTTGGTGGATTCGTCAAGCGATTACACGTGCAATTGCTGACCAAGCGCGTACAATTCGTATCCCAGTGCATATGGTTGAAACAATTAATAAGTTAATCCGTGTTCAACGTCAGTTGTTACAAGATTTAGGACGTGAACCTTCACCAGAAGAAATTGGGGAAGAAATGGATTTAACACCTGAAAAAGTGCGTGAAATCTTAAAAATCGCACAAGAGCCTGTTTCACTTGAAACGCCGATCGGGGAAGAAGATGATTCGCACTTAGGAGACTTCATCGAGGACTCGGAAGCGCAATCACCATCTGATCATGCAGCTTATGAATTATTAAAAGAACAATTAGAAGATGTCCTAGATACATTAACAGATCGAGAAGAAAACGTATTGCGTCTTCGTTTCGGTTTAGATGATGGTCGTACACGTACGTTAGAAGAAGTAGGGAAAGTATTTGGCGTAACGCGCGAGCGTATTCGTCAAATCGAGGCAAAAGCATTACGCAAATTACGCCACCCGTCTCGCTCTAAACGTTTAAAAGACTTCCTTGAATAATATATTAAGCATTCCGGCTATCGCTGGAATGCTTATTTTTTATTGATATAGTCAAATAAAATGCATGATGATGATACTTTTTACGGATGTATAATTAAAGCATTTTTATTATTATAGTTATATACATAATTAAACAGTTGTGGAGATAACCATATGTCAAATCAGAAAAAGCAAATCATCTTAAATGAAATTACATTTTGGAAAAAAAACAAACTATTACCTGATCATTATTGTGATTTTTTATTGACGCTTTATACAGAAGGAAATAACGAAAATGAAGAATTAAAAGGTAATGCATCACAAGCAATTAAGGTGAAAGAGAAACGAAAAAATATTAGCTTGTACTTAATTGTTCCGGTAGTTGCCATTTTTTTAGTTGTACTATTATTTACATTAAATTCGGTGTGGTTGATTGCTGCTATTGCAGGAGCCGTTGCTATCGCATGCCTAGTAGGAGCGTTTTATTTTGCTAAGAAAAATCAGCTATTAACGCCAATATTGCATGTAAGTGCTGCACTTTTGTTTTTAGCAGTAAGCGTACAAATATGTTTAACGTATTACCCGGAAAATAATGCAGTACTATACGGAGCATTAGCTGCAAACTGTGTCATGTGGTTAGTATCCGGACTGAAACTAAAAATCTCTTATTTCACAGTTTCAGGTGGATTAGGTATTGTTGCTATAGTCGTTTTTGGTTTTGTAAAAATGTAAAAATAAAACTGTCTAAAAGTAGCTAGAAAACTTTTAGACAGTTTTTTATTTTGTTATCTAAAAAAAGTAGTATAACGTATTTTTCTGTCGTTTTTAAATGAGTTAATTTCATAAATAGTTATGTTATTAAAAAATACGAGTATACTTAAGAGCAGAAGTTGGTGAATGTATATATCGGCTACGCCCGCGGAAGGCATCTACCAGAAGCGTAATAGCAGGAATAATAATATTATATTGTTCAATTAAATTCGTAATAATTATTGATAAAAAAAATAATTATATTGAACAAAATAAATTTAAATTCATGAAAAAATAATATTCCTATAAAGTAATATAGCATAATTGCTTAAATAGGCTCACTGAAGATATTTTCTCTTATGTACGCTTAAATTCTGTTAAAATACGATATTTTCTATTAGAATGAAAGTTGTAAGACAATGTCAAAAAAAGGGGTGGGCATTATGTACTTTGATTTAACAGATGAGCAGGCGATGATCAAAAAAACAATGAAGGAATTTGCTAATGAGGAAGTAGCTCCAGGGGCAATTGAGCGCGACCGAACGAAAGCGTTCCCAGTAAATATTTTCAAACAGTTATCACAGATGGGAATGATGGGTTTACCTTTTCCAGAGGCTTACGGTGGTGCAGGAGCGGATACTATAAGCTTTGCTATCGTAACAGAAGAGCTGAGCCGCGTTTGTGCATCAACTGGAATCACGTATTCTGCACATATTTCACTTGGTGGCGCACCGCTGCATTTATTTGGTACTGAGGAGCAAAAGCAACGTTATTTAGTACCCATTTGTACAGGGGAATCATTCGGAGCATTTGGTTTAACTGAAGCAAATGCAGGATCTGATGCAGGAGGAACGGAAACTAGAGCCGTGTTAGCTAATGGTAAATTCACAATTAATGGATCTAAAGTATTTATCACAAATGCTAGCTATGCAAAGCACTTAGCATTAACAGCAATTACATCATTGCACGATAGTAACAAAGAAATTAGCGCGATTATTGTTCCGACAAATGCACAAGGGTTTACTATCAAAAGTGAATACGAAAAAATGGGTTTAAATGCTTCGAACACTACAGAGCTAATTCTTGAAAATGTCGAGGTACCTGAAGAAAACTTACTAGGTGTGCGAGGGAACGGCTTTAAACAGTTTTTAACAACTTTAGACGGAGGTCGCATCGGCATTGCAGCGATGGCTGTAGGTATTGCACAAGGCGCGATGGATAAAGCTTTACAATATGCTAAGGAGCGAAAACAATTTGGACATCCACTAGCACATTTCCAAGCAATTCAATTTAAGTTAGCAGATATGGCAGTGAAAATCGACATTGCTCGTAATTATGTGTATAAGGCAGCTTGGTTAAAAGATCAAGGTCGTGCGTTTAGTAAGGAAGCGGCCATTGCTAAATATTACGCATCAGAAATGGCAATGGAAGTTTGTGATGAAGCGATTCAAATTCATGGTGGATACGGCTATATGCGTGAATACGAAGTCGAGCGCTATATGCGAGATGCGAAATTGCTCGAAATCGGGGAAGGTACTTCTGAAATACAAAAACTTGTTATCGCAAGATATATTTTGAAAAGCTGACATATAAATGTCGAATTTGTTACAAACAAGGTAAAACTTATACTTTAGGGCTTTTCGTTTTGCCATTAATGCAGTACAATTACATTTGTTGACTAGATTCTATATTTATAGAAATAGACTAAATATATGGAGGAGGGTAACATATGAAAAACAATCCTATTATTCCTTACATCTTAATTATGGCATTCGGTATCGGACTTATTTTCTTTATGTCATTAAATGGTGCAGGAAAAAACAAAGAAGAAGCACAAAATGGCGAAACTGGTGGAGCTACTCAAGAAATCAACGGAGAAGCAATCGTACAAAAATCTTGTATTGGTTGTCACGGTGGTGACTTAACTGGCGGTATGGGTCCAGATTTAACTAAGGGTCTTGACGCTGAACATGTTAAAACAGTAGTAATGAAGGGTCAAGGTGGAATGCCAGCTGTTGTTACAAACGAAGCGGAAGCTCAAGCTGTTGCTGATTATATTTCAAGCTTAAAATAATCAATTTTAATAAATCCTTAGTTGTTTAGGCGACTAAGGGTTTATTTTTTTATATAATACATATGAGAACTAGTAGAAATGAGGAATATAATGAACGCACAAAAACTTTCAAAACGATTAGAAACGGTAGCATCATTTGTACCAACAGGTGCTGTAGTTGCTGATATTGGTAGTGACCATGCCTATTTACCGTGCTATTTAGTACATAAAGGAATGGTAAAGCGCGCAGTAGCTGGTGAAGTGGTGAAAGGCCCTTATGAATCGGCAGTTCGCCAAGTGCGCACTGAAGGTTTAACGAACAGTATTACCGTGCGTATGGCAGATGGATTAGCAGCGATAGAAGAAAGCGATCATATTGATACTGTAACAATTGCTGGTATGGGTGGTCCTTTAATAGTGTCGATTTTAGAAAAGCATCCTGAAGCACTGAAATCTGTTACACGTTTAATTTTACAGCCAAATATTCATGCAAAAGTTATTCGTGAATGGGCATTAGCGCACGGCTGGGCAATACTTGACGAAGCAATTTTAGAAGAAGACGAAAAAATTTACGAAGTGCTAGTACTACAACGTGGCAATATGACGTTGTCAGAAGCTGAAATACTTTTAGGAAATAAATTAATCGCGAAGCGTTCAGAAATTTTTATTAAAAAGTGGGGACATGAACTTGAAAATTGGCGACGTATATTGAAGTCAATTGAAAAAGCAGATGCTACAAGTGAAATTGAAGCAAAACGTGCCGAACTAAAAGCTCTAATTGCCCTAGTAGAAGGAGCGATTAATGAATGAAATCCGTAAATGGTCATGAAATCATTCAAATATTTGAAAGCTGGTCACCTAAAAAACTAGCATGTATGCCGAATGATCCAATCGGTTTAGCAATAGGTACTTTAAATAAAAGCGTATCAAAAGTTTTAGTTACACTGGACGTTACTGATGCAGTAGTAGAAGAAGCAATAGCGCAAGGCTGTGAGTTAATTATTGCGCATCATCCGCCGATTTTTCGCAAGCTAAGCAATTTGCGTACGGACAATCCAGCAGGGCAGTTATATGAAAAATGTCTTAAAAATGATATTGCTGTTTATGCAGCACATACGAATTTAGATGTTGCAGCTGGTGGAGTGAATGATTTATTAGCTGATGCATTGCAACTTGAAAATCGTCAAATTTTAGAACATACGTATAGTGAGCAAATGATGAAGCTAGCAGTATTTGTACCAAATGACTATGCAAATACTGTGCGTGCTGCATTAGCAACTGCAGGGGCAGGTCAGATTGGTAATTACGATACGTGCAGCTATACTGTAGAAGGGGAAGGGCGTTTTCGTGCGTTAGAAGGAGCAAATCCTTTTATCGGTAAATTAGGAGAAGTGATTGTTGAACCTGAGCAAAAAATCGAAGTTATTTTCCCAAGCTCACAAAAAAATCGTATATTGAAGGCGATGTTAAAGGCTCATCCATACGAGGAACCTGCATATGATGTGTTCGAACTAGCTCTAACTACGAATGAAGCAGGCTTAGGCCGTATTGGTACATTATTAGAGCCGATGACATTACAGCAATTTGCTGAGTTTGTAAAAGTTCAATTAGATGTGCCATTTGTACGAGTTGTAGGATCACTAGATCAAGTTGTTTCAAAAGTAGCCGTAATTGGTGGTGACGGTAATAATTACATTCATACAGTAAAAAGAGCAGGGGCAGACGTCTTTGTAACGGGGGATATCGGCTTCCATATGGCACAAGATGCTGAAGTAAATGGTCTGAACATTATTGACCCTGGCCATCACGTAGAGAAGGTAATGATACAAGGTGTAGCTCGGAAAATGAAGGCTTTATGCGCGGATAAAAAACTTCCAGTCGAGTTTATCGAATCCACTATTCATACAGAGCCGTTCAAATTTATATAAGTACTACATTTACACATCATTCTCTCATGAAAAAGGGGTAATAGAATATGGATAATAACGGTAAAGTGTGGATAGTAATTGGTGGAGTAATTGCGGTAATAGGACTTGTATTTACGATAGCAATCGGTATATTAAACGATAAGCAAATAAAAAATCTAGTTACTTCATGTGAAAATGATGGTGGCGAGGCAGTCGTAAAAGAAAGCGGCTTTATTTTTACTACATCTTATGAGTTTAAGTGCAACCGATAAAAGTATATGACAAGCATATACAATATTATATAAGAGGGCTAGGTTTGCGTTATTTGCAGGCCTAGCCCTTTCAGTGTAATTTAGGTTGCAACCCAATCTTTGATGTACCAAGTCGTTCTTGCATTTGTTTCATGAAGCCTAAAATTTGTTCTTTTTTTAGTGTATTTATCTAATACCCGGAATTATTTATCTAAAGAAGTTTTCGTAAACTTTGTTGTTTTCCAATTGTGAATTGGAGTCCTCAAGTATAAAATGTAAAGAAATCTTTACAAAAATAAATTCTTATGATACAAATAATGTAAAGTAATCTTTACATTTTAGGCGGTGAAATAAATGCCTGTTAATAACAGCATAAGGAACATCAGGAAGGAAAGATGTATTAAGCAGCTGCAAATGGCAGAAGATTTGCAAGTGACACGTCAAACTTTAACTGCTATCGAAAGTTGCAAATATAATCCGAGTTTAGAACTCGCTTTAAAAATAGCAAAATACTTCAATCTTACTGTAGAGGAAATCTTTATTTTAGAAGAGGAGGAAATAAAATGAAAATGCAAATACAAAAGTGGAATTTGGCTTTTGTCGCAGTTAGTACAGTTATTGGTGGATTATTGGGCCAAACAATTATTTATAGCATCAAAGGAGAATTTAGTTTTAGTGTCATACTTGGCTTCTTGACAGGTGCAACTATACTAATCGTTATCAATATCATTAAGATATATCTAAAAAAGGATAAAACGCCTGATATAGATGAACGAACAAGAAATAATGTGCTAAATTTTCTTGTATTTTCATCAAATATATTTTTAGGACTTCTCTTTGTCGCACTTAGCATTATTAGTATCATAGGTATGGAAAGCATAGCGATTAAAAACTTATGGATAATAATGATTGCCTATTTATGGATTATTGGAATTGGAGCATTCATCGTAAGGCGTAGATAGTGAGATTACAAAAATAAACGTATTCCAAATTTCCTCGGATACGTTTATTGTTTATTTTGATCAAGTTAAACAGAGCTTTACATTAAAAAAAGGCTAGAGGGTTATTGACGTTAAAATTATGCCAATGTCATCTTGTATAATGATATTTCAAAAGTTGTTTTATTTGATTACCAAAGATGTTTCTTCAACATATTAAATAGACGCTGCTGAGGAAGCTGCTGCGTTATCAGCCTTCACGCAATCAATAGCAACAACAAGTGCAATCATAATAGTTTCCATTTCTTCATTTATTATTTGTACTTTGTAGCTGTCACCCCAAGTGAACCACTCTTTACTCACTGTGCCAATGACTTCCCCATACTGTAAAACTTGAAAATTCATATCCCACCAGTTACCTTGTACTTCAATACTTGCCGCATCAATCGTATAGCGTGCTTTAAAGAAAGAAAACTCCTTCTTTATCGTTAACACCTCTCGACCATTCACTTCAACAAAAAACTTTGGTAAAAAGCTGAATATCTTTTTCGTAATAAGCGCAACTTCATCTCTCTTATTATTCAGAATGGAGAAGGTTTTAGGAATTTGCATAAAACTTCCTTCTACGAAATATACATCTTTCTCCTGTTGGTCCTTTACGGTAAATTTCCCACTTATACTAAACACCTTTTGCTTAATATAAAGTTGTTTCATAAAATTACCTCCTTCATATGTTTCAAAACCCAAAATACGGTTTACAAGATAAGCAAAGTCATTTATTTAGATATAGTATATCTATTTAAAATTTCATGAATTAATTAAAATGTATCATTCAATTGGGGCTGATATTTTTCAACCAGCTGATTTAACCACTCACTTGGAAATTCATCCTGATTCAATGTATTTAATATTGTAATGAAAGCCTTCATTGCTTTTTCGTAATGATTTTGAGATAGGATGTCATTTGAATAGGCAAAATGGAATTCGTCCATATCCAGTACTTTGTAGGAGCCATCGCGTTTTACTGAAATATCCAAAAAGATATCATGCACGCAGTATATATTTTCTTCAATTTCCTCAATATCTACAATATCAATTAACCACCAGCTATACTTTTTTTTATGGCCTAAAGAGAACTGCAATCCACTTTCGATACAATAGATAATAATAAAATAATCGTTAGACTTTTGGGGGGATATTTCTATTAATGTATTATCACCATGTTGAAAAAATTGATTTTTAGCTTCCTCTTTACAACGTTTTAATTTCATTTCTAGCGTTTGTTTTTTTATGTATTCAGAGTTTTTTTGGATAGTAGGAGTATAAGTTATTTCGCAATGTTCTCTCCCAATATGATTCCAAAAAATCTTGATGTTTTTATTAATGGGAATCACTTCCTTTAGTCATATGAATTTTTTAAGCTCTATTAAAACAAAAGTTTCACGGGGCACCCATCCATTTTTTCCTGAATCGTTCATGAGACTTTCATTTTGCCTAATAGCTTCATCAATGGAAACCCATTTCGGTGTAAATTGTTGAATGTATTCATAGTCATCTAATTGTTGAGTTATTTTCTCTTCATTCATTAATTCACAAAGATAATAATGCGATCTCATTTGGAATAAGGTATTCTCGGAATATTCGTCCATTTTCATTTCACATATGTATCCTATTTTGTTATGAACTTGGCAATTTATGTAACCAGTTTCTTCTTTTACCTCACGAATAAGTGCTTCACAATGACTTTCTTTTTCCTCAATACCACCGCCTGGAAATTTATAATCACCTTTATTTGAATGAATTAAAAGAATTTTATCGTTTTTTACAATAATGGCTCTAACTGCTTCCCTTATTTTAGTATTGTTATAATTAGTAATATTTGCTGCTTCTACTATTTTGGAGAATTTCATTTACTCACTTCCTTTTTGATACATTTTACCATAATTTGTTTTTACAACTTGTTATACGGATAAAAGTAGAAAAAGTTCCTAAAATAGAAAAATGCATTATAAAGAGAGTTGCATTACAAATTCATAATTGGAATGATTTTTTTCAAAAAAAGTGAACGAACTAGTCGATTGGTGCATCTAATCATTAAAGGGGGTATGGAAATGGATGAAATCGAACTTGCAAAACAAGCGATTAATGGAAATGAGGGAGCCCAACTTCAACTCATTAATTTATATAAAGAATCTATGTATCGTGTTGCTTATAGCTACATGCGAAATGAACATGATGCCAATGATGCTCTCCAAGAAATGATGTATCAATGCTTAAAAAACATACATAAAGTCCAGACACCTGAATATTTCAAAACATGGCTAGTGCGCATTGTCATTAATACTTGTTTAATGATGAAACGCCAGCAAAAACGAATTATTGTGACGAATGATTTAGTGGAACAGCCACAATACATGGAAGAATTATTTGAACTCAATGATGTCATTTCGCAGTTATCAATTGAGCAGCAGGAGCTCATACATTTAAAGTATTTTAAAGATTTAAAGAATAGTGACATTGCCACGCTACAAAATATTCCTGAAGGTACAGTGAAATCGAGATTACATAAAACGTTAAAGAGGCTTCGTCGCTTATTAGGAGAGGGGGGCATGTCATGAGTCAGTTTGATGAAAAACAACAGCAAAGATATATGGAACTACTTGACTCAGTACCAATGAAAAATTTGGAGGAGAAAGCACAGGTTACTGCCTACAAACGAATAAAACAAAGAACTCGACAAAAAAGGTTAATGCAATGGTCCATTACAGCTGCAATTATCGTGATAGCCTTTATTGGATCCATTCGGGTGTCCCCAACTATTGCACATGCATTCGCCCAAATACCCGTATTAAAGCCACTTGTTGAAATGATTGTTTTTGATAAAGGTATTGAGGATATTGTAAATAACGAATATTATGAACAAATCAATGCAAGTCAAACGATTAATGGCAAAACGCTTACAGTTACAGGTGTTGTGGCGGATGAATCGGGGATGATCATATCGTATAGACTAAATTCAAATGAAGATTTAGCAAATTTCATAGGTGTTCGAACGGAATTGAAACAGAAAGATGAACTAGTGCAGGCAACAGTAGGTGGGAGCTGGACTGCAAAGCCTAAAGGAACATACGAAGTGGAAGATACTATTAATGTAGCTGCAAGCGAAGGAATGGATTATTCTTCTAAGGATTTCGAGCTAATATTATCGCTAAGGGATCATCCAGAAACAGAATTTGAAATACCATTCACATTAAAAAGTGAACTGAAACCATCTAAACGATTTACAATTAATAAAGAAGTAGTAGTAGATGGGCAACGCTTTACGATTCACGAGCTTATTATTTCACCGCTTCGATCGGAATTAAAAATGTCCATTGATCCATCCAATACAAAGAAAATACTTAGCTTTGAGGATATTCGTATATATGATGAGCAACAAGAGGAATGGGGCAAGATTAAAAATGGTTTCGTTGGTTTCGGTCAATATGAAGAAGAGCAATTTAGTATTATGTTAGAAAGTAATTACTTCCGCATTCCAGATAGTATAACAATTGAGCTGCGAGAAATTGAAGCAATTGATAAAGCGGATGAATTTATTGTAGTAGACTTCGATCAAAAAACAGTGATTAGCCAGCCTGAAAATATTGAGGTCGAGCTCGAAATAAAAGATCTTTATGAAATTCAATATAAAGTAAAGCCGTATAAAAAGAACGAACATAAAGGGGTGTTTAACAAACTTATTGATGCTGAAGGTAATATTTTTTATGCATACAGTACATGGATTTCGTTTCCAGTGTATGAGAACTATATGTTAATTGGGCAATTTTTTGATATGGAAAATGTAGAAAAGCTTCCAGTTAATCCTGTAAAGCTGGAAATAGCGCGCTATGAGCAATATTTAAATGGAACTGGACGTTTAGAAGTTAAACTTAATTAAGACGTAATGTGGGTTAAATTCCATCCTTATATATATTGGCTCAACTTTCTGTGAAATCAGAGGTTGAGTTTTTTTAATATAAAAGCGATACTGCTTCATGGTGGGTAGTAAATGGAGTTACCCTCGGATATGGCGAAATCTAAAGAGCCAAAATTTAATTATGAGATTTTTTAATGTGGATGATTAACTTGTCTGGGACAATGCAGGTCTTAAAATTGTAATAAAGTTGTTTAAAAACAAAATAAAAGACCACAATGTTAAAATTAATGTTACAGTTAGAAAGAACATTTTAAAGTGAAATAGGAGAACAAACATGATTGAAATAAAAACATCTCCAATAAGTGATGGAGAATTCAATAGAGGGGTATTTACTACAAGTGATATCCAAAAAGGTGCACTTTTACATCAAGCACCTGTCATTTCTTACCCAAATGAACAGCATCAATACATTGAGCAAACTATGCTAGCTGATTACGCATTTGAATATGGGATAGGTCAATCGGCTATACTTCTTGGTTATGGAATGTTGTTTAATCATTCGTATGAACCTAATGCAATGTATGAAATTAATTTTAAAAACCAGACATTTGATTTCTTTGCTTACAGAGATATAAAAGCAGGAGAAGAAATTTTAATCAATTATAATGGCGACGTTGATAACAAAGATCCACTGTGGTTTGATGAGGAATAAAGGATTTAGTGGCGTACGTCTTATGAAATGAGCCAACTGTATTAGAATTGAATAAACATTTTAAAAACCATTTATCAAATAAATTGATAGATGGTTTTTATGTTTTAAGGATCAAAATCAACCAACTTTATTATATAAATAAGGATGTAAGTAACAGTTGACCCTCCATTTGTTTTCAGTATGAGTTTGGAAAAAAAAGGTGGATTGTAATTGCGTGATGGGGCTACTAGAGGTTATTCGGCCGTTTCGAGAAGCTTGTAATTGTAATACCTTGTGTTAGAGGAGGGGAGGGCGTACTACATTCTGAAATATCTTCAGAATTCAACTTAATAACTATCCGCATATTGTTGATAATAATTAATTTCGCTTTTGCACTAGACAAATAGGATTCTTCGTTATATAATAAATGTAATAAGATCGTTACCGAAGAAACAATGAATTCACATATTACAAAGAGTAATCATGTTTTGTTCGATACTTTTTGTAATATGTGAATTTTTTCTTTTGAAGAATTATGATATTATTTAATACAATTAATGGAGGTCATTTAAATGACACAACAAGGTACAGTAAAATGGTTTAACGCAGAAAAAGGTTTCGGTTTCATCGAAGTAGAAGGCGGAAACGACGTATTCGCTCACTTCTCAGCTATCCAAGGTGAAGGTTTCAAATCACTTGACGAAGGTCAAAAAGTTGAATTCTCAGTAGAAGAAGGCCAACGTGGACCTCAAGCTACAAACATCGTAAAACTTTAATTTTAATGATGTAACCATAAAAAAGAGGCATCCTTTCATTAGGATGTCTATTTTTGTATATGTATTTTACATAGTATTCTGTTCGCGAACTAATCATCATTACTAAACACCACTTTCTAATTTTTTATTAACGGTATTATAAGTGTATGCTGAAATCAAATAACGAAAAAGAAGGTGAAGATAATTAATAAGAAAATAGCATATTTATTAATTGCTATAGCTGCGTTTTGCTTATTTATTAATGTATTTCTTCATAAACAATATGTTTTTTCAGAGGTAGAAAATGATCTATTAGTTGAAGTAGAGGTGAATAATTACTTCTTTTTTTATACTTCATTTAAAACGACAATATACAATCACACAGATGATGAAATTATGGTATTGGAACCTATAACTAATTTATATATCAGTTCTGGGGATTATCTACCTGAAATTAAGGAGGATATAGGAAAGTATACAACTATAATCTGAAATAGTAGTATAAATGGTAAAAAACACGCAAAATTTATTAATCCCAAAAATTTAGGGATTGCAACAAGTATTAACTATAAAACCAAGGTAAAGATTTTTCAATACAATTAAGTCATTTAATAAAATAATAAACTAAATTGTATCTATAAAAATAGCTTAAAGAGAATAAAACCCAATCATCCAAAGATTTAGAGATCTATTTTTAAATAAAGTTACAATACCTAACGTATACAAAAAAACGCCTATATTTTTCGAAAGAATGAACAATTTTAGCGAAGAAATTTTTTCCGCTCCTGCTGAGGCCAACACGATGTTGGTCACGAATACGTTGTCACATTATGTGACGTTTTTAGTATTCGTTCCAATACTTTCTCGAGCACGGCTCCCGCACGTGCAACTGTCACTACGCTTTCATCGCAGAAAACATTGCTGTTCCCCAGAAGTCAGCTGCCCTTCGCTCTAATCAACATAATCATTCTAACAAAGATGCGCTCCTACATTTGTAGTTACATAATTAAAATCCACCTCTTTCGCAAGAAGAGTGCAGTGAAATTATTCACTACACACCAACATTTAATTTAGGACCTTTATAAAAAGTGCTCGTAACTATTTATGTAATTTGCTGGCATAATATATGAAATGAAATTGCAGAAGGGGACAAATGGAAGACCGAACCCGATATTGGAATGACAATAATAAATTGAACAATAACTATCAGGTCTGCTGCTTGAATTTCACTGGCATTAGTTAGCCATGTATTTCGTGATTTCAATTACAGTATCTGCATTACAATATTGTAAAATACTTGCGCAAAAAGAGGCATCCTAATGAAAGGATGCCTCTTTTATATGGTTACATCATTAAAATTAAAGTTTTACGATGTTTGTAGCTTGAGGTCCACGTTGGCCTTCTTCTACTGAGAATTCAACTTTTTGACCTTCGTCAAGTGATTTGAAACCTTCACCTTGGATAGCTGAGAAGTGAGCGAATACGTCGTTTCCGCCTTCTACTTCGATGAATCCGAAACCTTTTTCTGCGTTAAACCATTTTACTGTACCTTGTTGTGTCATTTAAATGACCTCCATTAATTGTATTAAATAATATCATTTTAATTCGACAGAAAAAAATTCACATATTACAAAAAGTATCAAACGAAACATGATTACTCTTTGTAATATGTAAATTCGATGTTTCCGTACAAACGATGTTATTACATTGATTATATAATGAAAAATCATATTTGTCTAGTGGAGAAGCAAAATTATAAATTATTAGGCTATGTTAAAGGAAAAGGTTGATTTACAACGTTAAGGAATCGGCTGCTTATGCAAGATTTTATTCAAAACGTGCGCTAGTTCAGTTTCTTTTGAACATCATTAAAAACCTTGTTATATATAGTTTCCTTCAATTATGCATAAAAAACTGTATATGAATGAAATAAAGAAAAACACTTAAAACATTGATATAACGATGTTTTAAGTGTTTTATTGTGTTCCAAAACTTTCGTTTGGGAACGTTATTTAATTTTATTTTGTATACTTTATAAATCATTATTGCACTAAATCCTCCATTAGTTGAAGAAGAAAAGTTAAACATATTCAACAATCGCGCCCGTTAATTAAACATTTGTTACCTTGTTCATTCTAAAAAAAATCCAAAACGTAAGGGTATATGTATTGTAAAGTCAGAATAAAAAGAGCAATCAAGCCTATTGTGGATATTAAAAACACCCAAACTTTTTTTATCCTTAACTGTACAAAAGCAGATACCAACACAAGAATATTAAAAATCACAATCATTGAAACCCAAACCCCATAAGTTTGATCTGGGTCTGGTGAAGCAATGCTAAATGCTGGGCCTAAACCAATAAGAGTTACTAATATGAATATCAATCCGTGTACCAAATATACTGCTGCCTTAAACAATTAAACCACCTGCCCTCTCCAATCTCGATCGTGAGTAAAATAATCCTTACTCCGTTAAATGGCCCTATTGTTGAAGATTATCAAGCAAATCATCTCCTTTAAAATAAACTTCAATGAACCTATTACTTTTAATACGCCCGAAATGATTTTAAGTTCCATATATAAATAAATTTACCATTTAAAATTAACAAAAATCCACCTACGCTTATTGAGTGTTATTTTCTATAAAAAACAGCGACAAACACCGATTTAACAGTGTTTGTCGCTGTTTGAAATGTTACCAAGCTTTAATTTGGGAACGTTATTTTGAATGAGTTTGTATATTTTAAATCTATGTATTAATAGTGCTCGATGTTCTTTTAGGTGACATAAGAATTACTAATTTTATGTGATTTTTAAAATTAATTGTAAAGCAAACTTTACTTATAGTTAAGTCTGTTTTACAATTGTGTAAAGATGTTTTGCTAAAGGAGGATTTATATGGGAAAAGAGGGGTATTTATTATCGAATCGGATTCGTATTTTAAGAGCTGAACGAAAAATGACTCAACAGGATTTAGCTGAAAAAGTCGGGGTTAGTAGACAGACAATTATTTCTACAGAAAAAGGTAACTATACCCCCTCATTATTACTAGCTTTTGAAATTGCAAATGCTTTTAATGTTGGGATTAATGATGTATTCCAGTATGCAAAAAAAGAGGAGGAGTTATAATGGCAGTGTTATTATTTATTGGCATAATCACATATGTATTGGTCTTTTTTGTTTCGGTGTTCTTTAGTGTAAAGTTCCAATTTGGAGAAGAAAGTAAGGATGAGAGAGGAAAGAATATATTAAACACATCTTACACAATTGCTTTCCCAATATTTATTTTAGGATGGTTCATTATTTATTTAATTGATGAATTTATAACACCATTTTCTCTTGAAAGTTACAAAATGGCTATATGGTTCGTCCTAACTGGGGCATATATTATTCACGCTGTTAGTTTGTTCAATTTGAAAAGGACATCATAATTTTAAACACATAATTTTCTAGAGGTTCAATCACTGAATGAAGTGGTTTCTTATAGAACTAACGAGGGCATTTATTTAAGTACAAAGATTCCCTAATCATGGTTTGGGGACATACTGTTCATTAGCAGCCAAAATACCCCCCTCATTCAATTGAATGGGGGGTTATTCCCTAACTTGCATTTGGGAACGTTTTTTAAATGTAAATCTTATAAATATTCATTGTAGAAATTATTCTACGGATTATGTGATATAGGTTAAAAAGTTAATACTAATTTATTCTTTATTAGTAAACCATTTTTCATTTAAGTATTGAGAACACCCGAAAATAATCGTAAAACTAATGCCAATTAAAATAAATCGTATATCATTATTAGGGAAAATTTTATTTGCTATAAAAACAGAAATAAATAAAGTAAGTGCAAATGTAAGTGAAAATAATATTTTTTTCAGCATTCGTTACACCAACTTTTTTGATATATTGTTTATCATACCAATTTTTGGGTTGTTTTTTCAATAGTATTTAGCTTCCCAAAGCGTCGTTTGGTAACATTACAAAATGCCACTGTCCCAGCATTTTATTAATCCGTATATATATGACAGGACTCCTTATTGTACTAAGGGAGTGCATTATTAATTTCCTATAAAAAACGAATAATCTTGGCACTTAGAATGCAAAGCTTCTCAGTCGCAACTTATCTGCCGTTTCCCAAGTTCCATTGACACTTGCCAAGATAAGCATTTGCTTTTTCTTGCTCAAATCGCTTTCCATTTTTCTATTGTCGAGGAATTGAAACCACACTAAATAAAGTTGTAAATATTTCGTAGAAACACCATTAAAACGACTTATCCATTTCTTTAAACGGGAATGGTAATTATTAATATTATTGAGGTGATAGATGCCTTTCTTTATATATTCTTTATTACTGCCGTTTATGATAACGTGTTCCACATCGTTATTTGACGTATAAGACTTGTAAGAATTGTGAGCATCGGAAATAAGCACCGTATCACTCTTAAAATGTGAGGTAAGGGTCTGCCCACAGATTATTAATAAATGAACGAACAAATCGAGGGATTTTCCTGTCACGACCAGATTTAGTCATTGAAAATGATGATACTCAAATAGTAATGGATACGAAGTGGAAAAGATTAAAAAATATGAATCGTAAAGGTGTCCAGCGTGAAGATTTATATCAGATGTACGCATATGTTTCAAGATATAAAAAAGCAAAAGCAGCCATTTTGCTTTATCCGTATACAGAAGAGATGAAAAATGAGTCATTCCCAATCGAATATTGGTCAATTGAAGACGAACCTTCTAAAAAAGTTGCAGTCCATATGGTCACCCTCCCCGATCGTACTGAAACCATTGCCCAGCTAAAGGAATTAGTGGATTTTCATATGAATTAGAGGCTTTGGCTAGATTTCGGCTTAATATATTTTCACATACACATTATTAGTCAATTTCTAAATTTGGAGATTTGCTTTTTTATTATTTTTTTCTGTTTTATTGGCAATTCATATGTCCATACTTTCCATTTAATTGTATAATTTGAAAATGCGCACTAGAAAACACAGTTATATGAGAATGGAGATGTTACATGAAGAAGCTATTAGTATTAATAACTACAGTAATCATTATTTTAAGTTCATTGCTGATTACTCCTGCTGAAATATCAGCATCAGATTTCAAACAAAAGGAAGAAAAAGGTGTTAACTCCTGTAAACCATATACATACAAATCAAAATTTAAGTGGGGCAATCTTAATTTAACACATGAAACTGGTGGTTTTGATGACGAAAGTTTGAAAATAACAATTCTAAAAGATACTCCTGTATACGTTTTAACATATAAAAAATCGATGAAAAATGGTATGGAGTATCATGAGGCAGTTAAAGGAAATCAAGTTAGTATAGCTAAAAAAGGAAATGAATACTTACTATCGCATGGTTATGGTTTAACAAGTAGATATTCTAATGTTGTTGTGTTAAACGATGGGCTATATTATAAGGATTCTCCTTCCTATTTCTATAAAGACCCTAAAGGATCACAAAATTACCATTTGATAAAAGTAGATCCAAAGAAAATAAAAGAAGAACACTTCACACAGCAATTAGTAACAAAATTAGATTGTGCGCGGAAGGATTATGAGGCGAGACAGGACAAGTTATATGCACAAGGTTCCAAAATAATAAAGCAAATAATTAATCCTAAAATGACTGAATTTGAACAGGTCAAGGCTATTGCAGATTACGTAGCAAGTATTTCAGAATTTGACACAACGACAGGATATAAAAACATTCCGCATACTTCTTTTAGTAAAGAAGGGGTTTTACAAAAAGGAGTTGCTGTAAGTCAAGGTTTTGCAGATGCAACGGCGTTCTTACTAGATATAGCGGGGATACGAAACAAAGAAGTACGAGGTGAAGCATACGGATGGAGCCATTATTATTGGAATGCCGTCAAGGTCGATGGAAAGTGGTATCACTTAGATGTAACATATTTAAATAAAGTACTTGAGTTTAATGATTATATAATAAACGCTAACTATGAAAGCTTGCTTTTGGAAAATCCTTATAAGTTTTTCCTTGTGTCGGATCAGTATATATCGAATGATTATAAAAAACACTGGTTCCCATATATAACGGATACTAAATATGATGATTATTTTAATGAGCAGTATGGAGTAGATTTGTCTACAAATGAGGAAAGTTTAGATGACAGCTCTAATTTGGACTTTCATGAAAAACAAGATTCAAAATTTAATTATGACATTCAAAATATCAATATAGCGCAAGATAGTAATAATCCTGACTCTGTTGAAGCTACATTTGATTTCCTGAACTATACAAATAATGATTATTACGTATCCTTTGAAGTGTCAGTTATAGATGAAAACGGTGAAATTCTCGAAACGAGGTATGCTGAAAATATTCTTCAGAAATCTATAAATAACTTAAGTAACGACGATTCAACCGAGGCATATTGGTATTTCGATGTATCTCCTCTATATGTTGAAAACTATAAACTTCAAATAGTTGTATGGAAGTCGGTAATGGTTGAGTAATATTGATTATGGCATACAATAGGGTCTTTAGGCAGATCATTTAAAAATTAGTAAGGAAAAGAAAAGGGTCCTTGTAAACTGTGAAGGAGGCGTCTGAAAAGTCATTTTTGGACACCTCCTTTTTGACTGTAACGACATTATAGACATCCGTTTTAGATATAAAGATTACAGTGAAAAATTAATTAACTATTCTAAATGGCAAAGTGCGCTTATTTATTAAAAGGTTTTCCGTTCTATTAATAGAAAGTAAATACATAAGTGGAAAAACGCACTAAAATACTAATAAAAAAGTAACTAACTATCATTTGAATGCTAAACCACAGCCAATCCAATAATAATGATTTTATTTTTTAAAGATTGAAACTACTTAAATAAACGAGTGTAAAATTAAATCATAGAAATGGGGGAAGTAAAATTATTGCTGTATTTTTAGATCGAGACGGAACAATAGGTGGGCACGGAGGTGGCGAACATCCACTTGAGTTTTGTATGTATGAATTTACTCCAGCCGCCATTCGATTACTAAATGATTTAGGAATAAAAGTATTTATTTTTACTAATCAAAGTAGAATAGCTCGAGGTTACTTTACTGAAGAAGAGTTAATGGAGCGTTACAATAATCTCCAAATAGAGCTTAAAGAGCACGCAGCTAAGTTTGATGGTATTTATTATTGTCCGCATAAAATTGAGGATTTCTGTGAATGTCAAAAACCTAATATAGGAATGTTATTGAAAGCACAGCAAGATCATCATTTAGATTTAGCAAAATGTTATATTGTCGGTGATAACGGCAGTGCGGATATGGTTGCAGCACATAAAGTAGGTGCAAAAAAAATATTAGTTAGGACTGGATGGGAAGTAAGCTCTCTTACAACATATAGAGACAGCTGGAGAGAAGTTGAGGCTGATTTTGTTGCTACTAATCTATTACATGCTGTTCATTGGATTATTGAAGATATGAGACAAACTACTGAATAAAAGGAATGATGGTCTTGAAGATTAGTAAACAAAATGCCGAGCATTACATATGGGGAGAAAACTGCGATGGATGGCATTTAGTGAAAAATAAAGAATTAAGCATTATTCATGAAAGGATGCCTGCTAACACAACAGAAGTAATGCATTATCATCAGCAAGCTCGCCAATTTTTCTTTGTATTATCGGGGGTTGCTACTATTGAAATAAATGGTGAAGTGATCACGTTAAACTCTCAAGAGGGGGTAGAAGTACCACCACTTATTGAGCATCAAATGCGTAATGATTCCAATGAAGATGTGGAATTTTTGGTCATTTCACAACCAAATAGTAGAGGTGACAGGGTTAATAAATAACGGAACAAAACTATCAGGTGATGGATTCCCACTGGTCTACTAGATAGCACAGAGGCAATTTGGCATTTCATTTGAGCGGCGAAAAATATTCTTGCACAAACTCACAAACATAAAAGGAGAGAAGTCATTTGTCTAATTTAACGGTAAGAGGTAAAGATTTATATTTGAATGGAGAGCCATTTCAGCTTATTTCTGGAGCAATCCATTACTTTCGAGTCGTTCCACAATACTGGGAGGATCGGCTACTAAAACTGAAAGCATGTGGCTTTAATTGTGTAGAGACGTATGTGGCCTGGAATTTGCATGAGCCGAGAGAAGGGGACTTTAACTTTTCGGGAATCGCGGATATTGAAAAATTCATTCGGATTGCTGAAAAAGTAGGCCTATATGTCATCGTCCGCCCAAGTCCTTATATTTGTGCGGAGTGGGAGTTTGGTGGTTTGCCAGCTTGGCTACTAGCTGATCGAAATATGCGCGTTCGTTCATACTATGGGCCATTTTTAGAAAAAGTGGATCGTTATTATGATGTTTTGTTAGAAAAAATGCGTCGGCTGTTATCATCAAATGGCGGGCCGATAATTGCTATGCAAGTAGAAAATGAGTATGGAAGTTTTGGTAATGACCAAGCATATTTAAAGCATTTGCGAGACGGTATGATTTCGCGTGGCATTGATGTGCTATTGTTCACATCAGATGGTCCAACTGATTTAATGCTAAAGGGTGGAACAGTCGAAAATGTTTTAGCAACCGTAAACTTTGGTTCGAATCCAGAACAGGCTTTTGGAAAATTGCAGGAACAATTCCCTGATACCCCTAATATTGTTATGGAGTATTGGAACGGATGGTTTGACCATTGGGGTGAGAAGCATCATACACGGGATCCTCATGATACAGCTAAAACCTTTTTTGAAATGATTGAACAAGGAAATTCGGTTAATTTTTACATGTTCCATGGTGGAACGAACTTTGGTTTCTATAATGGTGCTAATTATGACCGTAAGTATATGCCTACAGTTACTAGCTATGACTACGACTGTCCAATCAGTGAGGCAGGAGATATTACTCCAAAATTTTATGCTGTTAGAGAGGCGCTTGCTAAACTTCGAGACATTGGTGATCTTGTATTGCCGGCACCGATACCGAAAATCAATTATGGTTCCGTAAAAATGGAAGAATCTATTAGTCTATTCGATGCACTAGAAAATATTTCTCAGCCAATTCAACGTGCCAATCCAGAAACAATGGAAGAATTAGGTCAGGATTACGGATTTACATTGTATCAAACTTTTATAAATGGACCTCATGAAAAAGCTCCATTAACTATTAAAGATGTGAAAGATCGAGCACTTGTATTCGTTAATAGACAATATATCGGTTTAATTGATTGTTGGGACAACAATTCGCTTGATATTGAGATTCCTAAAGAAGGTGCTACTTTGGAAATTCTCGTTGAAAACATGGGGCGAGTGAATTATGGACCGGAGTTATATGATAATAAGGGGATTACCCGTGGTGTTCGATTCCGTTATCAGTTCCTATTCGATTGGACAATTTATACATTGCCTCTCGATAATATTGAACAACTTGTTTTTAAGAAAAACGCCGTTAAGCATAATAGTCACCCGAGCTTCTACCGTGGAAAGTTTGATGTTGAGGAGATTGGGGATACATTTGTTGAGTTGTCTGGCTGGAAAAAAGGGGTTGTATTCATTAATGGATTTAACCTCGGGAGATATTGGGAAGTCGGTCCGCAACAGACCTTATACTTACCTGGTCCACTATTGAAAAAAGGTGAAAATGAACTGATTGTCTTTGAACTCCATGAACATGATAATGATAGCATTTCACTCATTAATGAACATAAATTAGGCTAAACAAGAAATCCAATAAAAACGATTATTCAAGCTGATTCAAATAACGAGTGCAATAGTAGGAAATTTTGAGCTGTCGTAACAGCTGACTCAAGTGAAATTAGCGCTGTAATTAAGGACATTGTCAGCAAAATTTTGGTCAAAAATCAGGGGGAAATAACTAATATCTAAGCTGCGTTCATTGCATTTTCTGTAGCCGCACGATAAAATTTGACGAGAGGTGAAGGAAATGAGCTTAGGGTTAGCAGGATATTTAATCTCTATGCAAGGTCTATTAGTAGTGTTATTGACGATTTTTGGCGTATTGCCAACTACATCAAAAACGATGGAAGTCGTCTTTATTGCTATAGGCATGGTGTTTGCTTTAGGCGGTAGTATACTCCGCTTTACTGAATATAAAAAAGAGCGTAAACGTACACAACAAAAAATGTAATGGCAGCAGCTTGTGAGTAAAAATAAATCACAAGCTGTTTTTATTTTCCAATTTACAGTAAAATTATTAGTTAATGAGGTGACTAATTTGTTATCAAAAGTAAATGTAGAAAAATATTTAAATAGACTTGGAATTTTAGAAATTCAACCACCGACTATAGATTTTCTGTTCGAATTACATCGTGCGCATGTTGAAAAAATATCATGGCAAACTCTTGATATATTTACACGAAAACCAGTTGGAATTGATAGTAAACAAACAGTAGAGTTGATGACAAATAACAGAAGTGGTTATTGCTTTCATTTAAATGGAGCATTTGCTGCTCTATTAAATAAACTAGGCTTTAAAGTCTCTTTGCATAGAGCAGGAGTACAAACGAGTGGTACTTGTCCTAAAATTGATTCATTCCATGTAGGGTTAACGGTAAACTTACAAAATACAAATGGTGAGGATGAACACTATTTAGTAGATGTTGGATTAGGTGATATGCCGTATGAACCGGTTCATCTTTGCCCAGGGAGCTACACACAAGGACCATGCATCTATGAAGTAACCACGTCGAGTGTTGATCCGAATGGGTGGAGATTGAATAATGACGCGAAAGCCTCCTATAAAGGTGTTGATTATGCTGTTGAAACCATATCGACCATTGAATCATTTCAAATGCAGCATCAAATTTATAGTGAATCCGAAAATTCCCCTTGGATAAACTTTTTAATTTTTAAAAATAGACATGCCAATGGGAGCAATGAATTAAAAGGCTGTATGCTGACAAGAAGAGTCAATGATCATATTGAAAGAGTAGAAATAACAAAACAATCACAATGGTTAGAAGTACTACATAGTTTATTTTATGAACAATTAGTGCACTATACGAAACTTGAGCAACATTTGATTTGGAAAAAAGTTTTTCAAGAACATGAGGTATGGAAGAAATCACTAGAAACAAAATAAATCTATTGAAATTAACTATTAAAGTATATAATAGAATTTTATAATAATAGGATAATGAGGTAAAGTATGGAACGATATTTTGAGGAATACGATGATACATCTCTTTATGATAAAGAAAATAGAGGTGGCGAAGATATAGAGTTTTTAAAGGAAGTTGTAAGAAATATAGATGGCGTCATAGTTGATATTGCATGTGGGACGGGACGCGCAACAATACCTTTAGCTATAGAAGGAAAACAACTCATAGGGATAGATGTACATAAAGGTATGTTAGATGCGGCTACTAAAAAAGGCTTGGAGAAAAACGTTTCTATTGAATGGATAAAGGAAGATTGTACAAATTTTGATTTAGGATTGAAAACTAAGCTCATCTACTCAGTCGGAAATTCTTTTCAGCACTTTTTAACAAATGAAGATCAAGATGGATTAATAAGCTCTGTGTCTAAGCATTTAGAAAAGGGTGGCTTATTTATTTTTGATACAAGATTTCCAAGTGCAGACGAACTGCTGCAACCACCTACTGAGGAATATTGGACGAGCTATATAGATCCGGAAACAGGGCAAAAAGTTGAATTATCAACGATTAGTCACTATGACAATTTAGAGCAAATTCAATATTATACAACAATTCGTAGGTACTTAAACGAAGGTAATGTAATCAATGAATTGAAAACTAGAATAAAATTACGCTACGTGTACCCAAAGGAAATGGAACGTTTATTAGAACAGCACCAACTACAAGTAAAAGAAGTTTATAGTGATTGGAAAAAAACGCCGCTCCATTCGAAGAGTTATTCTATGATTTATGTATGTGAGAAAATATAAGATGCGTATGAATTAGCCATAATTAAAATATTTATATGTTATGAAAATAACGGGAGGTTTAATAGAAATGGACCAACTCACATTGCATGATTTACAGTGTTACTTAGCATTAAAATACAAAAAAAGAGGTACCTCAGCTGCCTTGTTCATGAAACTAGTAGAAGAAATTGGTGAGGTAGCCGAAGTATTAAACCAATTAGAAGGACGAAAAGCAAATACAGCAAATGCTTCATTAGAAAAAGAGTTAGTCGATGTTATACATTACGTAGTAGCTATTGCGAGCATTAATAATATTGATTTAACAAAGTCTATTATCGAAAAGGATAAACAAGCTTCAGTTAAATACAATCAATCTCCAAATTTAGCGGAATTTTTAGTGGCACTTAAAAAATAAAAGTGTTATGCAATACATAGTCATTAACGTTTGGGAACTCACTTAAAAGCCTTCAAGTACTGATATATCAGCATTTGAAGGCTTTTTTATGACACTAGATCCCATCACTGACAAGTTTTCTTTTATTACGCATATTAGAAGTTGTATTGACTAAAATTAGATGATTATTTTAATTAAAAAGTAAGCTAGAATGATAAAAAATCGCACCTTATACTGGTGCGATTATTTTTATCTGAAAAACAAATCTGAAATGTAAAACGTAATTTTTTCAGCAGCCTCAAGCACTTAGGAGGGCTTGTTATTTTGTTTACAGAATAACAATTGTCTAAATTCGAAATTGGAGAAAAAATATAAAATATTTGAGAGGAAATGAAAATTTTTCCGTTATAGTAGTAGGGAGGTGAAACCAATGGAGATGGATGAAGTAATCACACGAGTAAAGAATGGTGAAAGTCATCATTTTGTACATATTGTAAAACATTATGAGCAGAAAGTTTTTACCACTGTCATAAGAATAGTAAAAAATCGTGCTGCATCTGAAGATATCGTACAAGATATTTTTATAAAAGTATTTTATAGCCTACATAAGTATAAAAAAATAGGCTCATTTAATGGATGGCTATACCGAATTGTAGTCAATAATTGTTTCGATTATTTACGGATTCATAAATTACAAACGATACGAATCGACAGTGATGTAATGGATAATCGTTATCCTGAAAAAGTATTGTTGTTACATGAAAGAAATGAGCAGTTAGAAAAACTCCTTTTACAGTTGGATGAAACAGAGTACATGGTATTGTTACTGAAATATGTAAATGAGCTAAGCTACGATGAAATAAGCGAAGTGCTTCAAATTTCTTTAAATGATGTTCGTAATAAGTTACACCGGAGTAAAAGAAAACTTAGGTCAATCACAATGACAAAAGGAGGTTATTTTTATGAAATGTGATTCGAATTTATTGGAAGATTATGTTGAAGGTTTTTTAGATGAGGTTGAACAAAAAAAAACAGAAGCCCATTTGCAATTCTGCGAAAATTGTCAACGTGAATATGAGCAATTAGTAAATGAACAAAAAATATTATTTGCACAGCTCAATAAGCCAATGATGACACATAGTCAAGATGATGCTATTATGCAACGTATTCGAACTAATACGAAGCGTAAAAAATCTTTGTATACTTTAAAAATTACTGTAATCAGTGCAGCCTCTATTATGCTAAGTTTTGCGTTTTATTATTGGAATCGTACACCGATTGAAGTGACACAGCCGATTGATGAGCCAACACAATTAGTAGAAACGAATAGTAGCGAGCAGGAAGAACATTTAAATGGTGAACAAGTCTTAAATTATAATGAGCCATTCTTGGATGTTTCTATTGATAAAGTTGTCGAAAATGGGGAAAATTTTGATATTCATTATCGAGTTAAATTTAAAGAACAATACCAGCTAGATCAAGATAATTTATATAAGCAACAATTAAATAAATATCAATCTATTGAAGTGGCGAGCGTTCCAAAATTATACGATGAACTAGATGCCTTTTTCGGTAATGTAAGATCAAACGTTCAATTTGAAATTCGTGATGAAACAGGACAATTAATTGTATCTACCCAACGTAAAGGACGTGATGGCGAACAGCAAATGATTTCAGAATTTTCAGGTCCTAGTGGTGGCGGCACAGATGTATTGGGCGAAATGATTTACACAATGTCCATCCCAAAGTATACTAACCCCGCAACGTTTGAAGTGCTTCAAATGGAAGCTTCTGTGTTAGATTTATTTGAGACAGAAGTGAATACAGCACAATTACAGCCGTTTCAATTTAATAACGTAACGTATACAATTGATTCATTAGAAATCAAACAAGACACATTACATTTACAAATTTCTACGGAAGGTAATCCAGATATTCGTGCAGATGGTTGGGGGATAGTTATTAATGATCGTTTAGTTTTATCTGACCGAACAAGTGGACATTTTAATGACCGATTCGAGAATCGTACCTTTTATAAATTACAGTTTGAGAATTTCGAACAAATCCCAGCTATTTTTAAACTAGTGCCAACTACTGTAAAGATAGAAAAACAAATTGATTCAATTGTGTTAGATTTACACTAACAAAAAAGCTCTCGCTGTGTATATTGTTTAAACGAAAGTCTAGTAACTTAATATGATTTTAAAATTGTAATTGTGTTTGTACTTATATCTAGCTAAATTTGTTACCTTTTCGGTAAGAACGATGAATGGCTGTCTACCTAATACCTTTTAGATAGATGGCTATTTTATACAGGTAACTTGGATATTTTTCGCTAGTTCTTGCACCCATAGGTATGTTCAATATGCTGGATGCGCATGGTTGTTTATTTACGTAATTTGATTACGGGCTTACTGTTCAAAACCCAAGTGGCGCACCCATTACTTCATATTGGTGATTGCTTCAAATTTTACATATTCATCATCAATAAATACTCTTACATATTCCGCGGTATTTTGCTTTGTAAGTTTTTATATATAAGTTTTTACCTCACTAGAATTTGATGGTTCTTCAAATAATGATAATCGGACTGCATTTCCATCGTTTCCAATTAAAAATTGCACATCATTTTCTGTGCGATAGATGATATAGCAATGATTTTGATTTTTATTAATTAATTGTAGCCTAAGTTCGGGTTGTATGTATTTATCAACTTTTCTCGGCAACTCATCTAGTTTACTTACATTAACTGTTGATATTTTTACACATCCACTCAGTAAAAACACGACAAAAGTGAATAACACCCATTTTCTCATTTCACTTCTCCTTTATGAAGATGCCTACTCTTAATAGAATCATAAAGAGTAAGTGTAGCCTCTCGTTTACATCTAAAAATATTCTTTTAATCGCTTCGTAGCAGAATGAACAGTTAGTCGATGATAAGCAATTAATTTATTTTTATAAATAACGCCGTATACCCCATATGGAGTAGGGGAAAGTCTTAACAATTCTTCTCTACTTTTGATATCAATTACCTGTGCATCCAATCCTAGTTTCTTTGCTCCATCTACAACATTATCAGCTGCGATAGAAAGGAAAGGGCATTGTTTTGTTCGGATAATTGTTAGCTCTGTAAAAGGCTTTAAACGTTCATCCCAGTCATTCGGAAAATACGGATTTTGAGCATCAGTAAGTTTATAAACAAGTAATTCAAAATGATACGGTGCATTGTCCATTTCAACAAAATTATTTTTTATAAAGACATCTTTACTAGGGGTCCAAGATGTGTCAGGGTTTGTTATCACAATGACACCATCTTTTTGTTGCTGCTTAGCATCCTCGATACATTTGTTAATTAGCTGTGTAGCATATCCTTTGCCGGTAATATTCACCCATAAGCAATGAATTACTAAATAATTTTCTCCATCTACAACTCGCGAACTATACTCAATTGGGGCGTATTCAATAAATCCAGCCTGTTTGTCATTCTCCATAATTTTTATATACTGTAAACCTTCATTAAATCTTTCTATTAACCAATCGCTTTTATTTATGTAACCTTCAGATTTCGGTTTGCTTCGGAGGCAATAACAACCTTCTTCGTGTGAATTTTTATTATCTACATGTACTATTTCAACCGTTCCCAAATAATTTCTCTCCTTTAATATGTATCTACTCGTATGTATGTTCGATAAATAGAGTGCAAATCCTTCTAATGTTAAAAATTTGTATAGTAATTATTTGAAATAAGGGTAAAAATGGTATTATTGAAAGAGGTATAAAGGAGAGGTCTATATGATATTTGTTTTCGATTTAGACGGTACGATTTGTTTTAAAGGTCGTCCATTAACAGAAGAAATTTGCGCGGCATTGGATATGTGTACTATCCATGGGCATGAGGTTGTTTTTGCTTCGGCTAGGCCGATTCGCGATATGCTACCCGTACTACCAAAACGTTATTATCACTATCGAATGGTAGGGGGAAACGGAGCATTTACATTTGTCAAAGGTGATGTTCAATTACAATCCTTTTCAGAGCAAACGATTGCAGAGTTAAAAACAATAATAGAAAAATATAACCTGCAATATTTAATAGATAGTGATTGGGATTATAGCTTTACAGGTGAAGAAAGCCATCCGATTTATCAAAATCTAGATCCTTTAAAAACAGCCACTAATAAACCATTAACAGAACTACATTCGATTTCAAAAGCAGTTTTATTTACTAATAATGAAGAAATCAAAGAACACCTGAAAAAGTTACCAGTTACATTGTATGAGCATGGAGATGAAGGTTTGATCGATATTAGTCCGCAAAATGTCCATAAAGTAGCTGGCTTGCAAAGACTAGGGATTGAACCCAATACATATATCGCGTTTGGCAATGACCAAAATGATCAGGAATTATTTCAACATGCACATTATAGTGTGTGTGTCGGAAATCATGACGTTGCGCAGTTTGCAAACGAACAAATAATGGTTGAAGATGTACCACAACGAATTAAACAATTAGCTAAGAAGTTTTCATAGTTGGTAATGCGTTTAAAGCACTGTTGATAGCTTTGTCATATTCACCCAATGTTTGCATTAATTTTTTGTGAAAGGGTACAAATTGACATTAAAAAAAGAGTTTTTTCTGTATAGAGGATTGGATTTAATAAATATTTCACATAGTTTTTGACTTCGATAAATTGTAACGGGATAGGGGACGAAATGATGAAAAGATTAGTTATTATGACTGTAGGTAAAACGCATAGTGGAAAAACGACTTTTGCAATAGAGTTAGAAAAACAACTAAGTAACTCATTTGTAATGGATCAAGATAACCAAGCTGAATTCATTAATACTTTCTACAATAAATTACAACCTAAAACAGGTCCTAATACACTTAAACATTCTTTATCACAATTAATTGTAGATCACGCAATAAAAAATACAGATTTACATTTAATTATTAGCAATTCGAACCGCAGTCGAAAAAGTCGATTAAATTTACTTGAGACATTGTTTAATAAAAATCAGTTTATTCGTATTCTTGTTCATTTTGATATTCCTGATGAAATACTACGAGCTAGAGTAACTATGAGCGAACGTAGCACGAATATTTTTAGAGGAGCATACTCAAATTTTGAGCAAGTTCTTGAAAAGCAGCAGATTGAATCACTTCATGAAGATGTAGTTGACCCAGTAGAGGGCGAAGTAGACTATTTATTTGTTATTAAAGACAATAATGAAGCTAATTTTGTTATTCAAAAAATTATACATATTGCGGATAGGGCTTATTAATAGTTCATCACCAAAAGTCATGGATGACATTATTTTTAAAGCATTATTGCTTAGAGTGGTGCCAGCGTGACTCTTTAGGGATTAGCGTTAAATATGAACAAAGGCTAGGATCTTCACATAGTGTGACAACGCCTTCGTGACCAACATCATGTTGGCCTCAGCCGCAACGGAAATCAGCCTCAAGTTATGGTGAAGTAGCTTATCAAAACTTAAAAAGAATATTTCTATCTTGGATTATAAAGGAGCAAATTCAATTGGACAAATTATTCCAACAAGCAGTGGAGTTACGGAAAAGTGGTAAAGTAAAAGAAGCACTCAATATTTTTAAAGAACTATTGGACGACCACCCATATCATGCAGAAGTCCATTATCAATATGCTTGGTGTTGTGACCTTTTAGGTGAAGAAAGTAGTGCTGTACCATACTATGAAAAAGCAATAGCACTTGGATTAACGGATGAAAGTTTGAAAGGGGCAATGTTAGGTTTAGGTAGTACTTTTCGCACTTTAGGTAAATATGAGCAATCGAAAAAAATATTAGAACAAGCAATTGATCATTTTCCAGATCAAATCCAATTTCAAGTGTTTTACGCTATGACACTTTATAATGTACAAGAGCATACAAAGGCAATGAACTTGTTATTAAAATGTATAACAAATACAACTCAAGACGAAGAAATCCTAGCTTATAAAAACGCAATTAATTTTTATGCAGATAAGCTTGATCAAGTTTGGGATTAAAAAATAAAGCAGACAAACTTTTTAATAGGTTCGTCTGCTTTTTATCATTCAGAAGAACTTATGTTCGTTTTTTAGTGCACTTAAAATAGAAAGGTTTTTCCTTTGGTTTCCATACTCCTTTACATTTGGAGAGATTGTTCGTTCACCCGTAATTCATAATTTTGTTAGCCAATATGCTCCGGAAAATGCAAGAGGGCAATACATGGCCGCATCAAGATTACAATTTACTATTGGCAGATTTTTTGCACACATAACAATTTATTTAGCAGCATTTACTACACCGATTATAGATTTTAGTTTTATTTTAAGTTGTGCGTTAATTAGTTTAATACTATATTTAATTGATTTTAAAACAAATACAGTGCCAAAAAACAGTTATTAGCAGAATGGGGTACGTAATTAAAGGCATTCAAATCGATTCAAATACCTTTTATTTTAATAACTGATCTATATGAGCAATTTTTTATTGATATTTGTTTATAGACTAATTAACTAAAATTGTTGATTGGAGTGGAGCTAGCGTGACTCCTTGGGGATTAGCGTTAAATATGAACAAAGGCTAGGATCGTCACATCATGTGACAACGCCTTCGTGACCAACGTCCTGTTGGCCCTAGACCCCGCAACGCAGTGAGGAGGCTCATCGGACGCCCCCAGGGATTTTGGAACGAAGGCTAAAGTCGTCACATCGTGTGACAACGCCTTCATGACCAACATCATGTTGTCCTCAGCCGCAACGGAAATCAAACCAGCTAGAACAAAATCATCAAAATCTAAGCTTTGATACACAGAATACAATCGAACGTTTAACATAAGTGGAACAGAAAAATAGTAGTAAAGAAATGAAGAGTGAGAATGGAATACTAAAAGCTACTGGAAGTTCAACACCATTCCAAATGGTCATTTTTATTTGGTCGATACCGAGAGTTCTTAAAAAGCCTGCAATTATGGACAAGAGCGCACAAAAGAGTACCCCTGTATATAAAACGGATAAAACTAAAATGCTTAGGGAACAAAAAAAGGCGAAAATAATCTTTAAAACTTTCATTCCTTTTCCCTCCGAATAATATGTTGCACCTTCGCATTTGGCGAAATTGTATAGCTATCTGTGTAATAAAGCGTTTGTATAATACATTTATCTCCTATAATTACTTCATCTCCGTCTATACACTCTGCAATTGTAAAAGAAATGTTTAGCTTTTTCCCTTTAATATGTTTACATTTCAGCCTTTTATAAAAAATAGAGAAAGATAATTTATCTTTTTTGACAAATAAACTGTCAGCAAACAGCTCATCAATTATACTTTCACCAGACATAGTTAAATGAAAATGTTGTGCTTGAATTTTTGAAGCGTTCACTATACCATTTGCGTTTATTTCCCCTGCTTGTAAACTCTGTTCAATTGTAATTTTTCCTGAGCTATTCAAAGTTGTTATTTGCCCATCTCTTATTAATAAATTTCCCGTATTATTAATCTCATTAATTTGACAATTATCTTTCAATTTACATGTACCTGATGTTTTTAAAAATTGAGCTACAACATTTGAATAGAAAGAGCTGTATCCATGTATAGAAATTTTTTGTAAATGAAGTTCTTGGTGTATTGCAACAGATCCACGAATATTTAGTTGTTCTATGTTTCTCGCAATGTCTTTAATTTTTCCGCTATTAACGGTAATGCTTCGCGAATTTTGAATTAGTTCATGTTTCAAAATTAGTCACCTCAATTTAATTTTAAAAAATATATATTTTAAAAATTAAAATATATATTAATTAAACTTATTTTTGTGCCTTTTGTCAATAATTAACTGAAAATAAAAAAAGGATTTCATTTTCATGAAATCCTAAAAAATATTTTTCATTAACTGATTAACATTAAATAATACTTCTGCTATTTCTGTAAGTTTTTCTTGTGGGAATTTCAAAAATATTTCTTGAACTTGAACTTCACCTTTATCCGTTAATTTCATTTTCACTACACGACGGTCATCGTCTTCTCTAATTCGATGTACTAAATTTAATTTTTCGAGTTTATCACACATCGATGTTACCGCTCCAGGTGTAACACTGAAAAATTCAGCTATTTCAGTTGGTTTCATACCTCTATTAATTTTTAGCTGAATGAGAAGAATGAGCTGGTTTTGAGATAACGATTCTCCTTCAGAGAGTAAGTTGACAAACATTTTTGATTTATGCTGTATTTCAAGCATTTCTTTCATAATAATTTCTACATAGTTTGTATTTGACATATAATCACAGCCTAATTATTATTTACTAATTAAAATTTATAGTAAGTATATAATTTATTTTACTTTCTGCCAACATTACTACATTCTTTTGAGTTTATTACTTATTTGGTGTTGAAAATAATTTGGAATTTTGTTACTATTTCCGAAACACTATGAAGAGAAGAGTAGGTTTAGGAAGTTTCTTAACAGAGAGCTTGAATTGGTGAAAGCAAGCAGAAAAGCCTATACTGAAGCAAGTCTTGGAGTGGTATGTCGGATTGAATTTGATGACATGACGGGAGCTCCCGTTATAGAGCAGCAGTATAAGCATACAATTGCCGTACTGATAAAGGCTATAGCGGTAATGCTATAGTGAAATAGGGTGGCACCACGTTTCGTTCATTTACGAATCCGTCCCTAAGATAAAACATCTTAGGGAGGGGTTTTTTTGTATATAAAGAAAACCGATTTAAAAAGCAATGAAGTACTATTGTTAAGTAGTATTTGGGTTTCAAATATAGGTGAATGGATTTATTTTATTGCACTAAATTTAATAGTGTTGCAACTGACAGGCTCTGCTATTGCCGTTAGTGTCCTATATGTATTACCCTATATCGCTACAATAATAACAAATAGCTGGGCCGGTAGTTATATTGATCGCTGCAACCAAAAACAATTAATGATTATTCTTGATATAGCGCGAGCCATATTCATCTTTTTAATGGCTCAGTTCTCTTCTGTTATTGTGATTTACTTATTTAGCTTTATCATTCAAATGATGAACAGTATTTTTCAAACAACTTCTTTTGCTTGTACAACTCATATTGTTGTAGCCGAGAAACAGCAAAGATTCAATGCTTTGAAAAGCTTTGTGCAATCTTCTGGTTTTGTTATAGGTCCAAGTGTAGCTGGGTTACTTTTTCTTATTGGTAGTCCCAGTAAGGCGATGTATGTAAATGGGATTGCTCTTGTATTGTCTGCTTTTCTTTTGAGCTTTGTACAGTATGCTTTTAAATCAAATTTAGTTAAAGTAAAAATAAATTCTGAGACAATTAAGGAAGATTGGAGCGCTGTTTACAAGTTTGCGAAAAATAATCGTTTTACTATATTTGTGTATGGATTTGTTAGTACAACAGTGGTCCTAATGGTTGCACTTGATTCACTTGAAGCAGCATTTTCAACTCAAACACTTGGTTTAACGGAAGAGCGTTATGGTTTATTAGTAAGCATTGCTGGTTTAGGTGTCATTTTCGGATCCATCATTAATGCAAAAATGAGTTATAAGTGGTTAGATACAAGTTTAATTCAATACGGCTCTATTTTCACAGCGATAGGCTATGTCATTTATGCATTTGCAACAGATTTTTCTTTTGCGGCAATTGGTTTCTTTGTTTTAACATTTACACAAGCATTTGTGAATGTAGGCTTTTTAACGTTTAGACAAAAGCAAATTCCGAAAAGTATGCTCGGAAGAGTGGTTAGTGTTTGTTCATTTTTCGAAGCATTTGTTGGTGTTATTTGTATAGTCATTGTTGGGATTTTAACAATTTCTTATTCTTTAAGAATTTTAGTTGTAGGAATAAGTATCATTTATGTGCTTTCGAGTTTTGGCTATTTAATAGTTTGTAAAATAGTAAAAGTAAAGGTTGTTTAGTTTCGGATAGGGGGAGTAGGAAATGGATACTGATTTGCTCAAAACATTTATTGTAGCAGCACAAAGGCAAAACTTTCGTGAAACGGCTGAGCAGCTAATGATGACACAGCCTGCCGTAACAAAGCAAATAAGAAAACTAGAAGCGCTATTAAATTTACAGCTATTTGATCGAGTACAGCAGCGTATCCATTTAAATGCCAATGGACATTACTTCTTACCGAGAGCTCAAAAAATGGTTCAGTTGGAAAATGAAATCACGGAGCAATTAAGGGCGTTTCAAATAGGCTATACCGAAAAAGTTACACTAGGTGTTGCACCGCAAATTGCCAATTCCACATTACCTTTAATAGTGAAAAAGTTTAATAAGCTTCATCCTGATATTAAGATAGAAATTGAAATCTTACCGTCGAATGAAATAGGAGAGGCGGTGTTTAGGCAGTATATTGATATTGGAATTTCGAAGGTTCCTTCAACAAGAGAGTTAATCTCGATTATCATTGCCAATGAACCCGTTATGCTTGTTGCTGCACGACCTTTCGATAAGGGAAATTACGATGTTTTAATTAAAACATCGCCGATTTATACACATTCATTTTCACCGTATTGGGAAAAGGTGGAGCAGCATTTGCCAAAAGAGTGCAAAATAGAGCGATTAAATCAAACAGAGGTTATTAAAAATTTTATTAAACAAGGCATGGGCATTGCGTTTTTACCGAAAAGTGTTGTGCGGACCGAAGTACAGAGGGGAGAACTTTTTGCTCAAGTTCCTCCAATTCAAGGAGAAATTCAGTCTGCAACATACATGCATACAAAATATACGTGTGCTTTATTTGAGCAGTTCACAGACATATGTATAGAGATTTATAGTCTAGGTTAACGTGTGAATTCAGTTCTTACGGGCGAAATTGTGGTTCCCATGGGCGAAATCGAGGTTCTCACGGGCGAAATTGTGGTTGCCATGAGCGCAATCAAGGTTCCCACGGGCGAATCATGACTTTCGGCAGGGGAGGTATTAAGAATTTGTGCGAATTCAAGCTCACCTAGTTTACATTCCTACCTAAATCATCACACATCACCGAAAAGCCCTTGCTACAACACAAACTACTCTAAGTACAGTGAGGAATGGTCTACGGTAATATGAGATTTGTAGAAATCGATAGTTTTATTACCGAATATATGCAAAAAAAGCAGCTTCGAAAATGATGAAGCTGCTTTTAGCGAGTTATTTAATCGCAATGAAACGAATCCGCCAGTAATCCGCGATCCAAGTATTATCTTTATACAATCGCGGTCGTAGTATATTTTCACATTCTGTATAAAGTGCTTCTTTTTCCTCACTTGATAGGTTATTAAGCATATTATTGGAAAACATATCAAGCCAATTGCGAATGCCATCTTCACCAATTAACGGTGTTGGTCGTTCATAATGATCGATTGCAATTATTTCAAAACCTGCATTTTCTAGTAGTTCGGTCATTTCTTTCTTTGTTGGAAAAACCCAAGGAAATAACTCTTGTTTATAAGGTATGGCTAAACGTTCAGCGGCACCCTGTATAGCATTAATAATCGATTGAATATTTTTAGCACCGCCTAATTCCGCGACGAAACGCCCACCAGGCAACAACGCATCATAACAATTTTGGATGACAGCTTGTTGATTTTTCATCCAGTGTATAGCAGCATTTGAAAAAACGGCATCAAACTGTGCAGGGAAAGAAAAGCTCTCACCATCCTGCACGGAAAATGCGATAGTAGGATATTTTTCTTTTGCTATTTCAATCATCGAACCGGCAGCATCTATGCCAGTTACGGTTGCCCCAGATTTAGCAATGTCATTTGCTAAATCTCCTGTCCCGCAACCAACATCAAGCACTTTCTCACCTTGTTGTGGCTTCAAAAGAGTAACAAGGCTCTCTCCAAAAGTTGATACAAAATTATGCTTTTCATCGTATAGTGTAGCGTTCCATTGAGTCATTTTATGCAGCTCCTTTTTCTTAGTAAAATAAGCGTATCACGAGCTGCAGTTTCAATCTAATAATGATTATTAGGTTAGTTGATTCTGAATGGTTATTAATATTCGAGCAAATTACATAAATAGATTTTTTCTACAAGTGAATCCTTATGTAGTAAACAGCGAAACATTGGTCTTTTTTCTCACAATTATGATTTACATCACGGTAAGAGCATTTTAAATTGCATATTTATTTTTGCTACGTTGAATAATCTTTGTTTATCCAGAGACCTTTTCCTTCATTATCAAACTGGTCGTAATGCTAACGACTAGTATCATTATGATAGATAGTAATAGTGTTCTAGTAGATAATAACAGTCCACCAAGTAAAATAACTGAAGAGTCTATTATGAAAATTAAAATTCCGACATTTATGCCTGTTTTATCACTTAGAAACTGGGCGATAAGATCGGTACCACCTGTACTTGTTTTAAATCGTAACATTAAACCAATCCCGCAACCTATAAAAATACCCCCAAAAATGGAGCTATAAATTGCATCAATATGAATAAAAGAACGAATAGGCTTCAATAAATCAATTAATAAAGAAGAAATAATTAACCCATGCAAGCTATTGAAGAAATAAGCTCGATATTTAAACCATGCAATAATAAAAATAGGCATACTTAAAATAATGATCATAAGTCCGATTTTTAAGTTGTACAAATAATGCAAAATTAGCGCTAACCCAACAATCCCGCCGTCTAATATTTCATAGGGCGTTAAAAATAAATTAATCCCTAAAGAAATAAAGATACTACCAATAATGATAACTAAGCCTTTCGTTAGAAAATACATACAACCTCCCAATAATACTGGACATGTATTTATCGTATGTGAAAAATGAACTGAACATGTTAATGGATACATGTTAAGGTGAACTATGTTTATAGCTGTTTTATTATGCTGAAGTTGTTAATAATGTTAGGATATAACATCATTTTTTAGCAGTCATATAACCAAATATTAATATTCGGGCTCGGAAATATAAAAAAACCGCACCAGTACGATGCGGTTTAATGAAAGAGTATGGAATTAGAAACCCTACTTACCAAATTAGTTCTAAAAAAATTATGCTTTTGAAGGGATTGCTTGTGCCGCCATTTGTTCGTCAAATTCATTTTCTGATTTTGAAACTACGACACATGCTACACTGTTACCGATTAAATTTGTTACTGCACGTGCTTCAGACATGAAGCGGTCAACCCCAATTAGTAGTGCGATTCCTTCAACAGGTACCATAGGGAAAGCCGCAAGTGTTGCCGCAAGTGTTATGAAACCTGAACCAGTAACACCAGCTGCTCCTTTTGATGTAATCATTAGTACGCCTAGAAGTGTAATGATTTGAATCAATGTTAAATCAATCCCGTAAGCTTGCGCAATGAACAGGGCTGCCATAGATAAGTAGATTGATGTACCATCTAGGTTGAATGAGTATCCAGTTGGCACTACTAAACCTACTACTTGCTTAGAGCACCCATAGTTTTCTAATTTACGCATAATTGATGGTAGTGCGGATTCGGATGAAGATGTACCAATTACTAGAAAAATCTCATCTTTAATATAACCGATGAATTTGAAAATATTGAATCCGAAGTATTTTGCAATTGAACCTAAAACGAATACTATAAATAAAAACATCGTGATATATACTGCGCCCATTAATAAACCAAGTGATTTTAATGAGCCTAAGCCAAAGTTACCGATTGTATATGCCATCGCTCCGAATGCACCAATTGGTGAAATACGCATTACCATACTAACGATTTTAAAGAAAATTTCTGAAACTTGCTCAAAGAATGTAATAACTGGCTTTGCTCTTTCTCCAAGAGAGGCAGCTGCTAAACCAAATAATACAGCAGAGAATAATACTGGTAATAAATCACCGTTAGCTAGTGCGCCTACTACATTGTCTGGAATAATATTGAAAATGAAAGCACCTAAGCCTTGATCTGATTCCTCAGCGGCAGCAGTATATTTCGAAATATCTGCTTCCTCAGCTTTTGATGTATCAATGCCTGAACCAGCGTTAACTAGAAGCGCTACAGTGATGCCAATTGCAAGGGCAATTGTTGATACGATCTCGAAATAAAGTAATGCTTTCCCACCGATTTTACCAACCTTTTTCATATCACCCATGCTGCCTATACCAACAGCGACAGTTAAGAAGATAATAGGTGCAATTAACATTTTGATTAATTTGATGAATAAGTCTGCTAATATTTTTAGGCTTGCTCCAAATTCTGGGAAAATAGCTCCTACGATAATACCTAGAATAATGGCAATAATAACTTGAACTGTGAGATTTTTAAGTAGTTTCATATTCCGTTCTCCTTGTGTTATATGTTTTGGTATCGCTTTCACAAAACATATACTAGCAAAGAATTTTCAGAAAAGGATGTTTTGTTTTTAAAGGATTTAACGTTCTTTTCGTTAATTATTCGAAGAGAAATTTAGGGAATGTTAATATATCAATGGTTACGCCTGTTATAATACTGATATAGAATTATTTATTTTTGTACTATAACAAATAAAAAAGACAATCAATTTTGATTGATTGTCTAGTTTTGTTCTTTTTGTTCATTTATTTGTTATTTTGAACTTCTAAATCATTAAGCAATAGCTTCATATATTTTTTATATCTTTGTGCGTATACGTCATAAATAGGGCGTACAGCTTGTTGCCATTTGAGGGTTTCTTCTTCATTCATAGTATAGAGAGAAACCTCTTTATTGTTTTCGAGCTTGTGTAAGTTTTCTTCGTTTAACTCAATAGCTAATTCGTGCTGCCACTCAGACATTTCAGCAAGTGAGTCTGTAATTATTTGCTGTGTTTCGGTATCTAATTCCTCCCAAAATCCTTCATTTATCATAACTGCGTAGGATAAAATCCCGTGATTAGATAGTGTGATATTAGCATGAGTTTTATGATATCCTTTTGAGAATAAGTTTGAAATTGTATTTTCCTGAGCGGCGATTTGCATTGAATCCAGCTCTTCATAAATGTCAGTAAAAGGAGTGGTGATAGGGATCGCATGCATAATTTCATATTGCTGCTTTAACATATTACTCGGCATTGTGCGGATACGTAAGCCTTCGAAATCTTCAATGTTAACAATAGGTGTATTGGCAGCAATTTGTTTGAAGCCACTGCTCCAAAATGTTAAACCTTTAATATGTAAAGAGTCGAGTTCTTCTAGGAGAGATTCACTTAGTTGGCCTGTCAGAGCAGCTGCCACTTGTTCATCATCTTTGAATAAGAACGGTAAATCAAAAAGCTGCCAAGAAGGTAACTTATTCGTCATATTGGAAATAGAAGGGGCTATCATTTGAACATTTCCGTTTTGTAACGCCTCTAATTCGTTCGAGTCATTATATAAAACGCCATTTGGATGGATGTAAACAATTACTTTCCCACCACTTTTTTTGTTTACAAGTTCTGCAAAACGAGTTGCAGCAAGTCCCTTAGGTGTGTTTTCAGCGACAACATGGCTAAAGTTAATAACCACTTGCTCGTCTAATCCGGCTTGCTCGTCGTCATAGGGAAGTGACTCAGGTTGAAAAATATTTTGACGATACGCAAGAATACCTATTAAGATAATGAAGGCTGAAATAACACCAAAAATAAAATTACGCAAGAAAATCACCAAATTTCAAATTGTTTGTATAGATATATTATATAAGAAAAGAGCGAAAGTGCCATGAAAATAAGAAAGTTAACTATGAATACGAAAATTATCTTGCTAACATTTTTTATACTAGCCTTTTCTTTTCTTGTGTGCGGTATTTTGTTAATAGGAAACTTATTAAAGGAACAGGAAACTACGATTGGACAGACAGCGATGCTTGTCGCTAGGACGATTTCCGATTTACCTGATTTGCAACAACTTGTGCAAAGTGATGATATTGACAGTGCTGCTGAAAAAATAAATAGTATTGTGGAAAATATTCGAGTCATTAATGGTGCTGAATATATTGTTGTTATGAATATGGACCGTATAAAGCTTTCCCATCCTTCTCCTCAAGAAATAGGGAAGCCTAGTCAATCTACAGATATTCATGCAGCTTTTGCTGAACATTACTATACTTCTAAAGCAAAAGGAGAATCCGGTACGATGATTCGTGCGTTAGTGCCTATCATCAATGAAGACAAAGCACAAATTGGAGTTGTTGTAGCTGGGTATTCGTTGCCGACGTTATGGGAGTTAGCTCAAAAATATAAATCTGAAATTTTGTTTTCTGTAGTATTGTCTCTGATATTTAGTGTATGGGGAGCACATACATTAGGGCGGCACATTAAACGACAGCTATTTGGGTTGGAACCACACGAAATTGCTAAGTTGTATGTAGAGAGGACTGAGACATTCAACGCCATGCATGACGGCATTATTGCAGTAGACAAGAATCTAACAATTACAATTTTTAATAAAAAAGCAGCTGCAATTTTAGGCGTTGAGGACAAACCAAAGAAGTATATAGGAAAAAAGATTTTTGATATATTGCCGGATACACGCCTTCCCGAGATTGTAGAGAGTGGAAAGTCAGTTTATAACCAAGAGCTTTATATAAATAAGCATAGCATTTTAAGTAACAGGATTCCGATACGTGTAAAGAATCAAACAGTAGGGGCGGTTGCAGTATTCCAAGATTTAACGGATTTTAAGCAATTAGCAGAAGAATTAACGGGGGTAAAGGCTTTTGTTCAAGCACTGCGTATTCAAACACATGAATACAAAAATAAGTTACATACAATTGCAGGTTTGCTGCAACTTGGTCATGCAAATCAGGCACTTGAATATTTATCAGAAGTGCAAACACAGCATGACCGTGTAACGAAATTTTTAAACGAACGCATCTACAATGAAAATATTTCTGGTTTGCTTCTTAGTAAAATAACTCGTGGTAGTGAATTAGGTATACATGTTGTCATTGATGAAGAAAGTAAGTTAACTAATTTCCCTAAGCAATTAGACCATCATGATTTTGTTATATTATTCGGTAATTTAATCGAAAATGCGTTAGATGCTTTACAAGGAGTACAGCGAGAACAAAAAGAAGTTACGATTTCAATTGATGATAATGATGGCATTTTAGCCATTGAAATTGCTGATAATGGTGCAGGAATGTCAGAAGAAGTAGTGCAAAACATCTTTGAAAATGGCTTCTCAACAAAGAAAGGTACACATGGAGGTATCGGGCTATTTTTAATTAAGGAAATTGTAGATAAGGGTAAAGGCTCAATTGAAGTTATTAGTGAAGAAGGAAAAGGCTCAACGTTTATGATTACGTTTGAAATTTAGGTGGGGTTTTATGGAGAAAAAAACAGTATTACTTATAGAAGATGATCCAATGGTACGTGAAGTAAATCGACAGTTTATCGAACGTGTAGAAGGATTTGAGATAATAGAAATGGCAAGGAATGGACTTGACGGAATTGAAAAAATCAAAGAATTACAGCCTCATTTAGTATTATTAGATATTTATATGCCAGAACTTGATGGTATGGAGGCTTTGCGTCTTATTCGCCAACAAAATTTGCTTGTCGATGTCATTGCAGTCACGGCGGCTGACGATTTACAGACTATTCAAAAAATGATGCATCTCGGGTTATTTGATTATATAATGAAGCCTTTTACATTTGAGAGAATGGAGCAAACGCTCTTGAAATATCGGACATATAAAGAGCAAGTGGCAGGTATTGATCATTTAACTCAAAAGGAATTTGATGATTTAATGCAGCAAGGGCAAGCGAAAGAAATACCACAAACGATAACCCGGCATGAGGAACATGAGTTACCAAAAGGGTTTAATCGTACTACTTTAGATAAAGTGTTGAATTTTCTAAAGGAAACAAAGAGTGGTGCTTCTGCGGATGAAGTTGCAGCCGGGATAGGGGTAGCACGTGTAACAGCCCGACGTTATTTAGACTTCATGGAAAAACGTAATTTGATAAAAGTAGATGTGCAGTACGGAAGTATTGGACGTCCTATTAATCAGTATTTTATATAGAAAAGGTTCTAATATAAATGTTGGGGTGTAGTGAATTCTTTCACTGCACTCTTTCTTGCGAAAGAGGTTGATTTCCGCTCAGGGCAGCACGCTTTTCGCGGGCACGGCTCCAACTAAATTGTTTCGGATGGAACCGAAACAATTTGATTTTCCGCCCGTGCTGTTCCCGCAGAAGTCGGCTGCCCTGAGCTCCAATCAACGTAATCTTTCTAACCAAGATGCACTCCTACATTTTTATATACATAACTCAATAATATCTTTGCTTTAAAATGTTCATACTTTCGAAAACCATAAGCGTTTCTTTTAATGACTTTAGAAGTATTGTTAATCCCTTCCAAAAACCGTTCGAATAGCCGAACGCGTAACTATTTAGAATTTCAACTTGCCAATTTTTAAACGTTTTAATAGCTTTTAAGAAGGCTGGATTTTTAGTCTCTTCTACCTTACGGTAAAAAGCTTCTAAACCAGCTTTCACGACAGAAATATTCTCTTCTTCTTTCGCACTCTCTTGCCACTTCTTATACAGTTCCTTTAATTCATACGCTTCTTTCAATTCTTGTGACATGTCGATGTATCGTTTCAAATACCACCGTTCTTTCGGTGTTAAAGTTTCAGGTGATTTATGTAATACGTAGCGCATTCTTTTCGCTTTTTTACGATCATATGCATGCCATTGTTTCTGTACTTTACGACGTACTTCATCCACTGCCCAGTGAATATAGCGACAGTAATGAAAACGATCAGCGACAATAACCGGACGATTCAATGCCTTTTTCACAGCAGCCTTAAAACTTGGGTTCATGACCATACTACAATTTCTACATTCGCTCCGTTCTCTTGTAAATACTGCTTAATTGTTTCTTAACGGCGGTTCGGTAAAATATCAATTGGCGCATGAGTCTCGGCATCCGCAATAATCAACTGATACTTACCTGCATCCGTATCTGCTTTGTATTCATCTATCGCAATGGCACGTGGTAACTGAACATCACTTGGAAGGGTTGTCACCAAATGCTTAAAACGACGAATCACCGTTGTTGAAGAAGTACCGAGTACCTCCGTTGCTTCTTTTAACGTTTTCGCCTTCATTGAACGAATCCGAACAACCTGATTCCATTCCTTAGTAAAACGCTGATAGAGGTTTATAAAACGTGGTGTTCTCAGAAAAACGTTTGCCACAAGTACATGCATACCGATGACGCTTATAAAATAAAATCGTAAGGCATTCAAACCATTTAAGATGCTAAATTTTTTGCATCCGATAATCATGTACTTTACTTGTTTCTCGTCAATTCAAGTATATAAAAAAGAGTGAGCTTGTGCTTTTTTTGTGCGAAATTGTTTGTATACCCCAACAAATATTATAGAACCATAGAAAAAAGTATGGTTCGGAATTCCAAACCATACTTTTTATTGTTTAATAAGGCAAAATTTTCTCGACAGGTTTTGGTTCTTTAATTTTCGGTAAAATTTTATCTAGTGTAACCGTGCGAACGATTTCATGTGTGGCAGGATCTGCTGGATCATATTTCTCTAAAAAATTAATCACTTCTTTTACGATTGGCGTTGGCGTTGAAGCACCAGCTGTAACGGCAACCGTATTGATACCTTCCAACCATTCTAGTTTAAGTTCACTAAGATCAGCTACGCGGTAGGATGGTGTGCCCGCAATCTCTACTGAAACTTGTGTTAAACGATTTGAGTTATTAGATTTTGGATCACCTACTACAATAAGTAAATCTGCGACACCAGCTTGCTCAGCGACCGCTTCTTGACGTACTTGTGTTGCTAAACATATTTCTTTATGCACTTCAATATTCGGGAATTTTTCTTTCAAGCTTTCCATTAAGAAAGCAACATCCCATTGACTCATAGTCGTTTGGTTTGTCACTAAAATTTTATCATTATTTATTGTTAAATTATCGATATCCTTCATCGATTGAACAAGATGAACATGGTCTGGTGCTACACCTATAGCACCCTCAGGCTCAGGATGTCCCTTTTTACCGATGTAAATGATGTCATATCCATCTGCTGATTTTTCACGTATTAAATCGTGTGTCACCGTAACATCCGGACAAGTTGCATCAATAGAAACAAGTCCTTTACGTTTTGCAATTTCACGAATTTCAGGTGAAACACCATGTGCCGTGAAAATTACAGTGCCTTCTTCTACTTGCTCAATAATATCTTTACGGTTTTCACCATCTAACGTTATAATACCATCTTGCTCAAATGCGTCAGTTACATGTTTATTATGAACAATCATGCCTAAAATATAGATCGGTCTAGGTAATGTTTTATCCATTGCGGCATTTCTTGCGATAACCATTGCATCAACAACTCCATAACAATAACCGCGTGGATTAATTTTAATAACTTGCATCGTTCAAACTCCTTTCGCTTCACTGCCCCCATTATAGCAAACTGGGTGCGGTGAATACAAAAGTTCGGTTAGAAAATGTCAAAAGGCGGTTGATAAATACGTGGAACGGATGGTTTTGGTGTTAAGTCTACGCGTTTTTCAGTCTTTTTCCTTCCACGAATATTGTCAGATTCACTTCTTTCGTCAAAATTGCTGGAATCTCGTATATTCCGTGACTCTCTTTTTGTAGGAATCGTACTTGACTCATCTGAAGATGAATTTGAGAAACCTCGATACATACGCCAAAGAGCTGGTAAATTTTTGAACATCGGCGCGGCTTGCTGAACGTACGGTGTAAATTTCTGAGCATTATTCATAAATGAATTAGCTGTTTGTAAAATAGAATCAAGCTTTGGTACGGGTGCAGCTCCGGGTATGGCCCCTGAAACTGCTCCAGACATTCCAGGTATTCCAGATATTCCGGGCATTCCAGACATTCCAGACATTCCATGCATTCCAGGCATTCCAGGCATTGCTCTAGGCATGGGCATTCGTTGCATAAAACCAGGTGCGCGCATAAACGGAGAGAAGCCACCTGGCATCATGTTATATGGATTCATTTGGTATTGTGCAGGGTAATAACTAAACGGACGCATAAATTTCTCCTTTCTTCGCACAGTTACTATTGGACTCATAGGGGGATTTAAAGATATGATATGCAAATGGTCACCTTCGCGTTCAGCAATTATATAAATACAATTCAATTCAATTCAACTCTAATTGTAGATGTAATATTATTTTAAAATATTTTGCTTGAGTTTGTACACGTAATCACACGTAAATGGATGAATCATGATACAATAGAAAAGATGTAAGGAGGTACGAACAATGTCGAAATATACTGATTATCAATTTAAGCCATTTTTGCAGGACGCAATTGCAAAACTCGGCTTCATTGAACCGACACCGATTCAAAAAGAAATGATTCCACTCGTACTAAAAGGAAAGAGTGCAATCGGACAAGCGCATACTGGGACAGGGAAAACACATAGTTTCTTATTACCAATTGTGCAACGAATAGAAGAAAACAAACAAGAGGTGCAAGCGGTAATTACTTCACCAACTCGTGAGCTTGCACAGCAAATTTTTGACGCCCTAAACCAATTAATAGAAGGCACAGAAATTCAAACGAAATTATTTATCGGTGGAACAGATAAGCAACGCTCGATTGATAAGTTAAAAAATCAGCCGCACATCGTTGTTGGAACACCGGGGCGCATTAAAGATTTAGTGAAAGAAAATGCGTTACTTGTGCATACAGCTAATATTCTTGTAGTGGATGAGGCAGATTTAGCATTCGATATGGGCTTCATAGAAGAAATCGATGGCTTTGCAAGTCATATGCCAGAAAAACTAGAAATGTTTGTATTCTCAGCAACTATTCCTGAGAAATTACAGCCATTCTTAAAGAAATATATGGACTCACCAGTTCATATTCATATGAATGATAAACGTCCAGTTGCTGAAAATATTGATTTCGTATTAGTTCCTGTTCGTTCAAAATCACGTAACACTCGTTTACTTGATGTTATTAAAGGGATTAATCCTTTCTTAGCTGTTATTTTCTGTAATACGCGTAAAACTGCTGAGCAAGTAGCAGGCTTTTTAGCAGAAAATGGCGTACGTGCTGGTCAAATTCACGGTGATTTAAGCCCGCGTGAACGTAAACAGATGATGAAACAAATTCGTGATTTAGAATTCCAATATATCGTTGCAACAGATCTTGCTGCGCGAGGTATTGATATTCAAGGGATTTCGCATGTTATTAACTACGAAATTCCGGATGATTTAGAATTCTTCATTCACCGAGTAGGTCGTACTGCGCGTGCTGGAAATAAAGGAACAGCTATTACATTATTCCAGCCTGAGGACGAGGATGCTTTAGCACGTATTGAAAAAATGGGTATTCCATTTGTTCAAAAAGACGTGAAAGATGGTGAATGGACGGAGTTAAAAGATCGTCACCAACGTAAAAATCGCGTGAAGCAAGAAAATGAAATAGATGCAAAAGCTAAGTCAATGGTACGTAAGCCTAAAAAAGTAAAGCCAGGTTATAAACGTAACATGAAGTGGGAAATGGAAAAAATAAAAAAACGCGAGCGTCGTATTAAAAATCGTGGTAAAAAGTAGGGGGTAACGAGAATGTTGCTAGGTTCACACGTATCAATGAGTGGCAAAAAGATGCTACTTGGGGCAAGTGAAGAGGCACATAGCTACGGTGCTAACACATTCATGATTTACACAGGCGCACCTCAAAATACGCGTCGTAAAGCAATTGCAGAGCTAAACATCATGAACGGTCTGTTGCATATGAAGGAACACGGCTTAAGCAATATCGTTGTGCATGCACCTTACATTATTAATTTAGGGAATACGACAAAGCCTGAAACTTTTCGTTTAGGTGTTGATTTCTTACAAGAGGAAATAGCGCGTACAGCGGCACTAGAAGCAACACAAATCGTGCTTCATCCAGGTGCTCACGTTGGCGCGGGTGTAGATGCAGGTATTGCAAAAATAGTTGAAGGCTTAAACGAAGTACTATCACAAGACTATCCTGTACAAATCGCACTAGAAACGATGGCAGGTAAGGGTAGTGAATGCGGTCGTACGTTTGATGAAATCGCTAAAATAATAGATGGTGTTACAAATAATGAACGCCTTTCTGTTTGTTTTGATACTTGTCACGTTCATGATGCAGGTTATAATGTAGTTTCAGATTTTGATGGTGTATTAAACGAATTCGATAAAATTATAGGCATCGATCGACTTAAAGTACTTCACATTAACGATTCTAAAAATGTGCGCGGTGCAGCGAAAGATCGACATGAAAACATCGGCTTCGGAGAAATTGGTTTTGATGCACTAAAATATATTGTGCACCATGAACAATTAATGCACATACCAAAAATTTTAGAAACGCCTTTCGTTGGTTCGGATGCTAAAACAAAAAAAGCGCCATATTTACACGAAATTGCAATGTTACGTGACGGTGAATTTAGACCGGAATTAATAGACGCAATGCGCTAGTAAACTATAAAACTAAAAACTTAGGCAGTACAAACTAATAATTTAAAGTTTGTACTGCTTTTTTATATGGGCAAATAGGCAAAATATTACTTTACTTCTTCAATATATTGATGTGTAATTAGGTGAAATTAATATACAACAGAAGGGGTTTAAAATGGATGAGGAAAATATCAATCTTTATGCTATTATTTTTATTACTTTTCAATATGCCAGTGTCGGCAACTGCAAATGTGCTAGATTCATCCGTTACGGAAAATTTAGGTTCCTCTAATGTAAGCGTGTCATTACGATCGCTATCAACTGGGCATGTTTTATACGAGCATGGTGGAAATACATTAATGAAACCAGCATCAACATTAAAGCTGTTAACAGGAGCGACAGCATTATCAGTGCTCGGGAATGATTTTAAATTTACTACAAAATTATATATTGATGGTGAAATAGAAAATGATGTTTTATATGGGGATGTATACATAGAAGGCAGTGGTGATCCTACATTACAAAAAGGTGATTTTATTACATTTGCCAAAGTACTAAAACGAAAGGGTATTCGAACTATAAACGGGCATATTTACGGTGATGATTCGTTATTTACTGGTAGTCATTTAACACCGGGAATTGTCAAAGATGACGAAACGGAATATTATGCAGCCAGAACGACAGCTTTAACGATGTCACCAAATGAAGATTACGATGCAGGGACGATTATTATTAATGTGACAGGCACTACAGCAGGGAAAGCACCTATTTTCACTGCATTACCAAATGCAAGTGGAATGAAAATTGTAAACAAAGCGCGTACGGTTAGTCGAGGTGCTCAAAATACAGTAACTGTTAAACGGAATTATGGGACGAATACGGTTGTAATTGCAGGAAATATCCCACAAGGGAGTACGGTAAAGGAGTGGGTCACGTTAAATGATCCGACGATTAATACTTTACATGCGATAAAGGATACTTGGTTATCAGCTGGAATAAGATTTTCAACAACTTCTAATTTGAAGCGGCATAAAACGCCTAATACAGCAAAACTTTTATATACGAAACAGTCAATGCCACTCGACAAGCTATATCCAATTTTTATGAAGCTAAGTAATAATAGTATTGCTGATATTTTAGTGAAAACTATAGGGAAAAAAGAGCGCGGTATTGGCAATACGGAAAGTGGCTTAGTAGTTATGCGTGATTATGCTAAGACAATCGGGTTGGATGTAACAAAATGGCGTTTTGAGGATGGCTCAGGTATGTCACATAATAATAAAGTGTCGGCTAATGAGCTAACATCTTTATTATTTATTATGCAACAGCAGCCTGTCTATAATAATTTTTACAATAGTTTACCTATAGGTGGGCAAAAAGATCGTTTTGTAGGGGGAAGCTTGCGCAAACGTTTTGATACAGCTGAGCTTCGAAATCGAGTTGTTGCAAAAACAGGTAGTCTCACACAAGTTTATACACTAGCAGGCTATGTAACGGCAAATAGCGGTCGAAAATATGCATTCTCTATTATGGTAGAAAATAAAAGTCCTGCTGCTATAAACGGTATTGACCGAGTAGTAGAATCGATAATAAAAAATTATTAAAATAAATGGACTTTCTTAAAGTAATTTGAAATGGAGTTATTTGCTGTTTTGCGTTTAAGAAGGTTATAAAATAGAATAGTCTTTAAATCGTTTTACACTAGTATGCTAAAGTTAAATGTTAAATGAAAGCGCGTCTCTTTTCGAAGATGCGCTTTACACTATAGTTAAACTAAAAATTAAGTCATTTTATGGAGTGTAAGCAAGAAGCGTTATATCTTCTATTAGTAAATAATAATTTACTCGATTAATTTCATGAATTTTTTTAGTTTTGATTTACCTATTACTTTTTCTGCATCCTTCAAAACTGATTTTGGAATACCGCTGAAAATCCAACTTACATTTGCCCCTGCCATTAATGGGCGTAGCTGTTTTACCTCACCGATTGATAACTCAATATTTGTATTTTTCAAAACGAATGCCTGCACTTCTTTATCACTTGCTCTCATTAAATAATTATAAAATTCAATTGCTTTCAAAAAATCATCCTTTCAGGTAAATTACCTTTACAAAACACATCAAGTAAACTATACTAACACATTGTAAATCGTAATGATTTTGAATTAGAAAGAAGAGATATAATGAGAAAAACGATGATAGAATTAAAAAATGTATCGTTTCAATATGAATACACGCAAGTGCTGAAAAATATTTCATTCCGTGTTGAGGAAGGGGATTTCCTTGCTCTACTCGGTCCGAACGGCTCAGGGAAATCTACATTATTAAAATTAATATTAGGCTTACTAAAACCGATGAGCGGGAATATTGAGTTATTTGGAGAAAATGCTAATACGTTTAAGCACCGTGAGTGGATTGGTTACGTTTCCCAAAAATCGAATGCTTTTAACTCAGGCTTCCCAGCGACAGTGGAAGAAGTCGTGAAAAGTGGGTTAGCAAAAAAAACAGGATTATTTAAAAGATTGCCAAAGGATGTACATGATCGTGTATTAAAAGCGCTACAATCTGTTGGGATGGAACAGTTTGCAAATCGTAATATCGGGCAGTTATCGGGCGGTCAACAGCAGCGTGTGTTTATCGCAAGAGCACTTATTGCGGAGCCGAAGCTACTAATATTAGATGAACCAACTGTCGGAATTGACCATGAAAATGTACAATCATTCTATGATATGCTAGCAAAATTAAACGAGGAACGACAAATGACTATGATATTAGTAACACATGATGTCGACACTGTATCGGATCGTATTAGTCACGTTGCTTGTTTAAATCAAACAATTCATTTCCACGGTTATAAAAATGATTTTGATGTCATCTCTCAGCAAGAACTTGATGCTTGGTATGGCCATAAAGTACGAAAGATTCATTAAAGGAGAAGGCATATGATTGAAGCAATATTACACTATGAATTTTTACAAAACGCCTTTTTCTCAGGGCTTATTATTGGGGTAATCGCCCCTTTACTTGGTGTCTTTATCGTTGTTCGAAGATTGTCGCTAATTGCAGATGCATTGTCACATGTAACGCTTGCGGGGATTGCAGGCAGTCTTTACTTAAGCCAGTCTGTTACAGCATTAGCATTTCTAAATCCGATTTATTTAGGGATTATCGCATCGGTAAGTGGTTCGATTTTGATTGAACGTTTACGTAGACTTTATAAGCATTATGAAGAACTAGCTATTCCGATTATTATGTCGGGGGGCATAGGTATTAGTGCTATTTTTATTTCTTTAGCAAGTGGTTTTAATACTGATTTAATGAGCTATTTATTCGGGTCTGTATCCGCGGTTTCGAGGCAAGATTTAATGGTTGTAGTTGCAATCGCAATTGTTGTTATTATATTTTTGACATTATTTTTTAAAGAGCTATTTGTACTATCATTTGATGAGGAATACGCAAAAGCAAGTGGACTCCCAGCAAAATGGATACACTTGTTATTCATGATTGTCGTAGCACTTGTTATAGCAGCAAGTATGCGTATCGTTGGGATTTTACTTGTGTCAAGCTTAATGACATTACCTGTTGCAGCAGCAATGCGCTTGGCAAAAGGTTTTAAAGAAGCAATTATTTTAGCTATTGTTTTTGGTGAATTATCAGTATTAGTTGGTCTTGTTAGTGCGTATTATTTAAATTTAGCGCCTGGCGGGACAATTGTTGTGACATCAATCCTAATTTTACTAATTGTCATATTCTTGAAAAAACTTTATATGCAATTTACGGCGACATCAAAAGGAGTGTAGTAACTGTGAATGTAACACGCGCATGGGAAATTTTAAAAGAAAACGGTTATAAAAAAACAGACAAACGCGAACTGATTTTACACATGTTTTCGCAAACCGATAAATATTTAACAGCACGTGATTTATTATCAGTACTGAAACAAGATTTTCCTGGAATGAGCTTTGATACGATTTATCGTAACTTAGCAACATTTGTAGACCTGGGTATTCTAGATGAAACAGAGCTACATGGTGAGCGTAATTTTCGTATGCATTGTGAATCGGATCATCACCATCATCATTTTATTTGTCGTGATTGTGGAAATGTTAAAGAATTAGCAATGTGTCCGATGGAAATGCTTGGTGAAAAACTACCAAACTACGAAATCGAAGCACATAAATTCGAAATTTATGGAAAGTGCCCGGATTGTAAAGAATTATAAAATTATTTGGCAATATGCTTTATCCAGATTTATCTTAAGAGTAGGCAACATTTTGATGAGGTAAATGTAGAGTTATAGTTGTTTTTTGTTTAAAAATTCATAAAATATGGCAATATTATAAATTGACTCTATAAAATTTGTATTAAATATGATACATTTTTAATCAGGTGAATAAGTTTGCAAGGAAAAAGATGCTTTTTGCATAAAAGGGAATTCGGTGAAATGCCGAAGCTATGTCCGTAACTGTATGCGCTATTAATTTAAGATTATGCCACTGTTCAAAAGAATGGGAAGGTACTTAAATGAACGAAAGCGTGAGCCAGGAGACCTATCTTTTTCTCATCGTCACAAAAACTCTTCGGAATTAAAGAGAATGTACGGCAATGAAATGAATTACTTATATTTTAATATGTAATTAACTACATGCCATCGTTCTTTGCGGTGGTTTTTTTATTGTCTGAAGGGGTTTGAAAATCCTGGAAAAGGAGGGGAAATAGTGAAAAAAGATATGCGCTTTTCATGTTATCCATTTATGCGTGAGAAAAGCTGCTTAGTAGATTATGAAATTCGGACAGATTCATTAACGACACGCATAGGCTCAGTTTTTCCTAAACTTGAAGGAGAAGAAGTACAAGTAATTGTGGACGATTTAAAAGTTATTCATCCAATGGCATACCATATAAACGGTTCTGTTCGTGGTAAGCTAGCTGTTACAGAAGAAGATTTACAGTTTTTAAGTGACCGTTATGATTTCTATTTACAGCATGTTGGTGAGCAATTTAATCGTTTTGTACTTCCTCAAGGTGTGGAAGCAGCGGTAAGACTACATATTTGCCGAAGCGAGGCAAAAAAATCATTTCGTGCACTCCATAAAGTAAGTGAAGAACGTGAAGTACCAGAAATTTTATTTAATTATTTAGGATTATTAGCAAATGTCTTTTTCCTTATGACACTTTACGTGAACAAAGTGAGTAGCCAGCCAGAAATCGAATTTGTTAGTAAATCATACCCAATAAAAAAACGAAAAGAGGAAGTAAAATGAACAAGTTCAAAAGTAAATGGATAGCACCGCTTGCAGCAGCATTATTATTAGCTGCATGTGGCACACAAGACGCAGAGCCAGAAAAAGAAACTGGATCAGCTGGACAACAAGCAGCAGAGGAAGAACAATCAGGTCCTTATACAGTAAAAGATGACCGTGGAATTGATGTAACATTTGATGAAGTGCCAGAAACAATCGTAACATTACAACCAAGTAATACTGAGATATTATTCTCTTTAGGAGTAGGCGATAAAATTATTGGTGCAACAGATTATGATAATTATCCTAAAGAAGCACTTGATATTGAACGCGTATCAGATTCATACACAATTAACGGTGAGCGCGTAATCGAGTTACAACCAGACTTAGTTGTAGCGTATACAATGGGTGATCCAGTACAAATTGAACAGCTTGAATCAGCGGGTTTAAAAGTATTTGTTATTAATTCAGCAACATCATTTGATGATGTTTATAGCGATATTATTCAATTATCAGAAGTTATGCGTGTTGAGGATAAAGGTCAAGAAGTAGTTGAAGAAATAAAAAATCAAGTAGCTACAGTTCAAGAAAAAACGGCTACTTTAACAGAAAAGAAAAAAGTGTACTTTGAAATTGCACCATCTCCAGACATTTGGTCAGCAGGTAAAGGAACTTTCCAACAGCAGATTTTAGAAATAGCTGGAGTTGAAAATATTTTTGCTGACCAAGAAGGCTGGTTTAAAGTATCAGAAGAGAGTATTATTACTGCAGACCCTCAAGTAGTTTTAACTACGGTTAACTACAATGGTGATCCAGTGGCAGAAATTTTAGCACGTACTGGTTGGGATAAAATGCAAGCGATTGTAGGTCAACAAGTGTATCTACTAGATCCTGATGTTTTAAGCCGCCCAGGTACACGCATTGGCGACGCAGTAGAACTAGTTGCAGAAACAGTATATCCAGAATTATTTAAATAAGTTGATTGAAGGGATGTGAGCATATGCTCGCTCCCTTTTTCCTGTAAAGAGAGGGAATAAAAAATTGGGGAGAATGGTGTTTATTACAGGTGGTGTTCGAAGCGGAAAAAGTGCTTTTGCTGAATACTATGCAAAAAAACTATACTCTGTCTATAACAAAAAACAGCTATTGTATATTGCATCGGGTGTAGCGATTGATGATGAAATGCAAGCACGGATTGAACGCCACCAAAAAGATCGTCTGGAAAGTGACATCGTCTGGCAAACAATCGAAGTATCAGATGTATTGCCAAGCCAGCTTGAACAGTTTACTACTGGAACAGTTATTTTATGGGACTGTATTACGACATGGCTTTCGAATGTATTATACAAAACGGAGAATATTCTAGGTCGTAATGAGGCAATACAGCAATATATCGTGACATTTCAACAGCAACTAATGAGTTGGAAAGCAAGCAACGTATCCGTTATTATTGTATCGAATGAAGTATTAGATGAACAAAAATCGCATTATGCAGATGTAGAATTATATAAAAAATTGTTAGGCGAGCTTTCACAATGGCTAGTCGTATTTTGCGATGAAGCATATGAAATTGATCACAAGCACGTGAATCGCTGGAAATAGAGGTGTCATGATGAAAAACTTTGCCACTGGTTTATTGTTATGCTTTCAATTTTTCACTGCAATACCGGTGAAAAAACAGCTACCATTAACAGCAAAATCAGTAACTGCTATGTATGCAAATATGCCATTTCTTGGGCTTCTAATGGGTGTAACCTCTATATGTATTATCCAAATAAATGAACATTTTTTTCATTTTTCAACGCTTTTACTAGCCATCTTATTAATTATTACAAGTATTATCATTACGGGCGGTTTACATGTCGATGGATTAATTGATACAGGAGATGCTTTTTTTTCATACAAAGATCAACAAAAGAGACTAGACATTTTAGATGATCCACGTGTCGGAGCATTCGGAGTACTAACGATTGTATGTGCGTTGTTGTTAAAACTAGGATTCTTTTATGAAGCACTAACTAGGGATGTTCATTTATTCTATTTTATTGCGATTCCATTGCTAGCTCGTCTAGCCATGCTGTTTTATTTTGTAACGATGAAAACGGCAAAAACTACAGGACTTGCTGCCTATTTTAAAGGACTAGTGAATGCGAAACAAATACTTTTAATTTGTACTCTTTTTTTACTTGTATTACTAGGCGTTGCAATTTATTTTGGACAGTGGAATATGTTCATTTTAGCTCTTTTTATGCTTGTCATCATTGTCCTATATCGCCATTGGACGAAGAAAAATTTCGGTGGTATGACAGGGGATTTGTTAGGAGCATTGTATGAAGGGACTGAAATAATATTATGGGCAATGCTGTTACTATTCATTTAATCCGGCACGGAAAAACACAAGCAAACATTGAACGTAAATATATCGGTCATACAGATGAACCACTCGTAAATGTTGAAGCTGTGAATATGCCTTTAGATGCAAAAATAGTGTATGGTAGTGATTTATTACGGTGCAAGCAAACCGCAAATTTATATTTTCCAAACGCAAATTATGTCGCTAATTCCAATTTGCGAGAGTTGGATTTTGGACATTTTGAAATGAAAACATATGAAGACTTGAAAAATGATGCTGAATACAGAGCGTGGGTAACTGATCCTGAAAATGTTACACCACCGGATGGAGAAAGCTTTCAACATTTTAAAAAGCGAGTATTTACTGCTTTAACTGACATTATATGTGAGCAAGGAAATTATACATTTATCATTCATGGTGGTGTCATAAGAGTTTGGCTTGCAGCATTTTTACATAAACCATTTCAAGATGTTACTGCCAAGCATGACACTATTTATACTTGTTCTTGGAAAGAATTTTTCTCATGGAAGGAGGGCACCCAATGCACGTCTATATCGGAGGTGCCTATAACGGTAAAAGAAAGTTTGTAATGGAAAAATTCAAGGGTGATGGACATATTCACCTGTACGATGGGGTATTACCAGAACTAGCTGATTTTCTACCGTCTGATATTGTCATCGTTAGTCGGTTTGAAAGTATTATTGCAAATGCTAGCTTACAGTCTGAAGATCAACTAGTAGATTCAATAATGGAGCGATTATTATTAATTAACAATTGCACAACGTTAATTTGTATATGTACCGATATCGGACGTGGTATCGTTCCACTTGATAGACAACAGCGATTTATAAGAGATACTTGCGGGCGTTTGTACCAAGCGTTATTTGAAAAAAGTAGCACGGTTACACGCATATGGTACGGTCTACCACAGGTGCTGAAAGGAGAATGATTATGAAGCAAGATAAATTACGTTATTTATTATTAGCAGCACTCATATCAGCTATTTGTGTAATTGGAAGCTTTATAAAGGTGCCAGGTTTTATCACAACTGCAGCGCTTGATTCTGCACCTGCCTTTTTATCCGTCTTTTTTTTACCTCCACTCTATGCTGGAGCAGTCGGGACTATTGGCCATTTAGCTACAGCATTAACATCAGGGATGCCACTCGGGCCATTTCATTTATTAATTGCAGTAGAGATGTTTGTCATCGTCTTTATTTTTGCCAAGCTACATCAACACAATTTTAAATGGACAAAGTGGCCATTTTTAATATTGGCTAACGGAATCTTATCCCCGCTGCCGTTTTATTTCCTTATATCACCAGCTTTTTATTTAGGCGCATTACCTTCTCTGTTCGTGGCAACAGTTATTAACGTTGTAATCGTTATGGCTTGTGTGCCAGTTATTAGTCGTGTAAAAAAAATGATGAAATGGGAAACGAGTAAATGAGAAATGCCATTAAAATTGATGCGACAACATTTGTGACAATTGATAATGCGGCTTGTATTGGTGAAAAAGAGGCTGATGTAGTTTATGTACCTAATGAAATTGCCGCCTATTTTACTGCTCGAACTGCTATTTTAGAACAGTGGTGCGCGGGTGCAATGCCGATTCAGTTGCTATTAGCGAATTTTACTAGTGATACTGCATGGGAAGAATATGTTAAAGGCTGCGAACGTGTTTTCCGAGAGATTGGACAAAAAATGCCACCAATTACTGGCTCCTCTGAAACAAATTTTGCTCCTTTACAATCGGGCCTTAGCTTAACAATGATTGGCAAGCAGCAATTTACACCATCAAAAATGCAATGCCGTTTTTTTGTTATTGGCAAACCACTAGTTGGTCAGCAAGTCATCGACCAACCAGAAAATGTTGCTAATTTAGCAGAAATCTATTCTCTTCTATCGACCGGCGTTATTCAGCAAGTTTGGCCAACTGGTTCAAAAGGGATTGGGGCTGAAATAATTTCTTTTGTAGGTGAAAACTTCACATGTGAAATAGATTTAACTCACTCTGCTGGACCGTCAGCAGCAGTACTCGTTGCCGTTCAAGAGCAAAATATTGACAAGCTTTACAGTAAGGTTTCGGCACCGATTACGGAAGTGGCTCCGCGTAATGAAATGTAATATGAATCTGTCAATAAGTCGTTTTATCCATGAAAATAAATATACTTGGAGAAATGCCATCATATCAACGTATAACCATTTGTACAAAAAAGTAAAAAATATAATGCTTGTTGCAGGGTAAACGACTATGATACAATGACAATAGTTTCGAAATATACAATATATAGTGTGTTGTTTAATTAGGTTCTACTATATGTAGATGAAAAGGGAAATCAGTGCAAATCTGATGCTGTCCCCGCAACTGTAATGCTGACGACTGTTTTATGCCACTGAAGTAATTCGGGAAGGTAAACAGGAGAATGAAGCTAAGCCAGGAGACCTGCCTAGTAAAACAAAATGCGCATTTCTTCGGGGGCTAAGAAATGGGAGCAGAGAATGATCATTTTTTCGTCTGCTTCCATTTCATTACATAAGCTACCTTCAAATGCGAAGGTAGCTTTTTTATTATGCAAAAAGGATGTGTCAACGTGGTTGAAGTAGTAGAACAGCAATTATTAGGCCAATTAATCAATGAATTTGGTGAGGAAGACTTAGAAAACTTAATTCGTTTTTCAAGCAAATGGAGTGCAAAAAATGAGCAAGCACCATTTGAGCAATGGATAGAAGCTTGTATTTTAGAAACGTTAAGCTTTATTGATGAGGACGAGCCTTACTGGACATTTGTAGCTGCTCGATTATTACGTGAAAAAATTTATAAAGAGCAGCGACAAAAGCGCGGATATGATGATGTATATGGCCAGTTTAGCCATTTACTTGAAAAGCTTGTTGAAAAGGGTCTTGTTAATCCAGCATTAATAGAAAACTATTCAAAAGAAGAACGAGATGCATTAGGCAAATTAATTGAACCTTCACACGATGAAAAATTTACGTATATAGGTCTTCGAACATTAATGGATCGTTATGTAGTTCGTGATTTTGATGGTACACCAGTAGAGTTACCACAGGAACGATGGTTAGTCATTGCAATGACATTAATGATGAATGAAACTGATGCACGTTTTGATAAAATTGCTGAAGCTTATTGGGCGCTAAGCAATTTATATATGACTGTTGCAACACCGACATTATCAAATGCCGGCAAGACACACGGGCAATTATCGAGCTGCTTTATTGATACAGTCGATGATAGTTTGCAAAGTATTTATGATACGAATACGGACGTAGCGACATTATCGAAGTATGGTGGCGGAATTGGTGTGTATATGGGCAAAGTGCGTAGTCGTGGCTCATCTATCCGAGGCTATAAAGGGGCATCCAGTGGTGTTCTACCTTGGATTAAACAACTGAATAATACAGCTGTGTCAGTTGATCAGTTAGGGCAACGCCAAGGTGCAATTGCAGTTTATTTAGATGTGTGGCATAAAGACATTTTCACATTTTTAGATTTGCGTCTTAATAATGGTGATGAACGAATGCGCGCACACGATATTTTCACGGGTGTTTGTTTACCAGATGTATTTATGGAAACAGTGGAAGCGCGAGGAGACTGGTATTTATTCGATCCACATGAAGTAAAAAATGTAATGGGCTTCTCTTTAGAAGATAGCTATGATGAAGTCAAAGGCGACGGCACATTTAGACAGCGCTATCATGCTTGTGTGAATCATCCTCTATTATCGAAAGAAACTGTACCGGCAATAGATATTATGAAGCGAATTATGCGCTCACAATTAGAGACGGGTGTACCATTTATGTTTTATCGTGATGAAGTAAACCGCAAAAATCCGAATAAGCATGAAGGCATGATTTATAGCTCGAATTTATGTACTGAAATTTTCCAAAATATGTCCGCTACACAGTTTGAATCTATTGAAATAGAAGAAGACATTATCGTGACAAAACGTAAACCAGGTGATTTTGTTGTATGTAACTTATCGTCTATCAACTTAGGACGTGCAGTAATGGAAGATGTTTTACCTCGACTAATTGCAATCCAAGTGCGTATGCTTGATAACGTCATTGAGCTTAATACTATTCCTGTTCCACAAGCTGACCGAACAAATCGTCGTTATCGTGGTATTGGGCTTGGGACATTTGGCTGGCACCATTTACTTGCATTAAAAGGCATTGCATGGGAAAGCGATGAGGCGGTTGCATTTGCAGATTCTTTATACGAGGAAATTGCTTATTTAACGATTCGTGCATCTAATGCACTCGCTCAGGAAAAAGGCGCGTATCCATTATGCCAAGGCTCAGACTGGCATACTGGGCGTTATTTCGAGAATCGTGAATATACGAGTGAAAAATGGCAGGAATTAAAGCAGCATGTCATGACTCACGGGATGCGAAACGGCTATGTAATGGCCATTGCACCGAACTCATCTACTTCGATTATCGCAGGCTCTACTGCAACAATTGACCCGATTTTCCAAAAGAGCTATTCGGAGGAGAAAAAGGACTACAAAATTCCTGTAACTGTGCCTGATTTGAATGCCCAGACAACATGGTTTTATAAATCCGCGTACTTTATCGACCAACGCTGGACAATTAAACAAAATGCGGCACGTGCTCGCCATATTGACCAAGGGGTTTCTTTAAACTTATACGTACAAAATACTATTAAAGCGAAAGATTTACTACAGCTACATTTAGATGCATGGGCAAGTGGAATTAAAACGACGTATTATATCCGCTCGACTTCAGAAGAAATGATTGAATGCGAATCATGCTCTAGCTAAGGAGGAACTATAAGTGCAAGTTACAAAACGAAAAATAATGGATAAAGAAGCACCAAACCGCTCTACATCAATAGTTAACGGTAGGTCTTCCAATATTTTGAACTGGGATGATGTTCGCTTTAGTTGGGCTTATCCTAAATATAAAAAAATGCTCGGTAATTTCTGGACGCCTTTTGAAATTAATATGAGTACAGATGTGAAACAATTTCCTACACTGACTGCTGATGAACAAGATTCATTTTTGAAAATTATTGGACTATTAGCATTACTAGATAGTATACAAACGGATTTTGCAGGGAAAGTAGCGGACTATTTAACGGATTCTAGCTTAAACGCCTTAATGATTATTTTAGCGCAGCAAGAAGTTATTCATAATCACTCTTACTCGTACATTTTATCGAGCTTAGTACCAAAAGATGTACAAGATCAAACATTCGATTTTTGGCGAACAGTACCTGTTTTACAGGAGCGCAATGATTTCGTAATTAAAGGGTATGAGGCTTTTGCTGAGGAAGCGAATGTAGAAAATATGTTACGTGCGATTGTTTATGACGTGATTTTAGAAGGATTATTTTTCTATTCGGGCTTTGCGTATTTCTACCATTTAGCACGCAAGCAAAAAATGGTCGCTACAAGTACGATGATTAACTATATTAACCGTGATGAGCAGTTGCATGTGGATTTATTCGTGAAAATTTATCAGGAGCTGTTAGAGGAATATCCGCAATATAAAACAGCGGAATGGGATGCTGAAGTACAAAAAATCTTTAAAGAAGCAGCGGAATTAGAGGTTGCGTGGGCAAGGGAAGTTATTGGCGATAAAATTGAAGGCCTCGATTGTGAAGATGTAGAGGCTTACGTATACTTCTATGCAAATGTTCGTTGTAATCAGCTTGGCCATGAACGTCCATTTGAAGGCTACCGTAAAAACCCGTTAAAATGGATTAAAGCTTACGAGGAAGTCGACTTAGGGAAAACAGATTTCTTCGAACAACGCTCACGTCAATATACGAAAATTAATATTGAAGATAACGGTTTCGATGATTTATAGTGTTTATTCTTACAATATTTCGATGTAGACAAAGTCTTTGTTAACTTTGTCTACACAAGTTTAGCTACTTGTTGTGCAAACAAGTAGCTATTTTTATGTCTTATCTTATTAATTCTAAAAGCATTGGAAGGATCGAATATTGTTAGAATTGATAATATGGAAAATCCAACCGAATCTGCCCCAACGGAATCCATAAACGACATTTCTTATTACAAGTGTAGGGAAGAACCAAAAGCTACTTCCATCCCACATCCAAATATACGTATTACGATATAAGCAACTTCTTATACCACCTGGACCGTGCTGCCATGTTGGAAATGCTGGCGTAAAATGCGGCGGTGGACCCATTGGCTGTGGGTGTTGCTCTCCTGGTGGCCCTCCATGAGACGGTGGCCCCCCGTGAGATGGTGGCCCTCCAGGAGGAAACGGCATTGGTCCTCCATGTGATGGTGGTCTTGCCGGAAGTGATGGCGTTGGTCCTCCGTGAGAAGGTGGTCTTGCCGGAAGTGATGGCGTTGGACCTCCAGGAGAAGGTGGTCTTGCTGGAGTAGGTAACATTGGCGTAAATTCAGTAGGCAATGGGTCGCTAAATGGATTGAAGCTAGGTGAATCTTCGTCATAAGGATAAAACGGGTAATTATTCAAATGATACTCTCCTTTCTACATAAACTCTTTTTAATTTATGAGGATAGCGTTGAAAGGTGAAAAATGTAGAAACGACAATTTAACATAGCACTATTATTTTCATAGGTGTCGTTTGTGCTGGAATACTTCTGGTAGTAGCGCCATAAATAACGATTAAATTACGATTTGCGGGATTTCCTATAAAGGCTTGAGAATTTGTTAGTAGTAACTGTGTAAACGGTGAAAGATTTAATTGCAATTGACCATCACTACTTATTAGTCGACTATTAAAAAAATCAACTTTTACATTTTGGTGCGGATGATCCTTCACAATAACGAGTGCTTGGTATTGTGGTGGATAAATAAGCGGTACAGGTGCGTTACCATCATAGTAACCAGTTATACGGTCCCCAACAACAATTGTTGTATGATCAACAACATACGTAGTTGGCGACACAACAAAATTGACGATAGCCCCGGAATTGTTTGTTACAGTAAATAATTTATTACAACCCGATTGGTCATTTGGTGTAACCATAAAATCACTAATCTTTGTTACAGTACCATGAAAAGAGTAAAACTGTGTCAATACAATACCCCCATTACAAAGTAAGCATATCTTTATTTAAAATATGCATAACAATAAATTTTGTGTTAGTTTTTGATAATGGCAATGTGTAGAACTCACATCTTCTATTTGTATGAATACAATGGGGAAAATTAAAAAGGATCGATACACATGTCTATTTCTTTTCCAGTTTCTATTCAAACGATGAATGTTTATAGTGACCAACAAAAAGTCGTTTATTATCCGCAAGTTTGCTCTATGCAAAATTTAGAGCTAGAGAAATATATTAATCGTCTCATAGTTCGAGAAACACAACAATTAATTGATAAGCAAGTAGGGAATATGCCTACAATAGTACAAGAAATGCTTGGCTCTTATGAAATCAAAAACAATCAGCGCAATGTACTAAGCCTATCGCTTTCGAACTATACGTATCATTATCACGCAGCACATGGTATGACATATATTAAGTCTCTCACATTTGATTTGCAAAAAGGTGTTTATTGTCAGCTGAAGGATCTATTTAAGCCTGGAAGTGATTATGTGAGAAGACTTTCACTATTAATTCATGAACAAATAAAACAGCGCAACATACAGCTCTTGGAAGATTTTACAGTCATTCGCCCAGACCAAGATTTTTACATTGCAGATAAGGTGCTAGTGATCTATTTCCAACTGTATGAAATAACGCCGTATGTGGAGGGCTTCCCAATGTTCCCAATTTCAGTTTATGATATACAGGATATAATAGATGAAGAGGGCCCCCTTGGAAGAATGGCGCAAAACAATTAGGAAACTAATAGAGTTGGCACATGTATAAGAACTAGGCGCAGAAAACAGCTAATGCTGGTTCCTGCGCCTCTTGCTCTTAGCGTGATTGCATTGTACATATTATCAATAGAATTTGGTTCATCACCAAAAGTCGGGGTTGCTATATGGACACCGCACATACACTTTGAGCGGACGCTTTCCTCGGGCATGGCTTCAGTCTCCTCGTCGTTCGTGCCTCCCTGCTCCTGTCGCTGCGCTTTTGTCGCAAATAAATTTCCTGCGGGGCCCTCAGCTCATGCGACTGCCGCTAACCTTTTGTCACATAAAAAACATTGCTTATCCCGCAGGAAGCTTTGCTCTGTAGCGAAAGGCGCAGCCGACAGCTACAATCGCCGCTCTCCGTTCCATGTGCTAACAATTAATGATAAATCATTCTAGATAATACATTTTGCTAATTTTCATCATATTATAGCGAACAGGCGGTAATATGTGCGTATTGGATAAAATGGCTCTTTATTAAAAATTAGAAGATGAAATTATAAATAAAGCGTTTGTTGATTGGAGTGGAGCCAGCGTGACTCCTTGGGGATTAGCGTCACAGATGAGACCCTGGAGCGAGCATAGCGAGTGAAGCGGCTCATCGGACGCCCCCAGGAAAGCATGCTGGCGCAACGGAAATCACCCCCTAGTTATGATGAAGATACAAGGATTTAGTAAAATATCCTTATACCGTAAATTGTGAAATATAACTACAATCTCGATAATCAGTATTTCGCTTTACGGAAGCCGTTAAATACATCGAGAATATTTGTCACGATGAAGATTGCTACACTAATCCAAATAATCCTTTCGGTGAACAATTCTACTTTAGATGATGTAATCTGCAACGTATCAGCCATATAAGGAATAAATGCTTCATTTAGTAAATGGGGGTTATTAGCTATGAAGATAAATACGATAGTCCCTAATAAATTAACAACTAGATTAACAGCTGCAATCTTTGTAGTCCAATTACGTATTTTAAATTTATAGATGAGCATAGCGTATTGTAAAATAATTAAAAATATAATAATTGGAGCGTAAAAAATTAATGTGTCTTGATTGAAAATTGGTAAAACAAATGTCAAATTACCATTGTCAGCTGTTTGATAAACTCCTACAAGTCGATCTGCATAAAAATAAATGATTGTAAAAAAAGTCATTCCGATAATGCCGAAAATAATGTCACTTAACGGAATTTTTTTATCTTTAGGAATAATTTTTACATTTTTTAAATCATCAGGTGTCCAAGCTTTTTTTTGCGTAATATTTAATCCATCAGTTCGTTCCACAATTACAAAACCAAGTGTAATCCAAAATAACACTTGAAATACGACAGAAACCAGATTAACAGTAGTAACTGTGATGGCATTAATAATTGAAGACAATAGAGCCTCTTCTACACTAATTAATAAAACATTCTCGACAATATGCACAAGAAGAGCAATTACAATTGCCCAAGGAACAACTATTTTGATAGTTCCGATGTAAGTATCGTATAAATTCGGCCCGATTAAATAATTTGGTTTATCTTTGTAGCTTGCAGCAAGTTCTGCTGGACTGCCAAGCTTTGTAAGTGTTTGCTTTATTTCTTCCTCTGTATATTCGTTGGGTAGCATATCTTCTATTGTTGATTTTAGCTCGAGCGCAATATCATCTCGGTTTTTTTCAGGTAATCTGCGTGTCACTTCATAAATATACTTATCAATTAGTTTCATTTTCCGCATCTCCTTTAAATAAAGAATCAAGCTCCAATGTCATCGCAACCCACTCATTTTTTAACTGCTCAAAAATTTCAATACCATATTCACTAATGACATAATATTTTCTAGGTCTGCTTTCTGTTGTATCCCAGCTACTAGTGACAAGCTCTTGTTTTTCTAAACGTCGCAGTAAAGGATATAAAGTACTTTGCTCAATGACAATGCCGGCTAACTCTAATCGTTGGACGAGCGAATAGCCGTATTGCGGTGTTCCTAATTGACTTAAAACAGCGAGTGTTAATGTACCTCGTCGTAGTTCGGTTGTAAAAGATTCGAGTAAAGAACTCATAGCATTATCTCATCTCCTTATACTGTATAACATACACTATTGTACGATATAAAACAATATATGTTACACTTCGTTATGTTAGAAGGCTTTTGTACCAGAAATGCACATAAAAAAACGGAGTAGGGCAGGGCCCACTCCGTTATTTCCTTACGACAAAAGTTAAATGTCTACCACATTGTTTATCCTGTCTATAAGAAAAGCCGTTTATCGCATTAAATGTGCAAGTCGAATCAACCGTAATTTGCTCTGTTGGGATCCCAGCTAGCTCACATTGTTTTTTTACCGTTAATTGATTGTCGATATGGTATTTGTTCGTTGACTCATTATAATACATAAATTGATCTGCATAGCCAAGGGCCTTAAACTTCAAATACACATCCTCATCTACTTCAAATTTATCCTGACTAAGCGCCATACCAATTGTAATGTGCAAATCGCGTGGATTATTGCCTTCAAGAATTACATGTTGCAGTAGTTTAAGTGTTATTTCTTTAACAGACCCTTGCCATCCGCTATGCACAACCCCGATTAGCCCTGTTTTGGCATTCGTCAAAATAACTGGCACACAATCAGCTGTAAAAGAAGTGAGGACGATTCCTTTTTCGTACGTATAAAGAGCATCAGTATCCTCAATTGCTGTATCAAGCGAATAAGCACCTTTTCCTTTATCCGCAGCTGTTACTTTGTAAAAATTTGCACTATGTGTTTGCTGTGTGCAGACGAAATCATCTAGTGTATATCCAATTTGTGCTGCAAGCTCTTGACGATTTTTTTGTACAACATCAATGCTCTGGCAAATATGGAGTGCTGTATTATTTTCTTCGTTTGTGTTTTCCTTTACAGTAATCCCTGCGAGGAAGTTTTCATTGTTAATATACGTTTTCATAATATCACCCGCCCTTACTATACAGCATACGAACTGTAATAGAAATAAAAATCCTCACAAGTTAAGGAGAGCGTAGAAGTAAAAAGTATTACAGCTTACTTTTCATGTTTTTTAGTATATATTGAGAGAATATGAGCCATCTATTAGTAGATTACATTGAGGGGAAAATATATATCTATTAAAGTTGCACATTTGCAACTTTAGTGTTGTAATTAGATGAGGTAATAATCATTATCACCTTTAGTCACTCACGCTAAAAACTATTCCATTGAAAAAGGAGCAGACAAAATGATTACAGTTACAAATCGAATTCAAGTGAAAAAAGGGATGGCAATGAAGATGGCACCTAATTTCACACAACCAGGTCCTCTACAACAATATGAAGGTTTTCATAAAGTGGAAGTTCACGTATCAACTCAATTTGATGAGTATGATGAAATGAATGTTATGATGTATTGGGATAGTATAGAAGCGTTTGAGGTATGGCGCAATAGCGAAGATTTTAAAGCAACGCATAAACGCCCATCTGCTGGCGACGAGCCAAATCCAAACAGCCCTTTAATCAAAAGTTTAATTGTTATTTCAGAAATCGCATCTTCTATTTCGAAATAATGTGAGGAGGTTGTCTCATAATTGAGGCAGCCTTTTGTTTTGAGTTTTATGATGTAATTTTACGCATTAGAAAATAGTTGATAGGGCCGAGGTATGAAATCCTTAGGGCAAGTGTCAAACACATAAGCAGATTTATAGTAAATGGGCTAAGCAAGCACTCATTATGTAATGTTGTTAAATTGTTAAATGAGTAAATTAATAGATATTATAAAAAATACGAATAGTCTATAAAATCGAGAAGTAGCAAGTGTACATCTGTCGGATACTATTTGTGATTCAAAAAGCGTCCACCTGGAGTATAATAATGCGAACGCTTTATAATATTGGTTTACGTTCGTAATTATTAAAGAGAAAGTTATTTGTGTAATTGATTAAAATAGTTTTTTTCATATAAAAATGTTGCTTCGTCACAGCATTTTTTTATTAACCGTTCAATTTCCTTTGTATTTGCTATGATTGGTATGATTGCTTTAACGAACAATGCCTGATCTTTAATAAATTGTTTAACTTCTTCATCTGTCCCCATATGAGCTTTAAAATAAGAACGTGTTCGGTTGCGTTCTAAAATGCTTGAAATGTTTTCCCTTATCATTACATCTGCAATCCACTTATTTAGCCCTTCAGCTATATTTAGAGCAGTTAAATATAAAAATTCAGGAGTTTTCTTCGTAGAAGTTCTTATGTATTTAATATGATAGTCATTTTTCATTGCATTAAATATTATAAAATTAGAGGAATAGTATATTGTTTTTTCTGCAGACTCAATAATGTTATATTCATCAGGCTGTAACATTAACCAAATATTAAACGCAATAATCCACGCATCCTCTTTATTTACCCCACCAGCATGTAAAATATTATTAAACATCGACATTTTTTGTGCAATTTCTTTAAATTGAAATGCTAATGTATCATCCTCAATAAAGAATAAACTTGTTTCAGCTGTAATTGCCGTATACATAGTAAACACCTCATGCTATATTCGTATAGTAGTTATTATAATTGTACATATATTTACTATTATTACAACAATAATCTAGTTACTATAAAGAAACTGAGTCTTAGTAAAATATATTAGTGTGTTGATTTATCTTTTATTGTTGGGGATTATTTGATTTCACTTTAGTCGAATAAAACCTTCAAGTATACTCATTTTATAATTAGTTTGTAAGGAGCCACAAATAATGAATATAGAACAACTTTTTTACGATGGTCAAATACATGCTTGTTACAAGGAGGCAATCGACAATACAGAAGATGTGTTCGCACATCAAGTAATCGAACTTTATGCACGTTTTAATCTAGCTTCTATTCCTCATTTTACTGTTCCTGAGCAGCCAAGTATCGAGCGCGAAAATGAAACATATGTTGAGCAGGATGTAGTGAAAGAAATTCGGGAAATAGCTGATGAAGGAGAGTTTAATGAGTGTATTAAGCATCTAGAAATGACAGCTAAATTCGGGTCAGTCGAAGAAAAAGCACAATCATTTTTCACACAAGCCCAGTTGTTTTTATTTGCACATCAATACGATGAAAGTGTGCATTGTTTTATTCAGGCGGCTAAATGTAATCCTAATCAAGCATTATTTTATGGGATGGCTGCACAGACGATGCAACGCTTTGATTATTCCCCGTTCGAAATACTTGGCTATTTGGAGAGAGCGATTGAGCTAGATGTTGAAAATGCGCGATGGTATTGGAATAAAGCGCTTGTATTGACAGAGTTGTATAAAGATTTGCAGCAGGAGCCGTTTTTAGGACAAGCGTTGATTACGCTAGAACAAGCAATTGCATGCTGCCGACCAGAACAAAAATCATTAAAAATCGCAATTGAAAACACGCTTGAAAATATGCGTGAATATCTTTTCCAATAATCGAGTAATTGAAGTAATTTCATAAATAGTTATTTTGGAAAAGCACCCACGTGGAGCATACGAACGATATAAGTATATGGTTTAATTTCGTTTGTGTTTATAGTGTGAAATTGAAGGTGTAGCTACAGTTAATATTACAATAGTAGCTACGTCTTTTATTTACCAAAACAAAGGATATTTTCGGTTCTGTCTAATATTATTTATTATTAATGCATACACGACAATAATAATTGAACCAATTAAAACAGGTGTAATTAAATAACTCCAGCTATAGCCATTTAATAAAATTATGAGAGGATTTGCTCCAGCAGGGGGATGAACTGTTTTTGTCATCATCATTAGAAAAATAGAAATACATATAGCGAAACTAATAGAAAATGTTGTAGCACCTAGAGTGTTATATGTAATAATGCCAATTGTACTAGTTAACAGATGGCCACCAATAATATTTCGTGGTTGTGAAAAAGGTGCATTCCAAGCGCCAAACACTAACACGCAGCTGCCTGCTAAAGTGGCCATAAGCCATTGCGCACCTGTTAAACTTGTTAAAAGTAGCAATGTACCTATGCTCAAAAAGCCACCTAATGCTGCAGTAAAAGCATCTGCGAAATTTGTACGATGTGATACTTTTTCGCCACCTTTCATTTTTGTAAAATAAGCTTTTAACCAATGATCTTTTTTCTCGGATACTTGTTTTTCAGATAGTATAATTTTTTGCATTATTTGTTCTCCGTCTATTTTATAATAAAAATCCATTTTTTTATTATAACTGCAAAAAATCGTATTAGAAACTAACAATTTCGTGATTGCAAAAAATAATGATTTATTTTTATAGTTAGGAAAGTGCCCAAATGCTAAATGAATGGTACGATAGAGGAGTTATATTTGATTTTAAGGAAGTGTGAAATATGCGTACACAAAAAGAAGTGAATCACTATATTGAAGAGCTAATGTTTTTTTTAACACAAAAAGCAGATGTACAACAATTTGAGGAAACGATTAAAAACAATATAGTGATGAAAAAACAATCTGCTAAAACGGAAGAAGAGTTTTTTGACAGATTGATGCTGAACATTACGTATTTTGTAGAAAATAAAGCGATCTGGGCCAAAATTTTCCGGGATACATACGGTAAAGGACAAGTGCCTAAATTGTCGTATGTCGAAAATGAGATGATAGCGCAGCAAATGCGCATTCGTCAATTTGTTTCAGAAAAAATGGACGAATATACAAAAATGTTCCATAGTCAATATATAGCATTAAAAGTTACAGAAGAGCAGGTTGTGTATGATTATGCTTATGCATCAGTAGAACATTCATTGCGTTTTGATTTTTTAACTTACTTAACGATGCAGCCTCAGGCACAGATTGTTTTAGAAGGAAACTTTGATGAAACATTTAATATTATCGAAGGTTATGTTGCGTATTATGCCGATCAATTTGTCAACCGCATGGAATTAATAGATTAAGGAGAATATTTATGCAATCACCATATAATTTTACACATATAGCCCCGTTAGAGAAGGGCAAGCAGCCTGCGATTTTTCTTCTACATGGGTTGGGAAGTAATGAGCACGATTTGTTGCAATTAGTTGGAGATTTAAAATCGCAATGTCATATTTTCTCGTTACGAGGACCGATTGAGCATTCACCAGGCTTTGCTTTTTATACATTTGAGGAGGAGGGCAAGCCAAACCGTGAAGTTTTTGATAAAGTCGTACAATTTACACGCTTGTTTATTGTAGAGGCAATAAAAGAATATAATTTAGACGAACAAAAAATATATGTAGTAGGCTTTAATCAAGGGGCGGCAATTGCTCAAACATTGGCAGTTGTTATGGGACAGTTAATCCGTGGAACTATTGCACTGAGCGGTTTTATTCCGGAATTTGTAGCAGTTGAATATAATAAACTACCAATGAATAATTCCAAAATTTTTATTTCACACGGTGAATATGATTATGTGTATCCAATCGTTTGGGGAGAAGGCAGTGCGGCTTTCTTCACAGACTTTGGGGCGGACGTAACATTTAAATCGTATCCTGATGGTCATGGCGTTACACCAGAAAACTTAAAAGACCTTGTTGATTTTATAGCACAAGATTTAACGACGACAATTACTAATTAATTAATATTAGGCTGTCCCAAAGTACTTAAAATAAAGCAGGTCGAGAAAAACTAACAAAAATTAAAGTAGAATAAGATAATGAGATTCAAGAAACATTGAGACAATAATATCCAAAATATAATAATAGTCGTAATTGTTAGCAATTTGCCAAATCTAAATAGCGTAGACTGTAGACAAACTCATACAAATTTGAGTTTGCCTACGGTCTTTTTTCTTTTTAGAATAAATAGTAAGAAACCGTTGATTTCCGTTCCAGGCGCTCCCTTTCCACAGGCACGGCTTCAACTAATTTTTGCGGCGGATCGCCGCAAAAATGGATTTTCCGCCCGTGCTGTTCCTGCTGGAGTGTCGCGCCTTCCACTCCAATCAACTTGCATTGGCTAATGATAAAATATTCTACTCTTAACTTGCTGAAAATATTTGAAGTGATGATAAATATGATGACGAAAAAATAAATCATTGAGCGTGTACAACTTGAAATGCTGACAATGGAATAGCTTGTACCGAAAGACCATCTTGTAAGTAAACTAAATTCAGTGATTGATTTCGATTTTTTTTATTAGTAGAAAACTTGTCGATACCAAAGGGTGCATTAAACAGTGATTACTCAAAATTATACTCCAACATTTTACAGAGAGTCAGTTAAACAGAGCTATTATAAAGAGTTCCACTTTTCCCGAATTGCTTTTTCATCGAATGAGCTAAATAAACGGAATTTTTCTTCATCTAAAATCCGGAAATGATGACTCAATACATTTTGCTGTAATTTATAGCCATCACGTTCTTCCACATTTCTCCACCAAATATAGCCACCCATTGTTTTTTCCTTAGGCCGAATTATGACGTTATGTGCTGTTAGTTCGATTACATCCATTGGATCGCCGCCAAAAGTATGTTGTAAAATAGTGCTTTCACGAAAAAGTGCACATACAGCAACAGAAGTTGTCCAACCAGCAGAAATACGTCCTTTTTCAATTTGCACGAGCGTTTTTTTAGAAATGCCGAGAATTTCAGCCATTTTATCTTGTGTGAAGTCATTTTCTGTTCGAACTAATTTTAGTTTTTCAGAAATTATTAAAATTACGTCCTCACGGTTCATTTTGTTCACCTTTTCTATGTAAATTTACTCTTTAATCGTACTTCTCTTAATCGAAAAAGGAAAGTAATTGCATAAAAATGAACAAAACTTTGTAAAGAGAGCTCACTTGAGTAAGGAGACTCGCAGTTTTCAGTTAAATATTTCCAAGCCTATGTTGCGATACAGAGATTGAAATCTCTTACAATAGACACTTATTTTACATATATATCATAAAATTGAGTAAGTGCTATTTCGCCGTGTTCCTCTACAACTATTTCACCATTGAGTTCCATCTTTAAAGATGTCTCTTCCGATTGTATATTGCCATTCTTAAACGTTAAAACAACAGTAACTTTACTAGATTCCACTAATTCTTTCTTGAATGCTTCTTCAAAATCATAGTGTGCAAAAAGCGGTTCCTTCCAAGTACCGGTTACTTTTAATATGTCTGTTGCATCACTTTGTTCATAATGCCATTGTACGTCGCGTAAAATGGATTTAAATAAGTCGTTAATAGTAAAATGTTCATCTTTATAGTGAATGTCTGTTGCACGTAATGTATGTACATCTTGCGAAATAGCAGTTGCTGCATTAGTAGCAGCTGAATTAATACCAGAAGCGGCATTTTTAATATCGTTTAATGTATCATCACACCCACTTAAAAAAATTATCGCCAATGTTATTGATAAATATGAACTAATCCTACGCATAATGTCCCTCCAATAATACGAAAGCTTTCTTTAATCATACTGTTTTAATTGACAAAGTGGGCATGTTGTATGTGAAGATTTTGTAACGAAAGTGAATGTTATAACCAGATTGCCCATTACTTAGTTTGCAATATAAAAAATGGATCATTGTATTCTTAATGAAACTAATTACGGAATAGGGATTTACTGCATAGTCTGTGTGGGAAATGGAGAGTATTGTCTCATCATGATATTGAATAGAGAGGATGAAGTTGGTGAAAATAGACGATGAGATGTTAGAAAAGTTAGGCACTTATTTTGTTTATCATGAAGTATATAGCCGCTATGGAATTACATTTGAAACTTTTGTTGATCGTTGGGTGAGAGGAATATTAGAGCTTTAATGCCCAAGTAGCAACATAAGATGAGGCAATTAAAAGAACATAAATAAAAGCAACTTTGGAAAAAACCAAAGTTGCTCTTTTTTTAAAAGTTTTTTTTGATCCATTCGTTCGCTTCAATCCAGTTGTGAACACGAATGACTTGATTGGGTATTGGTAGTTGATTGTATGGGGTATCAAATAATACGACCGGAATATTTAACTCCTCGGCAATCATCACAGCATTATCATGTTTGTCTTCAAAAAATGCGTGGACACCGTGTTTTTTAGCAGTTTGAATTTTGTCATGACTACCAATAAGCTCGATATGATCATACGGGATGTCATTCGTATGGAACCAATTTTTCGTAATGTCATACACATTTTCACCGCGAGCGGAAATATAAAATAACTCATAACGATTTTGCCAAGCAGTTAATATTGACTTTGCATCACTTGCTAGCTCACTTGCTTCATACATAGATGGCTCATTAGCTTTAAACCAAGTATTAAACTCCGCCCGATTGACAGGGTGAGGGAATGCGCTTAAAAAATCGTATTCTACTACGTCGGCTAATGTAATATTGACATTGTATTGTTTATTAATATGTGGAATGAGTGTTGAAGGACAAGTAACTGTGCCATCAATATCAATGCCAAAGCGCGGTTTCATTGTCATCATTACTACTCCTTATTGTGCGTTTGATGCTTCATTTGCTGCACGCTTTTCTTCCATTTCTGCAGCGAGTTTATCGATTTCTTTTTTCAACTCTTCTACCATTGTATCTTCTGGTACTTTGCGAACGGTTTTACCTTTCATAAATAGCAAACCTTCTCCACGAGCACCTGCAATACCGATATCTGCTTCACGAGCTTCACCTGGACCGTTTACTGCACAGCCAAGAACAGCTACTTTAAGTGGTACATTTAATTTTGAAATATATTCCTCTACTTCATTAGCAATTGATATTAAGTCGATTTCAATGCGTCCACAAGTTGGGCAAGAAATCAAAGTTGCCATATTAGAAGCAAGACCGAATGATTTTAATAATTCACGAGCTACTTTTATTTCCTCTACTGGGTCAGCAGAAAGGGAAATGCGCAGCGTATTACCAATGCCTTTAGATAGTATTGCACCAAGACCAGCAGCTGATTTTACTGTACCTGCAAACAATGTACCAGATTCAGTAATTCCTAAATGTAGGGGATAATCAAATGCTTTTGATGCTTTTTCATATGCTTCGATAGCTAGATTTACATCTGAAGCTTTCATTGACACGATAATATCATGGAAATCCAGATCTTCTAAAATTTTAATATGGTGAAGTGCAGATTCGACCATCCCGTCAGCAGTTGGATAACCATATTTTTCTAATATATGGCGTTCTAATGAACCTGCATTAACACCGATACGAATCGGAATGCCTTTAGCTTTAGCTGCATTAACAACTGCCTCTACTTTTTCGCGGCGACCAATGTTACCTGGGTTAATACGCACTTTATCGATGCCGTTTTCAATAGCTTTTAATGCTAATTTGTAATCGAAATGAATATCCGCTACTAGTGGGATATGGATACGCTTCTTAATTTCAGCGATTGCGTCTGCTGCGCGCTCATCTGGCACGGCAACACGCACGATTTGACAGCCTGCTTCTTCCAAACGAAGAATTTCTGCAACTGTTGCTTCAACGTCATGTGTTTTTGTAGTACACATACTTTGAATGAATAATTCATTACTACCACCAATCGTTAAATTTCCTACACGTACAGGACGCGTTTTTGAACGGTGAATAATTTCACTCATGAAAGTTCTCTCCTTTTCGGGCCATTCTAAAAGCCGTCACTGAAAACTATTTTAACAGTGTCGCAATGTAAGGACAAGGTAGAAACATTAACAAATCAATTTAAGCATTTTTCAACCGTTTTCGTATAAATTGGGAGCAATATGAGTTCACCAGGGACAAGTGTTTGTTGTTGAAGATGCGGGTTAGCTTTATAAAACTCTGCTAAACGCTCAGGGAAAGCTGCTTTTGTTGGTGTTGTCGTAAATAAACTATATATTGTATCGCCTTGTTGAACACGAACAGAAACAGTTTGCCAAACGTATTCTACTGTTTTTGTGCATTGTTCCTCAGAATAAAATGCAGCAAGAGGTAGTGTGCCCTCTTGCAAATCTATTTTAATAATCGTCGCAACGAGAAAAAAACAAATTGTAAAAACTATATACCGCAAAAAAATCCCTCCTTATTTCAATATATGAAAAGAGTTAGGATTCATGCATTGTTATTTTTGCGGTAGTTTGGGATATTTAGTTAAGGCAATTATTAATAGAACCATCGTAATAAAAACTCCGATTAATGTAGGGACAGAGCTAGGAATCAGAATAATCGTAAAGACAACTGAAAGAATAGTAGACCATGTAATCGCAAAGGCTGCTGTTCGCCAAATTTGACGATATTCTCCCCGGCGCTTAATCGACTTCACTAAAAGTAGACCTGCTAGAGCATATAAACTAATACGAATAAAAACTAATAGAGACGTCATAACAAATAAAAAGATAAACGCAAAAGGATATAGTAGCCACTGAATATCCGCTATGTATTCTGTAAGTCCATCAATGTTAAATAAATCTTCTGTTACACCACTCGAAAATCGACCGAATGAAAATACTGTCACAAAAGTAATTAATAAAAAAACGTATTGAATTACTTTTCCGATAGGCATAATTCTGTAAGCAGCTAGTTTTTTAGGATTGATTAAGCTATCAATAAAAAGTTGTGAGTGTTTCATTTTAATTCTCCTCCAAAAGCCATTTTAACATGAATTGAATAAATCGAAAACGAAGAGGAGTAGAATTTCAATTAATAGAGTTTTTGGTAGAGGGAAATTAGTTGTTTGAAACTTTCGGGTATCGTATTTCGTAAGTATTGTAAGAGAAGGAGTGGGAATATGGAAGTTATAGCATGGGTATTAATTATTGCTAGTTTTATTATTGCATTTATCGGACTCGTTTATCCGATTATCCCATCAGTGTTATTTATTCTAGCTGGATTTACTGTTTACGGTTTATTTTATAGCTTTAGCTTGCCGTGGTGGTTTTGGGCGATTGAAATTTTATTTGTCGTGCTATTATTTGCAGCAGATACAGTATCGAACTTAATTGGAGTGAAGAAATTCGGCGGTTCCAAAGCCGGAATGTGGGGGAGTACGATTGGATTGTTGATCGGCCCATTCGTCATTCCGTTTGCCGGTATTTTATTAGGCCCATTTTTAGGAGCGGTCATCGCAGAGCTAATTGTAGAACGTACTTCAGTACAACAGGCAATTCGTACAGGTATAGGATCTGTAGTCGGTTTTTTAACATCTGTGGCAGCAAAAGGAGTTATTCAAGTAGTAATGATTGTTATTTTCTTCATAGCAATTTAGTAAATTATATGAGTATGATATTGCAAAATTTGTTTATTGCCGTGTGCAAAAACAATAATGTTATTTTAGTCGTATGTTCCGTCAAAAGGCTGAAATGCTTGTTCGTGAATAATTTTAATTGAATGGTTTTGCCAATTTTGATAACCTAGTACATGTATTATAATTATTTAATCCTTAGGAGGAACTGAAAATGGCTTATGAATTACCACAATTAACTTACGCTTATGACGCATTAGAACCACATATCGATGCAAAAACAATGGAGATTCACCACACTAAACACCACAATACTTATGTTGCTGGTTTAAACGCAGCAGTAGAAGGTACTGAATTTGCAGGGAAAGATCTTAACGAATTAATCGCTAATATCGATGCACTTCCAGCTGACAAACAAACTCCAGTACGTAATCATGGTGGCGGTCACTCTAACCACTCATTATTCTGGGAAGTAATCGCTCCAGGCGGTTCAAATACTCCAGTTGGCGAAGTAGCTGCTGCTATCGATGCTAAATTCGGTTCTTTTGATGCATTCAAAGAAGAATTCACTAAAGCTGCAACTACTCGTTTCGGTTCAGGTTGGGCTTGGTTAATCGTTGATGGTGACTCAGTTGCTGTTACTTCAACTCCAAACCAAGACTCTCCAATTATGGAAGGCAAAACGCCAATCTTAGGATTAGACGTTTGGGAGCACGCTTACTACTTAAACTACCAAAACCGTCGTCCAGACTACATTGGTGCATTCTGGAACGTTGTAAACTGGGACGTTGTAGAAGCTAAGTTTCAAGCTGCAAAATAATATATAGCTAGTTTTATGCCAGCTAGTTCAGACTGTAGGCAAACTCGAAGAAATACGAGTTTGCCTGCAGTCTTTTTTCATTTACAATAGTAATAAAAGAATTTGAAATAAATAGGGTAAAATGAATTTCTTTTTCATTTGTGTAAAATATTTAAGATGTCCAAATTTGAAATAACTAGCTTATAAAAAGGGGAGAGTTAAAATGAGGATTTTTGATGCACATTTTCACATTATCAATTACGATTTTCCAGTTGTCGAAAATCAAGGTTATATGCCACCGAACTACATAGTCAATAATTACGAAAAAGAAGTCGCTAATCTTAATGTTCGAGGTGGTGCGATTGTATCGGGTTCCTTTCAAGGTTTTGACCAAGGCTATTTATTGGACGCTCTTAAACAAATGGGACCATCATTTTGTGGTGTAACTCAACTACCAATAACTGTAACAGATGAAGAGATTTTAAGCTTACATGAAAAGGGAGTAAAGGCATTACGTTTTAATATAAAGCGAGGAGGTTCTGAAGATTTATCGAAGCTTGATACATTTGCAAGACGTGTATTTGATTTAGTCGGCTGGCATAGTGAGCTTTATATCGATTCAAAACACTTACCAGACATTATGACTATACTAGAAAATTTACCTGCAGTTTCAATTGACCATTTAGGAATATCTGAAAAAGGACTACCATATTTATTAAAATTAGTCGAAAAAGGTGTACATGTGAAAGCGACTGGCTTTGGTCGAGTAGAACTAAATGTAGAAAATGCTTTAAGATCCATTTATAGTGTTAACCCAGATGCGTTAATGTTTGGTACTGACTTGCCATCTACGAGAGCGAAACGACCTTTTGACTATAACGATATCTTATTGATTCAACAAATTTTTGATGAACAGGAAGCAGATAAAATATTGTACACGAATGCTTTAAATTGGTATTTTAAATGATTAAGTTACTAATAAGCGTATAGATGATCGCATCAAGTCGAAGCAACTAATTGCATTACGTTGTGCATCAAATGAAGAGTATGTAAATCTAGTAGAGAGAATATTAGCTGAAAACCTATCACGAGTAGTTACAATCATGGAGAGTGGACTATTTTCGAATGTAGATTTTTATACCTAGTTGGGAATAGAGTGTGTAAAAGAAAGGTGATTTTATGAACTATAAAGATTCTGCCGTAGTTAATCAGTATGTACAGACAACTGAAGCACAGCAAAAGCTCTATAAGCGTACGTTAATTATCGTATTAATGTCTCAAATATTTGGTGGAGCTGGGCTTGCGGCGGGGATTACTGTTGGAGCTTTACTTGCGAAGGATGTGTTAGGGACAGAAAGCTTTGCGGGGTTACCTGCTGCACTGTTCACACTAGGCTCGGCATTAGCAGCTTTTATCGTAGGTCAGCTTTCTCAACGTTTTGGACGTAGGTACGGGTTATCTTTTGGTTTTATAGCTGGTGGAATTGGTGCGATAGGTGTCATAATAGCTGCTAATATTAATAGTGTAGCTTTATTATTTATAGCCTTATTCGTTTATGGAGCCGGTACTTCAACAAATCTACAGGCACGCTATGCGGGGACAGATTTAGCGAATGAAAAACAGCGTGCAACGGCGACAAGTATAGCGATGGTTGCGACAACTTTTGGTGCAGTTGCAGGTCCAAATTTAGTAACGCCGATGGGCAAAGTTGCTGAAGCAATCAGTATGCCATCATTAGCTGGGCCATTCATTTTAGCTGCAATAGCCTATATTTTAGCTGGTCTTACATTATTCATATTTTTGCGTCCAGATCCGTTATTAGTTGCTAAAGCGATAGCTGCAAAACAGCAAGAGCAGCATAAAGTAGCTGGGAAGGCTCGTTCGGTTCAAAGTGAAGTTAATCGGCTCGGAGTTTTCGTAGGAGCGCTAGTATTAGTGCTTTCACATGTTATTATGGTAGCGATTATGACTATGACACCAATCCACATGCAAGGTCATGGCAGTAGCTTAAGTGCGATTGGTATGGTTATTGGATTACATGTTGCAGCAATGTATTTACCATCGCTAGGTACTGGATTACTTGTTGATAAAATTGGTCGAACATTTATAGTAATCGCTTCGGGAGTTACATTGGCAGTAGCAGGGTTAGTAGCAGCTTTTGCACCTGGCGATTCCCTATTTTGGCTATCAATTGCCCTTATGTTATTAGGGCTTGGATGGAATTTCGGGTTAATAAGCGGTACAGCGATTATTATTGACTCAACGACGATAAATAATCGTGCAAAAACGCAAGGTTCTGTAGATGTAACGGTCGCATTAGGTGGATCTGCTGGCAGTTTATTATCTGGTGTCGTAGTAGCTTATTCAAGTTATGCAATGTTAGGCTTTATCGGTTTGTGCTTAGCCTTACTTTTAGTGCCGGTCGTAATTTGGGCACGTATAAAACAAAAGAATAATATGGCTATTTAATACTATATATTTTACAAGGCCTGTCCGGTCGCTTTCGGTACAAAGTCGATTTGCTAAAAAACGACTTGGCAGTAAGTCGATGGAAGTGAGGGACAGGCAAGGGAACAGATGCGATAAATATTTTCGATGCTTACCCCAACATTAAACGTTGAACCAAAAAACTAGCGGTTCATAAGGCGAGTAAATAACCAAACCATACTCCGAAAATCGCAATACTACTTGTACTGATTACATAAAATACAGCTTTAAAATATTGTCGTTTTTCAAAAAGTTGAATTGTTTCAAAACTAAATGTGGAAAATGTCGTAAAGGCACCTAATAATCCCGTTGCCAATAGGTAGTACCACGTCTTCGAAACGTCTAATCCAACAACGATACCAAATAAAATGGAGCCTGTAATATTAATAATAAAAGTAGCGATAGGAAACGTTTGAATACGTAAAAGAGAGCTAATGAAGTAACGTACGATGGCACCAAAAAATCCACCAATGGCAACTAATATCATAGGCTCCCCCCTTTAACAAGAACAGTACCAATTAAACTAGCACTTAAGCCACCCAAAATCGAAATCATGATATATACAATCGCTAGCCAGCTGTCGGTATGGAATAACGTAAATGTTTCATAGCTAAATGCGGAAAACGTTGTAAAGGCACCTAAAAATCCAGTAGTTAGTAAAAGCTTTAATTGTTTATTTTGGATTAAAGATTGGCTCGTCAATAGTACGGCTAATAAAAAACTACCAACTATATTAATTAAGCAAGTTGCTAAAGGAAATCCGCCGCTATACGGAATCACTGTACAAATTAAATAACGTAAAGATGCACCAACTGCACCACCAATTCCGACAATGAAATAGTTCAAACTCGTCACCCCAAAAATAAATTTCTTTTTATTTTCCCCCAACTTATAAAAAAATGAAACCTTTCTTTAAAAATCCCGTCACAAATGTTGAACTTCAGTATGAATATACTTTTTTCTAACATGCGCAAATGTTATACTAAAATGCATGTATTCATTTGTTTCCGGATTGCCTTTTTATATTTTTATTAAAAGAAAAAGTTTTGACTAGGCATTCGCGTACTCCACCTCAAGCTGCTTAGAATAATCTAACTCTTGTCGTGGACAAACAGACGCTAAAACATTTTTTATAGAAAGGGGAGTTTGACATGCGAAAGTTACCGCAAAAAAATCGCGCTTCGAATGGAAAAGCGAAGCCTCGGGCTAACTTGTCATTTCGGATGAACGTCCTTTTCTTCTCAATATTTTTATTATTTTCAATGCTTATTTTTCGACTTGGTTACTTACAAATTGTCAAAGGTGAGGAATATGTGAGCGAGATTGAACGTAAAGAGGAAGTGCGTGTTAATACAAGTGTACCTCGCGGACGTATTTATGATCGATACGGACGCATTCTCGTTGATAATCAGCCTGAAAATGCAATTACTTATACGAAAATGCCAACAACGAAGCAACAGGAAATGCTAGACATTGCAGAAGAGCTTGCAACATTAATTGAGCAACCAACAGATCGTGTTACATATCGAGACAAGCAGGATTTTTGGATTTTACGTAATAATGAAGAAGCGATGAAGAAAGTAACGAAAGAAGAAATGGATGCTTATCGGAAATCAGATGAAACGCTAGAACAAAAAGATGTTAATGCAGAAATGGACCGCCGCATTCGAGAACGCATTACGGATGAAGAACTAGCACAATTAACAGATTTTGATTTAGAAGTTCTGGCGATTTATCGTGAAATGGTATCGGGGTATAATTTATCACCACAAATTATTAAAAGTGAAGGGGTAACAAATGACGAATTTGCGCGTGTTTCGGAGCGTTTAGCGGATTTACCAGGTGTAAATACGACAACGGATTGGAAGCGAGTGCGTCAGTCGCCGTTAGCAGTATTAGGTCGTACAACTGTACCAAGCAAAGGGATTCCTAAAAATAAGCTGGATTTCTACTTAGCCCGAGATTATTCACGTAATGATCGTGTTGGTGAAAGTTATTTTGAAGCCCAATATGAAGAAATTTTACAAGGTGAAAAATCTGTCGTAAAAAATCTTGCGAATAAAAAAGGTCAAATTGTTGAAACAAAAACGACGTACCCTGGGGAGCCAGGAAAAGACTTAATATCAACACTTGATATTGAATTGCAAGCTGAGGCAGAACGTGTAGTCGAAAAGTATTTGTTGGAATTAAAATCATTGGGAAGTTCAAGCTTACTTGATAGAGCATTTTTGGTCATGATGAACCCAAATACAGGTGAGCTTTTATCTGTTGTTGGTAAAAAAATCGAAACTGATCCTGAGACAGGTAAAAATACAATTGTGGACTACTCATACGGTACCTTTACAACGGCGTATGAAGTAGGTTCAAGTATAAAAGCAGCAACAGTCTTAATGGGTTATTCAGAAGATGTTATCGATATTAATACAACATTAATTGATCAGCCGATTAAACTTTTAAATACAGAACCGAAAAGTTCCATCTTTAACCGAAACAGTCGAATACCGATGAATGAATTGTCCGCATTAGAACAATCTTCTAACTCGTATATGTTCCAAATTGCGTTAGGTATTGGCGGTAGTAACTATTATTATGATATGCCTCTTAAATTACGTGATGGAACATTACAAACGATGCGTAATGGCTATGCACAATTTGGTTTAGGTGTGCCTACGGGGATAGATTTACCGGGCGAGTTTGCAGGTTATCAAGGATTTATGGATAACCCTGGTAAGATTTTGAACTTAGCAATAGGACAGTTCGATACGTATACACCTATGCAGCTCGTGCAGTATATTTCAACAGTGGCGAATGGTGGATACCGCGTACAACCACGCATGTTAAAGGAAATTCGCAAACCTTCAGAAGATGGGGAAACATTCGGACCACTCGTACAAGAAGTGCAGCCGACGATTTTAAATCGTATTTCCAATTCTGAAGCTGAAATAAACCAAGTAAAAGAAGGTTTAAGAAGAGTTTATACAGGGGCAAAAGGTACTGCTCGTAGTGTATTCTATGATACACCGTATACAGCCGCCGGTAAAACAGGTACTGCTGAAGTAGTATATTATGGTCCGCAGACAGATAAATATGGAACAAATACTACTACACTTACGCATGTCGGCTTCGCACCGTATGATAATCCTGAAGTGGCCTATGCAGTTGTCGTTCCTTGGGTGACAACAAATTTTGACGTACATCTACGTCAAGGTAATCTGATGGCACGTGAAGTATTAGATTATTATTTTGAATTAAAAGGAAAATATGCGCAAGAAGGCATTTCTGCAAGTTCACCAAATCAAAAGATGCTACCTGCTTTCTCAGAAGAAAAATTAAATGAAGATGAGGAAAAATAAGCAATCAGCGAGTAATAGGTAAGCTTAAGCTTTGTGTTATGAAATACTTGATTTAAGTTGAAAGCTTAGTAGATAAATTTTGTTGAGGCTAACGGTTAACATACCTATCTTTCATAGAATAAAGCACAATTCTCCCGATTTAATATACTTGAAATGTAAAAACAAGTTATAACAAGGTGAATTGTGCTTTATCATTTTTTATACGTAATTATATTACATAGTTTGGCCTTTACTTAAAGGGAAGAACACTACATAAATATAAATATTTTTTAATTAGCTCAAATGTGCTCCATTTGAAAAACTATTGAAAGGGACATAAGATGAAGAAATTATTATTTCAACTAATTATTTTAATAGGTGCATTAAGCAATGCTATTGTCATGACAATGATTGGTGCATCAACAATACTAATAATTAGTACAACGATTGCCTATATTGTAATTTTTGAGCTCCTAATATTATTTTTAGAGCCTCGCCTAGCATTAGCTGAGCGGAAACGTAACTTAACAAAGTATCCTTTTTTAAGAGAATTAATTAATGCGAATAAGGCGACAGTAACACTAGTAACAGGTGAGAAAATTTATAACGCAACATTTGCTGGCTACATTAACGAAAAAGATGCCAAAACAATAAAGCTAAATATTACTACGCCGAAAACAAAAAAAGAGCCTGAAAAAGTATGCGGCAGAGACATACTGTTAACACAAATAAAAGAAGTAAAGAAAATAGCGTAATGGGATATCCAGAGGAGAAATCTTTTCTGGATATCTTTTTTTATTGTTAATGAAAAAAATTCTGGAGTTCGAACAGTGTTTAGCTCTAGAACCTAGACTTTCGAGGTAGCTTCTGTCCCTCAAACGAAAGTGAAAAAGACGCTTTCGATTGTGGCATTCAAGCGTTTGTCAGGGCTGAGTAGGACGCTTTTCGCATTTTGAATTTACAAAACATCAATAACGATTTACAGACCATTAACAATCCGTTCAAATGGGCTCAACAAACTACGATTATAGTAAAGCTTGTAAGAGAAACTTACTAAGAAAGTTATTGGAGGAAATGACAAATGAAAAAGTGGAAGTACTTAAGCCAGGCAGCAATTCTAGGTTCGGCATTATTTTTAGCAGCATGTGGATCAACTGAAAGTAAAGATGATGCAACGAATTCAAAAAATGGTGCAGCATCTGCTGAAACAGGACAAGCGCAATTAACAGGAGATGTTGTTGGTGACGGTTCTTCAACAGTAGCGCCAATTACAGAGGCCCTTGTGGAAGAATATGCAGCGGTACAAAAAGATGTGCGAGTATCAGTAGGCGTATCAGGTACTGGTGGTGGATTTGAAAAGTTCATTAACGGCGAAACAGACTTCTCGAATGCATCACGTCCAATTAAAGATACAGAAAAAGAAAAATTAGTAGCTGCGGGAATTGATTATACAGAACTAGCTATTGCATATGACGGATTATCAGTAGTTATACACCCAGAAAATACTTGGGCTAAAAATTTAACAGTTGAGCAATTAAAACAACTTTGGATTGAAGATGGAACGACAAAAAAATGGTCTGATATCGATCCATCTTGGCCGGATGAAGAAGTAGTATTCTATTCACCAGGTGCTGATTCAGGTACGTTCGACTACTTTGACGAAGTCATCCTTGATGGTGAGGATTTAGTAAAAACAGCTACTTTATCTGAAGATGATAACGTTCTTGTGCAAGGCGTTATTGCAGATAAAAATGCGATTGCATTCTTCGGGTATGCATACTACTTAGCAAACGAAAGTAAATTACAAGTTGTTTCAGTTAATGGTATAGAGCCGAACAATGAAACAATTGAGTCTGGTGAATATTCACCATTATCACGTCCACTATTTGTATATGTGAAAAATAAAGCTATGGCTGAAAATGAAGCTGCATATGACTTTATTAAATACAGCTTAGAGAATGCTGGAAATATGGCGGAAGCAGCAGGTTATGTACGTCTACCAGATGTTGAATACGAAAAAGGTCTAGCAGCACTTGAAGCTTTAAAATAATTTAGCGGAATGTGTGCGTTAGCACGCATTCCTTCCTCATTTTGAAAGGAGTTTGCACAAAAATGACTTCAAAAGCTAGTGAGCGATCTGTTCAGCAAATGATTGCAAAGTCTCGCGCTAAAAGAGGCAAAAAAATAATAGAAAAATCAATGCCTAAACTGTTGTTTTTAGCAGCGGCACTTTCTGTATTAACAACATTCGGTATTGTATTTACACTTATTTTTGAAACGTTTGAGTTTTTTCAGAGAGTATCAATAACCGATTACCTATTTGGTACTGAATGGTTACCGTTTTCAGGGAAAGAGCCTTTATACGGTATTTTGCCGTTAATAATGGGGACCTTGAAAGTTACAGGAATTGCGATATTAGTAGCTGTACCATTTGGGATTGGGGCAGCGATTTTCTTAAGTGAATATGCATCTGATAAAACACGTCGTATCGTAAAGCCTATTTTAGAAGTGCTAGCTGGTGTACCGACAATTGTCTACGGATTTTTTGCGTTAACATTCGTCACACCCATTTTACAGCAATTGATACCGTCGCTGAAAATATTCAATGCGCTAAGCCCAGGAATTGTCGTAGGGATTATGATATTGCCGATGATCGCCTCATTGTCTGAAGACGCGATGAGTTCTGTACCAAACTCGATGCGGGAAGGTGCACTTGTACTTGGCGCCACAAAATTTGAAGTAGCAATCAAAATAGTTCTACCAACCGCATTATCAGGAATTATCGCTTCGGTCGTATTAGCAGTTTCTCGTGCGATTGGTGAAACAATGATCGTATCACTTGCCGGTGGATCAACACCAAAATTCGATTTTAGTGTAACTGATTCGATTCAAACGATGACAGCATACATCGTACAAGTGTCAACAGGAGATGCAGGATATGGTACAACTATTTACTACTCTATCTATGCAGTCGGTTTCACGTTATTTATTTTCACCTTATTAATGAACTTATTCGCTCAGTACATTTCAAAACGCTTCAGAGAGGAGTATTAAAATGAAATATTTAAATAATACAATCGTTATGAAGCGGATGAACAGACGTTTGAAGATGAATACAGTGTGGAAAACGATCTTCATTTTTGCAACAAGCTTTGCCTTATTAACACTTGTCATTTTACTGGCTCGTGTTTTTTCTCAAGGGCTAGGTTATTTAAACTTTGATTTCTTAACCAATTTTGCATCGCGTCTTCCTGAAAAAGCAGGGATAAAAGCAGCATTAGTCGGTTCAATATGGTTAATGGCAGTTGTTGCACCCGTTTCAATTATTCTAGGTGTCAGTACAGCCATTTATTTAGAGGAATATGCACAGAAAAATAAATTAAATGATTTTATTCGCATGAACATTTCAAACTTAGCTGGTGTACCGTCCATTGTTTTCGGGTTACTAGGATTAACTATTTTCGTTCGTTTAATGGGCTTAGGGAAAAGTATATTAGCAGCGGGTTTAACGATGAGTTTATTAATTTTACCGATTATTATCGTCGCTGCCCAGGAAGCGATTCGCGCAGTACCACAAGATCAGCGAGAAGCATCTTACGGGATGGGGGCGACTAAATGGCAAACTATTATGCGTGTCGTCTTACCAGCAGCTATCTCAGGTATATTAACAGGCAGTATATTAGCTCTCTCACGGGCGATTGGTGAGACAGCACCGCTCGTTGTAATCGGAATCCCAGTCATCCTGCAATTTTTACCTGAGAATCTATTAAGTGCATTTACCGCATTACCAATGCAAATTTTTGACTGGGCAAAACGTCCACAAGAGGAGTTTCAATATGTTGCAGCAGCAGGCATTATTGTGCTGATGATTTTACTCGTCTTTATGAACTCGATTGCAATCTTTATTCGAAATAAATTTCAAAAACGTTATTAACGGAGGTTTAGCATGGTACAACTATCAGAACGTACGACGAAAATTCAAGTTGTGGAAAAATCACCGGTTGTTTTACCGAATAGTAAACAAACAGTATTTGAAACAAAAAATTTTGATTTATGGTACGGCGAACATCACGCCTTAAAAAATATAAATATTAATATAAAGGAAAATGAAGTAACCGCGGTTATCGGTCCATCTGGATGCGGTAAATCAACGTATGTAAAGGCATTAAATCGTATGGTCGAGCTTGTACCGATCGTTCGTACTACAGGTGAAATTAATTACCGAGGCAGTAATATTTTTAGCTCAGATTATGAAGTGGAAGAACTACGTACGCATGTCGGTATGGTATTCCAAAAACCCAATCCATTCCCAAAATCTATTTACGATAATATTGCGTATGGGCCAAGGATTCATGGAATTAAAAATAAAAAGATTTTAGATGAAATCGTCGAAAAATCTCTGCGCGGTTCAGCAATTTGGGATGATGTAAAAGACCGTCTGAGCCAAAATGCATACGGTCTATCTGGGGGGCAGCAGCAACGAATTTGTATCGCGCGTTGTTTAGCCATTGAGCCTGACGTAATTTTAATGGATGAACCAACATCAGCACTAGATCCTATTTCAACATTAAAAGTGGAAGAATTAGTGCAAGAGTTAAAAGATAATTATTCTATTATTATTGTAACGCACAATATGCAACAAGCTGCTCGTATTTCTGATAAAACAGCATTTTTTTTAAACGGAGAAATTGTCGAGTTTGATCAAACAGATAAAATTTTCTCAACACCAGCTGATCAACGTACAGAAGATTATATTTCTGGGCGTTTTGGATAAGGGGGGATACAAAATGGCCGTGCGTGAACGTTTTGAGCATGATATGAAATCAGTGCAAGAAAACCTAATGGAGTTATGTAAGAAAAGCATCGAAGCACTTGAAGTTTCGTTTAAAGCTTTTATTGAAAAAGATATCGACCTAGCATTATCGATTATTGATAATGATGTGTACATTAACCGTTTAGAAGAAGCGATAAATGATCGAGTAATATTATTAATTGCTAAGCAGCAACCTGTTGCAACAGATTTACGCCGCTTAATGACAATGGTTAAAGCAGCTAGTGATATGGAGCGCGTCGGTGATTACGCGGTTAATATTGCAAAAGAAACAATCCGCATAGGAAAAGAGCCGTTTATTACAACCGTTGAAACGTTGGAGCAAATGTGTGCCAAAACAACGTCGATGCTACGACAAATTATCGAAGCATTTATCGATGAAAATACGACGCAAGCAAAAGAAATAGCTGAACTAGATGATCAAGTAGATGATTTATACGGTCAAACAATTAGCCATTTAATGCATCTATCAAGTGTGAAGCCAGAAAATGTATCACAAATTATGTATTTATCATTTGTTAGCCGCTATTTAGAGCGTTCTGCTGATCATGCTACAAACATTGCGGAGCACCTATTTTACTTAGTGAAAGGCCAGCATTACGAGTTGAATAATTAATACAAAACATCTTCTTAATTGAGTTTCTGTGAGGCTGGGACAAAACAAAAAACATCATTTTTCCAATGAGAAAATTGATGTTTTTTTGCGTTTAGAAAATTGATTTCCGTTACGGGGACGCTTTCCGGGGGCACGGCTCGAGCCTGTAGTCTCTCACTCGTGCTGTTCCCCCAGGAAGCTTTGCTCTGTAGCGAAAGGCGCAGCCGACAGCTACACTCGCCCCTTCACTACAATCAATTTAAAGAAAATCAAACTTTTAGTATAAATAGTACGTACTTTTCATAAAAGTTACACTTATGTCCCGGTCGCTTTTTATTCAAGGGGTATTCGATCACTTGCGATGTGCTAATCAAAGGGAATTTACCCGGAAACTTATTTCGTATTTTTGTCATAAACAATTTGCCCATGAACAACTGTTTTAGTGACCTGCACATGTGGAATTTGTTCGACATCGACAGTAAAAATATCGCCATCAAATACAGTGAAATCTGCCTCAAAGCCAACTGCGATTTGACCGCGAAGCTTTTCCTTACCAATTACTTTTGCGGGTTCTGTCGTATAAAGTGATACTGCTTCATAGCGAGTAATACATTCTGCATCATTTAGAATTGTTGAAGAATCGATTGCTTTACGAGTGATTGCCGCATAAATACCGTATAAAGGATTTGGAGTTTCTATCGGCGCGTCCGATCCACCTGCACATACAATTTTACGATCTAATAATGATTTTAGGGGATATACATAACGTAAACGCTCTTTACCAAGCCTACTTTCTAAAATCCCCATATCTGACTGAATAAATTGTGGTTGTACATCGACTATAATAGGTAGTGCACTAAGTCGATCTAGTAACCGATCATTCACAACACTACAATGAATAATACGATCCTTTTGCCCTTCAACTGGCGGGTACATCTCAAAAATATCTAATATTAAATCAATCGCAGCATCCCCAATAACATGTACCGCAACGGTCGATTGCTTGGCTCTTGCTTGTTGAACGAGCTGTTCGAGCGTATCTTTTGAATGGAGAAACATGCCATTATTAGTTGGATCATCAGCATATGGCTCAAATAATGCAGCTGTTCGTCCACCGAAAGCCCCATCGATGAAAATTTTCATTGCACCAAGCTCCACCCAAATTGAAGGTGTAAAATCTATTTGACGTAATTCATTCCAAACAGAATGATGTTGAAGTAAATGTGCTTTAAAATTTCGTTTCTCAGTTATATGTTCATAGCTTTTTAACGGTACAGATGGGTGACCGTAATAACTTAAATCTTCAGAATGCCCACCAACTAATCCGTATGAAAGTAATGAAGTAACCGATTTTTCTAGCGCATCATTAACATAACTTTGAGTCGTAGTAGGCATATTATTCACGACTAAATAAAGGGCATTGTCTTTTAAAATCCCAGTTAGCTTGCCGTCTTGCTTTTCAATAATACCGCCAGAAGGATTGTCGGTTGTGTCGTCAATATTGGCGTATGTTAGTGCTTGATGATTTGCCATAATTAAATGATGACAGCTTCGTTTAATGACAACATAGCAACCGAGTACATTAATTTCTTCTATTGTAGGAAATGTGGCATGTTTATTTTGTCCTTCGTTATAGCCAATCGCTACTAGCCAGTCATCTGCCTTTAACATAACAGCTTCTTGCTGTAAGCGCTCAAGTAAATGTTGCTTCGTTGTAATAGCACTCACATCAATATTTTTCAGTTTTTCCCCGTAACCAATAATATGTAAATGGCTATCGACAAAGCCTGGATATAACACATCGCCGCGTAAGTCGATATAAGATTCCGCCTTATGCTGTAAATCCGCAAAACTACCTGTTTCAATAATCATGCCACCCTTCTCCAAAATTGCCTCAACAGTATGTCCTTCGTATTGCATCGAATAAATAATGCCACCATGCCATAAATTCATTGCTATCCCTCGCTTTTTCTTCTTTTAAAAATACTATCAAAAAAGATTGAATATTCCTATTGTTTTTGTAAACTTTGATTAGTATTTTAGTTAACTTAATCTGCATTTGTTCCAATACCTATTATGATTAGTGCATATTAAAATTTTGTGAAAAGTAATAAAGAAAAGAGATGTTACAAATGAAATCACTATAATATCGAGAATTGTTCCGCTATACTTACAGATAATATTTGATAAACAGAGGTGTTTAGTATGACGATAGCAACTTTACTAACTGACGAAATGCTTCGTTATGTATATAGCAGTGCAATGTTCCAACAATTAACCGAACAGGAGCAACATGCTTTTTTATGTGCATTCCAGGATAATAAATTATTTGCAAATGTATTAGAAATCGCGATGTCAATAAATCAATCAATAGCAGAAGTAGAAGCGATCATGCCAGTACTGCTTAATAAAGATTCGATATTAACAGCAGAAAAACAAATGCATTTAAAAAGTAATACGACTATAGAGGGCAATGTTATTTACTATCCATTTGAACAAAAAAATGCACCCTATGTAGTTTGTTTGCAACACTTAGAAGATCCCGAATTGCGTGCGTTAAGCATAGGTTTATTATTGCCGTTATTCTCGATATGTACAGGAGACTGTCGCGACTTAGTTATTATTCCATTTTCAGAAGAAGCGGAGGTACTTACATTTGAATGTGGCAAGCCGACAGTTGATGGTTTTCAAAAACTTTTAAATAATGACCCTAAAAATCAAACTGTTATGTATCAGGCACTAACTAAATCGATTGAAATAACTGGTCAATTGAAAAATGCGGAAATTTTCATTATCACAAACAATCAAATTGCTGATTATAAAAAGGTAGTACAACATGATTTCAGTAATGTACAAGCGGAAATTTCGGTTATTGCGCTAAGCGAGTCGAAATTTGAGCAAAGTCCGTTACCGTTTGCTCAGAAAATATTTTTCGCGTTACAATAGTTTTTAGAAAAATTATTTGAATAATTAGATTACTCGAGCTAAAATGACATTAGAGGCGATAATGAAAAAATAGTAATGAGTTATTTTGCTAAAGAGAGCTAGCGGTGGGTGAAAGCTAGTGCAAGTAATTCATGAATGGGTTTTCTAGCTGCAGGGAGGAAATGCCTTGCCGTCATGCTCACGTTACGAGATTTTGAGTGGACTAATTATTAGTCAATAAAGGTGGCACCACGGCTCTCCGTCCTTTAATGAACGGGGGGCCTTTTTGTGTGCAAAATGAGCTGAGAGAGGATAGTTGAGGATGACAGTTGAGATGAGAGATTATGTAATGAGAAAGCTACGAGGGGATACATACACCCCGATTAGTATTTATGAAAGCTTGGAAGGCAAGAACAAAGTATTATTTGAATCAAATGCAAAATATAAAGAAAGTGGACGCTTTTCCTTTATTGCAATGAATCCAGTTGGTGAATTAACAGGAGACGGTACAACATCAATTTATAATGGAGAAGTGTTTGCCATTTCTGTAACAGAGCGCTTAAAGCAAATATTACCGATTCGTAAACAAAGTTATCCATTTGCTTTTTTTGGTGGGGCAATCGGCTATTTTAGCTATGAAACGGCTTTTCATTTTGAAGAAATCGGTGAAATCGTGAATGATGTGTACAATATGCCGGATGTCCATATATATTTTTATGATACATTTATTGTCATTGACCATTTGGAACAAACCGTGACGCTCGCTGCCATTGATTTATTTGGTGGTCGGACGGAAGAGCAAATGAGTATGGCGCTTGACGTGTTAGAGCAGCAAATTAAAAATCCGGTTCCTCAAGTCGAACATGCCAAAGTAGAAATCCAGTTTTCATCTACAATTGATGAAGTACAGTTTACTAAAATGGTGGAAACGGCACAGGAGCACATTAAACGCGGAGATATTTTTCAAGTTGTATTGTCACAAACATTTGAAGCCGAATTTAGTGGTAATCCTTTCACACTTTATCGCAAGCTGCGTACAACTAATCCTTCTCCGTATATGTTTTATATGGACTTCGGCGCGTATACAGTACTTGGTACATCACCAGAAAGCTTAGTAAAAGTACAGGACGGGGTAGTTACAACTAATCCTATTGCTGGAACAAAGCCGCGTGGAAATACACCTGAAGAAGACAATGCTCTTGCAACCGAGCTATTACAAGACGAAAAAGAACTTGCAGAGCACCGCATGCTAGTCGATTTAGGGCGAAATGATATTGGGCGGGTTTGTGAAATCGGCTCTGTCCGCGTTAGTCGCTATATGGTAATAGAAAAATACAAATATGTGATGCATATCGTATCAGAAGTAATTGGTAAGCTGAAAGATGAAGTTCATGTTGTGGATGTACTTGCATCAAGCCTGCCTGCAGGAACAGTTTCAGGTGCACCAAAAATACGCGCAATGCAAATTATTCATGCCCTTGAGCAAAAAAAGCGTGGCATTTATGCAGGCGCAATTGGGTATATTTCAACGACAGGTAATATGGATTTAGCGCTCGCGATTCGTACGATGGTCGTTAATGATGGGAAGGCTTATGTGCAAGCGGGAGCAGGTATTGTCTATGATTCTATTCCGAGTTTCGAATATGAGGAAACTTTAAATAAAGCACGCGCATTACTGGAGGTACGAAAGTGATTTTACTAATCGATAATTACGATTCATTTACTTATAATTTATACCATCAACTGTCCTCGTTTGGGCATATAGTGCAAGTTATACGTAATGATAAACTATCAATTGATCAAATCCGTACGTTAAATCCGCAGGCAATCATTATTTCGCCTGGACCAGGTAAACCGAGTGAGGCTGGAAATTTAATTGAAGTCATTCAAAACTTTTATCAAGAGCTACCGATTTTAGGTATTTGTTTAGGCCATCAAGCGATTGGTGAAGCATTTGGAGCAAATATTATTCGTGCGCAAAATATTATTCACGGAAAGACGAGTATGATACAGCATGACAATCAAGGCTTGCTGATCAATGTACAAAACGATGTGGAAGTAATGCGCTATCACTCTCTAGTTATTGATGAGGCGACTTTATCCGAGGAGTTTTCAATTGTTGCAAAATCTGCAGATGACGGTGAGATTATGGCGATTCAGCATAAAAAGTATCCTTATACGGCTTGCAATTCCATCCTGAGTCAATTGGGACAAAAGAAGGAAGAAAAATGGTCAGTACATTTTTAGAAACGCTGTACGAAGAGGTTCATAATACCGAAAGATAAATTTGCTATGGCCGTGATTGAGCCAAGTTGTATCAAGATTCAGTAATGTAAGTCGTGCCATTGCTAGATCAATTACTGGACTCACGTGTAGCAGAATTCGAACTAGACGAAGTAGACATAAAATCGTTGTAATAATATTTAGGAGGAGAGAGAATGATGACTAATCGATTTGACAGAGGGCTAGAAACATTAAAGCAATATGTAACAGAGGAAGAGGCGGCGAAGCTTGTAGACTATGATGCGTTAGCGATTACTGCACCTGATTTACGTAAAATGATTGTAGAATTTGCTTATGGTGATATTTATTCACGCGAAGGTTTAGACGTGAAAAGTCGTGCATTAGTCGTCATTACATCAGTAGTTACGCAAGGAGCTGCACCGCAAACAAAAACGCATATAAAGCGCGGCTTACACGCGGGGCTTTCACAGCGGGAAATCGTCGAGGCATTGTTACAGCTCATACCGTATATTGGCTTCCCTCGCGTGCAAAATGCACTTTTAATTGCACAGGAAGTATTTGGAGAATAGGACAAAGTAGGCTGTCTTGTAAGTAAAAACTTATGAGGCAGTTATTTATAGGTAATCATGTTCTCGTAGGAAATGCAAAATACAGTCAGCTAGTATACCTAATTGTTTTTATTACCTTGAAGTAAGTAAATAAACTTCTTATAATTAACATTAGTTGGGATGATTCCCATTAAATTAAGACTTCAATAAAAAATATAATAATGAGGTGAAATAATTGAAAGAAGATTTAACGAAACTTCTAGAAGCAAAGATGATTATAGAAAAGTTGGCGAATGGGGTAAATCCAATCGATCAATCACAAATTGATTCTAGTCATTTTTTGAATGATTCAAAGATTATTAGATCCTTGTTTTATTTAGTAAATTATTTAAATGATGAAATTAGCAATAGTAAAATTATTGGAAAGCCTAAAAGATTTATTATTACGGAAGAACAAATAGCCAAAATTCAACTGCCTACTGGTAAATTAGGGCTTAATGATTTTGCTGCTGCTGTGAATGAAGTGATTGACCCATTATTTACAAAAAAATTAAGTGGAGCAATAGTTAGTAAAAAATTAAAAGAACTAGCAATACTAAGTGAGACTGTAAATGAAGATGGTAGAAAAAGAACAGTTACAAATGAAATTTCGTCAAGCTATGGAATTGAAATGATAACCCGATTTTACGACGGAAGGCCATATAATCAAGTTGTATTTGATGAACTTGGTAAAGAGTTTTTATTAAATAATTTAAACAGGCTTTTTGAATGATGATCTTTTGATTTTGATGATTGTTTTTGAGGACTTTGAACAAGTAAGTCATTTTCGGGAAAAAAATCGTTAACTATTAGATATATTCTACACTATTTGTTAATAATACCCTTATTTTTGTTATAATAAATACTATATAGAGGAGGTTGAATACGTTGAATACTCAATATAGTAATATAGCAGTGGCGGTTGATTTTTCACAACAATCACTTGTAGCTTTTGAGCGCGCAGTGGCACTTGCAAAACAACATAGTGCTGGATTACATTTAATTAGTGTTGTAGATACACGTTCATTTGGATCGATTGAGGCTTATGATTTGAAGTACGCAGAACGAGTGAAAAAAGAGCGTCAAGAAATGATTGAACAATTGAAAGTGAAGGCTTTGGATGCCGGAGTTGCTCATGTACATACGAAGGTTGAACTAGGCTCTCCAAAAGTAATTTTGTTAGAGCAACAAAATATTAATTTAATCGTTATTGGCGCCACTGGTTTAAATCGAGTAGAAAAGATGGTGCTTGGTTCAGTATCAGGGCAAATTGTACGCCATGCTAAATGTGATGTATTAGTAGTACGTTCATCATAATATTGCAAATAAGCGAAGCGACTCATTCAGTGTGAATTTGTCCTTCGCTTGTTTTTCGTTTAGTTAAATATTAGTCTCGTTCTAGGGAAGGTCAATAGAATCCGGAATATGGTCAATAGAATCCCAAAATCCGAAACAGCCTCAATAAAACCCGAAATTATACCCTCTCTAGCTTAGAGCTTCTATAAGTAAGTAACAATTTCCTTTTCAAACTTTAATGGTTTATCTGTCGGTGCGAAACGTTTTACGATTTTGCCATCGCGGTCCACTAAAAATTTCGTAAAGTTCCATTTTACATTTTTGCTGAAAATGCCTTTAGTTTCTTCTGTTAGTAATTTAAATAACGGGTGCGCATTGCTACCATTTACAGCGACTATTTCATGCATCGGGAAAGTAACACCATATGTTAAACGACAAGCTAAAGCTGCTGCACTACCCGTTGCAACTTCTTGCTTAAATTGGTTCGAAGGAAAACCCAATACAACAAGACCTTGATCGGCATATTTCTTATACAGTTTTTCTAAATCTTCAAATTGCCCAGTTAACCCACATTTTGAAGCCGTATTTACAATAAGCATTACTTTTCCTTTATAGCGCTCTAATGTATACACTTCACCATCTTCGCTTTTTACTTCAATATTATAAATAGTCATAGTGATTCCTCCCGATTCATCATCGATAAAAATGCATTTAACTCTTGTAATTTTTGTTTAAGCTCGGGTCCTTGCTCAGGTAGAAAATCAAAACAGCACATTTTTTCCATTATTTGTGTTTGGATTTCTTCTTCTGCATTTTTCGCCTTGTCTGTTAATGATAGTATAGAGGCTCTTCTATCCTTTTGAGAAAGTGTTTTATAAAGCCATTTTTTATCAATTAACTTTTGCAAAATGGGATTCAACGTACCAATACTGACTCCGATACGATCGCAAATTTCTGTACTCGTTAGACCGTCCTCATCCCATAGTGTGAGCAGTACTAAATATTGCGGATATGTCAGCTCATACGGTAGTAATGTTTTCGCATAAAGCTTAGAAAATTGGTTTGCAGCTTTATACACCTCAAAACAAAGCTGTGTATTTAATTTAGAAGTTGTCATGACATCATCACCTTTTTCTCACAAATTTACTGAAGGGATTCCCAATTAACAGAAGTTTTATTATATATATCGTAGACGATGTATTTAATAATGTAAAATGAAAGCATTTTCAACGAGCGAAAAGTGTCAGGAATATGTCGAATAGTGTTGAAAAAATAGGTCAATATGACAACTGTCACTTAATAAAAATAGTGTTTTTTTGTAGTGTTTACATATATGAATTTCTAAAAAAGAAACATTATAAAGGGGATTTTAAATGGCAAAGAAAATTGCATGGGTTACTGATACAGCAGCATTATTAACAAAGGAATTTATACAGCAGCATAATGTGCATGTATTGCCATTAAACATAGTATTTGAAGAAGGCTCGTTACGTGAAACGGTCGATATGACAAATGATGAGTTTTACGAAAAATTGCGTGCTGCAAAAGTACATCCAAAAACTTCTCAGCCTGCATTTGGTGAACATGTTGCATTATATGAAAAACTTAAGCAAGAGGGCTATGATTGTGCTATTGCAGTACATACTTCGGTACAATTATCAGGAACTTATGTTAGTGCTTTTATGGCAAGTGAGCAAGCAGGTTTTAAATGCTATCCAATCGATTCGAAAATTGGGTCATTTCCTATGATGAAAATGCTTGAAGTAGGTATGCAATTGGCGAATGGAGGGAAAGAAGTAGAGGAAATTGTACAAGAATTGGAAAATATGACGGAGCGTTCAGAGCTAGCATTTATTCCGGCGAGCTTAGCCCAGCTAAATAAAAGCGGACGCGTATCAGGTACAGCTGCATTATTAAGCCAATTATTAAATATAAAGCTAGTTATTTCATTCGATAATGGTTATTGTAAAATGATAGATAAGGTGCGATCAGATAAACGCGCAAAAAAATATGTTGAGAATTTACTAGATGAAGCACGTAAAAAATCAGACGTATCCGAAGTGGCAGTTATTCATTGTAATAATGAAGAGGGTGCTAAAGAATGGTTACAACGATTACAACAACAATATGCTGACATTAAATTTATGGTATTACCATTGTCAGCATGTGTAGGTGTACATGCTGGTGAGGGGACATTAGGTCTTAGTTGGGTACGTAATTAAAAAAATGCGCTTAGGTAACTAGCCTAGGCGCATTTTGTTATATCCGAAGCATTTTTTGAGCGATTTAGGAGCATAAGAGTAAACGTTAAACCAATAGCAATAAACAGGAAACTTGAAATAAATCCTACTATACCAGCCCAACCATAGTGTACCCAGAAAAACCCACCAGCCGTTCCGCCAATACTTGAGCCTGTATAATATCCAAATAAATATAGTGAGGATGCCTGTGCTTTATCTTTTGTAGCTCGCCTACTGACCCAGCTACTAGCAGTTGAATGTGCCCCGAAGAAACCGAATGTAAAAATCGTGATACCGATAATTTTGACAAATAAACTAGTTGGTAATGTGAACAAGGCACCGGTTAGTGTAATAACTATACCTACATATAGAACACGTTGACGTCCGAATTTATCAGCTAAACTACCGAACCAAGTAGAACTAAATGACCCTACTAAATACACAATAAAAATCCACCCTACTAATGTTGCGCTTAAATTATAAGGAGGGGCAAGTAATTTATAGCCAATATAGTTGTACAGCGTCACAAAAGAACCCATTAATAAAAAGCCAATTACAAATAAACATATTAAACCTGCATCTTTAAAATGATGCAACAGTGATTTTGTTAACTCTTTAACTTGTAATGGTCGTGGTGTAAAGTGTTTGGATGCTGGTAATGCCCAAACAAAATAGGCACAAATAATTAAACTAAGAAGCCCAATTGCAAGCATTCCGATATGCCAGTTAAATAAATCAGTCATCGTTCCCATAATAATACGCCCTGTCAATCCACCGATAGAATTACCGCTTATATAAAGTCCCATTGCTATTCCTAGACTAGAAGGGTCCATTTCTTCTCCTAAATAAGCCATAGCAATTGCTGGTACACCTGCAAAAACGAAACCTTGTACAATGCGCAGTGCAAGGAGTACTTCAAATGTAGGTGAAAAGGCGAGCGCAATAGTTAATATAGAAGTAGCAATTATGGAAATCGTCATGAGCCTTTTACGTCCCCATGCTTCTGACAGTGAGCCGAATATTAATAAGCTGATGGCCAGTGAAATGGTCGCAACGGAGAGCGATAAGCTGGCAACGGCTGGTGACACACCAAATTGCTCTGAAAACTGTGGTAGTAAAGGTTGTGTTAAATACAAATTTGCAAATGTAATAAAACCAGCTGCAAATAAAGCTAAGTTAGTTAATGTGAATTCTTTAGTTCCTTTTTGTATGTAATTCATGGTGAAATCCCCATTTCGAATATTGACAGTTTTTTGAACATTACGTTATCGTTAATTATAGTATTCAAATCTATATAAAGATAATTCATTGTATTTATGTGTCTTATAAAAAAAAGTTATAAAGGGGATGCACAAATGGAAATGCAACCACTCATTTATTTCCGTACTGTTGCGCGTCTTGAAAATATGTCTCGCGCGGCTGAACAGCTACATATTACACAGCCTGCCCTTAGTAAATCGATTGCTCAGCTTGAAAGAAGTTTAGGTGTAGAACTATTTTATCGAAATGGTCGCTCTATTCATTTAAACCGTTACGGGCAATTTTTTTTAGAGCGAGTTGAGGTGATTTTGCGAGAGTATGATCAAGCACGTGAGGATTTGTTACATTTAATCGCACCAGGACAGGGCGAAGTTTCGATTGGTTTTATGCATACACTCGGCTTGCAAGTAATTCCAGCGCTTATGACGGATGTTAAAACCGTTTACCCACAAATGCGATTTCAGCTGACGCAAAATAATTCTGGCCTATTGCTGAAAAAACTAGCTTTAGGGGAATTAGATATATGCTTAGTTGCATCTCTTGATATGAGCGGCGACATCCATTGGGAAAAGCTATGGGATGAGGAATTATTTTTAATTGTGCCGAAGCAGCATTCGCTTTCATCGAAAAAGAGTGTTTCGATTAAAGAATTTGCAAAAGAACCATTTATATCTATAAAAAAAGGTAACTCACTAAGGAAAACAGTTGATACCTTGTATAAACGAGAAGGGCTAACACTCAATGTTGCGTTTGAAGGAGAAGAAATTCATACTGTGGCGGGGCTTGTCGAAAGTGGTCTAGGTGTATCGCTTATCCCGCATATTAAAGGGCTTGAGCAATATAATGTACATGTCATATCTGTGGATGCGGAAAATTGTAAGCGTGAAATAGGTTTAGCTTATTTGCAAACTCGCTTTATGAGTCCGGTGACAGATCAGTTTATCAATTATTTACGAGCATATTTTGAGGAATAACTTAAAATACGTGCGTGATTTTAAGCTAGATATGGAAAAAAGACTGTAGGCAACTCAAAATCCTTTGAGTTATCTACAGTCTGTAACCGGTCTCGAAAATAGAGACGATTCATTTGTTGCATTATTGTGTTACTTTCTTCCCTGTTATAATTCGAGACATTTGCTCGAGAGTCATATTAGAATCTAGCTCAAATTGCCCTTTTTGAATAGACCTAGAATATTCAGGCTTAGATAAAAATAATTCAAGCTCACGCCCATTCTCTAGTACGCCTGTATCTTCAACTTGTTTGCCGATATCATATAAAGTCATGCCTTCGTAAATAATAATAGTACCTGTTTTGAAGTTTTTATTATCTTCTTGTTTAGAAGAAGAGCTAGTATTTTCTGTTGCATTTGCTGTTTGGCTATTTGATGTTGCTCTATCTATACTTTCAGCGTTTTTCAACTTTGCAATTTCAGCATTTGCTAATGCAAGTTGCTTTTCCAGTGCAGCAATCTCTTTTTGTGCATTTTCGTCAGAATTGGAGCTGCTAAATGTTGCTGTTTTGCCAAAATTACTTACAGTTAAAACAGCGCCAACTAAAAACACGCCAACCCCAAATGCACGTAATGATTTTTTCATTAGTGTCCTCCTGTAGCGAGGATTTGAAGAACTTGCTCCTCTGCCAATGTCGAAAGCTTACTAATTTCAGAAATAGCTAATCCTTGTTTATTTAATTCAAGAACTTGGCTAATTAAAATACTATTGATCGGTTTACTAGGAGATGAAACCGACATATATGTAGGTGAAGCCTGTTGTGCCACATATGTTTGTGCTGCAGATTGCTGGAACGTGGTAGCTTTTTTGGGTGCTCCTACTTGAAAATTTGGTTCAAGTAATAATTCTTCCTCGACAATTTTCAGACGACGTTTTAAATTATTCGTTTCTTGGTAAATGCTGATTGACAGCTCTTCTACTTCTTTTTCTACTCGTTTTGACGAATCTTTTAAGAAGAAGGATATAATGATACAAAGTATGCCGACAATCATAATGATTACTGATAAATCCACCATCTTCTCTCCAATCATGCTTTTTACTTTCATTCATTTTAACATAATGAAACTTAATAAGAAATGATGCTAGATTTTTTTTTAGTTTATGTTATAATGGGTAAGTCGTATAAATCATGCTCAAATTTAATTAGAATTCTTGATTTAGAGTGGGAGGGTTAATGATGCGCGTAAACATTACTTTAGCTTGCACAGATTGCGGCGAACGTAACTACATTTCTAAAAAGAACAAGCGTAACAATCCAGAGCGTCTTGAACTTAAAAAATATTGCTCTCGCGAGAAGAAGTACACTCTTCACCGTGAAACAAAGTAATCGCTCAATTAGCCAAAGCCACTCGTGGTTTTGGCTTTTTACTTTTAGGGAGAATGCGAGGATTTCAAATGGATAAACATACAATTCGTCAACAAGTACGAGCGGTAATAAATAATATACCAAATGAACAATATCAAGAGCGCTCATTTATGATGAGAAAGCAATTATTAAAAGAGCCTTCTATAATAGAAGGGAAAACGATTGCTGTTACAATTTCAGCATTCCCAGAAGTTGATACTATTGCGATTGTTGAAGAATTATGGAGACTAGGCAAAACCGTTGCAGTGCCGAAATGTCATCCAAAAACAAGAGAAATGTCATTTTATGCAATTGGAAATTTTAATCAGCTTGAAACGGTATATATGGATTTAAAAGAGCCGATAACTGAAAAAACAAAGCTAATTGCAAAAGAAGATATTGATACAATAATTGTGCCAGGAATCGTTTTTGATGAAAAGGGATATCGCATAGGCTATGGAGGAGGCTATTATGATCGTTATTTACAAGGCTATAACGGCAAATTAATAGCTATTGCTTTCAAAGAGCAGCTTGTTAACCATGTACCTACAGAAACACATGATTTGCCCGTTCATACTATAATTACAGAAACTGGTCGCATAAATTGTGTAGCAAATCGAAAGGAGTAATGTACATGAAATCAATGATTGATATATATGATTTATTGAAGCAATATGGCACGTATATTTACACAACTGACCGTCTTGGAGATTTATCACTAATGGAAGACGAAATTCGTGAATTATATAAAGCACGTGTTCTTGAAACGCAGGACTATCAAATGGCACTTTTACTACTTCGCCAAGAAGCTACGAGACTTACTACTGGAAAATAATTTTGTTTTCTTGTATAATTGAATGTGCATTTTAAAAAATATTTTTGACACATGTCTTGTTCTTTGGAAGGTTTTCGCAAAGGCTAAATGACATTATCCTTTGTGAACAGTGGACTCGTCCGCTGTTTTACTATTTTATGAAACCTTTTATATATTAAAACGTACTAAGTAAAGGGAAAGTAAAAATCACGTAAGTCTCTAAAATATTCTGCCTATTAAATTCGGACGTATTTTATATTGCTAATTGATTTAAAAAGGCTTAATATATATTTTGTTTCGATGCGAGATGTTATCGAGAAAATAATATTTATTTTACAATATCGAAACAATTTAGAAATTGTAGCATATGAAGCTACATTATTTAACGGAATACAGAAAGGATGTTAAGGAAATGAAATCTTTTAAATGGCCTAAACATTCGATATTAGCTTTTGCAGTTCTTGCAACATGGATCAAAACAGTGATCGTATATCACACTAGCTTTGATATGAAAATAGAAAATGGCATGCAACTATTTATTTTATGCATAAATCCATTGAGCTTCGTGCTTTTTGCTTATGGAATATCGCTATTTTTCAAAAAAGCGAAAAGTCGAAATCGTTATATTTTAATAGTGAGCTTGCTTTTATCTATTGTTCTTTATGGGAACGTCGCGTTTTATCGTTTCTATAATGACTTTATTACGCTCCCTGTATTGTTCCAAACTAGCAATTTCGGTGATTTAGGTACTTCAGCCGCTGCGATTGTAAACGTATCAGATATTTTATTTTTCGCAGATGTCATCTTATTATTCGTATTATTAAAATTGGTACCGAAATTCAAAGAGGAAATTACAATTCGAAAAGAAGTTCGAAGTGTATATTTCGTTCTTTCAGTAGCAATTTTATTATTAAATTTAGGGCTTGCTGAAACAGAACGCCCACAGCTTTTAACACGTAGCTTTGACCGTGAATTATTAGTTAAAAATATTGGTATGTATAACTACCATTTGTATGATTTATATATTCAGTCAAAATCGTCAGCACAAAGAGCGCTAGCGGATGGCAGTGAGCTAGTGGAAGTAAATAACTATATCCGTGCTAATCAAGCAGAGCCAAATGTAGAAATGTTCGGGAAGTATGCTGGACGTAATGTGATTTTAGTTTCTCTTGAATCATTGCAAAACTTTGTAATTAATAATGAAATGAACGGTCAAGAAATAACGCCGTTTTTAAATTCATTAACAAAAGATAAAGATACGTATTATTTCAACAATTTCTACCATCAAACAGGTCTTGGTAAAACGTCTGACTCTGAGTTTATTGTAGAAAATTCATTATTCGGATTAGGACGTGGTGCGGTATTCTTTACGCATGGCGGTAACACTTATAACTCAATGGCAGAAAGCCTTGGTGATAATGGTTACTTCACTAGCGTAATGCACCCGAACAATAAATCATTCTGGAATCGTGATATGATTTATCAATCATTGAGTATTGATAAGTTCTACGATGTAGATTCGTATAATGTAGGTGAGGGTGAGGCAGTAAACTGGGGAATGAAGGATATCCCGTTCTTTGAACAGTCTGCACAGTTAATGTCAGAAATGCCACAACCGTTCTATACTCGTATGATTACATTAACAAATCACTACCCGTTCTATTTAGATCCAGAAGACATTATGATAGATGAATACACATCTAATTCTGGAACGTTAAATCGCTACTTCCAAACAGTGCGTTATATGGACGAAGCTGTGAAGTTATTCTTCGAGGATTTAAAAGAGCAAGGCTTATATGAAAACTCAATTATTGTTATGTATGGTGATCACTACGGTATTTCAGAAAATCATAATAAAGCAATGGCGATGTATTTAGAAAAAGATGAGATTACTCCATATGATAATGCGCTATTACAATCAGTACCGTTATTCATCCATATCCCAGGTTCAAATGATGGGCAAGTGGTGGATGAAGTTGGTGGGCAAATTGATATTCGTCCAACAATCTTACATTTATTAGGTATTGACACTTCAAAAGATATGCAGCTTGGTTCAGATCTTTTCTCAGAAGATCATGAAAATCTAGTTATTTTCCGCGATGGTCGCTTTATTACTGATAAAGTTGTTTATGCAAGTGAAGTTTGTTATGATCGCGCAACTGGAGAAGAAACTGATATCAATGCATGTAAGCCGTATATTGAAAATGCAACAGCTGAATTAGATTATTCAGATGCCATCATAAACGGAGACTTACTGCGATTCTATGATGATAAAACAGGGAACTTAATTCAAGGTTCTGTGAAATAGGACAGGGGGCTATACGCCTCCTGTTTTTTGTTATTAAGTAGCAAGAACATGATGCTAAATTCCTGATTATTATGAGCAGATGCAGAATATTTATTAGTAATTTAGAGAAAAAATTTACAACAAAAATAGAAAAAGACGAGTTACCATAGTGGCAACTCGTCTTTTTTTAGCTATTAGTGCAATTTAGGTGGGTACCCAGCATTAAGAACTGTCATGACTACGAACCATCCGAAGATAGCCGCTGCACCTAGGTTGAAAACGATACCTAGAAGATTTTTTTCCTTAATTGCTTGGAATGTGCCTACTACAGCAAAGATAGCTACTAAACCAAAAATAACCATTAATAAGTTCATTAAAAAAGACACTCCTTTCGACATCCGAAAATGAATGTCGCAAACAATATTCCTCTTCTATTGTATATTTTAATTAAACGTTTGTCGAGTGGAAAAAATGACGTTTATTTGAACTTCTTCCATATCAAATTTACTAGAGCATTGTATAATAGATTGGAGGTGATTGCATGTTAAATGTAAGGAAATACTGTTTGGGTCCAGTCCAAACGAATTGTTATATTATTAGTAATAAAAATAAGGATTGCTTAATATTCGATCCAGGTGAGGAAGCAACTCGTATTATTAAAGAAATTCGGGTCAATGGTTTAAAGCCTCTTGCAATTTTTTTAACACATACGCATTTTGACCATATTGGTGCGGTTGATGAAGTACGAGCAGCCTTTGGATTGCCTTTGTATGTACATGAGAAGGAGATTAGCTGGTTGCGTGATCCAATGAAAAATGGCTCTGTTAAGTATGCGGAGCTACTTAATTATATTGTAGGAGAACCTGAGGACTCACATATTATTCGTAAGGAACAGCAGTTTGACTTAAGTGGTTTTAAATTTAAAGCGGTATTTACGCCGGGACATTCACCAGGAAGTATATCGTTTATTTTTGAAGAGGATGGCTTTGCAATCGTAGGGGATACGTTATTTGAAGGTAGTGTTGGTAGAACAGATTTGCTAGAAGGTTCTATGAAAGTGTTACTAAAATCGATACATGAAAAATTACTGACATTACCTGAGGATACTATAATCTATCCTGGTCATGGTGAATATACAACACCAGCAGCTGAAATGGAAACGAATCCATTTTTAAACGGATTCTAAGAACAAATGCGCTAAAGTGCTCATTTACATATGTTGAGCGCTGGAGAGTCCAAATCAACAGTAGAGCTTTACTACTTTTGCCGGAGGGGGCGAAATAACCTCTAGACGATTGCGCTGTAGCTTAACGACAACGAGTATTAAGTAAAAATCTATTGTTTTCTTAACGAATAAAAAACCGACTGAATAGTCAGTCGGTTTTTTATGTATTAATGTCCGCCAGGTGTGTGCATAAATGTTGTATAGTACGTAAACCCAGCAAAGAAAACAGTTAGATAAGCACCGAAAATGTACATGTACATACGTTCTGAAAGGTTTAAGAAGCCTAATAATAAGAACAAACCAGTATTACCTACGAATAATAGCGAAACCTCGTTCATACCACCAAGGTAGAACATAACGGCGAATATACCTGTCCAGAAAGCCATAACTTTATACATATTACTCATGAAAGATTCCCCTCCTTTTACATGCAAATACAATAGTCTCCCATATATTATAAATGATTGTAGTTAAGAATGTAAACCGCTACTTAAAGTCAGTTTGTGACAAACAAGTGGACTTTAATTATTATTCATTATTAGGAACAGTAATTTCATATGTACAAACGTCGCATTCGTGGATCATACTGCCAATTTGTAAAAATTCACTACTTAAAAATAATGCGTCAACTTGCCCGCGTAAGTATGACTCGTGTAATAAACATGATATTTTGCTATATGTTGGTAATTGATTTTGGAAAGGGCAATTGTAAATAACAAATTGTATTTTTTTAACATTGCCAACTTGTTCAACAACTGGAGTATAACCAATCATTGCTGCGCTATCTGTCAGCAGTTTTATTTTTTCATCAAAAGTTTGCGCATTACTTCTCACTTCTTTCGACAACATCATAGTTTTCATCATAGCATGACCATCTGAGTAACTAATTTCTTGTACTTTTTCGATTGCTTCTTCACCAAGTGTATCAACTAATTGTAATAACCAATTTAATAAAAGTGGTTCATCTCGTTTAGGGAATGTTAATGAAACTCCCTGTTCAGTAGTTTTATAAACACGACCTGGTCTACCGCCTTTACCAGTTTTTACATAATCCGCGGTAATTACATTGATTTCATGTAGTTTTGTTAAATGAAGACGGGCTACATTAGGATGGATACTGAATTCATCGGCAATGTTTTGTACGGTGAAATTCTTTTTATGTTTTAACATATACTCATAAATTTGATAACGCGTTTCATCGGCTAGAGTACTTGTAATTTTTAATGGATGTAGCAAGATCATCACCTCATAATTTAGTGTAAATAAAAAACAATTACATTTATTATAGGGTATTTAAGGATGTTTTACATGTTATTTTGTAGAAAAATGTTAGAAGTTGTGACTGTTTAAAGTAAACTTGCTCAATGTTTTTTGGAAAAATTAAAAAATTACTCAAAAATTATATTTGGCTAAAAAAACAGTAGTCAAATATTTAATTTAGAAAAACCGGTTTTTTATTAAATATTTAGACTTTATAATAGCGCTAGATAGCAAATTGGTTCGAAAACACAAAAGCGAGGTGTGTTTAATGGAAATAGAATCAATTATTGTATCAAAAAGTGAAGAATTAATCGGAAAAGCGTTATCTTATGGGGCGTCTGATATTCATTTAGTTCCATCCAGTGAAAACTATGCAATTCTTTTTAGGAAATACAATAAATTAAATCATTTTGGAGAGTTCCCATTTGATTTAGGGTTACGAATTATTACTTACTATAAATTTTTATCGGCGCTAGATATTAGTGAAAAACGTAAACCTCAAAGTGGATCATTTCAAAAGGAACTTGCCCAATCCGTTTATGCATTTCGTATCTCTACATTACCTTCTGTTACAGGTAAAGAAAGCCTTGTTATACGTATTTTAAAGCAAGACGCAACTTTACCACTCTCTTCTCTATGCTATGACCCTACTGTTGCTCAAAAAATAGAGCAGCTAATTCACCATCAACAAGGATTGCTTTTATTTAGCGGAGCAACTGGCTCTGGTAAAACTACATCATTATATTCACTTATTCATTATTGCTGTATGGAATTAAATCGACATGTTATTTCGTTGGAAGATCCCGTTGAAAAAAGTCATGAACAAGTACTGCAAATTCAAGTAAATGAACGCGCAGGGGTTACTTACTCTGAAGGCTTGCGTGCTATATTACGGCATTCGCCAGATGTCATAATGATAGGGGAAATTCGAGACCGCGAAACAGCTCAAATTGCTGTGCAAGCTGCATTAAGTGGACATCTCGTATTGTCCACAATTCACGCGAAAGATACAGTAAATAGTTTATACCGTTTAATGGATTTAGGTATTTCCATTGAAGATCTTCGCCAATCTGTTATAGGTGTTATTGCGCAATCTTTAATAAAATTAGAAGATTCTGATGAGCGCAAGGCGATATTTGAAATATTAAGTGATGTGCATCTTTACGAGGCGATAAAAGCTGTTATTCGAGGTGAATTTTATGCGTTAAATTTCGATCGCACACTTGAAAGTCAATTGTATAAGCTGGAAGGTTTCCATTATGCTCGCTCAATTAAATAAATGGACATACACTGACATTCGTTTTCGCAGACAAATTCAAGTGAGGCAGTTACCTGATTTCTTTCTCCGAATGAGTACTCTTTTAGAGGAAGGTTATACGTTTGCAGATTGTATAGCCATGCTTCTACCATACCATGTGAAAAATTATACGTACTGGGAAGAATTGATTTACAATGCTTTTCGAGATGGTGCTGGTCCAACAAAGATATTTCAATTATTTGGAGTTGATAGGCAGTTTTTAGTAGCCATTCAATTAGCAGAAACGACAGGATTACTTGCAAGTACGCTTCGTGTTGTAGCACATCAAATGGAATTTCAAGAAAATATGAAAACCCGATTAATAAAGCTACTTATGTATCCGATATTACTTTTTATCTTTTTAGGAGGGCTGTTCATTGCTTTTCGACTCTATTTCTTACCGAATATTGAACAGATGGTGTATTCAAGAACACCGACCGAAAAAGCATCTAGTATTCAGTGGACAAAATTTTTCTTACATGTACCTGATTACTTTGTTGTCATATTTGTTTGTGCTGTTGCTATGATTGTAGGGGGATTTTTGTATATCCAGCGCAAGCGTGTCGATATTCAGCTGCATTTACTATTTAGGTTGCCTTTAATTGGTTATTGCTGGCGCTTAGTTTTAACAAGACAGTTTGCCCGCTCACTCGGTAATTTACTAGTGACAGGTATGTCTTTGCAACAATCACTTGAACAACTAAAAGAGCAAATGATTCAGTCCCAACTGGCATATGTGGCATCAGTTATTGAGCGTCGAATTATATTTGGTGATAGCCTCGCGAATAGTGTTAAGGCACTGAGCTTTTTCTTCCCGCATTTTGAACAATTTATTGATCATGGAGAAAAAAGCGGCTTACTTGGGCGTGAGTTGTTAATTTATGCAGAATTACTCGACGAAAAACTTGAAACGATATTAAAATCCGCAACGTTGTTTGTTCAACCAATATTGTTTCTAGTCATTGCTATATGCGTCATTGCAGCATATTTAAGCATTTTATTACCAATGTATCAACTACTCGATATTGTATAAGGAGCGAATGTATGAGAAATGAACGAGGTTTTACTCTAGTAGAAATGCTAATTGTTCTGTTGATAATTTCAATACTAATAATAGTTACAATACCGAATGTAACAAAGCACTTTGCTTCGATTGATAGTAAAGGCTGTGATGCGTATGTCCAAATGCTACAAGGCCAAGTAGAAGCATATAAGATTGACCATATGAAAACGCCTACATTCGATGAATTAAAGGATGAGGGCTATATTGGGGATTCAAAAGCTGAGTGTCCTAGTGGTACTGCGGTAAGTATTGATGGTGATGGTAAGGTAAGTGCAAATAAGAGTGATAGCGATTGAAAAATAATGAACGGGGATTTACGTTAATTGAAATGCTTCTCGTTCTAGCTATTTTCGTTATTATGAGTTTTATCGTTTTTTCTTTCTCACTTGCACACTTGCAGCCGGATCCTTTTGAACGAGCAGTTCGACAGTTTGAATTAGATGTACGTGAAATGCAAGCTTATGCAATGCAAAATAGAGCGCAAATTACTTGTTGGGTCATTAGTGAGATAGAATTTCAATCGTATAGATATGTAGATGGACATTTAATATTAAGGCGCAAATTCCCACCAGGAATGACGGTGAAAATTCACACATATGATAAACGCATTGTATTTAAACCAAGTGGGTCAATTGTAAATTTTGGTACGGTTGAATTCAATTATAAAGATCAAACGGTAAAGTATTCGATTAATTTAGGAAAAGGGAGAATGCGTTTACTTGAGCAATGAAAAAGGGTTGTCATTTATTGAAATATTGTTATCAATCGTTATTATCATTTGCATATGTGGAACGTTACTTCCGTTTAGCTATCATTTGCAAAGAACAACAATTAATAAAGAACTTGAGCTGCATGCTAGTGAAGTAGCGTTAAACGGTGTTAGAATCGTACAACTATATGGCATTACTGGAGGTGTGATAAACATACAACAAGTTGAATACAAGTGGAATTATACTCTTGGGGAAATTTGCGTAAGTTTTAATAATCTTAATGAAGAGAGAGTAAAATGTGTAAGTATATAAAGCGTGTTAGAAACGACGCGGGCTTTACATTTTTTGAAGCATTATTACAACTTGTTGTTCTATTAATATTTTCACAATTACTCTTACTAATTGTGCTATCCATTCCGCGCTTTGATTCTACTGAAGTTTTAGTAGATTTAAACTGGGAATTATTTATTAATGATCTTCAGAAGTATGTTTTAGTTGCTGATGAAATACAAGTTAGAAATAACGGCGATGAGCTGCTGATTGTTCAAGGAGAACAGAAAAATTATATTAGCCAATCAAATGAGATGATTCGTACACAATTGAATTCAGGTAATGAAGTATTGTTTGTCGGTGTTGAATCAATTCAGTTTCAGGAGAATGATAATGAGATAAAGCTAGTTGCTCAATTATTAGACGGCAGAGAAAAGGAGCGGATATTTATTGTACCGCCACCTCAAGAATGAAAAAGGAATGCTATTTCCTATCACGATTGTTCTATTATTTCTAATTACCGGGCTATGTGTGCCATATGTTGCCAGCTATCAAGCACAAATAAAAGCATATAATTCATTGGAATTCGTCAATGTTCGTGCTACGATAAACGTACTAATACAATTGGGAAGTTAGAACAGCTTTTAGTGATAAGAAGGTGATGGGAATTGCGTAAGGTTTATTTAGTAGGGTTCATGGGATGCGGAAAAAGTGCAATTGGGCGTAGATTAAGCTATTTTCTTAAAATGCCATATTACGACATGGACCATGAAATTGTAAGACAGCAAGGAATGACAATACCAGAAATTTTCGAAAAATATGGAGAAGCTCATTTTCGGAAGCTCGAAACTGAGTTTTTACAAAATTTTCGTAATGAAACATGTATTATCGCTACAGGTGGTGGCGTAGCGATGAACAGAGAAAATCGTAAAATTATGCGTCGTACTGGGCTTGTCTTTTTCTTAGATGCAACATTCGAAGATATATATATGCGTATAAAAAATGATAAAAATAGGCCAATTGTAAAAAGCTCTACAAAAGAAGAATTACATCAACTTTACGCAGATAGAAAGAAATTTTATCGAGATGCTGGACATATTCAAGTATTAACGGGAGGACGATCATTAAGAATGATTGTTGAATATATTGCCTTCCAAGTAAATCGATTGAAAGGCGAATAATGTCTGTTTTTTGATTTTGAATGTTCGTCTTTTGATTGATTTTAAAAAAAGATTGCGTTATTGCAATATCTAATGTTAGGATATTGCTAAGAAGTAGTCATTTTGTTTAAAACATAAGTAAAACTTCCTTAAATAGGAGTCTTACTACCTGCTAATGCAGGTAAATAGTCATCGCGGATGATTGTACGGGGAGAGAACGTGAAGTCGCGTCGCCGAAGGAGCAAGTAGGAGAACTATGAATCTCTCAGGCAAAAAGACTCGTACAGGACGCATCTCTGGAGAGTGCTACAAATAGTAGCCACCAAAGGGGAAAGCCTATGATGTGACAAGAGTCAATGATAGGTGTAACTTTCAGGTGCAAGGACAGGGGGATTCCAAGAAAAGGGATTCGTCTGTCTTTTTTTATGCAAAAAACTTTTAAAGGAGGAACTTGGAATGACACAATTAAAACGTACACCGTTATTTGATGAGTATTTAGCTTACGGTGGTAAAACAATTGACTTTGGAGGTTGGGAATTACCGGTTCAATTTTCGTCTATTAAAGAAGAACATGATGCCGTTCGTAACCGCGCAGGATTATTTGATGTATCGCATATGGGGGAAATTTTTGTCGAGGGGGAAGGTGCACTAGACTACTTACAAAAAATCCTTTCAAACGACATTTCAAAAATCCAAATAGGCGGGGCACAATATAGTGCTATGTGTTATGAATCAGGCGGTATTGTAGATGATTTACTTACATATCGTTTAGCCGAAAATCGTTATTTGCTATGTGTAAATGCTGCAAATATTGAAAAAGATTTTGACTGGATGCAACAGCATATAACAGAAAACGTATCGATTACAAACCGCTCAAATGAATTTGCACAAATCGCATTACAAGGTCCACTTGCTGAACAAGTATTGCAAACATTAACAAATACTAATTTACAAGATATTAAGTACTTCAAGTTCCAAGACAACGTAGAAATCGCAGGTCATTCAGTACTAGTTTCACGCAGTGGATACACTGGTGAGGATGGCTTCGAACTTTATGGCGCACCAGAAGCAATTAAAGATCTATGGAATAAAATTTTAACAGCAGGTAAAGATCAAGGAGTTGTACCAGCAGGACTAGGGTGCCGAGATACACTTCGCTTTGAAGCATGTCTACCGTTATACGGTCAAGAGCTATCAAAAGATATTTCTCCACTTGAAGCGGGCATTGGCTTTGCGGTGAAACTTCAAAAAGAGCCGAAATTTATTGGTCAAGAAGCATTAATCGCTCAAAAAGAAGCTGGGCTTGCGCGGAAATCAATTGGAGTGGAAATGATCGGTAAAGGTATTCCACGTCATGGCTATAAAGTATTTAAAAATGGTGCTGAAATTGGTGAAGTTACAACTGGTACTCAATTACCTTTATCGAAGCGTAATATCGGTCTTGCATTAATTGACGCAAAATTTGCAGAAGTAGGAATTGAGCTAGAAATCGAAATTCGCGGCAAAATGGTTCCTGCGGTTACAGTGGCGACACCTTTTTATAAACGTTCAAAATAATATTTGAAAAGAGGGTTCTTATGAAACATCGTTATTTACCAATGACGGAACAAGATAAACAAGAAATGCTAGCAACGATTGGCGTTGATTCAGTAGACGCTTTATTCTCGGACATTCCAGAAAAAGTGCGCTTCCAAGGCCTTTACAATATTAAAGAAGCAAAATCAGAGTCAGCATTATTAAAAGAATTATCACAACTGGCTGCCAAAAATGCGGATACACAAGCGAATGCATCGTTTTTAGGCGCTGGTGTATACAATCACTACAAGCCAGTAATTGTAGATCATGTTATTTCGCGTTCAGAGTTTTACACAGCGTACACACCTTATCAACCTGAAATTTCACAAGGTGAATTGCAAGCGATATTTGAATTCCAAACGATGATTGCAGAGTTAACAGGCATGGATCTTGCAAATTCATCTATGTATGACGGTGGTACATCTCTTGCAGAAGCAGGTATGCTAGCAGCTGGTCATACTCGTCGTAAGAAAATTTTAGTGACTGGCGGGGTACATCCAGAATATAAAGATGTTGTAACAATGTATGCTTACGGACAATCAATTGAAATCGTTACAGTGCCAACAAAAGATGGCGTTACAGATATCGAAGCTTTAAAAGGCTTAGTAGACGATCAAACAGCAGCGGTTATGGTTCAGTATCCTAACTTCTTTGGTCAAATTGAAGATCTTCAAACAATTGGTAATATTGTACACGAAGCGAAAGGTTTATTCGTTGTTTCAGCAAATCCTTTAGCTCTTGGAGTTTTAACACCTCCAGGGAAACTTGGTGCTGATATTACAGTAGGGGATGCACAAGTGTTCGGTATTTCTGAAGCGTTTGGTGGTCCGCACTGTGGATATTTCGCAGTTACGAATAAATTAATGCGTAAAGTACCAGGTCGTTTAGTTGGTGAAACAGTTGATCAGGAAGGCCGTCGTGGTTATGTATTAACATTACAAGCACGTGAGCAGCATATTCGTCGTGATAAAGCGACTTCAAATATTTGTTCAAACCAAGCTTTACTAGCTCTTGCTGCATCTGTTGCAATGACTGCTCTTGGTAAGCAAGGAATTCAAGAAATGGCTAAACAAAATATTGTGAAAACACGTTTTGCGAAAAATGCATTCGAAGCAGCTGGCTTTGAAGTACTTTTCCAGGGCGCTCACTTTAATGAAATTGTAGTGAAAACAAATAAATCTGTAACAGAGATCAATAAAGGTTTACTGGAGAATGGTATTATCGGTGGCTTTGACTTAGGTCGTGTTTATCCAGAACTTGAAAACCATGCATTAATTGCCGTGACAGAGCTACGTACTAAAGAAGAAATTGAAGCATTAGTTGCAGAGATGGGGGCTTACAATGCATAACGAAAACCAATCACTCATTTTTGAAATTACAAAAGAAGGTCGTGTTGGCTACAATCTAGAGCCACTTGATGTACCGGATATCGATTTAGCAGACCTTATACCAACAGGATATGTACGCGAAGAAGCTGCAGAATTACCAGAAGTATCTGAGCTAGATATTATGCGTCATTATACTGCACTTTCTCGCCGTAACCACGGTGTAGATTCAGGTTTCTATCCACTTGGTTCTTGTACGATGAAATATAATCCGAAAATTAATGAAACAGTTGCAAGATTATCAGGATTTGCTAATGTTCACCCATTACAAGATGAGTCAACAGTACAAGGGGCAATGGAACTTTTATACGACCTCCAAACATCTTTAGTTGAAATTACAGGTATGGATGAAGTTACATTACAACCTGCTGCTGGTGCTCACGGTGAGTGGACGGCATTAATGATGATTCGTGCGTATCACGAGGCAAATGGTGAAGGGCACCGTAATAAAGTAATTTGCCCAGACTCAGCTCATGGTACGAATCCAGCATCTGCAACAGTAGCTGGCTTTGAAACTATTACAGTAAAATCTAATGAAGATGGTTTAGTAGATTTAGAAGACTTACGCCGTGTAGTAGGTCCGGATACTGCTGCGCTTATGTTAACAAACCCGAACACATTAGGTCTATTTGAAGAAAACATTATCGAGATGGCTGAAATCATTCATGAAGTAGGCGGTAAGGTGTACTATGATGGTGCAAACTTAAACGCAGTAATGAGTAAAGCACGACCTGGCGATATGGGCTTTGACTGCGTGCACTTAAATCTTCATAAAACATTTACAGGTCCACACGGTGGCGGTGGTCCAGGTTCAGGTCCAGTTGGGGTAAAAGCTGACTTAATTCCTTTCTTACCAAAACCAGTGCTTGTAAAATTAGAAGATGGTACATTCCATTTCGATTACAACCGTCCGCAGTCTATCGGGCGCGTGAAGCCTTATTACGGTAACTTTGGCATCAATGTACGTGCTTACACATACATCCGCTCAATGGGTCCAGATGGCTTAAAAGCGGTAACGGAATATGCGGTATTAAATGCTAACTACATGATGCGCCGTTTAGAAGAATATTATGACCTACCTTACAACCGTCATTGTAAACATGAGTTTGTATTATCAGGTCGTCGTCAAAAGAAACTAGGCGTACGTACATTAGACATTGCAAAACGCCTGCTTGACTTTGGCTACCATCCACCGACTGTATACTTCCCGTTAAATGTAGAGGAAGGTATTATGATAGAACCAACAGAAACAGAGTCTAAAGAAACGTTAGACGCGTTCTGTGATGCGATGATCCAAATTGCGAAGGAAGCAGAGGAGAATCCTGCTATCGTTCAAGAGGCACCGCATACGACTGTTGTATCACGTTTAGATGAAACACGTGCTGCACGTACACCAGTGCTTCGCTATACAAAATAAGAGGCATAATAATAAATGCCCCTGTTAGATGTCAAACATCTTACAGGGGCTATTTATATAGGTAGAAAACCATTGTAAAGCTATAAAATATAAAACTTTTGAGGTAAAGTTGATATTGGATTAATAGATTACAACATAAGATACATCCACCAAAAACTATTTTCGATATTTTACCCCAACTTTTTGAAAGATAATCGAAAAAATAAAAAGGAAGTTTCTCTTGTTAGAGAACTTCCTCTTTGCTTATGCTTTTGATTTCACTTTACCTGTCCAAGTTTTAAAACCGCCTTGAAGTTGGTAAATTTGGTTATAGCCTTTTTTCTTTAGTTGCAATGCAGCACGTGCACTTCGACCTGTGTTTTGGCAGTATAAGTATACAGGAAGATCTGGGCGGATTTCTTTGTATCTCGTATTAAACTGCGTCGATGGAATGTTGCGAGCACCTAAAATATGTCCTGCATCGAATTCTTTCGGTTCACGTAGGTCGATTAATTGTGCTTTACGGTATCCTTGTATAAATTCTTCTTGTGTTAAATTCGTTACAGCTTTTTTTAGTCGCATCGAGTTGATTAGCACATATACAACGATGACCGCAAGAATGATAATAATTGTAATGAGAATATTCACTGCTTGTAAACCCCTTTCTATCTACAAAATCTATTATAAAAGAGATTGTGGCGATAGTCGAGTAAGTTTGCTAAAATGTATATTTTGAGGAGATGAAAATAATGGAGAGTTGGTATTTTATTAATTCAGGACCGTGTACGCCTTCATTTAATATGGCTTTAGATGAGGCGTTACTTGATTGGCATAGTAATGGAGATATTCCACCTATTATTCGTTTTTATGAATGGAATCCTGCTACATTATCTATTGGTTACTTTCAACAAGCGGAACGGGATATTAATTTAGATGAAGTGAAACGACAAAATTTAGGTTTCGTTCGACGCCCTACAGGTGGACGTGCCGTATTACATGATCAAGAGCTAACTTATTCCATTATCGTCACAGAAAGCTATTCTAATATGCCACAAACAGTTACAGAGGCGTATCGTGTGCTTAGTGAAGGGTTATTAATAGGTTTTCAAAATTTAGGACTAGATGCTTATTTTAGTGTGCCAGATACTAAGGAAAAACAAGCAGATTTAAAGCAGCCGAAAAGTGCAGTTTGCTTTGATGCGCCAAGCTGGTATGAGCTTGTAGTGGAAGGGAAAAAAGTAGCAGGTAGTGCACAGACACGTCAAAAAGGTGTTATTTTACAGCATGGAGCTATTTTACTTGAATTGGACGAAGAAAAATTATTGTCCGTTTTTAAATTTCCTTCAGAAGAAGCAAAAGATAAGATGCGAAAAAAATTACCTGAAAAGGCAGTGGCAATGAATCGCCTGTCTTCTACACCATTTACAATTTCGCAATGTGTTGCAGCATTTAAACAAGGGTTCGAACAAGCACTACATATAGAGCTTGTACCATATGAATTAACGAAAGAGCAATTAGAATACGTGGAACAATTAGAAAAAACAAAGTATGCAAATGATTTGTGGAATTATAAAAAATAATAAACGAACATTTGTTTTATTGATTGAAAAAAAATTTCATTTGAAAAATCCTTGTATAATATGGATTGGCTGACATTTTAAAAAAATCAAGACCTTGCGAAGAAAAAGATTTTGATGTAATCTTTTAAAAGTGATTAAATGAACTATATATAGTGCGTTCGTCAAAAATAAAAACACTACATATTGTGTTTTATTGTTTATTTCTCTAAAAAAGGGAAATAGCTTGTTTTAAGAGCATTTTAAAAGAGGAGGCTAGGTAGATGGTAACAATTAACAATCAAACAACTATCTTCGTAGACCAGTTAAACAAGGATATTGAACAATTTCCACAAGTACACCCAGTTACACCGGATATGCATATTACACATAAAGGGGTATCACGTCTTGTGATGATTGACCGCTATTCTTTTAAGGATACGGAGAAGAAGACATTAAAAGCAGGAGATTTCGTCGTTTTAACGGTTAAGGAAGATCCTAAATTCCCAGCACGAGGGTTAGGTATTATTCAATCGATTGATACGGTTGCTAAAAAAGCGACAATTTTAATTGAGGAAGATTTCCGCCATGTCCTCGATAACCCAGAGGAGCAACAATCCGGTATAATTGTCCGTTCACTAGATATTATTGAAAAACCACTTGAAATTTATTATGAGCAAATTGCGAAACGTAATGCTACAGGACTTTCTAGTGTAGAGAAAACAGAGGAAGACCGTCAAAAATGGTTCAATAAGTTTTATGAACAGCTTGTAAGTTTAAAGTTCATTCCAGCCGGTCGTGTAATCTACGGAGCAGGCTCTGAGACGGATGTAACATTTTTTAACTGTTACGTAATGCCATTTGTGGCGGATAGCCGCGAAGGTATTAGTGACCACCGTAAGCAAGTAATGGAAATTATGAGCCGTGGTGGTGGCGTTGGTACGAATGGTTCTACACTTCGTCCGCGCAATACTTTAGCACGCGGTGTCAATGGTAGATCATCTGGTTCTGTATCGTGGTTAGATGATATTGCTAAGCTAACTCACCTTGTTGAACAGGGTGGCTCAAGACGTGGGGCACAAATGATAATGCTAGCAGATTGGCATCCAGATATTGTGGAATTTATCATTTCAAAAATGCAAAATCCACGTATATTACGTTATTTAATGGAAAATACGACAGATGAATCTATTATCCGTTTAGCGAATGAAAAATTGAAATTCAAGCCTTTATCGCAACAAGAGGAAGCGATGTATCAAGGCATTGTAAATTATAAAAATATCGAAGGTTTCGGTGGATTTAACGAAGCAATTATTCGTGATGCTGAAACAAAACTGCGTGATGGCGGAACTTATTCTGTTCATAATCCTGAGTTTTTAACGGGTGCTAATATTTCAGTAACATTAACAAATGAGTTTATGGAAGCAGTTGAAAACGATGAAGATTTCGCACTACGTTTCCCAGATGTTGCAAATTACTCACCAGAAGAAATGGCTATTTACAACGAACAATGGCATGAAGTTGGCGATGTTCGTGAATGGGAAGCAATGGGACATGCTGTTCGCACTTACCGTACAATTAAAGCACGTGAGCTATGGAATTTAATTAATATTTGTGCAACATATGCTGCAGAGCCAGGTATTTTCTTCATAGATAATGCCAACGAAATGACAAATGCGGTAAGCTATGGTCAAAAAGTAGTTGCAACGAATCCATGTGGGGAACAACCACTTGCACCATATTCTGTATGTAATTTAGCAGCTGTGAACTTAGCGCAGTTTGCTCAAAAAGATACGAAAACTGTCGATTACGAGGCACTACGCGAAACGGTTCGTGTTGGAGTACGTATGCAAGATAATGTAATTGATGCAACACCTTACTTCTTACCTGAAAACAAAACGCAAGCACTAGGTGAGCGCCGTGTTGGTTTAGGAGTAATGGGATTAGCAGATTTACTTATTTATTGTGAAAAAGAATATGGTTCTGAAGAAGGTAATAAGCTTGTGAATGACATTTTCGAAGTCATTGCAACAGCAGCTTATGAGCAGTCGATAGAGCTAGGTAAAGAACGCGGCAGCTTCCCGTTCCTACAAGGTGAAAATGCGGAAGAAACAGCACGTTTACGTCAAGCGTTTATTAACACTGGTTTTATGCAAAAAATGCCGGAGCATGTGCGCCAAGGCGTCCTAGAAAACGGTATTCGTAACTCGCATCTATTAACAGTAGCGCCAACTGGTTCTACAGGAACGATGGTAGGGGTTGCGACAGGTCTTGAGCCATACTTCTCATTCACTTATTACCGTTCAGGTCGCTTAGGTAAATTTATCGAAGTGAAAGCAGAAATAGTTCAAGAATATTTACAAAATAATCCTGATGCAGACGAGCAAAACCTACCAGAATGGTTTGTTTCTTCGATGCAATTATCTGCAGAAGCGCATGCGGATGTGCAATGTATAATTCAAAAATGGATTGATTCTTCAATTTCTAAAACAGTAAACGCACCAAAAGGGTATACAGTAGAGCAAGTACAAAAAGTGTACGAGCGCTTATACCATGGTGGTGCAAAGGGTGGTACTGTGTATGTTGACGGCAGCCGTGATACACAAGTATTAACACTAAAAGCTGAAGAGAATACGGAAGAACAAATGTCATTTGGAGAAGAGTTTGTTCAAGAGGAGATTGCACGACCAGTTGTTTTAGTTGATACAATTGCGCCTCTAGCACAAACAAACGTTACAATCGGTTCAGAAGTAGGGAATACATGCCCGGTATGTCGTCAAGGAACAGTCGAGGAAATGGGCGGCTGTAACACATGTACAAACTGTGGCGCACAATTAAAATGCGGTTTATAAAATAACGAAAGTAGTACGTAGTGTAGATTTGAAATAAGTCGTACCGTATAGCCCCTTTAGATTTTAGTAATCTAAAGGGGTGTTTTTATGTCAAAAAGAGCTAGAATACCACAAGTCTAAAAATGGAATAAAGAAGGTCGTGCTACAGAGATAGGTGCATAACATGGGACAAACAAAAACACCTTTCATTGAATAACGGGTATTTAAACCCGAAATACTCAATGTAGATGTGTTTTTTTATGGGAACAAGATAAGGTTTTCTTACTGTCTAGAAAAAGACAGGCAGTGTCACGGTTAGCTGTACAAGTTATTAAATTAATAGTTTAAAGTTAAAGAGCATTTCTTTGCATGAGGAATGTTATTTTTTTTTCTTTAAACAGCAACCTACAATAAAAATATTATTTAATTTAATAAAAATTTATTGTAAAACGATAAAATGTGTATTAAAATCAGAATAAATATGTGAGGTGTTTTTTATGGAAAAAGTAACAACGTTGTTTTTAAAAATAGCTGTTATTCTTTTAGGGATCCCAATTATTGCTCTGTGCATCTTTTTGGTGCCTGAGATGGCGAATTTTGTAGCAAAATTGCTTCCAGAGTTTGCTTTTTTAAAATATCTTGTTTTCATCGCTTTTGATGCATCGGCGATTCCTTTTTATTTTGCTGTGTATCAGGCTCTCAAACTCTTACGCTATATTGACCAGAATAAAGCTTTCTCCGATTTATCTGTAAGAGCTTTAAAGAAAATCAAATACAGTGCAATCACAATCAGTATTTTGCATGTGCTAGTTTTGCCGCTCTTCTATATCTTTGCAGAAGTAGACGACGCACCGGGAGTTATCTTTGTTGGATTAGTTGTTCCTTTTGCATCGATGGTTATCGCAGTCTTTGCGGCTGTTCTCCAAAAACTTTTACAAGAAGCAATTGATATCAAATCAGAAAATGATTTAACGGTCTGAGGTAAATAACAATGGCAATTATTATTAATATTGATGTAATGTTAGCAAAAAGAAAAATGAGCGTTACAGAACTTTCGGAGCAGGTTGGCATAACAATGGCGAACCTTTCTATATTGAAAAATGGAAAGGCAAAGGCGATTCGATTATCCACTTTAGAGGCAATTTGTAAGGCTTTAGAATGTCATCCTGGAGATATTTTAGAATACAAAAGTGACGAAGACAGTTAAACATTGTGGAGGAAACTTAATATAAAAATTATTATGGGAGGTATAACAATGGACATTAACAATTTGATTATTAAAAATATTGATAACCCTCATGAGCTGGAGAGAATGTATAGAAAAGATCCGAAAGGTTTTAAAAAATCATTCTCTCATGCATGGGAACAAAATCCTGATTCTCAGGTACTTGGCGTTTGGTATGAAAGATTGCATTTCAAGGAGGTAGAAAATACAGAGAAATCTACCTTTCTTCAAAAAGGTTTCTTATTCATGGGCATTCTAGCTATTCTGGCCGGGATAAGCACAAGGGTCATTTTCCATTTTGTCGAACAGGAAGCAATTGCTCCAATAAACCTGGCTTTTGGTATAATTCCCTTTATTGCTGCGTATTTTGTTTACAATAATACTCCGAAAAAAAGTGTTATTTATTCCCTTGCAGCGTTGTTCCTAATTTCCGGTTTTTATCTTAATATGCTGCCATTAAATTATAAAGATAGTATTATCCTTGCTTATTTACACCTTCCCATATTCTTATGGGTATTGGTAGGGGTTGCATTTACAGGAAATGAATATTCAAAAGGCAGTACAAGATTAGCCTATATTAAATTTAATTTGGAATATTGTATTCTCTACGCCAGCATGGCAGTTAGCGGAATGGTGCTAGCAGCATTAACGATGCAATTATTTAGCTTTGTTGGCTTGGATATAGAAGACTTTTATTTTAGTAATGTCGTATTATTTGGTGCTGCCTCTCTCGCTATTGTGGCTGCATACCTAGTATCAACGAATTTTAAACTTGCTAAGAATATTACACCATATTTAGCTAAAATTTTTAGTCCTCTTGTCCTGGTTACATTGGTGGTCTATCTTATAACGGTTATATGGGTCGGAAAAAATCCATTCTTGGACCGTAACTTCCTGATAGCTTTCAACGGAATACTCCTCGGTGTATTGGCCATTACCATATTTTCCATTACCGAGAGTGACTCAGACGAGAAAAAGAACATTTCAGATTATATAAATTTTGCCTTAATTGTTCTTGCGCTTATCATTGATAGTGTGGCTTTGTCAGCTATCGTGTTCAGACTTTCTTCTTATGGGATTACGCCTAATAGACTTGCTGTTTTAGGAGTAAACATACTTATCTGTGGAAATCTAATTTGGATTATGCTCTCCTATATGCGTTTTCTACAAAACAAATCGGGACCTTCAACTATCCAAGATGCCGTTACTAAGTATTTGCCAGTATACGGACTTTGGGCAGCTTTCGTTATATTTACTTTTCCTATAATTTTTAATTAGAAAGGCTCTGTTAATGTAACGAAAAGCTAATCTTCTATAACGTATAAAATTTTTAGAGCCGATATTATGCAGCTTTTTGTACAGAGTTGCATAGTTTTGGCTTATTTTCATTATTAAAGTGAATGTTATGTATGCCCTAAAATGTGGGTTTAAATATAGCTGTATGCCTCAAATCCTGAAAAGCTCAATAAAATTTCTATTAAATAGGCAAACTTGAACAAGATACTTTTAATGGTATTGAACTAAAAGGAAGTATTTAGTAATGTGTAAATTAGAGATGTAAAGAAAGGGGAATCTATATTACACATATGGAATACTTTGAACTGATTACTTAATTGGATAGAGAGGCGATGGCGATTCTTGATTTTAAGGATGCGTTTATTTGTCTATCTGAAATCATTCAAGGGATTCATGGTGTGGACAATTAAATTCCCATTACCAAGCAGATACCTTTGTATATCTGCTTTTAATTATGGGTAAAAATACATCTCTATTGGACAATAGTAGCGTTCCTATATTGGGGGGATTTTAATGACAAGTCAGTACGAAAACGAAGAAATACTAACAGGAGGGAATGTCTCTGACGTGTATCGTTCAGGAGATACTGTGAGACGAGAATTAAAGCCAGAAAGTCCTAAAATCCATAAGCTATTAAAGCATTTGGAGAGCAAAGGTTTCAGTTATGCACCAAAGTTTTTAGGTATTGATGAAAAAGGAAGAGAGATATTATCGTTTATTGAAGGAGAAGCAGGGAATTATCCTATAAAAGAGTACATGTGGTCTAATGATGTCTTAATAGAAATAGCGAAAATGCTCCGTCTTTATCATGATTCTGTAAGTGATTTTTCATTTGATGATAGCTGGCAATCATTAGATAACACTCCCCAACAATTTGAGGTCCTATGCCATAATGATTTTGCAATATACAACATTATATTTAAGCATGAAAGACCAATAGGTATTATTGATTTTGATGTTGCTGGACCTGGTCCAAGACTTTGGGACATAGCATATACTCTTTATACTTGCGTCCCCTTAAGTAGATATTTTCTTCCTGAATCAGATGAGGAAGTAGTTTATTATAATTCCTTACAGCATGCTAACCGTATAAAACAAAGAGTTAGATTATTTTTTGAATCATACGGTGAGGAAATAGAAGAAGATTATTTGGAAATGGTATTGCTACGATTAAAAGGGCTATGTAATACAATTACGAGAAAAGCCAGTGAAGGCAACATTGCTTTTCAAAAGATGGTAGATGAAGGGCATGTTGAACATTATCAAAACGAAATTAAATTCATCCGCAAGCATGGGAAAGAATGGATATAATAAAGTTTTGAACTAAATGAATAGTAATAGCGTTAGGCCTAGCGGGTTTAACGCTATTTTTGTTTTTTAGAACGTGACTACTTATGTTTATTTGAATACTCCGATCTGCCGGAAGTGTATTTTAGGTATTTTTTACAATAATACTAAAAAATAAATAAATAATTGCAACTATTTTAATTATGAATCGACTCATTTGTAAGGAAGATGATGCAGGGAGCTTAAAAGTATGTCTAAAAACAATCCATTAGAACTGATTGAGGAAGTATACAATGAACATTATCGTTATTTGAGGAACTTATTAATAGGGTTAACGAAGAGTAATGAAATTGCTGATGATATTATTCAGGAATTGTTCGCAAAGATTTTAGTTACGCCAACAAGTATTCTTAAAGTGAACTATATGAAAAGTTGGTTAGTCAAAAGTGCAAAAAATACACTGATTGATTACTACAGAAAAAAGAAACCTGAGTTGTTAAGTGACGAAAATATTATTGAATTATTATTGATTGACAATTTTACTCCAGAAGTAAGTGTAATTATCAATAACGAATTAGAAACAATTTTAAATGAGTTTTCTGCTACTGATAAAGCGATTATCCTTGCTAAAGAACATTATGGTTATAATTATCAAGAAATTAGCGAACTGTTAAATTTACCTGTATCCACGTTAAAGTCCAGAGTTTTTAGAATAAGAAAAAGTATAATTAAAGAGAGGTAGTCAAATGAATGAGTATAAAAAAATTCATCTGTTAGCCCATGAATTAATCCCAGTGATTAATGATTTAGATGATGAACCTAAACAAATTATTTTGGATCATATTAAAGACTGTGATGATTGTAAGGGACTATATATCAATACTTTGGAATTTGATGCAAGCATTCCTACGCTAGATTATTCGAATGAGGTAGAATTAAAGCCTTTGAAAAAATTAGTACAGTTTAACACTGGGCTGAAATTATTATTGATTGCGATCCGGGCAGTGATTTTGTTCTACATTTTATATTCAAGTTTTAGTTTTTCTAGTGTGGATTCGGTGGATCTTTCTTTCATCCAGTCAGCTTTATTTTTATTTTATACACCTGCTGCAATCTTTCTTTTGATATTCACGTTCACTTTTTTCACAAAAAAATGGTTGTGGATTTCCTTACTAACTGATTTATTTCTCGTCATGTTCTTGAGTAAAATTTTGCAGTTATTCTTTTGAAAAAGGGGAGGTATTCACATGGTGTATTTAATTATTCTAATTGGGATGTTTTTAGGATTTATTTTTTTTACATTCACTTTTATTGCATCGAAAAAAAATGGTAAATATTATTTAGCGCCAATTATCACTTTCCTGATGGCTATTGGCATTACCGCATATGGAATTTTCTTTATTGGTGGATTTGAAGGTATGGGTTATGGATTATTGGCAACAGGATTTCTATTTATTAGTATTATTGGGACGTTATTATTACCTTTATTCATTCGGAAAAAATCTTCACAGCAATTTAAAAAAGGCGATAAAATTAGTCTTTTCATTTTACCAATCGTGTTTTTCTTAACAATCGGATTGATAATTTATTCTGATAAGGGATATTGGATAATTGAACAAGGAGAAACTAGCGGAGAAAAAGAAGGCTACAGAATTTCTACTATATTGGAAGGTAGAAAAGAAGTTTTATTAATATTAGGCGAAGAATATTTAGGAAAAGAAATTGTGGTAAAGAAAGTAAGTCGACGTGGTCCTACAAAAATCACGGTGGAAATTGTTGAAGGTAATAATAAAAACAAAGCGCCTTTTATTAAGATAGGTCTGGATGAAATTAATGAACCTTTAAAAGTTCAAACAACAGATGGCGTTATTTTCAATTCAATAATGGTTAAATAAGCAATTAATGTATCTAGTTTTATAATTACACCAATTACATCAACTTTTGAAGCCGATAGAGCGTATTAGTTATTTAAGAGCAGAATAGCCAATACAAGTTGATTGAAGTGGAAGGCGCGACACTCCTGCGGGAACAGTACGGGCGGAAAATCCATTTTTGCGGCGATCCGCCGCAAAAATTAGTTGAAGCCGTGCCTGCGGAAAGGGAGCGCCTGGAACGGAAATTAACGGTTTGTAATATATTTTTTGGGGGGGATAATATGCTAATGTACTTGATTAAATTCCTCAAACTACTAGCTGGATTAACTAAACTAATTCTCTTCTAAAAGCATTTGTATCTGACAACTATAGTATTCCGTATTTAAAAAATCATTGAATAACTCTACTTCAATGCAGCTTTTAACATTAATATTATTTTCTTTTATATAATTGAGCATTTTGTTTATATTTTCCTTCTCGTCATCCTTACTATAAGATAAGGTTAAATACTTGCCCTTAGGTAATATCATTATACTATTATCATCTTCTATACTATAATTTTGCTTTAGCCCATTAAATACATAAATCGGTTCTACATCTCCATTATTATTAAAATTATATATTATTCCTCTCTCCATAGTCATTTTTAAATTATGTTCTGTAATAACTTTATCTAAATCAGAATAATAAAGTAACTCCTTAAAACTACCCACTTCTTTACATGGAGCAAAAATTATATAACGCTCTTCTAAAACTTCGATTTTTATTTCATGATTATTTAATATTTCCTTAGAATGCTCGACAAAAGTATTAAAATCATCAATATTATTAATTACTTCTTGCATCTTATTTATATTTTCATGTGCTTCACATTTTTTTAGTTTTAAAAACTCTAATAGCTCATCCGTATCACATTTTTTAAAAACCTCTTGAAGTTCCGCTATACTAACCTCTAAAACTCTACACCATTTTATAACATCAATATAAATAAATTGATCTAAAGAATAGTATCTATAACCAGTTGTATCATCGATATATCTAGGGATAAGAATACCTACCTTATGATAATATCTTAAAGCTTTTATTGTAATTCCTTTGATTTTAGCAACTTCACCAATAGAATATAAATTTTTAATTAAAATCACTTCCTTATATTTCAAAATAATTTATTGTAGACTCTACCCTTAGGGGACATTTTATTATAGCTATATGCTAGTTACAACATACTTAAACAAATTTTATTTATATGAAAGGGTAGTGTAAAAACATGGATAACTTAGCATATAGAGAATTAACTAAAAAAGATTATGAACGTGTTAAAGAATTGATTTGTGAAGCATTTGGGTTTGGTGAATTTATTGAGGATAAGAATTTTTTAGATTCAATATTAAATATTTATCTCCATAGTTGTATTTTAGATAGTTCGTTTAGTAAAGTTGCAGTAAAAAATAATAAGGTGATCGGTGTTATTTTAGGTAGTGCAAAAAAGGATAAAAAACGCCTTCCTAAGTCTCAAAGTATTTTAGTCATAGCCGCTGCATTTTTTAAATTAATGATAACTAGCAAAGAGAATAAAAAATTATTTAAAGAATTTATAAAAATCCAAGAAATTTATAAAGAAATTATCCAAGGAAAACAGGATTCTTTTCAAGGGTGTATACAATTATTTATTGTATCCGAAGAATCTAGAGGGCTAGGTGTTGGTAAAACTTTGATCAATTATTTATCTAATTATATGCAAAGTATGGAAGTGGAGTCTATGTATCTATATACAGATACTAGATGTAACTATGGATTTTACGATAGCCAAAACTTTAATCGCTTAAATGAAAAGGAAATATATTTGGATTCAATCCAGGAAAACCTCCATATATTTCTATATAGTTACGACTTCAATTAAGATAAATATAAGAGGCTCTGGGTTGGTACGTCGTATTATGTAGTTTAAAGTCTGTACTTGAAAAAAGGTTTAGGAAACCTGTGCTGTAAACCAATTAGACGTCTATTTCTATTCGAAATAGACGTTTTTTTATTGTGTCACATAATCAAATATGTTTTTTGCGATTAATACACTTGTCATTACTATAAATAAAATTCTAACATATGTAGTGCCACGTTTTAATGCAAAGTGTGTACCGAAAAAAGCACCTACAATCATCGCAAAGCCCATAATAAGCCCGTATGTAAAATTCACTGCACCGAGTAATAAAAACATTAGTAGCGCGGCAATATTACTCATAAAATTCAGCAACTTCGCATTCCCAGACGCTTGCAGGAAATCAAAGCCCATTAATAAAAAAGCGAAAATAATAAAAGAGCCAGTGCCTGGTCCTAAAAACCCATCATAAAAGGCGATGAAAATGAGCGTTGCAAAAAATAATAGCTTACGTTTTGCGGTCATCACTTTCGGAGCTGCCACACCACCAAAATCTTTTTTAAAGACCGTATAAATTAGCACTACAATAAGCATGACAAGAACTAGTGGTTTTAATAATTCAGCTGATAAGTAATGCACCGTCCAAGCACCTAGCATAGAGCCTAAAAAAACGAGAGGCAAAATGGGTCCTAGAAGTTTGAAATCTATTTTCCCTGCTCGTAAGAATGTAAGCATGCTAGTTAAATTACCCATCGAAGCAGCTAGCTTATTTGTCGCAATCGCAGTAGCAGGAGGGAGCCCAACGAACATTAGCGCAGGCAGTGTAATAAGTCCGCCTCCACCGACAATCGCATTAATAAAGGCACCTAGAAAACCGAACACAAATAATAAAATGACTGTTAATAAATCCATATCTAGTACCATAGTAAATTGCTCCTAAAATAGAATGTATTGAAAGCGTACCTAAATTATCGAATAATGTAAATAGTTGTTAGGGTAATCACTTCTATTTATCTAGCTAATTATGATAAATTAGATAGAATAATGTAATGAAAAGAGTGTTGAAATGGAGTTTTTAGTATTATTTGTGATAGTTGTATTGTATCAGTGGTTTTTTATCCCAATTTTGAAAAGAAAAACAGGGTATTTGCGTGGGGAACCGACATTATTTTATGATTATAAAACGAAATGGCAGCTACCATTTGAGTTATTAGTAATTGCGCTTGTTGTTATTTGTATTGCTACTTTAACACCTGTGCTACAGTTTGGAACGGTTTTATTTATTCCAACGGGTTTTATATTAATATTAGTGATGCGCGGTATTCTAGAGAAAAAGTATATGGCTGATATGCGTCATCATATTATTTCCTTTACACAAGCTTTTTCCATAGCCCTCGTGTTTATAGCCATATTAATTTATGCATTTATTCAGTAGATAATCGATATTTTAATAGTTATTCAATTTCTCTTATTAGGGATCGCAGTCTAAATCCATCATTTTTTGATGGATTTTTTTAATACTACTGATTCCAATGATGCGGTCGATCGTCTATTGAGGTAAGGAGGGAGATTAGTGGATCGTATATATAATGAGCATTACGCACTCATTTTTAAATACATATTATACTTAACTGCCGATAAAGAGTTAACACATGATTTGCTGCAGGAGACATTTTATCGGTTTTATAAAAATACGCGCCAAGTTCAGCAAGAAAAAGCACTGCTTGTCAAAATTGCTCGCAATCTAGTATACGATTATTTCCGTAAAAAGCGCTTGTTGTCCTTTATACCTTATCAAAAAGATACACGTATTGATGACAAGCCGCTGCCAGAGGAAATAGTGGAGCGCGGTGAAGAAATTGTAGCGCTATACAAAGCTCTTCAGCAGATTAAGTTATCTTACCGTGAAACAATTGTATTACGGTACATTGAGGAGTTTTCAGTGAAAGAAGTAGCGACAGCGCTTAATTGCAGTGAAATTCAAGTGAAAAATAATACAGCGCGCGGACTTAAGGCACTAAGAGCGTTGCTAGAAGGGGGAGAGAGCGGTGGAAAAACGGCTACAAGAACTTTCCAACATTCAGATTGATGAGCAGCAAAAGCAACAATCATATGCACAAATTAACCGGCGGTTGCAACGACAAAGTTGGAAAATCCCAATGATCATCATTAGTTTTTGTGCTATTTTTATGTTGCTTGTAGTAACAACTCCCGAACTTCAGCAAGCGCAAAACGAGACACAAATATCTAAAATAGTCGTTGCACAAGGAGAAGCTAATGTAGTAAGTGCATGGCAGTTTGGTGTTCGACAAATTGTTGATGAGCAGCAATTACTAGACTTTGCCGCTATTTATGAGAGGCTACATAAAGTTGAAGATTTAGAGCTATTACAAATGCCTAGTTTTACGATAAAAATAATATTTTCCGATAAAACATCGAAAAGATATAAAATTTATCCATATGATGGAAGAGAATCAAGTATATTTTATGAAATAGACACATCAACTTATTTCCAAACGGCGGAATCTACTTTTGGAGATGTATATGATACATTGGATAGCCGGATAGAAAATAATCTTGTTCTACTCTGGTTTGTGCCATTGGGGTGTTTTATGTATATCCAACTTAGAATAAATAGGAAAATGCGCGTTATAGGAGAAAAAGACCGTAAACTGCCGCGTCATTCAACATATTGGCAAAGTGTTAGCGCAATAATTACGGGTATATTAGTCTTTTCTTTAATAGGTAACAATTTACATTTTGGATGGATAGTATTGATTTTGTTACTCAATCTCGTCATTTGTTTATTTCTTGAATCACGCTATGGTAAAAATCAATGGCGTTATGTTGCATTTGTAATGGATTCAGTATATGTTCTATTCTTTTTCTTTTTATATTTTTATATCATTTACTAATTCATTAAAAAACGACCAAGCAGGGGCTTGGTCGTTTTTCATAGGAATTTATGTGCTAATAAGGGTTTCGTGAAATATATTAATATATCGTGAAATTCTAGCGATATATCGTGAAATAAATCAATATATCGTGAAATCCTAGCCATTTATCGTAAAATCAATTAATATGCCTTCATTTAGTCATGATGTAATGTAGCGGCGATTTCTGGATTGCGTTCCACTTCATGCAATTTCTTAAATGAAGCGATTGCAACTTCTACTTGGTCGTCTTTTGGTTCTTTTGTCGTTAAAAGCTGTAGCCATAACCCAGGGTAGCCTAAATAGCGTAGTACTGGGACGTTACGTAGGGCATTTGTTGCTTGTAACACTTCAAATGAAATACCGATCACGACTGGTATTAATAAAATACGGCTTACTAAACGAACCCAAAATGGATCAGTCGGTACTAGGAAGTATACAAATAAACCGACAAAAACAGTGAATAGTATAAAGCTAGAACCGCATCGGTAATGTAGGCGAGATTGCTTTTGTACATTCGCAACCGTTAATTCAAGCCCTGATTCATAACAGTTAATTACTTTATGTTCGGCCCCGTGGTACTGGAATACACGTTTAATAATGGGCGCCATCGAAATAACGTATAAATAAGCAAACAATAAAATTAATTTAAAGCCGGACTCAAGTAAAATTTGAACGGTTTTTCCAGGGAACCAAGGCTTTAAAAATTCAGCTAAAAACATTGGTACTAAAGTAAAAACAAATTTACCAAATAAAAAAGATAATACACCGACAACCGCTACTCCTAAAATCATTTGTAGTTTCGAAGTTTCTTCTTCTGAGTCTTCATCTTCTTCACCTGGGTTGACATCATAACGCTCACTAGCAAACTGTAAATGCCTTGAACCAAATCCTGCTGATTCAATAAGTGCAATGACACCACGCAAAAACGGTATTTTCTTTAATTTTTGAAATAATGGTTTCTTCTCTTTAGTCACATGGAAATAATCGATTGAGTCATCGTTGCGACGAATCGCTGTCACCATATGATCTTTCCCCGCAAACATAACACCTTCTAAAAGTGCTTGCCCGCCATATACAGGTGCTTCCTTGCTCACGTATGTACACCACTCTCTTTTAGTATCAGAATATTAACTTCATTATTGTACTAAATTTTCGTGAATACGACTACGAAAACGCATATCATTTGTTAAATTTGGTGAAACTAAAGTGAAAAGGAGGTTTTTTTTTGTTATTAGCAGTTATTACAAGTATTGTAAGTGCAATTTGGCTTGCCGGTTCTCTAAAAATTTTACATTATTTTTCTTTAATCGATTGGCATCCTGTAGGTTTTACGAAAAAGTGGGATATAGCAGAAAACGCCTTTTCGTCATGGATGATATTAATCCTTCTTTTATTTATTGGTTCACTTATTCTCTATCTATTGATGCAATATTCATGGAAGGTACCTGCGTTTTTAACATCACTTGTTATCGGAGTGGCGATTGCAATTGTTGCAGAGTGGATTATTTATGATTTGCCAGCAGAAAATGAATCATTTCAAGAATTATCGATTCCTTTTATAATTATTGTCGTAATAACATGCCGATTTATCATTGAAACAGCGAAATTCCATTATCGTACAAAAAATGTCGATAGTCGAAATAAGTTGATGTATAAAGACTCTATGATAAAATAAAACCATGTCGTCATTAAGAAGGAGAATGGTCATATGAAGCTATTCGTTTTAAATGGTCCAAACTTAAACAGACTTGGTAAGCGGGAACCGGAAATATACGGTAAGGAAACATTAGAAGATATAAAAATACGATTACAATTGCTTGCAGAAAACTTTAATGCAAGCATTGATTTTCGTCAATCGAATCACGAAGGGGAGCTTATTGATTGGATTCACGAAGCAGAAGATAGCGGCATAGCTGGCATTGTTTTTAATCCGGGTGCATATACACATACGAGTATTGCGTTACGTGACGCGATTGCAGCAGTGAATGTGCCGGTAATTGAAGTACATATTTCCAATATTCATAAACGCGAAGCATTCCGCCACCATTCAATGCTAGCTGCAGAGTGTGTAGGTCAAATTTGCGGTCTGGGTACAGTTGGCTATGATCTTGCAATCCGCAAGTTTTTAGAAAAATAATATTAAACAAAGGGGAAATTAAAAATGAAATTAGTAAAATTACGTCAAGCTTTAATCGATAATAACATCGATGCATTGTTAATTACAAATGAATATAACCGCCGTTATATGACTGGTTTCACAGGTACAGCTGGGGTGGCAATTGTTTCTAAAAAAGATGCTGTATTTATTACAGATTTCCGTTATACAGAGCAAGCGGCAGCGCAAGTGAAAGATTTCCGTATCGTTCAGCATACCGGAACGATTTTTGCAGAAGTAGCAAATCAAGTTGCGCTAATGGGTATTAAAACATTAGGTTTTGAGAAAGATACCCTTACATATGGTATGTATGAGCTTTATAAATCTGCAGTAAATGCTGAATTTGTACCTTTTTCAGGTTTAATTGAAAAAATTCGCTTGATTAAGACAGAGCAAGAGATTAATATTATTAAGGCTGCATGTGAAATTGCAGATAATGCTTTCACACATATATTAGGCTTTATTGAGCCCGGTAAAACAGAGCTTGAAGTTTCGAATGAATTAGAATTTTTCATGCGCAAACAAGGTGCAACAAGTTCATCTTTTGATATTATTGTCGCAAGTGGTATTCGTTCAGCATTACCACACGGTGTTGCGACTGATAAAGTAATTGAAAAAGGTGACTTCGTAACACTTGATTTCGGTGCTTTATATAACGGCTATATTTCAGACATTACACGCACAATAGCAGTTGGACAGCCTTCTGACAAGCTAGTAGAAATGTATAATGTTGTACTAGAGTCACAACTTCTAGCACTTGAAAAAGTTGGTCCTGGCATGACAGGTATCGAAGCTGATGCAGTAGCACGTGATTATTTAAAATCAAAAGGCTATGGGGAAGCATTCGGTCATTCAACTGGTCACGGGATTGGTTTAGAAGTGCATGAAGGCCCTGGACTTTCATTCCGTTCTGAACAAGTATTAGAACCGGGCATGGCGGTAACAATAGAACCAGGAGTATATTTACCGGGTATCGGCGGTGTCCGTATTGAAGACGATATTTTAATCACAGAAACAGGCAATGAAAAATTAACTCATTCTACAAAAGACTTAATCATTTTATAATTTGGAGGAATACACATGATTTCAGTAAACGATTTCCGAACAGGTTTAACTATCATCGTTGATGGTCAATTATACCGCGTACTTGATTTCCAACACGTAAAACCAGGTAAAGGTGCTGCATTCGTACGTTCTAAATTACGTAACCTACGTAATGGTACTGTAAACGAAAAAACTTTCCGTGCTGGCGAGAAAGTAGAAAAAGCAATGATCGAAAACCGTAAAATGCAATATTTATACGCTCAAGGTGATGAACACATTTTCATGGACCTAGAGTCTTATGAGCAAACAGAAATTCCTGCAGTTCAAATTAAAGATGAATTAATGTACTTACTTGAAAATATGGAAGTACACATTCAATCATACCAAGGTGAAATGCTAGGTGTTGAATTACCAAACACGGTTGTACTTGAAGTAGCTGAAACGGAACCAGGTATTAAAGGTGATACAGCTTCCGGTGGTTCTAAACCAGCTAAAATGGAAACTGGTTTAATGGTCAATGTACCTTTCTTCGTAAACCAAGGGGACAAATTAATTATTAACACAACTGAAGGTACTTACGTATCACGTGCTTAATCTAATTAAAATTCAGCTTTAAATCGAAATGCATCGAGAGATTACTCTCGGTGCTTTTTTTTATGTGAAGAGATAGTTGGAATAATTGTAAAATAATTAGTGAATAGCATTAATTTTTGGATTAAACGAATAAAAATTGTTTCGTTTATTCACTGTTTTCATTATTCTGTTCATACTTTTTTTAATGATTGTAAATTTATATAAACTATATATAGCGATAATGTAAAATAGAGTTTACAATTTAAGGTAGAGGTGATAAACATGTTACAGCAATTTAATATTCATAAACCAATTATTCAAGCGCCAATGGCAGGAGTTACGACACCGAAATTAGTAATCGCTTGCTGTGAGGCAGGAATTTTAGGGTCGATTGGTGCAGGTTATTTAAACGGTGATGACACTAGAGCTTTTATCCGAGAAGTGAAGAAAGGAACGGATAAACCTTTTGCTGTCAATTTATTTATTCAAGAAGAACCAAACATTGATGTAAATGTATTACAACAGGCGAGAGCGGCATTGCAACCGATATATGAAGAATTAAATATTCCTGATCAGCAAACTGTTATTTCGGATGAATTATACGCCGATCAGCTTCAAGTAGTGATTGATGAGCAAGTGCCGATTTGCTCGTTTACGTTTGGTATCCCTACAGCTACGGATATTCAGTACTTAAAAGAAGCAAATATTTATACAATTGGTACGGCAACAACATTGCAGGAAGCACTTGCAGTTGAGGCGGCTGGACTTGACGCAGTTGTTGTGCAAGGGAGAGAAGCGGGAGGCCACCGCGGCTCGTTTATCGAACCGATGCAGCTCATTTCGCAGCAAGATTTACTAGCTCAAGTAATTGATAGAGTGAAAATCCCAGTAATTGCAGCGGGTGGGATCATGACGACAGAGCATGTAAGTACTGCGCTAGAAAATGGTGCAGCCGCTGTTCAACTCGGTACGGTTTTTTTGGTTGCGACTGAATCAGAAGTTTCTACCGTACATAAAGTGGCTATTTTACAATCTAAAGAGCAAGGCACGACATTAACAAAAGCGTTTACAGGAAAAATAGCACGTGGATTACAAAACGACTTTACAGAGCGCTTAAAAGATGCTGTTGTCGCTCCGTATCCATTGCAGCATCATTTAACACTCGCTATTCGCAAAGAAAGTGCAAAACAAATGCGCCCCGAATTTTTATCGCTCTGGATGGGGGAAAATAGCTATATGGCAAAAAAAGCTCCTGTAGAAACTATTGTAGAAACATTACTAAAAGATGTTGTACTCCGTTAAGAAGTAATAGAAAGGGGTTGTCCAAAAAAGTGAAAACTTTTCGGACACCCCTTTCAATCCTTTATAATCCCAATCAAAATATATTACTCCGGCGTTGGTCTCATTAAAATACCACTACTTGGAGAGTAAAGGTGCCGTCTCAAAATAGCTTTTCAGACGACACCTTTTTTCTATGAGCTAAGCTAGTTCTACTAAAACATCCAACCTCATATAATGCGTTACGTGAGGAGGTCAAATTTGGAGCTTCAAGATGTATTGCGCGTGGCAGGGGTTGGCCTTGTCATTGCTCTACTACATGTTTTTTTTGATCAAACTGGAAAAAAGGAATTCTCCTTTTTCCTATTTTTCATTGCGTATTTGTATATGACGGCAGAGTTAATTAGATTTTTACGGTTGTTTTTCAATGAGATTATCATTTTCTTTCAGTGGTTAACTTCCACTAGGTAACATGTGACAACTCTGTTTTCCGCCGTCATATTACTGTTACTACTCCTTTTCCTTAGACAAGCAATACCAGCTTTACATCCACTATTTGCCGTTATTTTTTTCTTTGTATTTTTTCAATTTGTATTTTTTCAATCACTTATCCCTTTTGTGCGTCATTTTATCGGACTCGTTCAACATGTACCGTATGCTGTATCACTAATTTACACTGCCGCACTATTTCTACTTGGTGAGCTTTTGTACACGCTATTAGTTGAAAATGAATACGAGGCGATTGGGGAATTATTGTTGCTAGTAGTCCGAATTACACTAATAATGTATTGGATATCAGAGCTAGAGCCAGTTATTCAATCATTATCAAGTCTCTTAAAAAGGGTGCAATAGATGGAAATAATATTTGCCATATTTCGTGATCCTATTGCTAATGTATTGTTTATTTTTACAGTAATCATGGCCTATGTTTTTATTTTTTTACTACTAGAAGCATTTGTTCCAACCTTTAAAGATTGGCTCGATCCGTTATTTATTCTACTACTTACTTTAACTCTTAGTAAAATTATTTTTGACTCGTTTCAGCTAATGAAACAACTTGCAGAAGTATTCTCTGCTTTCTTTTTAGCATTAATTCCAGTATTGACGTCTGTGATGATCGTGCTCCAATCCGTACTCGCATTCGTCGCATGGAGCCCAATTGTCTTGTTTTTAATGCAACTCTTAATGCATCTCAGTAGCAATGTACTCATTCCGGCTTTATTTACTTCACTCGTATTTGATTTCTGTACACGATTTTTGCCGAATATTTCTTTTAAAAAGCTTGCTGATCTAATACGTATGATGAGCATGGCTATGATTGCCGCATCGTCCCTAGCCATATCAATGGTATTAACGTTTTCGGGTGTTGCATTTTTTACTGTCGATGCGGTCGTATCTTCTCCGTTAAAAAAAATGGTGGAACAGACAATTCCTTTCGTCGGATCCATTGTTGTGCAAGGATTTTCGTTATTTCAAAAATTCCAAGGGACAGCGACGACAATTACTGGCTTTACGACGATTACAGCTTTTTGGGCAGCCGCCTTTTATCCAGCAGGAACGCTTCTTGTCTACGCATTTAGCTGCAAGTTTTTAGGTGCTATTACAGAGCCTTTTACGAGCGGGAATGTAAGTGGCTTTATTGACGATATTGGCAATACATTATTTGTATTATGTGCAGTCGCTATAATAATTGGTTTTACGTTTGTTTTTATATGGTTGTTATTATTTATGATTGTACAGTTAGGGGTGGGGAAAAGCTTTTGATGACAATACTTGCTCTTATTATAATAGGCCAATGTTTACTACTGTTAGCAAATGAAAAACGTTTTCTAGTTTATATTAGATTAGCAATATTTCTCTGTTTCTATTCAATTGCTATTAGTTTTTTCAGCATATAACAAGCAATTAGTTCATACAATGTGATGACTTTTAAGAAAGGGGGCGCCTGCTAATATGTGGAGAAGAAGCGATTAAGTCGTCCTCTTCTAATCGTTCCGGTCATTATTTTCGGTATCTATCTTTTCATGACGCAAAATAATTCCGCGTCAACGGACTCCGGTGCAGAAACTTTATTAGAGCAAACGCTGCAGGAGATGGAAGGTGTTGGACAAGTAAAGATTTACGTTCATTACGAGCAGCAAACACAAGCTTTACTTAGCGATTATTTTCGTTCCAGTGAAGGTGGTGTCACAGGTGTACTAATTGTCAGTGAAGGAGCGGTGGAGCCGAAAGTGCAGCGCGAATTATTACAAGTGGTTAGTCGTGTAATGCAAATACCAGCACACCGAATTATGATTGTACCGATGCGAAAAAAAGGAGATGAATCATGAAAGTAAAACGTAGAACAGTGTGGTTATTAACTTTAGTGAGTTTAGCGGCAGTAATTTCTGTCTATTATGTATTTGAAAGGGATAGTAAACTGAATCTAATGGCGATTTTTTCTGGTGATACGATGCAAGAAACATCGCTAACAGGTACAGATGAGACGACACCTGTCCAATCAGAAAGTCATTTATTTGAACAAATGCGTATGGAAATGAGCCATCAACGAAGCCAGTTACGCGAGCAATACACACAGAAAATCGGTTCTGATCAATATACAGCTGAAGAAAAGAACGTGGCATTTAATGACATGAATGCTTTAATAAAACAAGAATCATCTGAAGCAATGTTAGAAATGTTAATAAAGTCATTAGGTTATCCTGATGCGTTTGTCCGTGTAGAAGATGAAAAAGTTGCTGTAACGGTAATGTCTGATGAAATATCAAAAGCACAAGCAAATGAAATTGCTTTCATTGTGATGTCTGAACAAGGAGAAGGCGTCAAAGTAACGGTAGATTTCAAATCAAATTATTACTAAAAAGTACGTAAGAAAGCCTAAAATTTTCTGCTGTGTTATATAGCAGAAAATTGCGGAAATGTATACTTTTTCGAATTGAATGCGCTAACTTATGTGTATTTTTATTATTTTTGAATTTATCTATTTCAAAATGTTCAAATAAACTATAAAATAGAAATCGTAGTTATAAAATTACACATAAGGGAGAGTTAATAATGTTCAAAATTCAAGAAATTCGTGAAATAATTAAATTAGTTGACGCTTCATCAATAGATGAGTTCGTTTATGAAGAAGGCGGAGCTAAAGTTAAACTTAAAAAGAACGGCGGAGTAACTGAAGTTGTAGCGCCTAAAAAAGAAGTAGTAGCACCTCCTGTTGTACAACAAGTACCAGTAGCATCTGCGCCAGTAGCACCGACTCCAGTAGCGGCACCAGTAGCAGAAGCAACACCAGTGAGTGAGGATGTATCACTACATAAAATTACATCTCCGATGGTAGGTACTTTCTATCAATCACCGAATCCAGAATCTCCAGCATACGTAAAAGTAGGCGATAAAGTTGGCGAAGAGTCGATCGTATGTATCGTTGAAGCGATGAAATTATTCAATGAAATCGAAGCTGAAATTAAAGGTGAAATCGTTGAAGTTCTAGTGAAAGACGGCCAATTAGTAGAATATGGTCAACCTTTATTCTTAGTGAAAGCTGAATAAGGGAGTGACTCCAATGAAAAAAGTATTAATCGCAAACCGTGGCGAAATTGCTGTACGTATTATTCGTGCATGTAAAGAGCTAGGTATTCAAACTGTTGCAGTATATTCAGAGGCAGATTCAGAAGCACTACATGTAAAGCTAGCAGATGAAGCGTATTGCATAGGCCCTAAATTGTCGAAAGATTCTTACTTGAGTTTCCCAGCTTTACTTGGCGTAGCACAAAAAACAGGCGCTGACGGTATCCACCCAGGATATGGTTTCGTTTCTGAAAATGCTGATTTTGCTGAAGCTTGTGAAAAAGCAGGAATTAAATTCATCGGTCCATCATCTGATTCTATTAAAATTATGGGTATTAAAGACGTTGCACGTACTACAATGGAAGCAGCAGGTGTTCCACTTGTACCAGGTACTGGTATTGTGCCAAATATCGAAACAGGTAAAGAATGGGCTGCAAACATTGGCTACCCTGTTATTATTAAAGCAACAGCTGGTGGTGGCGGTAAAGGTATCCGTGTAGCACGTACTGAAGAAGACCTTGTTAAAGGCATCGAAATTACGCAAAAAGAGGCTGCTGCAGCATTCGGTAACCCAGGCGTATATTTAGAAAAATTCATCGAGTACTTCCGTCACTGCGAAATCCAAGTATTAGCGGATGGATATGGCAATGTAGTGCACTTAGGTGAACGTGATTGTACAGTACAACGCCGTATGCAAAAACTTGTTGAGGAAGCGCCGTCTCCAGCATTATCTGCTGAGCGTCGTGCCGAAATGGGTGCAGCAGCGGTAAAAGCAGCACAAGCATGTAACTATGAAGGTGCTGGTACAATTGAGTTTATTTATGATTACCAAGAGGACAAATTCTACTTCATGGAAATGAACACTCGTATCCAAGTAGAACACCCAGTAACAGAAATGATTTCTGGTGTCGATCTTGTTCAACAACAATTGAAAATCGCTTCTGGTGAGAAATTACCTTTCGCACAAGAAGATATTAAATTAAACGGTTGGGCGATTGAATGCCGTATTAATGCTGAAAATGCTTACAAAAACTTCATGCCTTCTGCTGGTAAAGTAACTGATTACTTAGCACCAGGTGGCTACGGAGTGCGAGTAGACTCAGCAGTATATCCAGGTTATTCAATTCCTCCATATTATGATTCAATGGTTGCTAAGCTTATTGTTCATGCAGATACACGTGAAGAAGCTATCGCAAAAATGAATCGTGCATTAAGTGAATTCGTAGTTGATGGTGTTCATACAACAATTCCATTCCACGAAGCACTAATGAACAATGAAGTATTCAAATCTGCTAAATTCAATACGAAGTTCCTAGAAGAGAACGACGTTTTAGGTGTTTCACAAACTACTAAGTAATTACTTAGGGAGTTTAGTGGAATAGAATAGGGAATAGAACGCATTTCAAATATCGCAATAAAATTACCTTCTAACATTCAATTGTTAGGAGGTTTTTTATTTGGCTAGACATTTGAGCGTGTTATACAGCGCTTAAACGCAGACGGTGAAATAAAGGGAGAAATTGAAGGTATGTTCTATGATGTGACTGCAACCCATTCAGTGGACTTCAACATATTTATGTCCTGTATGGCAAATAAGGATTTTATTTGTACAGTTGGTTATAGTACAAGAAAGATAGGTTTGGTGGCTATGATGTTCCCTTATCTAAGTTATCTGCTGAAGCAGGCATCGTTAAACGAACATCGATTAAGTATATGGACTTCTTGAAGGGTTACCGAATGATTGAGCATAAATTTAATCAAGAGTATTTTGTGGTCGGAATGTTTGATAAGGATAGGAAAGCTGGATGAACCTCCACCATTTAAGAAAATGGAAGTCATGAAGCGCGAAGTTTATCTTGCCATCAAGTACTGAATTAGCAAAACATTAAGTTGGTTTGCTTATTCTATTTCAAGCGCTACAAAACAACATTGAGAGCAATCGAGATTCGTTCAAGTGGATGGATTGTTCACGTGGATTAATCTTACAGTTGGTTCAATGAAGCGTTCTTGTGATTGTTGAGGAAGCATAACAAAAGCACTTGTGCTGTATAGTTGTTTTATACGCACAAGCCCTTAGATTGATGTATTGGCTAGGCATTAGATTATTGAAAACAACTCATAAAATTATTTTTTCTCCAAGATTATCTAAATCTCTTTTTAAGTTAAAAATAATAAGTATTCTATGAGACCTTTCTGTAACTCGACCAAAATCTACAACTTGTTGTATTTCAACTATGTCATTTGTATAAATTTTTTGTGAGTCTCTAACTTCGGTAATCTTTTCACCTAAACTGTCAATAGCATCCCAATTCATTATCCTAAGTTCAACTACTCCTTGATAAGAAGTTTTTATATTCAAATCATCATCTCCTTGCGTCTTAAATAACTGGAAATTATTACTATAAAGAATCATAACACAATAAAGTTTGAGTTGGTAGAAAAATGGTAAATTAGCGGCGGATGAGATTTACTGTTACTCCTAACCGACACGACGTTCATTCGTGAAATAAAAATCATAAAGATGGATAACATAAGGATAAAAGATAAGTCTGTATTTTAGTAGAAATCGTTTACAAATAATAAAGTTATTTCATTTGTTTGAAAATAAAAGTCTTGTTACATTTACTTAAGTAACAAGACTTTTAAAAATCGTTTAATGTATAGAAATCTTCAAAAATGAATAATAAAGTATTTAATGACTTTTATTTAAGGCTATTAGTCATTAATAACTAACATATTGGATTCACGAAATTCCTAATCTTCTCCAAATCAAACTTCCTAATATTATCCATCAAGGTCGGTGAAATAGCCACCATATCCTCCCCGATCATTCTTTTTAGGCTCTTTAATAATTTTAACTTTTAGAATGTGACTAGTATTTGATTTTAATAGTATCCCCATCGAGATAAACTCCCTCGGAACGGGAAATTGGCAGTTTTTGCTCTACTGTGAAGCCTATAGTTTCTCCATCCCTTAAAGTGACGTTTTCTTCCACAATATACCCTGAAATATCAATCAACATTTCACGCAGTTCGGCAGGGGATACTTGGCTGTCCAGTATTTCAATCTCATCCTTGCCAAAGGCTCTTAGTCCATACGTATATCCATCTATCCCTGTTTCCGTTCCTACCAGGCCGAAATAAACAAGATTCAGAATAGGAAACATGTCGTCATTCTTCATGACTTCAGCCATATCTATAAAAAGTTCAGGCTGAAATACGGTACCGCTTGTATAGATCCCTATTGCGTTAGGAAGCTTTAGACAACTAGCCGCCAGCTTGGTGTATAGCCTGCCGCTATCTAGCGGGGAGCCGGAACGAGTAAATACAGCCAGGATGATTTGAGCTACATGCGTTTTAGTAACCTCCACGGCTTCCTTCCACAAGTAGTTTCCTTGTGCATAATGCTCAGCCTCACCATCTGGTATTGGGGCATCGACAAAACTTACTGCTAAAAGGCAGTCGTCCACTTCAAAGGCTATGGTTCCTTCCTTTGTTTCTCCCGAGGTTTCCTCATCCTCTTCCGAAGAGCAGGAGATGTTCCAATCTTTCAATAGGTTAGCTTTTACTTGATCAAGATCACATTCCGCTGAGTTAAGCAGAACGAACCCGTTAAAAATACCAGTTCCATTGTCTTGCGTTTCCATCTCGTTCGCCTCGGATTGTGTAGATTCATAAGCTGCTGCCTGCTTCATCCAGTATTCTCTGATCATTTCTACCATCTTAACAGCTTCTTGCTCTGCAGTCGCTGGATCATAGGGTTGCATCTCGCTGAATATATGGCCGCAATGCTCGGTGTCAGACTGATCCTCATAGCCTCCGCATACCCCAAGGAGCCATTTTCCAAGCATCGCTTTTTTATACTTGAATATGTAGTAGTGCATATCATGTAAATCAAATTCTCCCGCAATTTCAATTTTGCTAGGTTGTTGCCCGAGTTCACGTTCATCTGCGAGCCATTCAATCATGGATTGCATTGCTGCTTGTTGTTGAGCTGTCATTTATTTCTCTCCTTTATAACTGTAGGATTACACAATTATACTACCAACATTTGGAACGATAAATGGTAAATAAATACCATTTATCTGTTAGGTAGATCAATTCAGTTTCAATTTTTAATCGAGTTCTACAACAATGAAAAGAAGAGAAAACAGAGAAAGGATTGTTAAAAAAAGACCCGGAAATCGAACCCAAGTTTATCCCTTCATTTTGTTTTTTATTGTAGGATTCACCCAAGTATTAGCCATGTACTTTAAGGTATGTAGAAATATTTTTTGTAGGTTGTAAATGTATTTAAGAGGAATTTAAGTAAATTTATAGAATTTATATTGATATACAGAGAGGAGAATTGAATTTGAATAAACTAATTGCAAAGCAAATTCCTCATACATTCGAACTGCACGGGGACGTTCGACATGATGAATATTATTGGATGAAAGATAAATCCAATCCAGAAGTCATCGCTTATTTAGAGGACGAAAACAGCTATTATGATGAGGTCATGAAGCCACTTGAAAGTTTAACAACTGAACTATATGAAGCCATGGTGGCACGTGTACCCGCTTCAGAAAGTCAAGTGCCCATTCAAAAAGGGCCTTACTATTATTACTACCGTCAAGAAAAAGAAAAACAATATCCAATTTTCGCACGTAAACGGGCAGAAAATCGGGCGGCGTTAGCATCTTCTGAAGAGGAAATTACAGTAGATGAAAATGAACTTGCTAAAGATCATGACTATTTAAGTGTTACTGAGCAGCGTTATTCTATAGATCACCGCTATGTTGCCTATTTAGAAAATCGCGACGGAACAGATAGCTATACGTTATTTGTGAAAGATTTGCATACGGGGGAGCTGTTAGAAGATACAATTCCAAACGTTTATCTATACAGCAGCGTTGAATGGAGTAATTGCGGAAAATACATTTTTTATGTGAAGCTTAATGAATTACAGCGTCCATATCAAGTTTGGCTTCATGAAATTGGTACTAAATATACCTCAGATGAGCTTTTATTTGAAGAAACGAACGTAACGTTTGATTTATTTATTGAAAAATCAAAAAGTAATCGTTTTGTTTTCGTAGTTTCGAAATCAACGACGACAACAGAAGTGCAAATTATTGATGCGGATGAGCCGTTATTAGCACCACAGTTATTTGAAGCACGCCGCGAAGGCATCGAATACGATGTAGAGCATTGGGAAGACGAACTTTTACTATTAACGAATGAAAATGCATTGAACTTCACGTTACTTCGTTGCCCATTGGATAACTTCAATGAGCGTACGGCTGTTGTTCCGTACGACGAGAAACGTTTTATCGAAAATATTTATCCATTTAAACACCATGTTTATGTAACGGGTCGCGAAAACGGGTTAGAGCAAATTTGGCGTATCGAGGGTGATTCTCTTAATCAGTTAGATTGGGATGAAGCAATTTATTCGGTATCGCTTGTTCCATATCAAGACTATGAAGCTTCTGAAGTTTTAATTCAATACCAATCATTTTTAACGCCGAAAACGACAATACGAATCGATATTGAATCGGGGGAAAAGGAAGTTTTGCAAGAGGCATCGGTTACAGGCGATTACGACCGTGAGCAATACGTGCAGCAGCAAGTTTGGGCAACAGCAGCAGACGGTGTAAACGTTCCAATACTTCTACACTATAAAAAAGATGCGCTCGACAATGGTCCAGTGCCGCTTATTTTAGATGCTTACGGCTCATATGGGAATAGTAGCGATCCGTTTTTTAGCGCTTATCGTCTACCGATGCTTGAAAAAGGTGTGATAATGGCGATTGCGCAAGTGCGCGGTGGTTCAGAACTTGGGCGTACGTGGTATTTTAACGGCAAAATGCAGAATAAACGCAATAGCTTTACGGACTTTATCGATGCAGCGAATTATTTAATCGAGCAAGGCTTTACAACAACCGAACTTATCGCAGCCCGTGGTGGAAGTGCTGGTGGATTGTTAGTAGGCGCTGTATCTAATATGGCGGGCGATCGTTTTAAAGTCATTGTTCCAGAAGTACCGTTTGTCGATGTTATGACGACGATGCTAGATGATTCGATTCCATTAACAACTTTAGAATGGGATGAATGGGGTAACCCGCAAAACGAGGACGATTATTTCTACATGAAATCTTATAGTCCGTATGACAACGTAGAATCAAAGCCGTACCCTAATATGTATATTACGACAGGCTTAAATGACCCGCGTGTCGGTTATTGGGAGCCTGCGAAATGGGTAGCTCGCCTGCGTGAATTAAAAACAGATGACAACACACTTGTTTTAAAAACAAACATGGGTGCAGGCCACTTCGGCGCATCCGGTCGTTTCAACCAGTTGCGTGAAATCGCGGAGTGTTACTCATTTATTTTGAGTAAGTTTGGTTTTTAGCCTTTTGCTCGATATAACAAAACGCATCTTCATTCGTGAGGATGCGTTTTCAACTTTATGCTTTATTTAATCCTGTCTTTGTTTTTTACTGAATTGGCAGTTCATTTGCTTCCTCTATTTACTTTCCTAAAACTTCCTATGCACTCATTAGTATTCTCCCCCCTAGAAGCGACAATCTGGGACGGAAATAAACCCATGTTACGGCAGTGAACCGCAATATATACATAACAGTTAAAATAATACTTTAATTACTCATTAAATATATTAAATTACTAATATTTCCTCTATACTGAAAATGGTAATCCGATATTTAGAGGAAGAGGTTTGATTAAGTGAAAAAATACTCCAAAAAAAATTCGACAATTATTGTGTTTGCTTTTTTATTTTTCATTTCAATACATAATAATTCATACGCAGATAATACAAATGTTGACAGTAAAGTTTCACAAACTAATGCAACATCAACAGAAAATTTTATCCTTGAGCCACAATACACAGGGGCAGTGGGAAGTTTTAGTGAGGGTTTAGCTTTTATAAGCGGATATTTTATTGATAAAACAGGAAAAGTAGTTTCACATATACCGATAAATTACTATTCTTATAGTAGAGATGGTACGTATGAATTTAAAGATGGTGTTGCCAGAATTAAAGATCTATCTAGTTATGGAGTGATTGATACATCTGGGAACTTTGTAGTACCTATGAAGTATAAATATATTGGGGAATTTAATAATGGATTTGCTGAAATTTATAATAATGGAAAATTTGGTTTTATCAATAAGGCGGGAGAAGAAATTGTAAAGCCACAATATGACGGATTTGGGGGATTTAGCGAAGGATATGCGGTCGTCGAAAAAAATTATAAGTATGGATTTATCAATACTACAGGTAAAGTCGTTATTTCATTGAAATATTCTATTAGCAGAAATTTTAGTGGTGGCTTAGCTGCTATTTCTGTTCCATCAAATATTGACTTTAAGTATGGTTTCATAGATAAAACTGGTAAAAAGGTTATTGCTCCTCAATATGATAAAGTATCTGATTTTAATGAAGGGGCTGCTGTAGCACTAATTAATGGAAATCAATATATTATTGATAAAACGGGTAAGAGAATAGCAAAAAGTGAACGCTATTATTTCTACGAATCAGATGTATTTAATGATGGGCTTTTTAGAGTGACTAATACCGACCTTAACCGCGATGCATTTATTAATAAAAAAGGAGAACGTATTTCAAAATACTATACCCATGTTTCTAATTATAAAAACGGGTTCGCTAGAGTTACAGGTGAACCGGATTTTCTTACTGATAATAGTAAAATTGGGTTCATTAATACAAGTGGTAAAGAAATTGTCTCACCCAAATATACATCTGCAAAAGATTTTAGTGAAGGCTTAGCGGTGGTAGAACTAAACGGCAAATATGGATTTATTAATACTAATGGTAAAGAAGTAATTAAACCAAAATATGAAGATGCGCTAAGTTTTAGTGAAGGCTTGGCTGCGGTTAAAATAAATGGCAAGTGGGGATATATTGAAAATCCATTGAAAAAAAGGTGATGTAGCCTCGTTCAATGATTGAATTTAGCCTTTTGAACGCACGTTTTAACGATGCATTTAGTATATTATTATTTTGCGGAATACGTTCTTAATTCATGATCGAACAACAATTCCTTTCCACGAAATTCCTAGAAGAGAACGACGTAATTAGATGTATAAATAATTACTTAGGGAGATTAAAACCTTCTGACATTTGTCAGGAGGTTTTTAAATACTTTGTATGGAAATTTAAAACTGTCTTTTTTGGAGGTTTCATTTTGAAAAAATATTATAAAATGTTATTACTTATTTTGGCTTGTATAGGAAGTCTTATGATTTTGAGTTTAATCGTTGACTTTCCTCTATGGATATTAAGCATTTTTTTCACAGTAGGGGTATTGGGATTATTAATTCAAAGAGGGATGTATAAATCTTTACTTGACCAGTTCGGTTTTATTGAAAGGAAATTAATAAAATTAAAAATTAGAGTACCTCAGTTTTATTATAAAATTAGAGACATAGGTATGGAATTAACATTTATTTTTCTTTTAGCAACTATAAGTGTGAATCCAGTTACAGATTTTATCGAAGGTAATATAAATATTAATTTTTCACCTAACATGCTATTTATTGATTTAGCAATCGTATCATGTTTCTTCGCAAATATGCCTATAATTATATACACATTTTACTCTATAATAACGGCACTAGATCGACAGAATATTTAACCATACTTAAAAATTTACTTATAGAATTAGAGAAGTTTTAGAAATCATTCTTTTATGAAAGGATACTAAACGAGGGTTTGGGAACAACTTAATTACAATTTATGTCTATATTGAAAAGGGGAGGCATAATTATGTGGTTAATAATCGGTCTTATTGCTATAGTAGCAACTTTAATAAATCTTTATATGTATGGAACAGGCAGAGATTATAAATTGGCAATGGCAATGGGGTTATCATTTACAGCATTGACACTCTGTGCAGAACATAGCCTTGTATCTAATTGGATAAAAGGTGAAGATTGGTCGGCTTTAAGGGAAGTACCTAATATGAATAAGGCGTTTTGGTTTCTGACAATTGTTTCTATCTTACTAAATATAGCACCTATACTTTTAGAATTAAAAAATAAAAAATAATTTCTTTAATTTGAAAATCACATGTGGGTACAGGAGGGTTGTATGTGGAGTTTTAGCACTTTTAAGGACAAACGTTACTGGATTCTTTTGATTCCAGCAATAATTATCTTGGTCTTGTTCGCTGTTTTTACCCCTGATTATATTCTTGAAAAAACTTACGTTGTACCATTTTCAATATTTATATCTACAGCTTTATTCTGGTCGACATACTATCTTTGGAAGTATATTGGTGATAAAAAGAAGAGGAATAATACGGATGACAGTTGCGATTTGTAACTTGCTTGTTCAAGTACCGGGCGCGATACTGTAATAAGGAACAGCGCTCGTTTTCATTAAAGGGCCTTTTTGTAGAGCAATATGATAAATTTTATGGGTGAGTAACTAATTGATTTGGAGCGAAACGAATGAAACAAATGCTTAAATTTTTATCCCTGTCATTAGTGGTAATTTTAATTGTAAGTGGATGTAACACAAATAACGGGAAAGAGGATGGGAAGGAAGATATATTTAAATTTAAAGATTCCCTTGTTGGCGATAACAGTGCGGTAGGGAACATCGTAAATCAATTGCAAGGTGCGGAACATTTAAAAGGGTTCGAGCTTGAAACAAAAGAGAAGCCATATGGAATTATTTTAAATTACGATTGGTCAGAGTCAGAACAAAACTATAAAAAAACAGCCGCTTTTAACGCTACATTTTTATTTACATTAGTTCAGAATGCAGATTGGATAGCGTTTAATTTTGATAATCAAGAATACAAAATAACGAAAGAAAACCTGCAAAATTGGTATGGAGAAGATTTTAGTGAATTGAAAAATGAAGATGATTTGAAGGCACTTACGCAAAAACATCTTGAGAATGAAGATAAGGTGAATCAGTTATTTAAGTAAAGGACTATTCCAGAATCGGGCACAATTCTTGAAGATGAATTGTGCCTTTTTCAGCAATAGGACCATTTAGTTGTATAAGAGCATTTGACATATATTGTGAAGCCTATGCATACTGACTTGGTTGAGATATTCGAGTCCCATTCCATCATGGTGCTATGATGGAATGGCTTTGGTAATTAATGTTTGATTTGATCGATAATGTCGAATAAAGCTTCGTTGAATAACTCCTTCTGATCAAGCATCGTCACATGTCCAGCATTTGGTATGGAGTAAAATTGTTTCATGGGCGCCTTGAGTTGATCAAAGTATGTGCGAGCGAGAGAATAAGGAGTTTGCCAGTCATCCTCGCCATGGATATAGAATACTGGAACTTGATAGTCTGAAGTTACCATGTTCAGATCATAGGACTTAAACAAAAATTCCAGAATAGCACGTTGTTTTATTTCTAGTACATCGCTCATTAACATGTATTTAATATCTTTGAACGAATAAAAGGGAGAACTTAGTACGCTCATAACTAGTTGAAGTGATGGTTGCATCGCAAGCTTATACTTACCTTGCAACTTACGAAGTTTCATAAGCTTCTTGACCATGGCATCACTAAAATGGTGCTAGGGATAAGGACTTAAAGATTGTAAGGTGCTAATATCTTTCTGATTTTTTACTTGTCTGCTGCATTCCAATGCTTTCTCGTAGCCAATTCGTTCGTTTTCAAACATATTTACAACTTGTCCAACTCCAATATAGGCTTGAACCATCTGCGGATATTGCATGGTGAATAGACTACCTAAGATAGAACCCCATGAATGACCAAGCAGAAGGATTCTTTCTTGGTTATATTTCTTTTGTAAATAGCTCACCACTTCATATGTATCCTGTAACGCTTGTTCAATCGTTGTTGTTGGCGTGACTTTCTGTGGATCATTCGCAAAGAAGGTTTTACCACTGTTTCGTTGTTCCCAGTGGACAACGGTTACTTTATCTTCCCAAGGAAACTGAAAGTCTTGGGCAAAAGGAAGCATTGGACTGCCAGGACCTCCATGCAGGAATAAGAGGACGGGGTGATCCTTATTTTCACCACGATGATATAAAAACTGCTGGATTCCACCGATCGTCACATACTCGCCCTCATCTATTCCGTTTGGTGTATCGATATGACAAGCTGTTGCACGCTTCTTTGTATTGAGAAACCAATAAATCGCCATACTGATGCAGGCAATAGCCGCTATGAAAATAATCAAAGATTGATTCATATGAATGCCTCCTCTAGTTATTTTTGGTTGAATTGCTTGCACTTGCTTAGATATTCCGCAATTGCATCTACAAGAATGCTTAATGCTTGTGTCCTTCCTTGTTCACCGTATTGGTTTTGATTTGAGGCGATAAAATGTAAGCCATCCATTAAATTCGCAAGTACGCTATAATCACATTGAACATCCTCTATTCCCAAGCCATTCATTGTACTCTGAAAATTAGTTTTGGATTTATCCTGTTCCTTTTTGTTAAAAGAATCTGGAAGCTTGCGCAGCAAATATTCTAGGTCCGATGGCTGAACATAGAGTGCAAGACTATCTGGCGCCAAGTAAATTTCATGAAGTGCATGCGTAATCTTGTCCTTAAAATGTCCCGAGCTAGCTCCGATTTCAAGAACTCGGTCAAGTAAAGCTTGCTCATTTTGCTTCATAATGTGATAGAGATATTCTTCCTTGGAAGGATAATAGGTATAGAAGGAACCTTTGGCTATTTGCACAGCTGCTGTAATATCTTCAACCGTAACTCGCTTTATGCCTTTCTTCCGAATAAGCTCTATTCCTTTGATATACATTGCATTTTTGATATGCTCCTTCTCCTGCTCACTTATGATTTTAGGCATATGTTCTTCTCCTTTGGTGACTATTTGTAATAAATTGAGTCAATATAAAAATAATAAGACTAGACCCTTGTAAGAGTCAATGATATCAGGTAAAAAATAGTTGAATTAAAACTCGGAATATTTTATCCAAATTAGATACGCTGCACATACATGAGCACTTAAAGGAGATTAATTTCTTTGTTAAGGATGAAAAGGACTAAACGAAGGATAATGTGTAATAAAAGAGGGGGTGCTTCTGCAATTAACGGGCACAATTCTTTAAGATGAATTGTGCCTTTTTCAGTACTAGAACCAATATTACTAAATAACATCTTTTTTAAAACTGAATATTGATATAAAAGTATAGGTAAGATAGTGAAAGTAGTTATTCCGCCATAAGCAAGTACTAGCTAAATTTAATATTTGAAAAATATAATGCAATGGACTCTACTAATCTTTATTGAAAGTTAACACTACATACTTCGAACTAAGTATCTACTGTAATAAAATTAATATTGTAATATACTATTATATATAGTTTAACAATGTTAATTTATGTTTTATTCAAAGATCTCTAGAATGTTCTGTAAAAATACTATAAGGAGTCCTAAAATGAAAAAGAAAATAAATTATTTAATCTTACTTTTAACTGCCATCTTTATAGTTGGTTGTACTAACGTAGAAGATGCATCCGTTACAGATAAAGAAACAGATTCACAAGATGTAACCACAGTTGAAACAAATTCAAATAATAGTGAAAAAGAAGAGGCGGTCACTACGGTTGTAGATGAACCAGTAGTGAAAGAAACGCCAACCAAACAAAATAATGACCTGTTCTCGGGATACAAACTTATTAAAGTTGATGGTGGTGATTTGTCAGGATATCGTGAACCTAACGTTGTTGTTGACATTGGTTATGGGGACCGTGAATATTGGGCCTTCACGAATGAATACGGGCAACTAGTACGTGTCATTGCTGACGAAATTATTCTACAAGATGACAGTAAGGAACCTGTATTATCGAATGGCAGATACTATGCTGATGAGGCAAAGGTTCCTGGCGTCGAAAGTAAGTTTCTAGATGAAGGACATGTAATTGCAGATTCTCTCGGAGGAGTATCGAATGCTTATAATATTACCCCGCAAAATAGTACATTAAATCGACATGGTGATCAGGCCTATATGGAAGACGCAATTCGTAAAGCAGGTGGAGCTACTAATTTTGAAGCAATTATTACATATCCGAATACGCAAACGCAGATTCCTTCAAGTTATCAGTATACTTATACAATAAACGGAAATGTCATTACAGATTCATTTGAAAATGTGAACCCTGATGAAGTAAACGAATCTCTTGGACTAAACGGAAATAATGAGTCCGAGTCCAAATCATCAAGTTCTTCAACAAATGAAGGTGATCTTTCTAGTGTTGATACAAATGGTAATGGTATCGTGACTATAGATGAAGCAAAAGCAGCTGGTTTCAGTATGCCAATAACTAGAGAACACTGGTTGTACAAATATATGCAAGATCGTGATAACGACGGTATGGTAGGTGAATAAGCCCCTAGAACTTTGAGGCAAATTAAATGAACGAAAGAACATTTTCCTCGTTGGACGATTTATAACAATTTGCAAATGAGTGTCTGTACAGGAACCACTAAATTTAAACAACTTTATTACTATGTTTTTCAGTGCATTGAGCATCTGACATCAAAAATTAAACAAATATATTTTAACCCCGTCCTAACTTAGAACGGGGTTATGTCTGTTTGCGGCTTTAAAATTTTATTGCCAATTTACACCTTTAGAGGTGAGATGATTTTTTTGTTGGATTTTTATGTTACTATCTTTGTAAAGTTTGTGAAGAAATGTACTTAAGCTAATATGGCAGAATATCGGGCCATTTAATGGAGGAAGAATCTTAAGAAAAATTGAATACATATGGTAATGCTAGAGTGGTTTTTGTGTAAGATTGTACTTAAACTATAGAGCAGAAGAGCTTAACAAGTGAAACTAAGGGGGATATTAATGAAGTACAAATTTGCGCTTTTTTCAGTAATTATTTGGACACTTCTAATTTTAGCTGGATGTTTAAACAATAAATCTGAAGAATTATCCGTAGACCTGTCTGACATTCCACATATGAACATAGGTTCCGAAATGCCCCGACTTTTATATGCCAATGACAACATAACGGTTATTCAGGGTACATTTGGAGTCATTGTATATAATATGCAAAATTCACTTGTTACGAATCGAATTTCATATGAACATATGAAATCATATGACATCTCCATGATGTTGGCATCTGTATCTCAAGATGGTACAACAATCTATATTGGAAATATTGATAGGCCTTTTTCTAACGAAATTCTATATACCCATCAATACGATATTAATTCTAGAGTCATCAAAGAAACTAAGGAACAGTCTTCTGGTGTGTTTATAACAAATACTGTTGAAACACCTGGTCATAATGAACAGTACGATAAATATTTCGATTTACAATATCTTACTAGTGACAAAATTGTAGAGTTGAATAATTCGTTTATATATTTACGTTCCTTAGACTGGAATATAAAAAACTTACAAATTGTTATTTGCCAGTATGAAGATGGTGAAAGTAAAGTTTTTGATGTGTTTAAATGAGAGGTTGGAACAAAAGAAGAGGATGTGCTTGTTCAATTAACGGGTGGCGTTAGTTCAAGAAGAATTACGTATTTTTATGGCTAAGATCATATTTCAGTTATTCCATTAAAGGGCGCTTTTCTGTAATAAGTAAAGCGTCTTTCTTCATGAAAAGGACCATTAACAAGGGGATGTTTATTGCGAAAATGGAGGTAAATTGAAATAATTTAATGAAACATGGATTAATTTGGGAATAAAAAATGCGACACTTTAAAGGCTACTGCTTGTTTATAATTTTCACCTTGTTGTTAACAGGGTGCGCAGGTGTAGAAAAGAAAAATCTCCATCTAATACTAAAATATCCATAGAGTTATACAACATGAGTGAAAAAGAAAGATTGCTCATTAGTAAAACAGGTGTGGAGCAAATTGAATTTTTCAAGCTAAATGGCACTTTAAAAGAAGATGATGATTTGCAATTTTCAGTGGAGGTGTTTGAAAAGGGTAAGTTTAAAGAGGAGTTGCTAAAGACTTGGGATGGACCCGAAACAAAATATAAAGATAGCCTCATTTCTTTTGGAATAAGTGACACTAGAGATGAAGACCATTCTTTAAAACTGATAAATGGTATTCCTACCGGGCTTGCAATCGGGCCATATTGTGGCGCAACTCTTATATTGCGTAGTAGACTAAATACTGTGTAACACAGGCTAGAGCGTCGTTAGATTACAAAGTGTATTTTTAAAGATAAATATAGAAACTTGGAGGTATATATATGTTTAATGAACAAAATGAATCGGCTGCAATTAAAGAACTGTTAAATAGGATGGATACCGCTTGGGGGAAAAATGCAGAGTTGAGTATTTATAGTTCTTGTTTTACGGAAGATGCTGATTATGTCACGTTCCAAGGATTACGGTTAAAAGGAAGAAATGAAATTACTGAGGTACATGAAAAACTTTTTAAAGGTATTTTAAGGGACTCGAAAATGGTGGTAGTTGAGCAAGAACAAAAATTTTTAACTCCAGATGTAGCAATCGTTCATAGAATTGGCGCTGTTCTGATGAGGTGGCAAAAGAAAACACCAAAAAGCAGATTATCCATAAATACAAATGTAGTTGTTAAACAAAATGGGGAATGGAAGGTTGCTGCTTTTCAAAATGGCCGTGTCACTGGCCAAAGTTTCATGGAGAAATTATTTAGCAAATAGGGGTCTCGCCAGATTTATGCGGATTTACAACGGTAAGGCAAAAAAGTTACCAAACCACGCTTTGGTAACTTTATTCCATTTAATTCGTTTTAATTAATATCATGTTAAAATTGATAAAAATATAATTTTGAAGTGAGATATATAAATGCAAAAAAAATCAAAGTCAATTTTTATCCTACTTGTCATCAGCTTAGTATTAAATTTATATTTTGGAATTAACAGTTATATCAAAAGTACATATACGCCGAACTTAGATGATCAGGACATTTTAGCGGAAATGACAAGCATGGTCATTCAAAGCAAACGATATAAGGAGATTGCTTCAAGAGAAACGGTTTATGCAATTAAACAAGGGGTCAATCGATTTAAAGTTGCGAATCCATCGTCTATTTATCATTATGGAATTTATGTAAAAACGGAAAAGCAGACGTATATGTTTAGCTGTACGGATAAAGCTTGTACAGACGTTTCGAATGAAGGTTGGACTTATTCAAGATATAGTGAAGAAGAACCTATATTACCTTTGGAAAAAACTGACTAATGTATTTCCTATGGTTAAGGATTTATTAGGTATACAAAACAAACCTAAAAAACATTCCCAAATGTAAGTTTGGAAATACACAAAAAGCCAAGAAATATTGTGAAACCAACGTTTCTTGGCTTTCCCTTTTAATTTTTTTATGCAGCTTTTTATGCTAAGGTATATAAACATAGCTACAATAAGAATACTTCCAGGTACTTTAGTTGAATAACCATCTTCAACAATCGGGCGCTTTTCTGAGGAAAGCGTTTTTCTTCATGAGAAGGGCCATTTAACGGAATACGAGATAATTATCGTATTTGTACTCGTAGACAATTGATAAAGGAGCAATCCCACCTTATGTTTAGTTTTTTTAATAAAGCAAAATTAAAAAAAGATAATTTAATTGGCATTGCAAAATTAATTTATCAGGATGTATCAGATGATTCATGGGATAAAGAGAACCTTACTAAAAGAAATTTAGACTTCACTATTGAAAGTATTCGATATATTGATATCTATGCAAAAAGATTAATGAATACGGAGTTTGGTACTGAACTCTTAAATAAGCATTTTGATAATTTTGCGGAACGTATTGGTGCTTATATTGGTGAGGTTATTAAAAATAACATTAATCAAGACTTTTACTGGTATGAACCTGATTCTGTACTAAATTATTCGCCCAATCTTGATAGAGAATTTAGAAATAGCAATACACAGAGTGTTCTTTATTCTAAAAAGAGGGATATGGTGATATTACCATTGAATGTGGTATCACAATTTTTGAAAGGAAACTCCCCATACAATAATCTTCTTACTTACGTAGAAGAAACGATTAAGAAAAACACTTAAATAACGCATGTTACTCAACTAACGGAGTCAATAGTAAAAGAATATTATAATTGCATTTTTAAGATTATCTTGAAATCAAGTCTTCTGTTAAAGGGCGCAATTCTTGAAGATGAATTGTGCCTTTTTCAGCAATAGGGCCAGATTCTTGAGGAAAATATTGAATTACTTATGGTAAAGTATGGTGGCGGAGGGGATAGAATTGAAAAAAATATTGATGTTGTTAGTGACGCTATTTCTATTTGCTGGTTGTTCGAACTTAACAGCCAAGAATGAAGAAAATACAGATTTACGAATTGCTGATATTTCGACTTCTATTGGTGGAGTTGGTGAAACATTTGAAAAGCAAAAGTTAAATTATGAAATAACTATTATTAATAAAAAAAATATATCAATTATTGATGACTCTATTGAAACTGTTTTAATTGACTGGATTAATGAAAAACTAATAGAACAGGAAATCACAGAGAAAAGATTTGATGAAGATAAAATAATAGTTAAGGGCTATGTAATTTTCGAGTCTAAAGATTTAACTAAGAAAGATATTATAGAAAATGAACCATTTATAAATGGAATTAAAATAAGGACTAAGAATGATGAGGAAGTCTTAATTAAACATAAATTTAATTAACTTGTGAAGTATTGCACTTCAACTAAACCAGCTAATAGAATGTCAAGAAAAACATTTTTAATCAAAAAACACTTCATGTTATACTAAAAATGTGCAACACAAATAACCCTCCTCATTCAATGTGGAAGGTTTTTGTTCTATTTGAAAATGCTGCTACTAGATGGTTTCTTGGAACGGCGTTTTCGTTTTTAAAATCGCATAAATCCAGTGTAAAAGCTTATTAGCACAAGCTATAATGGCTACTTTATACGGTTTACCTTCCTCGCGTTTCAAATCATAGAAGGCTCTTAATCGTTTATTTCGTGCAATAGTTTCATCGGTTGTTATCTTTTTACGACTATCACGAATTGAACAGCGAACGGCTGTGTAAAGCATATGCCGAAGCCTAGCTGAACCGCGTTTGGTAATGTGATTGTTCGTGCCTTTAAAGCGTCCGGATTCAAATACACTGGGATCTAGTCCCGCAAAAGCTACTAACTTTTTGGGATGATTAAACCGGTCAATTTCTCCAATTTCTGAAAGTATCGTGGCAGCGATTTTTTTCACCTACACCTGGAAGTGACTGGATTAATTCATATTCTTCGAGTTGTGCCGCCAATTGATCAATCTCACGCTCTAACGTAGACAGTTGTTGGCGGTACGCTTGAAGTAAATCAATATACATATTCAGACTAACGAGAAGGCTTTGATAAAGCGTTGACTGAAATGGGTTGCGTTCTGCGGCTGCGATTAATACCTCAGCTCTTTCATGCGGCCCAATTAAATGAACGTGCTTTACAATGCTTATCAATAAATTGTGCAATCTCTTCTACACCTGCGTCTAGTGCTGATTCAGATGTAGGGTAGGACTGTAAAGTCATTAAAGAAATCTCGGCGTACAAATCACCAAAAACTCCTATATACTCAGGGAAAACTTGATCTAATACAGCTTGAAATTGTAGCTTTGTTTGAACCATAATTCCCGTCATATTTTCGTGTTGCCTTGTCAGATGCCGAAGGTTTAAAAGCTTAATACCACGCTTTTTCTGAGGCTCTAAATCCTCTTTGTAATACAATTCACCTAAGTGATAGGCATCAATTGCATCTGTTTTAGTCTTTCGTAAATTAGAGCTTTTTGCTCGATAAGATATTAGAGGTTTTACGATTATGACAATGTACTCTCTTGCCTCTAAAAACTGTACTACTGGGGCATGATAGTGACCTGTCGCTTCTAAAACAATAGGTGGTTTCATACCTGTTTGACGCTCTAAATCTAGTAAATAAGAGTGTAACTCTTCTAATCCCTCCACCGTATGATCAACTTTCACACTGTTTTTATAGGGCATTTTTTTATCCAAGAACATTTGAACCTGACTTTCACCTTTTGCGATATCCAGGCCAACAACTGGATTCATAAATTATCTCCTCCTTAGGTAGTGGATTGACCGGTAACCTCTATCTAGCTTGTTATTCATATCTTCGCTTGTTATACGAGATCGTAATGTCCCAACCAGCCTAATCATGTGTTAACAAGTAGAGGGCGAACAGTTTAGTTGTCGGGTTCAAGTCCCACGGGTGCTTCCGTTCTACCCCGGCTACTATCAATCTATAAATTGAATAAAAAATAGTCAACCAGATTTCTCTAGTTGACCTTATAATACGAAGGGTAGCTTTAGTTCAATAACGATCTTCAACAATCGGGCGCAATTCTTGAAGATGAATTGTGCCTTTTTCAGCAAACGGGCCAATTAACGGAATTAAAGTTTTAAACATAACTGGATATTTATGTTAACTTTTAGGCGAGGTTATGGGACAATGTATTTAAACGCAACAAATTTGCACAAAATTCAACTGCCAAGTCATTCGATTGATTAATTAAAACGGAGGGATAAAATGGTTAACCTTATCACTTGTAGTCAATTAGAAAAAACGTTTGAAGGCGATGGCTCGAAAACGTATGCGCTTAAAAGCACATCACTTACGTTTGAAAAAGGCGATTTTATCGCCATTATCGGCCCATCTGGATCTGGCAAATCAACACTACTAAGCTTAATTGGTACATTAGACCAACCTTCAAGTGGGACGATTCATTATGACGGTGAAGAAGTCATCACAAAGAACAAAAATACTTTAGCCGATTTTCGCTTTGAAGAAATCGGTTTTATCTTTCAACAATTCCACCTACTCCCTACTTTAACGGTACTTGAAAATGTCATGATTGCTTTTTACGGAAGAAAAGTAAATTATGATAAGCTCGCTCGTGCGAAAGAAGTATTAATACAAGTAGGGTTAGAAGATAAATTCAACGCTCTTCCCTCTCAGTTATCCGGCGGTCAGCAGCAACGGGTTGCCATCGCTCGTGCCATCATACATAAGCCGAGCTGGTTATTAGCCGATGAGCCAACTGGAAATCTCGATAGTGAAACGGGTGAAAAGATATTCCAACTACTCGTTTCACTTCAAGAACAAGAAAATTGTGGGGTTATTTATGTAACACATGATCCCGCCCTCGCCTCTCGTGCAAAACGGATCATTACAATGAAAGACGGTGCTGTCATACATGATGCACAAGGAGTATCTGTATGATTAAATTTATTTTTCAAAATTGGTGGCGAAGGAAAGAGCGATTTTTCCTCTTACTAGTCGGTGTAATCATTATCAGTGCAGGACTAACCTATTTGGTCGGCTTATCAAGTCAAAGTAAAGGAACAGTAGTCGATACATTGCAGGAACGTTGGACTGCCTCGTATGACATTGTTGTTCGTCCACAAGGATCACGCTCCGTTACAGAAAATAAAAGTTTACTAGAGCCCAATTACATGAGTGGTCTTAGTGGCGGCATTAGTATGAAGCAATATGAAATCATTAAAGGAATTGAAGACGTTGAAGTTGCCGCTCCCATCGCGATGCTTGGCTACAGTAACTATAATGTAAATTTCGGGGATGCTACTACTTTACTTGAGCCAGGTATTTATCGAAGAAAACTAACGCAGCAAATAAACAATGGTTTAACTACTAAAGAAGTAGAGTCATATACTCACTTTACGTATCCAGATGGTGTTTGGAATTATATGAATAAGGATGGTTCTTATGGGGCAGGCGCACCGTCCATTGATTATACGGTCTATTCACATGTTTTATTAGCAGCGATTGATCCTGAACAGGAAAATAAACTGATTGGACTTGAAAATGCCATTGTCCAAAAAGGAACGAGTCGTTATTTCAACGAAACAGACCGCTATAATTTAGTAAATCGCCTCGGAAATAATTTACATGAAATTCCAATTATCGTAAATGCACAAAACTTTGTAGATTCTACAACAAATATTTCATTTGAGCGCGTGAATATTCCTTTTACACAAGAAAACGCAAACGAAACAATGGAAATGATAAGGGAAAATGGGGGGAGAGAATACTTACAATCACTTGAGACAACAGTCGTTGAACAAAAAAATTGGAGCCAACAGGATATTTTCCATCAATTTGTATCGAACACAACAGGTATCGATTGGGAATCGGGTGAGCAAGTAATAGCTGCTCCATATGAATTTGAACCAGGTCGTACAATCGGTATATTATACAAACCAAATCCAATTCAATACGAGGAAATGACAAGTCCATTCGCTGAACGCTGGCCATTTTCTTATCAAATTGTACCAGTAGAAAATGGAGACGATGCAATTGGCAGTTATCGTAATGTACAAACGTATCGTGTGCCTCATTTAGCGGCAGAGGAGTTTATTGATTTACCAAAATTAAACCCGAAATTTATCGGCTTTTATGATGCAAGCAAATTAAAGTTATCGATGGACCCAACAACTGAATTACCGATGGAAACATACCGCCCTGCTTCGGCAAAATTTGTAATGGACAACGAAGGAAATCCGATTAGCCCAGCGATCGACGTATTGCCAACAGATGACCCTTTAGACTTTTTAACGAATCCACCTGGCATGTTAACGACGTTAGAAGCGGCTGAAGCTATATTAGGTGAGTACCCCATTTCAACAATCCGAATTAAAGTAGCGAATGTTTCAGCGTTAAATGAGGATAGCCAGCAAATTTTAGAGCGGGTAGCACAAGAAATTGAAGAGAAAACGGGCTTAATTACAGATATTACATTAGGCTCATCCCCACAATTAGCCTTAACATATGTGCCAGGGTTAAATGATGAAGACGCAATTGGATGGATCGAACAACCATGGGTAAACATTGGCTCTTCCATTTCCATTTTTAAAGAGGCGAATATTGGCTTTATCGCATTAATGATTAGTGTGGTCGTTGTTGCCATTACGTACGTTTGGAGTGCAAGTATCGTCAATGTGCTCGCTAGACAAAAAGAGTTTGCGGTGCTTTTAGCAATCGGTTGGCGACCATCTCAATTATACCGAATGCTGTTATTAGAAGGTGTTTTAATTGGCCTATTTGCAACTGCCATCTCCTGGTTAATTTTAGGGATTATTAGTGTGACGTCACAAGATGCCGTGACGCCGGTACGTTTTTTATTAACAGGCCTATTTGCGCTTATGGTTTATATTATCGGTGCACTTTTACCGATGAATATTGTCCGTAAAATATCTCCGTATGAAGCGATGCGTGAGGGTGAAATTACGGTGAACGGAAAACGTATTTTACGCGCTAATTCTATTTATGCGATTGCAGCGAATCATTTCCTAACAAAATGGAAGCGCAGCGCCTTATCCGTAATAGCGATTGCTTTACCCTCAACTTTACTAGCAGTCTTTTTATATATTACTGTCCGAATGCAAGGTATCATGTTTACATCACTTCTTGGCGAGTATGTAGCATTTGAGGTCGGTACGTTCCATTACGTAGCGATTGCAATTGCCCTACTCATTGCTCTTTTAACGACCGCTGAAATTAACTGGCAAAACGTGTCTGAAAGGCAGCAAGAAATTGGTGTTTTACAAGCAATTGGTTGGCGAAGACATTCTATTCGGAAGTTGATCTTAGCTGAAGGTTTATACACAGGATTAACCGCTATGATCTTTGTTGTCATTGTTGCAACGGGAATTGTATTCTTCTTATACGGGGAATTTACCTTATTTGGTGTTACTTTAATCGTACTATCATCATTCGTTCCAATTGTAACAGGTGTTATCGGAACACTTATTCCAGCAGAACGTGCAAGCCGTTTAACCCCAATGAATGGGATTCGAGGCGTTCAAAAAACGAGTGTTAAAAAGGAAAAGCTCATACGAAGAAGTATGGTCGTTGCGATGGCCGTTTTCATTATGGCATTTGGCACAGTCATGACTCAAGTAATTATTAACATTGCTAAAACAGAAGATAGTAAAGTTGCGGTCGACTACACTCCTACTGAAGGAGGAACTGCAACACCTGTATCATCCGGCTCTACAAGTAACAATTCCACTGAAGTAGAAAGTCCAAAAGCTGATTATGTGCCTCTTTCCGCCAGTGATTATGATTTTGAAATTTCATCAAAAATAACGAGTGATGATGCACACCAAAATGACTTATTTTATTTTGAAGCGAAAAAGGTGAATGAAAGTCCATTAACGATTGAGTACACGTTTGCAACACGAGATAATCTTGGCTATTACATGAGACCAAAAATGCATCTTTATATTAAACAAAATGATGAAAAATATCGTCCGAAATCTGTAAAAATAGTAGAAGTTGTCGGGTTAGATGAGGAAAATTATTTAGAGGCATATGGGAATGGTATGATTCGAGCAGTGTTGACGTTTGAAGACATTGATCCATCGGAAGAATTCTATTTTGTATATGATAACAACAGAGAAACAGGCCGTGGATATGCGGTTCGATTTGATCCTACTGAAGGAGGAACTGCAACAACATTATCATCTGACTCTACACGTAACAATTCAACTGAAGTAGCAAGTCCAAAACCTGATTATGTACCTTTTTCCGCCAGTGATTATAATTTTGAAATTTCATCAAAAATAACGAGTGATGATACACCCAAAAATGATTTATTTTATTTTGAAGCGAAAAAGGTGAATGAAAGTCCATTAGCGATTGAATACACGTTTGCAACACGAGATAGTGGTCACTATTACATGAGACCCAAACAACATTTTTATATTAAACAAAATGATGAAAAATATCGTCCGAAATCTGTAGAAATAGTAGAAGTTGTAGGGATAAGTGAGGATTATATGTTAGATTCATATGGGAATGGAATGATGCGAGCAATGTTGACGTTTGAAGACGTTGATCCATCGGAAGAATTCTATTTTATCTATGATAACACCAGACAAACAGGCCGTGGATATGCGGTTCGATTTGATCCTACTGAAGGAGGAACTGCAACACCCGTATCATCTGGCTCTACAGCTAACAATTCAACTGAAGTAGAAAGTCCAAAACCTGATTATGTGCCTTTTTCCGCCAGTGATTATAATTTTGAAATTTCATCAAAAATAACGAGTGATGATACACCCAAAAATGATTTATTTTATTTTGAAGCGAAAAAGGTGAATGAAAGTCCATTAGCGATTGAATACACGTTTGCAACACGAGATAATCTTCCCTATTACATGAGACCCAAACAACATTTTTATATTAAACAAAATGATGAAAAATATCGTCCGAAATCTGTAGAAATAGTAGAAGTTGTAGGGATAAGTGAGGATTATATGTTAGATTCATATGGGAATGGAATGATGCGAGCAGTGTTGACGTTTGAAGACGTTGATCCATCGGAAGAATTCTATTTTATCTATGATAACACCAGACAAACAGGCCGTGGATATGCGGTTCGATTTGATCCTGAATAAGGGCTATAACCACATAAAAAATCATGCCGCTTAACTCGTAATTTTGGAGTTTGGCGGCATGTATTTATTTTGTAGTAAATAGTGAGGAGCTATCTTAATGTAACTAAAACGAAATTCAAATCAATGTGTTATTTTAAGTCATAACCTCAGGTCCAGATGAAATTTCATAGGTCATTCGGTCTTTGCCTATTGGAATCCATTGCCCTCCATCGGTAGGCTCTATTTCAAATGTAATTTGCAATAGTAAGCCACGAAAGCCATTAACTCTTCTTGTTTCTAACACTTTAATTTTTCCAAGGGACGACAATAGGCGGAAAACCCTTTATAATATTTGGATAATAATAGTTACGCAAATCTTTTCAATATAAGGAGTCGGCATATTCATAAGCATATTTGAAATAAGCACATACTTTATTCAAAAGGGGATAATACAACTAATTAATGATATTTTCACTATAAGGGAATCATATCGTAGTTGAAGTAATTCGTATTGTATACCGGATGATTATACTGGGAATTCCTATATTGTAAATAGTTGTATTAGTAACAAACCTTTACTAAAATACACTTCTATCTTACAATTATTAGTAAATATAGGGGGTGTTCGGGTGATGAATGTAAAAATAAACAAAATAACAGCTAACAATATAAATTGGATTACAAACTTATCAGAAGAATCTCAAAAAAATGTTCAGTTAAAACTTGAGTTGATGAGTAAAGTAATCGATCTCAAACAGCGAATTGAATTGATTCAATATGCTATTGATAACAACAGAAGCTCTCAAGATTCACTTCATTATATGGAACAAGTAAAACAAATAACTTTAGATCAATTAAAAGAAATAGAAAAACATCTTGTAGAAACAAAAAAACTGATACAAAGCCAATATGATTTAATTGACCAGCTAAATAAAGCTAAAATTAATTTATTTGAGTAAAGTATATATTTTCATCTTCTTATATATTTTCTTTTTTCTAATAAACAATAACAAATGAATAAATTAATAGGTGCCAAAAAGAGGTAACTTTTTTATATTCAAGTGATGTGTAATTTAAGGATCAATTTCAAGCGCACTTTCTTAAAATAATGTAGTATAATATGTATAGTGATAAGTAAATACTGCACGAATATTGTAACTTTACATAAAGAGAGGATGTCTTATATGGCTGAAAAACAACCAACATCATTTGTACAACCAACGCCAATTGGAAAAGACGAGCTAGGTCAAATCGAGGTAGCACCAGAAGTGATCGAAGTGATCGCAGGTATTGCTGCGACAGAAGTAGAAGGTGTTGCATCAACACGAGGTAATTTTGCTTCAGGTGTTGCAGAACGATTCGGTAAAAAAGTGCACTCTAAAGGTATTAAGTCAGCAATGTCAGAGGGTGGGCATATCGTTATTGATGTTTTTTGCTCTGTTAAATATGGCTACGCAATTCCGAAAGTAGCAAAAGAAATCCAAGTTGCAATTCGCCAAGCCATTTTAACGATGACATCAATTGAAACTAGTGAAGTAAACGTTCATATTACAGCAATACATTTTGATAACGCAAAAGATAGCGAATAATCTTCTTGATCAATAACGAACAGGCATGTTGAGTAATCAACGTGTCTTTTTTTTTATGCCAAAACATATAGTTATGGTAAAAATGGGGAAGAACTAGAGCAAAAATAAAAGGGGGCAAAAAAGTGAAAACATTTTCGATATTAGATAGGGAATCCCAATTGTTAGGAATATCAGATGAAGTAGTAGATTTACTTATTATCGGTGGAGGGATAACAGGTGCTGGGATAGCGCTCGATGCAGCTGCCAGAGGTCTTTCAGTCGTTCTCGTAGAAATGCAAGATTTTGCAAGTGGTACATCAAGTCGTTCTACAAAGCTTGTACATGGCGGCTTACGATATTTAAAACAGTTTGAAATAAAAGAGGTAGCAGAATTGGGACGAGAGCGTGCAATTGTTTACGAAAACGGCCCGCATGTTACAACTCCAGTATGGATGCTACTCCCTTTTCATATAGGTGGTACATTTGGACGATTATCAACTTCACTAGGGTTAAAAGTATATGATTTGTTAGCCGGTGTAAAACGACATGAACGCCGTTATATGTTAACAAAGGAAAAGACGCTTGAAGTAGAACCACTTGTAAAAAAGGAAGGCCTGTTAGGTGGAGGGATGTATGTTGAATACCGGACAGATGATGCAAGGCTCACAATTGAAGTTATAAAAGCAGCGAATGACCGTGGTGCGCATCTTTTTAACTATATGCAAGCTGTTGCAATTGATACGAAAAATCTGGCATTTACAAATGTGACTATAGTAGATTTATTAACAGGAATTAATTATGATATAAAAGCGAAAAAAGTTGTAAATGCAGCAGGCCCATGGGTTGACCGGGTACGAGCTCTTGACACTGAAGTTAGAGGCAAGCATTTAATTTTATCAAAAGGAGTTCATTTAGTATTTGATGCTTCTAATTTCCCTCTGAACCAGGCCGTTTACTTTGATACCCCAGATGGCCGAATGGTATTTGCCATCCCTCGTGCAGGTAAAACATATGTTGGCACTACGGATACATTTTACGAAGGAGATCCGCAAGATTTACGAATTACTGACGAGGACACGGCATATATTTTACAAGCAATTGCTTATATGTTCCCTACCCTAGAGCTCAGTAAAGCGCACATTGAGTCGGGTTGGGTAGGAGTGCGCCCGCTCATACATGAAGATGGTAAGAGCCCATCTGAAATTTCTCGAAAAGATGAGATTTGGCAATCTGAACACGGAGTAATAACTATAGCGGGTGGTAAATTAACAGGTTATCGCAAAATGGCAGAAAAAATAGTTGATTTAATTTGTCAACAGTTGGAAGAAGAATACAACAAAACCTATTTACCTTGTATAACAAAACATCTTCCTATTTCAGGTGGAGATTTAAGTGGCTCTAAGTATTTTGAACAATACGTCAACGTAAAGCGCGAGGAAGGGGAGATGCTTGGATTAGCGGAGGATAGTGAAAAGCTAGCTCGTCTTTACGGCACGAATACTGAAATTGTACATCAATATGTAAGAGAAGCAACTGGAGTGTTACCACCTGTAGTATACGGACAGCTTATGTATAGTATTTACAATGAGTCGGTTGCTAAACCAGTTGATTTCTTCATTCGCCGTACAGCTGCAATGTTTTTTAATATATCTTTCGTTGAGCAATATAAAGACAATGTAATTGAAGAAATGAGCGCCATTTTTAAATGGTCTGCACAGCAAAAACAAGCATACCTGGTAGAGCTAGAAGATGAAATGCGTAGGACGAAAGCTCATTAAAAAGGAGGAAATTTTTTGTCTGCTTTTTTAGGCGAAGTTTTTGGTACGATGATTCTCATAATATTTGGTGGCGGCGTTGTTGCGGGTAGTTTGTTAAAAAAATCAAAAGCTGAAAATAGCGGCTGGGTAGTTATTTCGATTGGATGGGGTCTCGGGGTAGCTATAGCGGCATATTCTGTAGGCGGTTTTAGTGGTGCTCATCTAAATCCTGCACTGACACTTGGCCTTGCTACAATCGGGGAATTTGCATGGGCAGATGTACCGCTATATATTGTAGCGCAATTGATTGGTGCAATTATCGGGGCAGTTATTGTCTTTTTTGCATATAGTGCTCATTGGGGTATTACAAATGATGCGAATTTAAAACTAGCAGTATTTTCAACGGCTCCGGCTGTACGTAATCCAGCGGCAAACGTTGCGACAGAGGTAATTGGCACGTTTGCACTAGTCCTTGGTATACTTGCTATTGGAGCAAATGAATTTACAGAAGGCTTAAATCCGCTAATCGTTGGTGCACTAGTTATCGGAATCGGGATGAGCTTAGGTGGTCCAACAGGGTATGCAATTAACCCAGCTCGTGATTTAGGTCCACGTATTGCGCACTTCTTCTTGCCGATTCCTGGCAAGCGTGATTCTGATTGGTCTTATTCTTGGGTACCAGTAGTTGGCCCGATTCTCGGTGGTGTGTTCGGGGCATTATTCTATAAACAATTTTTCTTAGGTGAAAACACGGTAGCATTCTGGATTGCATTAGTAGCCGTATTATGTGTTTTCATATTTGCATATAACTCAATGGCAAAAAGTAGAGCATAGGGGGATTTAATTAATGGAAAAATTTATTATGGCACTTGATCAAGGAACGACTAGCTCAAGAGCAATTCTATTCGATAAAAAAGGAAATGTGGCACATGTTGCACAACAAGAATTTAAACAACTTTTTCCGAAATCAGGTTGGGTAGAGCATAACGCTACAGAAATTTGGAGCTCTATTTTATCTGTCATCGCAATAGTATTATCAGAGAATAATATTCAACCTAGTCAAATAGAAGGTATCGGAATTACGAATCAACGTGAAACGACTGTCGTATGGGATAAAAATACGGGCGAACCAGTATACAATGCAATAGTTTGGCAATCCCGACAAACAGCGGGCATTTGTGAAGAGCTAAAAGAAGCGGGCTATGATGATATGGTTCGCGAAAAAACTGGCCTACTTATCGATGCCTACTTCTCAGGTACGAAAGTAAAATGGATTTTAGATAATGTAGAAGGCGCACGTGAAAAGGCAGAAAACGGGGATTTATTATTCGGAACAATTGATACATGGCTTATTTGGAAACTAACAGAAGGTGAGGTACACGTAACCGACTATTCAAATGCTTCACGTACACTCATGTATAATATTTACGATTTAAAATGGGATGACGAATTATTAGATATTTTAACAGTCCCTGTTTCGATGCTACCAGAAGTGCGTCCTTCTTCTGAAATATACGGAGAAATTTCAGAAAAGCATTTCTTCGGTAAAACAGTCCCTATTTCAGGTATTGCAGGCGATCAACAAGCAGCATTATTCGGGCAAGCATGCTACGACAAAGGTATGGTGAAAAACACGTACGGTACGGGTTGCTTCATGTTAATGAATACGGGAGAAGAGGCAGTTCGTTCAAAGCATGGGTTGTTAACAACAATAGCATGGGGCGTAGATGGTAAAGTTGAGTATGCGCTAGAAGGCAGTATTTTCGTTGCTGGTTCAGCTATTCAGTGGCTACGTGACGGGATGCGCATGTTAAAAGACTCGCCGGATAGTGAAAGCTATGCGACAAAGGTTGAACATACAGATGGCGTATATGTTGTACCAGCATTCGTTGGCTTAGGCACACCTTACTGGGATAGCGACGTACGTGGTGCAGTATTTGGCTTAACACGTGGCACATCGAAGGAACATTTTGTACGTGCTACTTTAGAATCACTAGCATACCAAACACGCGATGTTTTAGACGCGATGCAATCCGACTCAGGGATCGACTTAAAAACATTACGTGTAGACGGCGGCGCGGTAATGAATAACTTTTTAATGCAGTTCCAGTCTGATATTTTAAATGTGCCTGTAGATCGCCCAGCAGTTAATGAAACAACTGCACTTGGAGCAGCCTATTTAGCAGGGCTAGCAGTTGGCTTCTGGGAAAGTAAAGAACAAGTAAAAGATCATTGGAACTTAGATAAAAAATTCGAGCCAAATATGGAAGAAGAGCAACGTGAAGAGCTATTTAATGGTTGGCATAAAGCGGTAAAAGCAGCACAAGCATTTAAATAAAATTAATAAAGGCGTGTGAACTCAATATGTTCACACGTCTTTTCGTTTGAAGAAAAATATTAATTATTAAAGAGCAAAGATAAATAACTCGAGAAATTCAATCAATCGCTAATGCACTTCTCGTAGTCATTATTTATTGTTCACTTTCTAATCGTTCTGCTAATTGTTGGAGGTATAGAGTGTATTTTACGAGAGCAATTGGGATGAGTGTGAAAATGCAAATGGTTGTGATTAGTAGTATAGATATGTCTTGTACATTGTAAACGAAAGCATAAATTAATCCTATTACTGCAAATAACAAAATGACTAATAAGGACGGAAATCGAGGGAATAAAAAACTAATCAAGCCACCTACCATCATAAGAATCATCACTAATACAAAAAAATGCCAATTGTTTAGTAAGAAAAATAACAACATCTCTAATACCATCCTCCCTTTGGAATGCAGCAATTTATCGAAGTAATATTTTATTCCGAAGTTACTGCAATTATTCTATTCAGAAAACCTCATGTATTTTAGTTTATTCATGAAAACTATTAATCATAACTAAAATATCACATTTGAGGCATAGGAATATTTAAGTAAATATATGGAACGGTAGTAGAGATGAGTGAAGTGTTGTCTATTATTAATTTGTTAAAGATATTTTGCGGCGTAAATAAAATAGTATGCAATGGTTTGCAAAATAGAGTATTAACTTCAATGCAATTACGCTAAGTGAACTAATAAAATAAACCTGCTCCTGCATTTCCACGTAGGCGAGATTCGAAAAAGGTTATCTTCTCATCTTGGAAATCACGCCTCGAGAATTGTTAATCTACCATTGCATTTTGTACTTTTTTAGGGATCATGATAACCTCTGTTTCTAAATCGACTGGTCGATAAGTTGAATCAATACAAGCATCCCAATATTCTAAATGCTTTCTATCAATCCAATGATCAGAATCATCGACATCTATTCCGCCTTGCCCTCGAACAGAGTACCAATACAAAAATTCTTGCCCATTGCTAACTTCTCTAAATATTGTTTCCACATACATTTTTTCTTGCTCTAACGTAACTAATACGTCCTTCATATTGGCATTTAAAAATTGTAACCATTCCGTAACTGTGGAAGACATGCCTTCTTTCACTCGATAGCGAGTACATTCAACCATTAACATAAAACCAGCTCCTTGATATGTGATAAAACAAACAAATTGAATGAATGTTTGTTTATATAATGATATTTATGTAAATATCTACATAAATATATTTCGTTTTTTGAGATAAGTCAACCTTTATATGGACCTATTGGTATTATTTGTGAGATAATGCAGGTTGGAGCTTGGGTGATTTATTTGTCAAATCAATCGCTCTAGCGCACGAGTATTTATGCTGTGTAGTACTGTCTTATACGACTCGTAATTGTTCATGCAAGGCGCGATTGATAAAGTAATTTCTATCTAATGCAGTACCGCAACCTGCCAAATGATCACCATCTATTTAATAGTTAAGGAGGTTTTAATTAATGGTTAAAATTATGGATTCGTGGTTTACTGTAAATCAATTAGATGATACAACATTTGCTATTAGTGAATATGGACATTGGGAAAAAGTTCATTCTTATTTATTAATTGGTGAAGAGAAAGCTGTACTAATTGATACGGGGCTTGGAATTGATAACATCAAGAGGATTACTGACCAGCTGACAAACTTACCGATTATTGTTCTAACAACTCACGTCCATTGGGATCATATTGGAAGTCACGGTGAGTTTAAGAATATTTATGTCCATAAAGATGAGGAAGATTGGCTAATTAATGGTATTAAGAAACTTCCAATCGAGCAAATTAGAAAAGATGTAAGCCGTGATATAACAATACCCACTCCAAAATCTGTTAGTCCAGACACTTATAAACCCTTTCAAGGAAAGCCAACAGGTTTATTAAATGATGGAGATGAAATAGAAATAGGTAATAGGAAATTGACTATTTTCCATACTCCTGGACATTCTCCTGGTCATATTTCAATTTTTGATAATCGTTGTGGTTATTTATTTACAGGTGATTTGCTTTATGATAAGACTCCAGTTTATGCTTTTTTCCCAACAACCAATCCAACTGAGTTAGTGCAATCGTTAAAGAAAATAACCGATATTCCCAAAGTAAAGAAGATTTTTGGTGGACATAATACAATTGGCCTTGATGCAAGTATTCTGCAAGAAGTGAGAAATGCAGTTAAAGAGCTTATAGAAAAAGACTTGGTAAGATTCGGGACTGGAATACATAAATTTGAAGGATTTAGTGTGCAATTTTAATCATTCTAGTTGTATTAACTGAGCAAAATGCAAAGATTTTTTCTATGATAATAATGTTATTTAAGTTCATACAACTAAGTAAATAAATTAAAGTGAGGGTTTGAATTGAACACATTTATCAATAATGGTTTTGACTTTATGGAGTTTATTGCAATTAATGATATTAGCGAGTCAGATTATCACCCTATCAAAGGTTCGTACATTGTTATTAAGTCGAATAATAAATATTTAATGTGTTACAACAAATATCGAAAACAGTGGGAATTACAGCTGGAAAACGAGAAGAAGGCGAGACACCTCTTGAATGTGCACTACGTGAATTGCAAGAAGAAACTAGTCAAAAGGCAACCGATTTGACCCTAAGAGGTTTACTAAAATCGATTAATAAACAAGATGGGCAAATGAAATATAATCCTGTATTTATAGGAGAGGTAAAAGAATTGGTACCATTTGAGGAAAATGAAGAAATAGCGGCTATTACTTTATGGGATTTAAAAACAGACATTGGTCGAATTGATGAGTTAGATTTCCGACTTTTTAGTTTTGTAGACTAGGGTCAAATAAAGGCTGTTATTATTGAACAATTTGGTAGACCAGAAGTATTACACTATTGTGATGTGCCAATGCCTCACTTAGAGAGCGTGAAGTCCTTATCCAAACAACTTATACGAGTTTCAACTATGCAAATATAAAAAATCAGATATAGAGTAAAGCAAAAGGTGGATTTCCGATGACGCTCTGGTGTTGTAGATGAAAAAACACTGGCAACGAATAATCTTAACAGCGAAATATTGCCAAAAAAGTCCGTGGATTTAAACTTGCGAGTGAAAAAATATTAATACTAACGATTATTAGAGTTCACGGGATCATGTTTACTGTGATTTTTTTATTTATCTCAACAAAGCCGTCCATTTATAAATGTCACATACTACAAAAAAGCAAGTAGTAGGATACTCGGCAATTGTAACGGTGTTGTAATACTTGTAATACACAGCGTGCTTTGGGAATTTTTGCACCTCATTAATAGTTATTAAATGAGGCTACATTGTAATTATTGATGAGATAATGCTATGCCATTAACTTATGTCTACAAATTAATGTAAGGTATGTAAAGGCTATATACGATCAAAAAAAAATGCAAAGACACATTGTGCATTTTAAAAGAAATTATATTTATGTAATATGGATGTAACCAACTACAAGACCTATTTTTTTACAATTAAATAGTAAATAACATTGGAATGGTGGTTGAATTATGAACGAATTTATTACGAGTAGCGAAGATGTTTTAAATATGTTAGATGATTTACTACGCGATCCTACTGAATTTTGGAATGAGTTTTACAAGGATAGAACAAAGGAAATTCCATTTTTTATTAATGCACCAGATGAAAACTTAGTTAGTTATTTTACAAAAAATATTGTACAGGCAGGGAGAGTGTTAGAGCTAGGTTGTGGGGCAGGAAGAAACGCGATTTATTTGGCGCAGCAAGGTTGTTCGGTTGATGCAGTTGATTTATCCGAAACTGCACTTTTTTGGGCTAGGGAACGAGCCGCTGAGAAAAAGCTAAATATTCAATTCATTCATGGAAATTTATTCAACATGGATTTCCCGGAAAATAACTATGATTTTATTTACGATTCAGGTTGTTTCCATCATATTGCTCCACATCGACGTTTGCATTATGTTGAAATTGTGCAGCGCGCTTTAAAGCCAGGGGGGCATTTTGCACTTAACTGTTTTGCTGAAAATGGTGTATATGGTGGGGCGGCATTGTCTGACTGGGATGTTTATCGCAATCGCAGTTTGCAAGGCGGGTTAGGTTATACGAAAGAAAAGCTGCAGTCCATATTTAAAGATTTTCAAGAAATCGAAATTCGCGAAATGCAGCCAATTGAAAAACCGAATGCACTATTTGAATTAGAAGGTTTTATTGTTAGTATTTTTCGAAAGGGATAATGAAGAATAACAAACAAAGAAATACAATGGATTCTATTTACGGAAAATGATCAAAAAAAGAAACTAGTAGCACAAGCCATCATTTGGATTATGCTACTTTTCCATTGTGGCAATAATTTATTAAACTTCATATTATCGTTGATTGATCAAAGTTAAGATAATTTGATTAATAAACCCCAAATTAAAGCAATTAACACTTATGTGCCGACGAAGACCTCTATCTCAATTCTAGGATTGTAAACTACCAATAAATACTAGTTCTGATACATCTTTAAAATCGAAAGCACCGTTCATAATTTCTTGTACATCTTTCAAAGTAACTTGAAGGCTAACAGATTGGCCAACCTTTTTTGTATAAGGTTCGGTAATATAAAAAGGCTGAGTTAAATATGCTTCAAGCTTTTCTCCTCTTTCATATGTTTGTAATTCAGATGTCGGAATTCGTTCAATCCCGCTAACATTCACTAATGAGCGGAGTTCCCGATAGCGGCGAAGAAGTTTTAATGCTTTTTGTTGAATTGTAAAATGCTCCTGTTCTAGATGAGCGCCTTCGAGAACAGATGATGTTGAACTAAGAGGATTAACGGCTGGATAGCGATGTCTTGCAGCAAGATCAGCATCGAATTGCCATAAGGTTTCAAGTGGTCCATAAGGTAAATCTTCGTCAACAACTTCGCCTGTCAAATCAACGAGAAAAGTTGTAACAGAATGAATTCCAACCCCTTGAAGATTCTCTTGCAGTTGTTGGATGCCTCCTGTTATTACATGGGTTCTGTCTGCAACGAAAATAATATCTTTGTCTCCACCAATATTCGCGATACTCTCATACGTGTCTTCAATTGTGTTTGTAATGATTTCAACATTTTCAACGAGATCGTTTAAACCTTGGTGTTCACCCTCGGGCATTAAAAGGATTGTTTTATATGCTTCATTTTTAAATCGATAGAGCAGTTCTGCTAATACAACGAGCTGCCCCATTCCAGGGCGCGCAACCAAACCGACAGTACCTCCTTTTGCTAATGGAGCAAATAAATCTAAAGTTTTGATTTTAGTTTCAATCATCTCAATTTTCTCTCCTCTGATAATCAGTTCATCCAAACTGCAATCGGCTAAAGATGCTAGGGCAACTAAAGTTCGAACCTCAGCTCTGCCAACAGGTATTTTTCCTGTGCATAGGTTAGAAACGGTAGCTGGTCGCAAGCCAACTTGCCGGGCAGCACTTGTAAGATTTGGTACTTTCCTGCGTAGTAAGCTTACGTTTAATCTTAAGTCATCTAACTTTTCCATAATTAACCTCCTTTGAATTATATAGTAAATTAAATGCGATTATATTGCAATAAAAATTACTCTTGAATGTAATTTTAATTACTCTTATAAGTAAAAGTATGCGGCACTATCAATGGTAATTTGCTTTAATTTAGGTTATATAAAAGGAAAAGGTTGATTTACAACGTTAAGGAATCGGCTGCGTATGCAAGATTTTATTCAAAACTTGCGCTAGTTCAGTTTCTTTTGAACATCGCTAAAACCTTGTTATATATAGCTTCAATCAATTGTGCATAAAAAACTGTATATGGATGAAATAAAGGAAAAACACTTAAAACATTGATATAACGATGTTTTAAGTGTTTTATTGTACCCCAAAACTTTGATTTGGGAATGTTTAATTGAATACTTTTGTATTTACTGATATTGACAAAATAAACTATATGTAATAAATTCATTACATATGAAACATATTAATAATGGCGATGAATTACTTTTGTTTTTGGAAGCTTTATCTAATCCTCATAGATTAAGAATTATTAGCATTTTGTCTAATGGTAAACAGTACGTTAGTCAGCTTGCTAGAGAGCTTGGTATGAGCAGACCTCTTTTGTATTTGCATTTACAAAAGCTTGAAGAAGCAAACATTGTTTCAAGCAATATGGAATTACTAGAGAGTGGTAAAGCTGCGAAATACTATATGCTAAATTCTTTTGAATTACGGTTAAATGAGGAGCTTATTTCAAAGTTAGAACCAACGCTTACTCTCAAAAAAAATAAGAAGATGGAGGATTAAATCAATGTCTCATAGTGCTACAAGTGTAAATGTAGGAGATATAGTGGCAACAATCTTTACGTTAGGATTTATGATAATTCCAATTATTTTAGTCGTTTTAATTTACAGAGCATACAAGAAAAATGGGAAACGTGCAGAGGAACGATTAAATGTTGAAAAACAACAAACAATTAATTTACAAAAACAAGTAGATGAATTAAATGAACGAGTAGGTAAAATCGAAAGTTTATTAAAAGAAGTAGATTAATAGCTAACAAAAGCCTTTTTCCGAAATGATTGGAGAAAGGCTTTTAAAGTTCCCAAAGTGTGGTTTGGTAACTTACTGATCATAAACAGCCAAAAACAAACACTCCAATTCAATTGAATGGGGTGTTTGTTTCCATAACTTACATTTGGTAACGTTTATTAAATTTATTTTGTATGCTTTAAAATCATTGTTGCTCTAAAGCAACCTTTGGCATAGGAACATCTTTTCACAAACTTTATTCATTTTCAGTGACTTTAGGTGAAAAAACGTTTTTTACCGCACCTATTATTCCAGGCACTAAAAATACGATACCAAAAAAGACTGTAAGTAAATTGAAATGTGGTGTTTCATAAAAAGTAAACCACTCTCTGAAAATCGAGGATTCAGTAATTCTTCCAAATAACGTTCCATCAATATCTCTATAATTAGGTATCCATCTTGTTGCTTCACAAATAATAAAGACTATTTGTGACAATAAAAATACACCAATAGAAGATACCCAAGTTCTTTTCAAAAATGGAATAGGATTTTGTTTATTAACCAAGTAATAGTCCCCCCTCTCCAATAAATACCATTTATATAGCTATACGCAAAATTAAGGTACAAGTTTCATTATTAAACATAATTCACCTTTTTTATTCTAAAAATCTCTAATTTATTATTGTTTATTTTTTTATTGGACTAACGACGGGTTAGTTAAATAAAAAAAATGCACCCAAAGCATAGTGACAGGAATTAACTAGCACCAGTTGAATGATAACCAAAATAATAATAGTAATTTACTAAGAAAAATGACGACTATTTTGTTATTCAGTACCCGTATTAGTGATGGACCATTCTTTTGTTGATCTCAATAGAATAAGTATGAATCGCCTCTTAAGCGCTTTTTCCTAAATTACGCAATTTCCATATGCTGAGTCCAAAGATCAGGCCAGCAGATAAGAAAAAGGCGTGGAATAACATTGCCTCAGGTGAAAAAAGAGTTTTGTAGGAAAAGTCACCAAAACTAGCCAAAATAAATGAAGTAGGAATAAAGAAAACAAGCATACATCCTAATGGATAGAACAAAAACTTGTATTGTTTGGTTACTTTATCAATGAGGGTAATGACCAATAAATAGATAGGACATGCAATTATGAAAAACGCTATCGCCCCCCAAAACAAAACAGCGAAAGTATCTCCGCCTAATGTTTGATCCCAAACGATTTTCAATGTAAGAATATAACATCCAATACCAGCTAAATATGAAAGTATTGCTGCCACAACAAAGTGCATAATATTTTCCCCCTTATATATTTTCTTCTAGTTTAATATACTTCTAGTGAATGAATTTCTGTAGATTATTAACAAATATGCTAAAATAAATAATAATTAGCTAAAAGGGGTGAAGCGGATGGAGCATATTTTTGTTTCAAAGTTGATTCCTCCGACACCGGCAAAATATTATTTGCGACGGGCGCGGTTGATGAAAAAACTTGCTGATCGTCATCATGCGAAGTGTACTATTTTGAAGAGTAGTGCTGGCTACGGTAAAACATCCGTGTTGAGTCAATATGTCCACGATCAAAAGTTACGCTGCGCATGGTATCAAATTACGGCAGATGATGATGCGGTTTATCCGTTTTTTAGACATGTTATTTTTAGTATTCAGCAACAAATTCCGAGCTTTGGTCAATCGATGAAAGGCTGGGATATGACGTTAAAATTCCATAATGCTGAGGAACTGCAGCAAGTAGCGAAGCAATTGGTGTATGAATTGCACTTAGTACCAGAGCCTCTTACGATTGTTTTTGACGATTTCCATCATGTACATCACGTATTTTCTATTAACTTTATTATGAATCAAGTAATCTTACATCTACCTTCTCATATTCATATTATTATTGCTTCAAGAAAAATGCCGGATTGGAATTGTCTGTTGACGATGCGCATGAATGGACAACTTATAGAATGTCGAGAAGAAGATTTTGTTTTTTCAGCAGAAGATATACATTTTTTATTTGATGCGTATTTTAACCGCCAATTAACGGCTGAAGAAATACACTTTGTAATGCAAATGACAGAAGGCTGGGCAATAGCGATCATGTTACTTGCCTATCAAGCTAAATATACGAATAAGCAGCTTATTGACATTGCCCAACGTTCTGTAACCGATTTTTTCTCGTATTTATCAGAAGAAGTATTTGAAAAGTTAGATGAAGCAACTCAGGTATCGTTATTGAAATTAAGCACTTTTTCAACATTTTCGTTACAGCTGTTATCAGAATTGTACGGGGAACAATGGTGTAATGAAATAAGAGATAAACTGCCGTCAATAGCGTTTATAACACAGCTAGCTGGCACGGAAGATTATCGTTTTCATGCATTGTTTCAGCAATTTTTACAGCAACGATTGCGCGAGCGAGAGCCAATATTATTTGAGCAATATCATTCGGAAGCAGCAAGTTATTTTGCACAAAAAAATTTGGGTGTGCAAGCAGTATCACATGCTGCGGTGCTACGTAATGCACAGTTGACCGTCGAATTATTAATTCATTTTGCACCACAGTTCATTACAGCTGGGCAATTTGATTATTTACTAGATCATATAAAAGAAATTCCTGATGCAGATAAAGTGTATACGCTTAGTTATTACGAAGGGGAATGTCAGCGTTACCGAGCGCAATATGAAAAGTCGAAACAAGCTTATTTGAGGTGCTTAGAGCAAGCAAGAGAAAAAGAAGACGTGTTATTAGAAATTAGATCGCAAGTAGGGCTAGCGAATATATATCTTGATACGCTACAGCCTGTATTTGCAGCACCCCATTTGGAGGCGGCGATTACTTTATTACCGCATGTTGATATACAAGAGAAAGAGCGTCAAGCGGTATATGTACAATTTACTGAAAACTTAGTGAATCTTGGTAAGGCGGGTGAGGCTGAGCGCTGGGTAGTAGCTAATGCGATTTCAACTGAAGCGCTACGGCTGCATAATATTGATGTACGAATGTTACTTAGACAAGGGAAATTACAGCAAGCTAAAGATCTATTATTAAGTAGGTCATTGCACCAAGAAATATGGCAGGAAGCACATCGAACATCAGAACTATTACTCGTACTAATTGATGTACTAATTGGAGAAAATGAAGCCGCATTTACTCGAATAATTAATATGAATGAAGAGTACCAGCTTGAGATGCCATTTACTCAAGCGGTTACGCATCTACGAAAAGGACTAACTTTATTACAATTAGTTCCGCAAAATTTAGAGTTTGCAAAACAAAGCTTCGACAAAACGCTACAATTGATGGATCAAATTCATGTTAAACGTGTAAAAGCTGAATGTTATATGGGGTTAACTTTGCTTTATAGTAATCAGCCAATAGAAGCAAAACAACATGCTTTGAATGGTTTAAATGAAACGAATAAAGTACAAGATCACTGGATGTCAGCGTTACTCATGACGGCATTGGGAAAAGTGCTAGCTGAGGTCGGTGAATTTGAAGAGGCGTTACATTATATAAATCAAGCGAAGCAATTTTATATGCAATGTGAAGATGATTATGGTCAAATGATTGCCGAATTTTGGTTAGCGTATATTGCGTGGAAGCAAGGCGATATTTCTTTGTTACAACTGCATTACTCCCAATTTATACATTGGTGCATAACACAAAATCATTTTTACTTTGTACAGAAGCGCACTCTCTTTGGGCCGGCGCAACGAATTGTTTTTCAACAACTTCATCAAGCCGCGCAGCTTAGTAATACAAATGAATTTGAAAAATTAGCAAAGCTAGCCCCATATTCAACTGTAAGTAATATGTTTCAAATTACGTTTTTTGGACCAGTCGAAATAAAACAAGGCACTATCGTTATAGAAGACAAAGCTTGGAAACGAATGAAGGCGAAGGAGTTATTTTTGTTTTTTTATTTGCAGCGTCAACATTTTGTGTCTAAACAGAAATTAACTCAAGAGCTTTGGGATAATGAAGTTGATACGATGAACAACGATTTTAAAGTAGCGTATAATGCGCTATTAAAAACGTTAGAGCCGAATCGAACAGCGCGTGAGGAAAGTAGTTTTATAGAACGTAAGCAGCAATTGTATCGTCTTGATACGACGTGGATCACTAGTGATTTGGAGCGTTTTGACCGGTTTGCTGAGCTTGGCCTACAAGAAACACAAGCAAAGGCATCAAGTGAATGGCTACAACTAGCAATGTCCCTCGTTACAGGTGAGTTTTGTGCTGATTTAGACAGTGAATGGGTGTCACTCCCTCGCGACTATTATAACGAACAAATCATAAAAGTAATAGAGCGTCTAGCACAAAATTATATTCGTTTAGAGCAATTTGACGATGTGATTGAGTGGGCAACTCGTCTTGTATCAATAGATGAATCATATGAGGAAGGTTATCGCTTGTTAATGCTCGCATACTATTATCAAGGAAATCGCTACAAAGCATTACGTATATATGAAAAATGTGTGGATGCTTTAAAGCGTTTTTATAATATTGCCCCAATGGAAACGACAGAACAACTATATGAAATGATACTGAAAATGTGAAATGAGGGGGGAGCTAGAGAGTTTTTACTTTCTGGATACCCCCTCTCTTATTTTTATATGTTAATGTTTCATGCTCCTCTGGTGGTCACGTCAAAACGTCACCAACCTCGTCGCACTCTTGTAACTCATTTGTAACTGTATTTTTATAAAGTACGAGTAAGGCAGAAAGATATGCTCAAAATTTAAACAAGGGGGATTCGTAGATGAAAAAACATGCATGGTGGATTTTTCTCGTTTTCACTTTAATGTTACTTGTAGCTTGCAATGGTGATGATGAAGAAGTAACAAAAGAAGAAGGGAATAAAGAAAGCGATACAACTGAAGTAGCTAAACCGCAAGAAGTGATTAAAGTCGGAGTGTTAGCTTCATTAACAGGAGCATTGGAATCATACGGTAAGCAAACTCAAAAAGGATTTGAACTTGGATTAGAATATGCGACAGCAGGAACGATGGAAGTAGCGGGCAAGAAAATTGAGGTTGTATGGGAAGATACCGAAACAAAGGCAGAAGTAGCAGTACAAAAAGCTACGAAACTATTAGAAGACGATGCGGTTGACTTTTTAGTTGGTTCATCAAGTTCGGGGGATACATTAGCCGTACTTCCGCTAGCAGAGGAATATAAAAAAATAATGATTGTTGAGCCAGCGGTAGCTGATAGTATTACAGGTTCAGAGTTTAACCCATATATTTTCCGTACGGCACGTAACTCTTCACAGGATGCGTATGCTGCAGCTGCTGCAATTGCCGGTGAAGGAGTTAAAATCGCAACATTTGCACCAGACTATTCATTTGGTTGGGATGGTGTATCTGCATTTAAAACAGCTGCAGAAAAATTAGGTGCAGAAATCGTACTTGAACAATACGCAGACCCAGCGGCAACAGACTTTACATCTAATCTACAAAAAATCGTAGAAGCAAAACCAGATTATTTATTTGTTGTATGGGCTGGAGCGAATTCACCTTGGAACCAAATTGCGGATTTAAAACTACAAGAAAAAGGGATTAAAATTTCAACAGGTGCACCAGATATTATTGCACTTCAATTTATGCAGCCATTAGTTGGTATGGAAGGGTTCACTGTTTATTATCATACATTACCAAATAATAAGGTAAATGATTGGTTAGTAGAGGAGCATAAAAAACGTTTTAACGGTGAAGTACCAGATTTATTCACACCAGGTGGCTTCTCGGCAGCTGTAGCGATTGTAGAAGCGCTTAAATTATCGAACGGTGAAGCGGATGGGAATAAGTTAATTCCTTTAATGGAAGGAATGTCCTTTGAAACGCCAAAAGGCAAAATGACATTCCGTAAAGAGGATCACCAAGCATTGCAACCAATGTATTCGATTCGTTTAGAAACAGTAGATGGTGTAAATTATCCGGTTCCTGTACTTATTCGTGAATTATCGCCTGAGGAAACAGAGCCACCGATTTTAAACTAATTAAAAGGGACAGATGACAACATTGTCATCTGTTCTGCATAACAACTTTTACGAAGGTTGTTATGCAGAACAAAAGAGGAGGGACACGGGTGCAACCAATTATACGTACTGAAAATTTGTCGATTCAATTTGGTGGACACTTGGCAGTAAACGGTGTGAATTTTGAAATGCCAGAAAAGCATTTTAAATCTATTATCGGACCAAATGGGGCAGGGAAAACAACTTTTTTTAATTTACTCAGTGGGGAGCTCACTCCAACAGCAGGCGAAGTGTTTTATAAAGGTGCTTCTCTTGCTAAAAAAACGGCGGTAGAGCGCACGCGTATGGGCATTGGACGCTCATTTCAAATAACGAATGTATTCCCTAACTTAACGGTCCTTGAAAATGTACGCCTTGCTGTGCAATCAAAAGAAAAGGTGCGTTTCCAAATGTTACGACATTTTCTTCATTATGAAAAAATTACTCAGCAAGCGATCGATATTTTAGAGCAAGTATTATTAAGTGGCAAAATGAATCAGCTAGCGAATCAATTATCACACGGTGAAAAGCGCAAACTAGAAATAGGTATGCTACTAGCACTTGATCCTGAAATACTACTACTAGATGAGCCGACTGCTGGGATGTCACTTGAAGAAGTACCTGCAATTTTAGATGTAATTCATGCCATAAAAGCGCGAGGGGATAAAACAATATTATTAATTGAACACAAAATGGATATGATTATCGATTTGTCGGATTCTATTATGGTGCTCTTTAACGGTTCGTTGCTAGCAGATGGTACACCGCAAGAAATTATGCAAAATGAAACTGTTCAGCAAGCGTATTTAGGAGGGCTGTACAATGACTAGCTTATTAAAATTAGAGCAAGTAGAAACGTATATCGGCCAATATCATATTTTACAAGGCATATCATTTGAGGCAATTGAAGGTGAGGTTTCCGTATTATTAGGTCGTAATGGAGCAGGGAAAACGACGACACTAAAAACTATAATGGGATTAACGCCCGCTTCCAAAGGAAACATTACTTTTTTAGGAAAGCCTATTGAAAAACTTGCGCCATACCATATTGCCAATGGTGGCATTGGCTACGTACCTGAAGATCAAGGCATTTTTGGCGACTTGACTGTTGAGGAAAATATGCGTGTTGCGATGCGCAAAGAAACAGAAGAGGCGATGCGTAAGCAAGATTATGTGCTAGAGCTCTTTCCTGATTTGAAAAAGTTTTGGAAGAAACATGGTGGGCATTTATCTGGAGGGCAAAAGCAAATGCTAGCAATGGCAAGAGCTTTTGTGAATGATAGTAAGCTGCTGCTAATTGATGAGCCTTCTAAAGGGTTAGCACCAATTATTATTGAGAAAGTAATGGAAGCGATAACGGAGATGAAGAAGCATACGTCTATTTTACTTGTAGAACAGAATTTTATGATGGCCAGTAAAATTGGCGATACATTTACGTTAATAGATGATGGACGAACGGTGCAATCAGGAGAAATGAATGCACTTATCGAGGATGAGCAGTTAAAACGCAAATACTTAGGTATCGGCTAAGGGAGGCGAAGACATGGATTTATTAGTTAGTTTAACGATAAATGGTTTAGCGACAGGCATGCTCATTTTCTTACTAGCTGCCGGGTTAACGCTCATTTTTGGCTTAATGGATGTGCTGAACTTTGCACATGGTGGACTTTTCGTATGGGGTGCTTATACAGGGGTGTTTTCCTATGCTTGGAGTGGTAGCTTCCTAGTTGGTATAGTTGTTGCAATTGTAACAGGTCTTGTACTTGGTTTTATTACAGAGAAAATCATTATTACGCCTGTGTACGGCAATCATGTGCAACAAATATTAATTACGCTCGGTTTTATGCTTGTGCTCCAAGAAATGATAAAAGTAGTATTCGGTCCAAATGGTGTGCCAGTGAGCGTACCGGGCTATTTTGCGGGTAGCTGGGAAATTGGCGATGTCATTATTATTAAATATCGAGTGTTTATTATCGTTATTGGGTTCACGTTATTTGCCATTTTACAGTACATTTTAAAACGTACAAAAATCGGTTTAATCGTGCGCGCAGGTGTGATGAATAAAGAAATGGTGCAAGCATTAGGCATTAATATTAAACGTGTATTTTTACTCGTATTTATGGTCGGTGCGGCGCTTGCTTCACTCGGTGGTATGTTAATGGCACCGTATTCAGGTGTCGTTTATGCAGAAATGGGAATGGAATATGCGATTTTAGGATTTATTGTCGTAGTCATAGGCGGGATGGGTAGCTTTTCTGGTTCACTAATGGCAGCTATTTTAGTTGGACTTGCAGGGAGTTATATGGCCTATTATGTGCCGTTTTTATCTCTTGCAGTAAATATGATTTTAATGGCGATCGTACTCATATTCCGTCCTCAAGGCTTATTTTCAACGGTGAAGGGGTGATTCATTATGAAGCAACCAGCTTTTTTTTCTAAAACTAATATCATTTATTTTCTTATTTTACTAGTGATGATTGCTGTCCCGTTTATTCTCGATTCACGTACTTTCACGATTTTATTAACACAAATTTGTATATTCGCTATTTTGGCGATGAGCTATGACGTGTTACTCGGTTATACAGGAATTGTGTCATTCGGGCATGCGATGTTTTTCGGAGTAGGCGCGTATACAACCTCCGTTATGTTAAGTAGGATCGAGCCAACAATAACAGTCTTTATCGGATCAATCGCAGTTGGCATGTTGTTAGCAGCGGCTTTAAGTGCGGTTATTGGATTATTAACGCTACGTTTAAAAAGCCATTATTTTGCGATGTTTACACTTGCTATTTCTGGGTTACTACTCGTAGTTGCTGAAAAGTGGCGCACAGTGACAAAAGGTAATGACGGTTTTACATTTCGAGCACCTGAATTTTTCCGTGACCGTATTTATTTTTACTTTTTTGTGCTTATTTGTTTAGTCATTGTGTTTATAGTTTTGAAACGTTTTGTCGCCTCTCCATTAGGACGTGTGTTAATTGCGATACGAGAAAATGAACAACGTACGAGATCACTCGGATTTAGAACGCTCGGTTACAAAGTAGTGGCATCAATAGTTGCAGGCGTAGTAGCAAGTTTAGCAGGCTCACTGTATGCAATATCATTACGCTTCGTTAATACAAGCGTAATGACAATTGATATAACACTAGATGCACTACTCATGACAATTATTGGTGGAGTCGGTACATTAATTGGGCCGATTATTGGTGCAGGCGTTATTGAATTTGCCCAACATTATTTATCTGGCCTAGCTCGCGAATACCCTATTTTTGAAAGATGGATTATTTTCTTCGGTATTTTATATGTAGTGGCCGTTATTTTCTTCCCAAAAGGCATTGTTGGAACAGTGTATTTGAAATATAACTCGTGGAAAACAAAAAAACAGCAAGCAAAATTACAAACTGTAGAGCTTGTAAAAGAAAAGGAGCAGTTTGAATGATTGGTATAACTGGGTTAGGAGTTTATTTACCTGAAGAAAGAATGACAGCTGCTCAAATTGCTCATCTGGCATGTATTCCACAACATATTGTCGAGACAAAAATGGGAATTGAAGAAAAAGTGATAGCAGGAGATGATGACCATCCGGTTGAGATGAGTGTGAAAGCCGCTCGAGAAGCGATTCAAGAAGCACAAATCAACCCAAAAGCAATCGATGTCATTATTTATATTGGAGAAGAACATAAAGAATATCCATTATGGACTGCCGCTATCAAAATTCAAGAAGAGCTAGGGGCGGTCAATGCATGGGCATTTGATGTTCAACTCCGATGTGGAACAGCCATTATGGCAATAAAGGTAGCTAAAAGTTTAATGCTGGCAGATGATACGATTCAAACCGTGTTATTAGCGGGTGGCTATCGCAATCATGATTTAATAGATTACAAGAATGATCGTACACGCTTTATGTTTAATTTAGGTGCTGGTGCAGGAGCTATTTTATTAGAAAAAAATACTAACCAAAATGCAGTATTAGAAACACATATCATTACGGATGGTTCATTTTCAGAAGATGTCGTCGTACCAGTGGGTGGAACAAAGCAGCCACTTACGGCAGAAATTTTGCAGCAAGGCTTGTATCGTTTAGATGTGCTAGATCCAGATGGCATGAAGGCTCGTCTTGAACAAAAATCGCTCGATAATTTTTTGAAAGTTATTCGTAGCTCACTTGAGAAAAGTGGTTTCCAAGAACAACAGCTTTCATACGTGGCAATGCTACATATGAAAAAATCTGCACACGATTTTGTTTTACAATCCCTCGGTTTGCAGCCGGAACATTCGATTTATTTATCAAAGTATGGACATATCGGTCAAATTGATCAAATTTTATCGCTTTATTTAGCAAGGAAAGAAGGTAAATTACATGATGGTGCCATTGTCTCACTTGTGAGCGCAGGTATTGGATATGCATGGGGAGCTGTAACAATAGAATGGGGACAAAGGAGTGTAGATTGATGGAAACATTACATGAAGTACCTTTACCAAATGGTGAAACAATGACTTATCGAAAGCGTGATGGTGGTAATGAAATAATCGTCCTAGTCCATGGCAATATGACATCATCGAAGCATTGGGATTTGTTAATGGAATCTTTGGACTCGAAATATACCATTTTTGCGCCAGATTTACGTGGCTTTGGTGGATCTAGCTATAATACTCGCATTACACATATTAAAGATTTTAGTGATGATTTGAAAATGTGGGTAGATGCGCTTGAACTGAAACATTTCACGTTAATAGGTTGGTCTACAGGTGGGGCGGTAGGTATGCAATTTTGCGCGGATTATGCAGGTATATGTGAAAAACTCATTTTGCTCGCTTCTGGTTCCACAAGGGGCTATCCATTTTTTGCATCAAATCCAGATGGCACGCCAAATTTCACAAAACGCTTTACGACTGTAGCTGAAATTGAACAAGATGCCTTTAGAACAATCCCAATGCAGGCGATGTATGATAGCGGCAATAGAGCCGGATTGAAAATTGTTTGGGATAGCGCTATTTATACAGATAATAAGCCAGAATCTAGTCGGTATGAGGCGTATGTAGATGATATGCTCACTCAACGTAATTTATCCGATGTATACCATGCACTAAATACATTTAATATAAGCGCTGTCGATAATGTAGCAGCACAAGGTACAAATCAAGTAAGCCATATTAAGATCCCAGTACTTGTGTTGTATGGGGACCGGGACTTAGTCGTACCAGAAATAATGGCACAAGAAATAATTGAAGATTTTTCAGGTCATGCTACAGTCCAACAATTAAAAAATTGTGGGCATTCACCTTTAGTCGATGATCTTAGTCAATTAACAGCAGCGATCGAACAATTTATATCAGATGAACACACAATAAATCTTTGAAAAATAAAAGGTTAAATCGGGATAAGGGAGAGAATGGAAATGCGTTTACAAGGGAAAGTAGCTATGATAACTGGTGCAGCGAATGGAATTGGTTTAGCATCTGTAAAACGATTCACCGAAGAGGGTGCGAGAGTCGTCATGGTTGACTATGATGATAAAACAGGGCAACAAGTAGCACAAACATTTGGCGAACAAGTAAAGTTCTATGCGGTTGACGTATCAAATCGTCAGCAAGTACAAGAAATGGTTGAAGATGTAGTTGCATCATTCGGGCAAATCGACATTTTAGTTAATAATGCTGGTATTACGCGTGATGCTATGCTCGTAAAAATGACCGAGGAAGATTTCAACCATGTCCTTCAAATAAATTTAAATGGTGTATTCAATTGTACACAAACTGTGGTGCCATACATGATTGAAAAAGGTACAGGTAAAATTATTAGCACTTCTTCAGTGAGTGGCGTGTACGGCAATGTTGGTCAAACAAACTACGCTGCTACAAAAGCGGCAATCGTAGGAATGACAAAATCATGGGCGAAAGAGCTAGGGCGCAAAGGGATTTGTGTAAATGCTGTTGCACCGGGCTTTACAGCGACAAATATGGTTGAAAAAATGCCTGATAAAGTTAAAGAACAAATGAGCAGTATTATTAGTTTACAACGGCTAGGTAAACCAGAAGATATTGCAAATGCCTATTTGTTTTTAGCATCAGATGAATCAAATTACATTACAGGGCATGTGCTCCATGTAGATGGGGGCATTATGATGTAAAAGGTAGGTGGGGAGTATGCAGCAACTAGAAATGTGGATTGTTAAACGAGCTCAGCAATTTCCAAATCAACTTGCTCTTATTCAATTAGATACAAAAGAAGAGTGGACATATGCACAATTGTTACAGTATATTTCTTCCTGGTTGCACTATTTTACATCTAAACAATTCAAACAAAATGAGCGTATTGCTGTATTAATGGATAATTCGATTCATAGCTTTGCCATTCTATTTGCTTGTAGGCTTGCAAATATAATATATGTACCGCTAAATTGGCGAATGGCCGATGAAGAATTACATGCTGTACTGCAAGATTGCACGCCAGCCTTACTAATTACAGATGAAGTGAATGTCGCACGAGGTGAAAAATTATTCGCTCATAGTTTGCTAGTTTATACTACTGTGGATATTGTCCAAAAGGAGTTAATGTATACTTGGCAAAACAACCCTAACCAGCCTTGGATGATGATTTATACAGGAGGAACAACTGGGAAATCGAAAGGCGTAGTGCTTTCATATGAAGCGGTAACGGCTAATGCGATTAATACAGTAATAAGTTGGGGGCTAAACGATCAAGATTGTACACTAAATTATATGCCACTTTTTCACACGGGAGGTATTAATGCGCTATCTCTACCTGTGTTACTAGCAGGAGGTACGGTTGTTATTGGCAATAAATTTGATGCTGAGCAAGCAGTTCGTGCATTAGACGTGTATAAAACGACCATTTCTTTATTTGTACCAACGATGTATCAAGCGATGGTGGAAACGAACTATTTTCAACAGTCTGCTTTTCCGACAGTTAAAGTATTTTTATCAGGTGGTGCACCTTGTCCGAAAACAATATATAAGCGGTTTGCAGAACGAGGTTTGCGTTTTAAAGAGGGCTACGGTTTAACAGAGGCAGGACCAAATAATTTTTATATTGATGCAGAAGTAGCGGCAAATAAAAATGGTGCTGTTGGTAAAAGTATGCTGTTCAATGAAGTGAAAGTAGTAAATAAGCGCGGTGAACTATGTAAGAGTGGCGAAATAGGGGAGCTTTATGTGCGCGGCAGTCATGTGTTTTCTATGTATTGGAACAATGATGAAGAAACGCGTAATGCCATGTGTGATAGCTGGTTGAAGACAGGTGATTTAGCAAAGTTTGACGATGAAGGTGACTATTTTATTGTCGGACGAAAAAAAGAAATGATAATTACTGGTGGAGAAAATGTATATCCGCAAGAGGTAGAGCAATGTCTTTTTGCACAAGATTTTGTGGAAGAAGTGGCGGTCATAGGTATTCCAGATGATATATGGGGTGAAAGTGTAACTGCGTTTGTTGTGACAAAGGCGCCTACAGAATATTTAGAAGAGTTGTTAAAAGCAGCTTGTGCAGAACGTTTAGGCAAGTATAAAGTGCCGAAACGATTTTACTTTTTACCAAGTCTACCTAAAACGGTTGTTGGCAAAATCGATAAAAAGCAATTATTCTCTTATGCCCTAGATCATCATAAATAATAATGATGTTGTTAGTCATAACGGCACTTTGCGAATGAAAATGCCTTGGAAAGCATTTATTATACTTTCCAAGGCATTGTTTTTTCTATACTTTCAAAAAAATAATAATTCGTGTAACGCTGAATTCCGCGAGAAGCTTCGATTGCCTGTTGTTTTTTTGCGTGGTAGGTAGGTGATTGTTCACGGTAAGCTAAAACTGCATCAATACATGCTTGCTGCCACATATTTTGTAAATTGATAGATGTTGCATTTTCCCGATCCCCTTGCAATGCGTAAATAAGCGCAATGCCGTATTGCCCTAATGGTTTTTCCGCAATATTCTCCACTTCTCTCATCGCTAACTCAAAATCACTTGTTAGTAAAGCGCGGTTCATTTTATAAATCGCCTGCATATATGGCGATTTATATTTAGCTAAAAGTACATCAATTGCGGTTACTTGTTCATTAACAGATCCATTTGCTGTTGAGAACGCATAAGCATAAAGCGGATGTTTTTTATTTTTTTCTATGTATTTAGCAATTGCTTGCATGTTTTTTGAACGATAAATAGTGTATAAGTTATAGCCCAAATGAATAAATGAAATGCCAATAATAACTACCACAGCGGTCCAAAAAGGCAAATTGAACATCGCAATAACGATACCTAAAATAATGGCTGTAGAAAATAACAATACATAATACAACATACAAACCTCCTTTTCTTTGATACTCATAATATTAACAAAGTATTCCGCTTTTTTACAGAGTGGGGGAAAGTTAGTGAAGTAAAAAAGCTGAAGGTTGCCGAGGAAGAAAAAGAATCATATCAAGAAGCTTGTAGTAATAAGGCGCAAATCTTGTAGATGAATTTTGCCTTTTTGAGCAATAGGGCCATTTTATATAAAAGTTTACAAACTACGCTTTGGGAACTTTATTTTGTAAATTTATTGAAATATACTATATATTAAGAAATTTACAAAATGGGGTGGGGAATTATATGGTAAATGAACCTACAGAAAAAGAACTAGCTGATATGGCAAAAAAGTTGGGATTAAATAAACCTAATTTTGAATCTAAATCTTACGGAACTCCTCTGTTTCAAGGTGACTTTGGACATAGTATAGACCTTCGTTTTCTAATAACAGTACTTATATTGTTTTTTTATAGGTATTTTTGGGATTATTTATAAAAAGAAGAAGCGTAAGTAATATTCCTACCCTACTTTGTTCACACAGATTTATAAAGTATGCAAAATAAACTTAAATAACGTTCCCAAATGAAAGTTTGGAAATACAAAAAAAGCCAAGAAATGCTGTGAAACCAACGTTTCTTGGCCTTCCCTTTTAATATTGTTTATACAGCTTTTTATGCAAAGGTATATATACATAGCTACAATAAGACTACTTCCAGGGCTTTTAGTTGAATAACGATGTTCCACAATCGGGCGCCATTGTGGAAAAGGAAAGACCAAAAGGCATTGACAAACTCGCTGCACCCGAAAAAAAGGATAAATAAGTTTTATTTAAGTTAAAGTAGTGTTCACTGACAATAATGTTTTTACATGGTTCGCGATATGGTATAATATGGATTTATATTAATGTGGAGTTATATAAATAATCAAAATGCAAGGAGGATTGATTGAATGAGAAGGAATGTTATTTTTGCATAGCAAAGGCTATTGCATATTAAAATAAATAATAATAGCCTTTGCTCTTCCTAAAAGAAATATTAATATTTAGGAGTGCAAAAATGAGCTATAAAAAAGCAAACAATTTTCTACTTGCTGAGTTGATAGAATTGATACAAAAATATGTTGATGGTGAATATATATACATCCCGCGAAAAGAAGATAATAAAAAGAGTTGGGGGTCCAGTACTACAATAAAAAGAGAATTGGATCTAAGAAATTCAAAAATTTATCATGATTATGTAGCAGGAATAGATACAACTACTTTGAGCACAAAATATTATTTATCATTAAAAAGTATTCAAAGAATCGTACTAAAAGAAAAAAGAAAACGAACAAATATTTAAAATAAGTCAATGTGGTTTTTACCGCATTGGCTTATTTTCTTTTATGAAATAAGTATGAGGTTTTTTCCAGTAATGTAAGTCAGATATAATCTAATTAACTCGTATAAAGATTGTTTTTAATAAATAAAAGGGGGCAATGAAGATGAGTTTGTATATTACTAAAGAGTCCAATAAATTGGATAAACAGAAAATTGAGGATGCGCTTTATAAATTTAATTTAAAGCATTTCCCAGTAGATTTAGGAGGTAGATATGAGGAAATCAATTTGTTTTTGAAAGACGATAACGACGATGTTCGTGGAGGAATACTCGCTGAAGTATGTTGGAATTGGTTAGAAATTCAAGTGTTAATAATTGATGAAGAAATACGAAAGTCGGGTTATGGAACGAAATTATTAGTAGAAATCGAGAAGATAGCTTTAGAAAAAGAGTGTGATTTTATTAAGGTAGATACATTAAGTTTTCAAGCTTTAGGTTTTTATGAAAAAAATGGCTATAAAGTGTTTGGGAGTATAGACAACGTAGGTAGAGATTATGAGCATTACTATTTGAAAAAAGATTTAAAGAATTATTAATGTTATAGAGCGAGAAGGGGAATGATAGGAATGAATATGGACAATTTATTTTCAATTGATTGTGGTGAAATATACTTGAGAGAGTTTAGCATTGACGATGTAGATGCTATATATGAACTTACTTCGCAACCTGAAGTTTATGAATTTTTACAAGATTGGCGTTCCACAAGAGAACAACGATTGCACTGGATGACAAATGATGAAATACCGAATAATAAAAAATTTATAGCAGCAGTACCAAATGTCAGCGGCGTAAATTGCTTGATGCTAGGAATAATATTAAAGGAAACAGGTGATTTTATCGGTTTTTGCAATACATGTATTAAAGAAGAACTGAATGAACCAAACCGAGAAATTGCTTATGCTATTTCTAAAAATTTTCGAAACAAAGGGTACACAACAAAGGCTGCAAAAGGGCTAATCGATTATTTATTTGAAAATACAAATGTGGAACTACTCAATACGGTTGTTCTGCCACATAATGTAAGCTCCAATCAAGTTATAAAAAAATGCGGATTCCGTTATAGGGGAGATATTGAAATTGAAGATCAAACGCACTATCACTACACTCTAAACAAAGAAGATTGGAAAAAACAAAGTAGACAAGATTATTGAAGTATTGAATTAGTAGAGATTTGCGCGTAGTCTCAATCTCAGCGTTCATACCGCACATAAAACCCGCCAAAAAATAATAGAATCCCTTCTAATCAAGATGGGAAATACGATTGTACTTTAATAGAAACGCTTTAACAACAGGATTAGAAAGAAATTACTTTATCAATCGCGCATATCAAAAAGTGCAAAATCGAGTCGTATAAAACAGTACAACGCAGCTTTAAGTCTCGTACGCTAGCACGATTGCCATGACAAATAAATCAAAAGAATATTTTACCTTTTTGTTTCAACACCAAAACTCGGTTACGACAATTTATTATAGCGTTTGTTGATTGGAGTGGAGGCAGCTTGACTCCTTGGGGATTAGCGTCACAGATAAGACCCTGGAGCGAGAGTAGCGAGTGAAGCGGCTTATCGGACGCCCCCAGGAAAGCACGCTGGCGCAACGGAAAACAACCCTAAGTTATGGTAAAGAGTCCTTTTTTAGTTGGAAAGTATATTTCTATCATAAAATTTTAGAAAAATACACTTTTTCAGTCCCCTCTATCGTAACAATTACGTTTTTTTCCTCAATTTTATAGCGATTACCTCCTAATTCTTTAAAAACCTCGATCTCATGAAAAGCACCTGTTTTTCGTATTTCATCGATTTACTAGTAATGGAATAGGTTAAAATCAGAATATTATTAAGAGAGTGGATTTCATTCCTGTATTTAAATGCCTCTGTGTAAACGTTTTAATTTTCAAAATTTATCCCAAACTGTGCTATGACAATAAAATTATGCTATGATAAGACCTAATGCTACTTAAGAAGGAGTTTTCACAATGAAACGACATGATGCGCGACAAAAAGCGTTGCAAGTTCTGTTTCAGTTAGATAGCACGGAAATAGCACTTGAAGAAGCGATCGAGCATGTTCTAGAAGAACAAAAGTCAGATGCATTCTTTGAGAAACTAGTACGTGGCACTGCTGAACATAAGGAAGAAATCGACGCAGCGCTAAGCGATAAGCTAGAAAATTGGACATTAAATCGTCTACCTAAAATTGAAAGAACTGTTTTACGTTTATCAGTTTACGAATTACTATTTATGCAAGATACACCGAACCGTGTAGTACTAAACGAAGCAATCGAGCTTTGTAAATTATACGGCGATGACAAATCAAGCAAATTTGTAAACGGTGTGCTTTCTAAATTTACACAACAATAGTAGTGAACATTGGAAGGAGTAACAACATGTCAAGTGCAATTATTAATGGTAAAGAAATCGGTCAAGAAATTCGTAAGTCAGTCGCAAGCCAGGTAGAGGACCTAAAAGTAAAAGGTGTAACGCCTGGTTTAGCGGTAATTTTAGTAGGGGAAAACCCTGCATCGAAAACATATGTTGCAAACAAACAAAAATCTTGTGAAGCAATCGGTATGTTTTCAGAATTAATCAAACTACCTGAAGATATTTCTGAAGAAGCTCTACTACACCAAATTCGTGAATTGAATGTTCGTAATGATATTCACGGTATTCTTGTACAACTCCCATTACCAAAACATATTAATGAAGATGCGGTCATCGCAACTATTTCTCCGGAAAAAGATGTAGACGGCTTCTCACCTGTAAGTGTTGGGAAAATGATGTTAGGACAAGAAACGTACTTGCCATGTACTCCTTATGGTGTTATGAAATTATTAGAATATAGTGGTATTGAAATTGCAGGGAAACACGCTGTAATCGTTGGCCGGAGCCATATCGTTGGAAAACCAATGGGGCAGCTACTACTGCAAAAAGATGCGACAGTTACATATACTCATTCCAAAACACCGGATTTACCATCGTTTACAAAACAAGCTGATATTTTAATAGCAGCAGTTGGTCGTCCGAACTTCATTACAGCAGAGCACATAAAAGAAGGCGCAGTTGTTATTGATGTCGGCATTAACCGCGACGAAAATAATAAATTATGTGGTGATGTAGATTTCACAGCGGTAGACGGAATTGCATCACATATTACGCCTGTACCAGGTGGAGTTGGTCCGATGACAATCACAATGCTGCTAGCAAACACTGTGCAATCAGCAGAAAAAACATTATTACACGACAAATGATTTTAAAACATGTAAAATAAGTAAGACGGAAGCTGTTTTTCGTAGGAGAAACAGCTTTTGTCTTGTCAAAAAATACATAAAAAATATGGAGTAAAGGAGCCGACTATGAGCGCGTCTTCTTATTTAACAGTTAAAGCATTAACTAAATATATTAAGCGTAAATTTGATGCAGACCCTCATTTACGTGATGTGTATGTAAAGGGCGAGCTTTCCAATGTGAAAATTCATAGCTCTGGACATATTTATTTCACTTTAAAAGACGATGCATCGCGTATTCAAGCAACGATGTTCAGAACTCAAGCCACTAAACTTTCATTTAAGCCTGAGGAAGGTATGATGGTGTATATTCGTGGTGACGTCAATGTATACGAAACAAGTGGATCGTATCAGTTGTATGCACAAACGATGGAACCAGATGGCATTGGCGGGCTTTTTGTTGCGTTTAATCAATTAAAAGAATCGCTACAAAAAGAAGGGCTGTTTAATCCTAACTTTAAACAACCAATTCCACAATTCCCTAAAACTGTTGGTGTGTTAACCGCAACAACAGGAGCAGCTATTCGAGATATTTGCACAACAATTAATCGCCGGTATCCACAAGCGGAAATTCAAATTTATCCAACACTCGTACAAGGAACAGGTGCAGCGGCGAATATTGCAAAAAATATAAAGTTAGCAAATGTCCATGCACAGTGTGATGTTCTAATTGTCGGTCGAGGTGGTGGGTCGATTGAGGATTTATGGGCGTTTAATGAGGAAATTGTAGCGCGTGCCATTTTTGAAAGTCGTATTCCTATTATTAGTGCAGTTGGACATGAAACGGATACGACAATTGCCGATTTTGTTGCGGATTTACGCGCACCGACACCTACAGCTGCAGCAGAGCTCGCTGTACCGAATCAACAAGAATTATTCCAACGAATTTTAGCTAGTCAAACGAGCTTGCATCAAATAATGACTGCGCAACTCCGCTTTGAACGAAATCGTCTAACTAAATATAAGCAATCATATCCACTTGCAACACCGGAGAGACTTTACAGGCCGTTTACAGAACGTCTTGCACAAACAGAAATGCAACTACAGCAAGCAGTGCAAGTTTATATGATGAAAAGACGAAGTGAATTGGATAAACTAGCAGCAAATATAAAGCTTTATTCGCCAGCGCAAACAATCCGACTACATCAGCAAAAACGAACGCAACTTCAAAATCAGCTAACAAGTGTAATGCACCATCATCTAGCACAAGAAAAAGCAAGACTTGTTGCAAACATTAGAACACTAGCTGCATTAAACCCGTTAACGATGATGGAAAAAGGATTTAGTGTAACATATCATAATGAGTCAATCGTAAAACAAGCTTCGCAACTAACAACAGGCGATACTGTACAAATAAGGTACCAGGACGGATTAGTGAGCGCTACAGTAACAAATATTGAACTACAACAGAAAGGGGAATAGACGATGGATAAATTGACATTTGCCCAAGCAATGACAGAATTAGAGGAAGTTGTACGCAAATTAGAGCAAGGTGACGTGCCACTTGAAGAAGCAATTGATTTATATAAAAAAGGAATGGAATATTCCCAATTTTGTAATGATAAACTACAAAATGCTGAACAACAACTAATATCAATCGTAGGTGAAAATGGGGAGAAACAGCCGTTTAACGCGACAAATGGAGAGGTTTAAATGAGTGAATTAAAAGCATTTATTGAAACGCATGTACCAAATATCGAAAATGTAATGTATCAATTAGTTGAACAATTAAATGCACCTGCAAAATTAAAAGAATCTATGCTGTATTCATTAAAGGCGGGCGGTAAACGTATTCGACCACTATTTGTTACAGCGGTATGTGATTATTTTGGCCATAATAAAGCAGCTAGCTATACAATTGGTGCTTGTGTAGAAATGATTCATACGTATTCATTAATACATGATGATCTACCATGCATGGATGATGATGATATGCGCCGCGGTAAACCGACAAACCATGTCGTATTTGGCGAAGACTTAGCTACACTTGCAGGCGATGCATTAAACACATTTAGTTTTGGTGTCATCGCACGTATGCCAATCGCCGCAGAAACTAAAGTTGAGTTGATCAATTTATTAAGTGTTGCTGCTGGTGCAGAAGGTATGGTTGGTGGCCAAGTGCTTGATATGGAAGGTGAAAAACGTCAGTTAAATATACATGAGCTTGAACAAGTACATGTCAATAAAACAGGCGCATTACTTCGTTTCAGTATTGAATCAGGTGCAGTACTTGCAGGTGCGACAGAAGAAGAACGTGTTGCCCTTGTTGACTATGCACATCATATCGGCCTTGCTTTCCAAATCCAAGATGATATTTTAGATATCGAAGGGACAACAGAGCAACTTGGTAAAACAGCAGGAAAAGATATTGCTAGTGATAAGAGCACATACCCTGCATTGCTGACATTAGATGGTGCAAAAGAAAAACTAAATGAGCACTATGAGCTTGCATTAAAAGCACTTGAAAACCTAACTGGAGACAGCGAGCTACTTCGCGATTTTGCGAATTACATCGTACGCAGAAGCAATTAAGAAGTGAATAACTTTTTTCTATGACAGTACACTGTTATAATAGAAAAATCACGATACGGTGAATATTTTAATGAAAAGGTGTGTGGATGAGGTGGATTTAAATAAGATTTCTAGTCCATCCTTTTTAAAAAACTTAAACCAGAAGCAATTAGAGGCGTTAGCTGGAGACATACGCTCTTTTCTAATTGAAAAATGTTCTGCTACTGGTGGACATATTGGGCCAAACTTAGGAGTCGTTGAATTAACTATTGCGCTACATAAAGCGTTTAATAGTCCAACTGATAAATTTTTATGGGATGTAGGGCATCAAGCATATGTCCATAAAATATTAACAGGACGTGCAAGCCAATTTGACACACTCCGTCAATTCAAAGGCTTATGCGGTTTTCCGAAGCGTGTTGAAAGTGAGCACGATGAGTGGGAAACAGGACATAGTTCAACTTCTTTATCAGCTGCGATGGGAATGGCAGCGGCTCGAGATATAAAAAAGGAAAAAAATTACGTTGTCCCAATTATTGGTGATGGAGCGCTAACTGGTGGGATGGCACTAGAGGCTCTCAATCATATTGGACATGAAAAAACAAATATGATCGTTATTTTAAACGACAACGAAATGTCGATTGCACCGAATGTTGGCGCACTTCACAGCGTATTAGGTCGTTTGCGTACGGCGAAGGAATATTCAAAAGCAAAAGAAGAACTAGAGTTGCTTATGAACAAAATTCCTGTTGTCGGTGGCAAGCTAGCTAGTACAGCAGAACGTTTAAAAGATAGCTTAAAATATTTAGTTGTATCTGGAATTTTCTTTGAAGAATTAGGCTTTAAATATTTGGGGCCAATTGATGGACATGATTTTGAAGCATTAGAGAAAACTTTAGAGTATGCAAAAAAAGTAAAAGGCCCAGTACTCGTTCATGTCATTACGAAAAAAGGCAAGGGCTATAAACCTGCTGAGGATGATACAGTTGGTACTTGGCATGGAACAGGTCCTTATAAAATGGAGACAGGTGATTTTGTAAAATCAGCTGTAACAGGACCTGCCTGGAGTAGTTTAATTGCTGAATCCGTTCGTAAATGTATGAAAGAAGATGAGCGCATTGTAGCAATTACACCGGCAATGCCAGTTGGCTCGAAGCTAGAAGGTATTCAAAAAGATTTCCCGAATCGTTTCTTTGATGTAGGAATCGCAGAACAGCACGCTGCAACAATGGCAGCTGGACTTGCTACACAAAAAATGAAACCGTTTTTAGCGATTTATTCGACGTTTTTACAACGTGCGTACGATCAAGTTCTACATGATATTGCACGTCCAAATTTAAATGTCTTTATCGGGATTGACCGAGCTGGCTTAGTTGGTGCAGATGGTGAAACACATCAAGGTGTATTTGATATTGCGTTTTTACGCCATATCCCGAACATCGTTTTAATGATGCCTAAAGATGAAAATGAAGGGCAACATATGGTTAAAACGGCATTAGATTACGACGGAGGTCCAATTGCACTCCGTTATCCACGAGGAAATGGTATCGGTGTAGAAATGGATGCTGAAATGAAAGCTATTCCAATCGGTACATGGGAAGTTTTACGTGACGGTCAAGATGCAGCTATTTTAACATTCGGCACCACAATTCCAATGGCGATGGAAGCAGCAGAACAATTAGCGGATCAAGGTGTTGATGTGAAAGTTGTGAATGCACGCTTTATTAAACCATTAGATGAAAAGATGCTCCATGAAATAATGGGCGCAAATATGCCAATCTTAACTATAGAAGAAGCCGTTTTACAAGGTGGATTTGGAAGTGCAATATTAGAATTTGCAGCAGATCATCAATATAATGTATCTATAGATCGAATCGGTATTCCTGATCAATTTATTGAGCATGGGAATGTAGATCAATTATTAGAGGAAATCAATGTAACGGCTGATGAAACGGTAAAACGTATTAATAAACTCGTTGCAAACAAAAAGCAGGTAGGTTCTAGAAAAATATGACGAAACAACCGAAAGAACGTGTTGATATTTTATTAGTAGAGCGTGGTCTTTGTGAAACACGTGAAAAAGCAAAGCGCTCTATTATGGCGGGACTCGTTTTTTCCAATGAAGTACGTATCGATAAAGCAGGAGAAAAAATTGCAATCGATTCCCCACTTCAAGTAAAAGGCTCGCAACTAAAATACGTTAGTCGTGGTGGCTTAAAGCTAGAAAAAGCACTCGCTATTTTTGATATGTCAGTAGAAGGCAAGTTAATGCTAGATATCGGCTCATCGACAGGAGGCTTTACTGATTGTGCATTGCAAAATGGCGCCAAGCATTGTTACGCGCTTGATGTTGGTTCCAATCAATTAGCTTGGAAAATCCGTTCAGATGAGCGTGTAACGGTAATGGAAAAAACAAACTTCCGTTATACGAAGCCAGAAGACTTAGTAGAAGGCTTACCGAATTTTGCAACGATTGATGTATCTTTTATTTCTTTATCACTTATCTTACCAGTTTTAAAAACAATTTTAACTCCTGGTGGAGACGTTATGGCATTAGTTAAGCCACAATTTGAAGCTGGTAAAGAAAATGTTGGAAAGAAAGGTATAGTGCGAGAACCTAAAATTCATTTAGCGGTGTTAGAAGAGACAGCTAAAATGGCAACAGAAGTTGGTTTTGTTGTAAAGGCTGCTTCTTATTCACCAATTACTGGTGGAGAAGGAAATATTGAATTTTTATTCCATTTAGTGAATCCTCGCGAAGGTGAGGAAATTCCAGCATTTACGGACTTTGAGGCGCTCGTAAAGCAAGCGCATAGTGAATTAAAATAGAGTTTGCTTTTTCTCAGTAAGAAATGAAAATCTTTATCGTATTGTTGTTGTAGCTTCGACACTGGAAAAGTTTTTCGATTTCTTTATACATGAAACTTACCGCTTCGTTTTCTGCATAGAAAATAGGTACTGACAAGAACTAGTCAGTGCCTATTTTTTCTTGTGCTTTTATGCATGAAATGGTAGTGTATTAATACGAATACATAATTATTCATATGAGGTGAAAAACATGAATAAAGGTCAACGTCATATTCGCATTCGCGAAATTATTTCAAATAATGAAATTGAAACACAAGACGATTTAGTCGATCAATTAAAAAAAGCGGGCTATAACGTTACACAAGCGACCGTTTCACGTGATATTAAAGAATTACATTTAGTGAAAGTACCTATGCAAGACGGGCGCTATAAATACAGCCTACCTGCAGATCAACGCTTTAACCCGATTCAAAAACTGCACCGTGCACTTGCGGATGCTTTTATAAGTATAGATGGCGCGACACATTTTTTAGTTATGAAAACACTACCTGGTCATGCAAATGCTATAGGTTCATTACTTGATCATTTAGACTGGCAAGAAATATTAGGAACAATTTGTGGTGATGATACGATTTTGATAATGTGTCGTACAGAGCAAGAAAGAGAACTTATTAAAACCCGATTATTAGAAATGCTGTAAGAGGTGGGTAATATTGTTAAGAGAGCTAAGTATTCGAAACTTTGCAATTATCGAAGATTTAACAGTTAGCTTTGCAGACGGTTTAACTGTACTAACTGGTGAAACAGGTGCAGGGAAATCGATTATTATTGACGCGGTACATTTACTAGCTGGTGGTCGTGGTTCTCAGGAATTCATACGACATGGAGCAAAAAAAGCGGAACTGGGTGGCTTGTTCCAAATAATGAGTGACGATCATCCTATATATGGAAAACTTGAAGAAGCCGGAATTGAAGCCGAGGAAGGCACAATTATTTTACGCCGCGATTTAAATGACAACGGGAAAAGTATTTGCCGTGTAAATGGCAAGCTTGTACCGATGTCTGTTTTACGTGAAATAGGCGGAAGTTTAATCGATATACATGGACAACATGAAAATCAGGAATTAATGGATGAAAAGCAGCATATTCATCTACTTGACCATTTTGCCCAAGATCAGCTAGAACCACTCATGACAAATTATACAGAACGTTACAATGCGTATCGTGAATTAAAACGAGAAGTTGCCTCGTTAAATTTAGATGAACAGCGTATGGCACAGCGTATTGATTTATTTCAGTTCCAATTAAAGGAGCTTGAAGAAGCTAGTTTAAAACTTGGTGAGGAAGATTTGTTATTAGAGGAACGCCGTCGTTTAATGAACTTCCATAAAATTTTCGAACGTGCAAATGTAGCTTATGAAGCAATTTCAGGTGAATCGCGCGGGCTAGATTACATAGGCAATGCAATGAGCGCTCTTGATGATATTGCCACATTGGACGAGCAATTTAAAGAGCCTTCTGAAGCTGTCACAACTAGTTTTTATGCATTGCAAGATGCGGTGTATCAAATAAAAAACGTATTAGATGAATTAGAGTTTGATCCCGAACGCTTAAATGAAGTAGAGCAACGTTTAGGACAATATCAAACGATGAAACGAAAATACGGAACGACAGTTGAAGAAATTTTAGCTTATAATGAAAAAATCGAAGAAGAGCTAATGCAGCTTATGAATCGTGATGAAACAATTCAACAAAGTGAGCAATTACTGCGTAAAATGGAAGCTGATTTAAACGAGCTGGCAGGGCAATTAACGGCTGTTCGAAAAGAACATGCAGTTTTACTTAGCGAAGCAATTATGGAGCAATTGCGGGTGTTGCATATGGAAAAAGCTAAGTTTATCGTCAACTTTGAAGCGCTTGAAACGTTTGATGCGAGTGGTAAAGATTATGTAGCTTTTTATATTTCTACAAACGTTGGTGAACCACCAAAATCATTACCAAAAATAGCCTCAGGTGGGGAATTATCCCGAATGATGCTAGCGTTAAAAACAATTTTTTCTTCTTCAAATGGTATTACATCCATTATTTTCGATGAAGTAGACACAGGTGTTAGCGGACGTGTTGCTCAAGCGATAGCAGAAAAAATTGCCGCTATTTCTATTCAGTCACAAGTGTTGTGTATTTCTCATTTACCGCAAGTAGCTGCAATGGCCGATCAACATTATTTAATTAAAAAGCAAGTTGAGCATGATCGTACATTTACAACAGTAAAAGAAATAAAAGGACATGCTCGTATTGAAGAAGTGAGCCGTATGATGAGCGGTACCGAAATTACCGAATTAACGCTTCAGCATGCAAAAGAACTTGTAGAAATTGCTAATACAAGAAAACAAAATTTGAATTAACAAATGTCGTCAAAGTGATTATGCTTTGACGACTTTTTACATGGAGCTTAAAGAAAAAATTTGAATTAAAAAAAGTATGTAGTTTATAGCATGCCCTTTTAAGAGTTATACCGACAAATATTTACCGTTCATAACTCAGCTAATGTCCGCACATAGTATCGATAAGATGAAAAGGAGGTGAACATATGACATGCCATTTGCGTAATCTTTTACTCGTGCTGCTTATCATGTTAGTACCGCAATACGTCAGCGCTAAAGAGCTTATTCCAATGGGACAATCAATCGGTATTCAGTTAAAGCTACCGTTTGTATATGTCTCGCATGACATTTTGCTCCCGAGTGGTGAATGGCTGAGACAGGGCGATAAATTAATGAAAATTGACGGAGTATCTATCCATGATACGAAGCAGCTTGAAACAAAGCAAGGGACAGTAAAGTTACAACTAGAAAGGGCCAACAATGTAAAAATATTTGTGTTATCGAAAGAAGAAATAGCACATATTATGCCCTTTTTAAAAGATGAAACAGATGGCATAGGTACACTCACATTTATAGATCCCGACACGAATGAATACGGTGCACTTGGCCATCAAATTGTTGATGGGGCACTAACAACTCCGCCTCCTTTTTTAAGAGGAGCAATTTTTTTAGCATCGATATCTCAAGTGAAAAAAAGTGAGCCAGGACAGCCGGGATACAAAATTTCCATTGTCGATAAAGAACGGGAACGATTAGGAAATGTTATGTATAATAATGTATACGGCGTTTTTGGAAATTGGGAGCAAGATTTAAAACAAAGTTTGCGACAACCAATAGAAATTATGCGTGAATCGGAAATTAAGCGTGGAGAAGCGCAAATTTTCACCGCGATTGAAGGCGAAAAAGTCGAATCCTTTACGATAAATATCGAAAAAGTTGAAGGTACAAATATTGTTTTTCATGTCACGGATAATATCTTATTGAAAAAAACAGGTGGCATTTTACAAGGGATGAGCGGCAGTCCAATAATTCAAAATGGACGCTTTGTTGGAGCAGTAACTCATATGTTTGTCGAAGAACCATCGAAAGGTGCCGCTATATCAATAATCGAAATGTTGAAAAAAACACCGAGTTAAGGTATAAATGACTACACTTCTAGAAAAAGTGTAGTCATTTATGCATTTTTTTAATAAAATACATAGTAAAGTTAGTATTGTATATGAAGGGAAATTAAGTAATTTGTCGTGTTTAGGAGAAATTATAAGACTACTTACTTATTTTTGAGTAACTTAAAGGAATTTCTGGCACTATGTCGAAATAGTCAGAATTGTATTAAATGCCAAAATTTGCATAGGGGAAATAGTTTGATACAATCAACATACTTAAGGGGGATTTAATTTGTCGAAAGTAAAAATTGCAATTGCTGATGATAACCGTGATTTAGTGAAAACGATGGAAAAATATTTTGCTAATCATCCTGAAATTGAACTTGTTGCAACTGCATCGAACGGGAAAATCTGTATTAAAATGTTAGAAGAATATCAACCGGATGTGCTTTTATTGGATATTATTATGCCGCATCTTGACGGTTTAGCTGTATTAGAAGCGATGTATAATGACGACCGCTTATCAAATACTCAAGTCATAATGTTAACTGCTTTTGGACAAGAGGATGTAATGAAACAAGCGGTTACTTATGGTGCATCTTATTTTATGTTAAAGCCATTCGAATTCGAGCAATTAGTAGCGAAAATTTTACACTGTGCGGGTCAGCAAAAGCCGGAACAACCAAAAAAAGAGCGGACAAGCATATTGCAGCCTGCTTCAGGTGGTTCAGAGAAAATCAACCAACGTCAATTAGACACTACGATTACGGCTATTATTAAAGAAATTGGAGTGCCAGCACATATTAAAGGGTATTCATATTTACGTGAAGCAATTCAAATGGTTTATTACGATATCGAGTTGCTTGGTTCGGTGACGAAAATACTATATCCAGAAATCGCAAAAAAATTCAACACAACACCATCACGCGTAGAACGTGCGATTCGTCACGCAATTGAAGTCGCATGGAATCGAGGAAACTATGAATCTATTTCAGAAATGTTTGGGTACACAGTTCATCATTTAAAATCAAAACCAACAAATTCCGAATTCATCGCCATGATTGCGGACAAAATTCGTATTGAGATGGTTGCGAGTTAATGTTGGTGTGACGGTGTTTGTTGTATGTTGATTATAAAATAATTAAGCAATGAGGGCTATAAACAACGAAATAATAAGCAATGAAGTGAAAAGCACTTCTATTTGTCGGTTTTGTCAAAAAACAATGAATAGAGGTGCTTTTTTTCGTTGAATTGTTGATAAAAAATAACGGAATTGGATTTACAGTTAGATTCTTTCATGTTGTATTGCGACACTAAACATTTGTCAACAAGTATTTCTTTCACCCAGAGAATGGTGATTAATGTTAATTGCACATGATGTGACGCTTTTTTCGTGAATATATCACGTGGATACAACTAATTGATTTTTGATACATAGAAACGCGCACGATCCAATGGTCATGAAGACACACAAAGTAATGGGGTTGGCCATTTTAATAGAGCGTCAGAAAAACTATGTTGACAGCTTGTGTGACCATAATAAAAAGTACTTGTCGTATACCAATAATTATTTATCAGGTGTGTTAATTATACAGATATCGGTAAATGAAGAGCGTGATTTCTCTAGTAGAATAATTAATAAAAGGCACTTTCTAGTTGATTGGAGCGGAGGTGACTCGACTCCTGCAAAGTAATTTGCGACGAGTAACCGCAGGAGCAGAAAAAGCACGAGCTGAAAATCCATTTATTTCGGCTCTATCTGAAATAAATTAGTTGAAGCCGTGCCTGCGGAAGTATTAGAACGAATACTAAAAGCGTCACATCGTGTGACAAAGTATTCGTGACCAACATCTTGTTGGCCTCAGCCGTAGCGGAAATCAACGTATTCTAAATACTGTAAGTAACAATAAAAGGTAAATCAACACGCTTTATTATTTATAATTCCTTTTCAAAAAAGATTAGCGATAATCGTTCATTTACTTTAAATCCTTTAATTTTATTAAAGCCATTCTTTATATAGAAATTAACAGCAGGGGTGTTTTTTGAACCTGTAGCTACTTTTACTTTTTTAACATTAAATTTACTAATTACGAAATTTAACAAAAGTTGGGCAATACCTTTTCTAAAATGGTTAGGATGTACAATTAATCTATGTATATCAGCAACATTTTCATCTGCTTTTAGTGAAATTGCGCCACAAAGTTCTGTATTTTCATAAAAACCAAAGAAAATTTCTTCGCATTTTTGTAATTTATCAATAGTATCTTTTAATGGCGGTAATTCATAGTAGTCGATTATTTTAGCCTCTACTTCATAAGATGGTATTTGAATTGACAAAACATCTTTTGCGTTATCTTTATTACTAATGTCAATTAATTTAATCAATTTAACCCCTCCATCTAATTTTTTAAAATTTCTGATTTTTTAAATAACCGAGTATAATTATGGTTAAATTATAACATGGAAAATTACGGAATAATAGATTGGTGACATATGATTGAAACGGAAATCAACCCTAGTTACGGTGGGAACAGGTAAATTTCTTGAAAAAATAAAATTACAACATATCCTATCATTTTGTTTTAATTGGTAATAATGATAATAGATTATTTACAGTAATTTTATTAGAAATTCCCTTATTTATTTAAAGAAAATTAAGACTAATGTGAGAATCGTCCCTAAACAAATGAAAGTTAATTGTATATACTAGAACTTAGGAGAAAGGGGGATTTGTGTGATCGTTTATTTAAATGATTTTTTTGAAATTACAGAACAAGATGGGAAAGTATACATTAATACGATAAAACCTGGCTTCCTTTTGAAAGATTTTGATAGTGTATTACGTTCCAACCCTCGAATAAAATTAACAAACTTTGCTGTATTAAAAAATGTTCTTTCGAAGCAGAGTACGGGCTTGATTGAAATTGGTACTTGGCAACCGAATATTGAAATTGAAGTTTCACGTGACAAAATGTTTGCCTCACTTTTTGTGTATGAAACAGCTGATTTCCTTAAACAAAACTACGAAGAAATAAAGCAGCAAATTCAAGATTTACTCAAGGAAAAAGGAATTACGCACGGTATTCAAGATTTGTTTTTAGAAAGTATTGTACCAGGTAAAGCATATTTAATTGCTCAAGGTACACCAGCAGTTAAAGGTGAGGATGCACAAGTTACATATTTAGAAGTCCCAGAGCGCAAACCGGTTATTCGTGAAGATGGTAAAGCAGACTATTATGATATGAATTTTATTTTTGAAATAAAAGAAGGTTCATGGCTTGGTGAGAAAATTCCGCCAAAGCTAGGTGAAGAGGGCTTTACAATATACGGTGACATTCTTCCTGCTCCTAAAGGGAAGGACGTGCCATTAAAATACGACCGTAAATCCGCATATGAAGTAGAAGAGGATGGGAAAATCATCCTTCGTTCAAGTATTTCGGGTGTACTAGAGCATGTTCAAGGGCTTATTTCTGTTAATCATCACTTACCGATAAGCGGTGATATTGGCGTTGAAACAGGAAATATTGAATTTGAAGGCTCTGTCAGTATTCGTGGAACAGTTCAAAATGGATTTTCAGTAATTGCCAAAGGGGATATTTCAATCGAAGGTCCAGAAGGCGTATCTGGTGCGAAATTAATTCGCTCATTGGACGGAGATGTATTCATACGTGGAGGAATTTTTGGTCTTGGTGAAACACGAGTTGAAGCAGCAGGAAGTATTTTCGTGAAGCACGTAAACGAAGCAAATTTAGTTGCAGGACAAGATATTAATATTGGCTTTTACTCAATAGGCTCCAATTTGAAAGCGCATTCGATATTAGTGGATGAACGAAAAGGGAAAATTATCGGAGGCACAGCAATTGCGAAAAATGTAATTGTTGCGGCAATTTCAGGGAATAGGCTTGAACGTCGAACAGAACTAATTATAAATAGTGTAAATAAACAGGAAGCCTATGTACTTATACAAGATAAGGCAGGAATCTTGAAAAATAAACAAGAAGAGATATTGCAGTTAGATTCACAAGTGTCAAAAATTATGGTGATGCAAAATCAATTAAACAAACAACAAGCTGCGGCGTTTGAACAAGCAAAGCAAATGTTAAAATCTTTAAATGAAGAAGTCGTACTCATAGATCAAGAAATTAAATTATTAATGAATGACCTTCGAAATGCAGGAAAAGAAGAAATAAGTATTACGAAGGAAGCATATCCGGGTACATACATTCAAATCGGAAAAAAATCTTCAATTTTATCAAATGTTACAAAAGGAAAGTTTGTTGTAGAGTTTGGAGAGTTGAATATTTAATGTCAAACGACAGGTTAGGTAAAAACTACCGAAAAAGCAATTGCAGAATTGTCGAAAAACAGTGTTCGATTAACCCAAAAATGAAAGGACAGGCTAACGTTTTGATCGTTAACCTGTCCTTTTGTAAATTTATAAGCAATGAATAATGTTGCAGGCATTTCCGCTATGTATATTGTCGCTCAATGAATAGGAGAGCTTGTGCTTATATTATTTTAGCCAGCGTTCTGCCACTTTTCCTTTTTTGCGGTCTCGATGAAATAAGAATCCTGCAAAAAATCCAAAACCAAGTATGAAAAACAAAATACCAACAATAAATTGTAGCCAAATCCAAGGAAATGGAGAAATTAAAATACCAAACAATGTATCACGCATAAATTTAATTCCTGCAGCGGCCATTACACCTGGAATTAATAGTACGATAAATGCGGCCATTCGAGCCATGTGCCTACCTCCTAACAGTTACCTTTAATTGTACAATGAGCAAAAGGAAAGTCAAGAATACACAATAAAATAACTGGTGAACAATAGTAATTTAGCACGCAGAATAGTTTGAAAATTCTCAATAAAAGCCTTGTGCGTAATAATAGTTGCTTAATAAACAAATTGAAAGTATTGTAAAAATAAGCAACAAAAAAATAGCTTAATAGTAAGAAATTTCACGTTTTGTAGCGAAATCGTTTTTTAAACGAGAAAGTAAACGCTTACTTTAATTCGGAAGGGGATTTTGGGGATGGAAATTTTTAAGTATATGGAAAAGTATGATTATGAGCAATTAGTATTTTGTCAGGATAAAGCTTCAGGTTTAAAAGCTATTATTGCTATTCACGATACAACGTTAGGACCTGCTCTTGGCGGATCACGTATGTGGACATATGCATCGGAGGAAGCTGCAATTGAGGATGCACTTCGATTAGCAAGAGGGATGACATATAAAAATGCAGCTGCTGGCCTGAATTTAGGTGGCGGTAAAACGGTAATTATAGGTGATCCATTTAAAGATAAAAACGAAGAAATGTTCCGAGCATTAGGGCGCTTTATTCAAGGCTTAAACGGGCGCTATATTACTGCAGAAGATGTAGGGACAACAGTTACTGATATGGATTTAATTCATGAGGAAACGAATTATGTAACAGGGATTTCTCCGGCATTCGGTTCATCAGGAAACCCTTCACCTGTTACTGCATATGGTGTGTATTTAGGGATGAAGGCCGCAGCAAAAGAAGCGTTCGGTGAAGATAGTTTAGAAGGTCGCACAATTGCAGTACAAGGTTTAGGCAATGTCGCATATACATTATGTGAGTACTTGCATAAAGAAGGAGCAAAATTAGTCGTAACGGATATTAATAAAGAAGCTGTCAAAAGGGTTGTTGATACATTCGGGGCAACTGCAGTAGATCCTAACGACATTTACAAACAAAATGTAGATATTTTCGCACCTTGTGCACTTGGCGCAATTATTAATGACGATACAATTCCACAATTAAAAGCAAAAGTAATTGCAGGTTCTGCCAATAACCAATTGCAAGAATCTCGTCATGGCCAAATTTTACATGAACAAGGTATTGTTTATGCACCTGATTATGTAATAAATGCTGGTGGTGTTATAAATGTAGCGGACGAGTTGTATGGTTATAATCATGATCGAGCTATGAAACGTGTTGAAACGATATACGACAGCATTTCAAAAATATTAACGATTTCAAAAGAACAAGACGTACCAACGTATTTAGCTGCCAATAAGCTAGCGGAAGATCGTATTGCAAGAGTGGCGAAATCACGTAGCCAATTTTTACGTAATGAGAAAAACATTTTAAACGGCCGATAATTTAGATGTAGGAAGTGAAGTAAAGTCAATCTTTACTTCCTTTTTTAAAAAGGGGGTTTTCGTATGGCACAAGAGTATGATGTTGTTATTTTAGGTGGAGGAACAGGGGGATATGTTGCAGCTATTCGCGCGGCACAGCTCGGATTAAAGACAGCTATGGTCGAGCAAGCAAAACTAGGTGGTACTTGTCTGCATAAAGGCTGTATCCCGAGTAAGGCTTTGCTAAGAAGTGCAGAAGTGTACCGAACAGCTAAACAAGGAGCTTCCTTTGGCGTAGATGCTACAAGCGTAACGCTACAATTTCCTAAAGTACAAGAACGCAAGAATAATATAGTTAAAACACTACATGCAGGGATAGAAGGCTTGATGAAAAAAGGGAAAATAGATGTGTACAACGGGCTAGGTCGTATTTTAGGGCCATCCATTTTCTCACCAATGCCAGGTACTATTTCAGTTGAGATGGCGGATGGCTCTGAAAATGAAATGCTTGTCCCTAAAAACGTTATTATTGCAACTGGCTCTAAACCAGCATCTCTTGAAGGGATTCCTGTTGATGGCCAGTTTATCTTGAATTCAGACCATGCATTAGAGCTGGAAAATCTCCCAGCATCCATGCTCATTATCGGTGGAGGGGTTATCGGAATTGAGTGGGCTTCGATGTTATGTGATTTTGGTGTTGATGTAACCGTTTTAGAGTACGGAGAGAGAATTTTACCGACAGAAGATGCCGATATAGCAAACGAAATGACAAAAGCTTTAACAAAGCGTGGGGTAAAAATAATCGTCAATTCCCGTATGCAAACGGACTCATTAATTGTAAATGATGGTGTATCGATTACCGTTTCTTCAAACGAAGACACAAAAACATATCAAGCAGAAAAAATGCTTGTAAGTGTTGGCCGCACTGCGAATAGTGAAGGAATAGGAATAGAAAATACAGAAATAGTTTTAGAGCGTAATTTTATACAAGTGAATGATCATTTCCAAACAAAAGAAAGTCATATATATGCAATTGGGGATGTTATTGGAGGCATGCAGCTAGCACATGTTGCTTCACATGAGGGGATTTTAGCTGTGGAGCATATAGCAGGGGAAAAAACGACACCAATTAATTATGCCAATGTCGCTCGTTGCATTTATTCTTACCCAGAGGCGTCAAGCGTTGGCTTAACCGAGGGGCAAGCAAAAGAACAAGGGTACGATGTGAAAGTTGCAAAGTTTCCATTTAAAGCAATTGGAAAAGCTCTTGTTTATGGGGATACAGACGGCTTTGTAAAAATGATTGCGGATAGTAAAACGAATGATTTACTAGGCGTGCATATGATAGGGCCGCATGTAACAGATATGATTTCTGAATCTGCATTAGCACTTTTACTGGATGCAAGTCCGTGGGAGATAAGTCAAACGATTCACCCGCACCCGTCGCTAAGTGAAATAATAGGGGAAGCGGCACTTGCTGTAGAAGGCAAGGCAATTCATTTTTAAAGAGGGAATACGAAAGGGGATGTTCGTATGTTGAAACATGAAGATCTAGGATTAACAAATGAAGATGTACTGAAAATGTACGAAACGATGTTACTGGCAAGACGAATTGATGAGCGGATGTGGCTACTTAATCGTGCGGGGAAAATACCTTTTGTCATTTCGTGTCAAGGACAAGAGGCTGCTCAAGTAGGCGCTGCGTTTGCACTCGACAATGCTAAAGATTATATTGCGCCATATTATCGGGATATGGGTGTTGTATTACATTTTGGTATGACTGCAAAGGAATTAATGCTTTCAGCGTTCGCAAAAGCAGAAGACCCGAACTCTGGAGGGCGTCAAATGCCTGGACATTTTGGGCAAAAGAAAAATCGTATTTTAACCGGCTCATCTCCAGTAACGACGCAAGTACCGCATGCAGTAGGAGTGGCACTTGCGGGTAAAATAAAGCAAGAGGATTTCATTACATTTGTTACGCTTGGAGAGGGCTCTTCTAACCAAGGGGATTTTCATGAAGGTGCAAACTTTGCTGGCGTGCATAAATTGCCAGTTATTATAATGGTAGAAAACAATCAGTATGCAATTTCAGTACCTGTTGAGCGTCAGTTAGGCTGTGCCAAAGTATCTGACCGAGCAATAGGTTACGGCATGCCTGGAGTAACAGTAGATGGTAAAAATCCACTCGAAGTTTATAAAGTAGTAAAAGAAGCTGCTGATCGTGCGAGACGCGGTGAAGGACCAAGTTTAGTTGAAGCGGTAACTTATCGTTTAACAGCACACTCTTCGGATGATGATGACCGTCAATATCGTACTGCAGAAGATATCGCTGAAGGTAAAGCAAACGATCCGTTACAATTATTCGAGCAATACCTACTCGAGGCAGGAGTAGCGACAGCTAGTACATTCGAACAATTAAATAGTAAAGTGGCTGACATTGTCAACGAGGCAACGGATTATGCAGAAGCCGCACCATATGCAAAACCAGAAGATGCACTGAAATATGTTTATGCACAAGGAGGGGACGCGTAATGGCTGTAATATCATATATAGATGCAATTAACTTAGCTATGAAGGAAGAGATGGAACGAGATGAGAACGTCTTCATATTAGGCGAAGACGTTGGTCGAAAAGGTGGGGTATTTAAAGCGACAGCTGGACTTTACGATCAGTTCGGTGACTATCGAGTGCTTGATACACCACTTGCTGAAAGTGCGATTGCGGGTGTAGCAATTGGAGCCGCTATGTACGGTATGCGCCCAATAGCAGAAATGCAATTTGCAGATTTCATCATGCCAGCAGTGAACCAAATCGTTTCAGAAGCAGCTAAAATTCGATATCGCTCTAATAATGACTGGTCATGCCCTATCGTTGTACGTGCACCGTTCGGAGGAGGTATTCATGGGGCGCTTTATCATTCGCAATCGGTGGAAGCGCTTTTTGCAGGAACACCTGGTTTAAAAATTGTTATTCCTTCAACTCCATATGACGCAAAAGGATTACTGAAGGCGGCTATTCGAGATGAAGACCCGGTATTATTTTTCGAGCATAAACGAGCATACCGTTTAATTAAAGGAGAAGTACCGGATGAGGATTACACATTGCCAATTGGTAAAGCAGATGTGAAGCGTGAAGGTGATGATATTACGGTTATTACGTATGGATTAGCTGTTCACTTTGCAATGCAAGCAGCAGAAAGATTAGCAGCAGACGGGATTGAAGCGCATATACTCGATTTACGTACGGTATATCCACTTGATAAGGAAGCGATTGTCGAAGCTGCAAGAAAGACGGGTAAAGTATTACTTGTAACTGAAGATAATAAAGAAGGTAGCATAATGAGTGAAGTAGCGGCTATTATTGCAGAACATTGTTTATTTGACCTAGATGCACCTATTAATCGTCTTGCGGGACCAGATGTGCCTGCTATGCCTTATGCACCAACAATGGAAAAATATTTTATGATCAATCCTGACAAAGTTGAGCGAGCGATGCGTGAGCTTGCTGCGTTTTAAGGAGGAATTATGATGGCTATTCAAAATATTACAATGCCTCAACTTGGTGAAAGTGTTACTGAAGGAACGTTAGAACGCTGGTTAGTGAAACCGGGCGATAAAGTAGATAAATATGCACCACTCGCTGAAGTAAATACCGATAAAGTAAATGCAGAAATCCCGTCGTCGTTCACAGGGATTATTAGTGAACTAATTGCAGGCGAAGGAGAAACATTACCGGTCGGAGCAATTGTTTGTACAATAGAAGTGGAAGATACAGTCGTTGCACCACCACCTGAGAAAAAATCAAATATTAGCTCGGCAATATTAAATGCGGGAGTACAGCGTAAAGAGGAGCAACAAAAACCAATTGTAAAATCTAATGAGCCGAAAGTGCAGCGCGATAAAGCGAGATACTCACCAGCAGTACTGACACTTGCCGCAGAACATAATATTGATTTAGCTGTTATTACTGGTAGTGGTTTAGGCGGTCGCATTACCCGAAAAGACATCCAAGCGATCATCGAATCGGGCAATTTCCCAACAGTAGGAACAGAACAAACTAATGCAGAAGCACCAGTAGCACAACCGTCGCAATCAACAGCTCAAACAGAAATAAAAGCTGTCCCACCAGTGCCACAAGCAGCTGGAGATATCGAAATCCCTGTATCATCTGTTCGTCGTGCCATTGCCAATAATATGTTACGTAGTAAACAGGAAGTACCACATGCGTGGATGATGATGGAAGTAGACGTTACAAATTTAGTCGCTTATCGTGACTCAATAAAAGACGACTTCAAAAAACGAGAAGGCTTCAATTTAACGTATTTTGCCTTCTTTATGAAAGCTGTTTCGCAGGCGTTAAAAGAGTATCCGATGATGAACTCTATGTGGGCTGGAGATAAGATTATCCAAAAGAAAGATATTAACTTATCAATTGCCGTTGCAACGGATGATGCATTATTCGTGCCAGTTGTAAAACATGTAGATGAAAAATCCGTAAAAGGCATTGCCCGAGAAATATTCGACCTATCACAGCTAGTGCGCACAGGCAAATTGCGTTCTGAGCATATGCAAGGTGGGACATTTACTGTGAATAATACAGGCTCTTTTGGATCGGTCCAATCGATGGGGATTATTAATTATCCTCAGGCGGCAATTTTGCAAGTGGAAGCAATTGTAAAAAAACCAGTCATCATGAACGGTGGAATGTTTGCGGCACGTGATATGGTGAATTTATGTTTATCACTCGACCACCGAGTGCTCGATGGTCTGATTTGCGGCAAATTTCTAAATAGAGTGAAAGATATACTCGAAAACGTTAGTAAAGAGACGATGTCAGTCTACTAATATCTAATGGAAGCCCGTGAAATCTGGCTTCCATTTATTTTTTTTCTTTATTGTCTGAACTTTCTCATGTAAAATACTATTTAGAAAAAGGTAAGGGGGGAAGCTGTTTAGCGTCCACATGTCAACTAACATGAAAGAAATCGAATTTCCATCTGCTAGTTATGAGCAATGGAAAGAAGAGGCAATCAAAGCTTTAAAAGGGAAACCTTTTGACTCATTATTTTCAAAAACTATTGAAGGTGTGACACTTGACCCGTTATATACACAGGCATCTTTAACGGAAAAATTAGGTGAGCAACTAGATAAACAAGTGGCAACAATTCGTACATTAAAAACTACAGATACGTTTGAAGTAGCACAACAAATTTACGGCGACTCACAAGAAGAATTTATTGCAAATCTAGAAGATAGCTTAGCTCGTGGCAACGAAATTATTACAATTGATAGCCGCGTTGCATTTGAGTGGAATGATTCAATTTTAAACAAGATAGCGGATTATTTAACTGAATATTCGTTTAAATTGATTGTGACTGATGGAAACGACCCACTTCTAAAAGCACTTTCAAAAATTGAAGATAGCAAAAAGGCTGGAGTAGAAGGTTTTATTGTTGCGGAGAAAGCGGTTACATTACCTGATTTCCCGAAAGTTCGCACATTAATCGGTAATACCGTTAAATACCATAATCAAGGTGCAAACGCTGTACAAGAACTTGCGATTGCATTAGCAGAAGCAAGTCGTATAGCGAAACAAGTAGAGAGCTATGAAGCTTTGGCAGCAAAGTTTTTCGTGAATTTTGCTATTGATACTCAATTCTTCATGGAAATTGCGAAATTACGTGCATTCAAAGTGTTATGGAAAGCGTTTTCGCAAGGTTTAGGCGCTGAAGCAATTGCCGTACCGGTCGTAGCTGAAACATCAGTAAGAAGCTTCTCTAAACTAGATGTGTATGTAAATTTATTACGTGCTGGTAACGAAGCATTTGCTGGCGTTATTGGAGGTGCGGATGTATTTACTGTACACCCTCACGACGTATTAACTAAACCAACAGATCAATCAATCCGTATTGCACGTAACGTATTACTCGTAACAAATGAAGAATCTCACGTATTAAATGTAGTCGACCCATCAGGTGGTTCTTACTTTATCGAGTCACTGACAGCAGATTTAGTGAAGGAAGCATGGGCTTTATTCATCGAAATTGAAGATGCTGGCGGTTTAGAAGCGTACGATATTAGTAAAAAAATTGATGAAATATATGCAATACGTGAAAAAGAAGTACAAACTCGTAAAAATTCTTTAATTGGTACGAATATTTATGCAAATCCTACTGATGAAATTCCAATGGAAGAAAACGTTCAGTTTGCAGATGTGAAGCGTTTAGCTATTCCATTTGAAAACTTACGCCGTGATTTTGCGCAAATAGATGCAAAAATCGCAATTTTAACATTTGGTGAGCTGAAAAACTATAAAGCTCGTGCAGATTTCGTAGCCGGTTTCTTTGCGACTGCTGGTGTTGAGGCAGCACAATCTGGAGTACTTGAAACAGTAGATGCTGCACAAGCGTGGTTAACAAATACTGATTTTGATTATGTAGTTATTGCTGCAAATGATGAGGATACAAAAACTGTAGTGCCTGCTTTACTAAAAGCTAAACGTGCATCTCAATTACTTGATGTAGCTGGTAAATATAAAGAAGAGGAAGCAGATTGGACAGCAAATGGTCTAAACGGCTTTATTTTCGCAGGTCAAAACATCATCGAAAAGCTAAATGTAGTAACTGCTAGCATGAAGGAGGTTCAACGATGAACGCAAACTTTAAATCAGTTGTTATCGAAGACGTGCTACAAGCAGAACAATTACAAGCAACAAGTAAGTTTTTGACAAACGAAGGCATTGAAGTAAAAAATGTTTATACAAAAGAAGATGTACAACATACAAAACATTTAAAAGATGTGGCTGGTATTGCGCCAAATACGCGTGGACCATACCCAACGATGTATGTTGCTCGTCCTTGGACAGTGCGCCAATATGCAGGTTTCTCTACAGCAGAAGAATCCAACGCTTTCTATCGTCGTAATCTTGCGATGGGGCAAAAAGGCCTTTCTGTAGCATTTGACCTTGCGACACACCGCGGCTATGATTCTGATCACCCACGTGTAACAGGTGACGTTGGTAAAGCCGGAGTTGCGATCGACTCTGTAGAAGATGCGAAAATTTTATTTGACGGCATTCCGTTAGATCAAATGTCTGTATCGATGACAATGAATGGCGCGGTATTACCAATCCTAGCATTTTACATCGTTGCTGCTGAAGAACAAGGTGTGACACCAGAAAAATTGGCGGGTACAATCCAAAACGACATTTTAAAAGAATATATGGTGCGTAATACATACATTTACCCACCTGCAATGTCGATGAAAATTATTGCAGATATTTTTGAATATACAGCGAAATTCATGCCGAAATTCAACTCGATTTCAATTTCGGGTTACCATATTCAAGAAGCGGGTGCAACAAATGATATCGAACTTGCTTATACGCTTGCTGACGGACTTGAGTATGTTCGTACAGGATTAAAAGCGGGCATTGATATAGATGCCTTTGCACCGCGGTTATCATTTTTCTGGGCAATCGGTATGAACTATTACATGGAAGTTGCTAAAATGCGTGCAGCTCGCCGTATTTGGGCGCAGATGATGTCAACATTCAATCCGAAAAACCCTAAAACATTAGCATTGCGTACACACTCGCAAACGTCTGGCTGGTCTTTAACAGAGCAAGATCCATTCAATAATGTGACTCGTACATTAATCGAAGCAAATGCAGCGGCAATGGGTCATACGCAATCACTTCATACGAATGCACTTGATGAAGCAATCGCATTACCGACTGACTTCTCTGCACGTATTGCCCGTAATACGCAATTATTTTTACAAGAAGAAACAGGCATGACAAAAGTAATTGATCCTTGGGGTGGTTCTTACTACGTGGAAAAATTAACAGAAGAGCTAACTGAAAAAGCTTGGGCGTTAATCGAAGAAATTGAAGACCTTGGTGGTATGGCGAAAGCGATTGAAACAGGCTTACCAAAAATGAAAGTCGAAGAAGCAGCAGCGAAACGCCAAGCGAAAATCGATTCAAAAACAGAAACAATTGTCGGCGTAAACAAATACCGTCTTGCTGAAGAAGAACCAATCGATATTTTAGATATCGACAATGCGGTAGTACGTCAGCAACAAATTGAGCGTTTAGAAAAAATGAAAGCAAACCGTAATGAAGAAGAAGTGCAAAAACATTTAGCACGTCTTACACAGGCAGCCCAAACAGGTGAGGAAAACTTACTAGCTGTAGCAGTAGATGCGGCTCGTGCGCGTGCTTCTCTAGGGGAAATTTCAGACGCAATTGAAAAAGTATCTGGTCGCCATAAAGCGGTTATTCGTTCGATTTCAGGTGTTTACTCTTCAAACTTCTCGGATGAAGAGCAAATTAATGAAGTAAAACAAATGACAGAAGAATTTCTTGAAAATGAAGGCCGTCGTCCACGTATTTTAGTAGCTAAAATGGGACAAGACGGGCATGACCGCGGTGCGAAAGTAATTGCTACTGGTTATGCAGACCTTGGTTTCGACGTAGATATTTCACCATTATTTATGACGCCAGAGGAAACAGCACAAATGGCTGTTGAAAATGACGTGCACTGTGTTGGCGTTTCTTCACTTGCAGCGGGACATAAAACATTAGTTCCTGAATTAGTAGGCGAACTGAAAAAACTAGGTCGCGAAGATATTATCGTTATTTGTGGTGGTGTCATTCCTGCTCAAGATTATGAGTTCTTATATGAAGCGGGTGCGGTAGCTATCTTCGGTCCTGGTACTGTAATCCCGGTATCAGCTCAAAAAATTATCGAAGAAATTTATAAACGATTAGGCTATGAGGAAGTGTCAGAGTAATGGATAAACGCTTGGGACAACAGGAAAGTGCATTATTTGTAATGGACGGTGTTAAAGGTGGTCATGACGGTATGAGTTATTCAGCACCAAAAAAATTCCGCAAAAAAAAGCAAGAGTCACTTAATATCCCGAGTTTAGCAGACGAAATACGTGCGGGTAGCCGTACTTCGCTGTCAAAAGCCATTACACTTATCGAAAGCTCAAATGCAGCGCATAAAGAACAGGCGCAAAAGTTATTACAAGAGCTACTCCCACATACCGGCAACAGTATCCGTATAGGAATTACTGGTGTTCCTGGAGCAGGGAAAAGTTCGTTTATTGAAGCGTTTGGAACGATGCTTTGCGATATGGGGAAAAAAGTGGCAGTACTTGCCATCGATCCGAGCTCGTCTATTTCAGGCGGTAGTATTTTAGGTGATAAAACACGTATGGAGGAACTTGTCCGTAAACCAAATGCCTACGTTCGTCCATCTCCAAGTGCAGGGACGCTCGGAGGGGTGCATAAAAAAACACGTGAAACGATGCTCCTTTGTGAGGCAGCAGGCTATGATGTGATTTTAATTGAAACAGTTGGTGTTGGGCAAAGTGAAACATACGTGCGCGGTATGGTAGATTTCTTCCTTTTACTTGTTTTAACAGGTGCAGGAGATGAGCTACAAGGCATGAAAAAAGGCATTATGGAGCTTGCTGACGGGATTATTGTGCATAAATGTGATGGAGATAATGTCCGCCCAGCACGCAAAACTGTACAGGAATATAAGCAAATCCTTCATTTCTTGCAACCAGCTACACCAGGTTGGTTGAGTACGTCATTACCTGTTTCATCCCTTGAAAAAACAGGTCTAACTAATACGTGGGATATGATTATGGAGTTTACAGAGACGATTCAAAAATCAAACTTCTGGACAACTCGACGTAATGAGCAAACGCGGGATTGGTTCCATACGATGATTACAGACCATTTAATAGATTCGTTTTATCAAAATGCGGACAAAAAGATGCAAGTACGTTCACTAGAGCAAGACATTTTAAATGGTAGAATAACGGTCACGCAAGGTGTCAATGAATTATTTGATAATAACTAGCAGTTTCTGTTATAAAAAATCCAATTCTGACGAAACAGTTCTTTGCAGATAGCCAACTGTCCTGCTATGATTAAGTGGTATGAAAGGAGCGATAAGCTTATGAATATGGACTATGATTTATTTATGCAACAAATTACAACGACTGCACGTGCTGAAATGGAAGCAGCAGGGTATGAACAACTACGTACTCCTGAAGAAGTGGAAGCAGCATTCGCTCGTCCTGGTACAACATTAGTAATGGTAAACTCTGTTTGTGGGTGCGCAGGCGGCATTGCTCGTCCAGCAGCTGCACATGCAGTTCATTATGATAAACGTCCAGACCATTTAGTAACTGTTTTTGCTGGTCAAGACAAAGAAGCAACTGCAGCTGCTCGTTATCATTTCGGTGAAGATCACCTTCCATCTTCTCCTTCATTTGTACTTCTAAAAGATGGACAAGTTGTAGCAGAAGTAGGACGTTATGAAATCGAAGGACATGACCCAATGTCTGTCGTAACTAACTTACAAGGTAATTTCGAAGAGTATTGCGAAGAAGTTTAAGGTGCACATGTAGGCTCTATTAAAGAGCCTACAATTTCCTAAAATAATAGGGGAGTGGTCGATATGAAGAAATTTTCAATTGGCTATCGCACACTAAAAACCGCTATTGGTGCTTCGCTTGCGATAGCAATCGCACAATTTTTCGATTTACACTTTTTCTCAGCTGCTGGAATTTTAACAATCCTATGTATACAGCCGACAAAGAAAAAATCGGTTCATGCAGTATATACAAGATTTGTTTCAAGTATTATTGGTATACTGCTGGCATTTCTCTTTTTTGAAACGCTTGGTTATAATCCAATCGTTTTTGGAGTAATGTTAGTACTATTTGTACCAACCATCGTATCACTAGGCGTATCGGCAGGATTTGTGTCTAGTGCGGTCATCATAATGCATATTTATACAGAGGCTCATTTTACTTGGGCTCTTTTAGCAAATGAACTGAGCTTAATGGCGATTGGTTACGGCGTAGGATTAGCAGTTAATATGTATATGCCCGATATCCGACAACAACTAGACCGTTATCGTTTACAAATTGAGGCCAATTACCAGAAAATATTTTCTGAAATTGCGCAATATTTACGGAATGGTGACACATTGTGGGACGGTAAAGAGCTCATTGATTCAGTAAATATATTAAATAAAGCGAAGGCACTCGCCTTTCAAGATGTAGAAAACCATTTAACGCGAAAAGACAATATATACTATGTCTATTTTGATATGCGGGAAAAGCAGCTTGAAATAATCGAGCGTGTGCTACCAAAAATTACTACCTTGCCTGTTATAGTACAACAATCAGAATTAGTAGCTGTGTTCATGGAAGATATAAGTGAGCATGTACATTCAGGCAACACAGCAAGTCATTTTAGAGAAAAACTTGATGATGTAAAAGAAGAATTTGCAAAAATGCCACTGCCAAACGACCATCAAACATTTATAGCGATGGCAGCACTGTATCAATTTATTGAGGAAATGGATGCATATTTAGAAATAAAACAATCGTTTAAAGGTTTAAATAAAAAACGAGCGGATGCGAACGTTTCGCACCCAACTCATTAACCGATCATAGCTAAGCCCATTGCAATTGTAGAAATTACCATAATTACTACCATTGAATATACAACGATTTTTTGAAACTTTTTATTGCTCATCCTAAATCGCTCCTTCTTTTATCTTTAAATAGTTTATCAAATTTAAAAAAATTCTCAAGTACTATAATTGTTTATTGCCATATAAAGGGGAGTTTGTAAAATGGAAAAAGTGGACCATATTGGAATTGCGGTACGAAATATCGATGAACGAATTACATATTACACAGAAACGCTTGGTCTTAAGCTATTAAAGCTTGAAGAAGTAGAATCACAACAAGTGAAAGTCGCTTTCATCGACGCAGGAAACGTGAAAATTGAGCTATTAGAGCCAATGAGCGAAAAAAGTGCTATCCATGGCTTTTTAGAAAAGCGCGGTGAAGGAATCCATCATGTAGCATTCGGTGTAACTGGTATAAGGGAGCGCATGGCTGAACTACGTGAAAAAGGTGTTCGCCTTCTTTCAGATGAACCAGGACCTGGTGCAGGTGGGGCTGAAGTAGCGTTTTTACATCCGAAAGATTCATTCGGTGTTCTTTATGAATTATGTGATAAAAGTGGAAAAGGGGAATAATCATGACATTAACACTAGATATGTTCGATAAAATTAATGAACTATATGATCGCAAAAGCATCATTGAACTAGGTGGCGGTGATGCTCGAATTGATAAGCAACATGAAAAAGGTAAATTAACTGCTCGTGAGCGTATAAATTTATTAGTTGACGAAGGTACTTTCGTTGAAATAAACCCATTTATTACACATCGTACTGTTGATTTCGGTATGGATAAACTAGAAGGACCTGGTGATGGCGTTGTTACTGGCTTTGGTAAAGTAAATGGTCGCAATATTTACTTATTTGCTCAAGATTTCACAGTGTTCGGTGGAGCACTTGGTGAAATGCATGCGAAAAAAATCGCAACAGTAATGGATTTAGCTGCGAAAAATGGCACACCTTTCATCGGTATTAACGATTCAGGTGGTGCGCGTATTCAAGAAGGCGTACTGTCACTTGATGGCTACGGTCATATTTTCTATCGTAACGCTATTTATTCAGGTGTAATTCCACAAATTTCAGTTATTATGGGACCTTGTGCGGGTGGCGCAGTATATTCGCCAGCCATTACAGACTTCATTTTAATGGTTGATAAAACGTCTCAAATGTTCATTACAGGACCAAAAGTTATTGAAACAGTAACTGGGGAGAAAATTTCTTCTGAAGGTCTTGGAGGCTCAAAAGTGCATAATTCAATTAGTGGTAATGCGCATTTCCGTGCACCTGATGAGGAAGCTGCAATTGCTCAAATTCAGCAACTACTAAGCTATTTACCTCAAAATAATAAAGAAAAAGCGCCGAAAGTAGAACGTCCAGCAGGTGATGACTACCGTTCGGAACTTGTTGATATCGTACCAATCGACCAAACGCGTTCATACGATGTGCGTAAAGTAGTAGAACAAGTAGTGGACGAAGGATCATTCATGGAAGTTCAAAAAGAGTTTGCGAAAAACGTCGTAGTAGGTTTCGCACGGATCGCTGGGGAATCAGTAGGTCTTGTATGTAACCAACCGAAAGTACTTGCTGGAGGATTAGATATCGATTCTTCAGATAAGCTTGCACGTTTTGTGCGTACATGTGACGCTTTCAACGTACCAGTTATTACATTTGAAGACGTTTCTGGCTTCTTCCCAGGCGTTAAACAAGAGCACGGCGGGATTATCCGACACGGCGCGAAAATCCTTTATGCTTACTCAGAAGCAACTGTACCGAAAATTACTGTTATTTTACGTAAAGCATACGGTGGTGCGTACGTAGCACTGAACTCGAAATCAATTGGAGCTGACCTTGTATTCTCTTGGCCAAACGCTGAGATTGCAGTAATGGGTGCAGCTGGTGCAGCAAACATTATCCACGCTTCTGAAATCGCAAAATCAGATGATCCAGAAGCAACACGTGCAGCAAAAATCGAAGAATATAAAGAAAAATTCGCTAACCCATACGTAGCAGCATCTCGCGGTATGGTAGACGATGTCATTGATCCTCGTGAAACACGTATTAAGCTGATCCAAGCATTAGATATGCTTTCTACAAAACATGAAGATCGTCCATTCAAAAAACACGGCAATATTCCACTATAAGCAAATTCAAGGCAAAACCGGGCAATTGGTTTTGCCGTACAGACTGTAGACAAACCCGAAAATCGGGCTTGTTTATAGTCTTTTTCTTTTGCAATGGTATTAACCATCAGGAGTCGCCCCTTCTTTTCTACCAACAAACAGAGATTTTATACTTTAAAAATCCGAATAATGAAATTTGTGTATTTATTATAAAAATTTTAAAAAATGTTGTGCAATCTATTTTAAACCGTTGTAACCTTGTAATGGGCAAGTTGTTTATTATTGGAAGGAGGGATAATGTTATGAATATTATTATTGAAACGATGCCGCCATATCGGATTGCTTACTTCAGAGAGATTGGTCCTTATGGAAAAAACAATGCACGAACAATGGGGAAATTAAAAGAATGGGCAAAATCTAATCATTTATTTAATGAAGAATCCATTATTTTTGGCATTGCTCAGGATAATCCTGAAACTACTAAACCTGAAAATTGTCGTTATGATACATGCATAGTTATTTCAAACGACTTTACAGTAACTGATAGCTTTGTAAATGAAAGTATTATTGTTGGAGGGAAATATGCTGTATTTATAATTGATCATACAGCAGAAGCAGTTCAGAAAGCGTGGTTGGATATTTTTCCAGCATTAACAGCACAAGGTTATCAATTTGATGTAGCAAGACCAATCATCGAAAGGTATGTAGTCAAAATGGTCAATAATCATCAATGTGAAATATGTGTACCGGTGTATTGAAGTAGTAATTGAATGTATTCTAATTCGTTCGATGCAATAAAGCTAAAGTGTTTATGACGTAATAGAATGATAGAATCATTAATAGATTGAAAATAGGAGAGGTAAAAAATTATGCAGACTTGTGCAGATGTTTTAATTGTTATCGATTTACAAAATGGCGTATGTTACAGCGGAGAGCATTTATTTGATTTAGAAAATTTACTCACTACAGTAAATAATAGAATCGCATTATATCGAGAATTGCATAAACCAATTATTTTTGTTCAACACTGTGATGAAGAATTAGTACCTGGGGAAGAACTTTGGGCTAACAATGCTAATCTAAATGTTCAAGAACAAGATATTTTTGTAAGAAAAACACATGCAAATTCTTTTTACAAAACGAACTTAACTAATATTTTAGATCAATTAGCTGTATATCGTATTGAATTTTGCGGCGCTCAAACAGAATTCTGTATGGATGCTACGATTAAATTTGCTCATGGATTAGGATACGAAAACTTCATGGTACGAAAGGCAACCTCTACTTTGAATAATCAATTTATGTCAGCAAAAGAGACGATTAATTTTTATGAAAATATTTGGGACCACAGATTTTTAGAATTGATAGAAGATGAGTCTTAAAATGAATGTTTAATTAAATTTTATTAATGAAATCTTAATATTACACAGCGAAATTGCAAACACATTTTAATGGATAAAAATTAAACAACTGTAAAGAGCCTTGCTACACTTAATTTGTAGTGAGGCTCTTATGTTTATATAAAACAATTAAAACAACCTTAATGTCATAATACTAAAAGGTATTTTTTTAGCATAACCCAAATACAATTTCCTTCGTGAATTTACACTATGCCATCCTAATTTAGGAAGGTATTATTAATGTTTTTTAGAATTTTTAGACTTTATTCCACTTTCATATTAAACTAATAATTAAGGGGGCGTTATGATGAACTGGCAGCAATTACAACAGCAACACGAAACTCTTCAACTTCAATTACTTAGTGCTGAAAAACTAAAAAAACAACAGCAAGCATTGGAACGGCAAATTTTGCATACAGAAAGTGAAATTGAAAAATTGACGCAACAATTAAATAAAACAAGACAGCAATTAAATAAAATGGAAAAATTCTCTTTCGTTAATTTATTTCGCAATTGGACAGGGAAGCAAAGTGAATTGCTAGAAGAAAAGTTAGATGTCGTAGCTACAAAAGAATTAAAGCTAATTGAAACACAATTAATACGAGAAGATTTGCAAGATGATTTAGTTGATACGATGTTTAAAATTAATGCAATCAATGAACAATACATACAACAAGAGCTAGAAAAATTAACACGACAAAAGGAATATTGGTTAATGCAGCATGCCCCACAAGTAGCAAAGCAGCTAAATGCTTTAATAGAACAAGAACTGCTTGTAAAACAGTTGAAAACCGAAATACATGAAGCGATTGATGCAGGGAAACAGGCTTCAATTACCTTAACAGATGCTGCAAAATCATTGTCTGACGCAAAATCTTTTTCTACATGGGATACATTTTTCGGTGGGGGTTTCATCGTAACTGCTATGAAGCATGACAAGCTAGATAAGTCGAATGCATACATTCACCAAGCACAAATAGCCTTACAACGCTTTCAAAATGAATTATTAGATATTCAAAATATGAGCCAAAAATCAACTACTATTGAAGTGGACGGGTTTGTAAAATTTGCTGATTATTTCTTTGATGATATTTTTTCGGCATGGTCAGTCCATTCGAAAATTGCAACTGCTACCGATCAAATACGAAGAGTACTCGATGATATTTCGAATACGATATTTGAATTAAAGACAAAATTAGCTTTAGCAGTGGAAAAAGAACAGGAGATTGATGATCAGAAGCGAGCGATTTTAAAAACAGAGGATCCATCATTGTTTTTCTAAAAGCTGAAGCGTAAAATAAAAGCTATATTTGAAAATAAAGGAGTTTATTTATGAGCCGTTTAGTTAATGAATTTTTAGAACTTGTACAAATTGATTCGGAAACAAAGCATGAGGAAGTAATCGCACCGATTTTAGTTGAAAAACTTAAAGATATGGGCTTTGAAGTGTTCCAAGATGATGCCCATACACGCAACGGTCATGGGGCAGGAAATATTATTGCTACATTAGCTGGCACGTTTGATGTGGAGCCAATTTACTTTACGGTACATATGGATACAGTCGTACCAGGAGTAGGTATCAAACCTGAAATTCGTGAGGACGGCTATATATATTCAGACGGTACAACAATTTTAGGTGCCGATGATAAAGCAGGTATGGCGGCATTGTTCGAAATGGCGCGTCGCTTAAAAGAGCAAAATATCCCACACGGTACAATCCAGTTCATTATTACAGCTGGTGAGGAAAGTGGATTAGTTGGCGCGAAAGAATTAGATCCAACACTAATTCAAGCGAAATACGGCTTTGCGGTAGATAGTGATGGAAAAGTAGGGGGTATCGTTACTGCAGCACCTTTCCAAGCGAAAATCATAACGACTATTTTCGGTAAAACTGCTCATGCAGGAGTTGCTCCAGAAAAAGGAATTTCGTCTATTACTGTAGCTGCTAAAGCGATAGCACAAATGAAGCTAGGTCGTTTAGATGAAGAAACAACCGCAAATATTGGGCGTTTTGAAGGCGGCAAAGCAACAAATATAGTTTGTGATGAAGTGCATATATTAGCTGAAGCACGTTCGATTAATGAAGAAAAATTGAATGCCCAAACTGCGCATATGAAAGAAACATTCGAAAAAGTAGCAGCGGAAATGGGAGCACGTGCTGAAGTAGAAGTAAAATTAATGTATCCTGGTTTCCGTGTAACAGAATCAGATAAAGTCGTACAAGTTGCGATGGCAGCTGCAAAAGCAATTGGTCGTGAGCCACAACTAGGTATTTCTGGCGGCGGTAGTGATGCAAATGTAATCGCAGGCTTCGGAATTCCAACTGTCAACTTAAGTGTAGGCTATGAAGAAATTCATACGACAAATGAGCGCATGCCAGTAGAAGAGCTTGAAAAATTAGCAGACTTATTAGTAGAAGTTGTAAAAAATACAGCAAAATAAACATAAAAGGAGCTCGTACTAAATGGGGTTTGAGAAATCAGTTGTATTCGGGTGCGGCCAAGAGGAATATGCTGTACCCGTTGAACAAGTTGTATCTATTGAAAAATTAGAACATATAACACCGATTCCGCATTTACCAAACTATTTACTAGGCTTTTCACGCATGCGCGGTGAGTTAGTGCCAGTGCTCGATTTCCAACGCATTTTATATAATCAACCAAGTACCGGTGATTTAGTACGTGTCATTGTATTAAATACAGATGTTGTTAATTTCGGACTTGTCGTAACAGATGCTCGTGAAATTTTAGACTTTAATGACGATGTATTACGTCAGGTCGGCTTAGTAAATTACGCTAAAACGCAATATTTTACAGCCGTTGCCAATTTGGAAAACCGTATGATTACGTGTGTAGACCCGAAAATACTAGTAAATTCACTAGAAGGTATTCGCGAAATTATACAGTATTTACACAAAATGTTAGAAAACGAAGAAGTAAATAGTTAATAAATGAAGCTGTCCCAAAAGGATCGTAAATAACGATTCTTTAGGACAGCTTTTCTATCGTTATTGGAAGATGATTTCCATTGCGGTTTTACGGCTTTATCGATTTTAAAAATAATTCCATCATTATTTGTTGCTGCATTTTGTTTGTCATATCATCTGGTAATTCCGCAAGACTTTCGTGCAGTGAGAGCTTAGCTGTAAATTTACCGAAGCAATTAATAATAGTAAATAACGTAGATTTAATATCGAGCGCAGCATTGATCGATCCATCATGCTGTCCTTGTTCGATAATAAACATTAATTGTGCAATCATTGAACGTTGTACTTGTTGGTAATGTTCAATATTTTCTAATGGCTCTGCTCGAAACGATGCATAGCTTTCAAAACACTCTCTGAAGCGAATCAATTGTTTACTATCTTCATTAGTAAAAGTTAAAAAATAATGTAGTAGCTCTTCAATTTTTTCGTAGGCAGTTATTGGCTTTTTAGCAATGTTCGCGAAAGCTTCTTCAAATTGTGACATTACCCCACAAGCTACTGCAACAATGATTAATTCTTTTTTCGGAAAGTAACGAAATAGTGTTGCAATACCTATACCCGCAGCATCAGCAATATCTTGCATTTGAACATCATATAGTCCTTTTTCTGTAAATATTGTCGCGGCAGAGTTAATAATGTGTAATCTCTTTTTTTCCTTATTTTGTATTCTTGTATTCATTTATTGTTCACGTCCTCAAGTACATTATAAGCCTAGTCTTTATTGTTGCAAATTTATTAAAGTTGGTATAATATGAACTTGTGAAAATGATAGTTAGACTATCAAAATATTCGAATGAGGTGTTCATAATGGCTCGATTACAAAACAAAGTAGCAATTATTACAGGTGCAGGTAGTGGCATGGGAGAAGCGACAGCTTTAACATTTGCACAACAAGGCGCAAAAGTAGTAGCAACAGATATTAATACAGCAGCAGTAGAAGCAGTTGTAGCACGTATTAAAGAAGCAGGCGGAGAGGCAATCGCGGTTTCACATAACGTAGCTGCTCGTGCGGATTGGGAAAATGTTTATGCTCAAGCAATTGAAGCTTTCGGTGCTGTAAATATTTTAGTAAACAATGCAGGTATTTCATTACCTACACCATTTGAAGAACAAACTGAAGCAATGTGGGACAAAGTATACAATATTAACATTGATAGCGTAATGTTAGGTATGCAATTAGCAGTGAAACACATGGAAGAAAACGGTGGTTCAATCGTTAATATCTCATCAACTGCAGCGTTAACAGGTATGGCAGGATCTGGTGCATATACGGCTTCTAAAGGTGCTGTATCAGCAATTACACGTGCAGCAGCAGTAGAATTCGGTAAGAAAAATATCCGTGTGAATGCAATTAACCCAGGTTATATCATCACACCAATGAGTGCACCTCAAATGGAAAATCCAGAATACAAAGCGCATTTCTTAAACGGTATTGCACTTGCTCAATTAGGAACTGCTCAAAATATTGCAGATTCTGTAGTATTCTTAGCTTCAGACGAAGCAGGTCATATTTCAGGTGTTAACTTAGCTGTTGATGGCGGTATGACAATTAAATAATTAGCGAAAAATATGAGCTGCACCCCTATTGGTAGATACATCTATCAGTGGAGGTGCAGTTTTTTTGTCGAAGCGCCCGTTACAATACTGAATTCATATCTTTAAAGCTGCCTAAAGAAAAGCTGTCTAACTGTGTAGGCATTGGTATGGTGGTGACTTTTTTGGTTTTATGATTATAAAATAGCCCGCCGATTACGACTATAAAAATCCTTTTTGTAAATATTTACAAAAATAATTATTGCGGTAAAATAGAAGGTACATTTTGTTTTAGAGTAATTGCTTGAAAAAGTACAAAGTAAAAGGAGGTTGATGAAAATGTTTAAAGTGAAAAAAGTAAGTAAACCGATTGTTGTTTTATCTACTGCAGTATTATTAGCTTTTGGTGGAATTGGGATTGCAAGCTTTACATTCGTTTATAAAAACCACACACTTGTGTCAGAAGAAAATAAGGTGGCAACGTTAGAACTTGGCGAACTAGCCAAAGAAGATACTAATGGGTCTTACCACTTATATTCTGTCAAATTGTCAGATGAAACCAAGTTTAGAAAAGAAGACTGGGTGAAAATCCTTGAACAAATTGAAAATGGCGAAGTTGTTTTAGAGGAAGAAAACTAAGGAGTTGTAATGCGTCATTAGTAGTTAAAAAGCGGATAGATAGAGCGAATTTTAAGCTCTTCTACCCTTTTAATTTCTATACATATAATGTGTGACATTAAGTAATAATTTACCACCCATAATAGTTTCAGCTTATATTTTGGCCTTCGCCTGCGATTCTTACTGTTAATCATAATGAAAATCTTAATGCTATTTGCATTTCTGTACCTCTAATTCAAACCCCTTAATTAATCGTTAGGCGGTTTTTACTTTTATCATTTGCCTTATATAAGCGAAAATTGTTGGGATTAAAACGACTAATGTAATCAATGATAAAGTTAATAATAGGTTATTAGCAACCCATGGAATATTACCGAGGGCATAGCCACCACCTAGCCATACGCATGTCCAAATAAATGCTCCTAATACATTATAACGCACAAATTTTCGGTATGAATAACCGGAATATCCAGAAATAAAAGGTGTCATTGTACGCATTAGAGGTACAAAACGAGAGAATGTAATTGCTATTTTCCCATATGTTTCTAAAAAACCATATGCTCGGTCAACTGCATTGTTAGGTAAATATTTCATGAAAATGTTCTTTATTTTTGGCTGTTTTTCAAATAACTTTCCAATTAAATAATTTTGACTATCCGCTAATGACGTAGCAACAAAAAATAAAATGAATAAAATCCACACATTTAAATGATTAGTAGCAGCAAGTGTGCCACTCGTAAACAGTGCAGAGTCTCCAGGTAAAAATGTCAAAATAATAAACGCTGTTTTACAATAAACAATGAGAAAAAGTATAACGTAAATAAAGTAACCAAATTGATCTATATAATAGTATAATTCTGTATCGAGATATCGTAAAAAATCAATTAAATCGGTAAAGCCCATAACATAGCTCCAATCTACATATTCGTCTAAAAAAAGTACTGAATTACTTCTGGAAAGAAGAATAGTTTCCTCACATAAGGGCAATTTTGAAACTTTTGATTATTTTACCCGTATTTATAATATGAATACATAGAAGAAAGAAGAGATTTGTATGTTCAAAACACCGTATCGACCGAAATTAGATATACCGAAAACAACTGGTGAAATAATAGCTGACATTATTGGAATAGGGGCACTCCTTTTAGCAATATTGTTTATTGCACTTAATTGGTCTAGCCTGCCAGCTGAAATTCCTGCACATTTTAATGGAGCAGGTGATGTTGATCGTTGGGGCTCTAAATTTGAAATCCTCATTTTACCCGCTATTAGTATCGGTTTATTTGCAATGATGTATGTATTAGAAAAAAAACCGCATGTACATAATTATCCAGACCGTTTAAACGAAACGAATGTCGAGGCATTTTATACAACGAGTCGTAAAATGTTAAATATAATGAAAAACTTGATAAACATTCTTTTTGCATATTGCATATATGAGACAATTCTTGTTGCACAAGAAAAGGCAGACGCTCTTAATATGTTCGGTATGATGGTGTTTTTGGTTCCTATCTTCGCCGTTATTATTATTGGGATGATTAAAATGATGAGAATTAAATAAACGCCCTGTTACCAATACTAGAGTTCAGAACAGATATTAACATTGAATACGTTAATATCTGTTCTAATTTTTTATTAGTGTTCTCTGTAAATAGAGAAATTGATTACAAATGACTTTTTTTCATGTCAATTTTATTACTTTCTCCATAAATCCCCATACTTAATAAGGGGCATTTGAACATATAAATAAAAGGGCTGCATATAACAACCATTAAGGCTATGAAATAAAGACGTACGGTTAAAAGGGGGAAGGGAAATGGACGAGGAAAACAGTCATAGAGAGTATAATACCCAAAGAACAGTAGGAGTATGGCTCGTTTATATTGGTGTTATTATTATTCTTTCAGCTATTACAGGGGGAGATTTATTCATACAGCCTTTTATCATGGGATTTGGTTATTTTATTGGCTATTTCCTGATATTTGGTTTGCCTTATGTAAACAATAAACTTTCATATGGAAAGAATTCCAAGTTTCAAGATAGGATGGATAACTATTCGATCATTTTTACCGTAATTCTATGTACGCTTTGTGGACTGGTTATCGGCTTTGATAATTTAAGATTACTATGGTTATGTATATTTATCGTTATTGGTATTCATTTCTTTGGTTTTTATTTTTCTCAAGGAAAGCTAATGCTCTTGTTAGGCATATTAACAATAGTAAACTCCCTAGTCGGCATACTCTTAATCAGTGTCCCTTTCTTAGTGTTCGCAGTGATTGACGGTATTATAAAAATTATCATTGGGGTCAAAATGTTATTTATGAGACCTCAGTTGAATAATTCACTTAAAGTAAAAACTGAAGTATTTATTTCTTGAGGAATTAGGCACACCTCCCACGGATTGAAGATTCACTTAATAACAAGTTGTACAGATAAGTTCGTTAAATCTTTCAGTTACGCAATAGTAGCTTTTATAAGAATCCTTTCTGTGTTTAGGTTATCGTGTAGTAACCTTTGCAGAATTGGATTCTTTTTTATTTATGTCGTAGCCAGTGATGCGCAAAAAAAGTCGTATTAGTTTTTCACGAGCAAATTCAATACAACAAAAATTTTTTAGAAATATCTTTCAAAAGGTAAAAAGCCAATTTGTCAAAATCGATATACGACTTATTAATAAATAAGTGCCAAACTAGGATTAAAGATCTAAAATGGCGCTTATTAAAAAATAAGTTGTATATCAAAATCGATTATTTGAAAAAAATGATTGTTTAAGTCGTTTTTAAAAATTTCCTCTCGTAACTTTAGAGTGAATGAAAATATTATTAGAGTTCAATTTTTTCTTTCTTGGAATCGGAAGTATATCACTATCAGAAGTTTACACGGGTTTATACATTATTTTATTAATTTAACGGAATATATAGAAAATTCATAGTTCAATATATGTAAACTAATGTATAATACTAATTAATAGATTTGAACTACCGCATACATAACATCAGTCATCTTTTGTATTCCAATACGAATGAGTAAAGGGTGATTTAATATGCTAATTGCTGAAGCAAGGCTTATTAAAAATGCAGAGGAAAAGCTAATCAATATTTGGGAAGTATCCAAGCAGCTATATGTTCATAATTTACGAGGTTTTTTGTATTGTCCAACACCTGGTTGTCCAGCAAAGCTAGTGTATATAAATAGTGAACGGGCGCATTTCCGCACATGGAAATATCATTCACATCATGAAAGGTGCGTGTATCATTTTGAACGAAGATGGGTTGAAAGGAATTATCAATTTGCAGATGTCACGGTTGGATTTGAATTCCAACGTCGTCAAGAGGCATTAAGTAGGGCCTACCGAGCGATGAGATTTCCCGAAGAGTCAACCCCCATAAATGCTGTAAAAAGAACAACAGTACCTGCTCAAAAACCGACACTTTTTAGGCGCAAAAGTAAAACAGGTATACAAACAACTTTGTTTGATGATGAAACATGGCAAAGCTTAATGAGAAAAAGGCCCCCTTTAAGAAGAAAATACGTTTCAAAAATAAATGAGAATGATATAGGTCAACATAAGCTCGTCATGGGTTTTGTTCAAAAGGTAGAGCTTATAGAGGATGCCGCAAAGATCACGTTATTAGAAAGTGACAAAGAAATTGATATTGTATTTGAACTAGCATTTACCGCGGAATCTAAAAATAACAGCTATTTAAATAAATTCGGTGTCATTCAACACTTTGCCGATCAAAACCCAGAACCTACCTTTGCGGGAATCGGGGAAGTAAGATTTAATCACAAAACCAATCGCTTCGAACATCAAATTTTCTTCGGTACTGATTTTAGAATTGAGGACATGGACTTGTTGGCGTTGTCGGCAAAAATGGCATTGAGTGAGCTGGAGTAGGTAGAGACATTGAGTTTAAAGCGATTAAATAAGGAGATACAAACTACATGCCAGTATACAATAAATTAGTACGAGATAAGATACCGCAAATTATTGAAGCAAGCGGAAAAACATGCAATACGCGAATTTTGGCTGCCAGTGAACATTTAGGAGAGATTAAGAACAAGATGCAAGAAGAAGCGCTTGAGTTCCAGCAAGCTGCTAATGAAAAGGATGCAGTAGAGGAACTGGCTGACATTCTAGAACTTGTCTACGCGGCACTTGATGTGTACGGCGTGTCATATGAGGAACTGGAAGCAATACGCATGCATAAAAAGGACAAGCGCGGAGGATTTGCAGAAGGGGTTTATTTAATGGAAGTGGAGGACTGAGCATGTCACATGATTTGAAAATCGGTGAAATACGCGAATTGTATGTGACAGAGGATGTCATTTGGCAGCACTTGAATAATTTTTATTATCGATCAGCAGTCTCTACTTCTTATAAGTACGTTTTTTTCAAGTCGCTGTTAGAGAATTTGTACAATGTGAATGACGAATTATCGCTCAGTTATGACCAAATCTTCTATTCTTTCACGACAATATATTGGAATTTGGTTATCCATCATGACTTAGAACAATCCCATAACAAAAATAAACCAGCTCGCGCACAAACGATTTTGAAGAAATACGCAAAAGAACAAGGTATACCATCAGATTGGCAATTTGATCAACTAGCTGACTCATTGCAGCTTAAAATCGCAAACGAAGTAAAACGTGACTGCAAGCAAAATGTCATAGGTGCATTTTATGGCGACACAGCTGGCGTATTTTATGAATTTGATATTAAAAGAGCACATTTTCGTTTCAACCCAGAAGTCTATCAGTTCATGAAAAAATACCAACGAATTCTTATCAATTTAACGAACTATCATTTAGTGAAGTATCTAGAAAAAGTAAATGAAGTAACTAACACTATAAGTCTACTATCTAAAATTGAGATTATTTCCAAACGCAGTTCGTTGGAGTCATTTTACAAGGTGCTCACGCAATTTGAACAAAATCGTTGCTTCTACTGCAATCACGACTTATCTCAAAGCCGCCGCAAAACCCATGTTGATCACTTCATTCCATGGAGTTTCGTCCAAACCGACAATCTATGGAATTTAGTACTGGCTTGTAACAACTGTAATATGAAGAAAAGTGACAAAATTACAACACGCCCTTTTTTAGAATCCATGCTAGAGCGGAATGAAAGCCTCGTTTCGGTAGTAGGGGAGGCAAGTGATTTCTATACATATGAAGATATGAAGCTAGTGGATTTGTATGACTATTCGATAATGAATGGGTATACGGTGTTGTGGGAGCCAGTTACAGTTTATAAGTATTAATATGAATTTGAATTGATAAGATACTTCTCCTTATTTTTGTTTCGTTATTACTTTACTATGCGACTGCATAACAGCTATTTTTCTAAAGCCAAAACCACCTCCGAATTACAATATTAAATTGGAGGTGGTTTATGTAAATTAAGTAAATCTTTTGACAGCATTGTCTTTTTGGTAAGAAATAAATTTTATAGGAAAACTTAATGAAGTTTGTGAATTGATAGTGAATTATTAGTGATAAAGTTTAATAATCTCTATAAGTTCATCCCCAAATTCTTGGATTTTGACTTTACCAATTCCGTGGATGTTTTTTAATTCTTCTAATGTGACAGGCATTTGTATAATGAGTTCATCTAACGTTTTATTAGAGAAAATATAAAATGCTTTTACATTTTGTCTAGCTGCTTGTTCTTTGCGAAATTGAATTAATTTTTCTTGCAGTTGTTTAGAATTCTTCATTGTTTCCATAGGGGTAGGGAATTCTGACTTTACAATATTATCTTCCTCATTATGCAATAAAATCGTTTCTTCTAGTAGTTTTTCTTCGTTGATATCTAAATCATTTATCGCTTTTGATTGGTGTTGAGAAGATATATAAGTACTCATTTCCTCCATATGTTTATCTAATAAATGAATGGGGGAATTTTTCTTTAATTCGTTAGTTAAATATCGCACTAATTGATCGGCTCTTAAAATTTTTTCGTTTACTTCAATACTTGCATTATTTGCATCAATCAGTGTGCGTTTATTAGAGAAAACAACTACGTATTTAATTGGCATTTTATTGATTACTTCTTTGTCTTTTAGTAACATTTCTAGAACATGAACTTGACGTTGTACTTGTCGAATCGGGCTATAAAAACCTTCTTTAAAAACTATTCTATTCCTTTGGCGTACTTTACGAACAAATTCATCTTTTTCGGTAATTTCAATATCTCCATAGTAATTTTTCACTTCGATAACTAAAATAAATCTCCTTGTGATGACGACAAAGTCAAGCTGTGCGCTTAAATCTTTATGTACAATCCGCAAATCATGGATTATATGTATAGGAAGAAAGGAGTTTTGTAGTTCGAATAGGACGCTTTTTTCACCGTGAATACCAAGCTCTATGATTCTTTTTTGCTTTTCTAACTGTTTAAGAGGCATTAAATTTTCAGTAGTAGTAATTTGTTGTTCAATTTGATTCAACTTTTGTAAATCGTCAAATGCAGCCTTAGCTATAATAGGTGATGTCTGTTTTTCATAATCAGTTAATGCAAAAGCAACACGTTCCATAAAGCTACGTTTTTTATATGTCATTGAATACACCTCACATATTTCTAAATTTATTATATCTCACTTACCATATAAATTAAATATTAGTAAAATATTACAATCCAACTCAAATCTATCCCGTAACTATTCTTTAAAGCATATTTATAAAATCAATTGAAATTACCAGTAGAAAATCCTTTTCATCTTTTTACAAATCCAAAATTATGTGAATTAGGGTATATCAATACTCAACATAATTTTGCTAAGTGAAATTTTGTATAGCCCAAGTATTTTGGCACTTATTTTGGAATAAGTAGTATGTCGATTTAACTAAATAGTCGAAAGCACGATATTAAATATAGATAAAATAATTGCATTATAAAATTATTAGTACGTGGAACTGAAAAGCTAGTTCTTATAAGAAAGTCATTTAATCAAAGGCGTGATTGCATGGTGAATATTTTAATAGTTGAGGATCATGAAGATGTGAATGCAATGTTAACGGAATTATTTGAGCAAGCAGGCTATCAGGTGACCAGTGCTATGAATGGCTTAGAAGGTTATCAACTATTTATGCGTGAAACATTCGATATTGTGCTTCTTGATATAATGTTGCCGTTTAAAAGTGGGGATGAGCTCTTAAAAGATATACGAGTTAATTCCAATGTGCCAGTTGTGATGATTTCAGCAAAAGATTTAGTGTCAACGAAAATTGATTTGCTACGTTTAGGTGCAGATGATTATATTACGAAACCTTTTGACCTTGGGGAAGTGCTAGCGCGGATAGAGTCCATTTTACGCCGGATACATAAACAAGTATGGCCGATCAAGCAACTCCAATATAAAGATGTAATTCTTGATGATGACTCAAAACGTGTCACAGTTAATGGTGGTGAAGTCATTCTTACCGCAAAGGAATATATGCTTCTGAAGCTATTCATGGAAAACCAAGATAAAGTGTTCACGAAAGCCAATTTATATGAATCAATTTGGCATGTAGAATATTTTGGGGATGAACATATTATTAAGACGCATGTAAGTAATCTCCGCCAAAAATTAAAAGCTTTGAATCCTCAGGCTGATTATATTGAAACACTTCGGGGGCTAGGATATCGCCTACGTAAGTAAATCGTTCGTAATCCATACGTCATCTTTACGTTATCTTTACCTTTCCACCGTAATGTAGAGATATGAAAGGATGGTGCCATAATGGGAGAAATCATATTAAAAACAAATGATTTAACAAAAGTATTTAATAAACATAAAGTGCTGCAAAATGTATCGATTGAATTAAGGGAAGGTCGTATTTACGGACTTATCGGAGAAAATGGAGCGGGTAAATCAACTTTAATGAAAATTATTTCAGGGATTAGTTTTCCAACTGAAGGTTCATATGAGCTATTTGGTAAATCGACTGAAAGGGAAATTCAAGCACAACGTAAACGTATTGCCAGTATGATCGAACAACCAGCGATTAGCCCGGATATGACAGCAAAGGGGAATCTAAAATATCATCGTTTAATGCGCGGTATTCCAAATGAGGAGCTTGAAGATGAAATACTGCAGCTAGTTGGTTTAGCACATACAAATAAAAAGAAAGCTAAACATTTCTCACTTGGTATGAAACAGCGGCTAGGGATTGCCATTGCGCTATTAACAAATCCAGAGCTTTTAATTTTAGATGAGCCGGTAAATGGGCTAGATCCAATGGGGGTCGTTGAAATTCGACAGCTTTTACGTCGCCTTTGCGAAGAGCGTCAAATGACGATTTTAATTTCGAGTCATAATTTACCGGAGCTTTATCAAACAACAACGGATTATATCATTATCCATAAAGGGCAAATTATAAAACAACTAACTCAACAGCAGTTAGATGATGCGTGCAGACATTATATTCGCATCGGTTGTACTGCACCAGAACATTGTGCGAGTGTGTTAGAAACCGTACTTGCTACCCAAAATTTCCAAGTAATGCCCGATCAAACGATTAAACTATATGACTATTTAGATAATCTTGGCCTTGTATCGACGACATTATTTAAAAACGGTGTTGTCATTACACAATTTAACCTTCAAGGAGATACGTTAGAGAATTACTTCCTAACATTAATTGGAGGTGAGCGCCATGTTTAATTTAGTACGCTCGGATCTCTACAAAACGACGCATTCTAAAATATTTTGGATTTTACTAACAATTACAATTGCTTGTTCTATCGCCATGTTCAGTATTTCATATGGAATTGGTAATAACTCGCTAAATATGAGCTTAGGTAGTGTTGGTTTTTTAATATCTGATATGAATATGATGACAATCATCGGAGCGGTACTTGCTACATTCCTCATTTGTTCAGATTTTGACACGAAAAATATACATCACCCTATTATAAGTGGTTACTCAAGAATGCAAATTGTTGTGAGTAAGGCAATTGTCTTTTGGATTTTACTTTTCACACTAGCAATTCCATTTATTGTTGTAACTTTCATTGGTTTAACAATGGATACGACGTTTAGTATGGGAGGGGTTGCAGCTGGGTATTTAAGTATTCTAACAACTTCTACAAGCGGCACTTTTGGTCAATCTATAGTTATTTTATTGATAATGACAATGGTGTATTTTGCACAGTTATGTGTCTGTCTTTTGTTAGCATTTACTTTAAGGAAAGCAGTGCTAGTTGTAGCAGGATACTACATGTTATCCATGTTCCTTGGCCAAGTAGCAAGCTTTCCAGAAACATTTGAGTTGCTGCATAATATCATTTCATATACGCCTTTTGCGGGAAAATACATTACAATGCATGTCGGTATGAGCTCGGCAGATTTAACAATTGCATTATTCACTTGTATGATTTTCATGCTAGTCGTAATGTGGCTAACTTACATGTCATTTAGAAAAGCAGAAATTAAGTAAGGAGATGTAGGCGATGTGGATTTTGCTTGTAGCTGTCATTACAGGATTATTATCGTATATATTTTATTTGAAAAGGCAGTTACGCAGTATTAACGAACAATTGATACAACGCCTACATGAACAAAACACTCAGCCGATTACCGTTGAGTTATTAAATAAAGAGTTAAATTCACTCGTGATAAATATTAATCGTGTATTGTTTGATGCTCAACGATCAAAATCGTATATTAAGCGTGAGGAGAAGTACTATAAAGAAATGGTGTCTAATATATCACATGATTTACGAACACCGCTCACTGCAATTAAAGGTTATCAACAGATGTTGTTAAAAGAACAGCTAACAGATGAACAGCTAGCTAAAATAAAAATTGCACATAGCCATGTAAATAGGCTCGAACAATTATTAGAAACATTCTTTGAATTCTCTTATTTACTTAGTAATGAGGATGAACCTAATAGGGAACGAATTAATTTAACAAATATCCTACTTGAAACGGTAGCAGGTGCTTTTGCACAATTTGAACAAAAGGGAATAGAGGTAAACTTGCCTGATTCGGAGCCGTTAATTATTCACTCGGATGAAGAAATGGTTTTACGCATTTTGCAAAACCTAGTTCGAAACAGTATTATGCATGCGGAAGGCAATGTAACAATTCATACTTGGGTAGACAAAGAATTTGCCTACATATCGTTTGGAAATACGATGAAAGATGATTTTAAAATAGATCCTAATCAGCTATTTGAGCGCTTTTATACAACTGATAACTCTCGACGTAAAAGTAGCGGATTAGGGCTGTCTATCGTTAAGTTGCTCGCTGGAAAATTAGGTGGAAGTGCTACTGCAAAAATAGAAGATGGAATGATTGAGTTTTTAGTGATAATAAAGAAATGATTTGGAAAGAAGGTTTGTTGAAGAGGCTGTCCGTCAAACTTTTTTTGTTTTGGCACAATACTACCGCGTTATCACTTATTAAAATGTTCACTTTATGTTATGCTAAAAAAGCAAATTATACATAAAGGACGTGGCAATATGAAAGCATATTTAGCAAATGGATTATTTTCAATAGGGGATCGCTATGTTAATGAAGTTCTAGCAAAAGCGATTAGACAGGCGGTTCCAACGATTGATTTATACGTACCACAGGAAAATGATGCGATTAACGATAAATCGTCATTTGCCGATAGTTTAGCAATAGCAGAGGCAGACCTTACAAGCTTACAGCAAAGTGATGTGCTTATTGCGGTGATTGATGGGGTGGAAATTGATTCGGGCGTTGCTGCGGAAATTGGTGCATTTTCAAGCTATAATCGTCCAATAATTGCGCTGTATTCCGATGTGCGTCAACAAGGGCGCGACAATGTGAAAAAAATTGATGCACTTATTGCAGATGGTACAGAAAATCAATTTATTTACCGCAATCTTTTCGTAGTTGGACTTATTAAACGTAGCGGTGTCATTGTGAGCTCAATTGAAGAAGTTGTTTCAGAAATTGAAAAACTCGCTTAATAATTTTGCATTAAAAGTTAACAATTAATTATTAATCACATAATAATCATTAAAATCGGCAGAACTCATAGTGGTTCTGCCATTTTTAATTGTTAGAATGGTGAGATTGTAATCGGATTATTAGGTTCTCGTAACGTTGAACTAATCAAAATTCAAAATCTGGACGATATTACTCCGAGATAGATGTAATTGATAAATAATGACGAGTAAAGAACTAAAAGTAAATTCGAACATTAGCTATTCCACTTCCGATGATAAAAATAAATCGTCATTAATACGATGAATTCAGATGTAGGGATTGCGAGCCAGATGCCTGTTATTCCAAATAATTGTGGCAAGATCATAAGTAAGATGAGTAAAACGACAATTTCCCTAGCGGCGGTAATCCATGTGGCCATTCGGATTTGACCAATGGATTGATAATATGTCATCATGACAAAGTTAGTACCCGTAAAGAGGTAGGCGATAAAGAATAGTTTTATACCTGAAACTGCCAAAGTCATCACATCTTCAGGGAAATCACCGAACAAGCTGACTATCTGTGTTGCGGCAAATTGACCAATTAACATAAAAAAGATACCGGCACCTAAAGATGTCCCAATCGCTAACCTTACTGTTTGTTTCATCTTTGTTTCATCTTTGGCCCCACTATAATAACTAATTAGTGGTTGGATGGCAGACCCCATACCTAAAAATAATAGCAACATTACACTATGAACATAATTCAAAATTGTAAATGCTGATACACCAACAGTTCCTGCGAAATGTTTAAATGCAAGGTTGTGCGAGATTGTAAACACCGAAATCCCGACTTCTGAAAGAAAACTCGGAAAACCGATGATTAAGATTAGCAAAGCAAGCTTCTTGTCAAATTTAAAGCGTACGAAACGTAAGTTGGATTTTTTTCTGAAAAAATGCGTACTGAGTATAATTAGTCCAGTAAACGCACCAAGGATTGTCGCAATAGCTGCACCTTCAACTCCATAATCAAGAATAAATAAAAATACATAGTTTAAAATGATATTGACTATTGACGTAGCAACTAGGGCAATCATTGCTACATTAGGCCCACCATCATTTCGTACTAAAATACTGAAAGCATTTTCTACAGTGAAGACGAAACCAAATAGTAACATGACGTTTAAATACGCTGATGTGTATTCAAACGTATCGGCATTTGCACCTAGCAAATACGCAAGTTCTGTCCTAAAGTAAAAGGCAGTGAGTCCAATAATTATCGTCAAGATAAAAATAGAGGAAATCGCATGTGAAAAAATGATTCGTGCTTGATCTGGCCGTTTAGCACCCATCATTGCAGAATAACGGGTCGCTGCACCAATCCCAATCCATAATGACATGGCGACAAAAATTGTATAGACTGGCCCTGCAATACCTACACCAGCTAGTGCGACCGGACCTAACTTGTTGCCTACCATAATTCCGTCAACTACAATATTGACAGCCATTAGTAACATCCCAACTAATGAGGGTATTAAATATCTAAGGAAAGATTTTCCGACGGATTCTGTATCTAACGGGTTTACTACTTGTTCTTGTTGCATTACTATTTCAAATCCTTTTCTATGCGTTGTTACGTGGAATTAAAAAACTATTTTGGCTTTTTAGTTTTAAAGTAGAAAAGAAACTAGCATATTACGTGCAAGTATACTCATCATTTTTATTAATCATCAATCCATTTAATACACATCTACAATCATTTAAAACCATTGCATTATTGAGATACTTTGCCCTAAAAAGAATAGTCTATCCATTGATGTCCGTAATGCCACTATGCAGAGTTCTTTAATGGATGCGTGAATGATTCGCGTCTTCAACTCATAAATAAACAATAGAAAAAGAGGTGCGATTCACACCTCTTTTTTGTATTTAGATTCGTAATTAAAATAGAAATACATGATTACTGATTACTTGCTCTAGTGGGTTCCTTGGATATATTTACTTTCCAGGAAACGATAGTAGTGCTATCTCTTACATCATTATCTTGAATATGCGTCAACATTGCCATAATACTTTCATCTTCTTTAGAGTTAAAGACGGTAGTATATATGTTTTTCGGATTTGAATACGGATCATTGGGACATTCAATTAAACCATCCGTAGTTAGAAAAAGACGATTTTCTCCTTTTCTTAATTCCTTTATCCCGCTACTATAACAAGGAACCTCCTGCTCAAAAGTATTAACTTGTCCTATCCATTCGTAAAATTGTCTTTGATTTAATTGATATTGACCTAGTGCGGCTAATTCTGGGTGAAATAAATATAAAACACAATCTCCAACTGAAAACCACCACACATATTTATCTTTTCTTACAACAATTAAGCAAGCAGTTTCTCCAGTCACATTTCGGCATGCAGCTAAGAACTCTTCAGATTGAAACATATTTAAAATCTTTTCTTCTAGCTTTTTAAAAGTTTGTTGAGTTGTCGGCAAAGATAATAAATGTGTAATTGGAGATTTTTCATTATTGAATTGTTCTATAATGATTTCAGCGCTTTCGGCAGTATTATGTGCGTCTAGAATAATGATGAATTCCCAATCCTCTTGTTCATTTAACCAAACTAAACAACCATCTTCATTCTTATATTGCCCTACATTCGAATTACCGCCAAATCTCCCTACAACAATATTATTATGTTGTTGAACACTTGGCTTATCAACAAAATGTTCTTGGCTACCTACCCAGCTGAAACAATCAGTCAGATTACTCATATGAATTATTCTCTAAATATGTTTTTAAACGAGTACAAAGTTTAATAACATCATCGTTATCGCCTTTTGGTGCATCTTCCCAATCGTAAACTGCCATTGGTCCCCAATACTCTTTTGGTGTATTCGGGTAACGAGCAACGATGTGCATATGAAGGTGTGGAACTGAATTTCCAGAAACAAGTGAGTAAATATGTTCAGCTTTTTCAGACTCGATGAGAGCTTTGCTGACTCTCGCCATAATTACCCCAAATGCTTTTGCTTCATCCACTGTCATATCAGCAAGAGTTGGAGCATGTCTTTTTAAGTCAATCATAATATGACCTAGATAATTTGCGTCTTCGTTACTATCAATATGCCCAACGTAAACGTAATCGTCTTCGTAAATCATTGCTCCTGAAGTTTGAATATTTCCAGCATGTTTATTGCAAATAAAACAATCGTTCACAGAAATTCGCCCCTTTTTTTGTATTTCTAGAATTATAATACAAACACACTGTTATTAATATAGTTATCTTCCAAAATGTGGTTTATCAACGTAGCTTGGTGTTGATTTCCATTTCAGTTGGTCGCTTTCCGGGGGGGCGTCCGATGAGCCGCTTCCTTCGCAAGCTCAGTCCAGGGTCTCATCTTGGACGCTAATCCCCCAGGAAGCTTTGCTCTGTAGCGAAAGGTTTACCGACAGCTACACTCGCCCAACTTCCACTACAATCAACACGCACTTTTATTATTTTGTTGTCATACCCGATTTTTGGTTATTAACCCAAAATATCGAAATCGAGTACTAAAATAACCACTAAAACTGGTAAGATTGATATGTTAGCAGATAAAATAAATAATTTACAACATTTGATAAATAATGCAAGAAATTAGATGGATAATGGATAAAACTGGATAAATAACTCAAGGGATTTGAAAAATATACCATGCTACAACCGTTAACGAAAGGTCAGGCAAAGGAACAAATTCGGCAGCTATTCTCCATGACTTTCCGCAACATGTCACGCTCAACCATATGGAGAAAAAGGATTGAATTTCTCTTATGTGTGACGAATTACTTCTTTAAAGTATTCATCGAGCTTTTGGAAAAGTGCCGCATCATAATCCTTTTGACCACGAATAAACTTTTCCTTTAAATTGTAATAGCAAATTTCTAAATACTCGTCATCATGATGCAGCTTAAAAGGCGTCACCTCTTTTACAGCACCTAATTCAGCAAAATAGCGCTCCATCTTATCAAGTGTACGTATTTTATAGCCACGAGCTTTCATTTCCTCCATTATTTTCTCCGAATAAATATATAAATCATCTTTTGGATACTCGTAAATATAATTAATTAAAATATGCTTATCCTCTTTTGCGAAAATGCTGTTTAGCTCCCGCCACTGGGAAAGGAGCTGTCCTTTCGGTAAAAAGGGAATTAAATTTGTATGCCATAAACGCATGGATATTTCTTCCTTTCTAGTCCGGTTATTGTTAAAAAATAGTATACTATGTGTATGCATTAAAATAAAACGATGCTGCAAAGGGGAAATCGAAATGACAACACTACAGCTTGTTCAAAACTACCGAGAAAATAAACAATTACGTGAAAGCTTTTTTACATTAGCAACGAAAACGTTTAATTTACATTTTGAGGAATGGTATGAAAAAGGCTTCTGGGGTGACTCTTTCAAATGTTTTTCAATTGTAGATGGTAGTAAAGTCGTCGCGAATGTTTCGGTAAGTGAAGTGGGTCTATTAATTGAAGGAAAGAGCTACAAAGCACTGCAAATTGGCACAGTAATGACAGATCCTAATTATCAAGGGCAAGGGCTATCAAAGCAATTAATGAATGCATTACTCGCGCAATATGAAGAAGAAATTGATATTTACTATTTGTTCGCGAATGAAACTGTACTGCAATTTTACACGAAATTTGGTTTTGAAAAACGTAGCCAAAGTACGTATACAGTGGATGCGAACAGTGTAGCCAAAGGAGAGGCGAGCTTCCGAAAGTTAGAGATGAATAATGATGATGACCTCGCATTTTTATATTATATTGTGAAAAGCCGTACACCGATAAGTCAAACGTTTACAACAGAGAATGCAGCAGATTTAGTGATGTTCCATAGCTTATTTAGCTATCGTGATCATATTTATTATAACAAAGAGCTAGATACTGTAGTTATGTATAAGCAAAGTGAAGAGGCGGTCATTGTCTACGATGTTATTTCTAAAAATGCGGTACCTTTACTAGATGTACTGGCTACATTAAAGACACAAGCAGTGAAAAAATTTGAACTATGCTTTACTCCAAATGATGATGTTCCTTATGACAAAGGTGAGTTCATTGATACTGGCGCGCTGTTTGTTAAATGCCGTGCAGGTGCCGATTATCCGAATAATGTTTTATATCCTTATACATCATTAGCTTAAGTTTTACATTTCACGAATCCTTTCTCATCTTTCACCGTAAATATAAGAAAGGGGTGAATGAAAGTGGAACAAATAATACAACTCTATGAAACGAATTATAAAAAAATTGAGAATTATTTAAGCTGGACTGTAGATAAAAGAATATTAATAATGCTTGCTTCTTTCTATACTTCTCGTCAAGAAGAGGTTGATGTGCGTGCCTTTCAAGAGGTGATCGACGCCATTAAAGAAGAGGCACATTGGCTATCTGCGCCGCGTACGAATTCGTTGTTACAATACACCTATGCTATGCATTTTTCAAAGGAAGAAGATAAAAAAGCGGCAATCCGTGAAGTATTGCAAAATCATAAGGTTTTACGCGCGGAAAAGTTCCCAAATACAACGTATACGTATATTGCTGCGTTATTTTTTACAGCACAAAATACAGAGCAACAGGCGAAAAATGCACGTGCTTTATATGCAGAAATGCGTAAACAACATAAATTTCTAACATCTTATGATGATGTTCCTGTTGCCGTAATGCTAGCCTCAGATGGCGAGAGTGATGCTTTAGTTCGTGCAATCACGATGCGTCGTTATTATGATGAGCTGCGTGAAGCTAAGTTTTCCCAAGGGAATCAGTTGCAAACATTATCGCAAATATTAACAATCCCGAGCACCGATTATAATGATCAGCTCGTACCGTATATCGTTAAAATAAAAGAAACGCTTGAATCAAATGGCATTAAAATAAAAACATCTATGTATACTCAGCTTGGATTTTTAGCGTTAATTGGCGTAGATCAGCAAAAGATACAAGAGCTAATAGCTTTACACGAAGCGTTCGCTAAGAAAAAGTATTTTAAATGGTATAAAAATGAAGTACTTGGAATTGCGATTCAACAGTTATTACCAACAATGGATCGTTCAAAATTCGAAATGCTTTCAGTTGTATCGCTTGAAATGTTGTTGCAAATGCAATATGCAATTATAGCCACAACAGTAGCTGTTAGTGTTGCATCAACATCATCTGGCGGCGATGGCAATTAAATAAATGATAAGTAGCTTGTGAAAGAATTCTAATTTTTCGCAAGCTATTTTCCTTATGGATAAAACGTAGGAAGTAAACAACTCAATAATAATATAGGAGGATGTATGAATAGTTATTGTCAAAATACATTGCATCAAATTGAAGTAGCTGTACAGTCAATAGTCCAACTGATTGAACAAATAGAAGAACAAGATTTATTAAAAAGACCGACGCCATCCAAATTTTCAGTAGGAGAATTATTATTACATATTGTAACAATTCCAAAAGCTGATTTATTAATCGCGAATAATATTTCTGAGGAACAACTTAGTAAGTTTTATGAAAAACAAACTTACATATTAACGAAACAGCAATTAAAATATGCACTGCTCGCAAATTATAACGAGCTCAGAGCAGCATATGAAAATTATTCAGAAATAGAATTACTAGAGCTGATTCCTGCATATTGGGGGGTTACTTATACTCGTTATGAATGGCTAATTGAAATCGTTGCACATCTTTATCATCATAGGGGGCAGCTACACGCTATGCTTACTCACTGTTATAACATGAAGTTGGAAGTAGCTTTATTTGAATAATAAAACAATTATTAGAGGAAATTTACCGAATAGGTAGGAGGATAAATAATGGACATCCAAACTAGAATGCTTCGAAATAGTGATTACGATAAAATAACAGATTTATTAGCAGAATTAGGCTACCCGATGACATTAGAAGATGTAACAATGCAATATGAAGAATTACAGAAGCACCCTGATTATGAAACGATAGTAGCTGTGAAAAATGATAGTATAGTTGGAATTGCGGGATTATGTAAATCCTATTATTTCGAAAGAAAAGGAACATATGCAAGAATTTTAACCTTTGTAGTTAGCGAGGCTGAACGACAACAAGGCATTGGGACAAAGCTCTTACAAACGTGTGAGCAATGGGCCATAGAACAAGGATGTAATAGTATTGCATTGAATAGTGGTAACCGGAAGGAACGTCAAGCAGCACATGCTTTTTATATCGCAAATGGGTATGTTGGGAGAAGTACAGGGTTTTCGAAGAGTATTGGTGATATGTAGTAAATTGCAGTTGGGAATAATTTCTGGTAGCACACGTATAGATCTGTAATACACTCCTTTTACGAATATCCAGGAATTTGTCAAGAATCATACCGTAACAGGATTTAGAGAAAGCAATGCGCGTAGTTAGCAAAATAAAGGCCGGTATCACATGGGTCAATTGTTATCATGTTGCAACAGTGCAAGCTCCATGGGGTGGTTATAAACAAAGTGGAGTTGGACGAGGTTTAGGGGTCTTTGGACTAGATGAATTTTCTGAACAGAAACAAATTAATATTAGCTATAAAGCAAAGCCTGTTGGATGGTTTTCTAATTAATCTTTTAAGTAATGAAGGAAGTTTAAGGAAGGTATAGATGTCCAAGAGCAATCAAATACAACCCCTAAAGTACGAGGGTAAGGGGATTAGGACAAAAAAACTCCATTTTGAATGGAGTTTTTTTGTTGTTAAATAAGCATTTAAGAGCCCTAATTAATCAAACTTTATTCCAAATCTACAACACGTGCATAATTTTGGTCTATTGATATTCGATTAATTCCATTATTGTATTACCCGTACCATTACTTTTTCTCCTTTAATATCGAGCTCACCATTAAAATGAAAATCAAGCTTTTTATACATATTTATCGCTATTTCATTGTCTTCGTAAACACTTAAATAGATTTTATTACATCCATATTTTTCTGTTAAGAATTGAAGAAGGTGTTCACAAAATAGCTTCCCGTAGCCTTTTCCTTGATAGTGCGAATCAATAAAGTAACGGTCTAACCAAATACGTCTACCTTCTATGTCGTCTGGGAATTCTCCGTACATCGCAAAACCTACAGGCGTCTCTTCAACATATAAGCCGACAGGGATATAGTGTGTATCTTGTTTTGCTTCCTCTAAGCATTCTTCTGGTGTTTCCACATAGTTCGCCTGTTCTTGCGCTACATGAAGTGCTAAAATTTCCTTTACGTTGTCTACAGTTATGTCACGAATTTCAGTGTTCATGACGATCAAAACCTTTCTGATTGTTATTTCTACTGCTTCAATGTAAGATATATAGTTACTATATAGTCAAGGAGAAACGTCTATGGGGAATGAACAAAATGATAAACTATTTACAACAGGCGAATTTGCGAAGCTATGTAAAGTAAATAAACAAACATTAATTTATTATGATCAAATAGGTTTATTATCACCTGCAGTTAAAAATGATAAAGGGTACCGTTTTTATACCGTATATCAGTATGAATTTTTTAGTGTAATTGAATTGTTAAAAGATGTGGGCATGTCACTGAAAAATATCAGGCAATTTATGAATAATAAATCACCTGAAAATTTTTTATCATTAATGAATGAACAATTAAAACAAGTTGAGCGTAAAAAGCAGGAGTTAGAAATAATCGAGCAAATAATAAAAAAGAAAATTGACTTAACGACTACAGCATTAGCACTCGACTTTAGCAAAATTGAAGTCGTGCATTATCCAGAATCACATTTATATTTGAGTAACAATATACAAGATTGTAATGAACAAGATTTTTTCAAAGAAATTTCTGATTTCATTGACATACTTCACCGTTCCAAATTAGATACGGGTTATCCAATTGGGTCTATTACAAATAAACAACAAGTCCTAGCTGGTAATTACACTAATTATACGTATCTATATATGAAACAACCAAATCCAATAGAACAACGTCAGTATTTTCATGTTGATGAAGGTGATTTTGTCGTCGGTTATCATGTAGGAAGTGAAGAAAAAATTGCGGACACATACGAAAAGATGCTCGCGTTTATCGATGCTCAGCAACTAACAATGCGCCATTATATTTACGAGGAATATATTTATGATGCGGTAGTAAAAGATTATGAAAAAGAGTATGTAACAAAAATTATGATTGAAGTAGAAAGTAAAAACGTGTAAATAGAAAAAACAATGAGCCAACATTACATCAACATGTAATATGGCTCATTTTTAATTATTGTTATTAAACCTAACAATATCTCTCTATATATTGCTTCGTGACGGCAAGTAGCTGCTCCTTTGCTTGGCGTCCGATTGTTGTGTTATCTAAATCAAAGCCGTGCGTACAGCCATTATACAAATGGAATTCAACAGGCACTTGTGCAATCGTTAATCGTTGTACAAAATCCATTACTTCATCACGGAATAAATCGAGAGTTCCGACGAATGTGTACGTTGGGGGTAAACTTTCATAATTCTGTGCATAGCTCGGTGACGCATAGCTATCGACTTTATCCGCACGATGTAAATACATTTCCCAAGCTTCCTTGTTTTTGGAATGATTCCATACAAGGGGTGTCGTCAACTCCAAATTAGAAGGGCGGTTGTTTTGATAGTCGAGCATCGGATAGAGAGGCAACTGAAAGGCAATAGCTGGTCCTTTTTTGTCACGCGCCAGTAAACTAACGGCAACACATAAATTCCCACCTGCACTGCCACCCGCAACGATGATTTTTTTTCGACTTATGTTTAACTGGTCGGCATTGCGGTCTACCCAAAGTAGCGTATTATAGCTATCGAAGAGACCAGTTGGATACGGGAATTCAGGCGCAAGTCTATAATTTGGAATGACAACAATTGCTTTAAAACGTCGCACAAAATCAAGCATGTAGCCAACGCTATCATCCGGAGTACCAAATACCATACCACCACCATGATACCAAATAATACAAGGTGCATTTTCCATTGGCAGACGAGGCTTGCAAATAATTACTCGTAGAGGATAACTATTTGAATCGATTGTACTTTCCGAAACAATCACATCAGTAAAATCAATCTCTTGCTTCGAAAAATGTGTAAATGGTCGTTTACTTACAATGTCACGAATAGAATGAAGAGTTGGTTCAGCGTCTACAAATTGAGCAGCTAACTCAGGATGTAGCTTTGAAAAAAATGTCATGAAGCCACCTCACTCAATTTTTTCTTTTCTATTTTATTAAATGCTTTAATTGAAAGCCTCATGTTTAAATATGCGAATAAACTTATTGCAAATAATGGAATAGCACCTGGTAATAAGTTAAATACCCCATATAAAGCTACTAAATAGAAAACTAGTAAAAAAAACGTTAACGGTGATACGAGACCTATTAAAAACGCTTGCTTAATATATTGCCAATAAGACAATTCAAAATGCACATAAACTGGGAAGAAAAACAGTATTGTACTAATGACAATATAGAGTACGATAAATAACGGAACAACGAGAAGTTGTAGCGTACCTTCTAATGTATATACGACATAAAAATCAATCGCTAATATGAAAATTACAGCGTATGTAATCCACGCGTAGCCATTTGTTTTGAAGAATTCTGACTTATACGTTTCCCAAAATAACTTTGAAATGGAAACTTGATCGGTTGTAAGTAATTTCCGTAAGACGGTAAACAGTGCAATAGTTGCTGGAAATAGTCCGAATAAACCTAGACCTAAAACAGTAAATAACAGCCATAGAAAATTTACATAAATAAGCTGCACTACAACTGTAGAAAAGCGATGAATTCCTTCCCAATAATTCATTATTCCTCAACTCCTTTCTCCAATCATTATAAGACAAAAATTTCAAAAAAAACTGATAATATATTTAAGGACTATTAATAGACTTGAGTTAAGCTATGTTTTTCAGTAATCTGAAAAAAATAGCTGTTATACTTTTTTAAGAAAATATAACACTATTTACCTTTTGTTTTTTTTACAAGAAGGGTTTTTTAGTTAGGGGAAAATATAATTTGAAAGGGGTTTCAATGATGAAAAAAATGGGATGGTTTTTGTTAGTCATGGTCCTTGCTGTATTTATGGTCGCATGTAGTGATAGTGAAAAGGAAGAAAATACAAAAGAAACGACAGCAGGCACTACAGGAACAGAACAAGAGCAAGGCACTACAGAATCGAAGCCTGCATTATCAGGTGAAATTACAGTTTGGGCACACCCTTACACTGATGGTACTGGTGGAGAAGGGGATATGTGGAAGGAAATCGTAGCAAACTTCGAAACTGAAACAGGAGTAAAAGTAAATTTCGAACAAATTCCTTGGGCAAACCGTGATCAAAAAATCTTAACGGCACTTTCAGCGAAGCAAGGTCCAGACGTATTCTATTTAATTCCTGACCAAATGCCGAAATATGCTGAAGAAAATATGTTATTAGATTTAACTCCTTATTTAACTCAAGAAGATCTGAGCGGTTTCGTACCGTCTTCACTTGAAGCGACAACATGGAAAGAAAAGCAATACGGTCTACCTATTTTACAAACAGCCGAATCTTTAGTTTATAACGTAGATGTTATTAAGGCAATCGGTGAAGACCCAACAAAACTACCAACAACTTGGGACGAATTTAAAGTATGGGCTCAAAAAGCAAAAGACGCTGGTTACTATGCATTTAGTTTTGCTGGTGGCGGATCATTAAATAACACTTTATATCCATTCCTATGGCAAGCAGGTGGGAATGTAATCGATGAAAATAGCAATATTTTAATTAACAACGAAGCTGGTGTAAAAACTTTTGAATTAATAAAAGAAATGTATACAAACGGCTGGATTCCACAAGACTCAATTACTGCATTGGAGCATGACTCATTGTATTTAGGTGGGAAAATGTTAGCGGTAAATGGCTCAGGTATTTCTGTATCAACATTATTATCTGAAAAACCATTTGAATTTGTTATCGCGCCACCATTAAAAGAAACAGCACAAGCAACTTATGGAACTGTAGGGATGTTTGTAGGCTCAGGCTTATCTAAAAATCCAGATGCAACAGCAGAGTTCATTAAATTTATGACAAATGTTGAAAACCAACGTAAATTCAATGAAATTACACAATACATTCCAACACAAGAAGCAGCGAAAGATATCTTTGCTTCACAGCAGTATTTAGCGCAACTTGCGGAATATACGCAATACGCAAAACCGGGTATTATTCACCCATCAGGTCGTGATATTATGCCTTTAATTCAAGCAGAACTACAAGCAATGCTTGAAGGAAAGCAAACAGCACAAGAGGCTGCTGACAAAGCTGCAGCTTCTATTGAAAAGTTGATCAAATAATAATCGAGGGAGTTTGATCGAATACCGGTCAAACTCTCTTTTCCGAAAGGGTGATAGTTCTGGCTAGCGTCACTTCAAACAAGCATAAATTACCTTTATCGACACGTATTAAACAAGAGCTAAACAGAAACTTACTCGTTTATGTCGTTCTAATACCAGTAATAATTCATTTTTTAGTGTTTCAAGTATATCCATTTGCACTTAGCTTCTACTTAACATTTATGGATTGGAAAATAATTGGGGAACCACAATTTGCTGGTTTAAAGCATTGGAAAGCATTTTTTAATGATGAAATTGCATGGAAAGCACTCTGGAATACAGTGAAGTTTTCTATCTATTATATAGTACCAACAATGGCATTAGGGTTAGTATTAGCACTAATTATTAACTCAGGTATAAAGTTTGCAAATTTCTTTAAAGGTTTATTCTTTTTACCAGTGGTGACATCATTCGTTATTATCGCAGGTATTTGGGGATGGTTATTCCGAGGTACAGAAGAAGGATTTGTTAACTATTTAATTGGATTCGTAGGGATTGATCCACAGCTATTTTTATCTAGCTCAAGCCAAGCTTTAATCGTATTAGCAGGGTTAAGTATTTTTAAAGTTGCAGGTACGACAATGATTTATTATTACGCAGGTTTACAATCGGTTGATAAACAGCTATATGAGGCTGCACGTATTGACGGTGCAAATTCGTGGAAAATCTTTTGGAAAATTACCTTTCCTTTATTAAAGCCAATTCACTTTTACGTTGCAATTACGACAACAATCGGCTCATTCCAAGTTTTCGACTCCGCATTCTTGTTAACGGGTGGGGGACCGAACTACGCAACGACAACAATTGTTTATTACTTATATCATCAAGGATTTACTAGCTTAAATTTAAGCTATGCTGCGGTATTATCGTATGTACTTTTCTTTATCATTTTAGCGATTTCATTAGTGCAACGGAAATATATCGGGCAAGATCCGAAACATTATTAAGCTAGTGCTGGAAAGGAGGAATTATTCATGAAAAAAATTATCTCATATACAGCGTTGGCGATCTTAAGTATTTGTTTTTTAATGCCGTTTGTCATTATGGTGTTTGGGTCGTTGAAGGAAGTTAAGCAGGCACAAATCGATCCGCTTTTCTGGCTACCAACCAATCCTTCTATTCAAAACTATATTAATATTTTTACAAATGGTATCTTCCTACGTTGGATTTGGAACTCAATAGTTATTACAGTTATTCCTGTGTTTACACAAATGTTCTTTGCTGCAATTTTAGGCTATATTTTTGCAAAGAAATCGTTCTTCGGAAAAGAAGTTGTTTTTTGGACGTTCATGGCGGTTATTATGATTCCTCAACAATTATTTATTATTCCGAAATACATTATGTTTGCTGACTTTGGCTGGATTAATACATATTACGCTTTAATTGTGCCTGAATTATGGGCAATTATGGGTGTCTTCTTAGTCCGCCAGTTTTTACAAGGTATACCGAAAGATTTAGAGGAAGCGGCGTTTATTGATGGAGCAAATGATGTTCAAATTTTCTTCAAAATTATTTTGCCGCTATCATTCCCTGTAATTGCAACAGTTGGGACATTTGCCTTTATTTCAAACTGGAACGATTTATTCCAGCCACTTATTTATTTGACGAATGAAAAAATGTTCCCGGTAACGCTCGGTTTAGCATCGATGCTTGGCAAAGAGGGGAATTTTGGTTTAGAAATGACAGGGGCTACGATATCCTTCATTCCGACTTTTTTAATTTTCATCTTCTTCCAACGTTATTTCACGGAAGGTATTCAAATGTCTGGTATTAAATAGAGGTGAAAGTTTTGAACATTGGCATCATTGGTTTAGATACATCACATGCAGTAGCTTTTACTGAGTTGCTGCATAATGAAAATTTGCCATATTATATCCCAAATGCGCGTATTACTTGTGCGTTTCCAAGTGGTTCACCAAAAACAATAAGTCAATCGCGAATAAATGAGTTTACGGAAACAGTGCGATCTTATGGTGTGGAAATTGTTAATACGGCAGAGGAAGTAGTGAATAACTGCGATGCAATATTACTTCTATCAGTAGATGGTGGACAGCATTTAGCGCAGTTTTCAGAAATTGCACAGTACGGAAAGCCCGTTTTTATTGATAAACCTTTAGCATTATCAACTAACGAAGCACAGCAAATTTATAAGCTTGCTAAATTGTATAATACGCCAATTATGACTTGCTCTGCATTGCGATTTGCTGAAGATGTAATGCATATACCTAGACAAGATATTTTAGCAGTAGATTGCTACGGACCAATGCCTATGCTTGAACAATGGAATTATTTTTGGTACGGCATCCATACAGTAGAGATACTATTTTCATTGTTAGGTCCAGGTTTCAAGCAAGTTGAAAAAATACCATGCACGACAGGTGATTTTTTTATTGCCACTTGGCAGGATGGCAGAACGGCAACGATTAGAGGGCACCGAAACGCAAATCAACGCTTCGGCGCAACGATCCACTATGCTGAGGATTCTTTAGCTATACAAGTGCAAAATAAAAGTAAACCATTTTATGCAAGTTTACTAGAAGAAATCATTCGTTTTTTTACTACAGGTGTTTCACCAATTTCTGAACAAGAAACGATGGAAATCATCTTGTTTTTAGAATCAATGAACGATTAATTCATAAAATCATTAAAAAATTTTAGTCGATAAATTCGGCGTGGGCGTCCTTTGTAAGCGACTTTTTCTTCTCCGATAATTTCGACTAAATCGGCGTCCATCCATTTTAATAATATTCGATTTGCGCTGCGTAGTGTCATATGGAGTGTATCAGCTAGTTCTTGCGCAGTGTAATCTATCTTTTTATGCTTTGCAATACGCGCCATAAGCTTGGACATATACGTAGCGGACATTCCTGCTTTTTCAGCACGTTGTAGCGATTCATGATCTGTTACAACGAGATCGTATCGCTCATAGTTTGCCTGGGTAGACATATCAACAGGGCCAATAACACTATTGTCTTCGCGTACGATATAGCAAACGTTACCAGCTAGTTCAATTGATTGTTGTAATGCTTGCTTTGCATGGGTGCCAGATTCTGAAGCAGTGAGACCGAAGCCTATACCAAGACTGACTGTTAAACCGTACGCTTCTTGTAGTAGCTGCACTAAGGGCATGTATTTATAGCCTCTTGTTTCACGTTCAAAAATACCGCGCATCGTAATAAAAGCAAAATGGCCGTTCTGTAAATGGATGAGATGACCGTCTAAAGTTTGGATATATTGCTGCAATGTTTGCGTAATTTTATTGTCGAGTAAATGCGGTGTTTGCGTACATGCTTGTAATTGATCTTTATTATGTAAGTGAATTAAACCATACACGATTTGCGTTTCTTTATTGCGACGTGCATCTGTAGATAGAAGTGCCCGTTCAAAAGCGACAATCATATCCTGCTCAGTTGGAATGATGAATTCTACAGCAATATTTTGTGCTCGAAGCTGCTCGGCAACTGTTGGAATAGCTGTTACAACATATGCCTGTTGCAGTTCATTACAATCGATATGGTGTTTAATAATGTCATCAATCGGTACAGCATTATTTGTATTAAAAATAGAATAGTTCATATTTGGATGTTGCAGTTCTGCTAATACACGCTTTAAATATTTTTCTTCTATAGTATCTACACTTAAATAAGTAGCATCATAATTTTTTAGCACTTTTAATAATGCACGGTACAGACCATTGGATATACTTGGCATTTGATGAACTGGAATAGAAAAGTTGATATGTTTTTTTGCAAGTTCATACGTATATGAATCTGTAAACATTAAAACTTCAACCTTCGACATCAAATTCTCGATAGATTCGTAAAAGTCTACATCAAAATTGGCAATTAAAAAATGTGGTTTTAAATTTGGAAAGTCTTGTAAAACTTCGCGAATTTGGATGATAAGCGATTGAGGACTAATAATGCCAATAGCGATTTCTGTTTTAAGTTGCTTAGAAACGGTGCTCATTTTTACCCCCCTTGGAAAACTATTAACCTTTATAGTACTTGACATCTTATGGGATTGTCAAAAAAAGTAATTATAATTCTTTTAATATAAAGAAAGAGGTGTTCATGTATGAAAGATTTGTATGAGCTAGAGCAGCTAATGACAAAACCGTCTGCTGCATTGATTGAGGATATTATTAAAATAGATGGTGACATTTTAATATTAGGCATTGGTGGAAAGATGGGTCCTACCTTAGCGAAAATGGCCAAGCGTGCAATTGATGAAGCGGGCTTAGAAAAACGCGTTATTGGTGTATCTCGTTTTTCATCGGGCACATTGCAGCAGGAGCTAGAGGATTTCGGTATCGAAACAATTGCTGCTGATTTACTAAATGAAGAGCAACTACAAGCACTACCAAATGTAAAAAACATTATTTATATGGCTGGTAATAAATTTGGCACAACAGGAAATGAGCATTTTACATGGGCAATGAATGCTTATTTACCTGGACGAGTAGCAGAAAAGTATAAAAATTCTCGTATCGTCGTGTTTTCATCAGGTAATATTTACCCGTTTTCAGACGTATCTAAAGGCAATTGTTCGGAAGATATTGTGCCAAATCCAATTGGGGAGTATGCACAATCTTGCCTTGGTCGTGAGCGTGTATTTACAAACTTTTCGATGCGTAACGCAACGCCTATCGTTTTATTCCGCTTAAATTATGCGATTGATATGCGTTATGGTGTATTACTAGAAGTGGCAAAAGCAGTTTATGAAGAGCGCCCAATCGATTTAACGACGGGCAGTGTTAATGTTATTTGGCAAGGTGATGCAAATGAATATGCGTTACGATCTCTTCTGCATTGTTCAGCCCCTCCGAATATTTTAAATGTAACAGGTCCAGAGACGATTTCCGTTCGTTGGCTAGCAAAAGAATTCGGTAATCGCTTTAGTAAATCGCCAATCTTTGAGCATGAAGAGCAACAAACAGCTTTACTCAATACGGCTTCTAAGGCGCATCAATTATTTGGCTATCCGCAAGTTACTTTGCAGCAAATGATTGATATGACTGCTAATTGGATTGTCGGTGGTGGTGAAACGTACAATAAGCCAACGCATTTCCAAGAAAGGAAAGGGGCGTTTTAATGTTACATTCTGCTGTGAAAGATAGTTTACTTGCGGGCGCATTTATTCCTGCGCATCCACTTGCGTTAAATGAAGACCGTACGCTTGATGAAAAAAGTCAGCGCGCCTTAACTAAATATTATATCGACGCTGGTGTCGGTGGAATTGCTGTTGGTGTGCATACGACGCAGTTTGAAATTCGCGATCCGCAATTTGGATTATTTGAACGTGTTTTAGAACTAGCGATGGAAGAAATAAAACGTGCAAATGTACCCGACTCGTTTATTAAAATTGCTGGTGTTTGTGGGCCGACAGAGCAAGCGGTACAAGAAGCTACATTTATTAAAGAAACGGGATATGATTTGGCACTTTTAAGTATGGGGGGGCTTGCTGATTTATCAGAGGAAGAGCTTTTACATCGTACAAAAGAGGTAGCAAAAATCATTCCAGTAGTGGGCTTTTATTTACAAAATGCTGTTGGTGGACGCAAGCTTTCATACGATTTTTGGCTACAGCTGGCGAATATAGAAAATGTATATGCAATAAAAATAGCACCGTTTAATCGCTATCAAACATTAGATGTTGTCCGCGCTGTATGTCATTCGGAGCGCGTAAATGATATAGCAATTTATACTGGGAATGATGATAATATCGTCATTGATTTGCTCACAACTTATCGTATTCCTGTGAATGGACAAATAATTGAAAAGCAAATTGTCGGTGGCTTACTCGGTCACTGGTCAGTATGGGTAAAGACGGCAGTTCACTATTTTGAACAGTTAAAAAAGCACCGTTCGAATGAACAAATTCCTGTAGAACTTTTAACATTAGCAGTTGAAATGACCGATGCAAATGCTGCCTTTTTCGACCCGCAACATGACTTTAAAGGAAGTATAGCTGGTATTAATGAAGTACTTACGAGACAAGGTTTACTTCAAGGGAATTGGTGTTTAATGGAGCACGAAAAACTTAGTCCAAATCAAGCTGATGAAATTACACGTGTGTATGAAGACTACCCACATTTACATGATGATGCATTTGTAAAGGAAAACTTAGCGAAATGGAAAGATGCGTAATGATGAAAACCATTATGGCGATAAATGGCAACGTAGAAGTCGTAAAACAACAAATTCCGGAGCTTGCGCCAGCTTACGTATTAGTCAAAACGAAGTACACAGCTATATCTCCAGGTACTGAAATGCTTTTACTTGGAAATAGTATCGATAATTCATTACGACTTGGCTATAGCGCGGTTGGTGAAGTTGTTGAAGTTGGGGAGCAAGTTGACAATGTCGAGGTAGGCGATATTGTAGCGTGTTACGGCGCACCATATGTAGGACATTCTAGCTTTTTACATGTGCCAAAAACTTTAGTTGCGAAAGTACCGGCACATATTCCGATGCAAAACGCAGCATTTGCAGCTCATGGAACTATTGCTATTCACGCCATTCGTAAGGCAAACCTGCAATTTGGTGAATCAGTTGCCATCGTCGGTCTTGGTGTTTTAGGGCAAATGATTGCGAAAATTTGTAGTGCAGCGGCATATGAAGTAATTGCGTACGATAAAATGGCAGAGCGAGCGGCAATGATTGACGGTCATAATGGCATAAAAGCGTTCTCTACTATAGAAGATTTTGAACGAGCAATTGCTGACACAACAAATGGTTTTGGAGTAGATGCCGTACTCCTTTGTGCAGGTGGCAAGCGTTCTGAAACGACAAGACGTAGCTTATCGTGGATTCGTAAACAGGGGAAAGTTGTCATTGTTGGCGATGTAGAGCCTGATTTTGACCGTGAAGATATGTTTAGTAAAGAAGCGGAAATTACGATCTCGCGAGCAGGTGGTCCTGGTCGCTACGATCCAATCTATGAGCAACAAGCCGTAGATTATCCATACGGGTATATTCGCTGGACAGAAGGGCGAAATTTACAAGAATTTATTCGCCTTCTTGCGAACAAGCGAATAGATGTTGCTCCGTTTATTTCAAGTATCGAATCAGTTGACGATGCACCGCTCGTATACAAAAATTTAATGAAAAATCCGCAAGAATTAACAAAGCTTTTTATATTTGAATAATAAAGGGGTAGACAACAATGTTAAAAGTAGGAGTTATTGGCGGAGGTTCTATTTCAGAGTTTCATATTCGACCATATGTGGCAAACAAAGATGCCGACCTCATTGCATTATGTGATCAAAACGCTGAACGGTTAGCGCGAATGGGAGAAACATACAATGTAGCGAATTTATATACAAACTACGAAGAATTGTTAAATAATCCAGAAGTAGATGCGGTCAGTATATGTACGTGGAATAACTCGCATGCCGAAATTGCCATTAAAGCACTTGAGGCAGGGAAGCATGTGTTAATAGAAAAACCACTTAGTACTACTGTACAAGAAGCACTTGCTGTAGAAGCTGCGGTGAAAAAATCAGGAAAGCTACTACAAGTCGGATATGTACGCCGTCATGCATCCAATATTCATGTATTAAAGAAATTTATCGATGCCAATGAACTTGGAGAATTGTACTACGCAAAAGCATCTTGCTTACGTAGATTAGGTAATCCAGGTGGATGGTTTAGTGATATTTCTAAATCAGGCGGTGGACCGTTAATGGATTTAGGTGTACATATGGTCGATATTTGCTGGTATTTAATGGGTAAACCGAAGCCGGTAAGCGTCGTCGGCAATACGTACAAACGTTTAGGCAATCGTAATCATATTGAAAACTTATCATTTTACAAAGCAGCAGACTACGATGCATCACATAACGATGTAGAAGATTTAGCGAATGCTATGATACGTTTTGAAAATGGCGCGTCATTAGTTGTCGATGTGAGCTTCACATTGCAGGCGGTGAAAGATGAACTATCGGTAAAATTGTACGGTGAAAAAGGAGGGGCAGAAATAGAGCCAGCTCTTGCCATTGTTACAGAAAAACATAATACGATTTTAAATATGACACCTCAAATTGATCAACTAGGCTTTGATTTTGCTGGCGCATTCCAAAATGAAATAAATCATTTCGTCGATTGCTGTGTCAATAAAACGGAATGTATTGCCCCAGTAGAAGATGGGGTAGCAGTGATGAAAATGCTATGTGCAATATATGAGTCAGCAAGTACTGGCCGAGAAGTACGCTTATAGAGGATGGTGTGTTTGTGATGACAACAATTGTTGTGACGTCTTTAGAAAAAATTCAAACGAATCACTCATTATATACAACACAAATCGTTGATAATAGCACGTCTACTAATGTAGATATTGCGATTACAACAAACGCTAGTATTGTAGCTCACAATAAAATACTGCCGTTTAATAGAGATTTAGCTGAAGGGCAAAAAGTATATTTTGATTTAGCTGCATATTCATTTTTTGAGCATATCCATGCAGCGATTTCAGCACAAGAAGAAAAATGTGGAGTGCTACGCTTTAGACGGAGCGGTGAAAAAAATGGGCTAGTTGGCGACCTATTTGTTCTTACTCAGCTATTTGGTACTATGCAGCAAGTTCATATATCATCGCGCGAGCTTGCTGAAAAAAAGCATATCATTGTCTTATGTAAGCTTGGTGACAATGTCATGGCCCATATTGAATACACAGCTACAGAGCAAGAGCGCATTGAATTTGAATTTAGTAGTCCGCAACATATTATCGAGTTTGATAGTGCGGAAATGGTGCCGAATAACCCGTATAAAGCCCCGCAATACAATATCGACACTATTAATAAATTTGCTGTAAACATAGATGATATTTTACTAGAAAAATTACATCATCTCGAGCAATTAGTAGGAGGGGAATGCGTATGAACATCGGAATTATGAGTTTTGCGCATATTCATGCAACAAGCTATGCCAATGCTATTAAAAGAATTCCGGGTGTAACCCTAACAGCTATTTATGATACGGATATTGCGCGCGGAGAGGCTGCTGCCAAGGAATATGGAGTGCCGTTTTATGCAGATCGCGATGCTTTTTTACAAACGGACATTAGTGCTGTCTTAATTTGTAGTGAAAATGTGTTGCATAAAGAAATGGCTGTCGCTGCAGCGTATGCAAAAAAGCATATATTATGTGAAAAGCCTATTGCGACAACGGTAGAAGATGCTGAAGAGATGATTCGAATATGTGAAGAGCAGCAAGTGAAGCTACAGATTGCGTATCCAGTTCGTTTTAGTGAACCGATACGTGCTTTAAAGCAAGCGATTGATGCAGGTGAACTAGGCGAAATTGTAGCAATCAGAACGACAAATCGCGGGCAAAATCCAGGCGGCTGGTTTATAGAAAACGACTTGTCAGGTGGTGGCGCACTACTGGATCATACAGTGCATATGGTCGATATTATGCGTTGGTATTTACAAGATGAAGTGCGCGAAGTAACAGCTTTTGCTGATCGATATTTTACCGATATTCAGACAGATGATGCGGGGATTATGACATTGCAGTTTAACAACGGTGTCATCGCTTCCCACGATGCAAGCTGGTCCCGTTTTCCGCAATACCCGACTTGGGGTGATGTGATGATTGAAGTTATTGGTACGAAAGAAACGAGAAAAGTAGATGTTTTCAAAGAGCAATTCCGTTTATATGGAAAAAATGTCCGTTCCCTTGAGCATGTTTATTATGGGAATGATACAGATTTTGATTTAATTGTCGATTTTATTCGTTGTTTACAGCAAGATAGCGAACCTTCAATCACAGGAACGGACGGCTTAAAATCTTTAGAAATTGCGCTCGCTGGCTATGAATCTAGTGAACAAAAAAAGTCCGTAACATTATAAACTGAAGGAGCTGTCTCATTAAGTGAGGCAGCCCTTTTGTTATAAAGTTTTGTAATAAGTATACGACCTCAGTAATTCATCGTGGGGAGCTAGTATTTGCGTGTGAGGAGCTAGTATTTGCGTGCGAAGAGCGAGTATTTCATTGTGAAAAGCTAGTATTGTGGCAAGAGTTAGTATTTTATCCGGAATAGCGAGTAATCCGTCGTGAGGAGCTAGTATTTGCATGTGAAGAGCGAGTATTTCGTTGTGAAAAGCTAGTATTGTGGCAAGAGCGAGTATTCTATCCCGAAGAGCGAGTAATTCATCGTGAATAGCTAGTATTTGCGTGTGAAGAGCGAGTATTTCATTGTGAAAAGCTAGTATTGTGGCAAGGGCTAGTATTCTATCCGGAAGAGCGAGTAATTCATCGTGATGAGCTAGTATTTGCATGGAAAGAGTAAGTATTTCATTGTGAAAAGCTAGTATTGTCGCAAAAGCTAGTATTCTATCCGGAATAGCGAGTAATTCATCGTGATGAGCTAGTATTTGCATGGAAAGAGTGAGTATTTCATTGTGAAAAGCTAGTATTGTGGCAAGAGCTAGTATTCTATCCGGAAGAGCGAGTAATTCGTCGTAAGGAGCTAGTATTTGCATATGCAGAGCTAGTATTTCCTCAACAGGAGCTAGTATGTTGCTATAGCGAGTATTTCATCGTGAGGAGTTTTGCTTTCAGAAAGGAAATGGATGAGATGGCGAAAATATATTATGGCGAACAGCATATGACAATTGACTTTGCCGTTAGTGAATTACAGCGTTATGTAGATGCCGAAATAGAATTAGTTTATGATTGGGCGCAACTTCAGCAAATAGAGGATGAACTGCAAATTATTTTAATAGACGAGCTTTCCTATAAGGAAATATTCGATGTGCAGTTTACACAATGTATTTCTACGGATAGTTTTACAATAATTCAACAGCAGCAAACATATTATATTATTGCTAAAAATGCTCGTGGTTTGTTGTACGGGGTGTACGGGTTTTGGCAGCATATTTTAGGTCTTGTTGCTTTAGAGTTAGGAGAGCCAGAAGTACGTGTAGGAGACTGCAAGCTATTGGAAAAAACCCCGAACATCATAAACCATGAACCATTATTTAGTCGCAGGGGAAATGTGCTAGAAACAATTAATGACGCGACGTATGTTAGTAATTTGATTGATTGGGGTGTGAAGAATGGTCATAACGAATATTTTTTCACGTTCTTTTTGTGGGATGAATTAAAAGCAACAATTGAACCATTATTAACAAAACGTGCTGTAAATGTCACATTAGGTGGGCATAGTTTACGGTATATTATGGCGCAATGCTCAGCGCAAAATGAGAACTTGAGTAGTAAAGCAATAGAAGGAGCAGTAGGGGATTTAATAGGATCAAAAACATCTTTTGCAAATGATTTTAGTATAAAAAATAGTCATTTTTTCGAACAAGGAAATGTAATTCAACAGCAAGTCATTAATTATATCGTAAAAGTTTGCCAACAAACACCAGTCATATACCGTATTTCACTATGGCCAGAAGATGTAGGTATTGAACCGCATATGGCTAAGCAATTTTTACAGGCATATATCACGTTTACAGAACGCTTGCAGCAAGCATTGACGGAAGCTGGATTAGCTGTGCAAGTGGAGCATATTGTCTATAACGCGGGGTTAAGCTGGGACATGCTTGAGCGCGGTGAAGCAAAGGCATCCGTTACTTCAGATGTTTTATATGCATATTGGGGAAGAAATTACGCTGCTCATGTAGCTGAAACAGATGCTAGTAAACGTGCATTTGAGGCATTACAAGACTGGCGCAACGAATCGACAAAAGCACTCACAGTATTCGAGTATTATAGCGATCATTTTATGTTAAGCGAGTTATTTCCACCGTTATTATCGCGCATCCAAGAAGATTTAAATGTTTATCAGTCATTAGGATGTGAGGGGGTTATTAACTTAATTGTGCCTTTGCATAAAAAAACGCAGCAGCAATGGCCAGCTTACAATTGGCGTTGGAATCACCATTTGAATAATGTAATATACTCTCGTCTTACTTGGGGAGATAAGTACGAACTTATTATCTCGCAATATTTCCAACAATTTGGCGAAAGGGCAGATTACTATAAACAGCTTATTTTATTGCTAGAACAAGACTTAGCACCAAATACGCAGTGGAATCGAGCATTATTTCCTTCTAGAGTAGTAGATGTGCAACAAGTGGGGAAATTTGACGCGTCACTACAAATTGCTGACCAATTAGCGAAAGTGATTGAACGATTAGCAGATTTGAATGAAATGGTAGGAAATAATACGGCCGAAGAGCATTTACTTTCCTATTTAAAGGATATTAAAGAGATTGCTACACTTTATGAAAGTGCGTGGCGTATGAAAGTAATTATAAGCAACAACGCATAAAAAACGGTATTCATAATCGAAAGGATGGATTTCATGAACTATGTACCTTTTCAAGAACAGTATATCGATGATGCAATCATGCTTTGGAATAAACAGTGGCAACATGAATTTCCGCTACGAAAAGAGCTTTTTATACAAAATAGTGTAGATGATGTAAATATTTATCCACAGGGCTGTTTTGCCGCAATAGATAAAGAAGGAATTTTAAAAGGATTTGTTATCGCGAAAAAATGGCAAGAACAAGTAGACGTTAAGATGGACACGAGACGAGGCTGGATTCAAGTAATAATTGTAGATGAAGCTATACAACGTCAAGGAATTGGTACGAAACTACTGGAACTGGCAGAGGATGCATTACAGCAAGTAGGAATAGAAGAAATTCAGCTAGGTGGCGATCCGTTTCATTATTTTGCTGGAATTCCTTCAACGAGTACAGCTGCACAGGCAATGGCAGAAAAGTTTGGCTATGTAAAAAGAATTGACACACATGATTTAGTCAATCATCTATCGAAAGAATATGCAATGCCAGCAGGTGAACATCTTGAATATACACTTTTACAGCCAGATGAACAGCAAGATTTATATGAGTTCTTTGCTCGCTGTTTCCCAGGGCGATGGGAATACGAGGCAATGAAATATTTTGAACTGGGTGGACAAGGTCGCGAATTTGTAGTGCTGAAAAAACATGGGCGCATTATTGGTTTTTGTCGTATTAATGATGACGACTCGCCGATGATTGCGCAAAATGTATATTGGCGGACTTTATTTCCACATGCAGTAGGTGGTATAGGACCGCTTGGTATTGACGAAAAAGAGCAAAAGCAAGGGTATGGACTTGCCATCGTACAAGCAGGAATGGCTTTTTTACAACAACGTAAAATGGAAACTATTATTATTGACTGGACAAATTTAGTAGAGTTTTATGAAAAACTTGATTTTAATGTATGGAAAACATACGGTATTTATTTAAAAGATGTGACAAAGGAAAAGTAGGTGTGTAATTTTGGCATATATATTATCGGCTGATATAGGAGGGACAAAGCTTGCAACCGCATTATTTAATAGTGAGCAGAAAATTGTCCAACGGCAAGAATTACCGAGTGAGAAAAACGATGGTGAACAATTATTTATTCAATTAATCGAGTCCTTTTTTCTGCTTTGTGAGGAACAACAAATAGAAATAAATGAAATAGAAGGAGTCGCTGTCGGCTTACCTGGATTGCTCAATATTCAAGAAGGGATTGTGCTATTCCAAAATAATTTACCTTGGAGAGATTTTCCATTAGTAAGGCGTCTTCAAGAGTTCTTTCCACAGGCTAAAATATTTATGGAAAAAGACGTAGATATGGCAGCAATTGGGGAGTATGCAGTTCGGCAATACAAAGAGGAAACATTTATTTACGCAACATTAAGCACTGGTATTTCCTGTAGTACAATTGTACAAAATCGTATAATTCACGGTGCGGGTATGGCTGGCGAAATAGGCTTCACTTTAACGGGGAAAGAACTATCATTGGAACAATTCGTTGCTGGACCGGCACTAGAACATCGTGCACGTGAAGCATTTGGAGATACACGTGAGCTAAAAGATTATATGGAAGATTACTATTATAATCATCCGAAAATGCAAGTCATTATTGATGATGCAATGGAGCAGTTAGCGAAGGCACTTTTCCAGCTCTTCATCGTTTTTGACCCTCATACGATTGTGCTTGGCGGTGGCATTTTTAATCATCATCCTTTGTTAATTGAGAAAGTTAAGGGCCGGTTAAAGACATTATTCGTTCATCCGTTACTCGCAGGGAAAGAAAGTAGAGTAGAAGGAAGTATAAATAAAGGCGAGGCAGGATTAGTTGGTGCAGCAAGTCGCGTTACAATGTAAAAAAAGTTCCGTAAACTGATAAAAGTTTACGGAATGTTTTCGTTAGCGAATTCTTTTTTCTGTTTCCGAATCAAAGAAATGTGCTTTTGTTAAATCGAATGCAAGCTTGATTTGTTGCCCTGCTTGAACAGGCGCATCAGCGTGAATGCGTGCTACAAAAGCTTGTTCATTCAGTGCCGAATAAATCATTATTTCAGCACCAGTTAATTCAGCCACTTGCACAGTCGTTTCAACAGTTGACTGAGGGAAATTGGCTAATTCATTTAAGTCACCCAAAATATTTTCAGGACGAATACCTAAAGTAATATTTTTATTTAAATAGTTTTGCGCTTGTAATAAGTCGATTTTATTTTGTGGTATCGCGATTTTATATGAACCTGTAACAAAATGACCATCAATTACTTGACCTTGGAAAAAGTTCATCGCTGGAGAACCAATGAAGCCGCCAACAAAAATATTTTCCGGATAGTCATATACATCGCGCGGTGTACCTATTTGCTGGATAAAACCGTCTTTCATCACGACAAGTCTAGAAGCCATCGTCATTGCTTCTGTTTGGTCATGCGTTACATATAACGTTGTTGTTTTCAAACGTTGATGTAGCTTAGTAATTTCTGAACGCATTTGTACACGCAGCTTCGCATCTAAGTTTGATAATGGCTCGTCCATTAAAAATAGTTTTGCATCACGTACAATCGCACGTCCTAGAGCAACACGCTGACGTTGACCACCTGATAATGATTTTGGTTTTTTTGTGAGTAATTCTTGTAAGCCTAATATTTCAGCGGCATTTTTTACACGTTCATCAATTTCTTGTTTATTTAATTTTCGTAGCTTTAAGCCAAATGCCATGTTTTCATATACGGTCATATGAGGATAAAGCGCATAGTTTTGGAATACCATGGCGATATCACGATCTTTTGGTAAAACTTCGTTAACTCGCTTGCCTTCTATACGTAGTTCACCTTTAGATACTTCTTCTAGTCCTGCAACCATACGTAATGTTGTAGATTTACCACAACCAGAAGGACCAACTAATACGATAAATTCTTCCGACTCAACCGATAAATGAAAATCAGTTACAGCAACATAACCATCTGGATATTCTTTGTATAAATGATCGAATTCTAACATTTTCATGTATATACACCCCTATCTTTCGTTAAGAAAATATTACCAAAATCGATTTGATGTAAAAATGGGCAATGTGCACAAAATTAAAACTTACTTTTTGTGCAATAAAGTGAATGGCACATTCAGTTCGTTACTTTAAAATAAATTTAGTTAAATAAGCAAGTAATGCACCGTCAAACTGTCTAATTGGAAGAGCGGTTAATTCTTGAAATTTATTCAGTCGATAAAGTAGGGTATTACGATGAATATGCAATGCTTTTGCAGTCGCACTAGCATTAAATCCATGCTCAAAGAAAGAATGAACTGTTTGTAATAATTCAGGCTCATGTGCAATTTTTTGTACAATTTCAATATGTATTAATTGTTTCGCAGTTGGTGTTAGCATTTTTGAAAAGTAGGTCATGAACAACGACTCCATCGTAAAAACCCGATCATTTGTATAAGAAATTGAACTTTGCTCGAACCAAGCTTGCTCTAAGCTAAATTTTTTTGGGAATTCAGCATTACATGGATGAAATTTACCGATATAAACAATGGCACGTATGAAAAAGTCACTTTCAAGCGCGGCTAAAAATGATGCATAATCATTTGACGAATAAGGTAGTGCTGATTCTAGTTCTATAAGGAGTGCACTTTTATTCGAAATAGAGAGGATGACAAGCTCTTCATTAAAATAAGCGCTAACTGCGGTTTTCAAACTCGACAAATCAAGTGGCTGCGTACTATAAAGCTGAGCAATTCGTAGCTTTTTGCTGACAGGTGGCATACCTGTATGAAATAAAAATTGCTCCCAAGGTGAATCAACAATATTATCTTCTAAAAACAGTTGCTGTAACCACTCGTAATCGCGTTGGCTAACTTCTGATTTTTCAATTTGAAGCCAGTTTTGTTCAGTACGACTATAAAATAAAAAATAATTTGGTTGGTGTAAAGGTTTTTGTTGAAATAGATGAAGAGATGGGAAAAGAGAATGTAAATTATTCATCTTCGTTTCACACGCTTTCGGTTAAATTTAGAGTATAAAAATACTATAACAAACAAATAAAGGGAGTGGATAGTTATGACGCTATTAATTAAAAATATAACTTTGATTGATCCTGTTAAAGGGGAGTTAACTTCATCAATTTTTATTGAGGATGGAAGCATTGTAGAGGTTGCACCAAATATTAATAGAGAGGCACATACTATATTAGATTTTAGTAATGAACAAGTTAAAGCGGTACCAGGGTTTATAGATATACATATACATGGGTCAGCGGGCTATGATGTGATGGATGCGACACCGGAAGCATTAAAAGGCATCGCACAAAGTTTACCGAAAGAAGGAACCACTTCTTTTTTAGCGACAACAATGACGCAATCTGTTGACGCCATTAGCAGGGCATTAGAAAATGTGGCTTCATACAAGCGAAATGACAAGGAAGCAGAAATAATCGGAGTTCATCTAGAAGGGCCGTTCGTATCAAAGAAACGAGCAGGTGCACAGCCGATGGAATTTATTATTGAACCTTCTATTGAGTTATTTGAGCAATGGCAAACACTAAGCGCTAATAGCATTAAAGTAATTACAATTGCTCCGGAAGTAATAGGCGCATTACAATTCATTCAAGAAAAATCTTCTGAATTGATTGTATCGTTAGGACATACTGATGCGGCGTATGATGAAATGGCTTGTGCAGTACGAGCAGGTGCACGCCATATTACACATCTTTATAATCAAATGAGCCCTATTCACCATCGTGATATTTCTGCAATCGGGGCCGCATTACTCGAGGACCAGCTAATGACGGAACTCATCGTAGATACGATCCATTCACATGAAAAGGCTGTGGAACTAGCTTTTCGAATGAAAGGTGCAGATAAAATTATATTAATAACTGATGCGATGCGAGCTAAACAAATGCAGGCAGGAAATTATGAACTAGGAGGACAAGCTGTAATTGTATCTCAAAAAGATGCAAGATTAACAGATGGTACGCTTGCAGGGAGCATTTTGACGATGGAGCAAGCCGTAAAGAATATGCGCACGATAACATCATGTAGTGATATGGAATTAGTGAAAATGTCCTCCTATAATGCGGCACAACAACTGCATTTAAAAAAAGGACGACTGCAAAGTGGCTTTGATGCGGATATTACGATTGTTAATAATCAATGGGATGTGCTCTATACATTTTGTAAAGGACAATTAGCATATAAAAAATAGTTAACATTTGTTACAATATAATTTAATAAATGAACTATTTAGGGGAATCAAATGAAATCTATTAAAATTAAACTAAAGTACTTAATTATGGGCGTTGTTATTATTGCCTTTTTAACAACAATGATTAGTAATTTATGGAGTGCCTATCGTATTAATACCGATGCACTTACATACAATACGCTCGAAACAAATGAAGTGTATGCACAGAAACTTGCGACAACAGCAAATAATTACATTCACGATACATTCACAACTCTTCAATTCACGGCAAATTATATTGCCGCTCGCATGGATGATGATGAAATATTGATGAATGAGGCGAATCGCTTACGAACACAAAATAATATGTTTAACTCAGTTGCTATTGCAGATGCAGAAGGTACTGTAATAGCGGTATCGCCTCCATCATTAGAAGTTAAAGGTGTGACACTTGATTCGGTCGGTGCGCAGGAAGCTATAGAGAAGAAAATACCTTTAATTTCAAAGCCTTTTGAAGCAGTTACGGGTCGTCTAGTAATTTTTATATCGTACCCCATTTTCTCTAGTACCGGAGATTATTTAGGATTTGTTGGCGGTACAATTTACATAAAAGAGCAAAATATGTTTTATTCATTATTAGGTCAACATTATTATGATGATGGATCCTATGTATTTGTAGTAGATGGTGACGGTAAAATCATTTATCACAAAGATGCTAGCAGGCTAGAAGATGTTGTTATGGACAACCCTGTAGTGAAAGCCGTTACGTCTGGGAAGCAAGGATCGCAAAGTGTGGTCAATTCAAAGGGCATTGACATGCTTGCAGGTTATAGTCCGATTTCAGTGGCAAACTGGGGAGTAATAGTACAGCGACCAACCGAGGCAGCGCTTGCACCTGCTGGGGAATTAGTAAAACGTCTTGCAAGTATCGCATTTCCGTTCGTGTTGGTTGCATTTATTATTGTACTATGGTTGGCTGTGAGAATTGCTAAGCCGCTTCAACAAATGGCGACATTAACAGAGCAAAGTATGGAAACAAGAAATGTTGATGAGTTAAAGGATGTATCAGAATGGTATTTTGAAACCTACCAATTGAAAAGTGTATTAGTTACTAGTTTATCAATGCTTCACGGGCAAGTATCGTTTTTCCAAAAAGAGTCGACAACGGATCCATTAACAGGCTTAACGAATCGTCGAACGATGGACCGCTATTTAAAAAAATGGACGGAAGAAAGCAACCCATATGCACTGCTCATTATTGATTTAGATCATTTTAAAAGCATAAATGATACATACGGTCATTCTGTTGGTGACGAAGTATTAAAATATTTAGCAGCAAAAATGAAAGAATATGCTCGCGCTGAAGATATATGTTGCCGGTATGGTGGGGAAGAGTTCATCATGCTGCTGCCTAATACTAATGCTGAACAAGCATTTGAAATTGCAGAAGCTTTACGCCAAGATTTAATGGCTACTATTAGTCCTTGTGGTCGCGCAGTTACAATGTCTGGTGGGATAGCTGAATATCCGAAAAACGGCAGTTTACCAGCGCAAATTATTGAAGAAGCTGACCAATCTTTATATAAGGCAAAGCAAGCAGGGCGAAACCAAGTTCAAATAGCATCAGTTTACCGAAAATAAAAAATGATTAGCGCCGTAAAAAGCAGACAGTTATAAATAAAGCGATGATAGTTTCACGTAAAGAGATATTCAGGGGGTTTTCGATGAATATCTCTTTATTTCTTTTTAATGTAGTTCTATAGTTGTTTTCCGAAGCTTACCGCGGGTGTAGGATTTTGCCTCCTCAGGTGACGGGTTGACGTGTGTGGGAAAGCGTGGTGCTACGGTGCTATTGATATCCCGCGGGCGAAAAATGGATTGCCATGGGCGAAAAAGCGTGTCCCACGGGCGAAAAGTGGTTTGCCATGGGCGAAAACCGAGTTGCCATGGGCGAAAATTAACCTCCCACGGGCGAAAACCGGGTTCACATGAGCGAAAAGGGGTCCCCTGGTGCAATCAATATCCCATGGGCGAAAACCAGGTTGCCACGGGCGAATCATTACTTTTATCAGGTTGCATAGTAAGTATTTGCTCAAGGGATTTCATAAAAAATATATCGGGCCATGTTTAAAAATAGCCAATCAAGATAGTAATTTTTTTGCTGCATCACGTCATGAAATATTGCATAGTATGCGAAATTACTCGTCTGTGATTTTTGAGTCAATTAATAAACGATAGTCCTCTAGTGCATAGAAGTAAGTATACTTATCTTTAACGTGACATCTATTACATAAGAAGTACCGCATCTAATATGTATTAGTTTCGATTGTATACCAAAACAAATCCTCTTTTGGTATAATTTACTAATATCGAAATTGGAGGTGTATTATGCGACATAAACGAATACTTATTATTGGCTCATCGGGTGCTGGGAAATCAACGCTTGCACGAATTTTACATCAACAACTGGGTCTACCATTAGTACACTTGGATCAGCTTTATTGGCAACCAGGCTGGGTCGCAACAGAGAAGCCTGTTTTCCGTGAAAAGATGCTCGTAGAACTTGAAAAGCCTGAGTGGATAATGGATGGCAATTTTGATTCTACCCTCGGATTACGAGCGCAATATGCAGATTTAATTATCCTGTTGAATTACCCTAAATACATTAGTTTTACACGCGCAATGAAGCGTTATCTTATCCATATCGGACACACACGTGAAGATATGACACCTGGCTGCCAAGAGCAAATGGACTGGGAATTTGCGAAATGGATTTGGACGTATAATACAAAGGCACTCCCTCCTATCCTACAATTTTTATCTACAGTGCAGATTGATTCGGTTATTATCAATCATCCAAAGCAATTAAAAAAATGGCTTAAAGATTATTGCGAATAGTTCGAATTGTTTGTTCTGGTTTTTTTAATACTGCTGAAATAGTACTTTCTTATGTACAATTACAATGCTAATTATCGCTAATTTACTATTTTAAGAAAATACAAATAAAAAATTCCCTTGTGAATAGTTTATTTCACTGCTAAGATAAAACTATCTTGAAATAATACATAATCGTTTTCAAGTAACGATTCAAAAGCGACGAATGCTATGGATAACACTATAGCAGGAGCATTTTCTGGAGAGAGCGCACAAAAGCGCCGCCGAAGGGTTCACTATCTCAGGCAGAAGGACAGAAGGGTAATAAAATGGCGCATGCCAAGCCAAACGCTAATGTGATGAAAGTTTTTCTTTATTCATATAAAGAGACAACCTATCATACATTTTCGTATAAGGTTTTGTTATTCTTACGTTTTAGAGACTAGTGATATTGCTAGTCTCTTTTTTGTTTGTGTTATTTCAAGTGATGTAGAAATCTTGGAGGGATCAAACTTGGCAGGACAACAATTAAAACGTGAGTTGAAAAACCGCCATGTGCAATTAATTGCTATTGGCGGAACAATTGGAACTGGGCTATTTTTAGGATCGGGAAAAGCGATAGCACTCGCTGGACCATCTATAATTTTAGCTTACTTAATAGTAGGGATCGCTGTGTTTTTCGTTATGCGAGCACTTGGCGAATTATTATTATCGAACGCAGGCTACACAACGTTTACCGACTTTGCAACAGAATATATCGGTCCTTGGGCAGGATATGTGACAGGCTGGACATATTGGTTCTGCTGGATAATGACAGCTATGGCGGATATTATTGCAGTAGGTGTTTATACACAGTACTGGTTTGATATACCGCAGTGGGTTCCTGCGCTCGGTTGTTTAGTTATTTTACTGTTTTTAAATTTATTAACTGTAAAATTATTCGGTGAGCTAGAATTTTGGTTCGCGTTAATTAAAATTATTACGATTATCGCACTTATTGCAATCGGTATTTTTATGCTAATAACAGGCTTTGAAACAGGTACGGGGAAAGTTTCCGTTGAAAATTTATGGGCATATGGAGGCTTTTTCCCGAACGGAATAGCAGGATTTTTAATGGCTTTCCAAATGGTCGTGTTTGCATTCGTTGGGGTAGAGCTTGTCGGTGTTACCGCTGCCGAAACAGCTAATCCAAAGAAAAATATTCCTTCGGCAATAAATAAAATCCCAATGCGCATTTTATTATTTTATGTAGGTGCATTATTCGTTATTTTATGCATTAACCCGTGGAATACAATGTCGGCTAGCAGTAGCCCGTTCGTACAAGTATTTAGCTTAATAGGTATTCCGATTGCTGCAGGTATTATTAATTTCGTTGTATTAACTTCAGCTGCATCAGCAGGGAATAGTGGTCTATTTTCAACAAGTCGCATGCTCTTTAATTTAGGTAAAAATAAACAAGCATCAAAATCATTTGCGAAATTAAATAAAAATAGTGTGCCGAGCAATGCACTTGTTGTTTCTACAATTGTCGTATCAATCGGAGCACTTTTAAGCAAATTAATGCCAGAAAATGCATTTAGCATCGTTACGACAATTAGTGCAATCTGTTTCATTTGGGTATGGAGCATTATATTAATTTCTCATATTATTTATAAACGTAAACGTCCAAAGTTGCACAAATCATCTATTTTCAAAGCACCGTTTACACCATTTATTAACTATGTTGTGCTAGCGTTTTTCTTATTTTTATTAATTGTTATGTTCTTTACACCATCTACACGACAAGCATTATTGCTGACACCAATTTGGTTTATAATTTTACTTGCTATTTACAATTTAAAACGAATAGATAAATAACTCTTGAGAGCACAGCATGCATGAAATTTTATTTAGTGAATCATGAATTTTAGATTTAATCGTTTGCTCATTAGCCGCATAGGGTGCAAGTACGAAAGCATTACAAAATGTATGTAGGAACACTCCAAAAAGAGCGATAATTCCTATATTATTCGAATAATTAAAATAATACGACTTGTAAGTTTTTTCCCTTTCGTATAAAATATGATAGAAAAATATAGTATTAATTTTTCTATCGTTAAAATCTAACTTATATGAAATTTTCATGTGAAGTTTACTATGGGGGCCGCCAATCCATGAACTGGGAGTTATCAATTGAACATGACAGTATTTTTGTCATAAAGCCCGAACTGTTAAATGAGTTTAAGTTATTTGTGAATGAATGGAATTGTTGTGTATTACCGCTTCCGTTAAAATACAATGCCCAAAAGGAACTACAGGAATTCATTTTTAATTTTTGGTTATTAAACGAAAGCAACCAACATGAAGGGATACTGGATCCATATAAGTGCATGGAGTTTTCAATTGAAATGATGGCGGTAAATATTGTGAATCAAAATGACTTATATAAAGGCTGTATTGATGAATCCTCGTCTGAAGAGCGCTTTTTATTTTCCTATTATTTCGGCTTTTTATTTTTAGAAAAGCTATTGGCACTAATGAATATTGAAGGGAAAATAGAATATATATTACAGCTAAGACATGAATATTTTGAAGCAAAAGCGCAAGGAAAATCAATTCCTCAAGCTGAAGAGTTTTTTCAGATTCAGGCTTTCGGTACAAAGCTAATCGTGGAGCAATTTAAAAATAATGAATCGCTGAATTGCTTAATATTAAAAGCACTTTCTCAAGTTAAGGAATCACAAGAGAAAAAACAATTTAATACTTAATTGTACATGTAATAACAATTGGAAGCGCCTATTTCGTAGTATAATCCTGCGAAAAGAGCGCTTCTTTTGTATTGAAGGAAATTGAATTTGCTTATAAAATATGTAAAAAAGAATTGATGTTCGCTTTTTACGTTTTCGCGTATAATAAATAATAAAAAGTGTGGTGACATAAGTGGCAAAGCGCATCGTTTTACACATTGATATGAATTGTTTTTATGCTTCTGTAGAGCAAATTTATGATGAAAGTTTGAAGGGGCAGCCGGTTGCAATAGCCGGAAATCCGCAAGAAAGGCGCGGCATTATAATCACGTGCTCCTATGAAGCTCGGGCTTTTGGAGTGAAGACTACGATGACGATAGGTGAGGCAAAGCGTTTATGTCCACAGCTCATTACATTACCGCCTAATTTTGACCGTTACCGGCATAGCTCTAAACAATTTTTTGATTTGCTACGTGAATATACGCCGTTAGTAGAGCCTGTTTCAATTGATGAAGGGTATATCGATATTACAGATTTATGTGAACAGCGGCATGCCCTTCAAATTGTCGAGGAAATACAACAGCGTATTTATTCAGAGCTAAAGTTGCCTTGCTCAATTGGAGTAGCTCCGAATAAATTTCTAGCAAAAACAGCATCGGATATGAAAAAACCAATGGGCATTACCGTATTAAGAAAGCGTGATATCCCTAATATTCTTTGGCCGCGCCCGGTCATTGATATGCACGGAATCGGCAAGAAAACGGCAGAAAAATTAACGACTATTAAGGTCGAAACAATTGGGCAATTAGCAAATGTCGAGCCGCATCAAATACGGCAGCTGCTCGGTATAAATGGGGAGCGATTACGAGCGCGGGCAAATGGGGACGACGATCGAGCGGTTGATCCTAATTCCATTTATGATACGAAAAGTGTTGGCAATTCCACTACATTACCGCGTGATGAAACGGAATACTATATTTTAAAAGAAACGATTGAAAAGCTATGTACAAAAGTGGCAGAACGTTTACATGCAAAACGGTTAGCTGGGACAACAGTTATTTTATATATACGGGATGCTGATTGGCATAATCAAACTCGAAGTAAATCAGTGACTAATGCAATTGCTAGTAAGGATGATATTTTCGAAATTGCTTGGGCACTTTTTCAAAAGCATTGGGATGAGTCACCTATAAGACTGCTTGGTGTGACAGTATCAAATGTCATTGATCAGCACCAGTCCACGCAGCAGCTGAATTTATTTAATTTCGAGGAGTATATTAAGGATGAGCCGATTATTGAGCTAGTTCAAAATTTAGAGAAAAAGTTTGGTAAAGGTATTATAAAGCGCGGTATAGATGCGCCGAAAATAGGCAAATATCATGCTAATACGAGTTTTAGTAAAGATTTTTTAGATGATCACACATAAGGAGTGGTGGGCAAATGCAGCTACAATTTTTAGGAACAGGTGCAGGAATGCCCTCAAAAGAACGCAATACAAGCGCACTGGCAGTCAAACTATTAGAGGAACGCGGTACAATTTGGCTATTTGATTGTGGGGAAGGGACGCAACATCAAATTCTACACACAACGATTAAGCCGCGAAAAATAGAGAAAATTTTTATTACACATTTACATGGAGACCATATTTTTGGTTTGCCTGGCCTGCTGAGCTCCCGGTCATTTTTAGGGGGAGAGGACACATTGACAATTTACGGTCCGTCTCGTTTAAAGGAATGGATTGAAGCGACACTTGCTACAACGAACACACATGTAACGTATCCTATCGAATATGTAGAAGTGCAAGAAGGCATTGTATTCGAGGATGAGCAATTTGTTGTAAGTGCACTACCTCTTGAACATGTGATTCCTTGTTTTGGCTATCGAATCGAGCAAAAGGCACTGCCGGGTGAGTTATTAATTGATAAAGCATTGGCGTACGGTGTACCGAAAGGACCTTTACTTGGTATGTTGAAGCGTGGTGAAAATGTAACGCTCCCAAATGGAGAAATCGTCCTTAGCAGTGATGTTACAGCACCAGAAAAGCCGGGATTTATTTTAACGATATTAGGTGATACAAAATATTGTGACAATGCAATTCGATTAAGTAAAAATGCAGATATTGTTATCCATGAAGCAACGTTCGATCATTTAACAAAGCATTTAGCAGCAAGTTACGGGCATGCAACAAATACAGAAGCGGCAACAGTGGCAAAAAAAGCAAGTGCAAAATATTTAATATTAAATCATATTAGTGCAAGATTTTTAGCAAATGACTTAAAGATATTATTACAACAAGCACAGGATATTTTCCATCACACATATATTGCTGATGATTTCGCTAGTTTTGAATGGAAACTGCAGAAACTAATTAAAAACGGTTAAAAAATACGCATTTAGTAAAGAGAAATTTTTGTGTCTATTTTCATTAAAAAGCAACAAAATATAGTAAAAAATGAAAAAAATAAATAAAAATCCTCCTTAATATACAGTAAAATATTAGTAATAACATACATTAATAGTAAGTTATTACTACGTATTATTATTCGCGTTATTTAGGAGGGCTCCAATGTTCAAGTCAATGAAATGGAAGATGATGACACCTATTATTATATCGATAGTGCTTATTATCGGGGTATTATCAACATTTATTTACACTACGACTAATAATAATATTCAAAAACAAGGTGAGGCACTTGTTGAGTCTATTAAGCTTGGTTTGGAAGGTGCAATTCTTTCTCGAGAAGTTTCGGAACAAATAATGGAAGATGAAATGGTAGCTGAATCGGTACTAGCATCATGGATTTTTGCCAATGGAGGTACTCATAAAGATTTTAAAAAGCTTGCTGAGCTTGGAGGAATTGATGAAATTTGGAGTACAGATGATCAAGGAAATACAACAGTGACATCGATTGCCCCATCAGTCAATTTTAATTTCGGTTCAGACCCGAATGGACAAGCTTATGAATATATGAAGCTTCTTACAGGTGAAGTGACTTCAGTCGTTCAACCTGCCCAAATTAGAGATGTTGATGGGGAATTTTATAAATTTGTAGGTGTTGGAGGCTGGAATTCACCTCAAATTATTCAAGTTGCGCGAAATGGACAAAATTTACTCGACCTAGAGGCTCAAATTGGGAAAGAGTTTTACATGAATGAACTAAATACGCATTTAAACGAAACTGTATTATATGCAGCAGTAGTCGATGAGACTGGGACAGTATTAGCAGCTACAAATGATAAACCATTAACTGATGCAGGGTTTATGCAAGCAGAAGTGATAAGTGGGCAAAAAAGTAATGGGCCGACTCACTTTGATGGTAAGAGAGCCTATAATTATGTTACTCCTTTATCAAATGGTACATATTTACTTACAACTATTTCGAATACAGTTTTATCGAATATTTTATTTGCAACGCTTGTAGCAGCAATAGTTGCTGTATTATTATTAATGATCGTAGCTAATTTTACGATAGAACGACAAGTGAAACGTATTTTGCGAGTTCGAGATTCTTTGCTTGATATTAGCCAAGGTGAGGCTGATTTGACGAAGCGAATCGAATTAACATCACATGATGAAATTGGTCAATTAGTTGATGCGAGTAATGCAATGATGAATAATTTCCAAGTGATTATGAAAGAGCTAAAAGAGCAGGCACAGTATATTTACGGTGCCTCTGATGAAATTCAAAAATACTCGAAATATACAATGAATTCGTCAAAAGATATTCAATCCGATTCGATGAGTATTGAAAATGATGCAAAAATCCAGCAAAAAAATATTGAGGAAAGTGTTTTTGCATTGGAAGAATTGGCCAGTGGTATACAGCATAGTACAGAATCAATTATGGAAATCGCACATATTTCACATAGCACTGAACAAAATGCTACAAATGGTATACAAATAATTGATAATTTACTGAATGAGCTATCGAACTTGCATAAAAAAACAGAACAATCCGTAGAGCGAACACATTCTCTTATTCAGCTATCCAATATGATAGGTGATTTTACTACTGTTATTACCGGTATTTCTAATCAAACGAACTTACTTGCGTTGAATGCATCAATCGAAGCAGCGCGTGCTGGTGAAGCCGGTAAAGGATTTGCAGTTGTAGCAGACGAAGTACGTAAGCTAGCAGAAGATTCGAAAATAGCGTCTGAGCGCATTTCTAAAGTTGTAACTGACGTGCAAAATGAAACAAAACAAATTGTTGACGCTATTACGTTAACTTCGCAAGTGCTAGAGGATGGGCGTATTATTGCAAATCAAGCACAGACATCATTCCATGAAATTGCTAAAGGTATAAAGGTGATTTCAGATCAAGTAGATCTCGTATCAAGTGCATCTGAGCAAATGACAGCAAAAACTGAAGAAATTACGGCTTCATTTGGAGATGTTTCTCAACTTGTGAAACAAACGACAGATCGAATTGAAATGGTTAGTGGTCGCACAAATGCACAAGTAGAAGGAATAACAACAATGAGCCTTACTGTCGAAGCTTTGTTCGGTATTTCAAATGAATTACAAAATACGACAGGTAAATACAAAATGTAAACTAGAATTGGCAATATTCCACTTTATTTATAAGGTTGTTAATAGAAAATAATAGTAAAATAGAGAATATAATGTTTATAATATAGTAAAGGGGAGGGTATGTTCATGAATCAACCGCGAATGAATCCAGCAGTTTTACGTTTACTTGTCATTTTTCCAAATGTTTTAAGTTACATATTATTATTTGGGGTACTCATTTTTATCGCGACTAACTTTGCGGCATTAAAACAAGCTGAAGCATTAACAATGTGGGTTACTATCGCATGTGTACTCGCACCAATGGCTATATATACAACATATTCGATCGTCAAGCGGATTAAAGCTGGGGTATTATAATTAAATGTAAAAGGGTTGCTCATGGAAAAATGGGCGACCCTTTTCCTATAAATAATTTTGCCAAAGGACTTTTATTTTGCCTCAGGATAATATTTTTGCTCCCAAATATGTGTACCGCTCATGAGCTCATCCGTTAATAAATAATATGCTTTGCTCACTTGATTATCGAAAGCATTACCACGGTCATTTAACGTAGAGTCAACATGCCTCCAAACACCATCTATTTTAACTAAATTCCAAGCATGCCGTGTATCTTTTTCAATGGCTGTTTTAAGTTCGCCACCTACAAAGCGAGTTTCGATACCCGCTTCTGTTAATAGCATATACATCGCCATTGCATAGGCTTGACAAACACCACGTTCGTAAAGGAAAAATGCTGCTGGTGAATGGTTCAGCATCTTGTCTTCATTATAAGCATAATCCATCCCCTCAATAACGGCCCTATGTATTAATTCAAGCTTTTCTCGTTCTGTTTTACCGTTAAGTTGCAATGAATCTAAAAGGGCGTCTCTTGCAGGGATAATGCTCGCCATCTCTATTTTATTAGTCATGAATTTTGAGTTAATGTCGATAAAATAACTATCCTCAAGTTCGGACACAAAATAATCCGAAGTGTAGAGTGTACCATTAATGACATCTTGCTCATTCACAAGTTTATTCATAATAGAGTCAACTGCACTAGTAGGTATAACTTCCCCTGTATAAATGACCCCGATACGTTGGTCAAAAGTAGATAATTGCTGTATCAAAATTTCTTCAAGCTGTTCTTCTGTAGCAGCTGTGAACACCGACCCAAAGAGTTGCTCGACGAGGCGCTCATCTATAAGCACTTCATTAATAGTTAATTCGGCTTGTTGATTGGCAACTTCTGTAGAACTGTTCACTTGCTGTACTGCCTTAACTGTGTCCGGTGTTTTTACTTCTTGTGGTGCACAGCTAGCGAGTAAGCATGCGGCAATAATAATGAACTTTTTCAATGAAATCCTCCTTTACCACCCACGCTTATACACAGCTACTGTAGGTTCTAGGTCAACTCCTAGCTGTTTTGCTGCACGGTATGGGAAATACGGGTCACGTAATAATTCTCTGCCAATAAAAATTAAATCTGCGCTGCCTTGCTGTAAAACTTGTTCTGCTTCTGTACCCGTTGTAATTAAACCGACTGCACCTGTTTGCACATTTGCGCCAGCTTTAATCGTTTTAGCAAACGGAACTTGGTACAGTGGGTACGATACAATATTTGCGGGCACAACACCGCCGGAAGAAACATCGATTAAGTCCACTTCCTGTGGGGCCATCCAGCGTGAAAATTGTACAAAATCAGACGCTTCCAGTCCACCAGGTGCAAAATCATTGGCAGATACGCGAACAAATAGAGGCCCATCCCATACAGAGCGTATTGCATCAATTACTTCACGTAAAAATCGATAGCGGTTTTCCTCGCTACCACCATACTCATCATCGCGTTCATTTGTTAAAGGTGATAAAAATGAACTAAGCAAATAGCCGTGAGCTGCATGAATTTCAAACACATCAAATCCAGCTTCCTTCGCTCGAATCGCTGCATCCGTATATGCAATTACGATGTTTTGAATATCTTCAGTAGTCATTTCATTTGGTGTTCCGTAAGTTTCATTAAACGCGATAGCTGAAGGGGCAAGCAAACGACCATCAACAGTAGCTTTACGACCAGCATGTGCGAGCTGGATCGCAGTTTTTGCTCCATAAGCTTTCAATTGAGAAACTAGCTGCTGTAATCCATTAATATGCCCGTCATTCCAAATGCCGAGATCTCGTGGCTGTATTCTTCCTTCTCGTTCAACAGCAGTAGCCTCTAGCATTATTAAGCCAACTTCACCCATTGCCCGTGAAGTGTAATGGACAATATGGAAAGGTTGAACCTCACCATTTTCTGATGCTTCATTCGTACACATTGGTGCCATGACAATACGGTTTTTTAACGTAACACCTCGAATTGTGAACGGCTCAAATAGTTTTGTCATCTGCTTTCATCCTTTCTAATTTCCCTTTGCTAATTCTCTAGACCTTGCCTCTGCACTTTTAATACAAGCTGCAATTGCTTCATTAAAATGATGTTCTTCTAATGCGCGTATACCTGCTTCTGTTGTACCACCAGGGCTCGTTACTTTACGTCGAAGAACAGATGGCTCCTCTTTTACAGATTGTAGCATAGCAGCAGAACCTGCAAGTGTTTGAACCATTAATGTACGAACAATCTCTTTTTCTAAGCCCACTTCTGTACCGACTTTTTCAAATGCTTCAATTAAGTAATACAAATAAGCAGGACCACTACCGGATAATGCCGTAATCGCATGTAGTTGGTCTTCAGCTACTTCAATAACGATCCCTACTGCACTAAGCATCTTTAAATAAATCGATTTCAATTGTTCATCGACTGCTTCGTTAAATGCAACTCCACTAGCGCTCATCCCAATTGTTGCAGACGTATTTGGCATTACTCGTGCAATGGGTCTAACTCCAAGTGTTGCACTAATCGTTTCCATAGAAATACCAGCGAGTACAGAGAGCACTGCTGTATGAGAATGAAGATAGGGTGCTATCGTAGTCATTGCAGCATGCGCATCCTTTGGTTTGATAGCTAAAATAATTAAATCTGCTTGTGCAAGAGTAGTAATATTTCCTAAAATTTGTACACCGTATTTAGATTGTAACGTTTGAAGTCGCTCTGTATCAGATTTATTCGTAATAAATATTTGCTCGTTACTCACACAATTATTTTCAATCCAACCATGAATGAGCGCTTCTGCCATAGAGCCCGCGCCGATAAATACAATGTTGTTCATGCTCATTTCCTCCTCAAATAAAAAAGTGCTTCCGTCCTTATATAAGGACGAAAACACTGTCATTTCCGCGGTACCACCTTAGTTCACATTTTGTGCAACTTATATCCTTTTTAACGCAAAGGTAAACGGTTATGTTGTCATAACTGCTCAAAAGTAGGTTCAATAAATGAAGCGGGTAAGCTACTTTCACCATTTATAGCTTTCTCTTTGACCATTCATATATTTACTTGGCTTTGTCAACGCTAAATATTTAGAATAATCAAATTATATGAATGAACTACATTATTGTCAACCTCCAAGCGTGACGAAATCGAGAAGAAGGAGTAAAATGTAATGAATGGATATTCATTTTTGAAATTTGAAGGGGTTGTTTAACGTGGAAGTACATAAAATTATTATTCCAACGCCGTTTGCTGTTGGCGATGTCAATGCATTTTTAGTAAAAGGGGATGCGCTATCATTATTTGATGCGGGTCCAAAAACGGAGGATGCATATGAAGCGCTAAAATGGGGGATTCGTGCAGCGGGTTATAATATGAGTGATATTGAACAAGTCGTATTAACACATCATCATCCGGACCATGCAGGTTGGGTAGATGCCTTTCCGAAAGCAGAGCTGCTAGGTCATCGATATGTCGATTATTGGATGCGCCAAACAGATGACTTTTTACAATATCACACAACATTTTATAGAGAGCAACTTCAAAAAGTGCATGTGCCGCCAAAAGATATCGAGCAAATTATAAAAGTGATGGCTGAGATTGAGTTTTTCGGCACACGCCCACTGACGCAGTTTTTAACTGATGATGATGAAGTACCAGGGCATCCCGGTTTAATCGCCTATGAAACACCAGGCCATGCACAGAGTCATTTAATTTTTGTAAATGAAAAAACAGCAGAAGCAATCGGTGGGGACCTATTGCTGGATCGAGTTTCAAGTAATCCGTTAATTGAACCGCCAGTAGACTTACAAGGTGACCGTCCAAAATCGTTACTTCAGTATAATGCTTCGTTAAAAAAATTGCGTGATTTACATATCAAAAAGTTGTACACGGGGCATGGGGAAAATATCTTAAATAGTAGCGAACTCGTAACAGAACGTTTAGAAAAACAACATCAGCGTGCATTAAAAGTGTTTCAATTACTACAACGATCACAAACTGTTTATGATGTAACGTGCGCGTTATTTGGAAAAGTGTATGATCAGCAACCTGGATTAACTTTATCTGAAACACTTGGTCAGCTTGATTATTTAATCGATGAGGGATTAGCAAAGTTAGAAATAGAGGATGGACTTTATATTTATAAACAAGCATAGGAGGCAATAATGAAAAAAATAGTAGTCATAATGGCAGTCTTATTTTTATTTGCCTGTTCTTCCAAACAAACTATGCCAGATTATAATAAATTGACACGTCTCAATTTTCATTATACTAGTGAAAAAGTAAAAATGATTAACGATGTCGAACCGCTAAAGGGAGTCTTTAGCGAAATCAAATGGCAAGAAGGTATGCCAAAAATGGCACGTAAACCTGATGTTACGGCTGTCCTGTTTATTATGAACGATGAAACGAAGACGGAGCGCTTATACACTTATGAAATTTTGTATAACGACGGTGGAACTGCAACGGTCATTGATGAAGAGAACTCATTAATTGGTAGTCTTGCAAAAAATCCAACAATTCAATTGAAAAGTGCATTCTCGTGTGAAAATGGATGTACAGATGCTCCATAAAAAGAGGCTTAAGGAAAATCCTACCGGGTTCGGTTGATGGGGAGAAAAACTATAAAAGCAAAGTAATTAACAACCCAATAAACATGCATTTTAACAGTATATTAGCAATGTAAATAGCAAGCAAAAACGCTCAGTAGTTTAATCTGAGCGTTTTTCGGTATTAGTTACTGTGCTTAATAGCTAGAACAATACCTTTATGTTTATATTTCGTTTTTTAATAGAAAGACGTAATAATAGCGATTAATAATGGAATAAAATCAAAGAAAGCACTTATACTTGCCAGGATGAATATCAACATCATAATGTTGACTAGATTGCTTAACAGGTATTAATTCTTTTCGCTAATTAAAACGCTAACTAGTTCAGAGATAATAATAAATCTTATAAACATTCCCGCCGAAATAAACACAGTACCAACTAAAACTATCATTAGCCCTAGTGTTGTTGCAAACGATATTCTCAGCGGTGGATGGACCTGTTAAATTGAATTCTTTTGTTTCTGAAAAAACACTAAGTTTATTTTTCCTTAATTTCACAATTATATCCATTTAAAGAAACTAATTTCCCACTCTGTTATGCTCCTTTATTTATACTTTTTATTAAGTTTAAACATTGCAATCCATCACTTTCCAATTCTTCATCCCTTATTGGATGTTGCATTTTATATGGATAAATACTGAAAAAACCAATAGCATATGACAAATAAATAAATGATCTGTACCAATCTGCATATTGAGTATCAGCAAAAATCCAAATAATCGTAGCACTTGAAATATTAAAAATAAAACCACCTAGAAGTATTAGAATTTCTTTCCAACTTTCTAATTTACCAATATTCCACCCGCAATAACCTCTCCACCATTCGTTTTTTCGTATACTTAATTTCTTAAATCTAAATATTTCGTTCCCAACACCTAAGCTAATTATATTTATATTTCCTTTAAATAACTTAACAAAGGTTGCATGGCCAAATTCGTGAATTAACGTAACTATTGGTGCGTATAGAAGGCATGTTATAACCGCTGTTAAAAATTGCAAGTACTATTGCCCCTCCTTTTTAATATGTAGAAAAATATGTTTTTGATGAAACCCCTCTATAAATGTTGATATATCGATGGTTCACATCATTTTTTATAAAAAAGTATCTTTTGACTAGCACACTATATTGTTCCATTTTTAGGTCCCTACATCGTTTATGATGACGGATCCCCCATGTCTCTAAAACGCGTACATTCCATTACTCGATCGCAAAGGCTGACAATGACTTTAGAGACTCTTGCTGTTTACACACGGTCGGATGATGAAAATAATGTTGGATTCTCCGTTCCTTCCTTTTATTTTTGACTTCTTCTGGTAATGCTCATGCATCCCTTTGAAAACAAACGAAATAGATTGGGACGCGTTTGGTATAATGTGTAAATAATTACCGAAAAGATGGGTTATGCAAAATTAACTACATCCTAACCCTGAATAGGAGAACGCGTAATTGGTTCTACCATAGGTTGGATATTCTCTTTGATCCTCTTTGTAAGCTAGAAGAATTTTCATGTAATAAAAGTCTTACTTGCTTGATTAATTGGCATAGACCCTCATATTGTGTGAAAAAACTGTCTTCTGAAAGTAAATAGACAATCAGTTGCTCCGATATCCCCAAAATTTAAATTTGTTTTGAAGAAGACAAAGATTAATCCAATAAAAATATATATCATAACTAAATCCGCCCTCATTAATAGTAACGTAACGGTTTGTGGAATAATATTCCAATGCCATATTAATAATTCTGCATAAATTTCCATTTCCCTTTTAAAAAAATAAGTTCGCTAGATATTAAGCGAACTACCATAGATAAATTATATTTTTTAAATCGAACTTTTTATCTGTAATTCCCAATCTTTGTGCAGGTGTTTTCATTGTTTCGTTAGATTTAAAGGCGAAACAAAAGTTGTAATAAGTTCGCAGGATTGTGATAGCCATTTGAGCATATTTAGGATTAAAATTGGATTAAATATTACTTTTCCCGTAACCTCTTGCCGTAGTCAAAGGTCTTTCTAAAATGGATTAGCTTCTTCGAATGTGTTGAATAAAAGTATTCGTTGCATTGTTATTCACATTCATCATTAAAGCAGCGATGTCTTTCGACTCCAAGGTAGAGAGATTTGTTGTGCAATCAACTGAACGTAATCCTCTATCAATTGTAGCAAGGGGGTGTAGAATGGGGTTGTCTGCAAACTCTATTGAATTCGGTGTGTGTGAGAAGCAACTCCTTATATTTTGTATACCGCTCAGCTCAAATACTAAAAGCAATATAAAAATACATGTCTAACAAAACTGACTCAAATGTAGTATATAAAATACATCTTTAAATTGAAGCTAAATTTCAGGAATTCTTGTAAATCAATGCTATACTGACATATAGAAAGTTGGTGGAGAAGTGCGCTTAACAGTATATACAGACTATTCGCTGCGTGTGCTCATGTATTTAGGCGTGCGCGGTCAAAACCATTTAGCGACGATACAAGAAATTGCAGACACATATCAAATCTCAAAAAATCACTTAATGAAAGTAACATATGATCTGGGACAACATGGATTAATAGAAACCATTCGTGGGAGAGGTGGGGGTATACGGCTTGCTGTACCACCAGAAGAGATTAATATTGGCGCTGTTGTAAGAAAGACGGAAGAAGATTTCCATTTAGTTGAATGCTTTAATCCAGAAAATAATTTATGCAAAATTTCAGCAGAATGCCAATTAAAGCATGCATTAAACGAAGCTCTTCTCGCTTATTTAGCGGTGCTGGACAAATATTATATTTCCGATTTTCTACAATCAAAAGATTCGTTATTAAAATTATTAGGTATTAATTATGAATCTAAAGAATAGATATTATCGCTAATTTATGTGAAAAGTATGTATGATAATTAATATCATGCATATTTTTTGTTTTATTTTGATTTTCTTGATACTGAATATGAGATTCTTTGCTTATTGTATAAATAATCAAGGGCTATTTTTTGGCGTTTCTGAAGTGAATAAGGTAGCCTAATTAAATAAGCCGTACTGTCGCTACATGCCTTTCGGGTGTGTAGCTTTTTTAATTTTGATTATAATAATAGAGATAAGAACAGGTAGAGGAGTATACAAATCTAATGAATAAAAAAACAATATTTGTCACAGGTGCCACGAGTGGTATTGGGCTTAAAATTACAGAATTATGCATTGCGAAAGGCTATACAGTATACGCAACTGGACGCAATTATGCATCGCTAAACAGATTAACTACTATTGGAGCGATTGCGATACAGGCAGATTTACGCCAAAAGGGAGATATTGACCGAGTTGTATCTGAGTTACCTTGCATTGATGTAGCCATATTAAATGCAGGGCTTGGTATTTTCGAAAATGCATTTGATTTAACGGACGAGCACATTGATGAAATGATTGATGTTAATGTACGGGCGCCAATTTATTTAGCAAAACGTTTAATACCTAAAATGATGGAGCATCAAAATGGACATATGATTTTTATTAGCTCCCAGGCAGGGAAGGTTGCTACGAGAAAGGCGAGTGTTTATGCGGCGACAAAGCATGCGATAACAGGATTTATTGATGGCTTAAGGCTAGAAGTAGCTCCTTATAATATTAAAGTGACGGGCATTTTTCCTGGACCAATTGATACGCCGTTCTTACAAAAAGCAGATGCAACGAATGCCTACAGAGAAACAATCAAACGTTTTTTATTAGCACCGGAAGAAGTAGCAAATGCAGTTGTGAAAACGATTGATAAACCAGTGCGTGCTGTTCATTTGCCACGTATTATGTCGATTACGAGTAAACTTTATGCAATTGCACCTTCATTAGTAGAACAGCTTGGAAGCGGTTTTTTCAATAAAAAATAATACATGAGCGAGTAGATGCATAACCGTATGTAAAAGAAGTTTTTTGTACAATCTAAAAAGTCTAAATTTTTATATAAATACACTTGTTTTTATTTTTATTCCATGATACTATTCGTGTATAAACTATTAATCCAATGTATAAACATACATACGAAATATCGGAGGCGCGAGTTACATGGCAAATAAAAAAGTGGTATTAGCATATTCAGGCGGTCTTGATACATCAGTAGCAATTCCGTGGCTAAAAGAACAAGGTTGGGACGTAATCGCAGTATGTCTTGACGTAGGTGAAGGGAAAGATCTTGATTTCATTAAAAATAAAGCACTTCAAGTAGGTGCTGTTGAATCATATATGGTCGATGCAAAAGATGAGTTTGCTGAAGAATATGCACTAATTTCACTTCAAGCGCACACTTGGTATGAGCAAAAGTATCCTTTAGTATCAGCGCTTTCTCGTCCATTAATCTCGAAAAAATTAGTAGAAATCGCAAACGAAACAAATGCAGACGCTGTAGCGCACGGCTGTACAGGTAAAGGTAATGACCAAGTACGTTTTGAAGTTTCTATTAAAGCATTAAATCCTAATTTAGAAGTTTTAGCGCCAGTTCGTGAATGGGGCTGGAGTCGTGACGAGGAAATCGAATATGCAATGAAACATAATGTGCCGATTCCAGCAACACTTGACTCACCATTCTCGATTGATCAAAACTTATGGGGGCGTGCAAACGAAGCTGGTGTAATGGAAGATCCATGGGTAGCACCACCAGAAGAAGCGTACGGTTTAACGAAAGCGCTTGAAAACACGCCTGATACACCAGAAGTAGTAGAAATCGAATTCGTAGCAGGTAAACCAGTATCACTTAATGGTAAAGAAATGAAGCTTGCAGATTTAATTCAAGAATTAAATGCTGTAGCAGGTGAGCACGGTGTTGGCCGTATTGACCACGTAGAAAATCGTTTAGTTGGTATTAAATCACGTGAAGTTTATGAAATCCCTGGTGCGAAAGTGTTATTAACTGCGCATAAAGAGCTTGAAGATTTAACATTAGTAAAAGAAATGGCTCATTTTAAACCAGTTATCGAGAAAAAACTTACAGAAATCATTTATGAAGGTTTATGGTTCTCACCTTTACGTCCAGCTTTACAAGCGTTTTTAGCTGAAACACAGCAATATGTAAATGGTACAGTACGTGTAAAATTATTTAAAGGCCATGCGATTGTTGAAGGGCGTAAATCTCCAAACTCTCTTTACAACGAAAAACTGGCTACATATTCTAAAGAAGATATGTTCAACCACGGCTCTGCTGTTGGCTTCATCGAATTATGGGGTCTACCAACAGTTGTAGCAGCAGGCATTAATAAATAATATTCATTCATTGTGAGCAAGAGGCGTACTGCTTCTTGCTCCGATTTTTAATAAGAGGTGGTAAGTATGACAAAATTATGGGGTGGCCGTTTCCAAAAGTCTGCTGAAGCTTGGGTAGACGAATTTGGCGCATCAATTGGCTTTGATCAGCAATTAGTAATGGAAGATTTAGAAGGTAGTATCGCCCACGTGACAATGCTAGGAGCACAAGAAATTTTACCAGTAGAAGACGTTGCGATGATTCTTGATGGTTTAAAGCAGCTACAAGTAAAAGCGGAAGCAGGGGAGCTTGAGTTTACTGTAGCGAACGAAGATATTCATTTAAATTTAGAAAAAATGTTAATTGATTTAATCGGTCCTGTCGGTGGTAAATTGCATACGGGGCGTTCACGAAATGACCAAGTTGCAACAGATATGCACTTGTTCCTGAAAAAACGTGTTGCAGAAGTAATCGGTTTGATTGAGAACTTCCAAAAAACGCTGCTTATTCAAGCGGAACAACATGTCGAAACGATTGCACCTGGCTATACGCATTTGCAACGTGCACAGCCTATCTCATTTGCGCATCATTTAATGGCATACTTCTGGATGTTAGAGCGTGATAAACAACGCTACCAAGAGTCGATGAAACGCATTGATATTTTGCCTTTAGGCGCTGGGGCAATGGCGGGGACAACTTTCCCAATCGATCGTTTAAAATCCGCAGAGCTTCTTGGCTTTGCGAATGTTTATGCAAACTCAATGGATGCAGTAAGCGACCGTGATTTTATCGTAGAATTTTTATCGAATTCTTCATTATTAATAGCTCATTTATCTCGATTTGCAGAAGAAATAATTTTATGGTCAACAGATGAGTTCAAATTTATTGAACTAGATGATGCTTTCTCAACGGGTTCATCGATAATGCCTCAAAAGAAAAATCCAGATATGGCAGAGCTGATCCGCGGGAAGTCTGGGCGTGTTTTTGGCAATCTAATGGGCTTATTAACGGTATTAAAAGGCACACCACTTACGTATAACAAAGACATGCAAGAAGATAAGGAAGGTATGTTCGATACAGTTCATACGGTTCTTGGCGCCCTGAAAATTTTCGATGGGATGGTTGCGACGATGACAATAAATACTAAGCGTCTCCATGCAGCAGTTCATAGTGATTTCTCGAATGCGACCGAACTTGCTGACTATCTTGCAACGAAAGGTATGCCATTCCGTGAAGCGCACGAAGTAACTGGGAAGCTTGTGTTTACTTGTATTCAACGTGGTATTTATTTATTGGACTTGCCGCTTGAAGATATGAAAGTGGAAAGTGAACTAATAGAAGCAGATATTTACGAAGTTCTTGCACCAGAAGCAGCTGTGCGCCGTCGTAATTCATTAGGTGGTACAGGCTTCGAGCAAATAAAAATTCAGCTTGAAAAAGCAAAAGCATGTTTGTTCTAATCGTTTGTGATTTTGCATCTGCAAATTTCGCATAAAAGCTCGCTATTAATGTTGTACAGTGATGCACTATAGTGATGATTACTTTTAAAGCCAGAGGGTGAAAAAAGTAATAACTACCGCTACTCCGGAAGATATTGGGGTAGTGGTTTTTTGCGTTTAATTACGGCGCCGCGGGAGAATAGGTGTGCAGTGGGAAAAAGCGAGAAGCCCTGTGAAAAAGATCGGTCCCACGGTGCAATCGATGTCCCATGGGCGAAAAGTGGGTTGCCATGGGCGAAAAGCATGTTCCCACGAGCGAAAACACGTGTCCCACGGGCGAAAATTAACCTCCCATGGGCGAATCATTACTTTTGTTATGGTACATAGTAAGTATTTGCGCTGGAATTTCATAATAAGTGTATCGCGCGTGCTTAAAAATAGCCAATTTAGATAGTAATCTTTTTGCTGCATCACGTGATGGAATATTGCATAGCTTACGAAATTGCTCGTTTGAAATTTTATTATCAACTAATAAACGATAATCTTCAAGCGCATAGAAATGAGCATACTTATCTTTAATGCGACATCTAGGGCATATAAAAGTACCAGATCTAAAAATCATTTCTTGATTAAAATCGCATTTTGGACAAAATACGCCAATCTTTAATTGTTGTAATTTGAATTTAATATTTATGGAATTTAAGATGTGATTACGCGTAAATGTATGATAGATTTCATGCATATCAATTGTATTTTGGTTGTATTTCTCGAAGTTGTGTTCAATAAAGCTAGTAACGTAGTCTGCATGAAAAATAGGAATACGGGGACTTTTTTTGTTGATTATTGCATTCCGATTAGCGATAACAACCGCACTTTCAATTGGAACATTTGGTAACATTGTGGATAGTAAACGAACATGGCGTGTAATTTGTTCAATCGGATTTTGAAAACGATCAACAGAACCATCAGCGCGGGTACGTAATAATTGAGATGCTTCATCGTCGAAATCTAGTATTCCCGTAATATTTTTTACTTCCAAGCAAATTAAAAAAGATGGAAATATGAGTAGAAAATCGATTTCATATTTGTGATTTGAGGGGCCATTCAGACAAAGATTTCGAATAAGCAGATGGGGGACTGTGAGTTCTTGTAAATAATAGTGCACCGAATTTTCTCCTGCAATACCGGCTACTGTCATTTTGTGTTGCTCAGAACAGTATTGATAATCTATATGTGATGTATCTAATCGCCGCATAATTGCTGCAAGTTGTGCTAATTTCACTTCAAGCACCTCCTCAATTCAACATACAGAAAATGTCTAATAATTGGAATGAAATTAGTGCGGAAATAGCATGTTATAAGTCGAATAGAGTCTGACAATAGTTCGAACAAATAAATAAAAGCTAACTATTTTTCAATAGTTAGCTTTTGCTTTTAATTATCGTGCAGTCATACCGCCATCGATAACGAATTCAGAACCAGTTGAATAGCTTGATTCATCTGAAGCTAAGAATAATACAAGGTTTGAAACTTCTTCAGATTGAGCAATACGTTTCAATGGGATGAATTGTGAAATTTGTTTAATTTGTTCTACAGCATCGCCTTCTGTTACCATTGGTGTTTCAATTACACCTGGGTGTACAGAGTTTACGCGAATACCGTAATTACCAAATTCTAATGACGCAGCTTTAGTAATACCACGTACAGCGAATTTTGTATCAGTGTAGCCAACTGCGCCGCCTACTAAACCGTTCATTGATGAGATATTTACAATTGAACCGCCTTCTACTTTTTTCATTGAAGGAAGAACAGCTTTCATACCTAAGAACACAGATACTTGGTTAATTTCTACGATTTTGCGGTATAAATCTAAAGTCATATCAGAAATAGATTTAGAAATACTGATACCAGCGTTGTTTACTAAAACGTTTACAGGACCAAATGTAGCTTCTGTTTCTTCGATTACTCGAGCCCAGTCTGCTTCACTTGTTACATCTTGTTTTACGAATTTTGCATTTTCGCCAAGCTCAGCAGCTAATGCTAAACCTGCTTCTTCATTTAAGTCAGTAATGACAACTTTTGCGCCTTCTGCGATAAATTTACGAGCGTGAGATTCACCCATGCCTCGTGCAGCACCTGTAATAATTGCTACTTTACCTGCTAAACGTCCCATATAAAATCTCTCCTTAATAAAAAAATGATGTTAATACTTTTTCATTATAGAAAGAAATATATCAAAGTGTCAATTGATTGGCTTCACAAAATTGTTAAATTTATAGCTTTGTAGAGTATTGTTATTTTGTACTTTTAAGGTTATTTAGAAATAACTCTATAGTATTCCATATATTAGTTAGTAGTTTCATTATTATAGTTTTTATCATTCCAGACGATTAGATGAATATCAAAAAAATGTTAAAATATTCCGACACGGTAGCCAGGAAAACCATATCACTACCAATACTACTATTTATTGTAATTTATTGGGCTGTAATATACTATTGGTAGTGTGGTGCGGATGTTAAGTGAACATGGAATTGGCTGATGATTAGCAACGAAAAAAATGGTCTAATGCTAGTCTCAGGTTTTTGTATGAAATAAAAGTATGCTTTGCAACAAAGAATAATAGTAGCACTGTTGAGAATGATTTTTTTCATAGTATGGGCAGATTTCGGAAAGAGCTGCTTTCCACAACTTTTTAATAATGCAACTATATAAAATTTATTGAGAAAAGGGTGAGGGAATTTTGCAAATTAAACCGTCAAAAGAAGTATTACATTCATGGATAGATAGTTATGTTCCAAAAAAAGATCTATTCTTTTTATCGAAAGAAAACCTCAATCACGAAATGGATTTAACAAATGTCTTATTAATGCCAATTGATGAATTCGAAAATCATAGTACATATAAACAATTAAATTACGTAAATAGTTATGAATATTGGAATATTAAGAATGAGGAATATGTAATAATCGCTGAGAAAGATTGGATTGAAAGTATTCCTACAAAAACAAGACAATTAATTTTAAATTCACAAATCCAACATGAAAGAGGTCTTGTGATTCCTGCGTCCTTTATAGATAACATAGAAAATATACCTTCAGACTATGTGATGAATAATCATGTAGTTATTCAACGTGCTATGTGGGAGAGACTTAGTGTTGAATGCAAAGAACAGTTACTAACTACTATGGTTTACGAATGGTGGGATAAAGGTGAATGCGAGGAATCTCCACTTGATTTAGATGATTTTTTAAAACCCTTTGTCAATACTTTTAGTGATGTACAGGGAGCAAATTGTTTGGCTGCAGTTTTATTTGCCATTTCAAATGGAGAACAAGAATGGTTTATATACGAATGGATTCATCAAAAAACTTTTCTAGAAAAATTGAAACAATATGATTATGAAGAGTCTTCGAGTGAAGAGTTAAAAAAAGGTGATGTAGTTGTTTGGTTAGATGTGAATGATATTATTCAACATGCAGCTTATTATATTGGAGATAATTGTTTCTTCAATAAGCATGGTCAAACAATATTTAATCCATGGAAAATTCTTTCGAAGGAACTTCTATTTAAAGAATGGAGTCATTTCAGATATAGTACATACAGCAGTAGAAATCGTAAATAATATTTGCATACGATTAATATTTACTTGCTACCTTATACTATTCTCAAATCGTTTCGTACAATATTCTCGAAATAAACGAAACCTTTTTCTCATTTATTCGTATGTTTACTATGGAAGAATAGGGTAAAATAGAGTAATGAACAATGAACAATGAACAATGAACAATGAACGGGGGATTATTATGTCAGAATTCAAAAATCCATTATTTGATGATTTAGATGCACGTACGGAGCAACAAGCACAGCCTGTACATGAAATAAAGGAAGCACAACCGCAACAACTAGTATCCACTGAGGAACTATCGCAAATTCGTAAACGTCAACTCGCATTAAAAGAAGAGCCTCAAGTACAAGCGCTTGCGGAAAAAATTGATGTAAAAAACCAAATTGCGGTACTTGAATTTGGTAAAGATACGGCGAAAGGAATTTCTACGTTTTCTGATCGCATGCTTGCAACAATTAAAACGAGCAAGCTTGAAAAATCAAGTGAGCTTTTAAATAATTTAAATAAAATAATGGACCGCTTTGATCCGAAAGATTTCCAAGAGGAAGAGAAAAAAGGCGGACTCATTAAACGATTTTTCTCTAAAAGCAAAGAACAGCTCGAACGCTTGCTATCAAAATATGACACGATGAATAAAGAAGTAGATGTTGTTTACAATGAAATTCAAAAGTACGAAATTGAAATGAAGCGTAACACAATTGAGCTTGAGCAAATGTACGATGAAAACTTAAATTATTTCCATAGCTTGAGTGAGCATGTCGCGGCTATTGAAGTGAAGGTTGAGGAGTTACACAAGCAATTACCAGAACTAGAAGCTCAAGCAAATACTGGTGACCAAGTAGCTATTTTAGAATATGAAACAGTGCAACGTGCAATACAATTATTAGAGCAACGTCGCTACGATTTAGAAATGGCGCAGCAAGTTTCGTTCCAAGCTGCACCACAAATTCGTTTAATGCAACAAGGCAATAATCATTTAATCGGAAAAATAAACTCTGCTTTTGTAACGACAATTCCTATTTTTAAACAAGGACTTGTTCACGCTGTGACGATGCAACGTCAAAAGCTAGTGGCGGATTCGATGGTTGAGCTTGATAAACGAACGAATGAAATGCTTGTTCGAAATGCGCAAAATGTTCGCCAAAATTCAGTGAATATTGCACGTGCAGCAGGTAGCCCAAGCATTACAATCGACACGATCGAAACAACTTGGCAATCAATCATGGCCGGAATTGAAGAGACTAAGCAAATTCAGGCTGAGACAATTCGCAACCGTGAAGAAGGACGCAAACGTATTGAGCAATTGCAATTAGAATATGAAAAATTAAAGAAAATGTAAGTGTTAACCTGTAGCATCTCTTTGCTACAGGTTTTTTGCTTCTATGGAAGTGGCATTGCCAAATCGAAAGTTGAAAAAGCCCCGCCACCGTTTATAGTCGTTGCGGAACATGATGTGTTGCGGGATGAAGGTGTCGCATACGCGGAAAAGCTGCGAAAAGCAGGAGCTAAAGTCGAGTTACAAATTGCCTAAGGTTTAGTGCATAGCTTCTTTACAAAAAATGATGTATTTGCAGTACAAATAAAAGAAACAATTGAGCAAATTCAACGATTCCTTACAGAAAAAATATATAAATAGTAAGTAAATTTGTGCCTCGAGTAGAAAAAATGGTAAAATGATGATCATGGAAATAACGAGGTTATCAAAATGCTGAAACTTTTTTTACGAAAATTACTAATCGCAATTGTAGCGACTTTAACGTTTAGCGTAATTTTTAGTTATTTTAGTACTACACCAGGCGAGGGGCAGTTATTTACATTTGGTGGGTTATTTGGCTTTATTGCGTTGATGAGTGCCCCGATGTATATTTTGGGGGGCATCCCAGTTTCGATTATGATTGATCGCTATTGGAAATGGCCATCGCTAGAAATCTTAATATATGCGCTTTGCGGTGCACTATTGATGCTCCCTTATTCATTTATTGTGTTTAGAGTTTCTGGTGGGCAATATATCGTTATGATGATGTTTGGCGCAAGTGCAGCAATTATATTTTATTTTGTTAAAGGGTTATTGCATAAGTTATTTAATAAATATGGCTTTTAATAAAACTTCCGAGTATGTAGTTGTGTACTCGGAAGTTTTTATTTGTAAAAATGTGCATGCAATTTTTTTGAGTAACCCGTACACTCACTACTTCCACCTAACCAAAGAGGAACTAATGATGAAAGATCAGGCTTGCTTTTCACCTTGCAATCTTTTGTTAATATTTTTTCGAAATCTCGTAAAAAATCCCCGAATGATATAGGCAAATCTTGCTCTAAACATAGCTCGTAATCTTTCGTTAATTTCCGTAATGCATGAAAAGTAGACTCCCTCATATTAGTATTCAAGATTGCGTTGTATAGTTTCAATTTATTAGGGTCTACAATAATATTTTGTAATAGCCTTATTTGAAAAGCTTGTTTCTCTACTAAAAATTCTAGCTCTGTCAGCCGTTCTTCTACCGTTTTAAACATCATATCGCCCCCATCTATATTATTAACATATGCTGTATTAGCTGAATTATGTTTAGTAAATGTACTGCAAGCATCTTACATATGACGTAATAAAGTAGAAAAATACTATATTTAGAATATTGTATACTAATTAAAAGAAGCAAATGATAAAATAGTTGTCATAGTAATTCACGGTTCACTAAAGGAGTGTTTGTATGAACCGGTTAAAAGGGATATTAATGATTATAATAGGGGCCATGTTTTGGGGTGCAACAGGGCCAATGATGGAGTACATGCTGAGCAAAACGAATATGACTGCTGAATTTATGCTATCGGTGCGTTTATTAATAGCGGGGCCTTTATTGCTCCTACTCCTGTCAATTCAAAAGCAAAATATATGGGCAATTTGGCAACAAAGCATATGGCGCAATCAATTGCTTATTTTTAGCGTTGTCGGCATGCTCGGCTTACAATTTACATTTGTAAAATCAATTGAAGCAAGTAATGCAGTAGTAGCGACGTTATTACAGTTTTTAGCACCGATTTTTATTATTTTCTATGTAGCATTAATACATAAAAAATGGCCACCAAACAAACAATTGATTGGGATAATCGGTACTTTGTTTGGACTGTTTTTATTATTAACAAACGGTTCTCTAAGCACGCTATTAGTGAGTAACGAAGCGCTTATTTGGGGGTTATTTCTAGGGTTAACATATGCTTTTTACACATTATATCCAGCGCGTATGATGGCTGAGTGGGGTGTGTTAGTCGTCGTGGCATGGGGAATGCTACTAAGCGGTAGTGTGCTTGCAGTGACTGGACGCATTTGGCTATCAAATGACTGGTCATTACTCGTGCATCCACCCATTTTTTGGATGATGGTAGCTCTTGTCATTTTAGGTGCATCCGCATTTGTGTTATTTTTAAGTAGTATGAAATATATTTCAGCGGTCGAAACAAGTGTGTTATCGAGCTTTGAACCACTTACTGCAATGATTATTTCTGTATTTTGGTTCGGTTCCGTAATGCAAAGCTGGCAATTACTCGGTATGTTGTTAATGCTTGTTTTCGTAGCTTACTTATCGATTGCTGGGGAAAAAGGGGGAAAGGCATAGATGAAAAAATTATTAGTAACAGGTTTTTGTCCTTTTTTACAATTTACTTTAAATCCTACAGAGGAAGTTGTAAACGCATTACATAATACGGTTATTGGTGATTACGAAATTATCGGCAAAATTTTACCGGTTGAATTTGCAGCAGCACAAAAGAGCGTACGACAATTGTTAGCAGAGGAACAGCCAGATGCTGTAATAGCGCTCGGTTTAGCAGGCGGCAGATTTAAAATTACACCTGAGCGAATTGCTATAAATGTTATGGACGGAGCAAAAGATAATGCCGGTCATACGCCGACAGATGAAGAAATCGTTGAAGGAGGAAATGACGGTTATTTTTCAACTTTGCCAATTCGTAATATGGTCAATCGCTTAACAGAGGCAGGCTACCCAGCGGAAATTTCCAATACTGCTGGCACGTATGTTTGTAATTTAGTCATGTATACGCTGCTACATGAAACAAAAGGTACGATTCCAGCTGGATTTATTCATATTCCTGCTTCACATCAACTAGCAATCGAGCATGGTAAAGTAGCGAGTTGGTCTCAGCAGGATTTAACAGAAGCGATTAAGCTTTGTATTGAAACACTATAAAAATTTGGTCTCGGAAGGTAATTCTTTCGGGATTTTTTTAGTTTTTGTCCCTTTTTACTTAATAAATCGGTATATAAGTTTATAAAGGGGGATGGAAGAATGAATATTAGTCCAGGTCATTGGCATGTTGGAACAGGGGCTATTGGAATAATTGATGAGGTGACAGAGGCTAGAAAAGTTGTGAGCCAAGTTCGAAAATTGCTAACTGAAGCGGGTATTGATGTAAGGCTCGTAATGGACGACACGTCAACGAATCAGCGTGATAATTTACAGTATTTAATACAGGAACACCATAAAAAACAACAGCTAAATGTGAGCGTGCATTTTAATGCTGTAAAAGAAGCGACGAATAGTAGTATTGGTACTGAAGTATTGTACAAAAACGATCATATGAAGCAGCTTGCATTAAAAATTAGCGATGTAATAAGTAATGTGAGTGGATTGAACAATCGCGGGGCAAAAAAGCGAGTAGATTTAGCTTTTTTAAACGCCTTACAAGACGCCATTTTAATTGAAGTGTGCTTCGTTAATTCCGAGTTGGATGTGGCGCTTTATAAGCAGCATTTTCATGCGATTTGCCGGGCAATCGCAGTTGAACTGCAAAATTATTGTAAGCCGCAGCTTGCAATTTCAAGTCCAGCGCTTCTTGCGAAAGTTGAACAAATATTACTATCAGAAAGTATGATGCGAGCTGCAATTGAAAAAGGTGTACATGAAGATGTGTTTCACCGAAGCTGGCTAGCTCGTTTTGAACAAAAGCAGTTAACGCCAATTGATTTCCTCGCCTTATGTACATTACTAGCAACGGTAAAGTAGATCACATTTTGTAATAAAAAAGGTAAGTAGTTTTATAAAATGGATTGAACTCATTATCAAATACTTATAAAGTTACAAATATTAATAAAGTGTATATTACTAATTATTATTTTAGTGGTGTACATTTTTAAATTTAACAAAACAGAATGAATTAGTTAACATCTGGTTAATCATTGAAAATCTTGAAAACAATTAATTATAAAATCAGTTCAAAAACAATAGGAAGGCATCGTTTTGATCAATCATTAGTCAAAGCGATGGCTTTTTGCGTGTAGGAATATTTAGGTATCCCAATGCTAGATATTTATATCGACTGACGACAGGAGGTAATTTCCTATACAACAACCTTTAACGGAAGGTGTTTATAATATTTTATTTTCTTTTCTTTGTATGAACCGAGACATGGTTATGGCATTATGCAATTCACGGAAGAGATTAGTAATGGTCGTGTGAAGCTAGGTGCTGGTACGATTTATGGTGCAATAAAGACAATGTTAGATAAAGGTTGGATTGAGGCCCTTGGAGGAAATGATAGGAAAAAAAATATGTCATTACGAATGAAGGGACAGAAATGGTTGCCTATGTATTGATTAGATTGGAATAATTGGTTGAGAATGTAAAAAAATTTTAAAAAAGTGAAACATAATACTTTCGTAAACGTACAGTTAAGGGGGACTCTTATGAAAAGAATAAAATTTTATTTAAATCATGAAAAAGTAGAACGCTGGATTAACGAAATGTGCATGTAAGGTTGCATTTGAAAAAATTTAACGGATGTTTGTTTCGTTTGAAAGTGGCGAACAAGAAAAGTATATTTACAGAAATGAATTTATCGGTTTTTATATGAGTAAACAAAAAAATATATTGAATTCATAGAGGAATCTGGAATCGAGGTTGGCACTGTGTTTGCGGGATGGATGTATTGTCGACAACCAAAAGAATAAGGCTCATTTCAGCTATACTTAGACAATTCTTCCAAAATCAAATATATCAATCGATTGCTAACGATTTTTTCGACATTTTTTGTATTAAATATATTACTAGGTATCGTCAATTTAACTTCATATCCACTACATGTCGAAGAGTTTCTAAGTGGAGTGCATACCGGTATTGCTGCAACATTACTAATACCGATTTACATCAATTTCAAACTCCGTCAAAAATTAAAACAGCAGCAATTGTTTCATGAATAGAAAGGGGTATTTGAATGTTAGTTCTAAAAAATGTAACGAAGCGCTATACGGATTTTACTGCAGTACAAAGCTTGAATTTTACGATTACACCAGGTGAAATATTTGGACTAATCGGTCAAAATGGAGCTGGAAAAACGACAACTTTCCGTATGATATTAGATTTACAGGAAACGACGGAAGGTACTATTACGTGGGACGATACACCTGTCAAAAAAGTGAATCGGGACCTACTTGGCTATTTGCCGGAGGAGCGCGGTATTTTTCCACAAATGAAAGTAGAGGAGCAACTACTCTTTTTCGGTCAGCTGCGCGGTATGACGAAAGAAGATTGCAAACGAGAAGTTGATTTTTGGATTGAGCGATTTGAGCTGGAGGAAAAACGTAACGATAAAGCGGAAACTTTATCAAAAGGGAATCAGCAAAAGGTACAGCTGATTGCAAGCTTTATTCACCGTCCGAAATTTTTAATATTAGATGAGCCGTTTAGTGGACTTGACCCTGTAAATAAAGACTTACTGAAAAATGCAATTTTGTTTTTAAAGGATAAAGGAATGACGATTTTATTTTCTAGTCATCAAATGGATAATGTCGAAGAGTTATGCGATCATTTATGCTTATTAAAGCGCGGCGTATCATTATTTTCAGGCTCGCTCATTGATTTGAAAAAACAGTATGGCAAAACAAAATTAACGATTCGTACTGAGCTCGATGAAAGTGCGCTACAAAAGTTACCGGGTGTAAAATCGGTAAAGCAAGAACGCGATCAATATGTTCTTACATTGGCTGATGAATCGTATGCTAAAGATATTTTCAATGTTGTATCAAACGGTGCGTACATTGAAAAATTCAGCTTAGATTACTTATCTCTAGATGAAATTTTCAAAGATCAGGTAGGTGGCGTGCATGTCTAAATTTATGATTTTACTCAAACAAAACTATAGGCAAAAGCTAAAAGCGAAATCATTTATTATTACAACAATCATTTATATTCTTGGTATTTCTACTTTTATTTTCTGGTCCGATATAAAAGAAGCGTTATTTTCAGATGAGCCAGAAAAAATGGCTTATGTGAATGAAACAAATTTTGATGTGAGTGGATTTTTTGTAAATGATGGTGCGACTTGGACAGCTGAAAAATCTCGTACTGAGGCAGAAAAAGCATTGCAAGATGGCGATTACGAGGCGGCGATTATGTTCAATGAGCAGCAAGGGACATTAGTAGCGGATGTAGTTTCATTTGACCCGCTACCACTTAAAATGCAGCAAATGCTATCAACAACAATAAGTGGTATCGGCCAGTTTTACGCGATGGACCAAGTGAATTTATCTGCAGAGCAATCAGAAAAATTACTAAACTCGGCACCTGTTATTTCAATGGTCACTTTAAATGAAACTGCGGTAGAAGGTAAATCTGAAGAGCAAAAATCAGCAGGTATTATTGCATCGTATATTGTAGGGTTTATCATTTACTTCTTTATTATTTCGTATTTATCCATTATTACGACAGATGTAGCGTCGGAAAAAGGCTCACGTGCATTAGAAATGTTGCTTGTTAGTGTCAAGCCAGAAACACATTTTAAAGCAAAAGTAGCGAGTATATTTGTTCTTGCCATAACGCAATTTGTCATTTTATTAGGGACATTTTTTGTACTATTAAAACTATCAGGTGACGTTGATAAATTAGAAATGGTAAGTTCTTTGCTTGCAGATTTATCGGGGCAATATGTGATGTATGTAGTCGTTTTCTTATTTGTTACGATTTTCTTGTTTTTAATAATTGGTGCGCTTTTTGGCTCGCTCGTATCGAAAGTAGAGGAAGCATCACAAGTTATGACGCCTGCAATGATTATTATAATTGTAGGATTTTATGTCATGATTTCTGCAACGTCTAATCCAGATACAATTCTTATCAAAGTGTTCTCTTATATTCCGTTTACGTCAGGGATGGTTATGCCGATGCGTATAGGGGCGACAGATCTTGCTGCAATAGAACCAATCCTATCATTAGGCTTGTTAGTAGTGTTTACAATCGGTATGTATTTACTAAGTATGTCGTTTTATAAACGCAGTGTGTTAACATATTCAACTGGTGGCTTAATGCAAAAAATTAAAACGGTATTTAAAGTAACAACTTAAATGTAATGTTAACGGTTCTCATTTGAAAACCGTTAAGACTGTAGACAAACTCATTAAAATTTGAGTTTGCCTACGGTCTTTTTTCTTTTTAGAATAAATAGTAAGATAACGTTGATTTCCGTTCCAGGCGCTCCCTTTCCGCAGGCACGGCTTCAACTAATTTTTGCGGCGGATAGCCGCAAAAACGGATTTTCCGCCCGTGCGACTGTCGCTTTGCTTTCGCCGCAGAAAACATTGCTGTTCCTGCTCCTGCGCTTACTCGTCGCAAATAATATTTGCAGGAGTGTTGCGCCTTCCACTCCAATCAACTTGTATTGTCTAATGATAAACATGATGACGAAAAAATAAAATCAATGAATGTGAACAACTTGAAATACTGACAATTGAACAGCATGTACCAGTAGAGCATCTTATATGTAAATTAGATGCAGCGATTGATTTCAATTTTATTTAATTTTTCCATTAATGGAAAACTTGTGCGCTACTGTTGGGTGACCGAGTATTGATCGCGTTGGGCTATTCAAAAGGACATTTATTTGAAGCAAAACCTCAGGAAGAATTGAATGAAGATCGAATTAATCATGGGAAGAAACCATTTCCACCTAATAAATTTGAAAAAGAAGAAATAAAGGAAGTTAAGGGCTGATGACGAAGATGATTCGCTTCTTCCATGTACTGTGCCCCTTTAGCGCAGCCTCTCTATGTCGCGGTCTGCCCTCGGTCGAGTGAGAAAGAGAGTCTGCGATTAGCTGCTTGGGGCTATGCAGGTCGCTTTCGCTTTTTTTACTCCTTTAGACTGAAATATTTCAAAATTCGAAACAAATAGTCATTTACCTATTCACCTACATAGAAAATTTTGTTAAAATAGGCAAGTCTGATTAATAAAGTAGGTGGAAAAATGAAAGTGTTTTTTAAACTCGGTTGGTTTTTTAAAGAACGAAAACGAGAGTATGTTTTAGGTTTAATAATGTTAACATTTGTAGCGGTTTTACAATTAGTACCGCCAAAAATTATCGGCTATACAATCGATGAAGTTGGAGCGGGTACGTTAACGAAGGAATCCCTTTTTATGTGGCTCGGTATTATTGCAGCTGCTGCGGCGTTCATGTATGTACTTCGTTATTATTGGCGTAAAATGATTTTCGGTTCGTCTAACTATTTAGCGAAAAATTTACGTGAAAAATTATTTCGTCATTTTACGAAAATGTCGCCATCGTTTTACCAACAGCGCCGTGTCGGGGATTTAATGGCGCATGCAACAAATGATATTTCAGCTGTGCAACAAACAGCTGGCGGTGGCGTATTAACGCTTTTTGACTCCATCACAACAGGAAGCTTCGTTATTTTAGCGATGGCCATTACAATTGACTGGCGTTTAACACTAATCGCACTCATTCCGATGCCCGCAATGGCGCTTTTAACAAGCTATTACGGTAAATTACTACACTCCAGATTCCGTAATGCACAAGCTGCGTTCTCAGATTTGAATGACAAAACGCAGGAAAGCATTTCTGGTATGAAAGTGATTAAAACATTTGGCCAGCAACAAGATGATGTGGAAGATTTCACACGTCTTTCCGATGATGTTGTAAAGAAAAATATGCATGTCGCAAAAATCGATTCATTGTTTGATCCAACGATCAGTTTAGTTGTCGGCATTAGTTTTTTCCTAAGTCTTGCATTCGGAACAAAATTTATTGTAGATGGTGCGATGTCAATTGGAGATCTAGTCGCTTTCACAACATATTTAGGCTTACTCGTATGGCCGATGCTAGCTATCGGTATGTTATTTAATATTGTAGAGCGCGGTTCTGCATCGTATGACCGTATTGAACAATTGCTCAATGTACCAGTGGAAATCGATGACAAACATAGTGCAAAAAATACGCGACCACAAGGAGACCTAGCTTTCCATGTAGATTCCTTTACATTCCCAGGAGATGAAAACCCGTCATTATCAAATGTTCATTTCGAGTTAAAGCAAGGGGAAACGCTAGGTATTGTTGGAAAAACAGGATCAGGAAAGACAGCCATTTTAAAATTATTACTAAGAGAATTTGAGGGCTATACAGGGGATATTTCGTACGGTGGTGTGCGCATTGATGACTATAAAATGCTCGCATTACGTGAGGCGATTGGCTATGTGCCGCAAGATCATTTTTTATTTTCATCAAGCATTTATACAAATATTGCGTTTACAAACCCGCAAGCAGATCGCGAAAAGGTCGAGCATGCTGCGAGCTTAGCACATATTCATGAAGATATTTTAGGCTTCACAGAAAGCTATAGAACAATTGTTGGTGAGCGTGGCGTATCGCTTTCGGGCGGACAAAAGCAGCGTATTTCAATAGCTCGTGCCTTAATGACAGAGCCTGAGCTACTTATTTTAGATGACTCTTTATCTGCAGTAGATGCAAAAACGGAGGAAGCTATTTTACAATCATTGAAAGCATCACGCAAAGAAGCAACGACTATTATTACATCTCACCGTCTCAGTGCGATTCAGCATGCACATGTCATTCTTGTGATGCATGAAGGAACGGTTGTAGAAAAAGGAACACATGAGGAATTAATGATCTTGCGAGGTCGTTATTTTGATATGTATGAATTACAGCAATTAGAACAATTAGTGGAACAGGGGGGCATGTAGTATGGATAAACAACCAACCTTTTCACGCAAAGAGCAAAGTGCCATTATAAGACGATTGCTACGCTATTTATTGCCACATAAAAAAGCTGTTGTACTCGCATTGTTGTTACTTGGTTTAACAGTTTTAGGAGCGGTTCTTGGTCCTTATATTATTAAAGTATTTTTAGATGATCATGTAGCAGTTGGCAATTTTGAAAAAGGTCCTATTGTCTTTTTAGCTGTATCGTATATGACCATCCAGCTATTAAATGTTGTAATTAGCTATTTCCAACATTTGAAATTCCAAGAGATTGCACTAAAAATTATTCAACAGCTGCGAATTGATGTATTTTCTAAAATTCATCAGCTCGGTATGCGTTATTTCGATCAAGTTCCAGCAGGGTCTATCGTATCACGCGCGACAAACGATACGGAAGCGATAAAAGATATGTATGTTGGCGTATTAATTACTTTTGTGCAAGCCGGATTTTTAATAATCGGTGTGTATATCGCGATGTTTTTATTAAATCCTATGCTTGCGGCATTTGCGCTCGTACTACTACCAATCATTATTTACATCATTTACTTGTACCGTAAACATAGCTCGGTTGTGTATATGGAAATGCGTGAAAAATTAAGCGAGCTCAATGCAAAGCTTGCCGAATCTTTATCGGGTATGAGTATAGTGCAAGCATTCCATCAGGAAAAGCGTTTTAATGATGAGTTTGATGGAATAAACAATAAACATTATGTAGCGATGATGAATAATACAAAGCTGAATAGCTTACTACTTCGACCTGTAGTTGATTTAGTTTATTTTGCTGCCATTATGCTAGTTTTATATTATTTTGGTCAAACATCGCTTCAAACGGCTGTCGAAGTAGGAGTTGTATATGCGTTTATTACTTATATTAATCGCTTCTTTGATCCGATTAATCAAGTAATGGAGCGTCTTGCTATATTCCAGCAAGCACTTGTAGCTGCGTCTCGGGTGTTTAAGTTATTAGACGAGGAAGAAGTAGAGCCCGCTCAATTAAATAGTGCGGCAAAAATTTCGAACGGTCTTATTGAATTTAAAGATGTCACATTTAGCTATGACAATCAAAAAGATGTACTAAAAAACATTTCATTTACCGTTAATCCGGGCGAAACGGTCGCGCTTGTCGGTCATACAGGTAGTGGAAAAAGCTCCATTATCAATTTGCTTATGCGTTTTTATGAATTCGAAAAAGGGGATATTATGATTGATGGCCAGTCCATAAAGTCATTTAGCCAACAAGAAATTCGTGAAAAAATGGGGCTTGTGCTACAAGATCCGTTCTTGTTTTACGGTACAATTGCCAGCAATATTCGCTTGCACAATCATACACTGACGACAGCAGATGTACAGGCGGCGGCTGAATTTGTGCAAGCTGATCAATTTATTGATACGTTGCCAGAAAAATACGAGCAAAAAGTGACGGAGCGTGGTTCGACGTTTTCGAGCGGGCAGCGTCAATTAATCGCCTTTGCACGTACGATTGCGACGAATCCGAAAGTGCTTGTACTAGATGAAGCAACGGCAGCTATTGATACAGAAACAGAAGTTGCAATTCAACATTCTCTTGAAAAAATGCGCAAAGGTCGCACAACTATTGCGATTGCGCACCGCCTATCGACAATCCAAGATGCAGAGCAAATTTTAGTGCTACATCAAGGGGAAATCAAGGAGCGCGGAACACACCAGGAGCTACTCGCCCAAAAAGGGTTATACCATAAAATGTATTTGCTACAAAATGGAGTGGAAAATCTCAGCCGAATCGAAGCTTAAGGTATAGGCATCTCAGACTATAAACAAACTCAAAAAATTGGGTTTGCTTATAGTCTTTTTCTTTTAAATAGTAATATAAAAGATTCCTTCTATTTACATTTTAGTTGAGTAATTTCAATTTTAATTAAGAGGGAACCGGAAACTATAGCGGCACTATCTCATATGGTAGCTGCTGCAAAAGCTCTGCGTCATGAAGTACAATATTCCATGAAATAAACTATATGTTTGGCTTCTATTTAAGAGGTCAAGCTTTTTAAATTTGCTTTTTTTAAATAATTAATGATATGGCATGATAAAAAAAGGAATAATAAGATTAAGTTACAAATTCAGTTTTGGATTTGTTTAAATGGGAAGAACGGTGAAAATACGGCGCTGTCCCGCAACTGTAAATGGGAGCACTTTTAACTTCTTGGAGATATACTTCTACTATATTTTTCTAGAAGTGTAACTCTTTTTTTATCGAATTATTTGGAAAATAAAAAAAGTATGCTAAACTTAACTACAAGTGAATAGCAATTGCAGAATAAAGGTGCTCTTTTAAGAGCTTAATAGGGAATTCGGTGCAAAGCCGAAGCTGTTTCCGCAACTGTAAGTGTAGAAGAATGTGCAACATATGCCACTGTCCGACGAGGAAAAATGCCTCCAGTAGATGGGAAGGTTGGTACAGGATACATGAGCCAGGAGACCTACCTTTATTTGATCGTATAAACTCTCTTCGGAAATTAGGAGAATGTATGGCAAATAGACGGATAGGTATGTATTTTTTATATGCTTTTCAAACTGTTTACCGCCATTTCTCTTATAGTGAGAAATGGCGTTTTTTTGTCGTGGAGTGAACGATGCAAAGTATTCATAAAAAAATTGGAGGTTTTGCAAGTGGAATTTTGGAAAAAGTGGCTTCATATTGCAGCCGTGCTTGTTTTGACGCTATCGCTTCTATCGCCAGCTGCTGTTATGGCAGAGACAGATGGATTAATAGAAAATGAGTCAGAGCAAATAAATGAAGGGTTGGAGGGAAATGAAGAAGGGGCTTTATCTGATGAAGGAGATAATAATTTAGAGAAAGATATAACCAAGGAAACCGAAATCGAATTATCTCCTGTTACTACTGATGATAGTGCGTCGATAAAATATTCTGAACCAGCAGGTCATGTGACGGTTTCTGTTGAGAAGTTTACCCTTGGACAAGGATACACAATTGAGCCAATTCAAGTGCCTTTCTATGAAAAGGAAATGGTAGGTCATGTAGTTGCTAGAGTGCTTGGAAGTGGTAATTATAATGATGGATATGATCAAGAAAATATTGGTTACTTAGCGAATATTAAAGATAGTGAAAGTGACGGTAATATTCCTCAATATATACTGGATGTAATGAAAGGAAATAATCAGTCGATTACGGGAAGAAATAAAGTAGGATGGCTAGGACAGCGTGACTATAACTCATCGTCTGGTTGGATGTATACAGTAAATAATGTATTGCCTAATGATGCTTTGGCGAGTTATCGAATTAATGATGGTAATGTAATTCGCTTGCAATTTACTGTAGCTGGTTTAGGTCGTGATCTTGGCTTTGGCAAGGAATGGGGATCACAACCTTATATTGAAGCAGCTAACAAAGACGCACTAACAGCAGAAATTGCTAAAATTAATAGTGCTGCAAATAAAGAAGAAATTTTAGCAGATGCAAATGTATTATCTGCTTATGAAGCTGCTTATGAACAGCTAACGAATATGGAAAGTATCCAACCAAATGTTGATGACGCCCTTGATCAACTAATTGCTGAGCTAAATGGAAACGGCGGAGAAGACGGCAAAATTGATAAAACAAAATTAAAAACAAAGATTGTTGATGCTGAAGAAAATAAAAACTCAGTAAAAGTTAGCGTAGACGGGAAAGATGTATACCTAACAGAAAAATGGGTAACACAAACTGCACTAGATGCTTATGTAAATGTCATCGAATCTGCGCAAAATCTGATTGAAGATGATAAAGCAATACAAGAAGAAATTAATGCGAAAGTATTCGCACTAAATCAGGCTAAAGTTACATTTGAAAAAGCTAAAAAACCAGGGACGAAATTTAATGATTCTGAACGAGCTGGTTATGTGACAGTTTCTGTTGAGAAGTTTACCCTTGGACAAGGGTATGCAATTGAGCCAATTCAAGTGCCTTTTTCTGAAGGGGAAGAGGTAGGGCATGTAGTTGCTAGAGCACTTGGAAGTGGTAATTATAATGATGGATCTGATCAACCAAATATTAATTACTTAACAAATATTAAAGATAGTGAAAGAGACGGTAATATTCCTCAATATATACTGAAAGAAGCGGGGAAATATGGTGAGTCAAATACAGGAAGAAAAAATAAAGATTGGCTTGGAAATAGCGACTATTATTCATCGTCTAATTGGATGTATACAGTAAATCATAAAATGGTTGATCATGTTATGGGTGGCCATCAAAATAAAGATGGTGATGTAATTCGCTTGCAATTTAGTGTAGTTGGTTTTGGTCGTGATCTTGGCTTTAACTATAGTTGGCAGGGAACACCTTTTATTGAAGTAGCTAACAAAGACGCACTAACAGCAAAAATTGCTGAAATTAATAGTGCCTCAAATAAAGAAGAAATTTTAGCAGATGCAAAAGTATTATCTGCTTATAAAGCTGCTTATGAACAGCTAACGAATATGGAGAGCAAACAAGAAGATGTAGATGTAGTTTTTAAGCAATTAGATTCTGCATTAGAAGAAGTAAGAGATATTACTAAAACTGCATTAGAAGAAGCAATTACTAAAGCTGAACAAAACAAGGCTTCCATAAAAGTAAGTGTAGATGGAAAAGATGTAGACATAACACAAAAATGGGTAACACAAGCTGCACTAGATGATTATGTAAAGGTTATCAAATCTGCGCAAGATCTGATTGCGAATGAAGCTGCAATACAAGAAGATATTGATGCGAAAGTATTAGCACTAAACCAGGCTACTGCTGCATTTGATAACGCTAAAAAACCGGGAACAAAGTCTAATATAAATACACCAACTCAAAAGGCTTATAATACTGTTGGTAAATACATGGTAGATCGATTACCTACACCTAAGTTTGGTAGTGAATGGTGGATTATTACATTAGCTCGTGGTGGTTATGAAGTACAAGCAGGCTATTACGACACGTATTACAAGAATGTTGTTGATTATGTAGTTGCTAAAAAGGGTGTATTAGATAAATGGGCATACACTGAATATTCACGTCTAATTATTGCCCTTACTGCTATCGGTAAAGATCCGACAAATGTCGGTGGCTACAACTTAGTTGAAAAGCTATCAGATTTCGATCAAGTTGTTTGGCAAGGTGTAAATGGAGCTTATTATGGGTTAATTGCTCTTGATACATGGGACTTTGAATTACCGAAAACGGCAACGACAACACGTGAGAAGTTAATTGATTTTATTTTAGATAAGCAACTTGCTGACAAAGGCTGGGCACTATCGGGAACTAAAGCAGACCCGGATATGACAGGGATGGCAATCCAATCGTTAGCACCATATTACAACAGTAATCCGAAAGTCAAACAAGCTGTTGATAATGCACTAGCTACATTATCTACTATTCAATTAGGAAATGGCGGATATAGCTCATGGGGGTTAGAAAATGCTGAAAGTGCAGCTCAAGTTATCACTGCATTAGCTAGCTTAGGTATTGATGCAAATAAAGACCCTCGTTTTAACAAAGTTATTGCCAATATTATGACTTATTACAGTTCAGAAGATGGTGGCTTTAAACATGTTCTAACTGAAACAAAAGCAAATGGTATGGCAACGGAGCAAGTTGGCTATACATTAGCTGCTTATCATCGTTTGCTAAATAAACAGACAGCACTTTATGATACATCTGATACGAAATCGAACAATCCATCTAACCCTGGTGAAGGTGGAAATAATCCTGATGGTGAAGACGGAAATAATCCAGGCAATGGCGGAGAGAACAACAATCCAGACGGAAATATCCCATTTGGAAAGACAACGTTCTCAATTCGAATTTCATCTTCGGAAATTCCATTAAGAGCAACAACTGCTGAGTTATATCTAGGAGAAACAGTATTCGACGTATTAAAACGTGTGACAGATGAAAATGGTATCTCACTAAGCTATCGTGAAACTCAATATGGTGCTTATATTGAAGGAATTGCTGGTCTCTATGAATTTGACCGCGGTCCTTTAAGTGGCTGGATGTATCGTGTAAATGGTAAATTCCCTTCTTATTCTGCGGGACTTTATACTTTATCACCTGGTGACGTTGTTGAATGGCTATATACACTCGATTTAGGAAAAGATATCGGTGGCTATGTGGACGGGATAGAAAATGGTGAAGCTCCTGGTGGAGGAGAAAATGGAGAGTGTAAGGAAGATACAGAAAATTGTAAAGAAGAAAATAAATGTACAGATGAAGATGAACAATGCACAGAAGAAACAGATAAGGATGAGGAGAATGGCGAAGAGAGTAAAGATAGTGCAGATGCTGAAATAACAGTTGGAGAAGGCAGTGACAAAGCAGTCATTACTGCTGAGAATATTCAGCAATATCTTGAAAACGACATTCAAAAGCTTGTTATTAAAATTAGGGATAATATTATAGAAGTTCCTACATCTTCCTTAAAAGACATTACACTTGCTGAAGATGAAAAAGTAGTTGCTTCTATTATTTTAGATCTTGAGAGCAAAGAGTTCACTGTGAGTTTTGGGGTTGAAACTGCTAAAGGTTTAATAAAGCCAATTTCTCTAGGTAAAGACTATTTAAAAGTTACGCTATCAGCTGACGATTTAAAACCAAATACTGTTGTTTTACAGCTTGTTGAAGGAGAATATAAGCCTGTTCCACATAAAATTGTTAACGGTGAAATTGTTCTATTCACAAAAACAAGCGGCACATTCAACGTAACTGAAAAACATGTTACGTTCAAAGACATTGAAAAGCTAGCAAATAAAGATGAAATTGAGTTTTTAGCAAGCCGTCTCATAATTCAAGGTGTGACTCCTGATAAATTTGAGCCCAATAAGCAGATTACACGTGCACAATTTGCTGCTTTTATAAGTCGTTCGCTTGGCTTACAAACTTCAGGTGAAAATTCATTTAGCGATACGGCTGGTAAATGGTATGCAAATGATGTACAAGCACTATACGAAGCAGGTATTACGAAAGGAACAACTGCTTCAACATTTAATCCTGAGGCACCAATTACACGTCAGCAGGCAGCTGCATTTATGGCACGTATACTAGAGTACCTAAATGTAGAAGCTCAAGTAACTGTTGAGGCTAACTTCAAAGATATTAGTAAAATTAGTGATGAATATTTACCTTATATTGAGCTATTAAATAGCCTTGATATTATGACTGGTAAACAAGATGGCTCATTTGATCCAGGAGCACATTTAACGAGAGCGCAAACAGTAAAAATTATAAAGCGTACGTTAAATATATCGGATATGATGTAATTTTTATTACTAACCCAAATGCATTTTGCCTTTGGGTTAGTAGCTTTTAATAGAATGGAGGATAAGTGAATGAAGCGAAAATTATCGATGTTTTTTATGCTGCTACTTGCTATATTATTTATCGTTACTCCCGTTTCTGCGCAAAATATTTCTACAATAGATGCTTATAATACAACTGGACAATATATAGTAAAGCATGCGCCGAACCCTAAGTTCGGAGATGAATGGTTTATTATTGCACTTGCGCGTGGCGAATACGATGTTCCGAAAGATTATTATGAAAAATATTATGAAAACGTTATGAAGCATGTTCAGTCAGTGAATGGTGAATTGCACAATCGGAAGTATACAGAATATTCCCGCTTAATTATTGCTCTTACTGCAATTGGGAAAGATCCAACAAATGTAGGGGGTTACAATTTAGTAGAAAAATTAGGTGATTTCGATAAAGTAGTTTGGCAAGGTCCAAACGGTGCTTATTTTGCATTAATTGCGTTAGACACTTGGGGCTTTGAACTTCCCAAAAACGCAACGACAACACGTGAAAAATTAATAGAGCATATATTATCAAAGCAATTAGCTGATGGCGGATGGGATTTATCGGGAACGAAAGCAGACCCAGACATGACAGCGATGGCAGTTCAAGCACTTTCTACATATAAAGATCAACCAGATGTAAGAAAATCGATAGAGAGAGCGTTAGCAACATTACAAATAATGAAGGACGTTCATGGTGGTTATAAAAGTTGGGGGACAACTAACTCAGAAAGTGTAGCGCAAGTGATTACGGCCCTTTCTAGCTTAAATATTGATCCCCAAAAAGATGCACGATTCTCTAAAGTATTAAATAGTTTTTTCACTTTCTACAATGAAAAAGATGGTGGATTCAAGCATGTATTAACAGAAACAGCTTCTAACGGAATGGCAACAGAGCAGGCTTCTTATACATTAGCAGCCTATAATCGACTTCTATCTGGCAAAACAAAGCTATATGATATGTCAGATACTAAAGAATCTAATCCCACCATACCAGTTGAAGAAAATAAGCCCTCAACACCTAGCGAGCAAGAGAAACCAGTTATACAAGTAAGCTTTAAAGATATTCAATCGCATTGGGCGAAAGAAGATATTGAAGCTGCTGTAGCTAAAGGTTTATTAAAGGGGTATGAGGACAATACATTTAAACCTAACAATTATTTAACACGTGTGCAAGCTGTTTCCATTTTAGTTCGTTCATTAAATTTGACAAGCACAGGTCATGCACCATATACAGATTTACAAGGTTACAATGAGAGTACGAGAAAAGAGATTGCCGCTGCGTATGAGGCAAATCTTTTAACAGCAAATTCAGGTAAATTTTCACCTTCTACACCTATTACACGTGAAGAATTAGCGATTATGCTTAATCGCGCCTATACCTTCAAAACTGGTCAAGAGTATGCACCGAGTAAGGTTGCACCATTAAATGATATCGGGAAACTTTCTAATGAATCGAAGAAGGCAATTACTTTATTATATGATTTAGAAATTGCCCAAGGATCAAATGGAGCATTTCAACCATTAAATTCTTTAACACGAGCGCATGCTGCAAAAATGTTTATTAACTTTTTAAAGGTAGTGGATAAATAATGAAAAAAACGATGCACTACCTTGCTGTTGCTATTTTCGTATTTTTATTAGCGGCATGTAATATTCAATCAGTTGAGCAATATGAACAGATGCAAGAGCATGAGCGTAGTCTCGATTCTAAGTCTACGCTAGAGCAAGAGCAGCAAGCTAATCAAAAAATATTAAATGCAGAGCAAAATGATGAAAATGTTGACCAAAAAGAAATCGAATCAGAAGATGAAGAGGATGAGCTTGTAAAGAAAGAGGATGCCTCTACACAAAAAAATAATGAAAAGCAACAACAAGTAAAAAAGCAGGAGACGGAAACAGAAGAAAAAGATGTAGTAAGTGACAAGAAAAAATCTGAGCAGCCGACTAACAAAGATTCAGTAGCTACAAAGCCAAATAGCAATGAGCAAAAGTCAAAAACTGAAAAACCAAAAGTGGAAAATCCAAAGCAACCACCTGTTGAAATTACAGAAAAACCAGCTGAAAAAAAGAGAACTGTAACAATTGCTATCCATGTTGACACTTTGCTCAAACATTGGGATTTGTTAGAACCAGCACTGCAAAATGAAAAATATGTGCCGAAAGACGGTATCGTTTTAAAACAAACGACGTATGAGCTCTTATCAGAAAAAGATACTGTTTGGGACATCTTACAACGTGCGACAAAAGAACATAAAATTCAAATGGAATACCAGGGAGCAAATGAAAATATTTACAATAGTGTATATGTAGAAGGAATTAATCATCTATATGAATTTAGCGCGGGTGAATTAAGTGGATGGATGTATAAAGTGAACGGTGTTTATCCTAATTATGGCTGTAGCCAATATGTTTTAAAAGATGGTGATGTAATAGAGTGGCATTATACGGTCGATTTAGGTCGCGATTTAGGACATTTCTGGGACGGTAATTAATGAAATCGTTTGAAACTTTTCATCCACTAGTAATTTTCACTTTCTTTGCCGCATCAATCGGACTATCAATGTTTTTTATGCATCCCGTTTATTTAGTGATTACGATTTTTTTAGCAATCTGCTTAAATATCGCTTTACGTAGAGGTCGATTTTTAAAAGATTGGAAGCTTTATGTTCCGCTTTTTTTCTTAATGGCAATTATTAATCCGTTAATTAGTCATAATGGAAAACTTGTGCTGTTTTATGTCAATTATAATGCCATTACAGTTGAGGCGATTATGTACGGCATTGCTATTGCTACTATGATTGTTGCGATTATATTATGGTTTAGCTGCTATAACGAAACGATGACGACGGATAAGTTTATTTATTTATTCGGCAAAATTTCTCCGGTAATCTCTTTAACTTTATCGATTGCATTAAGATTAGTACCACGTTTTCAGCAGCAATTAAAGCAAATCGCCAATGCACAAAAAGTAATCGGTATGGATTTTCGAAGCGGCTCATTTTTACATCGTATTAAGTGTACGCTACGTATATTATCGATTTTAATTACATGGGCGTTAGACAATGCGATTGAAACAGCGGATTCTATGAAGGCAAGAGGATATGGTGTAACTAAGCGCACGTCCTTCTCTTTATTTATTTTTGAACGTCGCGATGGAATGGTGCTAGCTTCTATTATTGTTCTTTTTATTATAAATATATTTGCGAGCATATTCGGTGTAACGACTTTTTACTTTTATCCGACTTTTTCGGACATTCAATGGGATTTGGCATGTATACTTTATTATAGTAGTTACTTTCTTCTGCTCTCTATCCCATTAATAATCGAGATAAAGGGGGGAATACAATGGCGATTGTTAAAGTCGAAAATGTAAGTTTTACTTACCCAAATGAAACAAAACCTATTTTAAATAATATCCATTTAACGATTGAGCAAGGTGAGTTTATTGTTTTAATTGGACAATCAGGTTGTGGGAAAAGTACGTTTCTCCGCCATTTTAAAAGAGAAATTTGTCCACATGGAAAGAAATTAGGCAAGATTTTTTATGATGAGCAGAAATTAGATGAGCTTTCGCCCGAAAAGGCGGCTTCAGAAATTGGCTACGTCTTTCAAAATCCAGAAAATCAAATTGTAACTGATAAAGTTTGGCATGAATTAGCTTTTGGTTTAGAAAGTTTAGGGATTGATGAGCAAACGATACGCCTGAGAGTAGCTGAAATGGCAAACTTTTTTGGTATTCAAAAATGGTTTCATCAAAAAACATCTGAGCTATCTGGAGGACAAAAACAGTTATTAAATTTAGCTTCTGTTATGGTGATGCAACCGAAATTATTATTATTAGATGAACCAACATCGCAGCTTGACCCAATTGCTGCAATGGAATTTATTCAAACCTTAAACCGTTTAAATAAAGAATTAGGCATTACTATTATTTTAATTGAGCATCGTCTTGAGGAAGTCCTTCCTATTGCAGATCGAGTTCTTATTATGGAAGATGGGAATTTATTATTTGATGGTAATCCGCGAGAAATTATTAAAGCTTTACCTGCAAATCATGCGATGATTACAGCATTACCTGCAGCTACAAAAATGTATCATTTATTAAATTGCGAAGGACAGATTCCTCTTACTATTCGCGAAGGGCAAAAGTGGCTTGCGACAAAACAAGCCGATTTACATAAAGGTAATCAGCTTCCTATAGCTAGGAATGTGCAAAGTACAGTTGTATTAGAAGCAAAAGATGTAGCCTTTCGTTATGAAAAAACTGCTACTGATATTGTACATCACTTGAATTTACAAGTAAAAAGGCAAGAGTTTTTGACGATTATCGGTGGTAACGGAACAGGAAAATCAACGGTTTTGTCATTATTTGCAGGCTTACAAAAACCATATCGAGGAAGAATTTTATTATATGATAAAGTATTGAAAAATTATCGCAATAAAGAGCTCTATCAAAAGCATTTAACTTTATTGCCGCAAGATCCTAAAACATTATTCGTCCAAAAAACAGTAAAGCAAGAATTAGAAGATATGGCGAAGTATCATAAAGTTTCAGTTGTAAAAGTTGCGGAAAAGACCGAACAATTTCAGTTAACTAGTTTACTAGAGCGCCACCCTTATGATTTAAGTGGTGGGGAGCAGCAAAAATTAGCATTGGCAAAGCTATTATTAATGGAACCGGAAATATTACTTTTAGATGAGCCGACAAAAGGACTTGATGCTCATGCAAAAGAAGAACTTGCTGCTATTTTGAAAAATTTACAAGCAAAAGGGATGACGATTATTATGGTAACGCATGATATTGAATTTTCCGCGCAACATAGTACCCGCTGCGCCTTATTATTTGATGGAAATATTGTTTCGGAGGCTGAGCCACGTTCGTTTTATATTGGTAATAACTTTTATACAACTGCTGCTCACCGGATTGCTAGAGGAATAATAGATGGGGTAATTGTATGTGATGATGTGGTGACGTTATGCAAAAAAAATTAAGCTTCATCATTTCTTTAGTTGTCATTTTTATTTTCATCCCATTAACTTTATATGTTGGCATTAATATTTTTGCAGATAGAAAATATTATATTATTTCAATTGCTATTATAATGTTAGCTTCGATTCCCTTTCTCCTTTCATTTGAAAGAAGAAAGCCTCAACCTAGGGAAATATTAATTATTGCAGTTATGTCAGCCATATCAATTGCAGGGCGATCTTTATTTGTTATTATACCGGGTTTTAAGCCTGTTGCAGCAATTACGGCAATAACAGGTTTTTCTCTAGGAGCAGAGGCGGGCTTTGTAACAGGTGCTATTTCTGCTCTTGTTTCGAATATGTTTTTTGGTCAAGGACCTTGGACCCCTTTTCAAATGTTTATGTGGGGAATCATCGGTTTTATTGCTGGGCTATTAGGAAAGACTGGAGTCATGCATAAAAAAATTCCACTTATTTTATTTGGGATTTTTGCGGGCGTTCTTTTTTCTTTTGGTATGGATATTTGGGGAACGATGTCTTTATATGGAGTGTTTAGCTTAGAAGCATATATCATTGCACTAACTTCAGCAATTCCATTTACTATTATTTATGCTGTTTCCAACGTGATTTTTTTACTAATACTTGCAAAGCCTATTCGTGAAAAATTAGAACGGATTAATAATAAATATGGAATATTTCAGTAAAGCGGAAGTTAGAAATTGAATAAAAATAGATGAAAAGCAATTGCCATGACACTTCATGATGCAATTGCTTTTTTAAACTCTAAATCTAATAAGGTTGTTTCTATAATATATTGGGGCCGGTAATATGTTTATCTCATCGATAAAAGATACTTTGATGGATTATTATTTGTGCTGTAATTGCTAGTGGAGGTTGGAGATTCTATATGAATCAATATTTGTTCGGTTAGATATTATTGGTATTATCATAAAGCTTTTAATTATTTTTTTTGTCGCATGTCTTTGGTTCTACCTCGAATTGTTGGATGGAATCTGTCAAGAGTTGTTACAGTTTATAAGTAGAGGGAATACAGTTATATGTCTATCCAACAAACGTACCTATATTTATCGACAGATCGAGTTTGGGAACCTCCCAAACTCAGTAGGCATATACTGATCATATATGTCGATTTGAAAGGACGTCTTGTACATGTCTCCTTATCTTCATGAAATTCATCAATTCCTCTATCCTGAGTATAGGTTTATGCCCCACGGTTATTATTACCCTTATTCTGAAGGATGGGGGCTCTGGAACAATAGTGACCTTGCATCGGATGGAAGATACCGACTGGCAGAGCTGTATTTTTTGTAAATAGAGTAATAGTTCAATCTCCCTTATTATCTCAAGGTGAATCGCAGTTAATTTTTTAATTATCGACACTTGCCATCTGATCAAGTTCCAATGGTAAGAAAGCATAATCTCCGTCTTTAATAATCTCACATTTCCGAACTGGAATTGGATATTTGAAAATTGGCCCATCTATTACTGTCGTATGGAACTCGCCACCTTCTCCGCACGGGTCAATCTCACGAGCTTCAAGTTCTTTTATGTATTCATGGGTTAACGTTTTCCCTAAATCGTCCTCACGCATTCCTAATGATAGATTAACTGTTACAATGATCGTTACAAATCCTAGATTTATGAACTCCTCGACAGCATCACGATGGTTCATTTCCCATAAAGGCATCCCGAGCTTTAATCCGGCATTTTTTGAAACCTTATCATGCCAACAACCATGGGCAGGCATATCTAAGTCTCCAGTTACTAACACTTCTGCTCCTTGATTTTTTGCCTTTTCTAAAAGGTCCATAAACACTTCTTCATAATCTGTCCAGCTTGAAGATGCCGTATATACTGGCAAACCTATAGATTTAGCTTGCGCACGTATGAGTTCAGGGGGCATTCCATGAGATCTAGAACGTTTGCCTTCTTCCTCTAGCATGACGATTAGTCCAATTGCTTCTCCAACCTTTTTTGCTTTATATAACGCTAAAACACTATCTTTTCCACCGCTAAAAGATGCAATGAATTTATGTCCACGAGCATTATTTTTCCAATAATTTAATTCTCCCATTCGTATCTTTCTCCTTTATTCTAATGAATTTAGACTATTTCATTTCATAGTTCTGTTTGTTTGATTTTATCACGATTTAGTTTTTTATATAGGATATTTGTGGATTTCAATTCAAAAAACTTGAAGTATCACTCATGATAGTAAAGAAATCCATTTATTCAACTGAGAAATGATTAATTAAACCGTTTAAGGGAGCATTTTCTCGAAATCAACACTAGAGATGGCATTAAAGATCGTATTTTAAGGTGATCAATCTGTTAATAAATTCGGCACTCTGAAACGATGCCTAAGTTTTTCTTAGGCATCGATAAAATATAGGAAGTGATGGCTATGTTAAAAAAAGGGGAAGTATTAATAAATAGTTTGGATTAACATAGCCATCATAGAGGATGAAAGGAAAAAATTATTCATTATATGCTATTCAATTAAATAGGGCAGCTATTTATTTTTATTAGATTGCTGATTTTTATCGTGATTCGTTTTATTGTCTTTATTTTTTGCTTTTGCATCCCATTCTGCTGCAAATTCTTCATTTAAGTTATCGTTCGGGTTATTGTTATTACTATTCGTATCATCTAAATCCAAGCTTTTATAAAGACCAAATGGATTATGCGTTCTTGAATTCATCGTTTGTTTACTGTTTTTATTCATCCAATGTCACCTCCTAATGAGTAATTTGTGCACTATAGTTCGTTTTATTCTCTGGATTTATCGAACTTCTTAAAAGAAAATCCGTCTATAAATAGTAAAAAAGTATTTTTTTGGAGGTTTTTCAGAGGTGATAAAACTACAAATACCATTGTTACTTGTGTTGGTTACCGGTTTTTTATTAGGTGCAATGTATTTATTTCAACTATTAAATCCGACATTAAACAGCATCCAAGTTTTGGAATCGAATAAAGAAGGCACTTATCTTTCACCAGATGGAAAGAAAAGGATCACGGTATATTTCAATGGTGGATTAATTTTCTTTACAGATTTATCATACATTGGCGTGTTAGAGGATTTGACAACTGATTCGAAAAAGAATTTGTTTTTAATCTCTCCGAATGTGAAAGAAGTGCAGTGGATTAATAATGAAATAATCGCTGTTAACGGAATAGAAATAAATATAGATGACACGTATGATTTTAGGTATGAATAAGTCTGAATTTAGCTCGATGGAGAGAAAGATTTGCGCAAAATGCAAGTGGATATTTGATAGAAAATCAGCAGTATGTAGAAACTGTGCCATTAAAAAAACGTTTTGGTATAGCATTTTTTTAAACAAATGTCTCATCTTATAAATAGGAGATGAGATTAATTATGAGAAAACCATTGATTGTAGTCGGAATAATGATTATTTTTTATTTGGCACTAACCTATATCCCAAAAATAAATCACGCACAACAAGAAACGCCTGCCTACGCTAAATGGGGGACACTCGCGATTAAAGAAACCCAATCTAAGTACCCTAATGCGAAAATAATTGATTATCTTCATGTGGGGAGTGAAAATCAAGCGGAAACAACAATTGAAACGTTTAAGCTATGGTTAAAAGACCCTGACAAGGAATTCGGTGTTTATATTAAAATATCGTATGTGAGTGAAACTGAAAAAGTAAATAATATTGAATTTCAAGAAACCTCTAGGTAATGGAGCTTATTCAGCTATTAAAGTACAGTGATATTTAATTTAAATCATTTGCTGCTTAATAAATGCGTTGCTTTGCAGAAAATCGCCCTGAATTTGGATATTATCCTTAATTTGTATATTAGCAGTCCGATAATATATAAAGATGAATGAAGGGGCGTGTATCTTTTGATGAAAATAACTAATTTGCTGCAAATAAATTCTTTAAAACCTTCCATTATGAATAAATCAGTTGACGTAAAATCTGCTAGCTCGCTGTTAGCTGAAAAGTACACAGCTAATAAACAAAGTGAAAATAGTCGTAATAATATTAGCAATTATTCTTTACGTGAAGTGGTACGTAATACAATTACAGATCCAGCGCCTATTCGCGGAATGCAACCACCTAACTGGGAGAGAATACCTACGAAAGGTATGAAGGTTCTCCCGATGGACGAGTTGATCGAGCGAATTAAGGAACTAGGGGTAAGGTTATCAAAAGCTACAAGTGAAGAAGAACGAGATCTTATATATTACCAAACGGACCAATTGCTTGCACAATTTGTTTCACCTGTGTCACCAGACCGGAAACTACTTTATAAACAAGCAATGCAGGCAATTCGCGCTCACGAACAAGAGGAAACCAAGCCATTTGGAGAAAGTACGTTAGTCGATTATTTAAATGAATATGATGGCATTAAAACGGCGCAAGGTTATCTACTTGCTAGTGGTGGTACAGTCGAGCCGATATATCGAACTGGTGGTGGATATGATTATAATATCAATTTCGGCGGTAATACGGTAATGAGGAGTATTAACGGGCAGTGGGGTTGCATGTTAACGCCAGCTGAATTAGCTCTGAAGGATGATTTCTATAAGATTTTTTGGTCGTCTTTCGAAACAGCAAAGCAAGAAATAATTGCAAATTCGAATTCTCTTGATTGAGAGTGTTTATAAGAGCCCATTTTAAGCAATCATTGTTTAAGATAGGTTCTTTTTTTTATGTAATCACAAAAAATAAGACTAAATATTCACATTTACAAGGAGAAAGCCTAGCATTATAATAGGTCTTATTTACATTAAGAAGGTGTTTTTATGAATGAGGAAAAGAAGGGCATACTGGATGCCTTTTTTGCATACGCGATTTGGGGCTTTTTTCCGCTTTACTGGAAAATGCTTGAGCACGTCAATAGTATGGAAATCCTACTTGGACGTGTTATCTGGTCGTTTGTTTTTACGTTCGTGTTTATTATCATTATTGGCCAACGAAGTAAACTAAAAGAAGATTTACACTATTTGTGGCGTAATAAAAAGCAATTTTGGTCATTAGCTGCTGCATCATTTGTTATTGCGATTAATTGGTATATATACATTTATGCGGTGACACATGACCATGTATTGGATTCTAGTATGGGCTATTATATTAATCCACTTATTTCGATTCTATTCGGGATGATTTTTTTCAAGGAAAAGCTATCTCGCGCCCAGCTATTCTCTGTTGCGATAGCACTTTTTGGTGTGTTAGTCATGACGATAAATTATGGACAAGTACCTTGGATTGCGTTATTACTTGCTATATCGTTCGCGATTTATGGTGTATTAAAGAAAAAAATAGTGCTAGATGCTACGCGCGGCTTAGCAATTGAAACGCTCTTTATTTTACCGTTTGCACTCGCGTATTATGTATTTATATTCAATACAGGTACAATTTCGTTTTTACATATAAATATGAAAACAGATGTATTAATGATTGTTAGTGGTATTATCACTGCAATTCCACTCGTTTTATTTGCAAAAAGTGCTCAGCGTATTCCGTTATATTTGTTAGGATTTATTCAATACGTTTCACCGACGATTGTACTATTTTTAGGTGTATTACTTTATAAAGAACCATTTACAAATGTAGAGCTTGCTGCTTTTTCATGTATTTGGGTAGCATTAATTATTTTTTCCATATCAAAATTCTTTGAAGCGCGTCGTTCAAAGAAGCTATCAGAAGTTAAGTGATTTTTCCTTTTAGGAAGGATTTTCCTTATTTATGTCGAATTTTTGATTAGTGTAGACATAAAGGGGGGCGAAAAATGCATGTAACTATTGGGGAAAAACGATTTGATTTTCAAAAAATCGACATAAACGTTTTGGAGACGGGGATTCAGAACGCTTTTGCAAAATTTGATAAAATGACACTTAGCCAGCTGTTAACTAAAAAGAAGTATACACATTTAAAACAACATACTGAAATGAATTTTGGAACACTACTGTCATTGCCAGCAGGGGAAGCTCTACTAGAAATGAAAGTCAGAGGAGATATGTTTTATAAACAATTTTTGAATAACTACGGGGATATGGTTTATTCAAGATTTGTTGCAGCAAAGCAGCAGGAGCTATCGCAAAAAAAAGGCGTCTATACAATTATCGTCAATAACGAGCTTGTATTTGCTGGTGTATGCGCAACGTCGTTTAAGGAGCGTTTTAATCAACATATCGGTAATATTTCTGCAAAGGGCTGTTTTAAAGATGGGACAGCGACACATTGTCATATAAATGCACGTCTCACAGAAGCTATGAAATTGTGTAAAGCACATTTTTCTATTTGCCCGATGCTAGAAACAAAAGAGATGACCGCACTAAAAAATGCTATAATAATGCGTTTTGAGCCAGTATGGAATTTAAGAGTTGGAAAAGAGTTAGATTATAGCTATAACTATTGAATAAAAGTCTGGTAAAAGTAATATGCTTTTATCAGGCTATTCTTTTTTTAAAAGAGAAAATATAGAGCCTATACTATTAAAAGATAGGTGATTCATATGAAATCAGCATTTACTTTTTACGGGAAGGTGCACCGAGAATATTGGTGGCTACATGCAATATTTTTCGTCATATTAACAATTACCTCTGTATTTTGGTTTATTTTACCTTTTTTTATTGTGAGTTATGGTTATTATGAACCATCACTTATATTAAATATTATTTTAGCGCTCTTTTTACTAGTGTCGCCGTCTATGTTTATTACGTTGCATTGTTGGTTTATCAGCTATAATGCTGCAAAACGATGGGAGCTACAGTACCCGCAAGAAAATAGGTGGTTATGGCTCGTTATTTTTCAAACAATGGCTTTTTTAGTCGTTATTTTATTCACATTCATTATTTTTTCGCTATTTTTCTTCATAGATTTGATAAGATAATAAAAAATATTTTGAACAATTGAGTATAAATTTGATACAATCATTTACGGATAGTTCGTTCGTTTCACACGTAATACACAGTTTCGCCATAAAACTTTCACAAACGGAACATGCGCTTTTTCATGTGGAATTTGATACGATGAAAGCATTAACATGAAGGAGCGAGAACTCACAATGAATACTGATATTAATATGTTTATAGCGTTTGGTGCAGGGTTCTTAAGCTTTATTTCACCTTGCACATTGCCGCTATATCCCGCATTCCTGTCTTATATAACAGGAATGAGTTTAGATGATTTAAAGAATGAAAAAGGTATGATGCAAAAACGTGCTATATTACATACGCTAAGCTTTCTAATTGGTTTTTCCATTATCTTTATCGCAATAGGATTCAGTGCTTCACTTGCTACTAATTTTTTTGTTCAATATCAAGATTTAATGCGTCAAATCGGGGCAATTTTAATTATCGTATTTGGGTTGATGATTGTTGGATTACTACAAGTCGATTTCTTAATGAAGGATCGTAAGTTCCAATTTAAAAATCGCCCAAGTGGTTATTTCGGTTCCGCCTTAATCGGATTTGCCTTTGCTGCAGGTTGGACACCTTGTACAGGACCAATACTGGCGTCGATAATTATGTTAGCGGGAACGAACCCTGACGCAGGAATGTGGTATATGCTAGCTTATTACTTTGGCTTTGCTATTCCATTTTTCATTATGTCATTCTTTATTTCTAAAATGGGGTGGATCAGAAGAAACAGCCAAAAGATCGTCAAAATTGGTGGTTTCGTTATGATTGCAGTAGGTATATTATTATTCTTTGATGGATTAGAATATATTATTCGTATACTGTCTCCAGTCTTTGGTGGATTTACTGGCTTCTAATATCATTATTTTGAGTACAGTATTTTCGTTAGTTAATAGCGGAGGGAGAAATGTCATGCCATGCCTACAGTAATGATTGTCGACGACGCACTATTTATGCGCGTTATGATAAGTAATATGTTTGAACAATGGGGTTTTACAGTTATTGGTCAAGCTGACAATGGTGAAAAAGCAGTAAAACTTTATCGTGAATTGCAGCCAGATATTGTGACAATGGATGTAACGATGCCGGGTATGTCAGGTTTAGAAGCAGTAAAACAAATTATATCTGAATTTATGGAAGCGAATATTATTATGATTACGGCTCTTGGACATCAACGCAATATCATCGATGCAATTGAAAGTGGAGCAAAAGATTTTATTACAAAACCATTTGAAGTAGAAAAACTTAAAAAAATAGTATATAATATTTTAGCTATAGAAGAATATTAAAGATGTAACTGGAGGAGGGATTCTATGTTTAGTTCGATACCCTCTCAATATTTAATAATTGGCTCTACAATAATGGCCATTTTGATGGGTACTTTCGTAATGTTTGTCCGAGTTCGCTCGCAAAAAAAGCCGGTGAGTGTTAAAAAAATCATAATCCCACCAATCGCAATGTCAACTGGGGCATTGATGTTTATTTTTCCAGAATTTCGCGTTGCACCATTGCAAATTTTAGAAGCAGCGGTAATCGGTATTTTATTCTCAACTGTGTTAATTGCCACTTCGAAATTTGAAGCTCGCGAAGATGCGATTTATTTAAAACGATCAAAAGCTTTTTTCTTTATTTTGATTGGTTTGTTAATACTTCGCATCATATTGAAACTCGTATTTTCAAATAGCTTAGATGTTGGTGAACTTGGCGGGATGTTTTGGATTTTAGCATTCTCTATGATTGTGCCATGGCGATTAGCTATGCTTGTACAATATGTAAAATTAAAAAAACAAATTTAGTAGATTGAAAAGTTGTGTAAAAGGGTATTAAATTCCTTTAACACAGCTTTTTTGTTTTAATCAAATTTTTTGTCTCCTGGCAGTAACATGAAAGGGGTCGATGTGGGAAGAATCACGTAATTTTGCGTAGCATGCCATCTCACAGACCGAAAGAGACGAATATGCTACCAGAATCTATTTTGCTATCCGAGACAGTTGAATAATATGTCTTACATCTGTTTAATTGTTTACTAGCACATGTTATAATGAATAGCTTAAGACAAAAAATACTATTATTTTTAATTGAACGGACGCCAAGAAAAGCCTCCGCACATTGATAAAATATGGAGGAGATAATAGAATGAATAAAAAATGGACGATTGGTAAAATTAAAGAATTTGTTGAGAATAATTCGGAAAGTAAGTTGCTAACGACGGAATATAAAGGATTTTCTCAAAAGTTACAATTTAAATGTGCTTGTGGAAGCAATTTTGAAAAAACATTTACGAAATTTAAAAATAATAACCAACGTAAATGCGATGTATGCCAACCTCCAAAAGCGTCACGCTAATCATATAGCTTATTTTGAAAGAACTGATAGATGTCAGTTCTTTTTTTATTGCTGTTTTCTCAAAGATTGTTGCTATTATGATTGATTGAAAATAAGAATAGAGGTTTAATCCACAAATCGTGTAGATTAAACGTCTAATTTTATTCAAGTATTTAACATAATGTTTGTTTACTTAAAACTCTCTTTTAGTTGATTAAAGAAAAAATAAAAACATAAGCATTCTTTAACAACCACAGCCTTGGTCCTCATTATTTATCAATGGAATCAAAGGGAAACCCATAGTCTTCCAAGCAGCTATACCACCATTCAACTCTTTTACTGAGTATCCGTTTTCAATTAACATTATAGAAGCCTTTGCAGCTGTATTACACCAAACATCCCAACAATACAAAACGATTTCTTTGTCTTTAGGTATTTCATCTAACCGCATTTCTAATTCTGAAAGTGGGATTTCTAAAGCACCTTGTATTTTTTCTTTTTTCAAAGCAGGAGCGCCATTCCTAACATCAATTAATAAATAATTTTCTGGTTGCCTTTTTTTCTCCGTCATATAATCCATAGGACTGAACGTTGATTCAACGCGATTTTTAAAATATGAGATTTGATTCATTATTATTTTTCTCCTATCCTTTTCACTATTTTAATTAAATACTTCTTAAACGCATCTTTTTCCTCATCTTCTAATGCTGACAATACTTCTCGCTCAGACTGATTCATTAACTCCCAACAATCATCTATGGTTTTTCTACCTTTTTCCGTAAGATTAAGACAGTAAGACCTTCTATCTCTCAAGTTTTTGTCTCTATTAATATAGTGAAGAGATTCCAAACGATCTACGTGATCCACCATAGATGTTCTGTCTATTTTTAAATCTTCTGCAATTTCTTTCTGAGATGTATTAGGACGTTCCTTTATTCTAATCAGGACTCCGAATTGTCTTGCATTTATACCATAAGGCTTCAACTGTTCTATAAAATCTTCTTCTAACATTTGTTCTACTTTTCCAGTTAAAAAACCAAATGATTTAAATATATCACTCAATTTTATACCTCCTATCAATTAGTCACCTGATATGATAATCAGTATATCTGACTAATTGGTAAATGTAAATATTTTGAATAATTAATTGTAAAAATTATTTACATTTACTTCTTACAGATGTTTTAAAGTCATTTAACAACAAATAAATCTGCTGCTTATACTGAAAATAGGTGATTATTGTTTTCTCGTAATGATGTTACTGTATAATAGTTAGATTTTTGACAAGCTGAAATAAGCATTTGCTCTACCCGATTTTCAAATGCCAAGTTTTTATGTATCTCCAGCCAACGATACCAGTAGAGGTAACTATCCAAATAATACGTACCAACGCCTTGAAATCGTTCCATCCATCCTGTTAAACGACGATGGAAGTATCTTGTGTTTCCAATAAAATGCGGTAGATATATGAATTTTTAAAGAGTCTGAAATCTTCCGTAATGTAACACCGTTTATCATCATTTTAATGTAATTAATCCATTTTTCCGGATAACGCGAACCTGAAAACGGAGTATTTGTCATATCATTAAATGATTTTCCACAATCCTTACATAAATATCTTTGTCTAGAACGATATTTACCATTACGTTTTACGGCAGTACTTCCACAATAAAGACAACCTAAATCAGATGAAAATCGAGACTCTTGTTTCTAGGAGGTAATCTTTCCATTTATTTTTTTCTTTTGGATATAGGTCTTGCTTCATTGCCTTAAATAAGGCTAGTTGTTTTGCTTTTTTTAATTCTCCGACTGCTTCATACAAATATCTCCACATAATTGAACGCCTCCTGAAACACTTAAATTAGTTAAAGATAGAGATTCGCTTTTTAGTGTAAGATTATGTAAAATATTTCGAGAGGGATTATTAAGCTGGGAGCGATTGTTCAATTAGATATAAAGAGCATAGCAATAATAGAGGTCTATAATTGTGCCTAAAAGTGAGGGGATATTATGGAACGAAAAATTGAGGTTTTTTCATCAGAAGGTATTTCAATTGAATACTCGATTGTTGGTAAAGGAGAACCTATTTTTGTCATGCATGGTGGACATTCAAATTGCAATGAAGAATTTGGATATAATTCATTAATAGAGAATGGTTTCTCGATAATCACACCTTCAAGAGCCGGATATGGAGGTACATCTAAAGAGGTTGGAAAGAGCCTTTCAGTAGCTTGTAAGTACTATTTGAAGTTATTAAATCATTTAAATATTCATAAGGTTCATCTGCTAGCTATATCTGCTGGTGGTCCCACTGGCATTTATATGGCATCAAAATTTCCAGAGCGTGTGGCCACTCTTACATTGCAATCAGCAGTTACAAAAAAATGGTTAATGCCGAATGATAAAGAATACAAGGCAGCAAGGAAATTATTTCATCCAAATGTCGAAAATTTTACTTGGAGTCTAATTTCTTTTATGAATAAAATATTCCCCCGATTTATTTTCAAACAAATGTTTCCTTCATTCAGTAAACTAAAGTATAACGATGCAACTGAGCTAGTAAGTAATGACGATATTAATGCAATTAGAAAAATGAATTGTCGCCAAAGGTCGGGTTATGGTTTTTTTATAGACTTGGCACAAATTAATGAAATAACCATGCAAGATTTACGTGCAGTTACTTGTCCAACACTTATTATGCATAGTAAACATGATGGTTCTGTACCATTGGAACATGCATATTTTGCTCAAGAAAATATTCCTTCATCAAAACTTTGTCTACTTGAATCATGGGGACACTTAATTTGGCTTGGCAAATCCTCAAATGTAACAGATGAAAACATTGATGAATTTTTAAAATCAAATAAACTACTATAATTAGTATATATTGAAAAAATGTGTACATTGCATATATAACCCTTAATTTTATCGTGTCTAAAGTATGGAAACAAAGGGAAGAGTGGTTCTCTAAAGAAGAAATGGATGAAATGAAACGGGAGACCATTATGATTTCCTTACCTTAATATTGGTAAAGTGTGATATGCAAACTGAATAGCCAAAGTTTATCCGCATATTACTTAGTCGTGACGTGTGCAACTCAATCGATGAGGAATAGCTAGTCGTGATTTAAAAAGAATTGGGCTCCTGTTGTAAAACGGTTTCAATTGAATTTCCTATGTACTTTTTTAGTACTAAAACAAAAGAACCCGGAAAAAATTTTCCGGGTTTGATTATCACTTACATTTATTCCTCCATGACACACTGCCTCGCTTCCGTATTGGATCTTAAGATTTACCTAAGACAACAGTACTTTAGCTCACTTCAGTATTGATGGTCCTTCAGAGCTATCGGTCATCCTTACTCATCGGGTTAACCCTCCTAGTCACTTGGATTAAAAGTGAAATCTTTAATAGTATACAACAATTTTCGTTTTTTATACTCTTTATTTTGAGAAATTAATATTTCGTTTTATTTTATTTGGAATTAATAAAATACGAACAATTAAGTAACTGGAATTTCCGATAAAATCCAGTAATAATGCAATGATACTAGTTCTTTTGTTGTCAAAACGGGCAAAAAATCATAAAGGATAGTTTAAGTTCGATTGGAGAAAATATATCTAAAAATAAGCTGGAAGGAAATACCTAATGTTGTCTATTAGACACTTTGCCGGTCACACACTGCAGTAATAGTTGAACGGAGTAACATGCACTTGATATTAGTCCATTGATAAATTGATTGTGTCGTTCGCTACTATTCCATCACCGATTGCTTGAATGTGTAAATGGTCATGGAGATAAGGCATATTAATATGCCAAGTCAATGAAAAGTGATGATCGTTTTGGTTTTCTTGAATATCATATCCAATGAGTTTTCTTTCTGTCCATGTTTGAGTACCTGTTGGAATCAACCAAAATAAAACAGTATCTGTATTTTCTGCTTCCACATGAATAGAAATTTTCTTTGTCCCTTTTGGGATTTATACCCATATTCCATCTTTCGGAAAGTCCGTTGTAATACTTTTTATTGCAGGTCTAGGAGTAGTATTTTCGGTTATTAGTAAAGGAAATGCTGCTAACATATTTAAAGCAAGAAATAAATTTAATACCATGGATGTCACCTCAATAAATATTATTTCAATTATGAGGTTGATTATGCATTATGTAACGGATGGGCTTGTTGGTTTAGAAGAATAGATGCTCTGTTGTTTTGTTTGGTTTCTTCACTATCGGCGTAGCTTAGAGTAATAAACATCAAGCTATAGAGAACACTAACGATGAGGTGATCTCTTATGAAAAAAATGATTATATTAATTTTTGTCATTACGCTCTTAGCTCCTTTATCGAAAGCAAACGCAATGAATTCTGAATATGTTGAAGTTGCAAAGTCTGATACAGTGGATGTTTCGCTGTATGCTAAAAAGACGAATGGAATGTATACAGATTTTAAAATTGATTTTCAAGGTAGCATCCTTTCAAAACCGAGTTGGGAAAACGTAGCAAATCCTACATGGTCTCCTCAAATTATTAGTGCGGACATAAATCAAGATGGGGTAAATGAGTTAATCATCATTTTGACTACAGGTACTGGTACGGGAGTAATTGAACGAGAAGCTCATGTTTTCCATCTGCAAAAACAAAGATTAAGAAAGAAACTTGTTGAAGTTCCAGTTGAAGTGCTTGTAGATGACCCGATTGCTATCGTGTTAAAAAACGTGAAGACAGAGTTATACCCTAGCCAAGCGAATATTAATATTGGTAATAAGAAGTATTCAATTGATCTGAAACCATTTAACATTGAACCAGAGCATTTGTTTAACAATATAAATTTTGGCAATATGATCAACTTTGAAGTACAGGACAACCAACTGATTGCGAAAATCGGTGGGCAGATTGCTCCAGCAGGTGGTTATATAGGCAATATTATTATTACGTATTGGCTAAAAGATAACATGTATCAAGCAAAGTCAATTGTGTATGAACAATATGAATAATTGTCAAAAGGGTATGGTGTTGGTCCAAAGAGGATTAACACTTTTTTTGTTGAATTTATTAAAATAAAGGTAATTAAAAAAAGGAAGTGGTTAGGGATGAATGTTGGTAACGAATATTTGAACATAGTAGTTGAAAGATTTAAAAGTGTAAAAAGTCTAGGAGATAAGACGATTTCGCAGTTATCGGAAAAGGACATACATTGGGCTTATAATAACGAATCAAATAGTGTTGCTATAATAGTAAAGCATTTGAGTGGAAATATGATTTCAAGGTGGACAGATTTTTTAACTTCAGATGGTGAAAAAAATGACCGAAATCGTGATGACGAATTTTTAGATGATCTATCTTCTAAAACTGAGCTATTGATAGTTTGGGAAAAGGGATGGAAAGAGTTATTGGATACATTAACTAGTCTAAGCGAAGAAGATTTATTAAAAAAAGTAACTATTCGTGGTGAGGGTCATTTGGTTATAGATGCTATTGAAAGACAAATGGCACATTATGCTTATCACGTAGGGCAAATCGTTTATATAGGTAAACAGCTGAAAAATGATGATTGGAATAGTCTCAGCATTCCAAAAGGGAAATCAGAAAAATATTTAGAACAAATGTTGAAGAAACACCAAGACAAATAAACAAATATAGTATGCTTACATTTATTGTATTGACTTTATTGGTAGTTCCTTGCGTTTTATCGAGGGGATTGCCTTACTTGTTGTGATACTTGGATGCGATTGTTCAACTGAGCAATCGCTTATTTTGCATAGGAAGCAGAATGTTTGAATAGCACGCAACCAAAATATGGTATAATGCGTTTCAGATGAAAAGGGGTGATATTTTTTGAAAAAAATAATTTTCTTTATTGTATTCACCTTCATTCTAAGTTCGTGTAACCAATTAAATAAAGAGTCAAATGAAGTTGAAGTTTTGCATTCAGATGAGAATATTTCTACAGTATTAAATATGCCACATGACTTTGGGTTTATTATTCAGTTTGGTGTGGGAAAGAAAAATGAAATCAATACATTCGAAAATACAGTGACCAAAGATTTAATATCAGATGGAACCGCAACGGCAAATGTAGCTTTAACTGATAAGGAATTAAATAATATTTATGAGAAAATGAAAGAAATTAATATTGAAGAATCAAAAAATTTCATTCCTAAACCTATTAACGGATCGATCTGCGTAATGGAACCTCATGAAGAGGATGAATGGGAAATTACGATTAACGGTGAAACGATTACTCATTCTATTTCAGGGGCTTACTGTGATCCGACCAAAGATGCACAGCAACTAATTGAGCTGCGAAATTACGTATTTAATATTATTAAAAGTAAGGAAGAATATTTAGTACTTCCGGCATCGAATGGATCGTATGAATAACTGGGGGCTAATACCCACAATAGCCATCGCTTCTTGTCCTAACGCTGCACGGTCATTCCGCAAGAACTTCCCTATATATTAAGTAGAATTGTTTGTTATGAATCTCAAATTGAAAGGATGTTGAATGATGAAACAAATTATTGCTCTTGGTGGTGGTGGCTTTTCGATGGAGCCAAATAATCCTTTGATAGATACATATATTTTAAATCAATCTAGAAAAACAAATCCAAAAATCTGTTTTATTGCAACGGCAAGTGGCGACTCGGAAAACTATATTTCTAGGTTTTATGAATTCTTTGAAAAGCAGCCTTGTCAGCCTTCACACTTATCTTTATTTAGTCCATCCACAAGAGATTTAGAAAGTTTTTTACTAGAAAAAGATATCATTTATGTTGGTGGGGGCAATACGAAAAATTTGTTAGCTCTATGGAAGGAGTGGGGGTTAGATACCATTCTGAGAAAGGCTTGGGAACAAGGAATTATTTTAGCTGGTATTAGCGCTGGTTCCATTTGTTGGTTTGAAGAGGGAGTTACAGATTCTTTTGGAGAGGGACTAGAACCCTTAAAGTGTTTAGGGTTCATCAAAGGTAGTAATTGTCCGCACTATGATGGTGAATTGGATAGAAGACCTTCTTATCAAAGACTAATCGCCTCCAATAAAATTAAACCTGGATTTGCAACAGATGATGGTGTGGCTATTCATTTTATTGATCAAGAAATAAAAAAAATTGTAAGTTCACGGCCAAATGCTAAGGCATATCAACTTTATTACGATGAAAAAGTGATAGAAATAGAACTTGAAACTAACTATTTAGGTTCTTAGTCCTCTAACTGTATTGAAAAATACAATAAAGGAGCGAAAACAATGATACAATCCATTATTTTTGATATGGACGGCACTTTATTTCAAACAGATAAAATTTTAGAACTAGCGCTAGATGATACATTTAACTACTTACGGTCACTAAAAAAGTGGGATACAATTACACCGATCGATCAATACCGAGGAATTATGGGGGTACCTTTACCGAAAGTGTGGGAAGTGTTGTTACCTAATCATTCACAGGAAGAAAGAGAGCAAACGGATGCTTATTTTTTAGCACGATTAGTTGAAAACATAAAAAGTGGAAAAGGTGCTTTATATCCTCATGTAGAGGAAGTTTTCCGTTATTTAAAAGCGAATAATTGTTCAATTTACATAGCGAGTAATGGGTTAACCGAATATTTACAAGCTATAGTAAGCTATTATAATTTAGATAAGTGGGTTACAGAAACGTTTAGCATACAACAAATTCAAACGCTCGATAAGGGTGATTTAGTTAAAAGCATCATAAAAAAATACGATTTAAAAAAAGCAGCAGTCGTAGGAGACCGTCTATCTGATATAAATGCGGCCAAAGCGAATGGTTTACTTGCAATTGGATGTAATTTTGATTTTGCACAAGAAAATGAACTTGCTCAAGCAGATTTTGTAATAGATGATTTAATGGAGTTAAAACCAATTATAGCTAAATTCGAAATCGCTCAAGGCAATACAGGCTCTTAGATGTGTAATTTACGCATATAAAACCTTAGATAATTAAAAGTTAATAATATATATGGAGGATAATATGACGAAAAATAGTTGGAGAAAGATAGTATTTTATACGATTATTTTCCTGTTGGTCATCATAATTTTTAAGATTTTTAAATGATCATTTCTTAGTTGCATTGAAGATTTATGTTTAAAGATGTTTAAGAAGACTATTAAAACATATTGCATTATTAAGAGCAAATACTGCAAATTAAGACTGTCGCTGAGCAGTCTTTTTTGCTAATTAGATTGTTAAGGAGAGACATATTAGAGTGTTTTCCTTATTATTGAAAAACTATTAAAGAAATTTTATTATTTTGGAGGGGAAATCAGTGAGGAATGGCGATAAGTTATCACCAATTGAAGCAGCTCATCAATTTATCAAGGAGCATTTTCCAAATTGTCAAGGAGCCTTATTAGCTGGGAGTGTTGTTCGTGGTGAAGCTACAGAAACATCTGACTTAGATATTGTTATTTTCGATAATAAAATTAGTTCATCTTACAGGGAGTCAGTAATTGCTTACAGCTGGCCAATAGAAGTCTTTGTACATAACTTAACCTCGTATAAACAGTATTTTAAAACGGATTATGAAAGAGCAAGACCTTCAATGCCAATGATGGTTTCAGAAGGAATAATCCTAAAAGATAATGGAATGATTGATTCTATAAAAAAAGAGGCTATGGAAATATTATCTATGGGTCCAGAAGAGTGGTCAGAACAAACTATAAAGATTAAGCGATATTTTATTACAGATGTACTAGACGATTTTATAGGTTGTTCTAATAGAGCAGAAGAAATATTTATTGCTAACACACTTTCAGAATTATTAAGTGAATTCGTTTTGAGAACAAACCGTCAATGGATTGGCACATCAAAATGGGTATTTCGTACATTAAAAAAATATGATGAAGAGTTTGCAAATAATTTTGTAAAGGCATTTGATATTTATTATAAGACGGGTAACAAAAATGAAGTTATTCAATTAGTTGATTATGTTTTGCAACCCTATGGAGGAAGGTTGTTTGATGGTTTTTCTTTAGGTAAAGGCTAGATAATATGTTCTGCTTATTTTGTATTCCATTATTAGAAGAAACGTCTTTGAATTTTTGAGCAGAATAGCTTAGTTATTTGAAATATTGAAAGGAGTTTTTCATATGGATATAAACTGGGTAAATGGGCAATACGCGGAGGATACTAGATTATTTGATTCATTGCATGAAGCATATGAATGGACTGACTCATTATATCAAGATTTTTCTCATTCCTTTTATAGAAGAGAAAGGGTGGGTTATGCAACACCTGATGAAAAAGTAATTGATTATTTAACGGACTTTCTACCTGAATGGGCAAGTTTCATAAACGTCCAAGTAAATGTCCATAAGGAAAAATTACGAGTAAGTGACAACTTCATTTTTAGAATTTGGGTAACGTATAATGATGAGGATTTAGGATAATCGTAGTAGTGTTATATTTGTTGACAAGATGCGATAGCATTCAAAATAAAAGAACGCGATTAGAAGTCCTACTCGCCTAGCATATAACCAATCACTTTTTTTGCATTCATATCTATAAGTATTACTGGTGTACCAACTACAACATTCTTTTTATTTTCAAAGGAAACTGATAGTGCCTCCTTACCTTTATATGAATCATCTAATAACTTATATTGATTATTAACAATGACTCTACTTACTTCTGCTTCCTGCCAATTTCCTTTTGCAGAATCAATCCAACCTTGGTCATTTATGAATTTCCAAGCGACTTCCTTAACTTCATTAAAACTATCAGTATCATGTTGAATGTCTACGTTTTCATTTACAGAATTTGAACAAGCACAAATTATTAGCAAACAATAACATGCAATGAAGAAAAAGAACTTTTTCATGAATTCACCTCTTAATGAACGCAATTTTTAGTAAAGTACTAGAAATGAGGACGACTAACACCACATAGTTGTTAAGTAAATTTTGATAGATAATTGTATTCCAAAATTTGACTTTATGATAACGTGAAACGTATAGCAATAATTACTATTTTTTACTATTTATTTTTGTGGGGAGTGAAGTGGTATTATGAGTCCAGAAGTGATGATCGTCGGGGTGTATCATTTAGGAGACACACCGGATTTAATCAAAGTTGAAAGCAAAGATGATAATGATATAAAGCAACAAGCAATGGAAGTTGTTGACGCACTTAGTCGATTTAATCCGACAAAAGTGGCGGTCGAAGCTGTATGTGAAGATCAACCGAGGATAAATGAACGTTATCAAAAGTATCAATTAGATGATTCGAACCCTTTGAAAAATGAAATCGATATGATTGGTTTTCCTTTAGCTGAAAAATCGGGTATAAGCGAAATTTCTTGTGTCGATTGGATGGGAGACGAAGATGATAGCACACCATTAAACGATATTCTTCATTATGCGAAAGAAAACGAACCCGAACGATATCAGAAAATAATGACAACCTTAGAATCGTTGCAACTTGAATTTGAAGAATTTTCCGGACTGTCAATTTTAGAAGGCTATAAACGTATTAATGAGGCAGAAACTATTAAATGGGGACACCAAATTTACATGGAGCTCGCGATGATTGGAGAAAAGAAAGATTATTACGCAACTAGTTGGTTAACTTGGTGGTATAAACGAAACTTAATCATTTATTCAAATGTGCGAAGATTGATTTCAAGTTCAGAGGATCGGGTTTTGCTTTTAATCGGCGGCGGACACGTTCATCTTGTTAAACAGTTTTTGGAAGAGTCCGGGGTGTGTACGGTTGTTGAGGCGAATGAATACTTAAAATAAATAGGTGGCGTGTTTTTTGGTGGGAACCTAAAATTGGACATGAACATCCAAAACCTAATATCAATTGCTTCATGACTACTTTTAGGGACACCAAAAATCATCCATAGTAAAAAAAGATGCTGCAGTAGCATACATATAGTGAAAATAAAAAACATCAAAACAAAAAGGCCAGCTGCTGGAACCGACCCCACTTTCTTAAAACAAATGCTCATACGGTGCTACATCGATTTTCATTTCATCGAGTTTTTTGCGTAAAAACTTATGATCACGCTTAGGCGTAGCTTGAATATAACCGCGAATAATTAAATCATCGTTAATTTTAGTTGCATGTTCATCAAGCGCTAGCTCTCCAATTTTACCTGCGATTTTTTCCTTTGCTACTTGCCGGAATAGTTCTGGTACAGGAGAAGTTAACTCATTTAATAAAGATTTTGCATCTTCACCCCATAAATGAATAGTTTTATCTAAATAAAACTCCTGCCAATCTAAATCCGATTTACCATCTTCTTTTGGCATTCTCTTTAAAAACTTCCGGAACATGAAAAAACCGCCAATTGACATGAGTCCAATCATTAAAACGACCCAAAATAATATAAACCATACAAACCAACCATCTAAACTTGCACCCAAAACGTTCACCTCTTTACTCTCTCTAAACTCTATTATAATAGCTTTTACAAATTATATCATAAAAATTGTCCCTTTTTACTATGTCAAAATGTATATAAGTTATTGAAGGGGGGGGAAAAGAGATGGCAAACTTCGAGTTAGAGCAAGTCACATTAGCATTAAAGTTTGAAGTTGGTACGAATGACAATGATGACCCGATTTACAAAACGTCAGCTTACCGCAATATTCAAACAACTGTAACTGCTGAACAAGTAGCTGCCTTTGCTGGCGCTATCGCAAGCTTAACAACATATCCGTTAGCCGATATTTCAAAAACGGATAAGCAGCGTGTAGCGACGCTTTAATTGGCAAATGAAGAAAAGAAAGGAGGGATCATATGTCACAAACACTTCAGCTCGTATTTGAAATGCCAGAAAATAAAACGATGACTTTATCTGTTGCGTCACCAAAGCTAGATTTAACAGCTGGACAAGTGTCTGCTGCGATGCAAACAATTGTCGACCAAAATATTTTTATGAAAGATGGTTTATCGATACTTGCAAAAAAATCAGCGCGCATAGTTGACCGTGTAGTTACTGATTTTGATGTAGTGTAAAAGATTAGGGCCGGTAAAGGGGACTTTGCCGGTCTTTTATAATAGAGAGGAGGATATTTATGGATCAGTGGGTTTCATTAGTCCAAGAAATTGGTTTTCCAATACTCGTATCGTTTTATTTACTATACCGTATTGAAACAAAATTAGAAGCGATTCATGAAGCACTACTATCAATTAGATTACAAAAAGATTAGTAATTTGATACGAAATATACTAATTGTGAAATAGGCTTTCACAAATTAGTCAGAAACCTTTCACTAATACAACTATTGTATAAACAATGCCAATTCGTTAAGATAAAATTAATGAAAACAGAGTGGAGAGAGAAATAGATGAAAAAAAAACTACTTGGCGTTGTAATGATGTTGTGTGTAGCAAGTATTTTAGGTGCATGTAGCAATTATAAATTTAAACCGACAACATCTTATGAAATTGAAGACTTCGAATTTACAAATCAAAATGGTGAAGCAGTGTCACTTGAAAGTTTAAAAGGGAAGCCGTGGCTAGCGATGTTTGTTTTTACTAACTGTAATACGGTTTGTTTTCCAATGATGAATAATATGGCTGAAATCCAGCAAAAATTAGTAGATAAAGGGGTAGAAGACTATAATATTGTAGCCTTTTCTGTAGACCCTGCAAATGATACGCCTGAAGTATTGGCAGAGTATTTAAAACGATATTCAGTGCCGGACGAGTCGAAATGGCAATTATTAACTGGCTATGATCAAACATATATCGAGCAGTTCGGTAGAAAGTCATTTAATACATTTATTAAAGCTGTAGAAGGCGAAGAACAAGTGACACATATGAATACATTTAATTTAGTTGATGAAACAGGAATAGTTGTTAAAACATATACAGGCGCTTCAGAAGCAGAGGGCGGCGTGCCAATAGATACAATTGCAATCGATTTACAAACATTAATTGAAGAACGTTTAGGGAAATAATGAAGAGGGCGTCTGAAAAGTAATTTTGAGATGCCTTCTTTACGACCACAGCAGGAGCAATATTTCTTGATAGATAATTATTGTAAGAAATAATGGGGGTGTTCTGAAAGTTTTCGACTTTCGGGACACCCCCAATTTTTTATTTCAAGTTGTTAGAAACTAAGATTTACTCTTAAGGCTGAGCGGCTTTTTCTAAAGCTTGCGCAAAGTCAGCAAGTAAATCGTCCTCGTTCTCTAAGCCGACAGAGAAGCGCAATAAACCGTCTGTAATGCCTCGCTTTGCGCGTTCAGCAGGCTCCATTGCAGCATGGCTCATTTTGGCAGGGTACGATAAAATCGATTCGACCCCTCCTAAACTTACTGCAAATACAGGGATTTTCATAGCTTCCACGAACTTTTTCGCTACTTCATAATTTGGTAGGTTAAACGATAGTACTGCACCGGGAGATGTACTTTGCGCAGCATGAATTGCATGGCCAGGATGTGTTGTCAATCCTGGATAATACACTTTCTCCACAAGTGGATGAGCCTCTAGATACTCGGCAATTTTCATTGCAACACGTGCTTCTTCATTAAATCTTACAGATGTCGTTTTCATATTTTGAATAAGGGTGTAACTATCTTGTACACCGAGCACAGAGCCGAACGAATTTTGGATAAAGTAAATTGTGTCACTAAGCTCAGGTGTTCTTGTCACAACTAAACCTGCCACAATATCAGAATGTCCCGATAAAAACTTCGTTGCACTATGAATGACAACATCTACCCCTAAATCAAGTGGGCGTTGGTGTAGAGGGGTCATAAACGTATTATCTAAAAATGTAAGTGCACCCGAATCATTAGCAATTTCTACTACACCGCGAATATCGGTAATACCGAGCGTTGGATTTGATGGTGTTTCTATATAAATAAGTTTTGTTTCCGGTTTCACTGCTGCGCGCACAGCTTCTAAATCAGTAAAATCTACAAATGTATGCGTAATACCGAAGCGTGGTAATACTTTTGTGACGAAGCGATATGTTCCACCGTACACATCTTCTGTAATGACTATATGGTCGCCGCTCGACAGTAACATAAAGCATGCTGATACCGCTGCCATACCTGTAGAAAAGGCAAAGCCGCGGTCACCACCTTCTAATTCTGCAATTGCACGTTCTAGAGCATTGCGAGTAGGATTGCCAGAACGAGCATAGTCAAATTCGCCAAATTCATCGATTGATTGTTGATGAAATGTAGATGATAAATACATTGGTACATTGACAGCACCTTTTTTATCAGCATAGCCTTCGCGAATTGCGCCGTGTATGAATGTTGTTTCTAAATTTGTCATTTAGAATCCATCCTTTCGCAGCATGTCAAATACTTGCTCTAAATCCGCTATTAAGTCTTCTGCTTCTTCTACACCAACTGAGAAACGCAGCAAACGGTCACAAACCCCACGTGCCATCCGTTCCTCAAGCGGCATATCTGCATGTGTTTGCGTAGCAGGGTACGTAATAAAGCTTTCTACACCACCTAGGCTTTCTGCAAATGTAATGAGCTTAATGTTTTGTAAGAAAGGATCGACCATCGCCGCGTCCTTCACACGAAATGCTAGCATCCCACCTTTTCCTGTATATAATACATCCGAAACAAGTGGCTCTTTTTCAAGATAAGCAGCAATCTTTTTTGCATTCACATCATGCTGTTTTAATCGGAGGTGTAATGTTTTCATGCCACGGATTAATAACCAGCAATCCATTGGTCCCAATACCATTCCTATGCCGTTATGCATAAAAGCAAGGCGCTCACAAAGTGCATCACCTTTCGCTACGACAAGACCTGCAAGTACATCATTATGTCCTCCGATATATTTTGTCGCACTATGTACAACGATATCAGCACCTAATTCAATAGGGCATTGGAAATAAGGTGTATAAAATGTATTGTCGACGATAAGAAGTAAGTCGTGTTCTTTTGCAAGTGCAGCATATTTTGCTAAATCAATTTCCTGCATAAGTGGGTTTGTCGGTGTTTCGATAAATAATGCTCGAGTGTTTTCTGTAATAAGAGCTGCCACTTCATGTACTGAAGTAAAAGGAGAATAAACTGGCTTAATATTATAGCTTTCTGCGTACGTTTTAAATAATCGGTAAGTTCCGCCGTATAAATCTTCTGGAACAATTAACTCATCATTCGGCTTAAACAATGACATGACCAATTGAATCGCAGCCATCCCAGAGCTACACGCAAAGCCAGCGTCGCCACCTTCAAGCTTTGCAATACCTTCTTCTAAAATATCCCGCGTAGGGTTTTTAGTACGTGTATAATCATAGCCAGTAGATTGACCAATACCATTATGTTTGTATGCTGTTGAAAAATAGATTGGGGGATTGACCGCACCAGTTTTTAAGTCGCTTTGATTGCCAAGTTGTACTAATGTTGTGTCGATATGTTGCTTTGTCATACACTCACTCTTCCTATTTTTAATTTACGAAACATTTAGAATGAATCGATTATTAACTCAATTTATCATTTTAAGTGAGCTGGTTCAATAGTGTTGCAGAGGAATAGGGGAAATTCAGATGGAAATGGTAAAAAAAATAGCCTCACGTGTTGAACATGAGGCTACAAGCGTAAAGTAGTTGAACATATTATGTTGAAAAGCTGTGTGATAAATAATTTTTGGGGTAAGGTAGATATGTCCGCAAATTAGATAAATAACTCTTGATATTTGATAAATAACTCAAAGAATTAGATAAATAAACGAAAGTTGATCATAATGAGGCTGTTTTGACTAAGCTTGTTTTTTTAGTAAATCACGAATTTCTTTTAGTAATTCTTCTTTTGTGTCAAGCGTTGGTACGGGTTCTTCGACAATAACTTCTTTTTTACGATTTAATTTATTTAATAGGCGAAGTGCCATAAAAATTGCAAAAGCAATAATTAAGAAATCAATGATCGATTGGATAAATGAACCGAACATAACTTTAGCATCACCTACTGGATAGATGAAGTCGTCTTCAAAGTTAATACCACCAGTAATTGCACCCAGTAATGGAGTAATAATATTTTCTACTAATGAAGTAACGATTTTACCGAATGCGGCACCGATAACGACTGCTATAGCTAAATCCATTACATTGCCACGCATTGCGAATTCTTTAAAGTCTTTCCACATTTGTCTACATCTCCTTATGTATTATAATATAAGTATGACTATGTATTTTATACTTTTTGAAATAAATTTTCAACTCTGATAGATTATGGGAAGTTAAGTTATAATAAATCATAAATAAATTTTAGTTAGGTGACGTCTATGGCAAAAAATAAGAATAAACCGAAAAAACCTTTGCTTTCTCCAGCGGTTAAGCTGTTTTTAATACTGTTACTTGTCCCAGTAGCGATTACTGTTTATTTTTTTGCGTTTCTCGCTTGGCAAGAGCTACGCGAACTACCTATTTTCGAGCAAGCTGACGAAATGGCAGATCTCGAACATATACAATCTAATTTTGATATACAAATTCCAATTGAGTACATCCCGATATATATGTCAGCGGGAGAAAAATACGATGTTCCTTGGACTCTTCTTGCGGCGCATCACCGAATTGAAACGCGTTTTTCAACGATGAGCAAACTTATTTCGCCAGTTGGTGCTGAAGGGCATATGCAGTTTATGCCATGTACATTTGTCGGTTGGAAGCATCCAACATGCTCTGGGCTTGGACAAGGTGAAATTACGCAAGCGGAAAAAATAAATCCAGCAATTATTAAAAAATATGGTGGCTACGGTGTAGATGCGAATGGTGATGGAAAGGCCGATCCGTTCGATATTGAAGATGCGGTTTATTCTGCTGCCAATTTTTTATCAAAATCAGGTGTTGCAAAAGGGGAACTGAAAAAAGCAATATTTCAATATAATCATAGCGAGAAATATGTAGAAGATGTTTTGTATTATTATAAATTATATCGTAATTATAGTATGGATTTAGAACGGATTGCACTCGGAGATACAACAAAAGCGCCAACTCAAAATTAATGAGTTGACGCTTTTGTAAAATTTTAAGTCGTTTTATGCATCGATTTCATAATTAAGCTTACAATGAATATCAATATAACTGCTCCGATTAATGCAGGGAATACATAAAAATCTGACACTCGCCATCCCCAGTTTCCAAGCACCATACTACCTATCCATGAGCCAATTACACCAGCAACAATATTTCCGATGACACCTCCTGGTATGTCTTTACCAAGAATCACACCAGCTAACCATCCTAAAAGACCGCCAATAATAAGGTACCAAATAAAGCTAAACATGAGTTCATCTCCTTTGTAAAACAAGTAATAATATCGCCTACTTATTTATGTCCAATTACGTAAGGATTTAAACAGAAAATGAGCATTTATAGTATTTATTTGGTTTTTATTTCACAGTTGCACCGAGTGTATGCTCGAAGTGACCTAGAGCCCAGTCATGACCAGCTTTATTGAAGCTAGCGACACCACCCTTATAAATAATAGTTTTATATGATAAATTATATGCGTCTACTGCCGTGTGCAATACACAAATGTCCGTACAAACTCCAACTAAATGAATTTCATTAATGCCACGTTCTTTTAATAATAAAGCTAAATTCGTACTAGCAAAAGCACTATAACGTGTTTTATCTAAAGAAATATATTGTGCTTTATTTTCTTCATACTTAGTTTTGACTTTTCCGTATAATTCACGGCCTGAAGTACCAAAAATATTATGAGGTGGAAAAAGCTTTGTTTCCGGATGGTACAAATCACCTTCAAAATGCACATCATTTGCAAAAACTACCAATTCCTTTTGTTCGGTGAATGTTTCAATTAATTCTACAATTTTGCTTTCGATTGCTTGCCCTGGTTCCCCACAAGTAAGCTTACCATCAGCAGCGACGAAATCATTTGTATAATCAATAACGATCAAAGCTTTTTTCATATTAGTACCTCCAGCATTTTCTTATATTATGCCATTTGGAATACAAAATGTGTAAAGAACAGACTAAATTAACTATTCTGAATTTTTTGCAAATCGAACGGCTGTGTTGTATATTTAAGGAAATAAATCAATGAGGTGATGGATATGGATTTAGCGTTAACGGAAAGATTAAATCGCCAAGGATTAATTTTCGCTGTATTACACGCTGTCATTTTAATAAACCTCGCTGTAGATTTTATATTTGTTACTTAATTTGAAATTAGAGGCTTAGCAACCTGCTGCTAAGCTTTTTTGTTTTTTCGCTATAACAGATTTTTTTAAGGAGTGACTAGGATGCAAAAATTTGAACGTGCCTTTCACATGCTCGAGAGGCCATTTGCGTGGCTTGATTACGATGCGTTAGATTTTAATATTAAGTTCGTCAATGACGTTGCTACAAAGCCAGTTCGCATAGCTACAAAGTCTATTCGGTCGGTAACAATTTTGAAGTATATTCAATCGAAATTGAAAAATTGTGTGGGCTTTATGACATATACTGCTGCTGAGAGCGTGTATTTACTTGAGCAAGGGCTAGATGATCTTTTACTTGGTTATCCCACGTATGAAACAAAGTCGATTGAAAAGCTACTTCATTATAGTCGAACAGGTAAAAACATTACTTTTATGGTCGATGCAGTAGAGCAAATTGTGCTTTTGCAACAGTGCGCGGAAAAGATAAATACAGTTGCTAATATTTGTCTTGATATCAATGTTTCGACGGATTTTAAGTGGCTTTATTTTGGAACGAAACGCTCGCCGCTCAATACAATTGAAAAATTAATTGATTTTGTAGAAGAAATAATGCAGTTCCCAAATATTTGCATACGAGGAGTGATGGGGTACGAGGCACAAATTGCAGGAATACCTGATTTGCAAAAAGCTACAAATAAAAAATTGCGTATAAAAGGGTTCCTAATTCGCAAACTTAAAGGTAAATCTCTGCAGAAAGTGACTTCGTTCCGTCAGTTTGCTATCGCTCATGTAAAATCGGTAACGCCGTTGTCTTTTGTGAATGGAGGAGGCTCTGGAAGTATCGATTTTACTTGCCAGCAGCCAGAAGTAACGGAAGTAACAGTTGGTTCTGCCTTCTTTGCACCCGTCTTATTTGATGACTATGAATCTTTAAATATATTGCCAGCAGTTGGTTTTGCATTACGTGTCACAAGGCAATTTGATGACAGTACTTTCGTTTGTCATGGCGGTGGTTATGTCGCATCTGGAGCAGCTGGTGCGGACCGTTTGCCTGTGTTTTTGAATAAAGAATATACATTTTTACCATTAGAAGGACCGGGAGAAGTGCAAACGCCATTTCGTGCGCCGTCGGGTACGTTAAAAATAGGCGATACGGTGTATTTACGTCATGCAAAAGCAGGGGAATTATGTGAACGGTTTAATACGTTACAAAGTGTAAGAGGAACAAAATTTCAAGGTCCTATCTTAACATATAGAGGTGATCAACAATGTTTTCTATGAAAAATTGGCAACAAGGGAAAGCGTGGACAAATTGGTCAAATAATGTTGTGTCTTATCCAAATACATTTTACGCACCAACTTGTATTGAAGAAGTACAGCAAATTGTACAGCAGGCAAATGAACAGCAGACTATTAGGGTGACAGGTGCGGCCCATTCATTTAGCCCTGTTGCAATGCCAGAAAGCGCGGCTTTAACATTGCATCATTTGCGTGGTCTAATATCAATTGATAAGCAGCAGCATAGCGCTACTTTTTATGCAGGTACATATTTACATGAAATTGGACCAATATTAGCAGAGTACGACTTAGCGCTTACTAATATGGGGGATATACAAACTCAAACATTAGCGGGCGTCATTGCGACGGGTACACATGGCACAGGAATAACGCTCGGCTCCTTTTCTTCAATGGTAACAAAATGGGGATTTGTTAATGGTTTAGGTGACTATATCGAACATGAACGGAAGGATGATGAATTATCAGACGCGTTGCATGTTTCAGTCGGCTTATTAGGCATTTTAGTTACGGTAACTATTAAAGTTATCCCGTTATATAGCTTACATTACACTTCTACACGCTCATATTTTTCAGAGGAGCTTTCTCGCTTCCAGCAAACGATTCGTGAACATCGCCATGTAGAATGGTTTTACTTTCCGGGTAGTGACCTTATTCAAGTGAAAAAAATGGATATTGTCGCACCGCAAGAACAAAATAAATGGCAACAAAAGGTCGATGAACTGAAATTACAATTGCTTGAAAACGGTGCTTTTTATGTTGCTTCAGAAGTGTGCAAATGGCAACCACGTGCAAGCCTTGCTGTAAGTAAACTCAGTTCAAAACTTGTTTCTGAAGGGGAACGCATAGGACTTTCTTATATGATTTATCCTTCACCGAGGAGCGTCAAATTTAATGAAATAGAATATGCCATCCCGCTCGTCAATTTCGAAGCATGTATGGAAGAAGTACATCATACGTTAAAACGTCAGCAATTTAATGTCCATTTCCCGATCGAATGCCGAACGACAACGGGGGAAAAAGGTTTTCTTAGTCCAACGCAAGGGCAAGAAAGTGCTTTTATCGCGTTTCATATGTATAAAGGAATGGACGAAACGGCTTATTTTGAGTGGGTACGGACGATGATGGGAAAATACGGTGGCAGACCGCATTGGGGCAAAATAAATGACTATCATGCTAGTAATATTCGCTCGTATTATCCACAATTTGAACAATTTGCGAAAGTGCGTCAAAAGCAAGACCCGCACAATATTTTTTTGACATCTTATTTTCGGCACATTTTTCAATAATTAAGTAATTAATTCCATTTAAATTAAACGAAAAATTAAATATTTTAAATAATTTTGATTTTGTCATAAATTCGAAAAAAATACTTTAATGAGCATTTTCCTTACAGTAATCATGATGAAAACGTTTTCTAATAGTTTGAGTTTTTTAAATTGTGTAAATAATTAAAAAAATACTGTTGACGCACTACTACTTTTCGTACTATGATAGCAACAATTTAATACGTTCGTTAGTTACAACGAACACCATCATGTAACAAAAGTATTTGGAGCATTAACAGATTAGTTAATGGTGCAATGCGTGAGGGGCGTTTTAGAAAAATGAGAAGTGATATGATTAAACTAGGAGTTGACCGTGCTCCTCACCGTAGTCTTCTTTACGCTACGGGCAAAGTGAAGGCAAGAGATTTAGATAAGCCTTTCATCGGTGTTTGTAACTCATATATTGATATAATACCTGGACATGTTCACTTACGAGAGTTCGCGGATGTCGTCAAGGAAGCCATTATTGAAGCAGGCGGCATTCCGTTTGAGTTCAATACAATTGGTGTAGATGACGGTATTGCAATGGGACATATCGGAATGCGTTATTCGCTACCGAGTCGTGAAATCATTGCAGATTCTGCTGAAACTGTTATTAATGCCCACTGGTTCGACGGTGTATTTTACATTCCGAACTGCGATAAAATTACACCGGGAATGCTAATGGCAGCTGTTCGTACAAACGTACCTTCTGTCTTCGTATCAGGTGGCCCGATGGAAGCAGGTACATCTGCAAGCGGTAAACAACTTTCATTAACATCAGTTTTTGAAGGGGTTGGCGCTCATAAATCAGGCAAAATGTCAGCTGAGGAATTACTAGATATTGAAAATAATGCATGCCCTACATGTGGCTCATGCTCTGGTATGTTCACAGCGAATTCAATGAACTGCTTAATGGAAATGCTCGGTGTAGCACTTCCGGGGAACGGTACGATCGTCGCAACAAGCGAGGAACGTCACCGCTTAATTAAAGAAGCAGCAAAACATTTAGTACGTATGATTAAAGAAGATGTGAAGCCACGCGACATTATTACGAAAGAAGCAATTGATGATGCATTTGCACTAGATATGGCAATGGGTGGTTCTACAAATACTGTTCTCCACACACTTGCAATTGCAAACGAAGCTGAAATCGACTATAACATTGAAGATATAAATAAAGTAGCTGAGCGTGTACCGTATTTAGCGAAAATTATGCCAGCTAGTGATATTTCGATGGATGATATTAATAAAGCAGGTGGAGTGCAGGCAATTATTAATGAGCTTGCAAAAATACCAGGTGCGATTCATCCAGACCGTCCAACAATAGCAGGTGTAACAATGGGCGAATTAGTAAAAAATGATCATATTACAAATGATCAAGTTATTCGTACGAAAGATAACCCATATTCACCAGTTGGCGGATTATCAGTCTTATTTGGCAATATTGCGCCAGAAGGTTCAGTTATTAAAGTAGGTGCTGTAGACCCGTCGATTAAAGTGTTTACGGGTGAAGCAATTGTGTTTAACTCTCAAGAGGAAGCACAAACTGCGATTGATGAAGGGACTGTTCGTGAAGGGCATGTTGTCGTCATTCGTTACGAAGGGCCAAAAGGTGGTCCTGGTATGCCAGAAATGCTTGCCCCAACTTCTTCTATTCAAGGTCGGGGATTAGGAACTAAAGTCGCGCTTATAACAGACGGACGTTTCTCAGGTGCATCACGTGGTATATCAATCGGACATATTTCACCTGAGGCTGCAGAAGGAGGTCCAATTGCATTAGTCGAAAACGGCGATACAATTGTAATTGACCTACCAAATAGAACGATTAATTTACAAGTTTCTGAGGAAGTTCTTGCAGAGCGTCGTCAAAACTTGCAACCATTTGAGCCAAAAATTAAACGCGGCTGGTTAGCTCGTTACTCAGCTTTAGTAACGAATGCTTCACAGGGCGGCGTCATGAAAATTTAATAACCAAATCGTTGATGAGGTTAAAGGTGCTAGAGATTTGTATCTACCAGAGAGTCGGTGTTGCTGGAAGCCGACGATACAACTAGTTCCGACATCCCCTCGGAGTGAGCTATTAAACGCGGTACCGCCATTAGATAGCTCCGGGCATATTCGAAGTGCTCGTTATTAATGGATAATGTTCCTATTCTCAGTTGCACACTTTTTTAGTGGAGGTAGGGAGTCTCACATTATTCACGAGGTAGCATTTATTTTGAATGCTATAAATTAGGGTGGTACCATGGAAAGTCTTTTTCATCCCTGCGCAAGAGGTCTTATTTTGCGTGCGGAGAAAAAGGCTTTTTTATTATCTTTTTAAACATGTAGGGAGGAGACAAATAATGAGTGCAAATGTTTCGATGAATGAAACGCAAGAAGCAGTAGCAGAAGAAGTAAAAAAACCACGAGATGGTGCAGATATTTTAGTGCAGGCATTACACGATCAAGGTGTTGAAATAGTTTTTGGTTACCCTGGTGGAGCCGTTTTGCAAATTTATGATGCGATGTACCGTAATCCTATTCGCCATATTTTAGCGCGTCATGAACAAGGTGCGATTCATGCAGCAGAAGGTTATGCACGTGTCTCTAATAAAGCGGGTGTCGTAATCGCTACTAGTGGTCCTGGAGCAACAAACTTAGTAACAGGTATAGCGGATGCAATGATTGATTCAATTCCACTTGTTATTTTCACTGGCCAAGTAGCAACTTCTGTTATCGGGACAGACGCTTTCCAAGAAGCGGATATTATGGGCATTACAACACCGATTACAAAGCATAATTACCAAGTGCAAGATATTCGTGATATTCCAAGAATTGTGCAAGAAGCGTTTCATATTGCTAACACTGGACGAAAAGGGCCAGTACTAATTGATTTCCCAAAAAACGTTTCTCAGGCTATTTTTGAAGATGGCGATATGCCTGAAACACCAGATGAAATCTATTTACCTGGATATCAGCCAACATATCAGCCAAATTATTTACAAATTCAAAAGGCGATTCAAGCGATTACTTTATCGAAAAAACCGCTTATTTTAGCTGGTGCGGGTGTATTATTTGCCGATGCGCGCGAGGAATTAACTGAATTTGCAGAAAAATACAAATTGCCGATTGTTAATACTTTATTAGGCCTTGGTAGCATCCATGGACAGCATAAACAATTTTACGGAATGGCTGGGATGCACGGTACAGCAACGGCGAACGATGCCATTACTAAATCAGATTTACTAATTAATATTGGGGCGCGTTTCGATGATCGTTTAACAGGTAATTTAGCAACATTTGCACCGAACGCAACAATCATTCATATCGATATCGATCCAGCTGAAATCGGGAAAAACGTACCGACAGATATTCCAATTGTGGCAGATGCGAAAGAGGCTTTAAAAGCACTCATGAAAAAAGACTTTGAAGGTCCAAATACGACAGCTTGGCTGCAATATTTAGATGAAAGTCAAATGGAAAACCCCCTTTGGTATGAAGAAGATGAGAAAGAAATATTACCTCAGCAAGCAATCGAAATAATCCACCGATTAACAAATGGTGATGCGATTGTTACAACAGATGTTGGCCAGCATCAAATGTGGGCTGCACAATACTATCGTTTAAATAACGATCACGGCTGGGTAACATCTGGTGGACTTGGTACGATGGGCTTTGGTTTCCCAGCGGCAATAGGTGCCCAGTTTGCAAAGCCGGATAAAAAGGTAATCTCGATTTGTGGTGACGCCGGCTTCCAAATGACAGCACAAGAACTATCGCTGTTACAGGAATTTAACTTACCGGTAAAAATCGTCATTTTAAATAACGGCTGCTTAGGTATGGTTCGCCAGTGGCAGCAAACTTTCTATGACGAACGCTACTCTTCATCACTAATGCCTGTACAGCCTGACTTTGTGAAGTTAGCTGATGCTTACGGTATTAAAGGCTACTTAATTGAAAAGTTAGAAGACGCAGAACGCATTTTTGCTGAAGCAATCAACTCAGATGAGCCAGTAGTAATCGACTGCCGTGTGAAACAACTTGAAAATGTTTATCCTATGGTAGCTCCTGGAAAAGGATTACATGAAATGATTGGGGTGAAAAAGCTGTGAAACGAGTAATTACGGTAACCGTTATTAATCAAAGTGGTGTATTAAACCGCGTAACAGGTCTTCTTATGAAACGACAGTTTAATATTGAATCCATTACTGTCGGTCATACTGAGCAACCGAATTTCTCTAAAATGACATTCGTTGTAAATGTAGAAGACGAAAGAAAAATCGAACAACTCATTAAACAAGTATCAAAGCAAATAGATGTACTTAAAGTAAATGACATTACGGATAAATCCATTGTCCTTCGTGAGTTAGCTTTAGTGAAAGTCATTTCACCACCTAATTTGCGCTTAGAAATGAATTCGATAGTTGAACCTTTCCGCCCACAAATTATTGATACAGCGAAAAATGTAGTGACGTATCAAGTAGTAGGGAATCCTGAAAAAATCGACGCATTTATCGAACTAATCCGTCCATACGGCATTAAAGAATTAACACGTACAGGGGCGACCGCAGCTGTCCGTGAAACACAAAAATCCGAAATACCGCAGCTATCTATTTTGTAATAAAAATTCAAAATAGTTTGCATATAAACAAAAAACAACATATTAGGAGGAATTTTAAATGGCAACTATGTATTATGAGCAAAACATCAACGAGGAAGTTTTAAAAGGGAAAAAAATCGCAATTATCGGGTACGGCTCTCAAGGTCACGCACATGCACTTAACTTAAAAGAATCAGGTTTTGATGTAGTAGTAGGTATTCGTCCAGGTAAATCATATGACGCAGCAAAAGAAGATGGCGTTGAAGTAATGACAGTTGCAGAAGCAGCACAAGCAGCAGATGTTATCCAAATTTTACTTCCAGATGAGCGTCAAAAAGCAGTATATGAAGCAGAAATCGCGCCTTACTTAACACCTGGTAAAGCACTTATGTTCGCACACGGTTTCAATATTCACTTCGGTCAAATCGTACCTCCAGCTGACGTAGACGTATTTTTAGTAGCTCCAAAGGGACCAGGACACTTAGTACGTCGTCAATTCACTGAAGGTGCTGGTGTACCAGGATTATTCGCTATCCACCAAGATGCTACTGGTCAAGCAAAAGAAATCGCACTTGCTTACGGTAAAGGGATTGGTTCAGCGCGAGGTGGTTTACTAGAAACAACATTCAAAGAAGAAACAGAAACAGATCTATTCGGTGAGCAAGCAGTACTTTGCGGTGGCGCAACGGCTCTTGTGCAAGCAGGTTTCGAAACATTAGTAGAGGCTGGCTACCAACCAGAGCTTGCTTACTTTGAAACATTACACGAATTAAAATTAATCGTTGACCTAATGTTCGAAGGTGGTATGGCTACTATGCGTTACTCAGTTTCAGATACAGCTGAGTGGGGCGACTATGTAGCAGGTCCACGTCTTATCGACGATTCAGTAAAAGCTCGTATGAAAGATGTTTTAACAGATATCCAAGACGGTACATTTGCTAAACGTTGGATCGCTGAAAACGAAAACGGTCGCCCAGACTACACTCGTTTCAAAGAAGCTGGCGCTAACCACCAAATCGAGGAAGTTGGAGCAAAACTTCGTGCGATGATGCCATTCATTAATTCAGGTAAAGAGAAGGTCGTGGTGAAATAGTAGTGCGCAAGATTGATATATTTGATACAACGCTACGCGACGGCGAGCAATCAGCTGGTATTAATTTAAATACTACTGAAAAAATAGAAATTGCAAAACAACTTGAACGTCTAGGTGTAACAATTATTGAAGCAGGTTTTCCTGCTTCATCGCCTGGCGATTTCGATGCCGTAAACCGCATTGCAAGCACAGTGAAAAGCTCTATTGTAACGGGTTTAGCTCGCTGTGTGCAAAAGGATATTGATACGACTTGGCAAGCGCTTAAAGTAGCGGAGCAACCTCATATTCACGTCTTTTTAGCAACATCTCCAATTCATATGGAGTACAAATTAAAAAAGACGCCTGAACAAGTACTAGAACAAGCTGTTGAAGCAGTAAAATACGCTAAAAAGTTTTTCCCACTCGTACAATGGTCAGCTGAAGATGGTTTCCGTTCAGACCGTGATTTCCTAGTGAAAATTATCGGTGAAGTCATCGCTGCCGGAGCGACAACAATTAACGTACCAGATACAGTTGGTTATGCGTCACCACAGGAATACGGTGCACTCTTTACATACCTTCGTGAAAATGTGCGCGGTGCAGACAAAGTCAAATTCTCTGCTCATTGCCATGATGACTTAGGAATGGCTGTAGCGAACTCCATTGCAGCAATACAAAACGGTGCAGATCAAGTGGAATGTACAATTAACGGTATTGGTGAACGAGCTGGTAATGCGGCTCTAGAAGAAATTGGTGTAGCATTGCATATTCGTAAAGATCTATACAATGTAGAAACGACTTTAAATTTAAAAGAAATTAAACGCTCATCTCAAATGGTTAGCCGTTTAACAGGCGTTGTCATTCAACCAAATAAAGCTGTCGTAGGGAAGAACGCTTTCGCTCATGAGTCAGGCATTCACCAAGACGGCGTACTGAAAAATCCTGAAACATATGAAATCATTTCACCGGCTTTAATCGGGGAAGAAGATGTGCCATTAGTTTTAGGCAAACATTCAGGCCGTGCTGCATTCCGTGATCGAGCAGATAAAATGGGCTACGAATTATCAGACGAAAAATTAAACAAAGCGTTTGCAGAATTTAAAAAACTAGCAGATCGCAAAAAAGAAGTAACAGAAGAAGATTTAGTAACACTACTAACAGAGCAACAAGTGTCAGTGGAAGATATACCGTTATTCGAACTTAAAAGCGTACAAGTGCAGTACGGAACTGAAAATATTCCAACTGCAACTGCTTCAGTTATAACTCCAGATGGCGTTGTAAAGACACTCGCTTCAACTGGTTCGGGTTCTGTAGAAGCGATTTTCAATACGCTTGAACAATTAGTAAATGGCACAGTTAATATATTAGATTACCGTGTGTCATCTGTTGGCAAAGGACGCGACGCATTAGGTGAAGCAGTTGTTAACTTGCGTTATAACGGCTATACATCAACAGGGCGTGACGCAGCACAGGATGTTTTAGAAGCATCTGCGAAAGCATATTTAAATGCGATCAACAGACAGTTAATTCAAGGAAGTATTCGCGCGAAACAGCTAATCGTATAGACAAATTTGCGCCATCAAATTGTATATTTGGTGGCGTTTCTACAAAGACAACGCGACGACATACGCGAGAAAGAAAGGTGTTTTCAAATGGAAAAGAAAATTACAGTATTGCCTGGTGACGGGATTGGTCCTGAAGTTATTGCTTCTGCAGTGAAAGTATTACAAGTAATCGGAAAGCGTTTCAATCATACATTTCATTTAGGCTATGGTGCAATTGGCGGTGCAGCAATCGATCAATTTAATAATCCACTACCAGATGAAACAATTGCTATGTGTGCAGAAAGCGATGCGATTTTACTCGGTGCAGTAGGTGGACCAAAATGGGATAATAATCCGACAGATTTACGTCCGGAGAAAGGGTTACTAAAAATCCGTAAGCATTTTGATTTATTTGCTAACCTTCGTCCTGTAAAGGCGTTTCCAAGCTTACTCGCGTCTTCTCCATTAAAGCGTGAAGTTGCAGAAAACGTCGATTTAATGATTGTTCGCGAATTAACAGGTGGTATTTACTTCGGTGAACCACGCAAAAAAACAGCAACAGGTGCAGTTGATACTTGTGTATATTCCCGTGAAGAAATCGAGCGCATTATTGATAATGCATTCGAGCTTGCACGTTTACGCAGTGGTAAACTTTGCTCTGTAGATAAAGCGAATGTGTTGGATACATCACGTTTATGGCGTGAAATTGTAGAAGAAAAGAAAAAGCTATATCCAGACGTACAAGTAGAGCATAATTTAGTCGATTCGGTAGCGATGAAACTAATTACAAACCCTGGTCATTATGATGTAGTCGTGACTGAAAATATGTTTGGAGATATTTTAAGTGATGAAGCATCCGTTATTACAGGTTCTTTAGGGGTACTTCCTTCAGCGTCAATTCGCGGTGATAGCTTCGGCTTATATGAGCCGGTTCACGGTTCAGCACCGGAGCTTGCTGGTCTTGGTGTAGCAAACCCAGCGGCGACAATTCTTTCAGTAGCGATGATGTTGCAATACTCATTTGGCTTAATAGAAGAGGCGGCAGAAATCGAACGTGCAGTAAGCGCGGTATTTGATGATGGGTACTTTACAGCGGACCTTGCACAAGACGGTACACGCGTTTTATCTACAGATGAATGGACAGATAAAGTCATTAACGAAATCGATACTAGCTTTGTTTCTGAAAGCATTATGATTTCATACATTTAAGGGATTGGTGAATATAATGGCAAAAAATATTATTGAAAAAATTTGGGGAACACACGTCGTACATCGAGAAGAAGGCAAGCCGGACTTACTATATATAGATCTTCATTTAATACATGAAGTAACAAGTCCACAAGCATTTGAAGGGCTACGTTTAGCAAATCGTCAAGTGCGCCGTACAGACCTTTGTTTTGCAACGATGGATCATAATGTGCCGACAAAAAATTTACCGACAATTAATGACCCAATTGCAAAAAAACAAATTACTACACTTGCTGATAATGCAAAAGAATTCAGCGTGCAACTAGCTGATATCGGGCATCCAGACCAAGGTATTGTCCACGTTATCGGACCAGAACTTGGGTTAACACAGCCTGGTAAAACAATAGTGTGTGGGGATTCACATACAGCGACTCACGGTGCATTCGGCGCAATTGCATTCGGTATCGGGACATCAGAAGTAGAGCATGTCCTATCAACACAAACATTATGGCAATTAAAGCCGCCTACAATGGAAATCCGTGTAAACGGTAAATTAGGTGTTGGCGTTGCCGCAAAGGATATTATTTTAGCGATTATTGCAAAATGGGGTATCGGAATTGGTACAGGTCATATCGTGGAATATACAGGTGAAGCGATTCGCGCGTTATCAATGGAAGAGCGTATGACAATTTGTAATATGTCGATTGAAGCAGGAGCAAAAGCAGGCTTAATTTCTCCCGACGAAACGACTGTTGAATTCCTACGTGGTCGCCGTTTTGCTCCACAAAAGCAATTCGATGAAGCAGCTGCTTACTGGTTGAGCTTAGCATCCGATCCTGGCTGCGTATATGATGTTCTACTAGAAATCGATGCAGACGAAATCGAGCCAATCGTTACTTGGGGTACAAACCCAGCTATGGGGGTTGGGGTGTCAAAAACAGTGCCGGTGCGCGAAGATTACGATAATGAAACAGATCGTGCAGCATTAGATAATGCATTAGCATATATGGATTTGAAGGAAGGTCAGCCGATAACATCGATTGACATTCAACATGTTTTTATCGGTTCATGTACGAACTCTCGTTTATCCGATTTACGTACAGCTGCAAGCATTGTGGAAGGGCAAAAGCTACATCCTAGTGTGCAAGGTATTGTTGTACCAGGCTCTCACACTACGAAAAAACAAGCAGAGGCAGAAGGTTTACATAAAATCTTTACCGACGCTGGTTTTGAATGGCGTGAATCAGGTTGTTCTGCATGTTTAGGGATGAATGAAGATGTTATTCCTTCAGGTGAACGCTGTGCGTCTACTTCTAACCGTAACTTTGAAGGTCGACAAGGAGCTGGGGCTCGTACTCACTTAGTAAGCCCAGCAATGGCCGCTGCAGCAGCAATTCACGGTCATTTCGTTGACGTTCGAAAATTAGTGAAGCAAGAAGCATAAGGGAGAGTATACTATGGAACCAATTAATATCGTCAACAGTGTGTATGCACCACTTGACCGCAAAAATGTAGATACAGACCAAATTATTTCTAAAGAATTTTTAAAGCGTATTGAACGCACAGGATTTGGCCAATATTTATTTTACCATTGGCGTTTTGATGAACAGGGTAATGAAATGACTGATTTCGTTTTAAATAAACAACAATATAAAAAAGCTGAAATTTTGGTTGCCCAAGATAATTTCGGCTGCGGCTCTTCACGTGAGCATGCACCGTGGGCTATTTTAGACTACGGCTTCCGCGTTGTAATCGCACCAAGTTTTGCGGATATTTTCCATAATAACTGCTTCAAGAACGGCATTTTACCTATTAAGTTAACAGAAGCAGAATGTGATGAATTACTTGCGCAAGGCTTATCAGAAGCGCAGGCCATTGAAGTTAATCTTGAAGCACAAACCGTAACTTCTGCAAGTAAAGAGTACCACTTCAAGATCGACCCTTATTACAAAGAAATGCTATTAAATGGCTGGGATGAAATTTCGTTAACGTTTAAGTACGAGGACGAAATTGCAGCTTACGAGGCTAAGAGAGTAGTATTTGAATAATAGTTAACCTCCTTGAGAAATGAAATCAGGTTTCGACTGTAGAAAAACTCGGAAAAACGAGTTGTCTACAGTCTTTTTCTAGTTTTCCGAAACTTATCGCTCACTTTCCCATAGGAGTTCAGTAGGCTATTCTAAACAAGATATTACCTTTCCATATACTTCTCTTTATGAATAAAATATCTTCAAATAATTCCCATAAACTAAAAATAAGGTAATATAAGATATAACGAGAAATCATGAACGCTAACATCTAGATGTAAATTGTGCCTTACAAGTAAATAGCATCTGCATCAACTTTATGTTTTTCATGTTTTCTTCTACATAAAAAAAGAATTAAATAATGAGTCTAATTTAAGAGAATGGGGAGTATATAGTGCAGAAATTACAAAATTACCACCGAGCTTTTGGTGTATATGGTATTTGTGTGGAAAATAATAACCTATTAGTAATAAATAAAAATGGGGGACCTTATATAAACCGTTATGATCTGCCAGGTGGTAGCTTAGAAACGGGTGAAAGCTTATCAAATGCAATGAAAAGAGAATTTCTTGAAGAAACAGGCGTTGAAATTGAAATCCTAAAAAATATTGGTGTTTTAGATTTTCAACTACCTTGGGACTGGAAAGGTTTTACTGATGTTCATCATATCGCCGTATATTATTTAGTTAATAGAATTGGTGGAGAATTGAGTGAACCACTACAATTTGAAGGCCAAGATTCACTTGGCGCTTTATGGGTATCGGAGGAAGATGTATCAGTTGATAATGCTTCACCATTAGTTCTTAAAGCATTTGAATGGATAAAAACAAACACGCTAGGTATAGACGCTGAATGTTATAAAGAATGGAAAGTGTATAAATGAATTTTTTGTTCTAGTAAAGCTAACGGCGTAGTTTATTGGAATTAGATATTTTAAAACAATAAGGGGGAAGTGAATGAAAAAGTTTTTTACTTCTTTATTAGCCGTTGTTGTGTTGATAGTGGGAATTTATTTTATTGATGGGTTATTTAACTTGAAACCACCTAAACCAACTATAACTATTGAAAGTAATAAAGTAGAAGTGGCACAAGGTTCTTATTGTTGGAGCGGGGTTATTACCGCTAAGTGTGTCGATATTATTGCTCCACCAGAAATAATTGAGCATCAAGAACTTAAACCGGTACTTGTATCACCTGAAGCTAAAATAAAAATAGAATTTAATCGTGAACCAAAAGAATTGGGCGTTAATAAATGGTCTAGTCACGACGAAATAGAAGACGTCCCATTAAACGAAGACGACGTATTTTTAGTGCCAAAAGAAAAAGGTGTTTATATTTATAGTGTGTATGGACAATGGAAAAAGGGCAGTTCCAGTTATGTCTTTGTAATTGAAGTTAAGTAGTCTTGTCAAACTAATTGAGGCGATTGTTCAAGTAGAGCAATCGCTTCTTGCATGTGGAAGTCGAAGATAAAAGAAATTGTAAAATAGGCGAGATATTTCATTGGATAATTATTACAATACAACTATATAATTGTGAAGAAATGTACTTAAGCTAACAAAGTAGGTAGTTGATTAAGGGATAATCCATAGTGTAAAGAATTATTTAAAGTAGTAGTAATACTTGAGGTGAAAAAAATGAAAATTCAATTTTATGATATGGGATTAGTTAATGAAAATGAGTTGAAATTTGCAGTTATAAGTACTATTTATAAGGATAAGTGGCTATATGTAAGACATAAAGACCGAAAGTCGTGGGAAATTCCTGGTGGACATAGAGAACCTGGAGAACTAATTATTGAAACAGCTAAAAGAGAGTTATTTGAAGAAACAGGGTGTAAAATAGTTGATTTAGTTCCGATTTGCGACTATTCAATGGATGATTCTACTAGTAAGGTTTTTGGAAGGTTATACTTTGCGAAGGTAAAGGAAATTGGTCAAATGCCAATATCAGAAATTGACGAAGTGAAATTATTCAATAATCTACCTAATAACCTTACTTATTTTGAGGTTCAACCAAAATTGTTTGAAAAGACACTAGCTTTCTTTGAACATTGTAAAGATTTGCACTTAAAGTAACAGGGCAATTATATAATTAGAGCAATCGTTTCTTGTAATAATGACGCAGTTTAGTTGAACATCAAACTAATTGCTGCTTAATTGCTTGTTGGTCCACGGTTCCATTATTTTTCCAAGAATATTTTCAGGATTATAGTTTTAGTGTTAGAATAAACGTATAATTCTGAAAATTTATACCACTAACGGAGCAGGATTGTTTTAGTAAGTATAGTAAATTAGGAGAAAAAATGTGAAAATGCCAACACACATTGTACACATGGCAAGCAACGGTAAAAAACACATCATTTCCTCTAACTCTTTAAAAAACTACTACATGAATAATCATAAAAATTAAATAGACCAAATTTCAGGAGGTAAAAAAATGAGAAATTTTATTATTAAAAATGGAACAATCATTGATGTGGAAAATGGAGGTTCTTATGTAGGTTCAATTGAAGTAGAAAGAAATATGGTAAAAAGAATATATAAAAAAGAAGACGTGTTACCAGAAGGGGTAAATACGGTTGATGCTCAAGGTAAATATATTATTCCAGGCTTAATCGATATGCATTGTCATATTAATGATCGATTTGCTCCCCATTTCGTTGCATCAGGGGTAACGACAATACGTAATACTGCAGGTAATGTCCTTTTACTAAAGAACTTAATTGAACAACCTGATGATGCACCAACACCACGAATTTATGCATCAGACAGAATGATTGACGGAACACCTGGTCAATGGGGTCCAACTAGTTTTGGTGCTCTCGTAACAGACGATCCAGAAGAAGCGAGAAAAGAAGTTCGTAGACAAGTAGAAGTAGGCGCAAAGTTTGTTAAATTGTATGGATGGATTAAAAGAGACGTGATGGAAGCGGCTGTAGATGAGGCGAAGAAGTATAACTTGGAAGTTGCTATTGATTTGGTGAATTCTAAAGATTTAACTGCTTTAGATGCAGCTGAGTGTGGGGTTACTTGGATTGAACATGCATCTGGTTTTGCACATGAGATGTATAAGGGATGGAATCTATTTGTAGACCAAGAGGAATGGCTTCATATCGATTGGGAAAACCCAGATCAAGAAAAAATTAAGGAACTTTGTGAAAAAATGTTGGCATACAATGTGAAATTATGCCCAACAATGGTTGTTTACGATCAATCTATCAAATATCCTGAATTTTGGTCTCCTAAAAATATTATCATAGAATCTGCTTCAAAGATAAATTACATTATGCAATATTGGAATCAACAAGCGGAACATGTAGAGTCGATAAAAAAATATAATGCCAAAACACATAACTTAGATAAAGCCATTGCTAAAATCTACTATGATATGGGTGGAACAGTAGTTGCTGGAACGGATACGCCTGCCTTAATGTATACATACCCGGGAATGGCCTTACACCGTGAACTTGAAATATTTGTGGAAATTGGCTTTACTGAAATGGAATCTTTACAAGCAGCGACAGTAAATGCGGCAAAATCGATCAATCTGGATGATATTGGTGTAATTAAAGAAGGATTTATTGCTGATTTAGTTATTTTAAACGACAATCCATTAGATAATATTAAACATACACAGGATATCCATACCATCGTGAAGGGCGGTAAAGCGTATACGCAAGAGGATATACTGAGCCATATTCCGAGTGAAGAGGAAGTGGAAAAATCAATAGCTGAATTCACGAAAGTATGGGAAGCATTAGGAGTGGATTAAATGAGAGGGACTGTCTAATGGCTATAGTTATGATCAGCCAGAAATTAATGTGGATATTATGAGCAGAATTTGATGATGTTTTTACACTAAATTCTTGGATAAAGCTCCCTTTACCTTTGTAGATGTACAGATATAATATATAATCGTACAGTTATGAAACTGAATCCCTGCAAAAGAACTTAGTATTATTTGAACTGCCCCGTAAAAGTTAGACATCAATCTAACTTTTACGGGGGTTTTTTTATGGCAAAAGTAATAATGAAATCGCATCCTTCCTTACCTTTTTGTCATAAATAAACATACTTAGCTCTTGAAACTGACACTACTGTCATTTTATAATAATGACAATAGTGTCAGTTTAAATTTCGTGAATGGGGGAATGAGGATGACTAGTGGTTCTGATTCAAAACGTCTATATAAAAATAAGGCTTTTTTGTATTTGATTGCCTCCCAGAGCGTTTCGGCTATTGGGAACTGGTTGGATATTTTGGCTGTAATTACTTTGGTTGCTGTAAAGTGGAATGCTTCACCAATTGCAGTGTCTGGTGTAATGCTATTGTTTGTAGGTCCTATGGTTTTGTTTGGCCCTTTGAGCGGGGTGTTAAGTGATCGTTTTGACCGACGTTTAATTATGTTGATTTCCGATCTATTTTGTTTAGTCCTTGTTCTTGGAGTTGCATTTTCAACGCAACTATGGCAAGTATTTATATTATTATTTTTAAAAAGTTCGTTTGTAGCATTATTTATTCCCTCAAAAAATGGTAAATTAAAAGAAATCGTAGAAGATGATCAAATGCAGGCTGCAATGGGAATCAGTGGGATGATTGATAATGGGGCAAAAATAATTGGTCCAGTACTTAGCGGAATGATTTTTGCGACTGCAGGCATCCAATTGGCATTTTATATTGATGCTCTTACGTTTGCTATATCAGCACTCTTTTTACTTGGAGTTCCAAAGGACCATCGAAATGTTATGGTTGAAGAAGACGAACAGCAAAAATTGAATATTACTTCTAATTTCCTGGTAGAAATGAAAGAAGGATTCTCTTTCTTAAAAACAATTCCTGTCATTTTAGTTAGTTTAATTATTACTACATTGTTGCTTCTAGTTTTACAAATCGCCGATACTCAATTCATGGTCCTTTTAAGGGGTATCTTTAAAGATCCTGTAACCGTGGCGGGGTATAGTATGGCTGCTAGTGGCGGCGGTATGTTTGTAGCATCAGCAATATATACAAAAAAGCATATTCGTTCGACACTAGGTTGCATTTTTTTCGGTGCATTAGGACTTGGAATTTCACTAGTAGCTCTTGCTCTTATGTCTCATCTTCCCCCTACATTTCTTTCAATTGCATATCCTATACTATTTTTTCTAGCTGGTTTTTCTTTTGGATCGGCGATTATACCTTTAAACATAATTGCACAAAAAAGTACTCCTGTAGATAAAACTGGCCGTGTCTTCGGAATAATCAACAGTATGACTACACTTGGGACATTGATTGGAATGGTTTCAGGTGGAATTCTTTCCGAATTGTTTGGTGTTATTACGACATTTATTGTGTCAGGCACATCTTTAATTGCAGTTAGCTTGTTAACGATCATAATAAAATCTCCTATTGAAAGAAGGATTCGAATGTCACCTAAAGTGTCGAAACAATACAAAGAAAACCGCAAGCTTGAAATATTGAAGGCTGCAGAAACTGTGTTCTGTCAGAAAGGTTTCGAACCTACAACTATGAAAGACGTTGTTGAAGTATCTGGGATGAGCCGAGGCGGGGTATATCAATACTTTTCTAGTACAGAAGAGATGTTTAAAAGCATCTTGAATGAAAGGGACGAACAGTTTGAAAAGAAAATTCATAATCTTATCCAAAGTAATCAAACTGTTTGGGAAACTATAGAGTCTATTTTAGATGAGTACAATAAAGATTCATTTCATAAAATTAGTGCAGTTACTTATGAATATTTCGTCACAGGATGGCGTAGTGAAGGAATGGAGCGTGTTCCGTATTTACTTTCACGTTTCAATCGTGCAAGGGAGAACTATATCAAAATGCTTCAAAAAGGAGTGGACACAGGTGAATTTAATCCAAAACAGCCCCTAACTACAATTGCTACCTTTATGATAAATGTTACCGATGGTATTTTATTGGAGACAAATCTTGCTGGAAAAAAAGAAGCTGACACAGAAGGACAGATAAAAGCTTTGAAATTATACCTTCAAACTGCGCTGCAAATTTAAACTAATATCCTGGAAACGGGTGCATTTCCGTTTTAGGAATAGCGTCTTTTTTGCATGGAATGGCCAGATTATTAGAACAACACCTTTTAATGTGTCTAGATTTTCTGTTTTTTTTTTAAAAGTACAGTTCCATTCACTTTTTTCATGCCCTATTAAACTATGAATTGCTTCAATGGGGGCGCCATCGTTTAATAAATGGAGGATTTATCCATCGTACGAACGGAGCGGTTTAAGAGATTTTCTAATCATAAGTGGGTTTCACTCATAACTAAAATTACGGATTTTTTAAATTCCACATTTGGCGAATGGGCTACTTTATTATTAATTATTATCGGGCTAGTTATTGGATTTTTTTTAGTAATAATATTGTTGAGCAAGAGTCCAACAGTATCAATTTCAAATTCCAGCATAGTAATTGATAACGGCTTAGAGAGTCTTACATTCATTCGAGACGAAATACAAGAAATTTATTATGACGAAGATGAACTAGTAATAGTGGGCACCTCTGGTCACGAACTACTACGTGAATCTTATGATATAAGAAAAGAAACTTTGAAAAATGCATTTAGAAATTATAGTTATCCATTCAGTTTAATTGATCCATATAAAACTTGTTTTAAGTTATGGTCAGCGAGCACAGAAGAGTTATCAACCGCTGCAAATGCATTGATGAAAGCAAGAGCACTTGCTATAAAGAACAAAGAGAAAGACGAAATAATAGATATTAGTGATGAATTATCCAAACTAGGGGTAATAGTAAAAGATGATGATACAAAGCAATATTGGAGGTTTGTTACACCAAATCTATAAAGGATTTTTCATTAGAACTAATGATTACATAATATATTTCAAATAAGTTTATAAAGCAAACGGGCGCAATTCTTGAAGATGAATTGTGCCTTTTTCAGCAATAGGGCCATTATCTGGAATAAGGTATATTCAACTAACAGCATAAATTGAAAAAACAAAATCAGCTTAAATCATCAATATTTTAACTTTAAAATCAAAATTAAAAGGTAATATCTGTTAAAATATAACAAAAGGGAGGGGACTACCGAGGTGACTAGAAATGAAAAAGAAATTCTATTACTGAATAGTGACAAAAACTTTAATACATTACTTGAGATAATTGAATCCGTACCTAGTAGAAAAAGGGGGATTTCCATTGAAACTCAAGAAAGGGATAAGAGTTTTCGCGATGTTTTAATGCACCTGTATGAATGGCATGCAATGCTGGAAAGATGGTATAGAGAAGGAATGAATGGTGATATCCCTTTTATGCCAGCACCTGGTTATAAATGGCGTACTATAGGGCTACTCAATATGCGAATTTGGGAAAACTATCAAGATGTAACATTAAATCAAGCTATAAAAAAATTGAAGTTAAGTCATGAACGAGTGATGGAACTAATTCAATTACATACCAATGAACAAATCATGACAAAAAAGCATTATAAATGGACAAAAACAAGTAATTTATACAGCTATTTTGCAGCAAACACTTCCGACCATTATATTTGGGCTATAAAAAAATGTGAAGTAATTGCAAAGTCTATAAAAGAAGTGGAAGAGGACCAGTTTGTAAAATAATGTACTCAAACTAACTGTGCTTTTCTTCAATTACAATCTTCCGCAATCGGCGCGTTTAGGGAATAAGGATTTTTATTTACTATGGTAAAATATGTAATCAAGGTAAAATCTAAGAAGTTTTAAATACTATAAAAAATGTTTTGTAGAATGAATGTAAGGGTGGAGAGCTAACTTGGAAATCACAACAGAAAGATTAATAATTAGACCTTTTAAGAGTACTGATTTACAGGATGTATTTGATATTTATAATAATGATGATACATGTAAAATTGATAGTTGGAATGTCTTATGCCGTGTGTGAAAGTGGCTTGACTTAGAGAGGAGATAAAAAGATGATTGAATTACGAAAAATAGACGGGGATAACATAGATGAAGTAATAGCGCTTGATGTTGAAGAAAACCAGGAAGACTTAATAGAAACTACTAACCTCAGAAGCTTTGCAGATGCTCATATGTTGAACGCAGACGGGATACCAGCGACTCCACTAGCCATTTATGTTGATGATACTATGGTTGGATTTTTGATGTATATTTATGATACGACGGATCATGAATCATTTCAAAATGAAGTTTATTACGGGAAGAAGACCTATTTCATTTGGCATTTTATGATTGATAAGAGTTATCAGGGGAAAGGATATGGCAAGCTTGCATTTGAAAAAATGTTGGCGGATATTGAAACTATGCCAAATGGGGAAGCACAATATGTAGACCTCTTTTATCATAAAAGTAATGTCATAGCTAAAGAATTATACGCTTCATTTGGTTTTGTAGAAACAGGCATCATTCAGGATAATTCGGTGCATGCGAAATTAGAAATCTAGATGGGAAAATAAAGGAATCCTTGTAGAATAGCATTTATCTGAAAGAAATATAAGCTATCAACGCTTGCCCCATAATAAACACAAATATCCAGAAGAAAAAACCGGTTTTGTTAACTCTGTCTTAGCAAAAATATAATATTTATACCACATTCGGGCGCAATTGTGAAACATAAAATAAAAGGGATGCTACATATTAGCCATGTATAATATGTAGTATCCCTGATTTTTTTCGATTTAGACCTTGATAACGTATGATATTATCTAAGGGGCCCTATTAATAAAGTCTAAGCATTAGACACAAATTTTGATAAAACTAGTACTCAAAGATTAAAACCGTTGAAATTAGGTTCCGCACTTTTGGTTGTATTGAAAGGACCTACATCACTACATACCCAAAGGAGCAACTATTCTTCAGACCCACCTTGGTGACCTGCATAGTTGCCCTCACCGGGATCAAAATCAATGACTATGCGGTGCGGAACAGCCAATGCATATTGATGCTCGCAGCGCCAACGCATCTCCTCTGTAAAACCCATCGTTTCTCCATCTGTGATAATATCACCTTGCTTAAACAAATAATAAGCAAAGTTAGTCAAGCAGTCTGCAACCTCATTGGTATCCATATCATAGAAGTGGCATTGCACATCAGGAATACCTAGTGCAGCAAGCCCAATGGAATCCATGAGACATTCCTGGCGGTCACTGCCAGTCCCCTCAACATTGTAGAACCGAATGTTCAATGCACCATACAATATTTCGCCATCATCAATAGCAGCCAAAAACATGGATGGCTCGACCAACTTATTGCTTTCTCTAAAATAAATCGCAGCGCAAGGGACCGTTTCCACTATTGCACGAAGAACATTCGTATGTAGCTCCAATCTTTTTTGGGGCTCCAGTCCAGATGCCATCATATCGACAAGTAACAACGCGTGACTACACTCTTGCAACGTTTGACCTGCTTCATTCCAATGCCAACTTTGCTGCAAAGCGGCTTCGTAATCAGATATCGGACCTATATTCATGCCAGTAAGCGTTGTTTGTGCAGGCAATTCTCCTTCTGCATATTTCACCATATAATTCAAATGAAAGAAGTGAAGCATTTCGCCGTTCTCCTGTTGCTCATAGGGCTCCCATACTGCCAGCGACCCACTCATTTCATTTTGTGGTCGATCTGTTTTCCCCATGTATTGTTCTATCTTGCTGTAGAGTAGTTCGCGGTCCACTACTGGCTTTTCTTTAAACAGCAGTTCAATAGCATAAACTCTAGCAAACCCGAAGTCTTTCTCCTGCTCTATGATTTCATTCATAAGGCACTCTCCTTCATTCTGTATTGTTTTCTTAATCATATATTGATATGTTCATCCACTTCATCAAGAATACACGAAAAATTACCAACCGCCCATCATACTTTTTCCTTATTATTTCCAATTGTGATTGTCGAAATATTTTACATCTTTCAATTTTCTATATAAAAAATTGACTTGAGTTTAACATATGGTTTTGAAATAATTGGTATTATGCAATCGGACGAGATTGTTGGCGATTCTAGAGAAGATGAAATTTTATTGAAAAGGCGTTTTTTGAGATACAAGCGTTGGTAGTTATTGAAAGACAACAAGAATTGATTGATGGTAATGATAAAAAGAAAAATGTTTTTAATAAAACACCTCTGCCGGATAACATTAAATCAGTGGTAAAAAGGCATTAGCCTCAGATAGTTTAGTTAAGTAGCTGAAGGTAAAGGATTCGAAGCTCATCAAGATATAGATATCCTTCCTTGAAGATCATTGAGTTGCATATGCAGCTCTTTTTTCTATATTGAACTAACGGTGCCGTTTAGCTGAACAAGCACCTTCTATTGCATCCTCGACCAAACATGTGTAAAACCACTATGTTAAATAATATAAAGTTATGGATGGCTAAAGGTTCCGGAAAAATTAATAGGTTGGTGGTGAAATCAAATATTAGTTTCTTTTTATATTTTAATGGTAACGTGGGTTATTATATTTACTATGTTTTTATACAGTCAGAATAGAAAAGGTAAATTAAAGAAGATTACTTTTAATCGATTTGCAATAGTGTGCTTAATTTCTTTTGGGTCAATGATTATAACAATTGGATTTTTGAGTCTAATGGGATAAAAGGAATGTTGAGAGAGACGTATTTCACTAACGGGGACGTTACTTTAAGAACACTGAGCTGCTTAGACAGCTCTTTTTTTTATTGTGCTAATCCAGCAGGATACTTTAATAATATTAATGGGTTTTTATGGTAAAGTATATTTATAGAAAAAAATCTAATTTTGAATAAGAGAAAATTCACATTTGAGACATGAGGGGAAGATTAAAAATATGATAAATCAAGCTGAGCGGTTATGGAAACGTATTATTGAAAGAGGTTCAAATAACGGAAGTAACTTTAAAGAATTATTAAATCTTCAGTCGGGTGCAAGTGATGAAGAGTTTCAACTTCTTGAGGATACACTGGGTGTTATACTGCCTGAAGAAATGAAGAGCTTTTACAGGGTATATAACGGACAAGTTTGGGAAACTGGGGTGAATCCATTTGTGAGAAATTTGACTCTATCACCTACTTCTGAAATTATAGATAATTGGATTTTTTTACAAGAAGAATTCGATCCAGATGATGATTTAGAGCCAGATATTGAAAAAGAGCTTAAGCCGTTTCTTTGGAACTCAAAATGGGTTCCAATTGCAGTTAATGGTGGTGGTGATTATCTTTGCATTGATACAGATCCATCTGAAGCTGGGGTGGTAGGACAGGTTTTATACTTTTGGCATGATTGGGGAAGTCGTTCTATTGAGGCAAAGAATATTTTTGAATTTATAGAGATTTGTTTGAATGAAGAAATTTAATATATATTAAGGGATTGTGAAAAAAACAATTAAACTAACAAAGGGCGATTGTTCAATTAGCGCAGTCGGTTTTTGGGCTAACGGAGCAGTTAAATTTAATAAGTAAAGGTCTTATATGACGGATAGAGAACTAACAAAATTTGTGAATAACATGAGGTGATGAAATAAGATGAATTTTAAAATAATAAAAGGGCAATTTAGTTCTTTCAAACAATTAGTAAATGGTATAAATGCAATTTCTAGAAAGCAATCTACACTCTTGATAGGGATAGACGGTTGTGGAGGTTCTGGAAAAAGTACGTTTGCTGACAAAATAAAAGAAGACTGTTCTAATGTAACGATTGTTCATAAGGATGATTTTTACCTTCCTTCCTCTGAAATTATAAATACACATCCGACAAAAAAAACTATTGGTGCTGATTTTGATTGGAAACGTCTTTTAAATCAGGTGCTGGAACCAATTAGCCAAGAAAAAGAAGGGCATTATCAACGGTACGATTGGGAAACGGATAGCTTAGCAGAGTGGCATACTGTTCCTGTTGGTGGCATTGTAATAATCGAAGGCGTATATTCTATTCGAAAAGAATTAGTAGATAAATACGATTTCAAAATATGGGTTGATTGTCCAAGAGAAAAACGTCTTTCAAGAGGTCTAGATAGAGACGGAGAAGAAGCCCGTGAAATGTGGGAAAATAATTGGATGATTTCAGAAGATATTTATGTGGAAAAACATAAGCCATATGAAAGTGCTGATATTGTTGTTGACGGAACTAAGTAAAAGAGAAGTTTTCAACTAACGGGGGGTCAAAAACAAGCGAAGTATTCCTTAAAATAAAACAAACGACATTAATGGAATTTAATGTCGTTTGTTATTCACGATATTCATTTTTTAATAATTAATAAGCATAGTTATAAAGTAATAATAATCTCGATTACCTCTCAATTATCTCTTTTATTATCCAATAATCATACCTGCAATAGCTGCGCTTAAACAAGATGCTAATGCACCAGCTATAATAGCTTTTACACCTAAACGGGCGATGTCAGGTCTGCGTTTTGGTGAAAGCTTTCCAAGTCCTCCAAGTAATATACCTAGAGAAGAAAGGTTCGCAAAACCACATAAGGCAAAACTGATAATGATCACTGTTTTTTCAGATAAAGTATCAATAATCGGTCCAAAATTACTGTATGCAACAAATTCATTTATGACTAGTTTTTGACCGATAAAGTTTCCTGCTATTAAGGCTTCATCCCACGGTACACCAATTACAAAAGCTAAAGGTGAAAAGATATAGCTTAAAATTAATTCGATAGATAGTTGATCAAAACCAAACCAACCACCAACTAAACTTAAAAATCCATTAAGCAATGCGATTAAGCCTATAAATGCAAGAAGCATTGCACCAACGTTAAGTGCTAATTGAAGACCTGTTGATGCACCATTTGCAGCGGCATCAATTACGTTTGCAGATTCTTCGTCATTTGACATATCAGAGTCTTCCGCATCTTCGTGGCTTTGTTCCGTTTCAGGAATCATAATTTTAGCAAGTACTAGTCCAGCTGGTGCTGACATTACGCTTGCCGCAAGTAAATATTCCAAAGGAACACCCATTAAAGAATATCCTACTAATACACTCCCCGATACAGAAGCTAAACCGCATACCATAACGGAGAACAATTCTGATGTAGTTAATTTGTTAATGAAAGGTTTTATCACTAAAGGAGCTTCAGTCATACCTACAAAGATATTTGCAGTCGCAGAAAATGTTTCAGCTTTTTTTGTGCCTAACAGTTTTGAGAGGGCACCGCCAACATATTTGATTACAAACTGCATAATTCCTAAGTAATACAAAACAGAGATTAATGCTGAGAAGAAAACGATAATCCCTAAAACATTAAATAAAAAAACATGGGTAATACCTGATTCTGGTGTATAAAGACCACCAACTAGGAAGTTAATTCCTTCATTTGCGTATCCGATAATCGCATTAACGCCATCGGTTATTTTTTGAAAAGCTGCGCGTCCTAGTGGCCATTTTAACACAATAAACGCAAAAGAAATTTGTATTGCTAGTGCCACCGCTACCGTGCGAATATTAATTTTTCGTCTGTTAGTAGAGAAAAGAAAGGCAATACCTAAAATACATAAAATCCCTACTATTCCCCATAAATAATTCATTATGTCACCTCATGATATTATTAAACAGTAATATAATTTTTATGCGAAATTAATATATCAATACAATAATTTTTTTGCAAGAGGGGAATTTTAAAAAAATATAAAATTTATCGAGTAAAATCTGGAAATGTACATATTGTCAAGGGTGTCATTTAGGCAGCTTAGCGTAAGAAGGGATTAATAACTTTTTATAGAAACTGTTAATTATCGGGAATGGGTGGATGTTCACGGGGCATTTTAGTGTAAAAGGGTTTTGGCTGGAATTGTCGAATAATATAAATGTTGAAAAATGTTTATTTGGATTGAAATATTATATGGCTACAGCAGAAACGGTAAGGGAAATGTTGGATTAGTATAACAATAATGGATTTTTAAATGAATCTATTCTTGTAGCATTAAATACAAGTTCCAGTTCAGTAAAGTGAACTGGACTTTTTAATTTTATAAATAACAGGCAATGTACGGTGATAGGTTATAAAAAATGAATATTGGGAAATATTTCTTTTCTTTCTAAAACTTTTTTCGAAGTTGTAGGTCTAATATATAGGGACATATGAAAAGAGGTGAAATTTTGGACGAGAAAATACTAGTGAAGAAAGCGATTAAAGGTGACAATGAGGCATTTCTAGCATTAATGCATTCATATGAGGAAGCATTATATCGAACAGCTTTCTCATATTTGAAGAATGAAGGAGACTCACTAGAAGCTATCCAAGAAGTGACATATAGAGCTTATAAAAGTATTAAAACGGTGAAGGAGCCTACTTATTTTAAAACTTGGCTAATCCGAATCATGATGAATTATTGTCAAGATGTCATCAAGAAAAGTAAGAGGGAAGTGCTGGAGGAAAGAATACTTAGTATACAAGGAATAACCGAAGATTTTACTTTTTTAGAGGTTGAGGAGGCACTTTTAACTTTATCCGATTACGAAAGAGAGTTATTGCATTTGAAATACTTTGAAGAGGTGAAAATAAAGGAGATCGCCGTTATGTGGAATACCCCTGAAGGAACGATTAAAACACGCCTACATAAAGCATTGCGGTCTCTAAGGGCAAGATTTGAAGAGAAAGGAGAGGTTAAAAGTGTTTGAGGAGGAAAAAAAGAAGTTGGAGCAGAGAAAGAAATCAATTGATCAAGTCGAAGTATCAAAGGACAAGTTATATTCTGCCGTACAAAGTGGGTTCGAGAAAGCAAAAAAAGAACGTTTGTTAAAAAGAACCAAGTTAATAAAACGGAGTTCATGGTCAATAGGTATTGTCGCTATCCTTCTCATCTCGTTTATCACATCTGTGAATGTATCCCCTGCTTTTGCTAATAAGTTTGCATCTATACCAGGGATGGAACGTATTGTTGAACTTATAAAACAAGATAAGGGCTTAACCGCAGCAGTTGAAAACGACTTTTATCAACCATTAAATCTTTCTCAAAATAAGGGGGGGATTACAGTGACCCTTGATGGGGTAATGGCGGATAAGAAAGGTATGGTTATTTTTTACTCTGTACATTCAAAAAAGAAGAATCTACCTTTAGAAATCGATTATTTAAAGTTAAATAATGAATATAACAGAGAATTACCTGTAAGTGATACTACATTTTGGAGTTCGGCTCCACCAACTATTGAAGAAAAAGTATTTAGTTCCATGATGACACTTGAAACTTATGAAAATCATATATTATGGGATGGTAATCTTTTATGGTCAATTGGCTTAAAGAATGGAGATAAAGTTGAGCAATTCCAAATTCCATTTAAGTTAAAAAAGACTGATGTAGTAAGTAAAACAATTGATTTAAATAAGGAAGTTACGATTGAAGGGCAACGAATTAAGGTTGAAAGAGTTACGATCAACCCTATTCGTGCAGAAGTAAAATTAAAAATCGACCCGAATAACTCCAAAAAAATCTTTTCTTTCCGCAATTTGAAATTTATTAATGATATTGGTGATGAATGGATTTTCAATAATATTGGGACTGCTTTTAGAAGTATAGATGGAAATGAATGGACTATTTCACTCCAAAGTCCTTACTTAAATAACTCTGATAACTTAAAACTAGTGTTTGGAAAAATAGAAGCAATTGATAAAGATGATGCTTATATCCTAATTGATACTGAATCGAAAAAGTTTTTGAAACAGCCCGAAGAGTCGATTTTTACAAATCTAGAAGTTGAGAATAATAAAGTTAGTTTTATAATGGATGTGCAGGGGGATTACACAATGTTAGTATCCTCAAGTTTTGTAGATAATGAAGGAAAAGAATTTTTTATAAAGTACGACCATACTAACCCAATGCCAAAGGTAAGGGATGTAAATGGATCATTGATGAAAACGGCTGAAAAAGGAATAAAACTCGAATTTGAACTTCCGAAGGATTCAATTGAAAATCCTTTACGATTCGAATTACATTCTTATCCAACCTGGATAGAAGAAGATGTGGAGATAGAAATTAAATAGAAAAATGGGGTTTTGGATATTTTTTCATTTTCAGGCAATAACAAAGAGCTGTTTTTTTAAAATTACTGGTAAATTAATTAATGAAGATCAATTAAAAAAAAGAAAATTGAGATTGTGAATAATTGTACTTAAACCAACAAGTGCGTTACTTTAAGAACATTAAGCTAATTAGACGGCTCTAAAGAGGATCATAAAGGTGTTTTTTGAAAAAAGAGGATACAATCGTAAAACTTAGGAGATGTGTTAATTTGGCTTATATCCACGAGTTTGGAATAGTTGAATGTATTGAAAAAAATAAAGAGTATGTTAGTTATGAACCTGAAAAATATGATTGCATAGGTGTAGATGGTGACCTTTTTGATGAACTTATGACTAAGGATTTTGGTGAAAAAATGCATCAACTAGAGACATTCGCACATAACACTAATAGATCATATAAAAATCTCGCCTATTTTGGCATAACATTGATACCACCTAGTTCTCATAGACAATTTTTAAATATTGTTTATGAAGCAAACGATGAGTACAAATCAAAAGAACTTGAAGAATTGATGAAAAAAATAGCTGAAGCAATAAAAGAAAGTAAATGGATGATTCATTTTGGTGTTTAATTTTGTAATAAATATGCTAAAGAGGTGATTGTTCAATTAGAGCAATCGCCTCTTGTGTTATAGAAGCGGTTTAGTTGAAAAGTGTTATTTAACTGGTGTTCAACTAGGACCAGGTTGTTGAGAAATCCTTTATAAAAAGAGTCGGTTATTTATGTTAAAATATTGCGAGTGAAATTAGATTCTTATATCAAATATCTAGCAAAATAATTAAGAAACGAAGAAAGGACAGTCCTATTATGGAAACCGTATCAAATGAAGATAAATTGGAATCAATAAAATCTTTACAATCCACAAAAAGTAAACTCGAAAAAGCATTGTCCCAGATGACTCAGAAAGGGGTAAGTACTACCTTAGTAAAGAAACGACTCAAAGCTGTTTGCACCGGCTTAGCAATGCTAGAAAACGTTTGGAATCAAAGTCCTCATTATTACACCCAAGAAGATTTAGCAGAAGCTCGCAAAGTTCTTATTGGTTTATTTCCTTCAATTGAGAATGTTTATGTTAAGTCAAAGCCTGGTAGTTCCCAAAGAACGCTTTTAGAAAGAAGAATTAAAGCTTTGAAACTAGCAATTCAAGCGATTGACGATAACTTATAACTACATAGGTAGGGGGCAATAGCAGAAGATAAGCTGTCATTTAGACAGCTTCAGATTGTCGACAAAAGGTCTTCAGAACGGTCTCGTTCTAAAGACCTTTTGTATTTTTGTAAGTATTTTGGGTATTCTAAAGTCTTATTTTAATCAAAAGAACCCTACGAGTATTCTGATTTATACCATTTCTGGAGCTTGCCATGTCCAATTGGCAAGCTTAGAATAGTGCGGTACTTCCGAATGAAATCCAAATCCTAAAAACCAACGATAAGCCAAGGTCGTTTCAATTTCTTTTATAGTTTGACGCATTGAACGAATACCAAATGTATATTAAATAAATGTCATTTTGAATAGCACAACGGGATCAATACTTGGTCGCCCAACTGTAGCGTACAAGTTTTCTACTAATGGATAAATAAAATTGAAATCATCGCTGCATCTAGTTTACGTACAAGATGGTCTTCTGGAACAAGCTGGTCAATTGTCAGCATCTCAAGTTGTTCACGCTCATTGATTTGGTTTTTCGTAATCATGTTTATCATCACCTCAAGTATTTTCAGCAAGTTAAGAGTCGAATATTTTATCTTTAGCCAATACAAGTTGATTGGAGTGGAAGGCGCGACACTCCTGCAAATATTATTTGCGACGAGTAATCGCAGGAGCAGGAACAGCAATGTTTTCTGCGGCGAAAGCAGAGCGACAGTCGCACGCGCGGAAAATCCATTTTTGCGGCGGTTCGCCGCAAAAATTAGTTGAAGACGTGCCTGCGGAAAGGGAGCGCCTGGAACGGAAATAAGCTGTCATTTAGACAGCTTATTTTGCTATGGATTAAACTTGGCAGGTTAGTATAAGAACTTAATAGATAAAACGGAAGTAAAGAAATGAAATAGACCAAGTTTCGTTTTTTGTTAATATTTATAATTATTAGAAAGTTATTGTATATCTAGTTGAAATATTTTACAATTATTAGAAATACGAAAGAATAATTGATATACAAGATTTTAGATGGGGTGAAAATAATGATTTATACTGAAGCAGAAAAAACAATTGAAACGGATCGATTACTTCTACGTCTCTTTAAACAATCTGATGCAGAAGATGTTAGCAGAATGTGTAATAATTACAATATTTACAAAAGTACTTTAAATTTACCGTATCCTTATCCTTTAGAATGTGCGCTCTCATGGATTGCAAATCATGAGCAAAATTTTGAAATGGATCGAATGTATGAATTCGCTATTACAGATAAAAATAGTGGGCAGTTATACGGAGCTATTGGTATATCCAATCATAAACAACATAAAAATGGTGAGATTGCTTACTGGATAGGAGAAGAATATTGGGGTAAAGGATATGGAACAGAAGCAGCCAAAGCAATAATAGAGTTTGTTTTTAAAGAGAAGAATTATCATCGTGTTTATGCACGTTATTTTACATCAAATCCTGCATCGGGAAAGATCATGGAGAAGTGTGGAATGACATACGAGGGTACTCTAAAAGACCATGTTTATAAAAACGATTCTTTTGAAGATATTGTTTTTTACGGTATTATTAATCCGATGAAATAGTTCTAGATTTTTATAATAAATTACGACTTACCTAAACAAAAGAATTCGCGACACTTCTGCAGGAAAAAGCCAAACGAGACACTACTACCCATTATTTTGGGGAGAAGAGACTTGGCGGTTCTCTCACTGAAAAGGGGGTGAATTCTTTTGCATATCATGATTTTTGTAACTACGTTGAAAAATAGCTAGTTCCCATTATCAATCGATTTATTTTACGATTAGAGCAGGGCAGTTTACTCGCTTCAGTACTTTATGAGATACACTACCGAGCATCATTTCCTGCAAGCTATTTAAGCCTCTGCTGCCGATCACTACAAGGTCAACCGCATTGTTATTTGTATAATTAATAATTTCAGGACCAGCTATTCCTCGCAAAATTTCTATCTTATACGGGATCTGTTGTTCACGCAATAAGTTTTCTATATTGCTGAGTTTTTTTCGTCGCTCCATATATAAACTTTCAGCTGAAGTAGCATGTAATACATCAGTTTTTGATTTTTCAAAATCCGCAACATAAATAATTGTTATGCGACCATTGCTTAATTTCGCGATTTTAGCAGCTTCAGTTGCTGCACGAAATGCGTTATCTGAGCCATCCGCAGCTACTACTATATGTTGATACATTAGTAATACCTCCTTATTTTTTATCCATTATTTGTCTCATAATAGCGGTACTCGATTGATCCATTCCAATAAAATGCACTTCACAAGGTAGCGTATGCTTCACCTTCAATAGGGCTCCCACTGCTGAGTCATCCCAAATGCGACTATTGGAAAAATCAATTGTAATAGACTCTTGTTCAATAGATAAATTCTTGAAATAGGAGATAAAACCTTCTGTTGAGGCGAAAAATAATTGACCTTCAACATAATGAATATTATTTTTTTCGTGAATAGTAATACTTGAAATTTTACTAATAAAAAATAAGGCACTTACTAATACACCAGAGATAACACCTATTGCTAAGTTATGTGTATAAATAACAACCGCAATAGTTAGTAACATGACAAAAACATCTTGTTTTGGTGCTGTTACTACGTATTTAAATGAACTCCAATCGAATTGGGTAATACAAACAACTATCATTACACCAGCTAAAACAGGCATCGGAATTTGAACAACATAATCACCTAATACAAGGATTAAAAACATTAAAAAACTACCTGCAACAAATGTGGAGAGCCTACCTCTTGCTCCAGATTTAACGTTAATGACCGATTGTCCAATCATCGCACAACCAGCCATACCACCGAAAAAGCCGTTTATTATATTGGCAATACCTTGTCCACGAGCTTCCTTATTTTTATCACTACTTGAATCGGTCATATCATCTAAAATGGCCGCTGTCAGTAATGACTCCATTAATCCGACAATAGCTAATGCAATAGAATAGGGGAGAATGATTTGCAATGTCTCCAAATTCAACGGCACATCGGGAATGAAAAAGGAAGGTAAGCTTTGTGTAATGGTACCCATATCGCCAACAGTTTTTAAGTCTGCACCAAAAAAGACTGCTACAACCGATAAAATTACGACTGCAATAAGCGGAGCCGGAATTCCTTTAATAATAAATGGAATGACATAAATAAGGGCGACGGTAATGAGTAAAAACAGCCAAGTCATCATACTACCACCGATAAAATGTGGAGTTTGTGCGATAAAAACTAAAATGGCTAAAGAATTGACAAACCCTATCATGACCGCATTTGGGATGAATTTCATTAAACGTGCAATTTTGAAAACACCAAATAAAATTTGAATAACTCCAGTTAAAATGGTCGCTGCAAGTAAGTATTGCAAACCATGATCTTTTACTAATGACACGATAACTAATGCCATAGCACCGGTTGCGGCAGAAATCATTGCGGGTCTACCTCCCACAAAACTAATCGTCACTGCAATGACAAACGAGGCGTATAATCCTACCATTGGATCGACACCTGCTAAAATGGAAAAAGCAATTGCTTCAGGAATAAGTGCTAGTGCGACAACAAGTCCAGCTAAAACATCAGCACGCACATTCCCAAACCATTGCTTACGTAATGAATACATGAAAAATCTCCTTATACAAAAAATAAATTTACTTCAATTTTTCCTTCATTAGAAAAGGTAGTGTGCTGTATTTTCATTCAGCATACTACCTTATTTAATGACTACAGCATGGGATCCAAGACTTTCATAGCTATCGAAAAACGTATTTATATCTATAGTTTCATAGCCTGTTAATGGATTCATTATGGTTACATTATTACCTTCAACACCTGTTAACACAACAGCGTGGAGATTACTATAAATCGGATGTCGTTCACCTGTCGTTTCTACTAGCCAAAAGCTATTTGTGCGAGGGTTTTGCCAGTCAATTGTTACCCAAGTTAACACAGGATAGCCTTCATTAACTAAATTAATAAGTTCATTTCTTGTGGCACCTGTTTTATTTTGCGCGGCTAACTTGCTATTATTCTCAAATAATATTTGGTTGGCAGCAATAGCGATCGGTTCAGCAAAAACATAAAAACCGTCTGTTGCACTAGCGGGGTTGCCAGCATAAGCGATTTCTGGGTCTGGACCGTAACGCTTGCCATCACGTATTTCGGTTTTCTCACGTGGTAAATAATCTCGCTTCATTGTCATTTTATCTACTACTATACCGAAATAATTTAACATAGCTGTCAAAGATGTAATTTCACAGCCATTAGGAAGCTCCGGATTTTGTAAAACAATTGGTACAGCTAAACCGCCCTCAGCATGCGGATAAAATGTTTCGACAAATACATGTGGCTTACTTTTATCAAATACAAAAGCTTGCCGAGATTGCTCAGTTCTTATTCCATTTTCAACACGGTATATAACTGCTTCGTAAGCCTCGTTTTCTATCAGCATATCAAAAATTGCAGCGCCATCACTAGATGCAAAGGCGCTACCTATTTCTTCTTTTGTCTCAAAATTTTCAATGGCAATTTCAATATTTTGAATCGCTGTACGACTATAATATTCCACTGCATATACTGTCAAATCATCAGAAAAATTGGCGATTTCATGATTACTAACAGCCCGCAATGCAAGCTGATTATTTTGACAGCCAACAAGTAAAGCTATGCATAAAGGCAACGTCAGCATATAAGAGTGTTTCAGTTGTTTCATACATAGCCTTCCTTTCTTATTGCTTTACGAAATATTCGTTATGCCAAACTAAAAACATGTAAATCGACCAAATTTTTCGTTGGCTATTTGTTGTTCCTGATACATGTGAATCTAGGAGTGCTAAAATTTTGTCACGATCGAAAAATTCAGCTGCTGCGTCACTGCTAAACATAGCGCGTACATGTGACACATATTTTTCATCGCGTAACCAATGGCGAATCGGTACAGGGAAGCCGATTTTTTTACGGTTTGCCCATGCTTCAGGTAATGCTTCACCGGCCGCTTTACGGAATGCGTATTTTGTATTTTCGTCATTCACACGGTAGCGCGTAGGAACCGTAGCCGCCACATCCATAACTTCACGGTCAAGTAACGGTACACGCAATTCAATTGAATGCGCCATCGACATTTTATCTGCCTTCAGTAAAATATCATCTACTAACCATAAATTTAAATCGAGTAACTGCTTTTTCGTTACATCGTCATGCCCTTGGAATTTTTTATAGTACGGATTCACAATGTCCGCAACAGAAGGGGCATTGTTATAGTCAGCTTGTAAAATAGCTGCTGATTCGTCCTCTTCAAAAATACGTGCTTGGCCGATAAATGACTGCTCAACTGGCATTTTTGCACGCTTTACTAAGCCACCAATTTTACTATTTGGCATAATGGCAGCTGCAATTGATGCTAATGCACGAGCAGGGGCAGGCATGCTTTTAAATTTCTTCATATTCGGTGTATCTGTATATTCATCATAGCCACCGAACAATTCATCAGCACCTTCACCAGAAAGTACAACCGTTACGTGCTGACGTGCTAAACGTGCTAAAAAGTATAACGGCACAATGGATGGATTTGAGTGTGGCTCATCCATCATGTATTGAATTTTCCCAAGGTCTCCAAAACATTCGTCAGGATTCAAAATTTCATTAACATTTTCAATGCCAAGCTCTTTTGAAAGTTCCACAGCATTGTCAATTTCAGAGAAGTTTTCTGCGCTAAAACCGACAGTAAATGTTTTGTCTGGGCGTAATACACTTGCCACATAGCTTGAGTCCACACCACTCGAAAGGAATGAACCAACTTTAACATCTGCAATTGTATGCGCAGCAACAGACTCACGTACAACATCATCAATATCTTCAATAATTTTTTCAAGAGGGCGTTCTTCCGCATTGTATGTCGGTTCCCAATAACGCTCAACATTTAACTTGCCATTTTCATACGTCATAAAATGCGCAGCAGGAAGCTTATAAACGCCTTTGAAAAACGTTTCATTTAACACAGGATATTGGAATGTTAAATACGGCTTTAATGCTTGCTTATTTAATTCCTTTGTAAAATTCGGATGCGGCAAGAAGCTTTTTATTTCTGAACCAAAAAACAATGTGCCGTTCATTTGTGCATAATAAAATGGTTTAATACCAAAGTGGTCACGCGCAGCAAAAAGCTTTTCATTTTTACGATCCCAAATAACGAACGCGAACATTCCGCGTAGTTTTTTTACTAAATCTGTCCCATATTCTTCATAACCATGAATCAGTACTTCACTATCCGTATTCGTTTTGAAAATATGGCCTTTCGTTAATAAGTCGTCGCGAATTGTTTGGAAATTATAAATTTCCCCGTTAAATGTTAATACAAGTGATTCATCTTCATTATATAAAGGCTGTGAACCATGCGCTAAGTCAATAATACTTAGTCGTCGGAATCCAAGGTTTGCTGGCCCTTCATTAAATTTACCTCCGCTATCTGGTCCGCGGTGTAAAATTTGATTCATCATATTTTCAAGTACGGTTGAGGCGTTATTTACCTCACCGATAAATCCAGTAAATCCACACATAGTTTCTATTCTCCTTAATTCATGCATTTTCATCGTGAGGATGTCATTCATTCATATTAATCTTTTCGAGCTTAAGTAATGTGGCGCATTTGCCTTTTCGTATTAAATAAACTCTTACTGTTGTATTATGCATAAAAATTTCAACTTTTTAAAGCTTTTAGTAGCAATTTGAGTAGATAATCAAAAAAAAAGTTGTAACTTTGCTTTTGCTATTACAAAAGGGCAGCTCTACTCAAGGTGAAAGTTCTTTTTCAGACCCTAATACTTCCACTGGATGGCTCGAATTATATAATGCTATATATAGTCTGTTGTTTGAAATTTAACATTATCTCCTTATTGAGATAAGATGAATGTCCTAATTGTGACGATAAGTTATGAGTAAGACGATTCAATTTTAATATTCAATAGCTCTTCCATATTTAAGTAAATAATCTAAATCTTTATAATAGAAATGAAAGATAGAATAAGGGAGCTTGATGAGGATGAGTGAGGTTAAAGACCAATTACAACAAACTGTAGAACAAGATACATCCAAATCCTTACAGCAATTAATAGAGCGTTTAAAACCACTACATGTTATGCTATCACAAAATACTTATGTAAAACATACGACATCACGTTTAAAGAGAATTATTGATGATGCGCAAGCAAAAATCACGGTGCTTTTATTAGGAAAAGAGCGTGTAGGGAAAACAACGATTATTAATGCGCTATTAGGACGTGAATTACTATCTGCTAGCAAGACAAACCCAACAAGTGCCAACACATTCATTAAGTACGGAGAAGAGGAATGTGTAAAAGCTGTGTTTTTAGATGGCATGGTTGCTACTTTTGATATCGGTAAAATTGAACTTTTAACGACGTCCGATGCCTTTTGTGCTCAAATTATTCGAGAGCATATGGATTATATCGAAATATATATTAAACATGATTTACTAAAAACAGTAACAATTATTGATTCTGTAGCACTCGAAATTGGCGGCAAAAATACAGCTTATTTTTCTGAAATACTATTAGAACGAGTAGATGAAATTTTATGGGTATTAAATAATGGCTCGCCAGCAACTGATCCGGAAATAAATTTATTAACAAAGCTAAATCAACGCGGTATGAAACCCCATTTTATCATCAATGCAATTGATCGTTCCCCAAGTAGCGTAGGCGAATTTTCGAAGCAAGAGATGGCTAAATATGGAGATAAATGTGCTTCGATGCTTGGTATTTCAGCATTGCAGGCTATTGAAGCGAAGAAAACGAATAGTGTGCAACAATTAATTGATTCACAGTTTACACAATTTACACAACTCATTCAACAACTATCAAATAACAATGAAAAGAAGACGCATCACACGATAGAGCGTTTTTTAGATTGGCTACATCGTTTGCGTAATGAAATTGAAGGTCTTCCGATGCGCGAGCCGTATTTATCGGCTATTAAAAGTATTGAGCAGTATACAGAGGATAATAACTATGAATATTCATTGCAACAACGTGATATGGCCATCGTCACTGCATATGAGGAAGAATATGTACATGTTAGTGGCGTTTTAAAATCCGTGCAAACGCTCTATCAATTATTACAAATTTTAACGACGGAAATATATTTGCGCGATGATGTAGTGGAAATTTTCGAAGAGCGAGCCGTACGCTATCAGCAAGCCGTTCTTGACTACCGGAAACTCCATTCTGAATATAGTCAAGAATACAATCGACTAGAGAAACATTATTCGAAAACATATGGAGCAAGCTTAAAGCAAGGATTTACAACAGGTAGTAACCATTCTAAAAATTTCAAGGAGAGGGCTGAACAGTTAAATATCCTTCAAGCGAAATGTAGCGACCTCTTTTTGTTAATAAAAGACTATGAAAAAGAAGTATTGGAGCATTTATACAAAACACAAAATCATATTACAGGCCTTGCTGAAAAGCGCCTTCAAAGCATTGTACAACAAGTAAATGATTTAAATATCCAAAGAAAACGCGAACGCTCCAATATCAAATCATATGCCGATAAATTAAGTGAATTTACATGTATTGTGGAAGCACAAAACTTTATACGGGATGCTTTAAAACCGTTTTTATTAAGTGATGCAATTCCTTTAACAGACAAGGAACGCAATCAAGTTATCAACACTATCGACTGTATATGTGCGGTAGGCTTATCATACGGTGTATCAAAAGCACGGATGACACCACAAACGGATCAACAGCTATACATTCAAAGTGATTTTCAATCGAATTATCATCTACAAGCACTGCGCTTAACTGAAGCTGATGTCATATCTGTTTTACCGAACATTCCAGAAGAGATTATGATGTAACGTTAATAACTATGTAAAACTAGCTTGAATATTTCAGGCTAGTTTTTTCGTAGTGTATTACAAGATTTATAATTTTGTGCTGAACCGATTTGAAAATCCCTTTAAGGTAATCTTTGACATTTACCCATATTATTACTAATGTAGAATTCATACTTATTTAAAATGCTGAAGTGTGGAGGATGTATAAAGATGCAATGTTCAAAAGTGGAATTTGAAAAATCAAGTAAATGGATAAAACGTAATGCGAGACCACTAGAAGCTGCGCGGTGGGCATACCATTTTGAAGGTGGCTCAAAGGAGTTCGTTGTGCAAAATTTATCTGCCTTTCAAAATGAAGATGGGGGATTTGGCAATGGCATCGAGCCGGATTTTTGGTTGCCTTTATCTTCTCCAATGGCAACTTGGGCAGCGGGACAAATTTTATTGGAGATAAATGTTGATGCAAATGAGCCAATTGTTCAGTCTATAGTTAAGTTTTTAATGACTACTTTTAATCCGGTAACTGGGATGTGGGCTTCTGTTTTGCCGGAGTATAATGATTACCCGCATGCACCTTGGTGGAACTGGCAAGAGGATGTTCAAAATAATTGGATGTTTAATCCGAGTGCAGCACTTGCTGGCTACCTTGTTCATTGGTCTTCGGAAAATAGCGCAGGAGCACAAATCGGTTGGGCATCTATCGAAAAGGCTATCGCGTATCTCATGAGCAAAGATGAAATGGATAAGCATGAAATTCAAAATTTCCAGCAACTGATTCGAATTGTGGAACCTTTTGAAGATAAATTTAATGCTACAAATCAATTTACGTATGAAGAGGTTTGTCATAAAGTCCATCAGCTTGCCGAACAATGTATGGAGAAAGACGAAACCCAGTGGAGTACAGGTTATAAACCGTTACCATTAGATTTTATTGATAGTCCAAACTATCCACTTTATAAAAATTTAGTTTCTCTAGTTGACCGAAACTTGCAATATTATATAAAACAAATGAAGGATGAAGGCTATTGGGATATTACTTGGGGATGGGGCAGTTATCCTGAGGAATCCCCAATCGCAAGAAGACAATGGCAGGGGATCTTAACGATAAACCACTATAAACTATTAAAAAATTTTGGCTTGCTGGAAATAGATTAAATTAGAAACCTAAAAAAGCAGGGGAGATTTATTAAATATCCTCTGCTTTTGGTCCTATAATATGTGATAAAGTAACCACATAAGAATGAAGATCAACATTATCATGCAAAAAGGGTGCAGTGAAATTATTCACCGCACCCAATTTTTGTAGTAGAACTTTTTTTATTAGTAGATCTAGAAACTTAGTGTCTAATCGGCACAGTATTCACCTCATTACCGAGCAGGTTCTACTGTCTCTTTCATCATTTGTGTTTTTAATTCCGGATGCGCTGTTTCTAATACCGATTTGCGCAGTGTAATTAATGTAATAGCGATTAAACACGCACTACTTACTAGGAAGAGCGCTGAAGCTGGTACATAATCAAATAATACCCCGTACATGATTGTTCCTAGTGGCATCATACATGTACCCATCATTTCCATAATGCTGAATACTCTGCCTCGATAATGCTCGTCAACTTCTGTTTGAAGCATGATCCCAATAGGCGTATTTGTTAACACACCAAGTGTTCCGAAGCCAAACATCAATACTAAATAATAAGCGAAATCCCCGTAATAAGGGAGGGCTATTAATAATGGAATGGCAGCTGCCCCGATTAATATAGACATTCCTAAAATACCACGTTTAGAAAATTGCAATGGGAATTTTATTTTCGAACGGCTCGCAATATAAATAGAAGTAATGAGCATCCCAATAGCTCCAGCACCTTCAATAAAGCCAATATGTTCTGGAAGTAATTTGATTTTCTCTAATAACACAAAACCACCACCGACACTTAAACATGTGAAAAATAAATTTAACCATAAAGCCGTCCATAAAATACTTTTTAGAACGGGTTTTCCCTGTAAATAATTTATTCCTTCTTTAATACTACTCATCATCGTTTCTTTCTGTTCTGTCACGGCTTTTTTAACATGGAATAACTTAAAGTTCATCGTTGATTCAAGTGCAGCTGTTATGATGAGTGCGCAAATATTAATAATTAAGAAAATCTCCATCGACACGAAGCCGAATAACATACCCCCGACAACCGGACCACCAATACCCGCTATAGACATAGATAATTGGTTAAAGGACATCGCTTTTTGTATGCGGTCCTGATCAACTAAATTCCCGACTGAAGCTGAAAACGCAATACCTGAAAATGTTGCAAATAAATTATAAAACACCGTAGTGATGTAAATAGCCAAAATTGTCAAATCGTTTAGCGTTGTATACAGTAGCAAACTACTAATCGTTAATGCCATCCCTATTTGCCCACCGAGTACAAGCAGCTTACGAGGCAATCGGTCAACAAGCACACCTGCTATTGGTGCTAAAATAGTGCGTGGTAAAATACTTAAAATTAAATTGGTCGCGAAGCTAAATGACGAACCTGTCATCGATAATATATACATACTCATGCCAAATGCATAAACGTTGGCACCAATAGATGAAACCATTTTGCTAAATAAAAAAGTATATAAATGATACGTCGCTTTCTTTAATTTTACTTCATGATCCATAATCCCACTCCTTAATGTTTAATTTCGTTAAACTTATAATATGCCATTTGGAAAATTTGCGCAAGTGAAAAGTTAAATTAAATTAAACTTTTTTATTTGCCATTTATCTTATTACCTATCATAATGTTTAATAAGATTAAAATAATTCACGTAAAGGCATTCATTTGATAAGATGAGGAGTGAGGTGCTAGCAATGAATGAATTAGGAGTTACAATAAAAAAATATCGAAAAGAAAAAAAGATGACTTTAGCAGAACTTGCTGGTAATCGTTTAACGAAGGGCATGCTGAGCTTAATTGAAAATGGTAAAGCACAGCCTTCAATGGATAGTCTACATTATATTGCAGAACGCTTGCAGGTCGATGTGGCACAGCTGATGAATGACGGTCAAAATGAGCAATTGCGAGAGCTTTTAGTGGAAATGGAACAACAAATTGATGGCATGCGTTATTATTATAGTGAATCCGAGCAGGATAAAATTATGCAAAAAATGGTTGTAGAAATTGAACCATACATCGATCAATTACAAGGCAATACGTTTGAAGAGGTACGTTTGTTAGATATTTACACGAGGGTAAGTATGCATTTACAGAAATCCTTTAATGTACAACAATGGTATGACATTATTGCGCAGTATGAAAAACTACATGTTTATAGCTGGGTGCTTAGAACATATACCTATTTAGCTTTAAAAATGTTTGGTCAAAAAGATTATTTAGGTGCACTTGCTTATTTAAAGGATGCAGAAAAAAAAATGCAAGACTATATCTTCCTAATCGATGACATGATGAAACTGGATTTATATTATAATTTAACAATCATGCATGCAGCGGTCTTTCAAAAGGAAGAGGCTAAAAAATATATCGATTTAGCACTCGACATTTCAAAGACGAAAAAATTGTATTATCGACTTGATGATTTTTATCGATTCCTTTTTATATGGGCTGTGGAAGAGGAAGATCAAGAAAAATGTGCCTACTATTTACGTAAATTGAAATTGCATGCTGAATACTCTGAAGAAGAAATGGCGCAATCTTTTGCGGCTTATGTGGAAATCCATTACGCGACGATGATTGAAAAAGATTATGAGAAAGCCGAAACTTTATATCAGGAGCTAATTCAGTTAAAGTCCTTACATCCAGATTTGAAAAAGTCACCAATGTTGGATAGTGAGAGAGCTTATGCGTTTTGGTGTAGGGGAATGTATGAAGAATGTATAGAAGTAGTGAAGGATTTGGTCTTGCCAGAATATCAAAATCACCCAATCGATTTATCGATTCTTTATAAAGGCTTTGCAATTCGTGCTTTATGCTATAAAGAATTAGGAGATATTGAGGCTGCGAAACGTGATATTTTATATGCAGTAGATGGTGTGAAAGAATTTAAGCAAACGATTTATACTGATTTTATCCAACAAGCGTATGATTCTATTATGAAATAAGCTACCTGCTCGCAAAAAAGCGAGCGGTAGCTTTTTGTCATTTCACAGAGCCACTAACAAACGCAGCATCTTGATAGTACATATTTTTCACGAGCACGTTTGGTCCTAAACATTTCACAGCAGGGCAATGGCAGTTTAATGATTTTGCCAAATCGCTTTCTAGCCACTTGTCAAAAATAGCCGGCATGGAATCAGTTTTCATATTGCCAAGTGCTGGTGCATCGCCGAAATCTGTGACAATCACTTCACCTGTGAAAATATTAATGTTTAAACGTGAACGCCCGTCTGGATCATTGCGTAACGTTACATTTTTCGCCTCGCGCAGTCGTTTTAAAAGAGCCTGATCTTCGTCATTCATGCTACAAGGGTAAAACGGCAATGTTCCAAATAGCATCCAAGTATTTTCATCGCGTACATCAAGTAAATGATGGATCGCCTGACGTGTTTCTTCCAGTGATAGCGATGTTAAGCTGCTCGCAAAATCTGAAGGGTACATTGGATGCACCTCGTGACGAGCACATTTCATTTCATGGATAATTTGATGATGAATATGCTCTAAATAGGGAAGTGTCTTTTTGTTTAGCATCGTCTCAGCAGATACCATAACCCCGTTTTCCGCAAGCATGCGTGAATTATCAATCATGCGTTGGAAAAGGGCAGCACGCTGGTCAAATGTTGGTTTACGTTCCATCATCGCAAAGCCTGTTTCCACAAACTCCTCAATCGTACCCCAGTTATGTGAAATATGTAGTACGTCTAAATACGGCGCGATGTCTAAATAGCGCGCACCGTCAATCGTTAAGTTCGAGTTCATTTGTGTACGAACACCGCGTTCATGCGCGTATTTTAAAATTGGTAGCACATAGTTTTGCACCGATTTTTTGCTCATCATCGGCTCGCCACCAGTAATACTTAGTGTTTTTAAGTGAGGAATTTCATCTAGTCGTTGTAAAATCAAGTCTATTGGTAATGCCTCAGGGTCTTTATTTTGCAATGTGTAGCCAACTGCACAATGAGCACAACGCATATTACATAAAGTCGTTGTTGTAAACTCAATATTTGATAAAGTTAAGCCCCCGTGTTGTTCAACATCTAAATAAGCCTCCCACGGGTCATAGCTTGGTGTAATTTGTCTTGTCATAATCCGTAACTTCCTTTCTAACGTGTACCATTCTCTCACATTCTAGTCAATTCGCAAACTAGTTCGCTACAAAAAAGGCAAATCTATTTATGAAAAGAAAAAACGGCGCTGTCCTAAGTGACTAATATACGCATCTTAGGACAGCTGATTTTTGTGATTTTTTATGCTATGAAAAAGGATCCGTTTGATTTAGTGTACAATGCCAATCATGCTATGCGTACCTCGGGTGATAAAGTTGATAAATTAAGCAGATTAGATAAATAACTTACAACTTTAGATAAATAACACAAGAACTTAGATAAATTATTCATGCGGCTCACGTCAATACTGGAGCAAAAACAATAATGATCAATAGTCCACTTCATCTAAATAATGAGTAATCGAACTATTGATATCAAAAAAATAGCTTTCTCCTATACGATTTTCAATAAGCGAATTATGAAGATCCACTTTAGATTGGAAAATGGCTTGAATATTTAATGGGAATTTATCGTTTTGGATAATACATTTATCAACATGTACTGATGATTTATTTTGTACATATAAATCGGATTCGCTACCTTCAGTAAGGTGTGTATGTTTCATTTCTACATTCGATTCTAAATCAATCCAAACTTGTGGGTATAAATGCTTTGATATAAAAGAATCTTGAATAAGTGCTTCGCTATGATTTTCAATAATAAATCCATTTCGGTTACCATTTAATAATTCACTGTCTTTAAAAATAAGTGAACTATCATTTATAACAACTTGTGGCATCCGATGTTCAAAAATTTGACTTCCCTTAATGTGCACCTCAGAATTACGTAACGCCTTAATACCATTTGAGGCACCGCTATAAACTTGAGAATCTACTAGATGCAATTTTGTATGATCAGCTACTTCTATTTGCACACCCTCACCATCATAAATAGCGCTTTCCGTTACATATAATGAACAATAGTCTAAAACATATAGACCTTTGCCTCGGACAAGTTCACTTTGATTAAGTGTAATGTCCGATTTTGTTTTTGCAGCAATATGAGGCATTGCATTATCGGAAAATTTTGTCCTATCAATAGTCACCTTTGCCTGCTGGACAGCAAGAATTCCGTTGCCATCATTGTTTGAAATGTCACAACTCATCGCAACGAAGTCACTATCAATAACTGAAATGGCAGAATTAGCATGATTAATAACTTTGCTATTAATTAGCGTACAGTTCGCATTTTTGTCTATAAAAATGCCGACATGTTGACCTTCATTAAATGTACATTCTTTTAATGAAGCAATAGATTGTTCAGTAACAAAGAGCTGTGCTAATGTTTGATCTGCAAATGTAGTATTGAAAAAATTAGCGATGGATTGTTCACGTAATTGAACACCTACACCTTTGCAATGATGTATGTTCGTGTCTTCGATATTTAGGCGCGAACTAAGCGTTGCTTGGATATTGGCAATTTTATGATAAGCAATAAAACAGTGATTAAGAGTAGCCTCAGTGTAATCCCGAAGCATAATACCTGATTCCTTTCCGTACTGTACATCGCAATGATTTGCATGAAGCGTACTTTCTTGGATCCATATTTGTGGTAAATCATGGTGTCTTATTATCGTACCTTCAAGCGTGATATTACTTTGATTGATCGCGTAAATGCCATTTCCTTGCCCGTGTTCAATAATGCTATTAGAGTCTTCAAATATCCCGTTTTCTTGGACAATGATTTGTGTGCCTGTATGGTGTTGAAATTTAACATTTTTCGTTTCCGCTGTAGATTTTGATTTTATCCATAATGCATGCGTCGACTTTGAAAGGTCGCTATTTGCTAGTTGAAGCTTGGAATGCTCAAGTAAAAAATGTGATTTTCCGTTCGCTTCAAACATACAATTTTGAATTGATGCAACGCTATTATTCATAAGTGCAATGCCGACTTCCTTTGCTAACTTAACCATACAATTGTCCATAGTTAACTGTCCGTTATTGGCGGATAATATAATATTTGCCTCGCTACCGATAAAAAGACAATTATGAAAAATGGCATTCCCCTCAATATATATTGGGCTAGTCGGTTGTAACGTCAATTCTATAAATTGGACTGTCGTATTTTTGGGAATAATGATAAGTCCTTTAATAATTGTCGATTCTTTTTCTTTCCCTTTTATTGTTACATATTTATCTATGTGCAAAGACTCCTTATATTTCCCGGCAGCAAGAGCTATTTCATCGCCGCGATTAGCTTTTTCAATCGCGCGGTTAATTGTTTTTATTGTAGAAAATATAGAGGTAGACACTTTAATGATGGCCATTCAATCCCTCTTTTCTAAACTGTTGTACTTCTTATTTTCACTCAAAAATTGAAAATTAACCCTATGTAAGGAAATTTATTTCATTTGGCGTCGCTTCATGATAAAAAGTAGCTGTATTTTCAAAATATATGCATTAGCCTTTAAAAAAATCGTCTAATTTATAAGTTGTTTTAAATGAAATTGCGCATTATGTAGGAAAAACGACATTTCTCGATTACAATTACTTTATACATAATAGATTGCAGGGGGATTAGTATGTCAGCAGTATATACACCATTAATGACAATGGATTTAAGCGAACGAAAAATTTATATGGAAGAGCAAGGGGATCTGGTACTTTCGGAATTATTAAAAGATATTGGTGACCCTACAAATGAGTTACACGATAAAATTGTATTTCGCCTTTTTGTTGAATTATTAGCACACCAGATGTGGACAGAGCAACAGTTAAAAAAGTTAGCTACTAGCTTACCTACAAGTGAATATTTATTTGCGAGTATTGGTGCTACTGGAGATGATACCGTATTTAGACGATCATTCTCGGCATTATGGCTAGCACACATACTTCAATACGACAGACAGTTTGGATTGTTAACAGAGCAAGAGGCGGTTCAAGTAATGGAAGCGGCATCCTCTTATATAGCTAAGGAACGTGATGTGCGCGGATTTATTGATGGGAAAGGGTGGGCACATAGTATGGCGCACGGAGCCGATCTAGCTGTTGCGATTGTGACGCATCACCATTTCCAACAAAAATTTGCACCAGTCATATTGCAAAGTGTGAAAGCCGCGTTTTGGAAAGGAACTGTATATATTGATGATGAGGAAGAGCGTTTTGCACAAATTATTGAGCAACTACTTGCGATTAATTTCCCTGAAGAAGTATTAATTGAATGGGTTGAGCAAGTGTTCGATAAGCTTGACGCGCATTTAAATGAAATTGGCTATACACCTGCTTTTTTCCATGCCCGCACGAATACAATGCGCTTTATGAGAACATTATATTTTACAGCGAAATTTTCCAATAAAGCGAAACAGCTACAAGGCGTGACATCTATATTTATTAGTAAATGGGCAAAATTATAATACATTAGGATATTAGATTGCTTTTTAGTTTTGCAATTCTTAAAAATTAAAAAGTAATTTTTCACCACTCAAATAAAGTGTTAATGATATATTAGTATAGTAAATACATAGGTTTTTTTTGTTAATTAAATGCAGTAAGAACAGTCTCATGTGTATAAAAGGTTGTTTCTTTTGAAGGGTCATAAAAAAAACTTATCGCAAAAGATAATATTAATGTAATTTACTTATGTTAAAAAATAAGCTATTATTGTTGGTGGAGAAAAGAAGCTTTTACAACATCTTTTCAATTATGAAAATATAGGGGGAACACAAAATGGCAAAAGAGAACTTACACAACAGCCGCGCTTCATTCGAAGTAAACGGAAAGTCATATAATTACTACCGTTTAGCAGCAATCGAAGAAGCTGGAATTGCAAATGTTTCACGCCTTCCTTACTCAATCAAAGTATTATTAGAATCTGTATTACGTCAATATGATGGCTACGTAATTAAAGAAGATCACGTAAATGAATTAGCTAAATGGGGTAAAGATGCTAACACTGAAGCAGAAGTACCATTCAAACCATCACGCGTAGTTTTACAAGACTTCACTGGTGTACCAGTAGTAGTTGACCTTGCATCTTTACGTTCTGCAATGAAAGAAATGGGCGGAGATCCAAATAAAATCAACCCTGCTATTCCAGTTGACCTTGTAATTGACCACTCAGTACAAGTTGACAAATACGGTAATGCAGCTGCATTACAAGCAAATATGGACTTAGAATTTGAACGTAACGCTGAGCGTTATAACTTCTTAAAATGGGCTCAAACTTCTTATGATAACTTCCGCGCTGTACCACCAGCAACTGGTATCGTACACCAAGTTAACTTAGAGTATTTAGCACCTATCGTACACGTAAAAGAAAATGCTGACGGCACTTTCGAAACATTCCCAGACTCAGTAGTAGGTACTGACTCACATACAACAATGATCAACGGTATCGGCGTTCTTGGTTGGGGTGTAGGTGGTATTGAAGCTGAAGCAGGTATGCTTGGTCAACCTTCATACTTCCCAATTCCAGAAGTAATCGGTGTTAAACTTGTTGGCGAACTTCCAAACGGAACAACTGCAACTGACTTAGCACTTAAAGTTACACAAGTATTACGTCAACGTGGTGTAGTAAACAAATTCGTTGAGTTCTTCGGACCTGGCGTACCAGCTTTACCACTTGCTGACCGTGCTACAATTTCAAACATGGCTCCTGAATACGGTGCTACTTGTGGTTTCTTCGCAGTTGATGAAGAATCACTTAACTACATGCGTCTAACTGGCCGTGACGAAGAGCACATTGCTGTAGTAGAAAACTACTTAAAAGCTAATGACATGTTCTTTGATCCAACATTAGAGCCTGTTTACACAGACGTTTTAGAAATTAACCTTGCAGACATCGAAGCAAACCTTTCTGGTCCTAAACGTCCACAAGATTTAATTCCTTTAACTCAAATGCGTAACGTTTACCGTGAATCAGTAGTAGCTCCTCAAGGAACTCAAGGTTTCGGTTTAACTGAAGCTGAATTTACAAAAACTTCAACTGCTAAATTTGCAGATGGCGATGTAGAAATCCCTGCAGGTGCTGTAGCAATCGCTGCAATCACTTCATGTACAAATACATCTAACCCATACGTACTTTTAGCTGCTGGTTTAGTAGCGAAAAAAGCAGTAGAAAAAGGTATCAAACCTGCGAAATGGGTTAAAACTTCTTTAGCACCAGGTTCAAAAGTAGTAACTGGTTACTTAGAAGATTCTGGCTTACAACAATACTTTGATGCAATCGGCTTCAACACAGTTGGTTACGGTTGTACAACATGTATCGGTAACTCAGGTCCATTACTTCCAGAAATCGAAGAAGCGATCAAATCAAATGATTTATTCGTAACTTCTGTACTTTCTGGTAACCGTAACTTCGAAGGCCGTGTTCACCCACTAGTAAAAGCTAACTTCTTAGCTTCACCACCACTAGTAGTAGCATACGCTTTAGCTGGTACTGTAGATATCGACTTACAAAATGACTCTTTAGGTAAAGACAAAGATGGCAACGATGTATTCTTCGCTGACATCTGGCCATCAACTGAAGAAGTAAATGCTGTATTAAACAAAGTTGTTACTCGTGAATTATTCCAAAAAGAATACGAAACAGTATTCACTGCTAACGAAGCTTGGAATGCAATCGAAACATCAACTGAGTCTCTATACACATTTGATGATAAATCAACTTACATCCAAAACCCACCATTCTTCCAAGGTTTAGCGAAAGAACCAGAAGCTATTAAAGGCTTAAATGGCTTACGCGTAATCGCGAAGTTCGGTGACTCAATTACAACTGACCATATTTCTCCAGCAGGTGCGATCGGTAAAGATACACCAGCAGGTAAATATTTAATCGAAAACGGCGTTGCAATTCGCGACTTCAACTCTTATGGTTCTCGTCGTGGTAACCATGAAGTGATGATGCGTGGTACATTTGCAAACATCCGTATCCGTAACCAAGTTGCTCCAGGTACAGAAGGTGGATTCACTACTTACTGGCCAACAGGCGAAGTAGAGTATATCTATGACGCATGTATGAAATATCAAGAGCAAGGTACTGGCTTAGTTGTATTAGCTGGTAACGACTACGGTATGGGTTCTTCTCGTGACTGGGCTGCAAAAGGTACATTCCTACTTGGCGTGAAAACTGTAATTGCACAATCTTACGAGCGTATCCACCGTTCTAACCTAGTAATGATGGGTGTACTTCCTTTACAATACTTAAACGGTGATTCAGCTGAATCTCTAGGTTTAACAGGTAAAGAAGAAATCTCTGTAAACATTACTGATGACGTAAAACCACGCGACATCTTAACAGTAACTGCTAAATCTGAAGACGGCACAGTTAAAACTTTCGAAGCTTTAGCTCGTTTCGACTCAGAAGTAGAAGTAGACTACTACCGTCACGGTGGTATTTTACAAATGGTATTACGCGCGAAAGCAGCTGAATAATATTTGTAAGCAAAAGGTAAGAAGCGAACATAATGTTCGCTTCTTTCAGACTGTAGGCAAACTCAAAGAAAATTGAGTTTGCCTACAGTCTTTTTTCTTTTATCCGAAACTATTTAGTTGGAGCCGTGCCCCCAGGAAAGCGCCCGCCCCGGAATGGAAATCAACGCCCCTATTCAAAAAGGGTGCAATAAATTTAATCCCAAAAATTACTACACCCAAACACTATACTGAGAACCTTTTTTGAATAAATTGAGTATATGAACCCTGTTAACAAAAAAATATAATCAGAATTTACGAATTTGCAACAAAAAAATAATAATTATCATAGAAATCTACTGATCTTTCGTGTAAAATTTAGTTGTAAGACTCATAATATTTAACTATCTTTTATGGAGGCGGATTAGTATGAACAAAAAACGTAACAAATTTTTCACGGTACCTGCAACGGTATTAGCAGTAACAGCAGTAGCGGTAGTGCCTGTAACGGCTTCAGCTGCAGCTGCATTTTCAGATGTAAGTAAAGAAAACACGCATTACGATAGCATTAATGCACTTTATGAAGCAGGTGTTATTAGCGGTTATTCGGATGGAACATTTAAGCCTGGACAAGATGTAACTCGCGGTCAAGCTGCAAAAATGATTGCGGGTGCCTTAAAACTAGATACGACAAATGTAACAAATCCAAACTTTGCTGATATTAATCCTTCAAATCAATATTATGGACCAATTGCAGCATTAGCAGCTTTAAACGTAATTAGCGGTTTTGAAGACAATACATACCGAGCGAATGAAACAATTACACGTGGTCAAATGGCAAAAATGATTGCAACAGCCACAAAATTAACTGCAAAAGGTACAAGCCCGTTCACTGATGTACCAGCAGATAACCAGTATGCTAATTATGTAACTGCATTATATGAAAATGGGATTACAACAGGCATTTCGGCAACTGAATACGGTGTAAAAAATAATGTTACACGTGGTCAGCTAGCAACATTCATTGTTAGAGCACAGAACAGCATAGACAACCCAGCCGAAGATTCATTTAAGCTTTCTATCATGCATGTAAATGATACACATGCTCGCGCTGATATGTTACCAAAATTAGCAACAGCTGTTAAAGAACAAAAAGCAGCAAATCCAGATTCCCTTATACTACATGGAGGAGATGCTTTCAGTGGTACATTGTACTTTAATGAGTTTAAAGGACAAGCTGACCTTGCATTATTAAACAAAATCGGCTTTGATGCAATGGTACTTGGTAACCATGAATTCGATTTGGGCAGTTCAGACGAAGGACACCAGGCTTTAGTAGATTTCATTACAGCAGCGAAATTCCCGATACTTGATGCGAATATTGATTTCTCAGGTGATGATAAATTTACAGGGTTATTTACAGATTTAATCTCAAGTGAACCAGAGAATGGAAAAATTTATTCTGGTATCGTCAAGGAAATTAACGGTGAAAAAGTAGGTATTTTCGGTTTAACGACAGAAGAAACGAAAGATATTGCCTCACCTGAAAAAGTGAAATTTGAAAACTACATCGAAGAAGCAAACAAAGCAGTAAAAGCATTTGAAGGTTTGGGCGTAAATAAAATTATCGCTTTAACTCATATTGGTTATGATGATAATCCAAATATTGATAATGATATTTTACTAGCTGAAAATGTTGAAGGTATTGATGTAATCGTTGGTGGACATAGCCATACTAAATTAGCTGAACCGGTTGTCGTTAATACAAATACAGTTGGTGAAGCGAAAGATACAACGTTAATTGTACAAGCAAATGAATATGTAAAATACCTTGGAACACTTGATGTTACATTCGATAAAAACGGTGTTGTAACGGAATACAATGGTGAGTTGTTAGATCTAGGTAAAGTCGCTGATGATGCTGAATTAGTAGAATTATTAGCACCATATAAAGCAAAAGTAGATGAAGTGAATAATAAAGAAATTGGTGTTTCTATTGATGAAGATTTGGTAAATCCTCGTGCTTCAGATACATCATTAGTGAGTGTTCGTAGCTCTGAAACAGCGCTTGGTAACCTTATTACGGACGGTATGTTAGCAAAAGCTCAAAAGTATACTGATAAAAAAGTAGTGATGGCATTACAAAATGGTGGTGGTATCCGCGCAGCCATTCCAGCTGGTAATATTACAGTAGGACAAGTCATTACAGTACTTCCATTCGGTAATACATTAGCACTTATGGATGTGACAGGTGCAGAGCTAAAAGCAGCATTTGAAGTGTCTGTAAATAATGCGCCAAATGAAAACGGTGGCTTTTTACACATTGCAGGTGGAAGACTACAGTATGATTCTTCAAAAGAAGTAGGCTCACGTGTGATCTCTGTAGAGTATTTAGATGAAACAACAGGGAAATATGTAGCTCTTGAAGATGACAAAACTTATACAGTAGCAACAAATGCTTACACTGCAAAAGGCGGAGATAGCTATAATATGTTTGGAAAAGCATATTCAGAAGGCCGTGTAACAGATTTAGGATTATCTGACTGGGAAAACTTAATGGAGCATTTACAATCACTACAAGAAGTGAAAACTACTACTGAAGGCCGTATTGTAGATATTTCAGCTAAATAAGCTTTATTTATAGAGGCTGTAACATGAAAGCCGGATAATTTTAAAATATACAAAATAAAATAACAGAAAACCCGAACTATTACAAAACCCTTAATAAGAGTTTAGTAAAATAGTTCGGGTTTTTCATTGACTAAACTCCTATTGTCCCAGCCTCTTTATCTTTATTTATCCTTTGATACAAAATATTTCGAATACAAAAAATTCAAAAATCCTAAAATTCTAAAAATAGAATACCAAATTTGTAGCATTCTACCAAATTATCATATAATATTTAGTTGTAAGACATTTTACATCTGACTACTACATTACTGGAGGTAGAAAAGTATGAAAAACAAGCGCAATAAGTTTTTAACTGTAACTGCAGCTGCATTAGCAGTTTCAGCTGTAGCAGTAGCACCGGCTTCTGCTGCGAATGTATTTTCCGATGTCAACGAAAAGAACGTTCATTTTGAAGGGATTTCTGCTCTTTACGAAGCTGGAATTATTAAAGGGTATCCAGATGGTACATTTAAGCCGGCGCAAGAAGTGACACGTGGACAAGCAGCAAAAATGATTGCGGGTGCTTTAAAGCTAAATACAACAGATGTAACAAACCCAAACTTTGCTGATATTGATGCGGATAACCAGTATTATGGGGCTATTGCCGCGTTAGAAGCTTTACAAGTATTTGATCATAAGGACGAAAATACATTCCGTCCCAACGACTCAATTACTCGTGCAGAAATGGCAAAAATGCTAGTTTCAGCTTCTGGCTTAACTGCAGCAGGTACAAGTCCTTTCACAGATGTTCCAGTAGATAGCGAGTATGCTAGTTATGTAACAGCGTTATATGAAAATGGAATTACGACTGGTATTTCAGAAACAGAATTCGGCTTACATGAAAAAGTAACACGCGGTCAACTTGCGACGTTTATTATGAATGCACAAGCAGCTTTAGTTGCAATACCTGAAGAACCAAAAGAAGAAACAGAAACAACAACTGACGATACATTTAAACTATCAATCTTACATGTTAATGATACACATGCTCGAGTTGAAGAATTTCCTAAATTAGCTACAGCCGTTAAAGAGCACAAAGCAGCAAATCCAAATTCATTATTACTACATGCAGGTGATGCATTTAGCGGTACATTGTATTTTAATGAGTTTAATGGCCAAGCTGACCTTTCTTTATTAAACGAGATTGGTTTTGATGCAATGGTTTTCGGTAACCACGAATTTGATTTAGGTGTAACGGATGAAGGACATCAAGCATTAGTAGATTTCGTTAAAGCAGCGAAATTCCCAATAGTTGATGCAAATATTGATTTCTCAGGTGATGATAAATTTACAGGATTATTTACAGATTTAATATCAAGTGAACCTGAAAATGGGAAAATATATAGTGGTATTGTTAAGGAAATTAACGGTGAGAAGGTAGGTATTTTCGGTTTAACGACAGAAGAAACAAAAGATATTGCATTCGTAGGTAATGTAAAATTTGAAAATTACATCGAAGAAGCGAAAAAAGCTGTAAAAGCATTTGAAGACATGGGTGTAAATAAAATTATTGCCTTAACTCATATTGGATTTGATGATAATCCGAATGTTGATAATGATATTTTACTAGCGAAAAATGTTGAAGGAATCGATGTAATTGTTGGCGGACATAGCCATACAAAGTTAGATGAACCATTTATCGTTGACACAAACACAGTTGGCGAAGCGAAAGATACAACATTAATTGTCCAAGCAAATGAATATGTAAAATACCTTGGTACAATTGATGTGACATTCGATAAAAATGGTGTTGTAACGGAATACAATGGTGAGTTAATAGATCTTGGTAAAGTCGCTGGTGATGCTAAATTAGTAGAGCTATTAGCGCCGTATAAAGCAAAAGTTGACGAAGTGAATAATGAAGAAATCGGTGTAGCTATTGCTGAAGATTTAGTAAGTCCGCGTGCTTCAGAAACTTCTACAGTAAGTGTCCGTAGCAACGAAACAGCATTAGGGAACATTATTACAGACGGTATGTTAGCAAAGGCTAAAAAGTACACAGATAAAAAAGTTGTGATGGCATTACAAAATGGTGGCGGAATTCGTGCGGCTATTCCAGCTGGTAACATTACAGTTGGTCAAGTAATTACTGTACTTCCATTCGGTAATACATTAGCACTTATGGATGCTACAGGTGCAGAGCTGAAAGCAGCATTTGAAGTTTCATTAAAAAATGTACCTAAGGAAAATGGTGGATTCTTACACATTTCGGGAGCAAAATTGCAATATGATTCAACAAAAGAAGAAGGTTCTCGTGTTGTTTCAATCGAGTACTTCAATGCAGAAACGAATAAATACGAGCCACTTGTAGATGACAAAACTTATACTATAGCAACGAATGCCTTTACTGCAAAAGGTGGCGATGGATATGACATGTTTAAAAAAGCCTATGAAGAAGGACGCGTAACAGATTTAGGTTTATCTGATTGGGAAAACTTAATGGAGCATTTACAATCTTTGAAAGAAATAAAAACGACAACTGAAGGACGTATTACAGATATAGCAACTAAATAAGTACTAGACAAAAGAATTCGGATTGAATGCCGAATTCTTTTTTAAAAATTTTATATTATACCGGAATTAATTAATATGAAAGATTATGAAATTATTTCAAAAATCTATTTTTTTCGGAAATAGAAATAGTTTTTATGTTTCTAACATTGACATAGTTAAAAATAAATGAATATAATGTAAGATGATGTAAATAAGGGGGAACTATGTCATGAGTATTGGTAAGAAATTATACATATCTTTAGGCACACTAACGGTTATAATATTTTGTGTTTCTTTATTCAGTTATTCTCAGATGTCTAGTATGAATAATAAGTACAAAGATTTAATTGATAAGCGACTAGAACAAGTGTATGTTGCTGCAGACTTATTAACGAGTGCGGGAAGCCAAGGAGCTTATTTACGACAATATGTACTTGCTAAAGGGTCAGATGCATTATTGAGCTTAGAAAAAGAGCAAGCAAAAATAGCAGCAAATTTGCTAACTTTAGAGGAAACAGCTACTGAAGAAGAAATGCAAGTGTTATTTACACAATTAGATGATGCAAATAAAAATTTTGACGAAGCAGCTAAACGAGTTATACAACTAGTTGATAATGGAGAAGTGGATAGTGCAATAGCTATACTTGGTGTTGGAGTAAGGAAAGCAAATAATAATCTAATTGCTGCAGCGAATGAAATGCTCGCTTATAATAAAGAGCGTTTTGCACAAACATCTGATGAAACTGATCAACAAGTAAAAAATGTATCTATGATTTTAATAATTGCTTTAATCGCTAGTGTCGTCATAGGGTTATTAAGTGTGTTCATTATGATACGAGTAGTTGCCAAACCGTTAAAACGAATGGCAGCAGCAGTTGATAGTATTGCAGCAGGAGATTTAACGATAGATGATGTTAAAGTAAATTCGAAAGACGAGGTAGGCACAATTGCCAAGTCCTTCAATCAAATGAAATATTCGTTACGAGAAGTAATTACAGTTGCAAATAATAACGCAATGCAATTATCGGTTATTTCAAAAGAGTTAAATGCGAGTACAGCACAAGTATCTGTAACTTCATCGCATGTTGCAGAAAATGTAGAAGATATTTCGGCTGTTACAATTGTGGCGTCTTCAATTGCGAATGATACATCGATTGCCATGGATGAAACTGCAGCTGGAATTCAGAATATTGCAGAATCTACACAAGATGTGCATACAGAGGCACAAAATACACGTACAGTAGCAGATGAGGGCATTAGAAATATTGAAGATGCAAAAGAACAAATGCAAAGTATTTACGAATCAACAAAATTAACAACAGAGCTCATTGCAAAACTAGCGACACATTCTGAACATATTCAAAGTATATCGAGAGTCATTACAGATATTACAGATCAAACAAATTTACTAGCGCTCAATGCAGCAATAGAAGCAGCGCGTGCAGGTGAACACGGTAAAGGCTTTGCTGTTGTTGCAGATGAAGTTAGAAAACTGGCTGAGCAATCAAAATCGTCAGCAAATTCTATAGTCGGTTTAACAACTGAAATCTTACATGAAACGAGAAATGTAGAGCTTGCAGTAACTGAAGATCTAAAACGTGTTGAGTCTGGTGTAGAAGTTATTGATGTAGCAAGAAACTCTTTCAATAAAATTACGAGTGCTGTAGAAGATATAACGACAAGAATAGCGGATGTTTCAGCTGTAACTGAACAAATCTCAGCTGCGACTGAACAAGTATCAGCATCTGTTACAGAGCTTGCAACGAACGTAACCGGGGCAGCAAAAAGTACAGAAGAAATATCTCAAGATATGGAAGAGCAAGTAGCTTCGATTCAAGAAATCAATGCCATTTCAAGTAATCTTGAATCAAAAGCGAATGAATTAGCTACAGCAATTTCGAAGTTTAAATTATAGATAAAAAAACGTCTTGCTAGGAGGAGCTGTCCCTTTTACAAGACGTTTTTCGTATAAACGACAAATATTTTAATTTAAAGATAAATATTAAATTAGTATTATGTAATATGTTGTATAATGTTGTAAAATGGTAGAATGATAACTAGTTAGGAGGCTCAATATGGGAAGATATGTAGTTGTCGCTAGATTAAAAGATAATCGAAACTTTTATATAACTTTTTCAAAACAAGCCATTTTAGATTGTTTGTATTCGTTTCCAACAGATAAAGGATTAGAAGTATTACTCGAGTGGCCACTTGATCGGGAAGTAGAAGTAGAGTTTTTCTTAGAGCTGATTAATAAAAATGTGCAATATTATTTTATTAAAGACCGTGAAACAGAACACAAAGAATGCGTTCATTTTAGCTCCTTATAATGATAGATTATATGTCAGCAAAATAAAACCCAAAAAGTATAAACAATTACTTTTTGGGTCACTTTTACCATGAAATATTTGCAATTATACCTTCTTCATCGTCTAAATCTAGTACGATGCGAGCGCCCATTGAATCTCGATTTAATTGTTCATCGATATATAAACGTAGGGCAGTAATAAAGTTTACAGTATTATACAGCTCGACTTGTCCGTTTACGTGCGCTTCCGCTGTAAAGCCTGCAAGATCGTCATACATTAACTCGACTTCAATATCTTGCGGTTGCACATTTTTAAAGCGTGCATGGAAAAGGCATAATGCATTAATAATTTCTTGTTCAAATAATGTTATTTGTTCCATGTATCCGTTGCCTCTTTTTTCTTTTTACGCGTTATCATATGGTAGATTTTCACGCATAAGAATACGATTAGCATAATGGCAGCAGCATTAATCATAAAGCCTAAAATAGAGCCCATTAAGCCCATATCACCAAATAAACCACCGAATAACATGCCCGCTAAACCACCGATAAATAAACCTTTCATTAAACCGCCAGCAGAGAAGCCGCCTTTAGAAGCAGTTGTTGTATCATTTTTTGGTTTATTTGTGGAATTATTTGTCGTATTGTTAGTTGTCGAGTTATTGTCTTTGTTTTGGATGTTCGAGCTTTTATTGTTATTTTGATTCGAGTTAAAGCCCTTCTTTCCAGATTTATAAGATTTTGCTTCTACTTGGTGATCCTCACCAAAGAAAAGATTGGCGCCTACACTTGAGAACATTAGTGTAAAAGCTAGAAAAATTGCTGCTAGTTGTTTCATTTTTTTCCTCCATTCAGTATAAAAAACATCTATTTCATAACTCTTGTAGTATAGCAAAATTCCAGTTTGAATGAAAATAAATACACTGATTTTTTTGACCAACATAACATTTTCCGGTTATTTGAACATAAAATAAATAGTTCGAATTCAATAATGAGCCGCATTGAATGGAAACCAGTTATTCATTATTGTGAATATCAGCAGTTATGCTTATCCGAAAACTTTATTCATTATTGCAACTATAAATCTTTTTTTCTTTTGTTTATTTTTCAATTTTTCTTGTGTATTTTTTTTCTAAATTGTATGATAAATATTAAATTTACGGGTAATTCAGAATTAAAATAGATATGTGAATATTATGAGTTAGTACCGTTAGCTTGGAGGCTGAAAAATGAGTAAAACACGAATTGGGATTGTAGGTTATGGAAATTTAGGACGCGGTGTAGAAGCAGCAATATCGCAAAATACGGATATGGAATTAGTAGCAGTATTTACTCGTCGTGACCCAAAAGCAGTAAAATTAGCTTCAAATACACCGGTTTATTTAGTAGATGACGCGCCAAAATTTAAAGATGAGATCGACGTATTAATTTTATGTGGTGGTTCTGCAACAGACTTACCAGAACAAGTACCACATTTTGCACAATGGTTTAATACGGTGGATAGTTTTGATACACATGCAGCCATCCCAGCATTTTTTGATAGTGTAGATAAAGTAGCTGAGGAAGCAAATACTGTATCGATTATTTCAGTAGGCTGGGATCCGGGCTTATTTTCATTAAACCGTTTATTAGGTGAAGTTGTTCTACCTGTTGGCAATACATATACGTTTTGGGGGGATGGCTTAAGCCAAGGTCACTCGGATGCGGTGCGCCGTATCGAAGGTGTTAAAAATGCAGTTCAATACACTTTACCAATAAAGGATGCAGTGAATCGTGTCCGTAATGGAGAAAACCCAGAGCTAACAACGCGTGAAAAGCATGCACGTGAATGTTTTGTCGTACTAGAAGATGGGGCGGATGCAGTGGTAATTGAACAGCAAATTAAAACGATGCCAAATTATTTCTCAGATTACGATACAACAGTGAACTTTATATCTGAAGAAGAATTAGCAGCAAACCATTCAGGGATGCCACATGGCGGATTTGTCATTCGTTCAGGAGAAAGTGGTGCTGGCGACAAGCAAATTCTAGAATTCTCACTTAATTTAAAGAGCAATCCGATGTTTACATCTAGCGTACTAGTGGCTTATGCACGCGCGGCACATAAACTAAGCACGAAAGGTGATAAAGGGGCAAAAACAGTATTCGATATTCCTTTTGGTTTACTTTCACCAAAATCTGCAGCAGATTTACGTAAGGAATTACTATAAGAGGTAGGGGACAAAATCACAATCCGTGGTTTTGTTCTTTTTTTAGTATAAAATAAATTTAGCTTTATAAGTAGAAAATAAACAATTATGATAGAGTAGTTACTTTATATTGAAAGGATGGATAGAGATGCGAGATAAGCGTTTTGCCATCGCACATAAAGAAGCTTTAATTGGTGTAGGACTCGTCATTATTAACTTTGCGATTTGGTACGGCTTTGCATACGGACTCGGAAGTGGTGATCCAACTGAATATAAATATGTACTCGGTTTTCCTGCATGGTTTTTCTATAGCTGTATAGCAGGCACGATTTTTATGTTTATATTAATATGGCTAACGATGAAGCTATTTTTCAAGGACGTTTCATTTGAAGAGGAGGATGACAGATGATTCATTGGCAAGTCATAATCCCACTAATCATTTTCCTCATTATCATATTCGGTATAGGTATTTGGGCAAATAAGCAAGTGCGCTCATCTAACTCATTTATGCAAGAATACTTTTTAGGTGGCCGTGAAATGGGCGGCTTCATACTTGCGATGACAATGATGGCAACGTATGGCAGTGCTTCAAGTTTTATTGGTGGTCCTGGAGTTTCTTATAATTTAGGACTTGGCTGGGTACTTCTTGCAATGGCGCAGCTTCCTGCAGGTTATTTTGTGTTAATGATTTTAGGGAAAAAGTTTGCGATTATTGCAAGACGCTATGAGGCCATTACGTTAATTGACTTCTTAAAGAAGCGTTACAACAGCAATGTAGTCGTTATTATATCAGCTATTAGTATAATAGTATTTTTATTTGCTTCTATGACAGCACAATGGGTCGGTGGTGCACGTTTAATCGAGTCGTTAACAGGCTTAACATATACAGCATCCTTGCTTATTTTCGCAGCAGCTGTGCTTATTTATGTCGTAATTGGTGGTTTCCGAGCAGTAGCGTTAACAGATGCGTTGCAAGGCTCAATTATGGTTATTGGGACGATCATTTTATTAATCGGCACTATTATCGCTGGTGGTGGTTTAGATAATATTATGCAAAGTTTAGTTGCTGAAAACCCTGCATTTCTATCGCCATTTGGTGCTGATGGTTCTTTAACACCACTTTATGTATCTACGTTTTGGATTTTAATTGGACTAGGTGTCATTGGTCTACCGCAAATTGCAGTTCGGGCGATGAGTTATAAAGATTCGAAAAGTCTGCACCGCGCCATCATTATAGGCACAATCGGTATCGGAACCATTATGTTCGGGATGCATGTCATCGGCATTTTAGCGCGCCCTGTTGTACCTGGCATCGAAATTGGTGATAAAGTTATGCCGATTTTAACTCTTGAAGTATTGCCACCACTTTTGGCAGGTATTGTACTCGCTGCTCCAATGGCGGCCATTATGTCAACTGTTAATGCACTACTTATATTAGTTAGCTCTACAGTTGTGAAGGACATTTATTTAAACTTTATCAATCCAAATGCTAGTGAAGCAAAAATAAAATCAAGCAGCTTCTGGGTAACGACAATTATCGGTTTAGCAGTAGTGCTCTTTGCAATCAATCCACCTGATTTTTTAATTTGGTTGAATTTATTTGCATTCGGCGGGTTAGAATCCGCATTTTTATGGAGTGTCGTTTTCGGCCTGTACTGGAAAAAGGCAAATAAATACGGTGCAATTGCTTCGATGATTGTCGGATTAACGTTATATATCGGCATTGACCGTTTTGCAAAACATGCATTTGGGATGCATACTGTAACTTTACCAATTATCGTGTCACTAATCGTCTTTGTTGTTGTTAGCTTATTAACGCAGAAAAAAGACAATAAAGGCGCACTAGATATTTAATTTTTGAGCAAATAGTGAATACTAAGCAACATTTTTAGAAAGCGATTGTAGAATTGTCTGCAATCGTTTTCCTTTTTGTTTTGGAGTTTAATACCATTTATTCTCTGTGAACTGTATAATGAAAATGTGGTCATCACCATAAGTCGTGGTTACCATATAGACACCGCACACTCCACTCTGAGCGGACGCTTTCCGCGGGCATGGCTTCAGTCTCCTCGTCGTTCGTGCCTCACTCCTGCGGGGCCTTCAGCTCATGCTATTCCCGCAGGAGTCGCCGCTCTCCGTTCCGTGTGCTAACAATTACTGATAAATAATTCTAATAGTGCATTTTGCTTAATTTTATAACCAAATAATAATGTAGAGACGGCAATATGTGCCTACTGGATAAAACATCGCGCTTTATTAAAACTTTTTAAAAAAATTAAATCACCCCCCAATTGGTGAAGAGACAAAAATAAAAAGGGTCTGTTTTATTCTACTAATCAAAAGATCAGACGTATTTAAGTTAAAATAAATTGTGAGGTACTGTATGCATCCAAGAGCAAATACTTTAGGCATTCTATTCAATGAGAATTCCATTTTATTAGAAGAACAAGAGGGAAAACACTCGCAAGGTACAGGTATTTATTATCGTCCAATAGGCGGAACAATAGAATTTGGTGAAAGATCCTCAGATGCATTAATACGGGAATATAAAGAAGAACTTGGTGTAGATATTAATATCAAACAATATTTGACATGTGTAGAAAATATTTTTCAAATCGATGAAAAAATCGGGCACGAAATCACACAATTCTACATAGTTGAATTTATAGATAAATCCCTATATCAAAAAACACAGTTTCAAGTAGTTGAACTTAATAAATGTACCGTAGCGAAATGGATTCCAATAGAAGATATTTTGCAAAAAGATTTCGCTTTATATCCAGCAGGATTATCAAAAATAGTAAATAATTATGTGGAAATTAATCACCTCGTTTAAAGTGCTTGTTGATTTTCTGCAAAATAATAAGCGTATCGAAAAATACGAATACGCTTATGAATCATTGAGATTACTGTATATCTAAAGCAAACACATAAGTACCAGTACCTTCTTCCCAAGTACCTAATAATTCAATTACATATTTCCCTTTTTCTTTTATTTCTTCATATGTCTCGTATGTGTTGATTATTTTTTTATCTTCCCAAACTCTAATTTCAAAGTTAGTTGGCTCTTTTTCGAAATTTAATTTGATGGGCTCATTTAAATTTACACTAGTAGACTCTTCAATATTTACCATGTCATACGGTGGTGCGTGGTCAGCTACAACATTTACTAATTGTCCTGTTTTTTTATCAATAAAACGCCAATTATATGTACCCATTTGATTTTTAATTACTTGGTCACCAATTGTCATTATTAAAGTTGGTGGTTTTTCATCTGAACTATTAAAGATGCTATCAACTTTTTGTTCATTTGAATTTTTGTTTGATTCTTCAACCTTGTCATCGCTACATCCGAAAAGAGTAAATAGAAGTGTCAAAAATAGCCCTGTTCGAAATATACTTTTCATAACATCCCTCCTATAAATTAGTCGTTATTATTTGAGTAAAGTTTCAAAAAATTGGCTATTATACAATGATTTTACTCTCCGTCGATTGTTTTTCATTTTTTAAGTGAATGAAATATCCACCAAAAAACAGAGAATTCAACTTTTTGTCCGGTGTTTACTGTTTGTTAGTGAATTATCTGGTTCATCACCAGAAGTCGGGGATGACTATTAAAAAAATATAATGCGTTATGATTGAAGTGGAGGTTGGACGCCTCCCCGGAAAGCGCACAACTGCTCCTGTCGCTTCTCTTTCGTCGCAAATAAATTTGGAACGGAAATCAACTACAAGTTACGGTAATGAACCAATATCTGGAGGTTAGTTACGGGGAAATTAATAAAACGTGAATTATTAAGTCAATTTACTTGTTGACTTTTTGAAATACATTCGGTAAAATCACAATTAATTTAAATAACAAATTCGATGAAGAAGAGAGTAGCTAATATGAGTTGCCAAGCGAGTTAGGGTTGGTGTGAGCCTAATGCAACAAATAATAGTGAAGCGCACTTTGGAGAAGTTTCTTGAACTGCAGTAGAGAATATCGGGGAAGACACCTCGTTATCAACGAAAAAAGCGGTCACATATGTGGCAACTAGAGTGGTACCACGGGAATCTATGCTCTCGTCTCTTATTTAGAGACGGGGGCTTTTTTATTTTATAAAGTATAGGTTTCTGGAGTTTGAGCAGAGTCTAGCTTAAGCGCCAAGCCCCTCGAGGTCGCTTCAGGCAAGCAATCGAAAGCGGAAAAGATGCTTTCGTTTGTGACCTTCCAGCGCTAGTCGGGGCTAAGCAGGGCGCTTGCACTTTTATATTATAGGAGGAAAATAACAATGAAAAAACAATTAGCAAAAGTCATTAATGAAGCATTACAAAACGATTTATCGATTGAGGAAGTAGAAGTATTATTAGAAAAACCAAAATATGATCATTTAGGGGATGTCGCTTTTCCTTGTTTTACATTAGCTAAAAAGTATAAAAAAGCACCACAAATGATCGCGACAGAGCTAGCATCAAAAATAAAGGCAGATTTTATTAAAGAAGTAAAAGTCGAAAATGCCTATGTCAATATTTTTTACAAGCCGCTACCAATTGCACAAAATGTTGTGGCAAATATTGTAGAACAACAAAATAACTATGGCTCTAAACAACAAAATGGGGAAAACATTGTACTGGATTTCTCATCACCAAATATTGCAAAGCCATTTTCAATGGGGCATTTACGTTCTACTGTAATTGGTAATGCTTTAGCTAATATTTCAGAAAAGATGGGTTATAACGCAGTACGTATTAATCATATTGGCGACTGGGGAACACAATTTGGTAAATTAATTGTTGCTTATAAATTATGGGGCGATAAAGAAAAAATCGAACAACATCCTATCCAAGAATTATTGAAAATCTATGTTAAATTCCATGATGAAGCTGAGCACAACGAGGCGCTAAATGAAGAGGCAAGACAAGCGTTTAAAGCGTTAGAAGATGGTGATGAGGAAGCTACAAACTTATGGAAATGGTTTAGAGATGCTTCATTACAAGAATTTAAAGAAATTTATCAATTGCTGAATGTCTCATTTGATTCGTATAACGGAGAAGCATTTTACAATGATAAAATGGACCGCGTTATTACAGAATTAACAGAAAAGCAATTACTTGTACAGTCAGATGGCGCTAACATTGTACAATTAGACAATATGCCTCCATGCTTAATTACAAAAAATGATGGTGCGACGTTATATGCGACTCGTGACTTAGCAGCAGCCATTTATAGACATGAAACATACAATCCAGCAAAAGTATTTTATGTAGTAGGACACGAACAGTCTCTTCATTTTAACCAATTCTTTGCGGTATTAAAGAAAATGGGCAATCAATGGGCTGATCAACTACAACACGTACAATTCGGCATGATGTTAATGGGTGGTAAAAAAATGTCTACTCGTAAAGGGAAAGTCGTACTATTAGCTGATGTGTTAAAAGAAGCAGTAAATGCCGCAATGACAAATATCGTTGAAAAAAATCCAACTTTAGTGAACAAGGAGCAAGTTGCAAATGAAGTTGGTATTGGAGCAGTTATTTTTAACGATTTAAAAAATGATCGTATGCATGACATTGAGTTTGATATTGATCAAATGGTGACATTTGAAGGGGAAACAGGACCTTATGTGCAATATACAAATGCGCGTATTCAAACACTGCTTAAAAAGGGTTCATACAATGTAAATAACGAACCGCTTAATTACCTAGACGAAGAAGCTTGGTTAGTTATAAAACAACTTGAAGAATTCCCGATCATTATCGAAAAAGCATTTGCTAATGCAGATCCATCTCAAATAGCAAAATACAGTTTACAGCTAGCAAGAAGCTTTAATAAATACTACGCAAATACGAAAATCATTAGTGAAGATAGCAAGCAACAAGACCGTTTAACTGTTGCTTATGCAGTCTCAACCGTTTTACAAGAAAGCCTTCGTTTACTTGGCTTAGCAAGTCCGGAAGAAATGTAAGTAGAGGATTTGCTCGACCTGATGTAATTTCGAAATTACATCAAAATCTCGTTTATCAATTACGATAAACGAGATTTTTTATATTCAATTGTTTTAATGATTTTCCAAAAAATTGTATTATTTGCTATGATGTAGAGAGGTACTAAAAAAACGTGTTAGCTTTTGAGAAACTTATTTTAGAAAAATCATTTCATTATAATTTAGTTGTTAAGGATGTGGCCGAATGAGTAGTACATTAATAACTTGGAATGGTGCAGCTGCGATTACCGTATTAAACGATAAATTGCTTATGGTTAGAGGCAAGGGTACAACAAGTTGGGGTGTTCCTTCTGGGCAAATTGAAATTGGTGAAACCGCCGAACAAGCATGCATTCGGGAAGTAAGCGAAGAAACGGGCTATACAGTAATGATAAAAGAAGCGTTGCATACAAAAAAGACGGTTATCGGAAACTATGATGTAACAACGTATTACTTTTTATGTGAAGTAGTTTCAGGGCAAATAACTTATCATGATCCAGACGAAATTATTGAAGAAATAGCTTGGAAAACATATGACGAATTAGCTTCGTTACAGCATGACTACCCAGAGGATAAAGAAGTTTTATTATCATTTGTTAATGTAAGGTGAATAATTTTGGTTTTAACAAAATAACTAGTCCCAATGAGAATAATTAATAACTTTCTATAGAGGGGAAATGGATTTGACAGAGATTAAGTTTGCTATTTTGACAGATATTCATGGCAACGCTGAAGCATTAAAGGCTGTATTACGAGATATAAAAAAGCGCAATGTCCAGGAAATATATTGTACAGGTGATTTAATCGCAATTGGACATCAGACAAACGAAGTGTTAGAAATATTAACATCTTTAGAAGATTGTTTTATTGTAACAGGTAATCATGATGATCAGCTACCATATCCTAAGAACCATGAACACACTAGAAAACATCACGAATGGATACTTAACAATTTAGATCAACAATATATTCCTTTTTTAAAGAAACTACCTAGAGAAATAATAAAACAATTTGGTTCGAATAATTTTTTATTTACACATTATGCATTGAAAAATAAGGATTTATTATTTCACGAAGGCCCATTTGAATCCATTAAAGTACCTTCTCTTGCCAATATGGAAACATTATTTAAAAGCTATCCAGTATTTGATTGTATCTTTTTTGGTCATCATCACCCTAGACAATACTTTAAAAATCAAAAAACAATGTATGTAAACCCAGGTGCGCTAGGTTGTAATAGTGGGAGAAAGGCAAAGTATGCAATCTGTACAATCAATAACAAAATTGAAATTGAACTTAATGAAGTTGAATTTGATTATGATAGTTTTATTGAAGATTTCAAATCTACAGATATTCCTGAGAAAGAGTTTATTTTGAATACATTTTTCAAAATATAAAAGGATTATTGGACTTGACGAGAGGATAGACTGAAAATTCACTTGTAAAGTAAATACATTCTTCTATTAACTACTCTACTCATTAGAAGGCAAAATTAAAAGAGGCTATCCTGGAAGTCCTTTAGGAATACCTCTTAATGAGCAGTCAATATATAATTATCCGAAAGTCTTATTATTTATAATTTGCTATTTTATACGGAGTATTTATCTTTTCTGAGCAGTAAGATGGGCATCGAACGCATCAATAATGTGAAGAAAATGATCTGCTTCACGGTATACATGGTCTGCGAGAAGTGGATGAATAATGCTTTTTATTTTACAAGCTTCAATTAAATCTCTCGCTGATTTCTTGAAGTCACGTAACGCCACGACAGATACTCGATTTTGATCAAGGAATTGGTCTAAAAGCGGCCTTGTTTCAGATTGAGGACGCATATGATCTAAATCTTGTGCCTGGTAAAGTAGTTGGTCGAAATCATGGCTAAATTCACGTGCTTGATCTACTAATTTTCTTTCTGAAGGATCTAGTAAATGCCCGATGAATTTCGAATGATCGGCCATGATTTTTAGGAAAAATACATTTTCTTGAATAATTGCTTCAGGTAAAGGTATTAATTTACCTTCGTTTAATTCTTTTAAACGCTTAGCAAAATAATATGCTTCACGGCTTGTATGATCTACTAATAGGGGGAAGTTATTACTTATTATTTTACAACTTATAATAAGCCCTAGTACTTTTCTTTTATAGGCCCAAATATAAGTAGTAGCTTGGTATACTTGAATGTTGAACTGTTTAATTACTTGGGGATCTGTTGTTTCATTATAGATACTTGCTTGCTCCTCAATCCGTTCAAATACAGGAATAAATTGTTTTGCTTCTTGTATAAGCTCTGTTTGATCAGAGGTAAATCCAAGACTTAAAAAGAAAGCATGTTCCTTCATAATTCGAGACCAAAATCGTATTTCCTCCAAAGATTGCGTTACAAATGTAGGAATTTAATATACCTCCTAAATTATATTAACTGTCACTTATTGTATTCAGGATATTTTAGGTTCATGCTTTTAATAAGCAGTATTTTAGTAAAGTGCAAGGAATGGTGTTCTTGCGGAAAGGAACGGTAATGAACGAAATCATAGTAGCAGTTAAAGGGATTGTAATAGAAAACAAAAAAATATTAATTGTGCAGCGATCTAATATTGATTCAATTGGTGCAGGCACATGGGAAACAGTCGGCGGAAGTTTAGAGTTTGGCGAAACAGCTGAAGAAGCATTAAAAAGAGAGTTTCTAGAAGAAGTAGGGCTTGAAATTCAAGTTCAGCAAATTCTTTATGCAACAACTTTCAACACTAAGCCGACACAGCAGATTGTGTTACTTTTATATCTTTGTAAGGCACATTCTACTCAAATAACACTTTCCAAAGAGCATGATCATTTCAAGTGGGCTTGCCGGTCCGAGCTGGAGGAGTTATTACCGCAATCAATTTTAGATGAATTTAAAAAGCATGATGTATATAGCCTTTTACAGCAATGCTAAAAGGCTGCATAACATTTATTTCATACGTAAACTAATAAAAATTAATAAAACACCACTAAAAAGACAGATCATTTTCAGAAATGATACTTTATCACTAAGGCCTGCTAAACCAATGCCAGTCGTGATAATAAAAATAAATGGTCCAATAAGTGCAAGAGATGAGTTAACAGTAAATGCCTTTTCTAAATTGTTCAATTTGTACATAATAAATGCAGCCATAATATCGATGCTACCTGAAAATATACGTAATAATACGATATATAAAAGTGCTGTTTGCATATATTTACCACCTTTTTTTCTTTAATGTTTTTTAAAATGTATGATTGTCCATTTTCAATTATTTAAAAGAAAAATAATTCATGTGTGAAAAAACGGACAAAGGGGCAAATTAAAGTAAAAAAGGTGTAAAAGATGATCCATTTTATTGGTATTACAAATGATAATCAGCTGGAAAAGGGGATTATTATTAATGAAGAAAATCTGAAAAAATATAAATGGTATTGGGCGGATTTTAGCGAACCAACAACAGAGGAGATGCAGCAATTAGCTGACATATTTCATTTTCATCCACTAGCAATTGAGGACTGTATTCAGGAAATCCAGCGACCAAAGTTAGATTATTATAATGACTATACATTTTACGTTACACACATTGTTCGCGAAGAAGAAAACACTATACTAAAGGATGAACTTGATTTTTTTGTCGGAGAAAATTTTATCGTAACATTTCATCATGGGGCGTCCATAGAAATAACCAACGTTTGGAATAAAGTGCTCGCACAGAAAAATCTTGATAAATGGAATCCGTATTTTGTGTTTTATGAAGTACTAGATAAAATTGTCGATAATTATTTTCCTATCCTTTATCGGATAGAAGAAGAGTTACGAAAACTTGAAGATGAAACGCATAAAAAGTCAATGGATCAATTATTGAACGGATTATTCGAAACTCGAAATATGCTTTTAATACTACTCCATACAGTGAACCCTATGCGTGATTTACTTTATCGAATGTTAAATTCACAGCATTTAAATAGAATTGTGGAGAGAAGAGAGTATTTTTCTGATATTTATGATCATCTGTTAAAACTTTCCGAAATGGTTGCATCTAACCGGGAAGCGACAGCTGATATTCGGGATAGTTATCTTTCACTTAACTATCATCAAACGAACAAAGTAATGAAGATATTAACAATCATTACATCTATATTTGCGCCATTAACATTTATTGCAGGAATTTACGGCATGAATTTCGAGAGAATCCCAGAATTATCATGGGTAAATGGATATTTTTATATTCTAGGATTGATGGGCATACTCGCTTTGACGATGATCGTATTTTTTGTAAGGAAGGGCTGGTTTAAATAATTAGCTTTTCTTTACTTGTGTATTTCTTGCGTTATTTATCTTTAATTGATCGCAAAAGGAAGATAGTAATAATTGGAGGTGCGAAATGAAGAAATCGGTGTTAATTATAATTGGGGGAATTGTAAGTGCTTTATTAATAGGGTGTAATACGACCAATGAACGGCAGGCACAGCAGCTAATTGAAAACTATTACAATGCAATGAAAGAGCGGCAATATGAAATAGCATTTGACCAACTATATATTTTTGATGATCATTATACAGATGGTCCTTCTTTTTTATCCGAGCAAGAAGCTAAAAATCTATTTAATAAAAAAATAAATATTCTTGAAGAGCAAGATTATTACATAAAAGATTTTGAAATTGTAAATGTAGAATATGAAGATGGACACTCATTTTGGCATCATATTAATATAGTCGTAGAACAAAAAGGGCAGCGTTACGAATGGGAGGAAGTTGCTCAAATGTACGAAGGCAAATTAATTGTAGACGGAAAAAATGACCCTTATGTGCAATATAGGAATGGACAAATGAACGTTAATTTTGAGTTTGAAAGTTAGATAGATAATTGAGCTTGAAATAATAGTAATGTAAAAAATGCCTTCCTATTATACAATAGAGGAAGGCATTTACAATTGAATCGCTTATTATATGCGCGGTAGATTTTAACTTCTTGCTAAATTAGTTCTCTAAATAAAATACTTTATCGATATTATATTTTGCGCGTAATGTATTAATCGCGTATGTCTCATAGATTTCGCGTTCCATTGGATCATCAATTTCGTATACTTCGATTTTAAAAATTTCATCACGGTGTTTTTTCATTGGAGAAACATTATCTTCGAAGTGCTTTTTAATACGTTGGCGAATTTTGCGTGCTTTCCCAACAAATAAAAGCTCATTTTTTTCGTTATAAAAGAAGAAAATACCGCCTTTTTCACGAGTGATTTTATGGAAATCAATAAAGCCATGGAAAGGCGTAATTGGTACGTCTCCATCTTTAAGTACTTGCTCACGTTGGCGTATAACAAGATCTGGTTTTGGTAATTCAATTTTAATCAAAACTATTCACGTCCCTCTACTTAGTAAATATTTATAATACCATAATATCCTCGATTTTACTATCGCTATTAACTTTACGTCAACTATTTTAGGATAAAAAATATATTAAATCCGGTTATAAAACACATCAAATTTATGCATATTATCCGACACTACGAAGAGACATTTATTTTATCTCTCGCACGAATATATATTATTACAAATTTATTTCACGAATTGTAATTAATGAGGAAAACGCTATGTAAGATTTTTTCTAAATTACAACACCCCGTAAAGCTTACAAACACAATTTCTTTTTAAGTTCTTAACTAAATTGTAAGTAATGTTCAATAAGCATAACCGATAGTGAATGTGGTATTATTGTTAAATAATGGTTATTAAGAGGGGGTAAACTGGTGAATAGCAATTTAAAAGGTAGAAGAGTCATACTTAGAGAAATGATAGAAAATGATTGGATAGATGTTCATGCATATGCATCTCAACCTATTGTTTGCCAATATCAACCTTGGGGGCCCAATTCAGAAAAAGAGTCACAAGAATTTGTAAAACAAGTTATTGTAGAGTCGAAACAGGATCCAAGAAGTCGATTTGTTTTTGTCATAATCGAAAAGGAAATGTTAATTGGTGCAGGAGAGATCAATATTCGAGATTTCACGAATAGGGAAGGCGAGATAGGTTATATTGTTAATCCAACTCACTGGGGAAAGGGATACGCGACAGAAGTAGCAAAACTCTTGATTGAATTTGGATTTGGAACATTAAATCTACATCGTATATTCGCTACTTGTGACGCAAGAAATATTGGCTCATCAAAAGTATTAGAAAAAATCGGTATGACGAAAGAAGGCAGAATCCGAGAAGATATGTTATTAAGAGATGGTTGGCGAGATTCTCTTTTATATAGTATTTTAGAACATGAATGGATAAGCGCTGAAATTACTGCCAAATAACAAATGAAACTCGCACTTGGATTAATTTAATTTCAAGTACGAGTTTTTTGTTATTATAAAATCATCTTTTGTGTATCGCTTGATGGCTTATTATCGATCAAAGCACCTCCATTTTAATTAAAAAATGTATGTTTTCATTAAAGAATAGGGGTCTTATCTTAACTGTACCGGTGACTAAATAAGAGAAATTTATTAAAAAAGAACAATAATATAAGGTGGTTTTTCTCGTAAACAGGTGATTATTTAGGTGAAAAAGAAAAAAAAGAGCGCTTTTTTGAGAAATACATCTCCAGTCCAAGCGATCCTTATATGTCTTATTCATATACGTATACACAAAAAAGACATTTTCTTTTTTAATCCTATTAAAAATATACTTCAACTAATATTTTTTTATCGAAAATTAATAGTTTGCTCTTTTTATAATCGTCAAAATTGATTTCGTCGATTTTGACATACAACTTAAATATAAATAAGTGCCATTTTAGTTAAATAGAACTAACGTGTCACTTATTTTAAATTAAGTCGTATATCGATTTCGCCAAATGGCAAAATCGGAGTTAAAATTTAAGCATTTTATTTGGATAGAAAAATTAATCTCATTTATAAATCTTATAGCTACTTCTATTTTGCATTATGCCCTAAACATTCAGGCTCTATGAGATATGATATTCATCACAATAGCAAAATGAAGATGCTGTCATCAAAACTCTTTATGACTTTTGAGACAGCATCTTTCTTTGAAATATCAATCAGATTTTAATAACTAATTAGATTAAGCGACCATATCCAGTGAAGTGATTTTCCCAATAGGCACCGTCAATATTACTAATTTGTACGTGATATCCACTAGCAGCAATCATTTTATTATTGCCAATATATATACCGATATGTGAAATACCAGATTTATATGTATTGCTAAAGAATACTAAGTCGCCGATTTTAGGTTTAGATACCGGTTTAGCTGCATTGTAGAAGCCTTCCGCTGATAATCGAGACGTTGAAATTCCTGCTTTATTATAAACATATGAAATAAAACCAGAACAGTCAAAACCACTTGGTGATGAACCACCAAATATATATTTAGTACCTATGTATTGTTTTGCAATCGAAACAATACTATCACCAACTGATGGATTTGTTGATGTTGTTGAACTACTAACAATTAATTTTTGTCCAACAGAAATTGCTGTAGAAGATAAATTATTTAATTTCATAATTGTTTTATACGAAATGCCATATTTATTTGCTATTTTAGATAAAGAATCTCCTGGTTTTACTATATATGTAGATGTTTTACCTGAACCAGAAGGATTAGAGACTGAATTAGAAGTATTGGATTCTGAATTTGAAGTAGTAGAACCTTTTACTACTAACTTCTGTCCAACCTGAATTACAGTTGAAGATAAATTATTCCATTCCATTAAAGTTTCACTTGAAACACCATACTGACTTCCAATTTTAGATAACGAATCTCCTGGTTTTACTGTATATGTAGTCATGGATCTTGAATTTGAAGTAGTAGAAATTTGATTTTCACCAATAATTAATTGTTGTCCAGGAATAATTAAAGTAGATGTTAAATTGTTGGCTTTCATAATTGTTTTATATGAAATGTTATGTGCTTTTGCTATTTTATCTAAAGAATCTCCTGATTTTACTGTATAAGAAGCTGCTGAAGCTTGACCAACAGATGTTAATAAAACAGTTGTTCCTACTGTTAACGCTGCTAGTTTTGATGACCATTTATTCATAAAATTATATTCTCCTAAATTTACTATTATTCTCACCTATTATAATAACATTTTGATATAACAAATTAGTGTCAAAAATATAACAAAATTATATCAAAAGTAATTCTACTCCTGATAAATACAATTTTCGGTTACATTTAATGGATAAATGTAATTGAAATCAATCGCTGCATCTAGTATACGTACAAGATGGTCTTCCGGTACAAGCTGTTCAATTGTCAGCATTTCAAGTTGTCCACGCTCATTGATTTGATTATTCGTCCTCATGTTTATCATCACCTCAAGTATTTTCAGCAAGTTAAGAGTAAAATATTTTATCATTAGCCAATACAAGTTGATTGGAGTGGAAGGCACGACACTCCTGCGGGAACAGCGCGGGCGGAAAATCCATTTTTGCGGCAATCCGCCGAAAAAATTAGTTGAAGCCGTGCCCGCGGAAAGGGAGCGCCTGGAACGGAAATCAACGGTTTCTTACTATTTATTCTAAAAAGAAAAAAGACCGTAGGCAAACTCAAATTTCTATGAGTTTGTCTACAGTAAATTAGTTTCGGTTGGATGCATATTCATCTGCCATTTATTCAAGAATAACCAATTAGATAAGGGGAAAGGGATTGTTAAAATACAGGTATTGTAATAATAAATGTCGTTCCTTTGCCCATTTCACTTTGTACAATAATCGTTCCGTTGTGCATTTCTACAATTTTTTTTACTATTGATAGACCTAAGCCACTTCCACTATTCGAACGGACTCTTGCTACATCCGCTTTATAAAAACGCTCGAAAATGTGTGGCTGGTCTGCTTTCGAAATACCGATACCAGTATCTGAGATTGTAACAACTGCTTTATGGACCTTCTTTTCCAATTGAATAGTAATCTTCCCATGTTCAGGAGTGAATTTAATGCAATTATGAATGAGGTTTGTCCATACTTGGCTCATTAAATCTTCATCCGCTAATAAAGTTATTTTTTCTAAGTGGATATCAAATTCAATGTTTTTTTGATCCCAGTGCGGTTCACACGCTAAAATAATTGCACGTAATTGTTGATCGAGGGGATAGTTCTTTTTTTCAAACGTATGATTTTCCGATTCAAGCGATGTCAGTTTCATTAAATTATCACTTAGCTTCGATAGTCGACGACATTCGGTTTCGATAATATTCAAATAGCGCTGATGCTGCTCTTTAGAAAGTTGGTTGTTTTGCAATGCTTGCGCGAAACCTATAATTGACGTTAATGGTGATTGAATTTCATGGGATACGTTTGAAATAAACTCTTGACGCATATCCTCCATCTGTTGTAATTGCTTTACCATATGATTAAATTGATCAACTAGTTCTGTGAATTCATTACGTTCATTCATTTTAATATCTAAATAGACATTAAAATCTCCACTAGAAATTTTACGTAATGCTGAAATGACTTCAAGATAGAAGTTTTTACGCCTATTAGGCAATATAAAATGTATAATAGTAGCCAATAAAAACATAAATGAAAAACCAGTAATTATTGTAAAGATAAATTGAAAATATCCTGAAGTTTGAATAGGGATACGTTCTATTAAGAAATAAGCAATCGAAAAACTACTTACAATATAAAGTATAAAGAACATTAAACCTTGTATTAGCTTTATTATTTGCCTCTTCATTATTCAATTAGCTCCAAGCGATAGCCCAATCCCCAAATCGTTTTTATACGAAATGAAAACTCATCTTCTGGGAATTTTTCTCGCAATCTTTTAATATGAACATCCACAGTTCTTTCATCGCCTTCATAGTCATAACCCCAAATATCTTCTATCAACTGTTCACGTGAAAAAGTTTTACCGGGATAATTGCCAAGTTTATATAACAACTCAAATTCTTTTAAAGGAATCGTATATTCAGTTTCCTTAAAGAAGACCTCATACGTTTTACGATTCATTTTTAGCTCACCAATGTTGAGGGTTTGCGAGAGGTTGATATTGTAGCGTTTTAATAATGCTTTCACACGCATCACCAATTCGATTGGTTCAAATGGTTTCACGAGATAATCATCTGCACCAAGTTCAAAACCTTTTACTTTTTGAGAAGTCTCCGCTTTAGCCGTCAACATTAAAATTGGAATATCACTGAAATCTCGAATTTCCTGACAAAGCTGCCATCCATCCATATTTGGCATCATAATATCGATAATCGCTAAATCAACTTTTACTTTTTCCAATAAAGTCATTGCTTCTACACCATCAGATGCTTCATAAAGGTCAAAGCCTTCCTTATACAAAAAGAGCTGTATTAGCTCTCGTATATGTGCATCATCATCGACAATTAATAATTTGGTCATGCAATTTCATTCCTTTCGAGTGATCTAAGCTATTTCAATTGAGTGTAATTGCTGATCTGTAAATTCGCGATATAGCGCATGTGAATGATAAAGTTCCGAATGTCTACCAATACCTGTAATGGATCCTTTTTCAAGGAATATAATTTGATCTGAATCAATTATTGTAGATAAGCGATGCGCAATGACTATCGTTGTACGTCCTTTCATCAAATCATTTAACGCTTGTTGGACGACTTTTTCAGATTTACTATCAAGACTTGAAGTGGCTTCATCTAGCATTAAAATTTTTGGGTTTCTTAAAAAGGCGCGAGCAATCGCAATTCGTTGTCTTTGGCCCCCTGAGAGTTTCATCCCTCTTTCGCCGACTTCTGTATTATAACCATTTGGAAGATCAGCAATAAATTGATCTGCATACGCCATTTTTGCAACGGTAATTAATTCCTTATCTGATACAGCTCGATTTAAACCATACGTAATATTATCTCGAATTGTTCCTGAAACGATAGGGCTTTCTTGTGATACATAACCAATTTGACTTCTCCATGATTGTAATGAAAACTCTTCAATGGATTTTCCACCAATTGAGATCATGCCATCATTTGGTGTATAGAAACGTTCGAAAAGAGAGAACAGTGTTGTTTTCCCGCTACCACTAGGACCAACAATGGCCGTTACTTTTCCGGGCTCCACATTAAATGTAATGTCTTTTAATATTTGTTCTTTATTATTGTAGCTATAGTTGACATGTTCAACTTTGATGATTTCATTCATATTTTGTACTTCATCAGCTGCATCTTTTTCTTCGTCAGCTTCTAAGATGGTAATAATGCGTTCTGTTGCACCAGTTGCTTTTTGAAAATGCGTAAAGAAAGTAGCCATTTGCGCCATTGGCATTATTATTTGGAACAGATACATAATGAAGGCGACTAATGCACCTGTAGTTAGAGCACCTGTAGAAACACGCATACCGCCATAACCTAGTAATAAAACAAGTAGAGTCATCATGACTAAGCTTATGATCGGTCCGAGCACAGATTGGACTTTTGCTTCTCTTAAGCCAAAGTGAAACAAGTTCGTAATTCTTTGTTTCCCATTTTGATATTCAATTTTTTCTGCATTAGAAGATTTCATAAGACGAATTTCGGATAATACTTGTTGAAGAACTGCAGTGAATGTAGCTGTTTCATCTTGCAATCCTTTAGAAATTTTATACATTGTTTTACCAAGGGGTATTAAAATTAATGCAGCTATAGGAAATGCAATAAATATCATTGATGTCATTTTCCAATCAAGGACGAATAAGACAATGATGGAACCAATAATGGAAATCGTTCCAGAAATGAAGTTTGCTAAATGCTCTGAGATTAATTCCTTTACGACGGATGTATCATTCGTCATACGACTAACCGTTTCACCTGAAGGATGTTCGTCAAAATAACTAACAGGTAATACAAGCAACTTTTTCCAAAGCTTCTCCCGAATACTTGCAACAACATATTGACCAATTCGATTTAACAAATAGATTGAGACTCCACTTGCTAACGCTTGTGCAAGAATCGCTATAACGAGGATAGAAATATTAGCTGAATTCAAAGAGCTAATCGAAAAATCATTGACAAGATTCGATGTGAACAACGGTACTAATAATCCAACACCTGTTGTTGTTAAGCTAAGTAGTAATGCTATACAAATCATTATTTTAGAAGGTTTCGTTTCTACAATCAATTTTAGAAACTGACTAAACCCTTTTTGTTTTTTATCTTTTTTCATTTTTATACTTCCTTTCACTTCTGTATACAAGTGAAGTATAAAAAGAAGTTGTGAACTGAATATGAACTAATACTTAGTAATTAGCTATTACGAATATTTGGAGAAGCATGATTACTACTATTTCTCACAATCTAGATAAAGATTCGTTTGTCTAGGAATGCGTGTTGAGTAACCTATAGTTGAAGGGAAAATAAAAGGATAGTTTCAGTTGACATGGAGAAAATAATCCTAAATATTATTTAGGAGCGATGAATTTGAATAAAATGGTTCCACCTTTGTTGTCTTTATTTTGCATATTAATTTATGGATTAGGCAATGGTTCAATATATGCGAATAAAATAGAAACTCCTCAACATCAACCTTTTGAAGAAATATTTACTGAAGGAGGATATAAAACAATAGGGGAAGCAGTGCAAGATTTTGAATCACATTATAATCAAAAGCTTAAACTTCCGCTTAGAGTGCCTCCGATTAGTTTTACGCATCATTTTGGTCGATTTAGTAACTTAGAAGGCGACATAAACGATTCTTTAGATATGAAATTGATTAGTGACCAATCACCTGAAAACCAATTTAGTATTAATGTTCGCCATATTAAGTATAAAATTGATTTTGGTAATAAGCACATTACGGAAGTATATAAATTAAACAATGGAATCGAAGCGAAATATATCGAATTGCCAAACTCCGGTTTTAACATGTTAGTGTTCGAAATAGATAATTGGCAATATACGTTCGATATTGATCGAAGAGTAGCAGAAAAAGTAACTCCAGACATATTGGTACAGATAGCGAATTCTATTGATTTTAAAAATGAAAGACGATAATTTATTGAAGGTACTTTGAAAAAGGGGGTCCAACATTTTGTGAAGTTACTAAGTAACTGATGAAAAAATTGTAAGTTTACAAAATAATATAGTAAAAGTAGGCCGTAAATCTTTGTTTATAACAAAGATTTACGGCTTTTCATGTTGCATACAGAATAATTTCATCCGGATCATATTTCCATTTACAACAAGCTCTATAATAAAAACTCTTGTGAGTATTTTGTGAAAATTAATAAAAACAGCCTATAATTCTCTCTATATTTTTGTTCCAATTAACATAGATTAGTTCCCCGAATATTCATATAATTTCAAGTATATATTGGAAGCGTTTTCTAAAAGGGGGATAATATGAAGATTATTATAGCACCAGACTCCTTCAAGGGAAGTCTAAGTGCAGTAGAAGTATCGAACTATATAGATATCGGCATTAAACAAGCTTTTAAAGATGCTCAAACCATTAAACTTCCTGTAGGTGATGGTGGAGAGGGCACAATGGAAACTTTAGTTGCTGCGACTGGTGGTACGATAAAAAATATATCAGTAGTAGGACCATTAGGAAATGCAGTACAAGCATCCTATGGTGTGTTAGGAGATGGGAAAACTTGTGTAATTGAAATGGCAACCGCATCAGGTTTACATCTAGTCCCAGAAGGACAATTATCTCCTTTAACTACTACTACTTATGGTACAGGTGAACTGATAAAACAGGCATTAAATGATGGTTACAAATCTTTTATTATCGGATTAGGTGGTTCGGCAACAAATGATGGCGGTGCTGGAATGCTACAAGCATTAGGCATGAAATTATTGGATCGTGATGAAAAAGAAATTGAATTCGGAGGAGGTGAACTAAATAACATTAATGAAATAAATTTAGCGCATTTCGATGAACGAATTAAAGATTGTAAGTTTTTAATAGCTTCAGATGTTCAAAATCCATTAGTAGGTCCAACTGGCGCTTCCTTTGTATTTGGACCCCAAAAAGGCGCTTCTATGGAGGAAGTAATTATCTTAGATAACAATCTAACGCATTGGGCCGACATTATTGAAACAACAACAGGTATCCAGCTTCATGAAAAAAAAGGTGCAGGTGCAGCAGGCGGTATTGGCGGAGCATTTCAAGCATTTTTCCCAGTGGAATTTCAAAGAGGCGTAGATGTAGTTTTAGATTATATTCAATTGGACGAAAACTTAAAGGATGCAGACTTAGTTATCACAGGTGAAGGAAAAGTTGACAATCAAACAGTCTATGGAAAAACACCACTTGGGGTAGCACAAAAAGCGCAATCAAAGAATGTGCCGACAATTATATTAGCTGGATCGACGGGGATAGGTTTTGAAAGCTTATATGAATATGGAGTTGTAAGTATTAACAGTATTATTAATAATCCTATGAGTCTTAATGACGCAATTGATCAAGCAGGTGAATTATTAATTACAACTACAGAGCAAGTAGTTAGAACATTTTTTTATTATAAAACAAATTAACTAGGGGGTTTTTCTTTTGAATATTAAGGATACTATTGAAAAAGTACCAGGTGGTATGATGGTTGTTCCTCTATTATTAGGTGCTACTTTAAATACAATTGACCAATTGCATATTCCATTTGTAATGAATATATTAAAAGGTTTAGGCACTGCACCAACAAGTGATGGTTACTATGAGTTTTTAAGAATAGGCGGCTTCTCACAGCATTTATTTAAAGATAGTGCACTAGTACTTATCGCATTATTCTTATTCATCGTTGGAAGTCAAATGAATTTAAAAGTTGGTGGAAATTCATTGAAAAAGGGTGCACTATTAACAGCTACTAAATACTTTGGTGGTTTAGGTGTAGGTATGTTATTCGGAATGATGTTTGACCCATGGACTGGTGTACTAGGGCTTTCTACTTTAGCTATTATTGCAGGTATGACAAATAGTAACAGTGGTATGTACGCAGCTTTAACTGGACAATATGGTAACCGTTCTGATGTAGGTGGTTTATCTATTCTAGCAATCAATGATGGTCCATTTTTAACTTTAGTATCTTTAGGACTTTTAGGAACAGCATTCCCAGTAATTTCATTTATCGCAGTTTTATTACCAATCGGAATTGGTATGATTTTAGGTAACTTAGATCCTAAAATTCGTGAATTCTTAAAGCCAGGTGAGTCAATTCTAATCCCATTTTTCGCCTTCTCATTAGGTGCAGGAATGAACTTATCAAACTTCTTGAATCCAGAAGTACTTGCAGGTGGATTAGTTTTAGCAATTTTAACATTCGTAGTTACTGCTATTACTGGTATGCTAGCATTTAAAATTTTCAGAGAAAAAAGCTTTATTGCACCACTTGCAGAAGCATCTACAGCTGGAAATGCAGCTGCAACACCAGCAGCAATTTTAGCCGCAGCAGCAGTTGCAGTAACATCAGGTGCAATGAGTGCTGCTGAATATGCAAAGATTGAAGCGATTGTACCTATTGCAACAGCACAAATTTCAATCTCGACAATTACAACGGCAATCCTTTGTCCATTAGCAGTAATTTTTATGGATAAATACCAAAGAAGAAGAGGCATTATTGGTACGGATGAAAACCCAGGGGAAAATAATACTGCAACAAAGCCAATATCTAAAAAAATATTAAAAGATGCCTAATTTATAGTTGGCTGTATCATAAACTGCTGCAGCCAACTTTTTTCTTTCTGGAAGAAGTACTTTCAGAAACAGGGTTTTAGGAAGTAAATTGGTTAAGCAATAAAATAATTTTAATAATAATAACATCGTCTATGTTACGAGTGTCTAAATTTGTTTCTTTTTGAATTTTGTTTAAACGATATTTTAAAGTGTTTGGATGTATAAATAATTCTTTAGCTGCAATACCAACATTTAAATTTGATTTAATGAAAATAGTAAGTAACTCTTTATGTTTAATAATGATTTGATAATCTGGATTATTTAAAAACTTTTCAATAGTATTTAAAGGAATTTGAGACAGCATTCCTTCCAGTTGATGACTTTCATAATTAATAATATTTTGATTAATATTTAAATTTAAAATCAAATTACATTCTTCATAGGCTGATTTTAAGTATGTAATATTATTTATAGGCGTAGTATAAGCAATTTTTAATTCGTCAAATAAATTTGTGAATTTTGTAAAGAGATTCAATAATGTTTCAACAGATTGTTTTGAAAGATCGAAAACTAATAAATAACGATTAATTGAGATTTTTTTATGTAATATAGTTCTAGTAATTAAATCATTAGTGAAGTATAGATGATTTCTTGTATTTTTTTCAAATTGATTAGTAGTTTCAATTAACACGATTAGATAATTTTCTTCTATAGGAATACTTAAATTAAATAACAGACGCTTTAAATTGATTAGGTTAATTTCTGGGTGTAGAAGTTCTTCGATAATTAAAGCTTGTTGAATATTTTTCCATTCATTGGCAGATGTTAAATGTGCTTGTTTTAATAATAATTCGGCCAACATTTTTACAACATTTGAAATTTCTTCGATTTTATTAGGATCGCCAGTAATACCTATTGTACCAACAATTTCATTACTAAATTCAATAGGGATATTAATACCTTCCTGAGCGCCGCGATATTTTTGGGTATCTTCTTTGAAAATCTTAATCGCTGTTTTCGTTTTTTGTACCATTAATGCACCCTCATGAAACTGAGAAATTCTAGAAGGGTCCTTAGAAGCTATAATAATACCTTCTAAATCCATAATATTAACATTTAATGAAAGTACTTTTGAAGTTTCGTTTACAATCGTTTCAGCTAAAATCTTAGTTAACATACATACACCTCGAATAACTGTAAATTTAGACAAATCTTTCTTGTAAATTGTAGTGTATTTTATCTGAATTGACAAATATTTCTCTAATTGTAGTTGATATAATAATATGTAAGCGGTTTATAATAAATTTTGCTTTTATCACTATATTTATGATGTATAATGTTAAAAGTCTGAAAATACTAAATATATTTTATATTGCATTTATAATAAAATGCTTTTTTAAAATAACAGATAAAATATGAAAGATTGAGGGAGATTAAATTTGTGAAAAAAATATCGGATATTAAACTAGTAATTCAACAGTCGCTCCAGCAAAATGAGCCTACAATTATAGCTATAGATGGTCCAGCAACGAGTGGAAAATCAACTATGGCTGAAAATTTAAAAAATGAATTTGATATTGTTGTCATTCCAATGGATCATTTCTTTTTACCAATGACTATGAAAACAAAAGAGAGACTTTCGGAAATTGGAGGAAATGTAGATTATAAACGAGTAGAGGAAGAAGTTTGTATTCCTTTTAAAAATGGAGAATTATCACTTTATCAATCTTTTAATTGTCAAACGAAGAATTATGAAGAAAATAAAGTGCAGCAAAGTTCTGTTTTAGTTTTAGAGGGAGTATATGCATTACATCCAACGCTTCAAAAATATGTAGACTATGCATTATTATTAGAAATTTCACCGTCTGAACAGATGAATAGACTTGAAAGAAGAAACACACCACAAATGGTTGAGAAATTTATTAAAGAATGGATACCACTCGAAAATAAATATTTCGAATATTTAGAGCAAATGGAAGGTTGGGAAATATGAAAACTCGCTATTTAATTTATACGTCACTATTTATTGCTATTGCTATTGTATTGGCACAAGTTGTAAAAATAATTCCAATTGGTACACCTGGAGCAGTGTTATTACCACTCCATATACCAATTTTATTGTGTGGCTTTGTATGTGGAAAAAAATATGGCTTATTAGCAGGTATAATTACGCCACTTGTTTCCTTTTTAATTACAGGTATGCCAATGATTTTCCCTATTGGTCTTAGTATGATGTTTGAATTAGGTACATATGGATTTATGGCAGGATTTTTATATAAAAATTTAAAAGTAAATCCTTATATTAGTCTTTTAGTTTCAATGCTAGTAGGTAGAGCAATTTATGGAATTGCTGCTGCTATTTTATTTAGTTTTGCAAACTTTGACTTTGGCTTACAAATGTTTATTCAAGCTGCATTTGTTGTGGCTTTACCAGGAATTATCATTCAATTAATCATTATTGTACCTTTAGTAAAAGCGATCGAAAAAATAGAAAAGCGAAACAACTTTTCACAAGTAAATGCATAGAGGAGGAAATTTAGTGGAAGTTTCTTTATTGTATGGAAAAGGGAATTTGAAAATTAATGTACCGGATCATTCTGTTGTGTTAGAACCAAAAAATATTCCTGGATTGTCAGATGAGATGGAAGCATTAAATAATGCATTATTAAACCCGATTGGTACATCACCAATACATGAAATGGCAAAAAGTACAGACAAAGTTGCAATCGTTATTAGTGATATTACACGTCCTACTCCAAATGAAAAAATAGTTCCGGCTATTATTAAGGCACTACCACATGTCCCAAAAGAGAACTTTGTCATTATAAACGGTACCGGTACGCATAGAGATCAAACAGAAGAAGAATTCATTCAAATGCTAGGTGAGGATGTAGTTAATAATATTCGTATTATTAATAATAGCTGTCATGATAAATCAACCCAAACAAAAGTGGGAACAAGTCGATTTGGCTGTGATGTGTGGTTGAATTCTGAATATGTTGAAGCCGATTTTCGTATTGTAACAGGATTTATCGAACCACACTTTTTTGCAGGGTTCTCTGGAGGTCCAAAAGGGATAATGCCAGGTATTGCTGGTATTGAGACAATTATGACATTTCATAATGCCAAAATGATCGGGCATCCGTTAGCAACATGGGGGAATATGATTAATAACCCATTACAAGATATGACGCGTGAAATTAACGGCATGTGTAAGCCTCATTTCATGCTAAACGTTACGTTAAACCGAGAGAAAAAAATTACGAATGTGTTTGCTGGGGAATTAATTGAAGCTCATGATTTAGGCTGTGCCTATGTTAAAGAACATACAATGGTAAAGTGTGATGAGCGTTTTGATGTAGTCATTACGTCAAATTCTGGTTACCCATTAGATCAAAATTTATATCAAGCAGTAAAAGGAATGAGCGCCGCGCAAAAGATCGTGAAAAAGGGCGGAACGATTATTTGTGCAGCTGAATGTATAGATGGTTTGCCTAACCACGGGAACTATGCAGAAATACTACAAATGAGAAAAACTCCGCAAGAATTACTTGATATGATTAATGATCCGAACTTTAAAAAATTCGATCAATGGCAAGTACAAAAACAAGCAGTTATTCAAGTATGGTCAGATGTGCATTTGTACTCAACTTTATCGCAAACACAAGTTGAAAACAGCATGTTAAATTATTCAGATGATATCGAAAAAACTCTTGAGCAATTGAAGGACAAATACGGTCCAGATTATTCCATTGCAATACTACCAATTGGCCCATTAACTATTCCTTATGTGGAAGAGTAGAATCATCTTGAAATTGTATTTAGCGATATTGTAATAAGAGATTAGTTATTTCAGAATTAGCAAATTAATGTTTCAATTTGTATCCGTAAATAGACTAAAAGACCTTCCGTTTATGGAAGGTCTCAGACTGTAGTCAAAACCATAGAAATTTGATTTTGACTACAGTCCTTTTAAAAAAATAAATAGTAAGAAACCGTTGATTTGCGTTTCAGGCGCTCCCTTTCCGCAGGCACGGCTTCAACTAATTTTTGCAGCGGATCCGCCGCAAAAATGGATTTTCCGCCCGTGCTGTTCCTGCAGGAGTGTCGCGCCTTCCACTTCAATCAACTTGTATTGGCTAATGATAAAATATTCTGCTCTTAACGTGCTGAAATACTTGAGGTAATGATGAAAAATCAAATCAATGAACGTGAACAACTTGAGTCACTGACAATTGAACAGCTTGTACCAGAATACAATCTTGTACTTAAACTAGATGTTGCGATTGATTTCAATATTATTTATCCATTAGTAGACAAAAGGCCTTCCGTTAAGGAAGGTCTTTTTTTATGAATTTAATAAGAATTATATTTTTTTAGATAATTTACTAATCCATTTTCATTTAGAATTCGTACCATTACATCAGGGAGTTTAGCAGCTAAAAAAGTTTGCTGATTTTCTAAATTGTGAACTTTTCCCTCAGTTAAACTTATTTCTAACATATCACCAGATTGAATATTATAATTTTTTAATTCAATTAATGGAAGTCCAATATTAATCGCATTTCTAAAAAAAATACGAGCAAATGAATGGGCAATAATTACTGAGATTCCTGCTGATTTTAAGGCGAGTGGCGCTTGTTCACGTGAAGAGCCACATCCAAAGTTTTCCCCTGCAACTAGAATATCGCCTTGTTTCACTATTCTATGAAAAGCAGGATCTAAGTCTTCTAAAACATGATTTGCCAACTGTTGCATATCCAATGTTTTTGTATATTTTCCAGGTATTATTCGATCTGTATCAATATTATCACCGTATACATGCGCTTTTCCAATAATATTCATCGGACAATGGCACCTCCTTGAATTGCTAAATTGGGATTTATTATTTTGCCATGTAATGCAGCTGTTGCTACAAAAGCGGGGGAGCCCAAAAAAATATTGGATTCTCTGTTGCCCATTCTTCCTTGAAAATTCCGGTTAGTAGATGAAACGATATTTTCTCCGTTTCCTGGAACACCTTGATGAGTTCCGACACAAGGTCCACAACCCGAAGGAAGAAATGTAGCGCCAGCTGCCGACAATATTTCGATCGTTCCATCTGCTAAAGCCTTTTGAAACACATTTCTAGATGCAGGAGCAATAATTAATCTTACTTGAGGGTGAATTTTTTTCCCTTTAAGTATATCTGCTGCTACATGTAAATCTTCTAATCTACCATTAGTGCAACTGCCGATAAATGCTTGTTGAATGGATATTTCATTAACTTCTGAAATTCCTTTTACGTTGTCAGGTGAGTGTGGGATGGCAATTTGTTGTTCAATATCACTTACATCAATTTCAATTGTTTTTATATAATTTGCATCAGGGTCTGCTTCGATTGCTGTGAATTCATAAGGTAATTTTAATCCCTCTAAATCAACAAAACCTGCTTTAGCTCCCATTTCAATAACCATATTGGCCATTGTCATTCTACTGTCTAGACTCATCGTCTTGATTACCTCACCAGTAAATTCGATAGCTTGATAAGTAGCTCCTTGAATTCCCACGATACCTACAATGTGTAGAATTAAGTCTTTTGCATATACCCCTTTTTGCAATTGGCCACTCAATACAATTTTAATTGTTTCAGGTACCTTTAACCATGTTTTACCCGTTAACATTACGCCTGCTAAATCAGTAGATCCAACGCCTGTTGCAAAAGCGCCTACAGCTCCATAAGTACAAGTGTGAGAATCAGCCCCCAGTACTAATTGTCCAGGCAAAACATGATGGTTGTCTATCATTAATTGATGACAAATACCATCTCCCACGTCATAAAGCCTTATACCATGTTTGACAGCAAATTCTCTAATTAAGTCATGGAGTACGGCAATTTTTTGATTGGGTGCTGGAGAAGCATGATCAATGACAAGCTTTATTTTATCTGGGTCCCAAACATTAGTACCTCCCATTCTTTCAAAAGCTTGAATCGCTAGAGGTCCAGTAGTGTCTGTTGCCATAATTAAGTCAACATCTACAATTGCAATTTCACCGACTTTGACTTGCTCAGTTGAATGATTTGAAATAATCTTTTCAATGATTGTTTGCCCCATTGTTTTCACCTTTCCCTTTCCCTAGAGTAGAATTAGGTTTAGTTCCACTATACGAAACGCGTTTTACTTTGAAGTTTATTCAATCGTATTTGTAATTTAGAATGTTGTCAATATACAAATAATTAATTATCAGATTATTTAAAATAAAAAGATTTTTCATTGACTTTCAATTTATTGTTAGTTTAATATGAATTTAATCAATATTATAAAACGCGTTCCATAATACGGAACGATTAATTTGTAAACTAAAAAGGGGGAAATTAAATAATGAGTTTTGTTTGGGAAAATGCACTTTCTGTGACAGATCGTCTTGTTATAGAAAAAGGAGGCTATGGTGAGAAAAGGGGATTAGGTGAAAACCCATTACTCGTAATCATTGATGTTCAACATAATTATGTAGGGGATGACAAACCGATTGCCGATCAACTTAACGAGTGGCCGAGTGGTGGTGGAGAAGAAGGATGGAAAGCCATTCGAAAGATTCAACTGTTAAAAAAAGCTGCTAAAGAAAATAATATACCAGTTCTCTATACTAGAAATGTTCAAAAAAGAACAAGTTTTTTTGATTCTTTTGCTACTAAAGCAAAAAGAGATCATACCAAATATATTGACGGGCGACCAGAGACACAAATAGTTTCAGAGCTTGAGCCAGATGTAATGGATATTGTTGTTGATAAAAGTTATGCGAGCGCTTTCTTCGGGACACCATTAATAAGTTATTTAGTAAAAATGAAAATAGATACATTAATAATAGTCGGAGGTTCTACAAGTGGATGTGTAAGAGCAACTGCCATTGATGCTGTAACTCATAATTTTAATGTTGCAGTTGTTCAGGACGGTGTTTATGACAGAATAGAACTTTCTCACAAAGCAAGTTTACTAGATTTGTGGATGAAGTATTGTGATGTTGCCACTTCAAGTGAAATACTCCAATACTTTGACAATATAACAGAAAAACAAACTTCCAATTTGTAAATAGACTTTAGTGAAGGGGGAAGTAAGTTGAAAGCTGATTTATTAATTAAAAATGGTTTAGTTGTTTTTCCTAAAGAAGGTGTACGCAATGTACATATTGGAATAACTGATGGACTAATATCGGGTATTTACTCAAGTGATGAGGAGATTGAATCCAACGAAGTACTAGATGCTTCAGGTCTTCATATTTTTCCTGGATTAGTTGATACTCACGAACATTTAGGCATTTACAATAGCGTAGAAGCTGATTTTCTAGATACAAAACAGCATGCCATTGGTGGTGTTACAACAATCGTAAACTATGATCGCCAAGTTGAAAGCTATCTTGATTTCTTTCCTAAGGTTCAGGAGATTGGAGAAAAAAATAGTTATATTGATTTTACCTATAGCCTAGGAATTTTAACGGAACAACATATTGATGAATTAGAAGAAACAGTAGAAAGATTTGGTTTAACATCATTTAAATTTTTCAGAAATTATGAGAGGCAACTAAACGATAAATTTAAAATTAATAATGGAATTGATCTATCATCTTATGATTTAATGAGACTTTTGGAAAAACTTAAAAGCATCTCTCCCAAGTTATTATTGGCAATTCATTGTGAAAATATGGATATCAATCGTAAATTAATTTCGAAGTATGAAAATGAAGGTCAGGACAATGGTTTAAAAACCTGGTCTTTAACAAGCCCCGGCTATGCTGAAGCAGAATCACTATTAAGTACCTTGTATCTTAACAGTATTGTCGATGGGAATGTATATATCGTTCACCTTACATCTGCAGCGAGCGTCGATATTTTAGAAAAAATGCCTTGGTTAATAGAAAAGGGAGTTAAAGTGGAAACATGTGCACATTATTTATGCTTAACAGAAGATTCTAGTGTGGGTCTAAATGCAAAAGTTGGTCCACCAATTCATACTATGCACGATTCAGACAGACTTTGGGAAGGAATTAAACAGGGATGGATTAATGCAATTGGAACAGATCATGTGCCAAATAGCCTGAAAACCAAATACAGCAAAGGCGAGGGCGTATTCGATGCTCTTTACGGATTCCCTAGTGTCGGTTCATTACTACCCATCATGATTAGTGAAGGATTTGTAAAGCGAGGGTTACCGTTAGAAAGAATCGCGGAGATAACTTCTTATCAGCCTGCTGAGTCCTTTAATTTACCATCTAAAGGAAGAATAGAAGTAGGTGCAGATGCAGATTTTGCTCTTGTTGATTTAACAAAGAAAAAAGTAGTTTCTCCTCAATTAATGTATTCCCATTCAGACTATAGCGTCTTTGATGGGTTTGAAGCAGTAGGTTGGCCAGTATATACGATTAGTAGAGGTGAAATAATAGTTAAAGATGGTCAACCAATTAAAGAAAATGGACGTGGGAAATTTATTAAAAGATTAATCTAAATGAGAAAGGAAGTGGATATTAATATGCCTCGTGATCATATAGAATTTCTCAATACACAAGAGCAAAAATGGCAATCACATGATTTTCCTGGATTTTCAACAGAAATAAAGCAAAAACTATTAAGTAAAGACCGTCAAACAGGTGCAATCACTAGTCTTATATCTTTACCCGTTGGACAAAACACTATAGGAGGAAGCTACAATCATTCAATTGAAATACTTTTATTAGAAGGTATTCTGAAAATTGGAGATGAAATACTGGGTGATTTGACCCATGTATATGTAGAAAAGGGTGCAGAATTACCTTCATTAACTAGCCTAACTATGTGTGAATTACTCATTATGACAGAAGGAACATTGGAATTTCAAGAAAACGTTCATGGGTACGAGGATAAAGAAATGAGAATAAAAAAAACCAGTGAATTGCCATGGGAGGGAACCATAACTCCAGGATTTCCAACTGGAGCAATGAGGAAAAGTCTTTTTAAACATCCAGAAACAGGCGCAAGTTCTTGGCTACTAGGGGTTTTGCCCCAATTTAAAGATTCTCGTTATGAAATTCATCCAGTTGTCGAAGAAGGCTATCAAATCTATGGCAACTTAAATACAAGCCGTGGCAACTTTGGAGAAGGTCACTATTTTTGGCGACCAGCTGAAATCCCTCACGGAGATTTTAATACCCAAAAGGGGTGTTTAACTTTTTTTAGAACAGATGGTCCTTTGCAAACTACTTATATTGAAGCGTCAGATCTTATTAAATAGTTTTAAAATGTGCATTTCTAATGTTGCTATGAAAAGTTCAAATTCTTGGGAGGAATGATTTTGAAAAAGGGAAATGTTGTGTTTCAAATTGTTTTCGTAAAGCTTTTGATTGTTGTTAGTCTGCTATTAGGTGTTCATACTACATTTGCAAAAGAAATTAAGAATGATACATCACCAAAAGTTCTGAATCCAGGTTCTCTTTATTTACAAATTAAGGATCCACAAGATAGGTTATTTTTTAATGCACTTGCCCGACCTGACGGAAAAGATATGGTATACCACATAAAAGGGAAAGCTTATGCTTATGTTCCAGGCGATATTTACAAATCCAAGTTAAATCATGGAGCAGCACTCTTCGGTATTGAAGGGTATAACATCCGTAAAGCCGTCCAAATAGAAGGAACAAATGATGTCATCGTTTTGACTAGAGAGATTGTTTTTTATACGGACTTAAAAACGGGTGAAATTTTGGAAAAATGGACAAATCCTATAACTGGTAAAACGTATCCCGTATCTCATATCGAAAATGATCATGTGAACTTCCATTATAGAGTTGAAGATGGAAAATTGAAGACCGTAATTAATAATGGAAACAGAGAGATTGGTGCTTTTCCTATTGCAGCACCAGAGTCGTTAGGAGATTTGTTAGTTTATCATGCAGATGCGTTTCCTCTTTATAATTTAAATGAACGTTATAACATTAATGATTCTATGAACTTAAAAAACGAAACTTATACTTCGGCTGAATTTTTTGATTTTTTAGTTTCGGATAAATATGTAAACCAAATGAAAGGGAATCAAATTCCGAAAGGTTCCGTACCTTTTACAAATTCTTGGACTAGGGTAAGCCCATGGACTCCTTGGATGGGTTTAGATGAAAATGAGTACGCTGGAAATCTGACTTTCCATGCTCGTAGCGAAGTATTAGACGGGTTCGATGATTTACCGGAATGGATAAAGGAAGAAGTAAAAGAAAATTATCCTCTTTATACATCTTCTTTAGATTCGATAGATTCTTCTCCGAATGCAACAAGCTGGACCTCTTTTTATGAAAGCGTTTTAAAACCTATAAATAAGACTTGGAAGGAATGGTTAAAACTATATCCGTAAGAAATCTGCATGCACCTGTCTTAAAGCAAATGTTATTGGGAAGTTCAAATAGCCTCTAGAATAGACAAAATGTATTAAAAAAACAGGAGGGACTAAAATGAGCGTTTTAAAAAACATTGGGAAAAATCAAAAGTTTATTATAGCAGTACTATTTTTAGGGGCAGTTATTTCCATTTTCGATCGCATGGTGATGAGCTTAGCTATCAATGGAATTGGTAAAGAGTTTGGGCTTGATCCAGCAATGCAAGGTGTAATATTAAGTAGTTTCTTTTTAGGTTACGCGATTATGACTATTCCAGGAGGATGGCTAGCAGATAAATATGGCGCGAAACTTGTTATTGTTATTTCTATTATTACCTGGTCTATTTTTACTGGACTAAGTGGTTTAGCTTGGTCGGTTGGTTCATTAATTGCAATTCGCTTCCTTTTTGGTTTAGGGGAAGGTGGATTCCCTGCTGCTAGTACGAAAGCTATTGCGGAATATATACCTAAAGGTAAAAGACCAAAATCACAGGCGTTTATAAAATCAGGTGATCCAGTTGGTTTGACTATAGCACCACTGATTGCAGCACCACTAATTGTATTACTTGGTTGGCGTTATATGTTTATCATTATTGCAATCGTAGGAATATTTCTAGCACTTGCGTATTTAATTATTCCTAAGCGCGATAAACTAGCATTAGATATGGAAAATGCTCAACATCCGAAAGTTTCACTAAAGGAACTAGCAAAGGTTAAAGGGATTTGGAGTTTTGTAATAGCTTGGTTTGGTGTCTGTATCTATATGTGGGGCTTTGCTAGTTGGCTTCCATCTTATTTAATGATGGAACGTGGATTAAACTTATTTAATGCAGGATTATTATCAGCAATTCCTACAACAGTCGGAGTTATTGGAACTATATTAGGCGGGTTTTTAGTAGAGAAAATTTTTTTAGGAAGAGAGCGAATCTTATTCATAATTGCGGGTCTTTTTGGAGCGATATTCATTTTTGCAATGTATAATACTGCTTCACTCGCAATGGCTATTTTCTTCCAGGCATTAGTTGGGCTCTTCATGCAAGCTGGAATGGGTGGATTCTGGGCTGTAACACATAAAGCCTTCCCATCTCAAATAATCGGTTCAGCTGCAGGTCTAATAAACTTCTCCGGCCAAATTGCAGGGTTTATTTCCCCAATGGCAATTGGATTTTTAATTACAGCTTTGAATGGATCTTTTGCTGCAGGGATTGGTTTTTTAATCTTTGGAACAGTCATATTTATGATTGCTTCAATTTTCATTAAAGTGGGAAACAAGACTAATGAAGTACTAGATGAAAGCAGTACTATATTAACATAATGGAATGAGAGAGAATTGAGGTGGGTGTCTGTGGAAGTACAAGCAGAACAACAAAGTAGAGAGAATGTAGCTAGCTTATCTTATAGAGCACTTGCATTACAAGTTACTTGTAATGCGGTTAATCAATTAACATCTCGAGACGAAGTACGCAAAAGTATGATGGAAACAATTAATAGATTAAGTAAACAAATTCGTGCAAGTATAAATTTTATAGGAAAAGATACACGTTTGGTAGTGCTACCTGAATATTTTTTAACTGGGTTTCCAATGGGAGATACAATTGAGGATTGGAGAGGTAAAGCTTGTATTGAAATGGACGGAGCAGAATATGATGCTTTAGGTAATGTTGCGCAAGAAAACAATATATTCTTATCAGGAAATACCTATGAGCTTGACCCTCATTTTCCAGAAATCTATTTTCAAACGAGCTTTCTAATAAATCCTGCTGGTGAAGTAATCCTACGTTATAGAAGGTTAAACTCAATGTTTGCTCCAACCCCGCATGATGTGTGGGATAAGTATTTGGAAATTTATGGTATAGAAGGTGTGTTTCCAGTTGCTGAAACGGAAATTGGAAATATTTCCTTAGTAGCTTCCGAAGAAATTCTTTATCCAGAAATAGCGAGAGCATTTGCAGTGAGAGGAGCAGAAATATTGCTTCACTCCTCATCTGAGGTGGCAAGTCCAAAATTGACTCACAAGCATATAGCCAGACTTGCACGGTCTATCGAAAATATGTGCTATGTTATCTCTTCTAATTCAGCGGGAATAGTTAATACAGATATTCCAATTGCATCAACTGACGCAGGATCCGCAATTATTGATTATAATGGACAAATTCTTGTTGAAGCTGGTTCTGGTGAAAGCATGGTTGCTAATGCAGAAATTGATGTTACAGCACTTAGAAGACATCGACGAAGACCAGGAATGGGTAATTATTTATCTCGTCAACGATTCGAATTATATACACCTACTTACTGTGAAAATATTTTTTATCCTGCAAACAGTTTAAAAGAAAAGAAGGCAACTAGAAATCATTTTATTCAAACACAACTAGATGTTATTACTAAATTAGTGGAGCAGGGGGTTATTAGGTGAAAACCTTTGAAGTTAGAAACCCTAGAACTGGTTTAGTAGATTATCAAATACAGCCTCCAAATTCAGAACAAATATCTGAATATTGTTTAAATCTAAGAACTTACCAATTTACCTGGTTTAATCTTGGTTTAGACAGACGTATTAATTTGTTACAAAAGTGGAAAGAAGAATTAATGGATGCCAAAAATGATATTATAACTCTTTTAGTGCATGATACTGGAAGAAAAAGTGAGACAATACTAGAGTTTAATTCCATTATTGCGATGATTGATCGCTGGTGCAAGCAAGCTCCAGAACTATTAAAACCTGAGGAAAGAAAAATATCTTCTATTCCATTTTTAAATATTGAAGGACAATTTGTGCCGTATCAACTAGTAGGAGTGATAAGTCCTTGGAATTTTCCGCTACTACTTTCTTTGATTGATGCTATTCCAGCTTTATTAGCTGGAAGCGCAATAATAATAAAACCTAGCGAATATACCCCACGTTTTGTAGAGCCATTAATGAAAACAATTGAAAAAGTAGAACATCTTAATAGTGTTCTAAAAGTTGTAGTAGGTGCTGGAAATACAGGAGAAGATATTATTAACAATGTAGACTTAGTTGCTTTTACCGGTAGTGTAGATACGGGTAGAAAAGTTGGGGAAGCATGTGCGAAAAGATTTATTCCTTCTTTTCTGGAATTGGGTGGGAAAGATCCGGCGATTGTTCTAGATACTGCGGATTTAGATAGAGCAACTTCTGCAATCTTGTGGGGATCGGTTGCTAATGCAGGACAATCTTGTTTATCAATTGAAAGAGTTTATGTAGATAGAAAGATAGTAAATAACTTTGTGAAATTACTTTTACAAAAAGTAAATAAATTACAGTTTGCCTATCCAACTCCTGATGATGGACAAATTGGTCCGATAATTACGAAACAACAAGCTGCAGTTATCAAAACACAACTAATAGATGCAATCGGTAAAGGTGCAGTTATTCATAGTGGTGGGGAAATAGAGGACAAATCAGGCGGAGAATGGTGTTTTCCAACAGTGCTTTCAAATGTAAATCATCAAATGAAAGTAATGGTTGAAGAAACATTTGGCCCTTTGATCCCAGTTATGAGTTTTCAAAATGTAGATGAAGCAATTTCACTTGCAAACGAATCTAGTTTTGGATTAGGTGGAGCAGTTTTTGCAGGTAGTGAGGAAGAAGCGCTTACAGTTGCAAGCAGATTAGAAGCTGGTGCCATTAGTATTAATGATGCAGCACTCACAGCAATAATGTATGAAGGAGAGAAAAATTCCTTTAAATTTTCAGGAATGGGTGGTTCCCGCATGGGACCAGCATCTATCCGACGTTTTATTCGAAAAAAAGCTTTTTTAATAAATACAGGTGCTACAGATCCATGGTGGTATGGAGTTTGATAGTATTTAAAACACATTAATAGGAGGAATTACTAATGAATATTCGTAACGAAATGCCAGTATTCGCAAAACATGAAGGTGAATGGAAAGGGGTATACACAGTTGTTGATCCAAAAGGAAATGTACTAGATAAACATGATTCATACTTAACTTGTTATTTTCAAGAAGATGATCATTTTCCTTATATTCAAACAAACACATACTCTTGGGAAGATGGTAGAAACGAAAAGTTTAGTTTTCCTGGATCGTTTAAGGATAAAAAAATTATATTTGATACCGAAAGAATTAATGGTTACTCCTGGGAAATAGATGAGAATACAATCGTCTTAACATGGAAATATGTAAATGAACCAAACAATTATCTTTATGAAATGATTAATATTAGTCCTGATGGGAAACATCGAGCTAGAGTATGGCAGTGGTTTGAAAATGGAGAGTTAACTAAACGAACAATTATTAAAGAAGAAAAAGTTGTTTAATAAAAAATAATGTAAAAAGCTGTTTGAACATACAAAAGGATATTCTTATAGTGTTGGGATATCCTTTTTTTATAATGTTTATTAAAAATTTAACTTATACGTATAAAATCAATAACAAAGATATTGTAGAAAAGAAGTGAATTATAACTATGAATAAATCATTTGAAAAAATGTTTGATATATTGGCGTTATATTCTATGGAAAGAACAAGTCTGTCTATTAGCGAAATTCAAAAAGAACTTGGCTATCCTAAAAGTACTGTGTTTCGTACTCTAAATACGATGCAAGCTTATAACTATATTCAGCAAAATCCAGACAATCAAAGGTATTCTTTAGGTTTCAATTTTTTTAGATTAGGTAGTATTTATCAAAGCCAAATGGATTTTCGGTCGGTTGCTTTACCTATTATGAAAGATACGATGGAAAAAACAAGTGAGACAGTGGAGTTGAACATAATTGATGGTTTAAATCGTATTTGTGTTGAAAAGGTAGATAGCCCGCTTGATGTACGTAATTTTGTACGTATTGGGGATAGAAAGCCAGTGTATCTTGGAGCCTCAGGGAAAGTGTTAATGGCTTTTCAAAAAGAAGCAGAGCTGAAGAAAATAATCGAAAAGCTTTCTAGTGAAGAGTTGAATATAAGGAATCTGAAAAAAGATATACAAAATATTAAACAAAATGGCTATGCCCTAACTAAGGGGGAAAGAGTTCCAGGTAGCTTCGCTATAGCTACACCTATTTTTGATAATAAGGAAGAACTGGTTGCAAGTTTAACAATCGCAGGACCTATTCAACGCTTATCTAAAGAGCGTGAAGAACAATTGATTTCTATATTGTTGAAGGCAGCGAAGGATATTTGTGAGAAGTTAGGGTATTTCAAATTCGAATTCAATTAATAGATAAGTTTATTTATCATCCTATTTGGAGGGCTGAAAATGAAAAATAATACTAATAACAGGAATGGGCCATTAGAGGGTATCCGTATTTTAGATATATCAACTATGATAGCTGCTCCATATGGGGCCAGTTTACTCGGGGATTTTGGAGCGGAAGTGATAAAAATTGAAATCCCCAAAATAGGTGACTCATTAAGAGGAATGGGACCGTTTAAAGATGATGAGCCCCTAAGATGGTCGACCCTTGCTAGAAATAAAAAATCACTCACTCTCGATCTACATGATGAGGAAGGTCAAAATATTTTAAAAAAGCTTGTTGCAAAATCAGATGTTATTATTGAAAATTTCAGACCAGGAACTCTTGAAAAGTGGAATTTAGGCTATGAGGACCTAAAAAAGGTTAATGACAATTTAATAATGATTCGTGTTACGGGATACGGCCAAACAGGACCTTATTCTCATAAAGCCGGATTTGGTACTCCAGCTACAGCATTTAGCGGTTTTACTTATTTACATGGTTATTCAGATCGCCCGCCGATAAGCCCTTCTTTTTCTTTACTAGATTATATTACGGGTGTTTATGTTGCATTTGCTACTTCAACAGCTCTATATCATAGAGACGCAGGTAAAAATGGAAAAGGTCAATATGTAGATATCGCCTTATATGAGACAGTTTTTCGTATGATGGAATTTTTAATAGCAGATTACGATCAAAACGGACTAATTAAAGAGCGTTCACCGGGACTAAGTGGTCACTCTAGTCCAGCTGGTACTTTCCAAACAAAAGATGGGCATTGGGTAGTATTAGTTACTAGTTCAGATAGAACATTTGAACGTCTAGCTGAAGCAATGGGGCGTAAGGATATGCTGACGGATGACCGATTTTATTCGAATGCAGTACGCCTTCAACATTTCGAATTGACAAATGGTATTGTAGCTGAATGGGTAAAAACAAAGGATCGTGAAGAGCTACAAGCTTATTTGGATAGCTACGGAGTTCCTATAAGCCCAATTTATAGTATTGAAGATATTTTCCAAGATGAACATTATAAAGCGAGAGAAAATATAGTAGAAATAGAGCATCCGAGACTTGGCAACATTAAGATGCCTGGGATTGTGCCAAAGTTTTCTGAAACTCCTGGATCCATTCGAAATATTGGTCCAGAATTAGGTGAGGATAATGAAGAAATATTAAAAAGTGTAATAGGATTATCAGAGGAGGAAATTTCTCATTTGAGAGAATTGAACATTATTTGATGAAGGAGCATGACAAATGGCGGAACAAAAAGAAATAGTGATTACCGAAGTTTGCCCAAGAGATGGGTTTCAAAGTCTTCCGATAATACCAACCGGAGTTAAAGTTGAAATTATTAATGCTATCTTAGCATGTGGTTTTAAACAATTAGAGGTCACTTCTTTTGTTCATCCTAAAGCAGTTCCACAGTTAAGTGATGCTGACGAAGTTTTAATGAAAATTAATCGTCCAGAAAATGTAATATTACGGGCACTCATTCCTAACTTACGCGGGTTAGAACGAGCTATATACGCCCAAGTGGATAAAGTTAAGGTTATGTTGTCTGCTACTGATTCCCATAGCATTAACAATGCCAATTCTAAAACATTCGATGCTATGAGAGAATTTGCACCTCTTGTTAAAAGAGCAAAAGAAACAAATATGCATATTGGTGGATCAATTTCAGTCGCTTTTGGCTGTCCTTATGAAGGCATAGTTCCAATGGAGCGCCTTATTGAAATATGCAAACGATATGAACAGTTAGGTATTACTGAAATTTCTTTGGCTGACACAACAGGAATGGCTAATCCAGTAAGTGTTAAACGTGTTATTAGCAATGTGAGAGATAAATTTCCGGATTTCCGCTTTTCTCTGCATCTTCACAATACAAGAGGCATGGCCTTCGCAAACGCGGTAGCTGGCTTTGATGAAGGAATTAGAGATTTTGACAGTTCCATAGGTGGCTTTGGGGGATGTCCATATGCACCAAATGCAAGTGGTAATATATCCACGGAAGATCTTGTTCACGGATTCGAGGAAATGGGGATTAATACTAATTTAAATATTGATAAGATTATTGAAGTAGCTAAAGATTTACAAAAACGGTTTCCGGAGTATTCAGATAGTTTTATTCTAAAAGCCGGGAAGATTTCAGATCTACATTTAGCTCCCCCTGGCCAAGTAAAATTAGGTGAATAATTTTAAATGGAACCACCTTTTCACATGAATGAACTTCGTCAATTTTGGGGAAGGAGAAGGACAGAGATCATCCTAATATGTTGGAAAAATGTCTATTCAACAGACGTGCTCATTTAATATTTAACGTAAAGAAGTAGGTCGAACAAAATCATTTGTCCGGCCTACTTCTTTATATGTACATCTTCTTCTATTATATTGAAAACTCCATTCCTTCCTCCGCGATATGAAAGCCCTTAAGCTCAATCTCATTTCGAATTGTATTATCAGCATCGAGAACGGGATTCGAGTGATTAAGATGAATGAAATAAATTTCAGTTTGTTCAACTAAATTTTGTAATCGATTCATAGTTTCTGTCATAAGCGGGTGAGGGATTTCTCGATAATCACGGCCAATATTTTCAAGGTCTTTAGCGGAATGGAAAGTGCCATCAAGTAAACAAATATCAGCTTTTTCACACTCTTTATAAATATCCTTGTCCCATTGTTCCCATCGATCGATATCCGGGATGTAAAGAACTTTCTTCTTCGTTCCTTCAATCCAATAAGCAAAAGTCTCTGAAAATTCATTTCTATGAGGGACATTAACAGGTGTGACCTTGGCATGAGGCGAAACCCGAATCGCTTGTCCATCGCTAATTTCTTGCACATCAATATTATGAAGTTTTGTTAGTTGGCTCCAAGGTGCTTGTTCTTCTAACATTTTCTTCATTTTGGTTCCTGCCATGACAGGAACCATGTTTGCACCAATTGCTTCTTTTCCTAAAAACAATAATCCTGGATAATGGCCTAAATGGGCATGAGTCAAAAAAATGCTCGCCATTAGTTGACCTTGCATCTTGTGTTTAATTTGTAGTCTTACCATTTGCTCTTTTAAATCTGGTGTTGCGTCAACCAAATGCCAAGCCCTTTCTTCGGGTATTACTATTGCTAATGAAGCTGCAGAACGTCTTAACTCTGGATTGCTGATTGCATTTGTACAGTTTTTACAAAAACAATTCGGTTGCGGAAGACCTGCGTCTTGTGCTGTTCCTAATATATGTAAAATCATTTCACTCATTATGATATTTCTCCTTTAGTATTTATTTCATTATAATTCTTCTTAGTAATAGTCCAGCCAGTGAAACCAAAAATGATATTGATGAGCGGGACGAGAAATGCGAAGAAAGCTAATGGGATGAATTCACCTGGGCTGACATTAAGAAGGTCCGCGGCAAAAATGACAGGAACACTCCATGGGACTAAGTTAATCCCAACTGTGCCCGCTGCTTCAACACATCTCGAAAGATTTTTTGTGTCAATCCCCATCTTTTTGTATGTTTTGACAAATGTTCTTGCCGGTAAAATAATTGCTAAAAACTGTGCACCACTTGCAAATGCAACTGCAAAAGTTGAAAAGATTGTCGAGCTGATCAATGTTCCACTTGAGCGTACATTTTGCATCATACTTCTTGTTAACACTTCGAAAGAGCCAGTTTCTTCTAAAATTCCCCCAAGCGATGTCGCGATGATTAACAGTCCAATTGTTGGTAACATGGACATGAGACCACCACGATTAAGCAGCGAATCCACTATAGCTACACCCGAGTCCACTGAAAATCCACTCGTCATTACTTTAACAATCGAGGAGAATGTAACCCCTTGAACTAACACCGCTAGTGCCGCACCTAAAAACCCTACAATTGCTAAAGCTGGAATCGCAGGTACACGTTTCATCATTAATAAGATCGTGAAAACTGGCATGAGTAATAACAGTGGGTGTATTACAAATGAGCTTTCCAGTCCTTTAATAATCAAATCAACTTCACTAGTATCAGCAGTATTGTATGCTAGGGTATAATTACCTATTAACCAATATATGAAAATTGAAATGATAAATGCGGGAATCGTGTCCCAGAGCATATGCTTAATATGACTAAACAAATCTGTTTCTGCCATGGCAGGAGCAATATTAGTTGTATCGGAAAAAGGCGATAATTTATCACCAAAATACGCTCCTGAAATGACGGCACCTGCAATTAGCCCCGGAGCAAAACCAAGTCCTTCTCCAATCGCCATAAAAGCAAGCCCAACAGTAGCAATTGAAGTGAACGAACTTCCTAATGTTATTGATACAATTCCAGTTATTATAGCAACAAGTGGTACAAATAGTGACGGTTCTATTATAGATAGGCCATAGTAAATCATCGTAGGGATAACTCCACTTGCAATCCAAGTTCCAACAATAATTCCGATAATAAGTAAAATAAAAACAGCGGGTAATGCACGTGATACCCCATTGACCATCATTTTTTCTACTTCATGCCAACTCCAACCAGAAATAAGAGCAATGATGGAAGCAACGATGACTCCAATCATTAACGGAATATGCATTCCAGCTTTCCAAAAAAATATAGATGAAGCAGCCGAGATAATTAATGTAAGTATTGGGATAACTGACATTAAAAAAGATAGTTCCTTTTTCATTTATTGCATCTCCTTAAACCTTTATATTGGATTTGTATTTATTCAAATATGGATGATGTGTTTTGCCCACCATGTTTAGTAGGTGGTTACATTTCATCAAACTTACTTAAATGACCGCTGAGTTAGGTTAGGGAAAAATGAATACAAAAAACTCCTACTATCCCTTAGAAAGGGACGAAGGAGTTCTCCGCGTTACCACCCTAATTGATGATCCGTTTTTGGTCAGTTCATCCACTTCATTCGTAGTTTGAGAATAACTGATGGCGTTCTTCATATATATTACTGCCTGAATTCTCACCACTCATTCAGTCTCTAGTTGCTGCACGCAATATAATTACTTAAACATCTCTCAAATATATTAAATTTTGACTATTCTCTATTTTACGATAGTTTGTGAAATTTATAATATCATATTCAGATTAAAAGATAAAGGTATTTATGGATGTAAAAAAATAAGGCTCAAGCTGATATCGATTGCCTTTTTCAATTAACGGAATGCTTTACTTGAAGATCATTGAGTTGCATATTCGGTTCGTTTTTTTTTATTGAAATATAACGTAAGTAGAAAAAATCCCTGCTTTCAATATAAAGTAGGGATTTTGCGTTTAAATAAACTTAGAGATATGTGAAAAATAGGGGGTCTTAATGAAGAAACCCTCCCGAACCCCACTGTTGGTTTGTTGTCTCCATACATTTGACATTAACAAAATAAATTCCTCCAAAAACAGAGGAATTATTTCCAGATTACTAGAAAGAGTATACATAGAAAAATAATTAAGTCACTAACGTATGCAGTTTAGTTGAACAAGAAGAAAAGAAAGAGGTAATTATTACAAATTTTCCGCAATAATATATGTAATCAGAGGTGAGTATAATTGAATAAAGTTAAACAGGATACAAAGTTAGATTTAGAACGTATTGTTTTTATTGGGAGAACCTTTGAAGAGTATTTGGATATATTCTCGCTTTCAGAGGAAGAACTAAAAGGAAAGAAAATGCTTGATTGTCCAGCAGGAGCTTGTTCATTTACTGCAGTGGGTAACAAATCTGGTTTAGATGTAACGGCTTGCGACATTGCCTATTATCATTCGGGCGAAGACTTAAAAAATAAAGGTCTCCAGGATATTGAACACGCAATGCACAATATGGAAAAAGCAAAAAGTAATTATATATGGGATTATTTCGAAGATGTTGAAGGTCTTAGAAAACATCGTTTAAGAGCCCTGCAAAATTGTGCCAACGATATGAGGGAATTCAGCGAAAGATATATTCCCGTCATTTTGCCATCATTACCATTTAAAAATGAAGAATTTGACATTGTTCTCTCGGCACATTTTTTATTTATGTATGCGGACAGATTGAATTATCAATTTCATATCGAAACACTAAATGAGTTATTGAGGGTTACGAAAGAGGAAGTTCGTATTTTCCCTTTGGTCGATTTAGAGGGAGAAAGATATGAGCATTTAGATAAAATAATAAGTTACATGACTGATGTCGGCTGTACAGTGGAAGAAGTTAAAGTAACATATGAATTTCAGAAAAATGCAAACTCGATGTTGAAAATAAAAAAAGATTAGTAAAGATAGAGGAATGTGAAGGCGTTGTCCCTATCCCTAGTGAGCTAACTGGGTGCGTTAAATTTAAAAAGTACTTCTAATAGATTGATATAACTATTAAGTATTGGAGTGTTTACATTGATAAAATTTTTTTGAATATAACTGGCAAGTAAGAGACGAATGGTTTGAGTGGTGTAATCAACTATCCAATAAAGAGTTGATAAAAGACCGGATTGGAGGAGTAGGAAGTATATTATATACCCTTTTTCACATTATTGATGTTGAATATAGTTGGATTCGTGGCATACAAGGTAAAGAAGATGTGGTAGTTGAGTTTGCCGAATATGATACACCTGAGAAGGTTAAACATCTTTCAGATACACTCCGAAATGAAATAAATGAATTTCTAAAAATAAATTTAGATGAATTTAAAAAGAAAGTTGTATGTGTTCCCTGGGATGAAGGTAGTTTTACTGTTGAGGAAATATTACATCATATAATTGCTCATGAGATTCACCACATTGGTCAACTCTCTGTATGGTCAAGAGAATTAAAACTCGCCCCCGTACACTCTAACTTTATTGGAAGAAAGTTCAGTTCGATTCATTCATATTAACTAAAGAAGCAAATTAGTCCAATTAAATTGGGCTTTTAATACGTAATATATTAATACGAAGGAGTCTTATTTACAAAATGAAAAAATCATCTAGTGATATTTATGAGGAAATTAAAGAAACCGTTGAATCCCTTTTCAATTTGAAACTCCGTAATGAAGTTCCGCTTCAGTTAGGTCTACTAAATCTTAAATGGAAGGTTGAATCTGACGGTGGGGAATATGTAATAAAGCAATTTAGTAGAGAAAGGTACGAAAGATTTGACATAGGGGAAGTAGCAATTGAACAAGAAGTCGCACTTAGAGAACAGTTAAGACAATATTATAAAGGTACCCCTTGTCCAAGAATATTAACATGCAATGATAAAGTTATACATATGACACGAAATGAAGAAAGATTTACTATTATGACCTATTTACCTGGTGAAAATTTATTGCCTGGTACTTTAAATGAAGCACAAATGTTTAGCTTTGGTCAAAGAACAGGACAAATGCATAACATTTTTAATGATGGCACTAATGAGAAAGGTGTTCCAAAGTTTATTCCCCCATCTACCGAACAACGCCTACAATATTGGGAAATATTGAAAGAAGAGAATAATGATAATCTGCTATTAATTAATAGTATTGAACAACAGATTTTGGCAACTAAAGAGTTTAATCTTGATGAGTTAAATGAATATGAATCGGGTTGGACTCATAGGGACTTGTGGGTAGATAATGTATTATTTAATAGTAACGAATTGTCTGCGATTCTTGATTTTGATCGAGTTGCTTATGATTATTTGGAATTGGATATTGCTAGAGCAATTATGTCAGGAGCATTAATGGGAAATGTTCTTAATTTAGCTGCAGCTAAATCTTTTTTAAATGGATATAGAACTAGAAGGAATTTCGAAAAAGGGGCTTTGGTACGTTCCCTAAAATTATTATGGTATTTAGAGAGCACCTGGTGGATAACCCCTAAAATCAATCATAATAGATATCAGGAAATTCAATTTTATAATGAAATGGTCTGGTTAGGTGCAAATTTCCCAAATCTTGAAAAATTATTTGGAGATTATTAAGAATATCTAAATGGTTGCAGAGACGTTATGAGTTCTTTGCTTGAAGGATCTTATATGGGATTTAACTTAATTCTTTTTGTTCAACAAACAATGATTCAGTTAAAAAAAAAGAATAGATTATTTAAATCAAATCAGGGGTGAAATTTTTGAAACTTAGACAAATGGCTGTTGCTTTCCTTTTAAATGAGGAACAAGAAGTTTTATTTCTTCAAAAAAAGCAAAAAAACACATTTCTCGCAGGCTTTTTAGTTCCAATTGGTGGTCATATAAAAGACGATGAAATAAATGAACCTCAAAAAGCCTGTTTCAGAGAGATTGAAGAAGAAACGGGTTTAAAGAAAGAATGCATAGACAATCTTACACTTAAATATATTGTGCTTAGGTTAAAGGACAATCATGAAATTCGAATACAATATGTTTTCGTTGGACATGCTTCAAAAAATTCTACTTTAATTGAGAGTGAGGAAGGATCGCTTTCTTGGATTGGTTACAATGGTATTCTTCTGAACGATAATGTATCAGCTACTAGCAAAGAAATAGTTAAACATTATGACCAGGTAGGCAAGTACAATGAAAAAGTATATGTAGGTTCGATGAAATCTTTAAAAGGAAACCCTGAAGTTACTTGGGGACTTTTGGAGGATTGGGAGTTACCGATTTTCACCTAAAGGGTGCGATTCTTTCTGCGGGGGCGTTTCTTTTTTTAGTTTTGGTGTTGTACATAATAATTAGTTTTTTACAATTTGTAATAATTCAGTTATTAGCCTTTTATAGAAACTTTAAATAAGTTAATTTATGCTTCAGAATCTTTGTTGGCACGGTAATGATTTATTTTTATTTGAAGCAAATAACAGCGATGGATTAAAACTTGTAAATGTCCTGTTAAAAAACGCCGCAATAAGTAAAACGGTTATCTTTAAGGAATTACCTCCTAAAAGATAAGCCGTTTTTTTATGAGAAATATTAACTGGATGTATTAAAAAAGAGAGATCTGTTAACACTGCTACTGTAAACTTGGAGCTCTTTTGCAAGGCGAAACAGAGACAAGAGGCCGATATGAAGAAAACCTCAGTACTTTAGCGGATGCCATATATTTGAATGTTTTTAGCATCGTAAAGGATTGTATCTGTACTGAGCACAGCTAGGCATTCTTTTTGCTTGTTGCGGTTTTGTACGAACACGACTCTCACTTCGAATCCGTTTTTCGTCCTTGTAATCATGGAACCATGGTTTAGACCAGTTTTTTCGGTGCGAAACATGAGTCAATAAATATATCTAAAAGGGGACTATTATTATGAGCGGCTTTAACGAAGTATTAGCAAGAAATACGGAAAATGCTCCAAACGGTAAAGGTCTATATTCACAAACTGTAGCTTTCTCTCATTACAATAATCTTTCAGCTCAATTACCTATCGATCCAAAATCCGGTAAATTGGTTGCTGGTGGTATAAAAGAACAGGCTGAACAGTGCTTTAAAAATATTAAGGCAATTGTAGAAAGCATTGATCATGTTATGAGCGATGTTGTTAGAATTACTGTTTTCGTTAAGAATATCAAAGATGTTGACGCTGTAGACGCAGTTTATAAAACATTCTTCCCAACCTATGTTCCTGCGCGGACAACTGTTGCAGTTGCTGCTTTACCTATGGATGCTTTGGTGCAAATTGAAGCACTTGTTACAAACGGTGAAGGTACCATTCCAAATGCACCACAAGCTGGCGATCTCATAAAACTTACAAATAACACGGCAAATGCACCAACATGTACCTTATCTACACAAACCGTATCTTTCTCACATTACAATAATCTTTCAGCTCAATTACCAATATGTCCTGAAACTGGTAGAATAGTAACTGACTGTGTAAAACAGCAGGCTAGACAGTGTTTAAAAAATATCAAGACCATTTTAGAAAGTATTGATGTTCCTTTTGACGATATTGTTAAAATTAATATCTTCCTTAAAAACCTCTCAGATATTGAAGCCGTAAATGAGGTTTATAAAACATTTTTCCCAGACTCGGCTATCGCGAGGGCCGCAACATATCTCCCTGCACGGACAACAGTTGCAGCTTCAGCTTTGCCTATGGATGCTTTAGTACAAATTGAAGCAGTGGTGTCACACGGAGATGGCACACCTCCACAAGCTATTGAAGACAGGCATGGAATCGTTATATGGGCAAACAACACTGAAAATGCACCAAAGTGTTCTCATTCTACACAAACTGTAGCGTTTTCTCATTACAATCACATTTCAGCTCAATTACCTTTGGACCCAAAAACTGGTGAAATGGTAGCTGGCGGTGCAAAAGAGCAGGCTGGACAGTGCTTAAAAAATATTAAGGCAATTGTAGAAAGTATTAATCACGTTATGGAAGATGTAGTTAAAGTGAATATCTTCCTCAAAAATATTGCAGATATGGATGCTGTAGACGAAGCTTACAAAACATTCTTCCCAGGCGGTGTTCCTGCACGAAGAACAGTTGGCGTATCAGCTATACTTAAAGATGCTTTAGTCCAAATCGATGCTGTTGTATCAAACGCTGAAGGAACACCTCCAAAAGCATAACGGTATTTATTTGAAAATACAGGAACTATCAAAGTTACTTGGTAATGTTGATGGTGAATTCTAAATCGCATATCCTATTCATAAAAAGGGGCTGTCTCAAATGAAAATTGGGGCAGCTTCTTTTTGACATTAGCAGATGGAAAAGTATCGAGAGTTGCCGATTATGGCAGAAATTTCGAAATGGCTGCTATATGATACCTGTGCCATCGCACAATGGGGTAATATATATTCTAAAATCGAGTCAAAGTTTTTTGTTGGATAATTATTCTAATTTTACTATATAATTGTGAAAGTTATGTATTTAAACTTACGCGGTAGTATAGTGAAAGGAGGGGATCTTCAATTGAGGGGGAAAATACTTATCGTAGATGATAATGAAGACATTATTTCTTTCTTAAAACCAGCACTAGAAGTAGAGGGTTATATTGTAGACTATGCTTTAAATGGAAAAGAAGCTTTAGGTAAAACAAAGGAAGAATTTGATATCATATTATTAGATGTTGGACTTCCTGATATAGATGGCTTCACAGTTTGTGAAGAAATTAAACAAGTTAACTCCTGTCCGGTTATTTTTTTAACAGCAAAGGGTCTTGAGCAAGAAAGAGTTAAGGGTTTCTTAGTAGGGGGAGTTGATTATATTGTCAAACCTTTTTCTTTGAAAGAGCTGATGCTCAGGGTAAAAGTACATATCAATCAATTAGATCGAAAATATGAAAGAACATTCATTAAATCAGGGGAAGTTGAAGTTGATATTTCAGCGAAGAGTATTAAGATAAACGAACAACTAATTGACTTTACGAAAAAAGAATATCAAATTATAGAACTTCTATCTACTCATCCAGGGCAAGTGTTTTCTAAAGAAAAAATCTTCGAATTAATCTGGGGATATACTAGCGATAGTGATATTAATACTATCACTGAGCATATCAGAAGAATTCGTTCTAAAATTTCCACGAATACATCCTTTGATAACTGTTATATAAAAACGGTATGGGGGGTCGGATATAAATGGGAAGATTGAAATACATAAATAGAAATTTAAAGTTAAAAACGCAGTTTCTTCTGTTTTTCATATTAAGTGCTTTCTTAGCTGCTTTCCTTAGTATCATAGTTCTCTTAATTTGTATTATCTTATTTCATGATCTCAAACAAGTCAACGAAATAAAGGATTATGTTGAAATAAATGCTGAGAATGTTTTGAATCAGAACTATCAAAAAGAACTGAAAAGTAGGATACCAGACGACTTTGATTATTGGATTTTTTTAACTGAAGATAATATATCTTATACCTCCACGTCTAATTCCATGCCTACTGAACTATCTAATATTATACAAAATCGCCCGACAGAGGAGGTTAATATAGTAACAGATGAAAATCATATAATTTCTTATATACCAATACACAGTGAAAATATAGATGGTGCCTTTATATTAAAGTATAAAAACAAGTTATTTCTTAATTCGAAATTTATTAATAAGATGATTAATAAAACAAGCTATACAGCTTTTTTTAATCTGTTTGTATTTTTCCCCATATTGATACTTTGCCCTTTTATCACAGCATTTATCTTTTCTTTATTGTTTGCTAGGGGCATTAATAAGCCTTTAAAAGAAGTAATTAAAGCAAGTGAAACAATTAAACAAGGTAGATTAGATTTTGCAATCAATACCTCTTACAACAATGAAATAGGACAAGTATTAAAATCGTTTGACGATATGAGAAAAACTCTCCAAGAGTCATTAAAAAAACAATGGACGATGGAAGAACAACGTAAAGACATGATTCTCTCTCTAACACATAATATTAAAACACCAGTAACCATTATTAATGGCCACTTAGAATTAATATCTAGTTATGAACAAAGTTTAACAAGTAAACAAAAAAAAGAATCTATGGACATTATAGTTCATAATGCTGATAGAATACGGGTTATGATTAATCAGTTAAACGAGATTTGGGACTTGGAAAGAACCAATTTTTCATTGTTTATTCAAGATGTATCTTTAAGTAAGTTTACAAAGAAAATAAAAGATAACTTTGATCAAATTTGTTCAAAGGAAAATATTTCGTTTAAAATCGTATCATCTATTCATGAAGAAGATACGTTCAGCTTTGATCCTATAAGAATGAATGAAGTATTTGAAAATATTATATCAAATTCGATTAAATTTACTAATAATGGTGAAATAAAATTTGATATAAAGGAAGAAGAGGCTGGCATATCTTTTGAAATTTCTGACACTGGAAATGGGTTTAATGAGGAGGAGCTTGAATACATATTCAATAAAGATTATAAAGGTGATGAAGGAATTAAGTCTACCAATAGTTCAGGGCTTGGTCTCTATATTTGTAAGCTCATTGTAGAAAAACACAATGGAAAGATTAAAGGCTTTAATAATTGTTTGGGTGGTGCGAGTATCGAAATTTTCTTACCACGATCATTAAGGAATAAAACTAAAATACAAACTCCACATACCTATGATTAATAGATTAATTTGATGCCTTATTTATTAACAAACACCCCAATAACGAAAATTAGGGGTGTTTGTCATTATTAGAAGATGCAACTATTATCGTTTTTGAAAGTACTTAGCCAACACTACGGAAACAAAGGTAGGCTCTTTATACAATACTACCTATTCGTTTGTTCCACATCCATAAAGATACACCGAATATTAATAAGGTAACTAGTATAAATATCAACATATTTATAAGTTCGTATGTTCCTCCTATGATAGAATAAGCAACATCTGGTGTATTAAATAGAATGTTTTGTAAAGGTAAGGATATATACATACCTCCAATCATTAGTGCTATGCTTCCAAAGAAGGATAGTATTGTTTTTTTGAAAGCAATACTTAATATTGAAATTATAGGGAGAACAGCTACATGCACCATTAAAATAATTAAATAGAATTTTAAATTATAAATCATAGAATCAAAAAGGTTTAGTTTTTCATTAATATTGTAATAACTTGTGAATTCTACATGAGGCAGGAATAGATTCCCAATCAAGAAATTAATAAGAAATACGCATAAGAGCATACTCATATATGTCAGAACTAAAACAATCCACTTACCTACTAAAAGCTTCCATTTTTTGAACGGTCTAAGTAGAATCATTTTGTACCCGCCAGAATCGATTTCGGAACTTAAAGATTCGCTAAAAAATAGTGGTAATATAATAAAAAGAACTAAAAAATTATATTCGAGCATTTGAGTTACTGGGTAATTAAGATTGTTTAATGAGTATTTTACTCCATTAACAATATAATAGTCTGTACCCCAACGTTGTTGAAAAAAGTAGAAAATTAAAACTGGAAATAAAGCAGTAATTAGGAATATGATTTTTGTGCTTTTTTTCGAGAATATTCTCCCGAATTCTGATAAAATAATTCTTAGCATAATACAGTCCTCCTTTATTCTAAATAATTTTTATTCGTAAAAGCTAAATACGATAATGATTTGAAAATTAAATACATGAAAATTAAGCTATACAAAAAAACATCTGTAATTCCAGAAGCAAAATAAGCTACTCCTTTTGCTTGGACAAACACAAAAGATAATGAATTATATTTTAGTACCAGCGGGTCGCTAACTGGATAGTTTTTAAAAAGGAAAGAAACGTAAGAAATATAAATAAAATTAAGAAATACAAAACCTAAACTTAGGCCTAAAACACCTGCTATCGATCTGGATTTAATAGATAAAAATTCAATAATACTCCCGAAAGTTAACAGACTAAAATATGCTAAAAAGTAGTATTTTATAGAAAAGAATACGACGTCACTTATCCCGTATAGTCCTTCTTTAAAATATAAAGGTGAAGTACTAGTTTTAGGAAGAACTATTAAAGCAATAAGTAATGAAATTATAAGGTGAATTATTATTGTCAAAAGAATATTTAGACTCATTACTAAGGATTTTGCGATATATAATTTTCTTATAGAAATCCCCCTCATGAATGTCATTCTTAAATAACCTTTTCTATATTCTTCATGGAAGCTTAAAATACAAAATGTTATTACAATTGCATTAAAAGCCGTTAAAAGCATTTCTTGTAAACTAGTTATGTGAAAATTAAGACTTGAATTGAATACAATATCTGTCATATCTGCTGTTTTATTAGATTGTAAAGCAAATTTCAATGATAATAAATTAACAATTAGTATTGCAATAAGACAGACAATATTTATCTTTTTAAACCAAAACTTTTCAAACTCATATATAAATAATGATCTAAACATTAAAACAGTCCTTTGTTGTAAATGTATTAAAGATTTTTGGGTTTTTTCATTACTTATCATCTGACAAAAAAGGGAATTATCCCATAAAGTCTAAAAAAACATCTTCTAAGTCTTTTTCCTTTTCTTTATCCTTTAGTAAACTATCAGCGTCTCCAATCCATTTAATACATCCCTCTTTAATAAATATATATTTATTGCAAATCTTTTGAAGCTCATCAAGAAGATGACTAGAGATAAAAAAAGTAATATCGAACTCTTTTGCAAGATTGAGTATTAATTCACGTAATTCCTTCATACCAATGGGGTCAAGCCCATTAGAAGGTTCATCTAAAATAACAATGGACGGATTGTTTAGTAGCGACTGTGCAATACCTAATCTTTGTTTCATTCCTAAAGAATAATTTTTTACCAAATCGTTGCCCCTATCTTTAAGTCCAACTAGTTCTAATACTTCTTCAACTTTTTTAAATTGTTCTTTACGATCCATTCCAATATTTAATCTTGCAAGATTTCTAAGATTTTTTCTTCCTGTTATATATTCAAAAAACACCGGGACTTCTATTATTGCACCAACTTCAAACAGCGCTTTTTCTCTATCCCTTTGAATATTAATTCCATTTATTAAAATTTCTCCTTCACTAGGTTTTATTAGTCCAGTGGCCATTTTCATTAGTGTAGTTTTACCGGCTCCATTCGGCCCGATAAACCCACATATATCTCCTTTCATAACATTAAAAGTCATATTTTGAATAACCTTTCGTTTGTTTAAAGTTTTACTTACATTTTGAACCTCTATCATGCTTTTCAATTTAAATCTCTCTCCTTCTTAAAAGATTTTTAGGATCTAACAATGCACATCCCTTCGTATAACTATAAAAACATAAAGTTATCAACTTTTTATCAACTATTTAAAATTTATTTTCTTAACAAGCAATCGATTCGATACTCCTCAAAGATAGTAAATAGTAGCTTTATTGGTTCAAATTTAGAAAAAAATTTATAAGCAAAAATATCAACAGTTGTGATCATTAGTTTGAAAACTCCTCATTTAATCAACTATAAGAATGAGTGGATATTTAGGTTTAAACACATACCTGATTTCAGATGCTACAGCAGCCTTTAGTTTGAAGGACCAAAATGATTAATATTTAGATGCAGAAGATATACATAATATCAAGCGTGTTGATTCACCTTTTTTTGTTACTTATAGTTTTAGAAAACGTTGATTTCCGCTACGGTTGACTCGCTTTCCGCAGGCACGGCTTCAACTAATTTATTTCGGCTAGAACCGAAATAAATGGATTTTCAGCTCGTGCTGTTCCTGCTCCTGCGGTTACTCGTCGCAAATTACTTTGCAGGAGTCGAGTCACCTTCGCTCCAATCAACTAGAAAGTGTCTTTTATTGTTTATTCTAATAGAGAAATCACGCTTTTCATTTACGAATATTTGGATAATCAACACACCTGGTACCTAACGGAAAAGAATTGATTGATTCAATAATGATTACCATAAGTACATAGGTTGTATAAAAATACATGACAATTACATCGGAGTTATGGCCAACAACCCTAGCTTCGATTGGCATTTAACTAACTTAAATGAGTATTTACATCTGACACCGACTTCACCAAAGGAAACCAAGGGGGTAAACCCTGTTCGGCAAGGAAGGTAATCTCATAATCATCTTCTTGATCGACTTGAACAACTTCAGGTTCACTATCTTTACCAAATGCTCGATAGTCTAATATCACGAGATAATGACAGGCTGAAAATGAATAGCATTTGGCTATGAATTATTTCACTAAGTTTTTACTGATATATGCAAGATTAAGCAGTATACTAATATAGTAATAAGGTTTACTTCAGTAATATAAGGTATATTATATTTGTTGAATAGATTCTCTTTATAGACAAGAAAAGTAGGTGAACAAAGTGGGGAAATATCAATTGGATACCAAAGGTCAGGTGGCTGTGGCAAAGTATCATGAAAAACACAAGCCTGCCAAATTTGATAAAAAGCAGCACCTTGAAAAAATACGTGCGGAGTATTTGAAAAAAAAACAAGAACAAACAGATAAATTATGAATGAAAGCATAGGAAGACTAAAATCTCCCTATGTTTTTATTATTCGAAGTTCTTTTGAAAAATTTAACAGGGTAGGACTTAGTCAATTCCTAAATCTACCCAGTAACATCTCTTTTGTTTTCACATATACACACACGTGGAGTCAGTTGTATTGCTAAACTAGAAATGGCCTTGAATTAAAGAATATCAAGGGTTTTAACTGAAGACAGAAGTGTTTTTTTAAGTTCCCGTAGACTATTGTTTACGGGAATTGTTTATATTGAAATGAAACGAGTAGCCAACGGAAAAGAATTGATTGAAAATATCACGCTTTATGAACTAATTGTAATAATTGAGAAGACTAATACTACAGAGAGTTTGAGTTAGACTACTGTAAAACCAAACTGATTCAATAATGGTTACCATAAGTACATAGGTTGTATAAAAATTGAAAAATGGAGAAAAATATAGTTGGAAAATAAGTGGTTAGGATAAAAATGAGGTGAGCCAATATTTGCACAGGATTAAGCATTCAATCTGAAGAGGGTAAGTGGTTTTTTGGAAGGAATATGGACATAGCATATTATTTCCGTCAAGCAGTTATGATTATTCCAAGAAACTATCAATATCAAGATAAAGTAACTGGTAATATAGTAACCAATAAGCGTGCTATTATTGGAATGGGGACGGTAATTGACAACCATCCTGTTCTAGCGGATGCTATGAATGAAGTTGGCTTAGCCTGCGCAGGATTAAATTTTGAAGGATATGCATATTTTGAGAAAGAACCGATTGAAGGAAAAAATAATATTGCACCATACGACTTTATACAATGGGTATTATCAAATCACGAAACAGTAGAAGAAGTTAAACAAGGAATTGAGCATTTAGAACTTGTGGATTGCCCAATCAATGACAAAACACCTGTTGCAATGCTTCACTGGATGATTGCAGATAAGACAGGCAAGGCGATTGTGGTAGAAAAGACAAAAAACCGCTTGGCTGTACATGACAATCTTATCGGAGTTATCGCCAACAACCCTACCTTTGATTGGCATTTAACTAACTTAAATGAATATTTACATCTGACACCGACTTCACCAAAAGAAACCAAATGGGGTGAGCGAACATTAAAAGCATTAGGCGTTGGAGCTGGAACATTAGGTATACCTGGTGACTTTGCTTCAGTTTCTAGATTTGTAAGGATTGCTTATATTCGCTCACATATGCCTAAAATTGAAGGAGACGGACAATCTATTGCACAATTTTTCCATATGTTGGATTATGTGAAAATGGTTAAAGGAGGGGTCCTTACAGATGAAGGGTTAGAAGATTTTACAACCTATTCTTCATGTATGGATCAAGAAAAAGGTGTTTATTATTATAAAACTTATGAAAATAATCGTATCAATGCGATAGATATGCATAAAGAACAACTAGAGGGGACAAATCTCAAAATTTTTAAATACCTTATAAACCAGGATATCAACTATCAGAATTAGATTCATTAATGTTGATAAAAGGGTTAGTTATAAGCGGATAGCAAAGTACCAGTACGAAAGAAGAAATAGCTTACAGGGTAATTACGACCAATTATCTTGTCACGTAAAAGCAGCTGACTTAAGTTAGCTTTAATAGGTGAGTACAGCGCCACATCGTAGTATGTTATTCTACCGTCAGCATTCATCACGTTATGAAGCGGTGGCTTGATTGGAGCTAGTATAACGATTAAGAACGAATTTCCGTTGAGAAATTCGTTTTTTATTTGCTATCTAAAAATAGGAATAAAGGTATTAGTGAGTGCTTTTCAGGAAGCGGAATTATACATCAAGCTTTAACAAATGAAAAGCTCAAAAATGGGGATTGAAAGACTTGTCCTTACTTTATGAGCGTAGATACTCAAGGGATTGAACCGCTGTATACGGAACCGTACGAACGTGTGGTTTGAGTGGTCGGCTAGCCAATTAATGGCTAGCCTCCTACTCGATACGAGAAAATGCCTTATATTAGAAGAATTGAATTACTGCTCAATAGGTAGTTAGCATTGTCTCTAATTACGTGCAATGTTACATATAAATTTATGTTATCTATTTAGTTCTTGTTTGAGTTTTCCAAAATAGGCTTCTTGTATTTTGGGGTTGTTTATTAATTCTTTAGCTGTACCCGACATTGTTATCTTGCCATGTGCTAATACGCATGCATTATCGGCAATCTTTAAGGCAGCTTTTACATTCTGTTCTACTAAAATAATTGAAGTGTTACGTTCATCACATAGTTTACGTAAAATATTCATAATATCTTTCACTATTAATGGAGCAAGTCCTAATGTTGGTTCATCAAGTAGTAAGACTTTAGGATTGGCCATTAAACCGCGTCCAATAGCTACCATCTGTTGCTCACCACCTGACAATAATCCAGCAGAACGATTAAGCATAGGCTTTAAGCGTGGAAATAACTCTATGATTTCATCAAAGTCATACTGAATAGTTTTCTTATCTTTTCTATAACGATGATAAGAACCTAATATTAGATTATCTTTTACAGATAGGGAAGAAAAAATTTGTCTTCGTTCAGGCACTAAACAAATTCCTTTGGAAACAGTCTTCTGTACACTGTCTTTTGTAATTTTAAACCCTTTGTATTCAATATTTCCGTTACTTGGTGTATACACACCTGCTAAAGTACCGAGTAGGGTACTCTTCCCAGAACCATTTGAGCCGACAATTGATAGTAATTCACCTTCTGATAATACAAAATCTAAACCTTTAAGAACATGTAAAAAGCCATGATAGGTATGCAAATTTTCAACTTTAAGCATTTGCAACACCTACTTCATTATCATCGCCCAAGTATGCTGCCACAACAAGTGGATTTTGGAAAATCTCTAAAGGTTTACCTTCTCCAATTTTTATACCATTGTCTACTACGATTAAACGATCTGAAATAGACAAAACAGTTTCCAAGTCATGTTCCACGAATAAAAATGTAATTCCATTTGCTCGCATTTTCAAAATAACCTCCACTAATTGTTTTGATTCTTCAGCGTTTAGGCCTGCCATTGGCTCATCTAGTAAAATAAGTTGAGGTTTTGAAATTGCAGCACGTGTCAAAGGTAAATTAGATCAGAAAAAAATCCAAAATTGCTTTTCTAAAGTCGTACAGAGACATGAAGCATTCAAAACCCGATTCGACATGGTGGATGGTGAAGTAGTTCAAATTATCGAAGAAAATGTAGATTTTAAAGTGATGTATCAAACGACTGAGAAAGAGAATTTAGAAGAAGCAATAACAGAAAATATAAAGCGATTTAACCTAGAAAAAGCACCATTATTGCGAGTAACTTTTATTAGCTTAAATGAGGTAGAACATGTAATGGTTCTTGATATGCATCATATTATCTCAGACCAGAGTTCATTAGGTATACTTCTAAAAGAAATCGGATTAATTTATCAATGTGAAGAACTTCCTGATTTAGAGATTCAGTATAAAGATTTTGCCAAATGGCAAAACGATTTTTACAAAAGCGGAAAAGTCAGTAAATCAAACTACCACGGATTATCCAGCACATAAAACGGTGTTAAATATTTTTGAAAAGTATGCCAGAGATACGCCAAATGCTATTGCTATTGAGTGGTTGGAGGAAGAAATTTCGTACAAACAGTTAAATAATATGGCAAATCAGTTAGCGGAAAAACTCAAAGAAAGAAATATTGAACATCAGGATAAAGTGGCAATACTTTTAGACCGTGGCTATATTCAAATTGTCAGTATGTTGGGCATTATGAAACTTGGTGCGGTGTATGTGCCAATTGACCCTAAATATCCTCCAGAAAGAATTGAGTATATTCTAGAGGATTGCAGAAGCAAAGTGATTGTAACAGATCATTCTATGGAAGAAAAAGTAAGTTCGGAAATTGAGAAATTCCTAATTGATGAAGATGAAAATACACTAAATAGAGAATATGATAGCGGGATAGAATCTAAGTATACACCGAAAAATTTCAATAGTGATGATCTTATTTATGTTATCTATACGTCCGGTTCTACAGGTAAACCAAAAGGAACATTAATTAAGCATAAAAATGTAGTTCGTGTAGTTAAGAGTACTAATTATATCGAAATAAGTGAAAATGACAGAATTATGCAAATATCTAATTATGTATTTGACTGTTCAGTATTTGATATTTATGCAGCTCTACTGAATGGTGCCAATCTTGTAATTATTCCAAGAGAGACCTCCCTTGATATTCCATTACTTGCAGACTTTATAGACAAGAAAAGAATTAGTGTTTTTTGTATTTCGACAGCATTATTCCACATGTTAGTTGACTGGAAGGTCGAGTTTTTAAAGAATGTGCGTAAAATCATTGTAGCTGGAGAACAGATTTCTCTAACACATGCGCAACAAACTGTAAAACAAATCGGTAAAGGAAAGCTTATTAATGCATATGGTCCAAGTGAATCGGCAGTATTTGCAACATATTATCCCATAGATGATATAGAGGATGTTTCTATTATTCCTATCGGCTATCCATTGTCTAATACAACGGTATATGTAGTCGACGAAAAGAAACAATTGGTGCCGATGAACGTTGCTGGTGAATTGTGTTTAGGCGGGGATGGAATTGGAGAAGGTTATCTAAATAGAGAAGCCCTTACAGATGAAAAATTTATTAAACTTGATGCGGTAGGCGGTAAAAGAGTGTACTGTACTGGTGATAAAGTCATATGGAACAGCAGTAGAGAACTCGTATTTTTAGGTCGCAAGGATTTTCAGATAAAAATTAGAGGATTTAGAGTCGAGCTTGGCGAAGTTGAGAGACATATTAAAAATATTGAGGGAATAAAAAATGTGATTGTTACTGCAGATAAGGATAATCTCGGAATATTATGTATGACGGCATACTATACCGTGAATGACGATAATCATAGTGAAAAATATGATGGAGATTATGTGCGAAATAATTTGATTAATAGATTACCTGAATATATGATTCCATCTAAATTTATGGTCTTAAAAGAATTCCCACTTAACTTTAGCGGCAAGGTTGATAGAAAAGCACTTGCGAAAGTTGAACACTATACTAATAAATCCACAGTGCATGATGAGCCAAGAACCCCATTAGAAAAAATAATTCTTAATACAATGCAGGTGATACTAGATGTTAAAGATTTTGGGATAAAGGATAATTTCTTCCATTTCGGCGGACAATCGATTAAAGCCATTGCTTTAATGAAGGCATTATCTAAAAAAGGTGTGGAACTAAAGATTAATGAAATTTTCCAGTATCAGACGGCAGAAAAAATTGCTGCATCGAAAGAACCGCTTTCGGAAGCTTTGCCTTCTATGAAAGAAACGATGAATACAATAAAAAATATAAAATTAAATGCAAAACAAATTAGTAGCCTCGTAAAGAATGTCACTGCTCGTATTGAAAGTGTTTCTGACATTATTACAGCATCTGATACAGTAACGGAGTTTTCTCTATCTCCAATTCAGAAAGGTCATATGTCCAAAGGGTCGAATCATAGTGGATTTATAAGTTTTATTTATGGAATATTTTCCGAAATAGTATAAATAATACTATTGAGGATGTGATAGGTAGGAATCAGTTGCTTCATTGCTCCTTGGTCGAAACCGATGGTGAAAAGAAATGGTGTGAACATGAAGTACAAAAATTTGCAACAATTATTAGTAATTATCTTACGTATGTAGATATATCTATGTATACAGAGAGTATAAAAACAAATATCATCAATAATCTTAGTGAAGAAATACTATTAAGAACATACTCAGATAATGAACTACTGTGGCGGATGTGTGTATTAAAAGAAAGTGATACGAGACATTTGATTATCTGGGGTGCAGATCATTTAATATTCGGTGGAATGAGTGCCGAGATTATCAAATTTCAGATTGAACAGGAATTAAAAGGTACATCGAAAATGGAAACACCTATTCGAAGTTTTAAAGAGTATGTTGATGTGCTGAAACAAGGACCAATAGGGATTAGTGAGAAGGAGCTAATTGAAAAATTTAATTTGGTGAAGTGGAGCGAAAATAACTGTAAGGTACTCGAACTACCAGAGAGTAATTATAATTTACGAAATAATGTGAAATTTATAATACCTCTACCGGATAAAAAACATTTAGATATTTGGTGGTATGCATTTGATTTCGTATCAGATATTTTAAGAGATTACACTGAAGCAGAAGTAATTCCCTTTGCAGTTCTTGAGTATGCAAGAAGTTATCGGGATAAGGATTTTTATAATAGCGTAGGCGAATTTTTAGATATTGTACCTATCGTTAGTGAAAAAGGGAAAAAAACATCAGTTGAAACTGCTATTCAGCTTTGTAAAGATCATTCCATTAATTATCTAACATTACTTGGGGAAGAACGATTTAGTAAGGAGTATCCAAATTTAAATCAGCTTCTTGGAAAATACTATTTTAATGATAAAAAGATTTGTAACTTCATCCTCTATAATTTCCAAGGTTTTGTTAAAGCGGAGGAGAAAAAAGCATTTGCTCACAATAATACAGAAAGCAGCATTGCACGGATGTCTGTAACATTAAATTATGATAGTGATAATCTTTACATTGAATTTGAAGATGTTATTGGAATTGATGAGGAGAAAATTGAAAAAATTGTAGAAAAAAGAAGCGAACAGGGGGAGGTTATAACAAATGAAAAATAAATATCTAACTATTTATTTAATTATTACATTTGGCTTATGTTGGGGGCTTGCATCAACATCTATGATTTTTGACGATTTTTTTACAAAAATTTTTGGTGAAACTTCATTTACTAACCCGATTGTAATGATAGCTTTGTATTCGCCATCTATTGCAGGTCTATATGTTTATTGGTTAATGGGCGGCGTTAAAGCACTAAAAAACCTTTTTAGTAAGTTTATTCCTAGGAAAAAAGATTTGATATGTTTCCCATAATTATCGGTATGTTTCTTATTTATGTAGGCAGTATTCATTTTGGTTCCATTGCAGCTGGTTTTGAAGTGCCTGAAATGACATTAACGTTCTTACAGGTCTTGTATTCGGTATCTATGTATTACTAGGATATGTAATTGAATCATTTGAATTGGCAGCAATTTTTCCATTGTACGTTATCCAGTTAATGTTATTCCTTATATTTGTTAGTTATATGTTTAATGCGACAAACGGAAATCTACTCTTTTACGTTTTATTATTCTGGCTAATTTCATCAGGTGCTAGACTTGAGCTCTATTATTTTAATGCACAGGTTCAACTATTACAGATTGCATTTTTTGCAGTTTCTGTTGTAATTATGCATTTCCTTATGAAGAAGAGGAGTATTGAACAGAAGCTTCAAGTATTACCCGAATATGTTGGGATTGGAGCATAATATTTAGTTTATATAGGAGAAATCATTATGGAGCTAAAAACATTTTTCAAATCCAAAGAAGGTAATAAAGGGCAGTTAATTTGTTTTCCTTATCTAGGTGGATATGTAAACTCGTTTTATGAAATTGTTCGTGCATTGTCGGAGGATGTTGAAATATGGGTGGCAAATCCTCCTGGACATTTTGGTTCTCAACTTGAATTAATTAGTGATATTAATGAACTGATCTCGTTATATTCTCAGGATATATCAAAAATTATTCGCCCAGGAAGCGCATTTTTTGGACATAGCATGGGTGGCATAGTGTCATATTTCTTGTTAGAAAGAATGATTCAAAATCAGGAAAAAATTCTTCCGAAAACATTAATATTATCTGCATCTGTTGCACCATCCAGCTTTGCGAATAAACAGTATAGCAAGTTTAGTGATGAAGACTTGATAAAACAAATACAGGTTTATGGAGGTATGCCAGAGGCTGTATTAAAAGACAAAGAGTTAATGAAAATTATGCTTCCAATATTTCGCGCTGATTATGGAATTTTAGAATCTTCAGCAAAAGCTCCATACAAAAAAATTGATATCGAAACACATTTGTTATGGGGAGAAAATGATAAATCCGAGAATTTTAGTTCAGCGATTATGTGGAATGATTACCTTGTTCAAGATTTAAATGTAACCTCTATGAAAAGTGCAGAGCATATGTTTATTCACAATATGGAAAATGAAGTTGTCAAATACATCAATCAGTTTATGAATTTAGAAGTGATGAAAGTAAAGGACAGATTTTAAGCTGTTCTTCCCAGGTCTGAGTAATCTTAGACCTGGGAATCGATTGTTGCATCTTGTTTAAACAAGGGCTTCGTAGACGAAAAGAGAGATTGCATACCGGCAAATTAATAAGAAGTATGATTTGCCTAAAAAAAACTTGAAAATGAGAAACAGATATTTTTGCTGTTTTGACATATGGGTAGTAATTTTAAAATTTTTATATGGTAAAAAATATATAAAATACAAATAATATTGATTAAGAAGGAGGATTCTAAATTTGAATGACATAAAGACAGATGATGGATATAAAAAATTCTTGGTCATCTGGATGGGGGACCTGATATCTAATATCGGTACTGGTATGACTGCTTTCGGTCTTGGCGTATACGTATGGCAACTTACGAAATCCGCATTGGATGTTGCTATGGTTGAAATGGCAGCGCTACTGCCCATGATCTTATTTAGTCCGGCTGCAGGAGTTCTTGCAGATCGATTTGATAGAAGACTCCTTATGATTCTTGGTGATTGTGTCTCAGGGTTGGGACTCTTTTTATTATTAGTGCTAATGAGTACAGGAAATATTCAAGTGTGGCAAATCTGCATTTGTATAGGATTTAGTTCAACGTTCTCATCATTGTTAGATCCAGCTTATAAAGCAACACTAACTGATTTACTAACAGAGGATGAGTATGCAAAGGCAAGCGGTATGGTTGGGATTGCTTCCTCTTCAAAATTTTTGATTTCACCAATTATTGGTGGTTTAATTTTAGCGTTTTACAGTATGGAAATAATTATAATTATTGATATTTTAACACTTGCTGTAACAGTTTCGACAATACTTTTTGTAAGAAAATCTCTTGCGGTAAAGCCTCAAGAAAAAAAAGAATTAGATTTTTTCAAGGATTTAAAAGAAGGATGGCAGATTATTGTTGAATCTAAAGGAGTTATGCTTCTTATAGTACTTGTTTCCGTTTTAATGTTTTATATGGGAATCATTCAAGTGCTATCAAAACCAATGATTTTATCCTTTACGAGTGAGAAAACAACGGGAATTCTTCAGACAATCGTAGCATGCGGTATGATGGTTTCCAGTATTTTGATCGGTATGGGAATCATTAAAAGAAATTTTGTAAAAGTGATGGTAGCTAGTTTTATTTTATCTGGTATTACTATGGCAGGATTCGGCGCCACAACAAGTATCCCAGTCATTATTGTTTCAGGATTTCTATTCTTTGCTTCATTACCATTTGCAACCACATGTATTGATGTTTTAATACGAAAATCCATTGACAACGAGAAACAAGGTAGAGCATGGGGACTTATTTCTTTAATATCACAAGTTGGCTTCGTATTTGCATACGTTTTTGCAGGTGTTCTTGCAGATTATGTATTTAATCCAGCATTAGTAGAAGGCGGTGTGCTAGCAAATACTGTTGGGAAAATTATTGGTACTGGTGAAACAAGAGGAATAGGTTTTTTGATCATTCTATCTGGGTTAGGACTAATAATTACGGCACTTTTTGTTTCTAAATCTAAGGGAATTCGAGAAATGGAGACACAAAAAGAAACTGAGATAATACAGACTGAAAATTCAGTTCAATAAATGAGAATTTTAAAAATAGTGAAGTCGTTTTGTTAGATGAAGGAGGAATAGCTTTGTTTCTGAAAATGGTAAAGAATGATTGCTACAGAAAGAAAATTGTTACTGCTACGATATTTATATTTATAATTATGGCAGTAATTTTGGGAGCTAGTGCAACAAATATCATTGCAAATTTAACGCAGTCAATGTCAGAACTGCAAAATAAAGCATTCCCGGCTGATATAACTCAGATGCATGCAGGAGATTATAATCAGCGAGATATCGATAGATTTACAAAAGAACACCATGAAAATATTGCGATGCAGGAAACGATGGTTCTTCTTACTTTAGATGGAAACAATATATATTTTGGAAACAATAATACAATGTCTGGTACTGTACAGGACATTTCATTTGTTGTACAAAATAAAAACTTTGACTTTATTTTGGATTTGAACAATAACAAGTTGGACGTAAAGGAAGGTACAGTCGCAGTTCCTATTTATTTTATGCAGCAATATAACTTAAAAATTGGTGAAACGATTACGGTGAAAAGAGGAGATTATGAAAAGGATTTTACAATTTCAGATTATGCTCGAGATTATGAAATGAATTCTTCTCTTACTTCGTCAAAACGTTTTGTCATCAATCAAGTTGATTATAATGAAATGCTTGTAAATCAAGTAGGCGAACGGGAATACCTAATTCAATTCAAACTAAATGAAAAAGGCGATGCTCAAGCTGTTCAGACAGCATATATTGATGCGGGTCTTCCAGCAAACGGTCCTACAGTTGGCGGGAAAATATTCTTATTGTTCAATGCCATGTCAGATTCGATAGTAGCAATGGTTATTATACTTATTAGTATTTTGCTAATTATTATTGCTTCACTCTGTATCAGACTTACGTTTCTGGCAACGATTGATGAAGATTTAAGAGAAATCGGAGTTATGAAAGCTATCGGAATATCCAAAAAAGATATTAAAAAGGTATATCTTAATAAATATAGAGCCATATCAGTAGTTGCTGGTATTGTGGGATATTTACTTTCCTTTGTAGTAGTAAATCTGTTTACTGGTAATATGAGACTTTACATATCTTCTGACTTATCAGGTAACTTAAAATATGTACTTTCTCTTATTGCTCCATTATTTGTTTATTTCATCATTACTATGTACTTCAAGAAATTACTAAAAAGAATTGATAAGATTTCTGCTGTAGAAGCATTACGCTCAGATATTATGCAGAGTGGAAAGAATAAAAAATATAGCTTCTCACTGCTTAAAAATAATTTTTTCAGTACCAATATTTATATGGGCATTAGAGATGTATTTAAGCGTTTCAAATTATATAGATTACTTATTGTTATATTTGTTATCTGTACATTCATAATTATACTTCCAATAAATGTTTTCAATACAATGAATTCACCGGAATTTTCCACATACATGGGTGTGGGGAAATCTGATATGAGAATCGATCTTCGAAAAACAGATACTATTTCACAAGATTTTAAAAAATTGCAGGAAGAATTAGAAAATGATCCGGATATTGAAAAATATGCTGCTTATATTACAGGCTCGTTTCAGGTTAAAAATGCGGAAGGTTCATGGGATTATATAAATATTGAAACAGGAGATTTTTCAGTATTTCCACTAAGTTATTTGGAAGGAAGAGCTCCGAAAGAGGATGGGGAAATTTCACTTTCTTATGCGAATGCGTCAAAAGATGGATTAGACAAGAAGGTGGGAGATAAGGTAACTGTAAAGGTTGCTGGAGCAGAAAAGACTATGAAAGTAAGTGGTATTTATCAAGATATTACAAATGGCGGGAAAACTGCAAAGGCAACTACTAGTCTTGAACTAAACGAAAATTCTATTCTATGGTATATCGTAAACATGGATGTGGCTAAGGATGTTAATATTCGTGAAAAAATGGATTACTATCAGTATAATTATGCCTCTGCACAGGTAAATGATATTAAAGAATATACTCAGCAAACTCTTGGCAATATTATTAGACAAATGAGCACCGTTGTAATAGGTGGAATTGCCATTGCATTAATAATTATTGTTTTAATTACAGCGCTATTCCTGAGAATGTTATTATCAAAGGATATGTCTCAAATAGCTATTATGCGAAGTGTGGGTTTAACCGCCAATAATATTAAACAACAATATATGGCGGGAACATTAATGGTACTAATATTAGGTATCGTAGTAGGTGTATTCGCTTCTAATTACTTAGGAGAGTTTCTTGTAAGTATGGGAATGTCTACTATGGGAGCTGCAAAAATAGAGTTAGTAAACGTTGTATGGCAGATTTGGCTACTATGTCCATTAGTATTAGTTGTAGTAGTAGGTATCACTATATCTGTGTGCTGTAAAGTAACCGTAAAAGATGATTTATCTGATATTTTAAAGGGTTAAGAAGTTGAAAGACTATGCAATGGAGGAATATATATGAATAACATTTTGGAAGCGACAAGTATTAACAAAATAGTAGAGTTAGGAAAAAATAATGAACTGCATATTTTAAAGGATGTAAATTTGGAAATTAAAGAAGGTGAGTTCGTATCCGTTATGGGGCCATCTGGCAGTGGAAAATCAACACTCTTATATAATGTAAGTGGTATGGATCGAATTTCCTCTGGCAATATACTATTTAAAGGTAATGAAATTGGAAAACTAACAGAAGAAAATCTAGCGAGGATTCGATTAAATAATATGGGGTTTATATTCCAAAATATAAATCTTTTAAAAAACCTCTCATTAATTGATAATGTTATGTTTCCTGCTCTTGTATCCAAAGATGCAGATAAAAATAAAGTATATAAAAGAGCGAAAAAATTATTTGAAACGGTAGGGATTGGAACGATTAGGAATAATAACATTAACCAGGCGTCAGGTGGACAGCTACAAAGAGTCGCGATATGTAGGGCATTAATAAATGATCCAGATATTATATTTGGAGATGAACCGACTGGAGCATTAGATTCTAAATCCGCTGCAGAGATTATGTCGCTTTTAACAGAAATAAATAAAAAAGGGACAACAGTAATGCTGGTGACACATGATGCAAAAGTTGCGGCAAAAACAGAGAAAATATTATATATGGTAGATGGGAAAATTGTAGCTCAAAAGAAAATGAGTAAATATGATGCGCAGATTGACAATATTAAGGAAAGAGAAGAAAGCATTTTGAAATGGATAGTGGAAAATACTGATTCTTATAACAACAAGGATGTATCTGAAGAGAAGATGACAAAGTAATCATTACTTTTGTATTTCTTGTTGGCGAATTATAATATAAGGTGAAATCTAAAGACCAGCAGTAATTAAATTTTTTACGGAGTACAATTATGATATATAAATATGCAATAAACATAACAGAAAAAGCTTATTTAGATGTATTCCAACAATTTGAGCTAATGATTTCTTCTGAAAGAAAAGAAAAAGTAAGCAAATTCCACTTTGATGAAGATAAAAAGCGCTCTATATTGGCAGAAGTTCTACTACGCCATTCTTTAAAGAAGAACTTTGGAATTACACATGACCAGATTCAATTCACTAATAATCAATATGGTAAGCCTAATCTTAAAAATTTTGACCAAATTCATTTTAATTTGGCACACTCAGGTGACTGGGTTGTATGTGTAGTGAGTGATGCTCCTATTGGAATAGACGTAGAACAAATAACTACGATTGATATGGGCATTGCAAAAGCCTATTTTACAAGCAGGGAGTATAAGGATATTTTAAGCCAACCAAAAGACAAACAAATACAGTATTTTTATAAACTTTGGACATTGAAAGAAAGTTATGTGAAAGCTGAAGGAAAAGGATTGTCTATTCCACTTAATTCTTTTTCGTTTTGCATTCAATCTCAAGCAATACAAATGTTTGAAAGTAACCAACTGTCAAAGAAATATAGCTTTCAAGTGTTCAATCTAGATGATTTTCATATAGTTGCCTTGTGCTCCAAGAAGTTTTCGGAAGAACCAATTTCCATTGTTTCTTTTGATCATATTGATATATGGTAAATTAAAAAATAACTACCCATTAATATTAAAAACGGGTTGTCCTAGTCATTGAACTGCGCCCTATAAAGTAGACAATTTAATAATAAGGAATGTTTCGCTACTATGCGGCAATTAGATGACTTCGGTAGGCTGCCGGTGTCATCTTTTTTAACGTTCATTGCTTTCTTGTATTATTGTAATGATTCATATAATCATGAATTAACTGCTTAAGTTCTATTAGACTTTCTGCTTTTTTATTATCTACATCGTCTTTTAGATGCCCGAAGAATGATTCCATGGGGCATTGTCCAAACAAATTCCTCTTCATGCTTCCCATTATATTATGAAATTTTTCCACAAATACTTAACGGAAATAGTTATTGATTACAAATTATAATCAAATAACTAATAACTGAAATATCTTAAGTATGATACAACTCTAGTTAAGTATGTGAAATGGTGTACTTAAACTATCAGGCGCTTTAGTTGAAGAAAAAACTGTTTGAAGATAAATAAAAAGGCTAGGTTCTACTATGGTAGGACCTAGCCAATTACCTAGACCCACCAGCACCCATGTGTTGCCACATACACTCTACACATATGGTATACGGAAACATAGTCTACACCTAAAATAATATTAATGTTGTAAAAATTTAGGGGTGAATGATTCTAATTCTTAGTATGAATAGACAAAAATATGATGATCAACAATCGGGCGCAATTCTTGAAGATGAATTGTGCCTTTTTCAACAATAGGGCCAGATTGTTAGATTGAAACCTTTTTAATATTTAAACGTAAATGTTAAAAGGAGGGATAGAATGCATAATGACTCAAATTATAATAACACCATAATTAGTATAGGTCGCATTGAGATATTTCTTTGGATTATAGGTTTTTCAGTAATTGGGGTAGTGGTGGGGTATTTTTTTTCAAATATACTATCTTGGGTAAATAGTATTGAGAGATTTTCTAATCATAAGTGGATTTCACTCATAACTAAAATTACGGATTTTTTAAATTCCACATTTGGCGAATGGGCTACTTTAGTATTTATAATTATCTGGCTAGTTATTGGATTTTTTTTAGTAATAATATTGTTGAGAAAGAGTCCAACAGTATCAATTTCAAATTACAGCATAGTAATTGATAACGACTTAGAGAGTCTTACTTTCATTCGAGACGAAATACAAGAAATTTATTATGACGAAGATGAACTAGTAATAGTGGGCACCTCTGGTCACGAACTACTACGTGAATGTTATTATCTAAGAAAAGAAACTTTGAAAAATGCATTTAGAAATTATAGTTATCCATTCAGTTTAATTGATCCATATAAAACTTTTTTTAAGTTATGGTCAGCGAGCACAGAAGAGTTATCAACCGCTGCAAATGCATTGATGAAAGCAAGAGCACTTGCTATAAAGAACAAAGAGAAAGACGAAATAATAGATATTAGTGATGAATTATCCATACTAGGGGTAATAGTAAAAGATGATGATACAAAGCAATATTGGAGGTTTGTTACACCTAATCTATAAAAGATTTCTAATTGTTACATAATGAAACAAGGATTTATAAAGTACACAAACTGAATACGGTCAATGAAAGCGAAATGAAATAGACTTTTAACGAAATTGGGGGATGGCTCGTGAATCTCATTACAGGTATAGTTGTTGCAGGGATTATGTTCTTTGCATCAAGACCTTTATTGAAAAAGGAATCAAGGACACAAACGGCTATAATTAAATTAGTACTTACATTCGTTGTTGTAATTGCTTTGATCGGGGCGATATATGTTTTTTTGTACCACCTCTTTACGCGATAATTGTCGCGTTGTTGGCAACTTTTTTTCTAAACGTTAAGTGGTATACAAGGAAAGGTTTAAAGATTTTAGTATGCGTTGTGGTAGTAGTCGGCGGAGGCATTTATTATTTGTTTGCACCAAATCCTGGTTATGTAATAAACCATCTTGCTAAACATCCAGAAAGTAGCTCTTTCATCTTAGCAAAGAACGGAGAAACACTTATTTCCTATCAAGCCGATAAGCGCCGGCCACTCGCAAGTACTATGAAAATTATCATTGCAGTTGAATATGCTGAACAAGCAGCAGCAGGCAAAATTGATCCACAACAAAAGGTTTCTTTGGATGAACCAAACCGTTTTTATTTAAAAAACACTGATGGTGGTGCACATTCTGCTTGGCTGGAAAAAATGAAGGAAGATAATCGGATTGATGGAGGTCAAGTCACCCTCCATGATATTGCTAAAGGAATGATTCGGTTTAGTTCTAACGCAAATACGGATTATCTTCTGAATGTTCTTGGCGTAGATCTAGTTAACGAGCGGATTAAAAAGTTGGGACTTGAAGGACACGAGCCCTTATATCCAATTGTTAGTTCTTTGCTTGTCCCAAACCAATTGAAGAATGAAGATATGGATGAAAACGAACTGGAATCGTTGTTACGCGATTTATCAAACAAAGAGTATAGGGAAATAACGCTAAAAATAAATCAAGAAATCCAATCCGGTGGGCTCCAGCTTTCTGGCTTAAACTCTGATGAGTCGCCTACGATAGAAAGAGTGTGGTCTGACCGTCTTCCTCGTGCAACAGCCAACGATTACTACAAATTACTGGTAATGATCAACGAAGACGATACATTCTCTGACGATAAGGAAAAATATCTACGCGACTTACTAGAGTGGCCTATGGAAAAATCGAGTACTAAGGAGCGATTTGTTCATTTTGGTGGGAAAGGAGGGTCAACTACATCTGTACTGACCCAAGCCTTGTATGCCGAAGATCATGAAGGCAACACCTATGAGCTTATTATGCTTGCAGAGGACATGTCGTTACTACAATTATATGACCTTCAGGGGAGCTATGACTACTTTCTCGATAAAATCTTCGATGAGCCTGATTATTGGAAGAAGGTACAGGAAAAGATATCTTCATAGGTTTTTACAGGCTATTGAAGAAAAATAACAAATGGGCGCTTTAGCTGAAGAATCATAAACGGATGTTATGTCGATTAGGGATGCATGTAACATACAAATATGAATTAAAGTAATAGGAGTCTAGTCAGACTTATGCTGATTTACAACGTTAAGCTAAGTGCTTAAAGTTACCAAACACCGCTTTGGGGACTTTTTATATTTCAACTAATGCTTAAATAAAGGAACTTTCCAATAATATGAAACTTATTTCTTTGCTAGGAAGTCTTAAAGGGAAAGGAAATAAATGGGGGGGTATAATGGGGTATTCAGAAATCATAGTAATTCTTATAGTTTATAGTGGACTGATTACGTTTTTTTTGCTTCCATTTCGAAGTGGAATGAACGTAATAAATCAGCAAAAAGGTCAGATAAAGTTCACTCAAATTTTTAAGGAGAATTTTATTGGAATTATTTTTCATAAGAAAGCGATACTTGCCATTATTCTACTAACTTTTACGCTATTTTGCGTTTGGTCAGCATACGCCGATACAGAATATCATTTTAATGCTCACAGTGGGTATCCTCCAATTAGTACAGAGCTAAACGCTATCTATTCTATGATTGGTGTGTTTCTGTACACAGTTGTACTTGCTTTATGTATAGCATTTTTGAAAACACTAAAAATAGTAAAGGCTGTACGTTAACAACAAGGTAAATGCAAGCACTACGCATATCTTCATTTGAATATGATATAAATTAAATAACGTTCCCAAATCAAAGTTTGGAAACACACTTAAAAGCCACGAATGTTGAGAAATGAACTGCTCCCTGTCAAGTAGACAGTGGAAATAATAAAAATGCTTTAAGCGGCTTGGGACCTGTATTCAAGGGGGCTCAAGCCGTTTAATGTTTCTTGGTAACGTTCTTTATTGTAGAACTCTATGTACTTATCAATGGCGTGCTTTAACGATTCATACGACTCATATTTATGTAAATAATACTTCTCTACTTTTAACGTTCCCCAAAATGCTTCAATCGGTCCATTATCGATACAGCGACCTACTCTCGACATACTGTGTGTTATATCTGCTTTGTCCAGGATTCGCTTAAATTCTTTGGATGTATATTGATAACCACGATCGCTATGTAAAAGCGGGAATTCATCATCTTTTAATGCTCGAATAGCCGGTCTTATCGTCTTAAAGACTAGTTCATTATTATTTGAATGTCCCAAACTGGCTTTGCCGAAATGAAAGCGATCGAAACATTGATTCATCAAAGTAGTGCTGATTGGACGGTTGTACGTATCGTGAACGCTAAAGTCAAAAGTGATGGCAAAGGTTATGCGGTTTTGCTTGGTGATACAAAGGGGCGTTTTAGCGTTTCAAGAAAAAACGTAGCCCTGTGAATGTATGATGGAATTCGTAAATCAGAATGGATTGGCAAAATGCCGATTGTCTTTAACGAATAAGGGGGAATTTGCATGACGATTTTAGCTTGGATTTTACAAGGGGGACTGGCAGTAATGTTTTTAATAGCAGGTACAGGAAAAACACTCGGTTCAAAAATGCACATTGAGGGCTTTAACAAATGGGGCTACCCACAATGGTTTCGTGTTGTAACAGGTGTGATTGAATTAGGAGCAGCCATTTTATTAATCGTCGGTTTTTGGAATGAAACAGCAGCCTTAATCGGAGCAGCTATTTTAGTAGCAGTGGGAATTGGCGGCGTCATTACACATGTTCGTATAAAAGACACAATGAAAGAAACAGCAACAATATTAATACTTGGTGTTTTAGCACTTATTTTATTAATTATCCTACTATAAAAGAAGGTGAATACGATGAACTTCGAATTTGGGGTTTATTCATTAGGGGAACGATTTCCAGATGCACATGGCAACGTCCTCTCTGCACAAGAACGAATTGAAAATATCATTCAAATGGCCAAATGGGCGGATGAAGCTGGGCTTAATGTGTTTGGAGTTTGTGAACATCACAATTTAGATTTTGTCACGTCCAGCTTTGCGATGATACTTGCAGCCATTGCACGGGAAATAAAAAACATAAAACTGACAAGTACACTATCTGTTATTAGTACAGCTGATCCAGTACGTGTCTACGAAGATTTTGCGACACTTGATTTATTAAGCGGTGGACGCACGGAAATTATTATGGGACGTGGATTGTATTTAGAAAGCTTTGAACTATTTGGTGAAAGCCTTGATGATTACGATAGATTATTTGAAGAAAAAATTAAACTCTTTATGCAGTTACAAGAAAATGAGATCTTGAATTGGCAAGGAGAATTTCGTTCGCCTTTACTCAATGCTCAAATTGCCCCTCGTCCAGTACAATCAAAAATTCTGATGTGGATTGGCGTGGGCGGAACACCAGGAAGTGCAATTCGTGCTGGGAAGCTCGGGCTAAATCACGCTCAGCACTCATGGCATTGTGAAGCCGTGGGTTGTTTGAAGTTAGTATAACGATTAATAACGAATTTCCATTGAGAAATTCGTTTTTTCTTTGCTCTCTAAAAACAGAATTAAATGTATTTTTGTTGAAGTTTCACCAAAAGAGTGGATTCTGCATTATGATTTAGTTTGATGGTAATTATTTGAATGATATTTGCTCATTTAGAGTTAATATTTGTGTATAAAAATTTTCGTCGAAGATATCTTTCAAACCAGATGTGAATCTATATAATGACGTCTATCAATTATTATTTAAACTCATAAATAATAATTGATGTAGCAATAAACTCTTCACCTTGTTTTACGCCCGTAATATGGAGTGATTGGTCTATCGCTAAATCCTCTTTAGTGGCTTTTGCATCTGTATAGGTTTTTCCCATATCTGTACTCGTTCGCTTTATATAATTCGTGTTATCATTTAGTTTTACATGGTATTTGACAATATTCTTACCTAAACCAACAAATGCTACGGTACTTCCATCTTCTAATTCTTGTGTTGTCGAAAGATTTATAGTTAAGTCTTGTCCGTTTATGTTTAAGATAATCCCTTCAATTTCTACTTTGGGAGCATTTTTTTTAGGTGCCTCTTTTTGTTCTAATTTTACAGTTTCTTGTAAGATTGAAGAATCACCATCTACAACAAATGACTCCCATATGACAATAACATCTGCTGTTTGTTGATCTTGTTGTAACCATAGCCTAATATTAGTATTTTGCTTTATTTTCTCAAATTCACTTTTTTTTATTTCTGTATATTTAATAACGTCTTTTGTTTTATCCGTTTCAAATGTTTGGACAAATATTTTAGTGTCACCATTTATTGTAACTGTATTTTTTTCTAGCGAGCCATTAATCATTTCATTATCAGAAAGAAAACCCTGGTAATACTCGATACTTAATGGATCTATTCTAACAAGTGACCCTTGTCCATCCGCCTCACGAGTGGGTATATTTTCATTCCCTATAAAATGCGTTGTACGATTCGTTAACCCTAGTAAACTTCCAAACTGAATCTTTGCTACGTAATAAGAAGGGACACTCATAAGCATTACGAAAATTAAAACAACACATTGAATGATAAATGTGTGTTGTTTCGTCATACGTGCTATTAAAAAATAGAAGAAGATACCTAATCCTCCACCAGCAGTATTCAATAATACATCATCTATGTCAGCGCTACCTAGTGAAAATGCATATTGAGAAGCTTCCAAAAGCACACTTATGCTAATCACTGTGATGATTACCAAAATATATCGATTTCTCATTTTCTCAAAGAGGCTAGGCAGTAATAATCCTAAAGGAATAAAAATAACGACATTTCCTAAAATATTTGATACGCCCCATAACCAATTATCGGATTGTAATACCGTTTTAAAATCAGCAAAGATTTGAAATGGAATGACATTATACGAACGAAACGTACTTAACTCTACAGTAAATAATTGAAGCAAAGAGATATTTTTAAATAATATGATCTTCAGTAAACAAACAATATATATCACGAAAATGATATACAATAATCCTGAAACTAGCTTCTTTTGCATGTTAAAACCCACACTTTCTCTATATGTTCACTTGATAGTATTTATTCTATTGATGAAATCTCTAAAGATACTGGAAACTTTCATATGAAAAATAAAGGATTTTTAGAGGATTCATTGATATACTATTTTTGAGATTCTAAACATATAAGGGAAGTTTTTATGCGCATATTACTTATAGAAGATGATATCGATTTATGCCAAACGATTTATTTACAATTATTGAACCAAGGATATTATGTGGACCGCTATCATAATGGAGAAGATGCACTTCATTACGCTCTTAAATCGGACTACGATTTAATTATTTTGGATCGCATGCTTCCAATTATTGATGGGTTAAGTATCACGCAAGTTCTTCGAAACAAACAAATCAATACACCTATTATTATGGTGACTGCCATGAGTGAAATTAACAATCGAATAGAGGGGTTAGATGCTGGAGCAGACGATTACTTGATAAAACCATTTGCTATGGAAGAATTATTTGCTCGAATTCGTGCGCTTGTTAGACGTCCCGCTAACATTGAAAATATTGAAATACTCACTTTCTCAAACATTACAGTAGATACTACGAATAAACTGTTGGTTTGTAATGATAAGAAACTCTCTCTATCAAAACGAGAAATAGAGTTGCTAGCTTTTCTCATCAAAAATAAAAATATCCCTGTTTCGCGGGATCGCATACTAGCCCATGTATGGGGGGCTGATACGACCGTAGAAATGGGGAATCTTGATAACTATATACATTTTTTAAGAAGAAGATTAAAAAATGTAGGCAGCGATGCAATTATAAAAACGATTTACGGTGTTGGCTATCAAATAAAGGAATCTGAATCATGCTGAAAAAGGCAAAAAGAAACCTCATTCTTTTATACACTGTTTCTACTGGAATGATTCTGACATTAGTAATATGTTTGCTTGTCAATTCTTCCATTAACCAAGCGATTACAATTGAGAAAAACTTATTTCAAAATACTATTTCGACATTAACTTATTTGACACAAAACAGTAAGGATATAACGCATTCACAGTTATCAGAAATCGAAAATCAAATGCATATAATGATTGATTTACAAGAATTAGACTCATCTAATAAAGGGCCACTGACACCCAAAACAAATAGAGAAACTTTATTCAAAACTTTAAAAAATGAGCTAAGTAAAATTTCGATGATCGCAAACTTCTCTGGAGATTTAGTAGATCTAAATTCTATTGTCAAGATAGAAGGGGATAAGCATGATTCATATTATGGAACCCGTTTGACACTCCCGAACACAAAAGAGGAAATCTACATACTTTATTACTTAGATTTATCTAAAATAATATCGATGGAAACAGTACTTTACTATGTATTTATTGAAGTGATTGGCTTAGTGCTTCTATTTCTTCTAAGTAAAATCCTAGTGAAGAAAGCTTTAATTTCTGTTGACATCAATATTCAAAAACAAAAAGAATTTATTGCAGCTGCGTCGCATGAATTAAAATCTCCATTAGCTGTTATTCAAGCAAATGCTTCTGCTATCAAATTCGATCCTTCACGAACAACTTTCTATATAAATGGTATTATGAATGAATCGGAGCGGATGTCTCGATTAATACAAGATATGCTATTCCTAGCCTCGAATGATTCACATAATTGGACAATCCAAAAACAGCCCATTGACACTGAAACATTTTTAATTGAAACATATGAAAAAAATCTGTCATGTTGTCATGAGAAAGAACAAGTACTTACACTTGATTTACCAGAAGGTGAATTACCATCTTTTCATGCTGATAAAGAACGAATAGAACAGGTACTTGCTATTCTTTTGGATAATGCCATTAGCTATTCGCCAAGAAAAAGTGAAATTACGATTCGTTCCTTGCTTAAAAAAGATACAATTTTATTTGAAGTTGAAGATTACGGTCCAGGTATACCTGAATCAGCAAAAGAAAATATCTTTAATCGCTTTTACCGAGCAGATCCATCTAGGTCAAATAAAAAACATGTTGGATTAGGGTTAAGCATTGCACTTGAAATAATTAAATTACACAAAGGGAAAATAACCTTAAAAGATACCCTGAATGGTGGGGCTACTTTTATTGTTGAACTTCCTATCAAATAAACTAAAAAGCTAACAGAAATTCTGTTGGCTTTTTCGTCTGCAAAGTTTCTAACATGTTGGTGATAGCTGTGTAGCGATAATAAAATCGTTTAATTTTATCCCTAGAAATGTACTCGACAACGAGATAGAAGATTTTGTGATTTTAGAACACGAATGAAGTAAACGTAAGGTATTGGACAAATATACTCGGAAGAAGGCAATTAAATTATGAACAACTCTTTAGAAACAAACAGCAATGCAACAGTTTAACTGCAAGTTTTGGCTTGGCAACTTTTCAAGAAAAGGATATAGCGAAAACGATGGTATTATGCAAAAAATGACTGAAATTTGGTCCTTACCTGAGGTAGATTCTCAAGCTGACAAAGGAACCGAGATAGTTATGAAATATTAGATTAAAAAAGCACAGGTGCTATCATATGAGTTTGTATTTTTATGGTCGAATTTAATAATAAATATAAAGGTATTATCATTATAGGAAAAACTTTGGCTTATCGTTTAAACCATTTCATAACATTTTGAATTTTAGATGATATAATGGATGGGACTTTAATGTCTAAAACCCCATAAAAAAGAAATATTTGGTGAAAAAGCGATTCATTAGCTATAAGCTTTAGAAAATATGTTTTCATACATATTTATTTCGGAAAGGATTACATAACCAATGGTTAATAAAAACGATCTAATGGCATTAGAAGATGATGTGTTAAATTTGGAAGAAGCGGAGGAGCTACTAGCCCAACAATTAGAAGATAGCTTTAAAGACTTAGAATTACTTAAAAATGACAAAGAAGTATTGAAAAATCCTGAAAATTTAGGAAAAGTCATTTTAGACGAAGTATGGAAACAATTCGGCAATCAAATCGGGTTAGATATTACAAATGAGACGTTAATTCAAAAGTATGATCGAGAGCATCCGGAAGCCTACCGTGACATCAAAGATTCAGTCTTGCAAGACCCCGCCTATAGGGAAGCTAATAAAGAAATGGCTGATCAACAAAAGGTAGGTACCTTAAAAGATACCTATACCGGTAAAGATTTGAAAGCGAACGATAAGGCGAATTTAGATCATGTTGTTCCCCGAAAAGAACTTTATGAAAACCAACGAAGAAAGCAAGCAAATAGGAGTGTTTCAGAGCTTGCAAACAAAAAAGAAAACTTAAAGCCAACGAATGAATCACTAAACAAAAGTAAAGGTGCGAAAAGTAATCAGGAATATATTGAAAAGCGGAAAGAACGAGAAGCCGATCTTATTAAACAAAACGAAAGAGCCAATAAAAAGATTGATGAATCGAACTTGTCGGATGCAGAAAAACGTGCCAAAAAGGAAAAAAATAATAAACGATTAAACGACAAGCTCGCTGCTGATGATGAATTGATGAAGCAAGCAGACAAAGAAGCACGCAAAGCAATTAACCGAGACATTCGAAAAAATGCCGCTAAAGAAGCTGGGAAAAAGGCTGGGAAAGATGCACTAAAAACAATGGCCGTTTCGGCTTTATTTGCGCTTTCGAAAGACATCATGAATGGGTTAATTCGATTTTTAAAGCTAAAATCGAAATCTTTCAAATCTTTTTTAGAAGAAATGAAGCAATCGTTAAAATCCTTCTTCTCTAAAATTACAAGCTTTTTAAAAACTGGTACTTCTACCTTCATTAGTACGATTATTTCAGAAATTTTCGGACCAATTGTCAGTATGTTTAAAAAATTGGCGAGTTTGATTAAACAAGGGGTTTCCTCTTTAATGGAAGCCATTCATTATTTGCGAGATAAAAATAATCGCAATAAACTGCTATCTGTCAAAGTAGCGCACGTCGGCAAAATTATTACAGCTGCATTAGCAGGTGGTAGCGCAATATTTTTAAGCGAAGTGTTTGAGAAATTTTTATTAACTGTCCCAGGCTTTCAAACCCCCATTCCATTAATGGGCACGTTAGCCAATATCATTGGATTATTTTTAGCAAGCTTAATATCCGGTGTCATGGGCGCAATCATTTTGAATTTAATCGATAGATTTATTTCGAAAAAATTAGATGCACAACAAACACAAGCGGTCATTGATCAAAATAATCAAATTTTAAATATTCAGAATGTCCAATTTGCTGTTGCGGAAGAGAACGCTACGAGGGTAAAAGAAAATGCGATGAAGGACATTTTTGAAACGAATGCTTACGCAAATAATATGATTGAACAATCCCTTCATAATATTTTTAAAAAAGACGTAACCGATGTAGCAGAACAACGACCAGTAATAGACGAAACACAAGCGAGATTATTAAAACTTCAAAAAGAGCTTGAAGATTTACTATAAGGAGAACACAAATGACGATTTTCAACAGAGAAGAACAAACAACAGCATTATCGGTTAACCCGGAACGTTTTATTAAAAAAATTAACGAACTAAAAGAATTTAGTGAGAATATACCGGAACAATCAAGTCTACCAACTTTCAAAGAAGCAGAAGGATTGTTTAAATGGTTTAAACAAGATATTAAAGTTAGTGATATCAATGACTTAACCGAAAAAATCCAAGATAAAATGATTCACCAAAATAAAGTGTTATTAAGAACGATTCAAGAATTTAAAAATGTATATGAAACCTTTTCGCTTTTAAATAAAGAATACATTTTAAAAATTGTCGCATCTGTCAAAGCAGCGGAAGAAGCAAATCGTAAGGCAGTATATGGCATCAATGAAATTCAAAAAAGCAATGTAGAAATTCAAAAAAATCAAACGAACATTGATTTATTAGTAGGCCAGCAAAGACTGGTTATTAATAGCCTGAAAAAATTTAAGCAAGAATTAGAAACGCTAAAACATTTAAAAAATATCGATGCCATGTTCGATACCTTATCTCATTTACAAATGGGCTTAAATGGTATCGATGCGACAGTGAATACGCACCAACAGCAATTAACGACATTATCAGAAGACACAAACGAGCTTCAAGTAATCGTTGCCCTTTATAAAAAGAACTTAGAAGAGCTAAAAACTTCAATCCAAGTACAAATCCAATCGGTCGAAGATAAAGTCGCTGAGCAAGAAAGTCTTTTAATGCAACTGCAAACTACTAGTGTGAAAAGCGTGACGACGACTAACCTTTTAATGAGAGAATTCGCAGATCATAAGCAAAGCTTTAACAACTATAAGGAAGATATTGCCGTCGATTTCGAAAAGTTGAATACGACAATGGGTAGCCATGTACAGAAATTTGGGGAAAGTATTGCGACGATTGTAGCGGAATTTCAAGCATTTAAAAATCAAGGGGAACAAGATATAGAGACATTACATAATAAAATCGAGGACGAAAACAAAAATATGACGGTATATTTTGAAAAAGAGTTTTCGAAGCACGAAAAGGAAATTGCAGACCTAAATCAATTAGTCGGAAATCTCTCAAATAAATTAAAAATGACAAAAATCATTTCTTATTCGGGCCTAGGTATTTTATTGATCCTCATTATTTTCCTAATTAGCGGGGTGTTGTAATGATTTCTGAGAATTATCAGCTTCAACTGCAAAAAGTTGGGAAGAAAATTGATCAATTAGTCCGGGAACAATCTGATTTCGAAAAATTAATTATGGAAATAACTGCTGATAAAAATGAGCGAGCGATTTTAATGTTAGTTAAAAAAATTGGCGTACTGCATCAAAATCAATCGTTAGCCAAAATTGGTTTAAAGCAAGAACAAATTATTGAATTGCTTTACAAATATTTAGGATCTTCCCATGTGGATGAGATATACGAAAATTTTAAAAGTATATCCAATTTTTCATTAGAGCAACTACTCACACAACTATATGAACTTATTGGGTTAGAAAACGTGAAGCAGCAAGTTCACGATTTAATGGATTACAATAAAATCCAATATTTAAGGGAAAAAAAAGGACTGAAACGCTCAAATAAAACGTTGCACATGGCCTTTTTAGGGAATCCAGGTACTGCGAAAACGACAGTTGCTCGCATTATCGGCAAAATGTATAAACAAATTGGCTTATTGAGCAAAGGTCATTTTATCGAAGCGAGCCGTACCGATTTAATTGCTGAATATCAAGGCCAAACCGCTATTAAAGTGAAACGATTAATTCAGCGTGCAAAGGGGGGCGTTCTTTTTATCGATGAAGCCTATAGCATTACGGAAAATGAAAATAGCGATAGTTATGGCAAAGAATGTTTAACGGAATTAACGAAAGCCCTTGAAGATTATCGAGATGATTTAGTTGTCATTGTTACTGGTTATCCCGATTTAATGGATCAATTTTTTCAATCGAATCCTGGGTTAAAGTCCCGCTTTAATACTTTTATCCATTTTAATGATTATACGCTTGAAGAGCTTCTTCAAATTTTCCAATATACATGTGAAAAGAATGATTATATTGCTGAAAAACACGCCCTCGAAAAGGTGAAAGAAGTCTTATCAAGTCAATTAAAAGAAAAAGATGAACAGTTCGCAAATGGGCGTTACGTTCGGAATCTTTTTGATGACATTACATTAAACCAATCAAAAAGAATATTACAAAAAGGCGTAGAACAAATTACGAAGGAAACATTGATGTTAATTACAGAAGAAGATGTCGTTGTATATTTGAATGCTACAATTTCGAATTAAATATTTCAATTCCTTATTAGTTATAGTGCATTAGAAGGTGCGTCGATTAAACTTTGCAAGAGAAAAAGATTGCTAAAACTTTAGCTTCTAGAAAAATAAAAAATGAAAAACACAAACGTTTTCATGAACTGCCCCGTAAAAGTTAGACACTCATCTAATTTTTACGGGGGGTTTACCGAGCTTAGGTACTTTAATTTTGCCTTTATCGTCGAATTGCCAAAGAACTGAAAAAAAGGGGTCTATGTATCGCACTATGACCAATAAATTCAATCAGGACGAGCAATTAGCCGTCAACGTCAAGCTAATCACTACATCTATTGCTTCATTAGCTGTTTACGCATTTTGTACATCAGTGCGTTGTAACGGGCGTCACGTTGCTGTTGTTGCTCGATGAAGTGCTCTGTATCTGCTGTAAAGTTAGCGAGTTGTGACTGCTTTAATAAATGGAAATCCTCAAGGATGTCCTGGACAAATGTAAAATCGGCTACCAAGTTATCTAACTGGTTTATTGGTACTTCAATGATCAGCTGTAAATAAGCTGCAATGCTTTGTTGTTCCTCTGTAGAACACCCCTTCATATAATCATGGATGCTCGTTATTAACGGTGATACGAGTTTATATAATAACGTTTGAACTTCGAGCTTTTCTTGTAAATCTCCACCTAATTGGAACGCAAATTTTTGGTGAGCCTCGACACGCTGCTTTTTAAATAATTGATAAATGTCGTAAATATAACTTTGTATATTTGTATTAAATTGCTCAAATGTGGCAAATGAGATGTTATTGGCTAAAAGATCGTTCAAAATCGGTATGAATAATTCATACTTAGACAGTAAAATCGCGTCCATTTCTGTAAGCCATTGCTCGTATTCTTCAGCATCAATTGCTTCAGCTTGCCATGCTGACTTTATCTCGTCTAATGGTTGCTGTTGGATTGCTTGAATAGAATTTTTATACCAATCCGTTAGCTGTTGAATGACTTCAGTATTGGCACCTAAATAGGTTATTTGTTCGAAATATGTATGGATCAGTTTTTCACTAAATTCAACTAATAATGAATAGCTAACTTTTTGCTGCTTCTCCAATATTATTAAATCCGTATACGTTTTAGCATTTTTAAGTTGCTGATGTAATGCAACAACATTTTGTTTTGAGTCGCTAATGAATTGAAGTGGATGGTCACCTTGAATCGATAAAGTATTTATTAATACGTCTAAACTACTTTGTAAAAATGGATGCTTTTGTTGTTCGAGTAATTCCTTTGAAGCGGCAGCGATGTTTTCATGTAATTGCTGTAACGTTTTTTCTGTTTCTACTATATAGTTTTCAGCTGCATGTAAAAATTCAAGAGCAGCTGGACAGTAAGATACTAATGAAGTGACAGATTTTCTTTTAAATTGGGTTGCATCAAATAGTGTAACCGTATGATGAGCTGACTTACTTGGTAATGATACTTCCACCTCGTCTGCAAGCTGTAGATGTAAGTTTAAATAGTTTACATAAAATAGCTCATAAAGTTGATTATGTGCTTGCACTGAAAAGTCTATGTTTAAATTAGCGTTATATATAAATAAAGCTAATCGCTGCTTATGTTCAGATATACCATCAATAAAATATCCATCAGGCTTAAATTGTTTACTAATCGGTAAAAACAATGCTGAGTCTGCATTGTTTTTTAATGAATTATTTAATAGCCTTAAACTAATTGCAATAGTAGCAGTAAGATCAGAACTATATTTATTTAAACTATTCGTATCAAAAATCGCGTCAACATCTGTGTCCTCAATCCAAATTTTTGTGAAATCAAAAAGCGTAGTTTTATCAGGATCAAATTTTATTGCACCAAAACGAGCAATTTGTGTGTTAAATAGTTGATCTAAATCGGATCGTCTAGGAAATTGCCAAGAGCTTAAATCTTCTAATTTGAAATCTTTTAGTACACGGTTACGTTCAGCTAAAGATAACGATGAATATAAAAAGTCCTTTGTGTTTTTAGGAAATAAAATCCCCGTCACGGAATCTAACAGAAGTAATGGATACTGTCTTATTGTGAAAAAGCGTTTTTTACTTAACGCATTTATAATTTCTTCAGGATGTTCCATCGTATTAATTAATAAATTAATGGAAGTATATAAATTTCCTTGAAATGCATTAATCGTTTCAGCATGAGTATTATTTTGTATGCGAGAATATAATTTATGTATTTTTTGCATTAACAGGGTAATTTTTCCTCTGCGTTTTGGATCAGGTTTGATTTTGTGATCTCTTTCGATTAATTCTATTTGCTCAATAATTTCTTTTTTTAACATAGTAAAACTCCTTAAATGAGATATAATTAAATTATACAACTTTTGTACTTTAATATTTACAATTTTTTTGAAAAGGTGAGTGGATTTGATAAATAAATACATAATGCCAACCACGAATTTTTTTGATATTGAACCTCAAGAAATATGGGAGTACATAACGCCTGTTAAAGGTAATCATATTCGCGTATCAAGAGGACTTTATACCCATCACGGTGTGTATATTTCAAATAATGAAGTCATTCATTTCACTGGCCAAGAAGACGACAACGTAATGGATTGGTCCAAAAATGAAGTGATTCAATCTACGCTTGAGCGTTTTTTGTTGAATGGGAAGCTAGAAGTTAAGTTGTACACAGATGAGGAACTTAACGATGTATATCCAGTAGATGAAATAGTTCAGTATGCTCGACATTGCATTGGAGATCAAGGTTATAATTTAATATTTAATAACTGTGAGCACTTTGCAAATGTATGCACACTAGGGAGATTTAAAAGTCATCAAGTAGAGAAGGTTTTAGGAGGAGTTCGTGTGGGGATTTTAGGGAAATTAGGGACAGCTATTAAAGGTTTGTTTGGGGGCAATAAAGGCGGAGGAAGTCGCTCAACGTCAACAACTACATATGAGCCAGACAAAGTGAAGGTAACTGAAATTGAAAAAGAAACAAAATTACGCTTAGCAGGCTTAGAAAATGAAAGAATTGAATTAGCGAAAGATGCACAGCTAGAGCTAATGGAAAAGCAGCTTTATTGCCAGGAAGCACTAATTGAAGCACAGGCAAGAGGTTTAGCGCATACAGCAACAGTATTAGTTTCGTTAGGTGAGCAGTTAAATGAATTGACGAAGCAGCGTTTAGAAATTATTGAATCGGGCTCAATGCAATTCATTCAACAATATGAAGAATTTTATGGTGAATTACATACGAAAATTCGAGAAGAATCTGACCAATTTGTGATTGTGAAAATGCCAGAATTAGCTGCACAGCTAGAACGCTTTGAACCAAATTCATCATCAGCTCGTATTTTTGAAAAAAGTATCGATCAGCTATTATCAGTTCAAATGCAAAGCTTTGCAGATCAGCTAGCAAAATTAAATGAACGTCATAAGGATGTTCATCAAAGTGTCCTGCAGTCCAAGCAGCAAATGCTTTCACATTCAGACACATTAACATTAGGTTTACTTGAACATATTCAACAGCAGCAAGTGTCATTAGGCTATGATAAAGAATCACGCCAAGCACTATTACAAAATACAGAACAGATTTAAAGGTGGGTGTTTTTATGAACTATAACGATTTAATTAGTAATTTACAAAAACAGGTATTACAGACGAATGATGAAGTGAAAGAGAAAACGCGCTTAAAGCAAGTAAAACAGGCAACAACAGAAAAACATTTAGATGAACAGTTTGAGTGTATATGCGCGGCATTTTATGCAGTCGAAAAGGATATTCAGCAAGGTACGGGCATTGAAAAACCGTTATTAAAACGAACGTATATTAGGGCAAGAGACGAGTTTACATTTTTCACAGGTCACCAATTTATGCTTAGCCGTATCGCCAATCTAATTGAAGACGATCCTATTTTCACGAAGCTACATATTGAAATTCCTTATGACTTGAAAAGTAAGGCTGAAATGCTGGACGGAATAAAGCTCGAGGATTGTCACTTACTATTGAAATACGATTTTGATGCTAAAATATTCGTCTGGAAAGATGAGTCTACCGATGCGGAAATTTCTGTCGAGACTTTAAAAGCGTACATCGCTTCAGTTTTGAACATTCGACTTTTAAATAACGCGAATGCGTTTTAAGTAAGTTCTAGATCGATTGTGCTTTATAAAGGTCACTGCCTGTCTTTTTTGTGACAGTAAAAAAACATAGTATTGTGCAGCCAGTTTACGGTAATTTACCGGAGACTGGCTGTTTCATTTTGTTTGAATACGGATAAAATTAAATAATTTATTGCCAAATTCAGATAATGATATTGCAAATATTTTTCACAAAGCCATCCAAAATAACGATGAATAATTGAAAAAATCTTGCATACAAATTGCGGACAAATCGTAAAAGCGAGGTGTAAGGGAGAAAGTCTTCCAAAAAGAAAAGCCTGTAAACGTTCATATATCAACGTTTACAGGCACTTTAAATGATGGTCCCGACAAGTCTCAAACTTGCGACCCCCACCTTCCATTTGATAAGGCCAAATTTGAAAGATTGTGGCAAGGATTAAATCCTAGTGTAGAAATGCAGCCAATTTTTTTGGAGCCGAATCAACCTTTAAAAGCATATAATTTTATAAAGGAAATATTGCTTCATGCTAAAAAGAAAATACAAGTCATGGATCCTTATTTTTACGGGACAATTTATATATTAATTGGTGAATTGAACGCTGAGGTACAGGTTCAATTAATTACGGAACGATCAATAGGTGATGCAAAGGTTGTTTATCATAAAATGAGGATAACGGGCAGATTTGTTAAAGAATGAAATTAAATTTAAGTAAGGGATTAGTAGAGATAATTAAAGAATTTTTTCGGAACTAATATTGAAACATGTTTTTATGAACATTAATATAATTTTCGACTAGCAAGTAAAATAAAATGTTTCTCGTGAGAATATTATGACTTGAAAAGGAGGTTATTAAATAACAAATAGATTCTCATCAATGAATTTTGAAATAATAACTGAACGGCTCTACTTGAGTATGTGGGAGGAATCAGATGCATCCTGGTATAGGGAACTTGTTGGGGAACGGGGCTTTGCCAAGCCAACTCTTGACGCTGCTCACGAAAAAGTTATCAGTTTTCGCGACAGAGCACTGGAAAGTGGTATAAGTCTACTAACGATCCGACGCAAAGATGAGGGAGATTTTATTGGATATTGCGGGTTAATCATCGGTCGTTCTACTCTAGAAGAGCCTGAAATCGCTTACGAACTGTTCCAAAGAGTCCACGGTAATGGCTATGCGACTGAAGCCGCATCGGCTATTTTAGAGGCTGCGGCCGCAACTGGAAGGCGGCGTCTGTGGTCTACTGTGCGTGCTTGGAATATTGCTTCCTTTCGAGTTCTTGAAAAGATTGGTTTCATTCGCCACCATAGTATATCGGACGAGAATGGAGAACTTGTTTGGAATATACATGATCTTTAGATAAAAAATGTTTGTTTAGAATATGGGTCCGTTTAGGGATGGATGTCCAAAAGATTATCCAATTAATTAAAAAGGAGACTCAATCATGATAGAAGTTAATCAGGTTCACTATAGTTATGATTCAACCAAAATATTGCATGACTTTAGTTTGATAGTGAGTGAGAAAATCATCGTTGGACTTTGGGGGCGAAATGGAACTGGGAAAACAACCTTTATGAAGTTGTTAGCTGGTCATTTAAAACCTGATCAAGGTGAGATAAACATACAGGGATTTAATCCTTATAACAATGATCGAACAAATAATCATGTATGTTATATGCAAGAAGATCACCCATTCAGTAAGCTTTGGAAGGTAAAAGATGCGTTACGTTTTGGTGATTATTACAATCCAAATTTTGATATGGATTTTGCTAAAGAGCTTTTAACAGTTTTTAATTTGGATGAAAACAAAAATGTGTCCAGGCTCTCTAAAGGTATGAAATCAGCACTGCAATTTATTACCGGTATTGCCAGTAATGCTGATATAACAATACTTGACGAACCGACCAATGGTTTAGATGCAGGCATGCGAAAGAAATTTAATAAAGTGTTATTGGAGAGTTATGAAGAAAACCCCAGGCTAATTTTTTTATCCTCCCATCATATCGAAGAAATTCAAACCCTATGTGATGTGTTGGTGGCGATCCATAAAGGTAAAGTAGATCTCCATGAAACAATGGAAACGATGCGGGAAAAAGGCATTTGGTTAAGCGGGGAGAAGACTACTATTATAAATATCATCCAGTCGCATACCGTGTTGGAGCAACAAGAAATGGGTTCGAAAATGAAAGTCATGATCGACGAACCTTATACGAACGAATGGAAGGATTTTGCGCAGTCTTATGGCTTATCAATTGAAGCAGCCGCCCTACATGATTATTTATTAAATAGAACGGAAGAACGAAATGTGGTGAACATATTAACTTGAACATTGGAACATTTAGGATGGTTTATGAAGAGACGCTATTTGCCTTCGGGAAGCTGCTTTTACTATATATAACGATCCCTTTACTTTTGTTATGGTTATTCATTGGATATTTCTTTAACTTGGGGGAAGATGTTGTCGCCGCCATCTCAGGACCAACTTACTTTTTTATTCTTCTGTTTGCAATTAATGGATTCAAAACTATTTTCCCTGTCGCAATAGGTATGGGAAGTACAAGGATCAATTTGTTGAAAACCTTTTATGTGGTAGGTCTAGCAAGTGTACTGGTTATCACCTTTATTTTAAACGTCTTTCAATGGATTCTCTTAACTCTTTATGAGCGATGGAACGTAGCGGCTCAAATATTACATCCAGCAACTTTTTTAAATCGAGAGTATACCTTCCTATCCTATTATTTAATAGATTTTATGCTAGGTATTTTTACTTTCTCCTTCTTTTTTCTGTTTTATACGATTTATTATAGACTTGGATTCAGGAAATGTGTGATCTGGTTGATGTTGTTTGTGATCATCGGAACACTATTAAAGTACAGTGATTTGATGAATTTTTCAATATGGGAATGGTTAGTAACACAGAACTTTCATGACATGGTGATATTTTTATTTTCTTTTGTAATTACTATTAGTCTGATTGCGTTGTTCATCACATATCACATCATGCGAAATGCACCGTTAACGGCTAAGTCGAAAAAGGATTAGAAAAAGACTTATAAGAGTGAACTCAATTAAAACAGTTTCTTTCCATCATAGGTGATTAATAATTCGCATGTTCGACAATCGGGCGCTTTACTTCAATATGCTTCACTATTTTCCACCAATCTCTAAATCTATTATAGAAACGAAGCAAGATATAAAATAAAAAGACTGCATCCAAATGGATGCAGTCTTATTTTTTTCTAAGCAGTTTATCCCCAAGAGGGATTCCAAATACAACAACCACAACCGTTAGAACTAACAGGGCTTGGAAAATAAAATACGCAACTTGATCGAACATCGTATCACTCCTTCTTTTTTTAATAATTCTTACCTTATATTCAGTAATTATCCAACTCCTATTGAAGAGTCAAACTAAACTAATAAAGCACAAAGTCATTTGTTCTTTATTAGTTTAGTTTATTTCATTACAACGTATGTATGCAGTCGTCACTTTTTATATTTTGTGATCTTCAACAATCGGGCACGTTTATTTAGGAACGCGCCTTTTTCAGCAATAGGGCCATATTGTGAAAGAAATAACCTAAAGAAGGGGAAGTGTCTTTTTTGTTGAAATAGGTACTAGTTAGCTAATATAAAATTTTATTCATTATGTGAGGAGATGATTTTTTGGTTAGCATGTTGGAAAACACCTTTCAAATATCAGCAGTAATCCTACTCATATGTGCAGTCTATTATTATAGACACTTTAAAAAAACTAAGAGAGAAAGAAAATTAACCTCATTTGAATTTTCAATTTATATCATAACTCGAATTGCGTTATATCTTTGTGCAGTTAGTTATATGCTTTTGTTTTTGGATAGAAATTATGGATAGACAATAATGAACAATCGGGCGCATTTCTTTAATAAGGATTGCGCCTTTCTCCATTAAAGGGCCATTTAATTGGAAAAATGTTTAAGGAGGAGGAGGTAATCACGTTAACGAAAAAAATATTTAAAAAAGTATGCTCGGTTATTTTTATAAGTTATCTCCTGTTCGGTTGTTCTGCTAATCAAACGAACCTTGAAAAAGTAAAAGGCGATAATCCAACGTTTAGTGAGTATTTTCATGCATATGATGGGCTAGATGAAAGGAAAAACATTAAATTCTACAAACCACTTTCGATATGATGAAGAAATGCAAGAGAAGATGCTGCAGTTTACGCGGGAATATATTTTGGGAAGTTCATCTTGACCTGTTTCAACTATTGGGCGCGATTCTGTAACAAGGATCAGCGCTTGTTTTCATTAAAGGGCCATATTGTGGAATAAGTGTGATCTTTATTTTTATAAGAATTTACAGGATAATTATGGAATGATAAACTTGGTTAGCCCTTAATAAAGGAGTGCAAAGTTTGTTGTCTATTTTTTGAGGAGTATATAAATAGGAGTAGTTGCCATTAAGATATCCTATTTTTATTTTGTTTTAGCCAATTAAATGGCTTTCAAATTATGATAGGAGTGTTAATTATGCTAGACTTAAACACTGATAGATTAAAGATGATTCCTCTGAAAGCAGAAAACTTAGCATTATTAATTAAAGATCAAAAACATATGGAATCAAATTTATCATTAAATGAATCGAGTAGTATTCTTAGTCACGAACTTAAGCAAGCTATGGAAGTTAGACTTTCAAAGGTTTTGGCTGATGAGAAAAATTATATTTGGTGTACCAATTGGATCATTGTTTCGAAAGATATAAACGAGATTGTCGGAGGAATAATGATAAAAGGAACTCCCAATGATAATGGTGAAGTAGTGATTGGGTATTACACTCTCTTTGAACATCAAGGAAATGGTTTTATGACTGAAGCTGTTACTAATTTGAAAAATTGGTTGTTAAATCAGGCAGAAGTTATTTATGTTATTGCTGATACGGAAAAAGATAATATTGCATCGCATAGAGTATTAGAAAAAACCGGTGCCGAAATGTATAAAGAATCTGAAGAATTGTTCTTTTGGAGATTTTCTACAAATAAACCCTGGCAGTTTCCAATTGTAATTAAATGTTATTTAATTACAGGGCGCAATTCTTGAAGGTGAATTGTGCCTTTTCCAGCAATAGAGCCATTTAATTGAATAACACTTCTAAATTAAAAATAGGATTTTATGTTAATCTTGATGTGAGTTTGTGAAACAATGTACTTAAGCTAACGCAGCAGGTTAACGGAATAAGATATGTTTTTTAAAAGGGGGTGTTCAAGGTGAAAAAACACCAAAGACGTTTCGTTTATATTTCAATTGCAGCACTTGCTTTCTTCTTAGTATTATCTTTAGTGACACAAAATTGGGGATTCTTTTTATGGAGTTTATTACCTGTTTTTATGGTTTTGATTACTACTTTTTCCACCATGATTGATAAGAAAAATAATGAAAAATAATGAAATCTTCTTAAACAAACGGGGGCTTTAGTTCCACAAGGCATAATGAAGTATACAAATTAAACCTAAATAACGTTCCCAAATGCAATCTTGGTAACATTTCAAACAGTACAAACACTGTTAAATCGGTGTTTGTTGCTGTTTTTTTTAGAAAATAACACTCTGAGACGCTACGAAAAATAATTTTAAAGAAGACTGTTCGGTCCACTTGTTCTGAATGGCGGTAACATATAAATAAAATCTCAAACGTACCTTTAGAAATATGGGGAGGTTTGAGTTTTTTAGTTTCTATTTTATTGTAAACTTTTTCGTGTTTATGTTAACCTTAAATGTAAATATTTGTATTTGAGGTGTGGTTATGAAAAAAAGAAACAGAATGATCTTAGCTCTAATTTCAAGCTTAGCTATTTTTGGTTTTGGTTTATATGGGTTATTAACTAATTCACCAGCAGATTTATTTAGTAAATATATATTTATTATCGGCGGAGGAATTGGAGCTATTGGTAGTGCAATAGAATTTTTTAAACTAAAGGAAGAATAAATTTGAGACTTTTATATTTATCTTTGTGATAATTAAAATTAAAACAAAAACAAAATTGTGAAACTTTACACTAAAACAAACGGGGAGCTTTAGTGCAACAAAGATGAAAAAACAATCTTCCGCAAAGGGGTGCGTTAGTTTAAGAAGAATTACGTATTTTTATGGCTAAGATCATATTTCAATTATTCCATTAAAGGGCGTTATTCTGTAACAAGGATTAGCGCTTGTTTTCGTTAAAGGGCCAGATTGTGGAATAACAACTTTTTATGAAAGATTACCAAACGACGCTTTGGGAATATTTCTTCTCCTATTGAGCAATTCAAAAGGTATAATATTATTTGTTAGAATATTACAATTTATAAAAAATAGGATGTGGCAAAGATGTGGACACAACAATTTATCAAAACGAACAGGGGAAATTTTGAAATTTTCGTGAAAGGCAAAGGATTACCAATGTGTATCACTCATATGTATAGTGAATATAACCATCTTGGCAATCAGTTTGCCAATCTATTCACAGAACATTATAAAGTCTTTTTGGTAAATCTAAGGGGTGCAGGAAAATCAGAACCCGTCGAGTCGGAAGAACAAATGGGATTTGAAGAAGCGATAAAAGATTTAGAAGCAATACGAAATGAGTTAAATATTACACAATGGGGGTTTGCTGGATATTCAGCTGGCGGAATGCTTGGCATGGCTTATGCTTTACGTTATGAGAAATCATTAACGAAGCTAATTGTCTGTTCTTCTTCTGCTTCGTGTAGATATGTAAGTCATCCTGACAGCATTTTCTGCAAGGAGCATCCCAAAAATCCTCGTCTCATGGAAATTCTAAGCATCATGAATGATTCTAAGTCTTCTATGGATAACCGTATAAAAGCAAATAGAGAATGGTCAATGATGTCCCTCTACCGACCAGAAAAACTCGATGAATATTTTTCAAAGCCAAGCAGCGGAAGTTCTGTTCCTAAACTACTTCATCACTTCGCTTACAAAGAGGTTTCAAACTTTGATATAACAAAAGCTCTACATAAGATAATCATTCCTACAACAGTTATAGGCGGTCTTTATGACGTCCAATGCCCATTTGAGTTTTGTGAAGAAATTGCACGTGAAATTCCTAACTCAAAACTATACACCTTCGAGGAAAGTAACCATGCACCATACGTCGAGGAAGAAGAAAAATTTGCACAAGTAATTGCAAGTATATAAAAGTTATTTTATATACACATAGAGAGCATAAATCCTATCTAGATATACTGGTGCAACGAAAAATATTAAATACAAGTTTTATTAAATCCAAGATTATTTTAGTTCTTAAAGACTTATAAAATATACAAAATAAAATTAAATAACGTTCCCAAATGCAAGTTAAGTAATACACAAAAAGGCACGAATGTTGTTAAATCAACATTCGTGCCTTTTTGCGAGGACTATTGTTTATACAGCTTTTATGCAAAGCTATATAAACATAGCTACGATAGGATTTTCCGAGATTTTTCAGAGTGTGTTATCTTAATAAAAACCTGTAAATACCGACAAAACGCTGTATACCTGCATTTTTTATCGTTCCTATATTTTAACCAGCTTTAGTTGAAAAACAATATTCCATAATCGGGCGCGTTTCTTTAACAAGGAATGCGTCTTTTCTCATTAAATGGGCTGATTATTGTTGAACAACAATAAGGTGTTTAGATAAAGGTTTAGAATAGATTGAGTAATTATGTACAAAATATATTAGCGGTCTGCTGCAATAAAGGTAATCTATAATTAGATCAATATAGGGGTAAATTAACCAAAATAATTGTAAGAGGTGTTAATGTGAAACAATTTGTTTTTGTGATGTTTATTGTCTCTTTATTTGTAATTTGTCCTTCATATTCAAAGGCGATAAATATGCCTTGTAGTATGATTTTGAACCCAATAGATAAAGAACTTAAAAATGCAAAGGGAGTAGCTTTGGTTTATAAAGTGCAGTTACGTCCACCAAGTTCTGCACGTACAAACATAAGTATTCTTGGAGTACATCTTCCCGAACCATCTTCTTATGGTGAATATGATAGCTATGAAGGATTTGCTTTTATATCAAAAGAAATTAGTTGGAGATTCAGACTGTACCCATCCCCTGAAATAGATAGTCCAACTTGGGCTGGAAGATTTGATGAAATTACAGCAGAAATGGATAATGTAGAAATACAGGTACGTCTGTCTAATTCGAAAACTGACAAATTAGGACCGAGCATATTAAAGAATAAAATCAAATATTGTAAATAGCTATCATGACAATGAATAATCTAGTTAATCAAGAACAAAACGATATTCAACAATCGGGCGCGATTCTGTAATAAGGATCAGCGCTCGTTTTCATTAAAGGGCCATATTGTGGCATAATACTTTAAATGAAATCTGGATATTTATGTTAAAATTTAGATAAGTTTTTAATAGGGCTATTAAAACTAAACATTCAGTACAAGGGGGAAAAGGGGGATATGTCGAGAGTAAAACGCTATTGGATAATTATGCCACCATTTTGTATAGCAGGGTTGATAACTATTAAATTTACTGGAAAATTTACTTGCGCATTTATAATTATCCTATTATTCCATTAGCTTTATTCACTATGGAATTATTATGCGGATAAAAAGAACAAGGATAATAGTTTTGAGTAAATCTTTTATTAAATTAAAGGGCCGTATTGTTGAATAAACGGTAAATAAAGTATGTAATTACTTAGTACGACTAATTAAAAGTAGAATTGTGTTAATTTCGATATAGTGAGGTGGAAAATGACAAATATTATTTTGTATTGGTATGTCGTCTTAGGTTTGTGGGTTTTATTAGCTTTATCAATTTTGTTTACAGGTTATGCTTTAAAAAAGGCATCGTGGCAAGTAATGCTTACATCCGTTATTTTCGCTATTCCTAATACGGCTGTCGTCTTGTTTGTAGAGTTAGAAAAAATAATGTACTTACTGTTGGTCTGGTTTATTGTTCAATTAGCATTATTGTACTTCCTTTATAAAAAACGTCCTCTTATTCAAGAATAGGGCGCTTTTATTTAGGAATGCGTCTTTTTCTTTTAAAGGGCGATTAAGTTGAATAAGTATAGTACGAATTGACTTGGTTAAAATAATTCAAGTAATAAATAAAGGGTGATTTATTTGAACAAGTTTATTCTACTTTTACTTATATCTATCGTGATTTGTGGAGCATTAAATAGTGGAAAAGTAAATGCAAATTCTCAATTCCAACCTCGGACTATTGAAGAAAGTTATCTTGAGATTGGATATAAATCAGTCGGGGAAGCTTTAAGAGATTATGAACACCATTATAAAGAGGAATTACAGCTTCCATTAAGAGTCCCACCTGTTGTCTATACTCACGTATTTGCTCGAACTATTGAAGGAGATAAGGGAGATCTTTTTGAAATGGAGTTTATAAATGAGAAATCGAATAAGAATAAATTCCTGATAAGTGTAGCGCCAAAGGATAGTTTTGAAATACTCGATAAAGAAGTTATAAACGAATTTAAACTTAAGAATGGAAACACTGCATACTTGTTGGATATAGGAAGGGCAATTTTATTGATTTTTGAAAAAGATAACTTGCAATATAGGTTCGGTATAGATAAAAGAATCTCGGAAAAGATTACTTCTGAAACTTTAGTTCAGATAGCTAATTCTCTTAATTATTGAATTAAGTCAAAAAACTCTCTTGTTTAACTAACGGGAGACTTTAGTTGATTAACGATCTTCCACAATCTGGCGCGATTCTATAACAAGGATCAGCCCTTGTTTTCATTAAAGGGCCAGATTGTTGAATAACTTTCTTTTAAGAATTGTTGCCAAACGACGCTTTGGGTTCGTTTTACTTTAATTAACAAAAGAGGCTATTTCTTATAAAATCCATGGTAAAATTTTCTTAAAGAGGGTTATTTAATTGTTTAATGAAATAAAAAATACGATTAATAATTTGGATGAAAAAGAATTAAAATCATTATTACTTCAATTCTTTTTGCGTATGCAAACTGTCGAGGAAAGAAAAGGCTATTCAGAGCAGCAATTCTTTTCAGATATAAAGAATACATATAACGGCTTGTTGGTGTACAAAAAAAATCAAGCTAGTGTCGAACAACAAACACAATTTCACAGTACGCATATTGTATTTGGAGATTCGCCTACCGGTAGCTTAAAAATAGCTTTAAAAGAGTTAGCTTTAAATCAACAAGAAAAAATTATTACCTTTTCCGATTTATTTTCAATCGGTTCAATTTGGAATTTACATGACTCACAAGGTGTTACTAATCGGTATGAATGGTTAAGTACACATATAAACATAGATGACGAAGTACTATTCAATTATGAAGAGAACTTTAAACAGACTATATTAGACATCGAACAAATTCCAAGACACCACCCGAATATTATTTGGGTTGGAGAAAATGCACATGAACAAACTGGGTTAAGATTTGTTCTATATTTATTAAAAGAGAAAATAAACGACGTCTTTACCATTAATACAAATGAGGCATATAAAACCCATTTTGATAGAACTGAAATTGATTTTACGCCATTACATATGGGCGAACTCTCATCTGAGCAATTAAAACAAATTTATGAAAACGAGAAAAATGGTAATGAATTAACTCAAACAGAACGTAAGGCATTTGAACAGCAATGGGAGCAACTATGTGAGAATAAAGAAGTTTTACGAATATGGGAAATTAATGAAATCATGAGTGTTCCTGAAACTTTCTACGATGAATACATCATCAATACAGTGAAGAAGTTCCATCAGAAGAAAAATCACAATGATTTTATAAAATCGGCTAGAATAATTGGCGAAGTAATAGGTCATTTAAATCAATATGTTGGCGACCAATTTATAGAATATCGCGTCAGACGTTTAATCGTAGATGGCATATTTGACATGGAAGGTGTTCCGAAGGCAATGCGATACTATAGCATTAAAATTCGATAATACTTCAACTTCTAAATTTAACTGTCATTTCAATAAGTTCCTAAAATCGGTTTGGATACAATTACTTATTGCAACATTAATTTGGAGAAAAACAAATTAGTAATTTTTAAATTATCAAGGGATTTAGTAAAGCATACAAACTAAATCTAAAAAACGTTTCCAAATACAAGTTAGGGAAGACGCCCGAAAACGCTGTAATTCTGAACTTTTTAACTAATATGATTTTCTATAAGAATCATCATCTATAGCTGAGTTTTAATCAATCATTATTCCAAGTCAACGCCATGGCCTTTAGTTGAATAACGATGTTCAACAAACGGGCGCTTTACTTTAATAAGGTCCGCTATTATTGATCAATCCCTAAGTCTATTAAAACGCTAAAAAACCCTACTTTTAAATTGTTTTATTAAAAGTCAAGAAATAAATAATACACTTAACATATTAGTATTTCTTATACAATGTGTAACATTATAATAAGCTATTTTTAGGCTGATCTAAATTTTGTATTTGTTCAGCTTTTATTTGTGATTAAAGATTTAATATTTATGAAATAAAGTATAGTATATGTAAATTTTTTTATCCCATATTCAACTAACGGAGCAGTTTAGTGGAACAACGAATTTATAGAAACATAGAACAAAAGTAAGAAATGAGGTTGAAGCAATGGCAGTTGGATTTCATTTTGATTGTTTCTTTTATCAGATAGGACACGGTGACTTCCTGCATTCTTTCTTTTCTACAATTAGTTATCATTTAGAACCAGATGGTTGGGGAACAAAATACCCTAAACTATTGAGTAATTTATATTATAAAAAACTAAATTATTCGGATATACCCCAAGCCATAGAAGAAACCAAGGAAATTAGAGATAAGCTTGCTAAATTTCCTCCATCTCAAGTTATATGGGATATAGACGATTTAACTGCACAACCCCCTTGGGGAGATAACATAAGTAAACAAATAACAAGTTTATCAAATTATTTTAAGACAAATGATGGTCGAAATTTATTTGATTTGCTACTTTTAGCATTAAATGATGCCTATGAAGATAAATTTGATTTAGAAATTCGTTCTTTATAATTGTAATTAAAGTAACGAGTGCTTTACTTCTATAAGGGGTCTCATTAGATTTACAACGTTAAGGACAAAAAAAGCACCCAAATCATTCTTTGGTGATTATAAGAGAAAATCTTACCAAAAGACGCTTTGGGAAGGTTTATGGTGTAATATGTAAATATAATGATTCAGGAGATAACTACATATGAGAAAAAGTAATAACGATATCCTAGAATTCTTAGGCGCAATTTATATTATTTATTTTGTTTATTCAATAATCGAACATTATAATACGCATCCCATTACACTAACATTAATTTGTATTTTTGCACTTATTTATTTTGCTGATGTATTAATATTAAAAGGTAAATTGTCTAAATGGGGAACTGGAAAGAGTTTTGATAATATGAGTAATACTGAATGGTACAGGCTTGTAACCTCTTCCTTTTTTCATATGAATTTACTGCATATGATGGCAAACCTTTTCGCTATATATTTCGTAGGTTCTTTTCTAGAAGACAAACTTGGCAGCGGTTTGTTTCTGCTTATTTATATGGTAGGAAACCTTTTAGTTTCTTTATTGTTTTCAACATTTTCTTCGTTTACTGATGGTACAGGAGCTTCGCCTGGCATATTTGCATTAGTTGGTTGTATTTTATATTTATATATACAAACACCTGAGTTAGTGGATTTAAAGTTTGGTACTTGGCAAACAAATTACATAATTCTCTATTCAACTCTAGGAAACTTAATAGGTCTTGGAGGGGCTATTTCTCATGTCCTGGGCTTCATCTTTGGGATATTGATGAGTACACTATTGTTTTAATTATTATTTCAGCTATAAAATGGTTATGTTTTCAAAATAACATACACAGACATAAACTTTAGTAAAACAAAAATTTATAAGACATACAAAACAAACCTAATAAACGTTCCCAAATCAAAGTTTGAAAATACACCTAGAAGCCACGAATGTTGTTAAATGATATGCTCCCCATTAGGTAGACAGATTAAAAAATAAAATCTGTTTATCAAAATGGGGAGTTTTTTTCATGCCTAAAAAATCATTTTCACCAGATGTTAAAATCTTAGCACTTCAATATTTAGAAGAAGGTCGTCATACTCTCGAAGAAATCTGCACAATGTTTTCAGTAAACATGACAACTCTACAAGTATGGCGTGCTCTGTATAAATATGGCGGGGTAGAAGCCTTAATTCGACCTAAGAAAAATAAGGTATACTCAGAGGAATTAAAGCGGAGTGCTGTAGAAGATTATTTAACAAAGAACTACTCCATGTTCGAGATCCTCGCCAAATACGGGATAAGTAGTTTATCAGTTTTCAAAAAGTGGTTGAAAATCTATACTTGTCATAGTGAATTAAACGATTCGGGTAAAGGAATGAGCCAAACTATGACTAAAGGAAGAAAAACAACTGTAGATGAGCGTATTGAAATCGTAAAAGCTTGCCTAGCGAGTGACAAAAATTATCAAGAAACAGCAGCGCAATATGAGGTATCTTACTAACAAGTTTACCTATGGGTACGTAAATTTGAACAAAATGGTGAAGAAGCACTTCAAGATCAACGTGGTCGAACAAAACCAGCTGAAGAACGAACACCAGAGGATGAATTACGCTTAAGAATTCAACAGATGGAACGTGAAAATGAACGATTACGTGCAGAAAATTTACTTTTAAAAAAGTTAGAGGAAATCGAAAGGAGGCGTCGTTAAGTAGAATTCGTATTCAAAACCGGTATATGGCGATTCAAGAACTAGCGAAGAATGAAAACTTATCAATCGTTTTATTATGTAAAATCGCCAAGGTATCCCGAGCAGCTTACTACAAATGGTTAAATCGTAAGCCAGCTGTGCAGGAACTGGAAAACCAACATCTAGTGGAGTCTATCCAACATTTATATACACAAGTAGATGGCATATACGGCTATCGTCGCATTACGATGACCATTAATCGCAAACGCGAAACCAAAGGTTTAAAGAAAGTGAATAAGAAACGAATTTATCGCCTGATGCAAATTTACGGTTTGGAGGCGGTTATTCGACGACGCAGGAAAAAGTACCCTAAAGTAAAGCCTGATTATGTGGCTGAAAATGTATTAGCGCGTGAATTTACTGCAGAAAAACCGAATCAAAAGTGGTGCACAGACGTCACAGAGTTTAAGTATGGCAAAGGGAAAAAGGCTTATTTAAGTGCGATTATTGATCTCTATGATAAGTCCATTGTGAGTTACGTATTGGGGCATTCGAATAATAATGACCTAGTTTTTAAGACGGTAAGACCCGCTATACGAAAATTAAACGAGAATGAATTCCCTCTTTTACATAGCGATCGTGGTTATCAATATACATCGAAAGAATTCAAGCAAATCATGGATAAAGCAAAAATGATTCACAGTATGTCTAGAGTAGGACGTTGCATCGATAACGGTCCTATTGAAGCATTTTGGGGAACCTTAAAAGTAGAGAAGTATTATTTATATAAGTTCGAGTCGTTTGAAGCATTAAAGCACGCCATCGATACGTACATCAAGTTCTATAACTACGAATGTTACCAAGAAACATTGAACGGCTTGAGCCCTTTAGAATACAGGGATCAAGCCGCTTAATGCATTTTTATTATTTCCACTGTCTACTTGACAGGGAGCAGTTCAAAATCAACGTTTTGTGGCTTTTCCTATGAATATTATTTATACAGCTTTTTATGCACGTTAGTAGAAACCGATTAACAGTAATGGTTTAGTGGCATTTTGATTACTGTATAAAATCATGCATGTTCTTGGCGTTGTATACCTGCATTTTTTAATCGTTCCTATATTCCACAATCGGGCGCATTTCTTTAATAAGGAATGCGCCTTCCTCCATTAAAGGGCCAGATTGTGGAATAAACTAATGGAGTTTTAAAGAAGTATAATAAAATAAAGTGTGGAAAAAGGGAGTTATATTTAAATAGGAGAAGACTAAATAATGACTGATTATTATCAAACCATAGTTTTTTCATCATTAGGCTTAGTGGCTACGGTTTTTTTGATTATTTATTTTATAAAAAAGCAAAGAAATCATAAGGATTTTTGGATAGTAATTACAGGTTTTTCAATTTTTGGTTTACTTTGTTTTAGTTTAGTAATCGGATACTTATTGGATTTACCTGAATTATTAAAGGGAGATTTTAAAACCGAAAATGGAGTTTGTGAGATAGTTGACTTAGGTTCTGGAGGGCGTTTTGGGTCAGATAATGGCTTACAGATAAGTGTTAATAATGTAACAGTTTCTGCTTCTAGAGACGATTTTGAATGGCTGGAAGAAGGAAAAGAAAATTGTACAATAAAATACTTAAATACAACTGATCAACTTATTGAAATTGAAATTGATTGAGATGGGCATGGAAAATTATTCGATAAATTCAGCGGATAGAAGCTGAACGGTATTCAATTATAGGGCTCATTTCTTGAAAAGGAATTGTGCCTTTTTCAGTAATAGGGCCAATTAATAAAGTAATTCATTGTGAACATAGGAGTAATATGAAATAATTCCTGACAAATTGATTGGAGGAGTAAAAATGCAAGGCTTTAAACGCTACTGCTCGTTTGTAATTCTTATCTTGTTGTTAACAGGGTGTGCGCGTGTGGAAAAAGATAAAACGTCCTCAAATGCGAAAGTAACTATTGAGCCATATAACATGAGTGAAAAAGAAAGTCTGCTTATTAGCAAATCAGGAGTAGGGCATATTGAATTTTTTAAACTATATGGCACTTTAGCCGAAGATGATGATTTGCAAATCTCAGTTGAAGTATTTGAAAAAGGTAAGTTTAAAGAAGAATTGCTAAAGACCTGGGATGACCCCGAAAAAAATTATAAAGATATCCTCATTTCATTTGGACTAAGTGACTTTAATGATGAAGTTCGTCCCTACTCCAGCTACCAACTGAAAAAGTAAGAGATTCCTATCGCATCAAACATACGCTTGTAAAAGTCAATGCATCCAACATGATTTCCTACAAATCGAACCAGTATTCAGTACCTGCAAAGTATGAAGGTAAGAAAGTAGGGTTACAAGTATATGATGATCAAGTATGGATTTATTATAACACGGAGCTCATCGCTCAACATCCTATAAGTCAAGCGAAATTAAATTACCAGGTGATACATTATCAAGAAGCACTAAGTGTATCAGTGCCTAACTATCCAGATATTGATGACTTAGCAAAACGTAATTTAGTAGCGATTGGAGAGGTGTATAAATAATGAATCCAACTACAACGAATTATCAGCAGCTATTGCAGAATTTGGAGTACCTAAAGCTCAAACAGATGTCTCTGCATTTAAATGAAGTCATAGACTTCAGTGTGCCTAACCAAATGTCTTTCGTTGATACATTGATTAAATTAACGACCTACGAAATTGATATGCGTGAACAAAATATGATGCATGTGGTGAAAGTGGGTGCATTTCCGCATTTAAAAGAGATCAAGGATTTTGATTTTAGTTTTCAACCGTCCATTAATGAGCAACAAATCTTAGACTTCTTAACACTTCGTTTTATTGGAGGAAATGAGAATATTGTCTTTTTAGGTCCAAGTTGTGTTGGAAAAACACACTTGGCCACTTCAATCGGAATTACAGCTGCGAAGAAACGGACGAGTACTTATTTCATTAAGTGCCATGATTTAATTCAGAATCTGAAGAGAGCAAAGCTCGAAAATCGATTAGAAAGCCGATTGAAACATTATACGAAGTATAAGTTATTGATTATTGACTAGATTGGTTACTTACCAATTGAACCGGAAGACGCGAAGCTCTTTTTTCAGCTCATCGATATGCGTTATGAAAAGCGTAGCACGATTTTTACAACAAATGTGAATTTCAAATCATGGGATGAAGTCTTCCAAGACCCAAAGCTAGCAAATGCAATATTAGACCGTGTTTTACATCACGCAACGGTTGTAACAGTCGTAGGCAGCTCGTATCGAATGAAGGGGCATTTAGCGAAAGAAAACGAGTGATTTTGTACAAGCTTACGCAAGCGAAAGTGCACATAATTGTGTTGACATTTATAGACAAATGCGACGATAGTCATAACGCCCCATATGATGATGGAAAAGTGTCTGGATTCTTTCTTTGATTGCTTTATATTTGTCTGGTGTTGCCCACTTTCGAAGGTGATAATAATACGTACTTTTTTGATGTTGGCGACTTTTAATAGAGCTAGAAGAGGAAAGTCCAGCCTTAGCTCATATACAGCTCTTACTTTTTCTTTGGTTTGGATGCATCCTTTTCTTGAACCAATGCTTTCAACTTTTTTAAATAGGCATTTTCAGCCTATGATGTTCCGCTATCTAAATTATCTGCTGAAACAGGGATTGCTAGACGTTTGCTTGCGAATAAATGGACTTCCTAAAGGGTTATCGGATGATTGAACATCAATTTAATTAAGAATATTTTGTAGTCGGTATGTACCATAATGACAGAAAAGCCACTTCCTACTACACAAATGTATACTATTTCTTTTTGGATGAACCTGAAACCTTCAAGAAAATGGAGGTCATGAAACAGCGTATGCCATTTGGGCAGGCATAGGTGCATTATGTGGAGAACTATTAGGTATGCTGTTTTTCAATGAATCTAAAGATTGGCGACTTGTGGCATGTATAGCTATTGTTTTAGGGGAAGCGATATGTATAAAATTGATATTCTGATGTAGAAATCAATATTATCAATATGTTAATTTTATAAAATAAATAACCAACCAGGCACCGTTTTATTATCGACGACTGGTTGGTAAGGATAACTAATTAGAAGATGTTGACAGTAAACTCAATTTCTATTTATTCTATACTTTTAAGTGATTCAATCATATCAATTTTCCTTACAGTTTTTCTTAAAAATATGTTACATAAAATAGTAACCAAGAAAGTGACGAATACAGGATATAGTATAGATCCTATATCTAAAGTAATAGGAAAGACCATATTATCAAGAGTGAATTTCTTTATAATGAGCATATATAGAGCAATACCTGTTGGTATACCAATAAATATACCAAAAATAGTAATGAAAATATTCTCCATAAATATAAGCTTATTTATTTTATTTCTTTGATAGCCTAGTACTTTTAATGTTGCTAGTTCCCTTATTCTCTCAGTAATGTTAATAACAGAGATGTTATATATGGCTGCAAAGGATAATACAATTGCACAAATAATCAGGACTATTATCATATTGTAAAGATTCTGCAAACCATTTTCAGTAAGCTCCTTTATTTCATTTATAGACTTAACCTCTTTTAGGTTCTGCATACTATTAAAGCTCTTATATATTTCGTCTAATTTAGTGGGATCTTTTGCTTGAATTAATAGTGTGCTTGGGGCGTAATATACTCCTAAAGTAGATAGGAGCTTTGGTGTAGCGAAAATTTCTTGATTTAAATATTGTTCAGATATATTTGAAATTTTCACTTCTATAGTTTTGCCTTTATACATTGAGTCTATTAATTTTAGTTGCAGTGAATCTCCGATTGACAAATTATACCTTTCTGCAAATCTTGTAGCGACTATTACACCTTCATCATCTAAAGGTAGTATGTTTCCATCTTTATCATAATTATTAATTAAATTATTTTCTTTATTTGTAATAAGTAGATTGCTATCTTTTTTATCTTCTATATTAGTAATAACTACGCTAGTTTGTGCAAGAGTATTTAAATTGATATCATTATACGGTATATCGTCACTTAAATATTCTATAGGGGTTTTATACACGACTCTAAGATCATAATTATATACTTCATTGAATTGCTTCTCTATTAATAATTCCCTAGAGCCTTTATACCCAAATGCAAGAATTAATAAAGTGACACAACAGACTACACCTAAAGAACTGTAAATGGCTCTTTTTTTGTTTATAAAAATATTTCTTAAAACAAGCTTATTACCGTAAGAAAGCTTTCTCCAAAAAGTTGTATTTCTTTCTATTAATATTTTTTTAACTTTTTTCGGTGGTTTGGCTCTCATTGATTCAGTAGTTCTTTCTTTTAAAATTATTTTACAAGACAGGAATGTTGCTAAAACACCAAATGTAATTGAAAAAAATATAGTGATTAAAATAAAGATGGGATATATACGTATTTCAAAGCCGGGAAGTGTTATTATAGCTCTTACCTGGTCCATAAATATCTTTGGAAAGAATATTGACCCTAATAACGATCCAATAAGACCTCCAACGAATCCTATTAATACTGCATATCCAAGATAATGAGTTAATATTTTTGAATTATTAATACCTAATGCTTTCATGATTCCAATTTGGGTTCTTTGTGAGTCTACCAGTCTAGACATTGTTAAAAAGGTAATGATAGCAGCAACTAAAAAGAATATAATAGGCAATATTTTTGCAAGTTCTTCTTGTTGCTTTATTTCTCCAGTAAATTGTTTATAGCTTAAATTTAAGTCTCTTTTTAATGTGTAGAAATAATTTAAATTAATTGAACTTTTTTCTATTTCATTTTCTATTACATTTAAATCTACCCCGTCGTCTACATCAATAACAACTTCATTATAAATTTTTTGACCTATAATATTACTCATCGTTTTTTCTGAAACGTATGCTATCCCGTATTCTTTATGGTTTGGAGGGAAATCTGAGGTATCCCTAGATTTAATAGTATATTCGGAGCTTTCACCAAACCCGGATATTTTTAAAGTAATATCTTTATAAGCTGTGCTTAAGTTTATTTCGTCACCAACAGAATAGTTATGTTCTTTTGCGTAATCTGCATCAAATAGAATAGAATTGGAGTTCGTTGGTCGAGTGCCTTCAATGAGGACTATTTGATTAATCAGATTATTTTCAGGAAGGGAATGTAATTTTAATGTTGTTTTAACATCATCCAATTTTTGATTACCTTCTAATACATACCGTCCTTCGATATTATTAATACCATCAATTTCTCCTAATTTTTGAATATCCAAAGGAGAAATATTGTCATAATAAACCCATAAATCAGCTAGATTAGTTTTTTTGAAATATTCCGAAGAATACTCACTAAGGTTTTTCGAGAAAGTAGAAAAACCTGCAAAGAAAAATCCTCCTACTACAATTACTAACGTAATTGCTATAAATTGCCCCTTATATAACTTTAAGTCTCTTAGTAACTTTAATAATAATTTATTCATTACCATTCAATATCCTTTATAAGTTTTTTATTCTTATTGATAGTAATATCCTCAATAACACCACTTTTAACTTTAATAACTTTGTCAGCCATAGGGGCAATAGCTGAATTATGTGTTATTAAAACGACACACTTTTTAGTTTCTTTATTTATATCTTCTAGAAGTTGCAATACAGCTTTCCCAGTTTTATAGTCTAAAGCTCCAGTAGGTTCATCACAAAGCAAAAGTAATGGATTTTTAGCAATAGCCCTAGCTATTGCTACTCTTTGTTGTTCTCCACCAGAAAGCTGAGATGGAAAATTATTCATTCTGTCAAATAAACCAACTTTTTTTAAAGTCTCTTTAGGATTGAGATGATTTTTAGATACTTCAACTGCAAATTCAACATTTTCTAGAGCTGTAAGGTTAGGTATGAGGTTATAAAATTGAAAAACAAAGCCAATATCTTTTGCTCTAAAATCCGTTAGTTTTTTTTCATTAAACTCTGTAATAACCTTTCCTTCGACAATTACCTTTCCAGAAGTAGGAATATCCATTCCGCCTAAAATGTTTAATATCGTACTTTTACCAGCTCCACTTGCACCAAGTATTACAACAAACTCCCCCTCCTCAATGATAAAATTCACTTCATTTAATGCTAATATTGGAACTTCACCTACAATATATTCCTTAGAAATATTTTTAAATTCAATTAAACTATTAGTCACTTATTTTTCCTCCTAAGTAAATAGAATAAATCACTATTTTTTGTTTTCTAGAAGCTACTGAAATATTATGCGGAATACGTATTATTTATTCCATTTGATGAATATTTTCCATTTCAATAACATATATAGATAAAAAGTAAATTTAAATAGTGAAGTGATATTAATTGTTATATTTAACTTTATTTACATGATAATAAAAATGGTGGTGGATTAAAAGTGAAGAAGCAACAATTAAATTAGAATAATCTTTTCTAAATCGAAAAAAGGAATAGATTCTAGCCTTTTTTCCCGATAATAATTTGAAATTTGAAGTATTCAATTATTAGTTTCTATTAGTGACAAGCGTAAAATATACCAAATTTAACTAAAGTGTCATGTGAAAATAAAATATTTTAGCGAAGGGAATGTTATTTAATGCAATTTATTAAATATTCAAAACAAAATATTTTATCTTATTTAGTAGAATTGATTGAAGAAATATTAGATGTAAACATTACAAACTATGATGAGCCATTTACTGATTTAGGTCTTGCTTCTATTGACATCCCATTATTCATTGAAAGGTTGTCTAAAAATTTTGAAATCGACATACAGGTGTCTTCACTGTTTGAATACACCAATATAAAAGAATACACTGAATTTTTATTTAATTTATTAAATAAAAAAGAAACTATGGTTAATAATACTCACGATAGTGATGATGGTGTAAATACTAATGATAAGGATTCTATTGCAATTGTAGGTCTTAGTTGCCGATTCCCGGCTGGCGGAAATAGTCCAGAGGAATATTGGGATATGTTAATTAACGGAAAAGATGTTATATCCAATGCTCCAGAAGAGAGATGGGAGATAGAGAAATTTTATAGTCCAGATAAAACTCAAGCTGGAAAATCATATACTAAAAAGGGTGGCTTCTTAAACATACCGATTGACCAATTTGACCCGAAATTTTTTAATATTTCTCCAAAAGAAGCTAATGCATTAGATCCTCAACAAAGATTGTTATTAGAGTTGACTTATGAAGCCTTTGAAAATGCTGGTATTAATATAGGAGATTATTTCGGTAGTAATACGGGGGTATATGTAGGCATTGCAGGAGAAGAATACTCATTTGCACATTATAAATCTGGGGATTTAAGTAAAATAGATGCTTATTCACTGACTGGAACAACTTTTAGTACAGCTTGTGGGAGAATTTCCTATACTTTTGGATTTGAAGGACCTTCAATGGTTCTTGATACAGCATGTTCATCTTCGTTAACAGCATTACATGTTGCATGTAAAGCATTAGAAGCTGGTGAAGTAGATACTGCGGTAGTAGCAGCAGTAAATTTGATGGTTACTCCAGCCGTACATGTATGTTTTTCTAAATTAGAAGCTATTTCTATAGATGGACATAGTAAAAGCTTTGATGCATCTGCTAATGGTTATGGCAGAGGAGAAGGTGGCGGGGTTCTTATTCTAAAACGCTTACAAGAAGCTAAGAAAAATGAAAATAATATATTAGGAATAGTCCGTGGTACCGCAGTAAATCAAGATGGAAAAAGTAATGGATTAACTGCACCTAATGGTTTAGCTCAAGAAAAAGTAATAAAAAAGGCATTAAAGGATGCCAATTTAAATGAAACAGATATAGATTATATTGAAATGCATGGAACTGGTACCAAACTAGGAGATCCTATAGAGGTAAAAGCTGTTGTTGAAACCTATTGTAAGAATAGAACAAAAGAAAACCCATTGAAAATTGGATCTGTTAAATCAAATATCGGACATTTAGAAGCAGCCGCTGGAATTGCCAGTATAATAAAAGTACTGTTATCATTTAAAAAAGATTTAATTCCTGGGAACTTGAATTTTAAAGATCCAAATCCATTTATCCCTTGGGATAACTCACCGGTAAAGGTTGTCGATACTAATACTAATTGGAAAAATAACGGTAGTTTAAGACGAGTTGGAATAAATGGATTTGGTTTTGGAGGATCAAATGCCCATATCATTATTGAAGAACCGCTAAAGGAAAAGCCTGTAGTAAAAACTGATAATGACCCAATATATATTTTAAAACTATCAGCAAAGAGTGAAAGATCACTGCGTAATAATATACAGAATTATTTGGACTATATGAATGGGAATGAAGTTGATATAAAAGATATTGTTTATACAAATAATCTATTCAGAGCTGATTATGATTATAGATTTACTGTTTTTGGGAGAAATAAGGGAGGAATAATTAAAAGGATGGAATCCTATTTAATGAATGAAAATAAAATAGGGATTTCAACAAATCTAAACGAGGTTATAAAATTCCAAAAAGAACCAGAGGTAGTATTTTTATTTACAGGTCAAGGCTCCCAATATTTAGGAATGGGAAAAGAATTATATGATAACAACTCAACATTTAGAGAAGTTTTTGACGAATGTGATAAATTATTCAAACCATTTATTTTGAAATCTTTAGCAGAACTTTTATATAGTGGGAAATATTCAAGTGAAGAAGTGGAAAGGACTTTATATGCACAACCACTAATATTCTCTATCGAATATGCCATTTGCAAAATGTGGGAAAAGCTAGGTGTAAAACCGAATGTTGTATTAGGCCATAGTATAGGAGAGTATGCAGCGGCTGTTGTATCAGGAATAATGAATTTAGAAGATGCAGTAAAGTTAGTCGCAATTAGAGGAAGGTTAATGGATTCAGCACCTGGAGAAGGGGCTATGTTATCAATTTTTGCAAATGAAAAAACAGTGAATAAATTAATAGAAAAATATAATGATGCATTGTCAATAGCAATATATAATGCTGAAAATAATATTGTTGTTTCAGGTGAGAAAAATGCAATAGAAGAACTCTCGAAAGAAGCTGAAAGACAACAAATAAAAATTGCTAGATTATACGTATCTCACGCATTCCATTCAAAATTAATGACACCTATATTAGAGGATTTCAAAGAAATTGCATCACAAGTAAAATTCAATCAATCCAGAGTGCAATTTATTTCTTCGACCTTTGGAAGAACAATAGGAGAAGATGAAATTTTAGATGCGAATTATTGGACAAACCATATCAAAGAAAAAGTTGATTTTTATCATTCTATTACATCAATTAAGGATTTAGAAAATAAAGTATTTTTAGAGGTTGGGGCAAATAAAACTTTATGTGCATTGTCTAAATTATCTTTAAGGGGAGAAATTAAATTATTAAACTCTTTAGATATGAAAAAAAGCGACTTGGAACAAATTTGTTATAGTTTAGGGGAACTATATTCTAGTGGTGTAAAGATTATTTGGGAGAATTTCGAAACAAATGAGAATAAAGCATTTAATCGAGTTCAATTGCCTACGTATTCATTTGATCGAAAATCATATTGGATGACACCTGTGTTCTCTCATGAAAGAAATTTACCTGAACAAGGAAATAGTAAACAACATCCAATTATTGGACAAAGATTTAGCACACCACAATTAAAAGATAGTTTAGTATATCAGAACACCTTCACAATGAATTCTCCATACTTTATGAAAGAACATATTATTTTTGATACGGCAATATCTCCTGCTGCAGCTCACATGTCGATGCTAGTATCTATTATTGAAGATTATTATAAATCATCAATATGTAAGATCGAAAACGTTGAATTTCACTCACCTTTAATAGCAAATAATGGTGATGAAAAAACGGTGCAATTTTTACTTGAAGATATGAAAGAGCCAAGGAAAAAATTCCAACTAATAAGTAAAGACAATAATTCGGAAAATGAAAATTGGACTAAGCATTGTCTAGGAAGTTTTACTGAAATAAATGACGAGACATTTGAAAAAAGAATAAATATAGATGAATTAAAAAACAGGTTTCCAGAAGACTTATCAGGTTTCAATATCTACGATGTGATGAGCAAATTTGGTTTTAATTTAGGCGAAGGATTTCAAAGAATTAAGAGAGTGTGGAAAGGAGAAGGTGAAGGAGTTTGCTTAATTGAGCCAATGAGAGATATTCCAAATTTGGAATCGTATACAGTGTATCCAGGCACAATTGATTCTATATTCCAATCTGTGTTTGCTGTATCAGAACTAAGTAGAAAAATGGATTCTGAAAGTGCAAATGAAGAACTAAAAACAACAATTCCTATCTCATTAGGAAAACTAAAGTATTATTATCGCGAGGCAGAAAGTTATTGGTGCCATGTTAAAGTTAATAATGATCAAAAAGAAGGCTTTATAGGAGATATAGATGTTTATAATGAAAAAGGTGAAATTGTATTTGAAATAGAAAGAATCATGGCGAAACTCTCAGATCGAAAAAGCTTGTTAAAGCAACTTAACTTTAGTGGTGATCAATTGCTTTATAACGTTGAATGGGTAGAGCAATCACTAAAAGAAAAAATAGAAACTGGTGATAAGGGAAGATTTATCATTTTATCGAATAATAATGAAATATGTAATAATATGCATGCGAAACTTAAGCTACATGGTATCGATTCAATTAGAGTCTTGTCTGATAAAAAGTATTTACAACTAGACAACGATACGTATTACATTTCCGATAATAAAAAAGAAGATTTATACACGCTATTAAAGGACATTGTAGATAAATATGATAAAGAAAAGTTAAACATTTTATTTATTTCTGAGTCTGATGTGGAAAGCATCAATCAAATAACTTTAGAGACATTAATGTCGAAAGAAAAAACAGATTGTAGTAGATTATTGTACCTTGTACAAGCAATAACAGACTTAAATTTAGTTGAAAAATTGAATTTAAAAGTTATAACAAATAATGTACATGATTTAGATGAAAACCCAATTTCTATTTATCAATCAACATTATGGGGCTTTTCACAAGTTATTCGCTTTGAATGTAAGCAATTGTGGGGAGGAATAATTGACGTTGATAGTAGCATGATGAATAAGGAAATTGATGATGTACTAATCAAAGAAATACTAGCGAACGTTGAGAAACAAGTTTGCTTAAGAAGGAATAATAAGAGATATGTTTCAAGATTGATTAAACATTCTGACACGAAGAATAAGCGTGAAAACCTTGATATAACCATTAAATCTGATGCAACTTATATTATTACAGGAGGAACTGGTAGTATCGGCATGCTTTATTCAGAGTATTTAATTAACAAAGGGGCACGTAATCTAGTTCTATTAAACAGAAATAAGCCTAAGGATATTATTCTCAATAAGATAAAGAAATGGGAAGAGAAAGGCATAAAAGTATTGGTATGCCAAGTTAATGTCAGTAGAGAATCAGAAGTCGTTGCTTTAATATCTGAAATTAATGAACATTTCCCAGAGATTAAAGGCGTAGTTCATACGGCTGGTGTTTTGGATGATAGGCTGATAAGAGATCAAACATGGGAAAGTTTTGAGCAAATGTTCATGAGTAAAGTTTTTGGAACATTCAATTTACATCATGCATTAAGAAATTGTGAATTGGACTTTTTCATTATGATGTCATCTATTGCTTCCGTAATAGGAAATATAGGACAAGCAAATTATGCAGCTGCAAATTATTTTATGGATGTATTTGCTCAATATAGAAGAAAATTAAACTTACCTGCATTATCGATTTGTTGGGGTCCATGGTCTGAGACAGGAATGGCCTCTAGAGATAAAGAGAATGTGAAACGAATAGAGAGACAAGGTATTTATAGCATTAGTACTGAATTAGGAATGAAAATAATTGATAAATTATTTAGCAAAAATGAATCTCTCATTTTAGTTGCTGACATGAATTGGAGTTTATATAATGAACACGCTAATTTAGATGAAATAACTACATTCTTATCTAAGCAAATAATATTAGATGATGTTACTACTATAAAAAATAAAAAAACTAATAGTAAGGTTAATATATTATCAACTTTAAAAACGTTAAAGTTTTCGGAAAGACAAGATTATTTACTAGTAAAACTGCAAAATATTACAGCGACTTTAATGGGCTTTGATGATGCTTCCCTTTTAGTATTAGATCAGTCACTAACAGAACAAGGAGCAGATTCGTTAATGATTTTCTCTATGAGGAATGAAATAAATAAATTATTAAACAAAGAGCTTGATATTTCTGTATTTTTTAATTATCCATCATTAAAAGAGTTAAATGATTATCTACTCATGGAAGTTATATCTTTCGAAGAAAATAGTGAATATGACAAGGATAATGAAAACGTAAGTGATTATGATAATATAGATGATTTATTATCAGAAATAGAGGCTTTAGTAGACTAGAAAGGAGGGAACAGTTTGTGACACAGGAAACGAGTAAATATAAAGAAGCTTTAAAAAAAGCAGCTAAAAAAATTGAAGAATTATCTCAAAAAAACAAAGATGATGATATAGCTATTATAGGGCATGGTTGCAGATTTCCTGGAGGTGCAAATAATCCAGAGCAGTTCTGGAATATACTTTCTAATGGGATTGATACTGTAACAAAAATTAAAAAGGACCGATTTAATTATGAAGAATATTATAGTGATGATGTAGACGAAATTGGAAAAATGTATACAAAAAACGGGGCATTTTTAAATGTCCCCGTTGATGAATTTGATAATCGACATTTCGAAATCTCACCTGTAGAGGCAAGTTCGATAGATCCACAGCAAAGATTATTATTAGAAGTAAGCTGGGAAGCGCTAGAGGACGCCGGGCTAAATCCGAATAATTTAAGAGGCAGTAATACAGGAGTATTTATAGGGTTTAGTTCTAGTGATTATTTTAGAGCTCATATGTATTCAGGTGATGAAAAAAAAATAACGCCTTATTCTGTTTCAGGTATAACTTATGGTGCTGCAAGCGGTAGAATATCCTATTTTTATGATTTTAAAGGACCTGCGGTAACAATCGACACAGCCTGTTCATCCTCATTAGTGGCAATAAATGCTGCAGTAGAAAGTTTGAAAAAAGGTGAATGCTCATTAGCAATTGTAGGTGGAGTTAATATGTTATTAACTCCTGAATCATTCATTGGACTCTCAAAGCAGCATGGTTTATCAAAGGATGGCAGATGCAAAACTTTTGATGAAAGTGCAGATGGCTTTGGGAGAGGAGAGGGCTGTGGTGTCATTGTACTAAAGAAATTGTCCCAAGCTAAAGCCGATAATGATTCAATCTATGCAATTGTGAAGGGCGTCTCGGTTGGACAAGATGGAAGAACAAATGGGATGACAGCTCCTAATGGAAGTGCGCAAAAAAAAGTAATAATGCAAGCTTTAAATCAAGCTCAAATGAAGATAGATGATATTGATTATATTGAGACACATGGGACAGGTACTCCTTTAGGGGATGCTATTGAAATTCAAACTTTAAATGAAGTTTTTAAAAATAAGAAAAGTGACTTATTAGTAGGCGCAGTAAAAAGTAATATAGCCCATTTAGAAGCTGCATCAGCAATGGCTGGGATAATAAAAATTATACAATCATTTAGAAACAACCAACTACCACCTAATCTTCATTTCAATAATAAAAGTTCTAAGATTGATTGGGGAAATATACAAGTGGTAAATAAGCTTGTTGATTGGAAATCTAGCGAAAAGATTAGAAGAGTAGGTATTAGTGCGTTTGGATTCACAGGCACTTTAGCGCATGCAGTTATTGAAGAACCACCATTAGTGAAAGAAAATAACGAAGGTAAGGAATTACCTTATCACTTGTTGACTTTATCTGCTAAAAATGAAGAGATATTGAAAGAATCTGTTATTAATATGAAAGAGTATTTATCGAATTCTGATAAATCAATTGGAGATATATGTTACAGCTCTAATATTTGTAAGAGTCATATGGATCATCGTTTTTCTGTTACTGGATCAAGTAAAGAAGATATTTTAAGTAATTTAGATAAATTTGATTATTTTAAAAGTAATTCTTCCAAGTATAAAATGAAAAATATTACCTTTTTATTTACTGGCCAAGGATCTATTTATAAGAATATAGGGAAAACATTATATGAAAAGTCATCCGTATTTAAAAAGGCATTAGATCAATGCAATGAAAAATTTTATAAAATATTAAATACCAATATTTTAGATATCATTTATGGAGAAGAAGATAATAATTTTGTAAATAAAGCTATTTATTCACAACCGATAATATTTTCTATAGAGTATGCGTTAACCAAGTTTTGGGAATCTCTTGGTATTAAAGCAAAAACAGTAATTGGTCATAGTATAGGTGAATTTGCTGCAGCATGTTATGCTGGAATATTAAATTTAGATGATGCGATAGTCATGATAGCTCATCGTAGTATGTTAATGGATACTCTCAATATTGATGGGAAAATGGTGGGTGTACTAACAAGTGAAGAAGTTGCAAGAGAAGCAATAATAGAGAGTGGATGTAAAAATGTTTCAACTGCTGCTATAAATGCTCCGGAAAATGTAACAATATCAGGGCTTAGTCAAGAAGTAGACAAAGTAATTGAAATCATTCAAACGAAACAAAGAGTATTTGTAGATGAGTTAAACATTACACATCCATTTCATTCGAGTTTAATGAAAGATTTTGTCAACATTTATAAGGAAAAAATAAAGAATGTTAATTTCTCAGATAATAAGGTTACTTTTATATCTTCTATTACTGGAAAACAAGAAAATAAAGACACCTTTGGTAATGCCACTTATTGGTCTGAGCATTTATCCAATACAGTTAACTTTTATAAAGCAATAGAAACGGCTAAGGATTTGGAAAGCAATATATTTATTGAAATAGGAGGAGACGCAACACTTTGTGGACTAGCTAATCAGTGTATTGATGGCGAGGAGCTATTTTTACCGTCATTAAGAAAAGACTTTAATGAATATAAGCAACTATTAGATTCTATATCTCAATTATATTTACATGGCGTACAAATTGATTGGAAATGCTTTTACAAAGATTATAATCATGTGAAAGTAACACTCCCTAATTATCCTTTTCAAAGGAAAAAATACTGGATTGATTTAAATGAAAATAAGAAAAATAACAATAAAGATTTTACTTTTGAAAATCCAGTAAAAATAGACAAAACCAATAAGCCAATTAAAAATAATCTTAGTAAATCTACTATAAGTTTAGATGATATAGAGCTTGAGATAAAAAATACTATTAATATTATAGCTGGATTAAAAGTAGAAGAGATAAATAGTGAAGATAATCTATTTTCATTAGGATTTGACTCACTATTATTATTAAACTTTAAAAAACATATAGATGATAAATATAAATTAGATATCTCTATAAATGAGTTCTTATTAACATTAAACACAGTAGGTTTAATAGCAGAATATATATATATAAATATGCCGGAGTTAGAGGTATTTGAAGAAGAAATTATACTACAACAACCAAATGTATTTGCAGAAGGTAATGACAATTACGGTGATGTAAGTCTGAATAATCTGGAAAGTCAAATCAACAACATCCAAATTCAGCTAAGTAATTTGAAGGATATGAGTCGGAATGTACTTTTAACAAATAAAGCAACAAATGTAAGGAAAACTTTCCCTAAACTAAATAATAACTCCATGATCTTCGAAGAAGACCCTTTAAATCATGAGCAAAAACAGTTTTTAGAAGATTTTATATTGAAATATAATAAAAAAACAAAAAGCTCTAAAAATCATGCGAAAAAGTATAATACTGTATTCACAGATTGGATAAATTCACTTAATTTTAGGATGACATTAAAAGAATTACTATATCCAATTATATCTAAAGAATCCCAAGGAACAAGATTTTGGGATATTGATGGAAATGAATATATAGATTTAGCAATAGGGTATGGAGTCCATTATTTCGGGCACAATCCTTCATTTATTACAAATGCAATCAAAGCTCAATTAGATAAAGGAATTGAATTAGGACCACAAAGTGAATTAGCTGGAAAAGTGGCAAAATTAACTAAAGAATTAACTGGAGTAGAGAGAGTTGCATTCTGTAATACAGGTTCAGAAGCTGTTATGGTTGCCTTAAGAATTGCAAGAGCATGTAAGGGAAAAGAAAAAATAGTAAAATTCGCTGGATCCTATCACGGTACCTTTGATGGTCTACTAACAGATACTGATGAAGAAGGTCCCTATCCTACTTCACTAGGTACAACATATGGGAATATTAAAGATACGGTAAGTTTACTCTATGGATCAAAGGAATCTTTAGAATATATTAAAGAAAATAAAAATGATATTGCTGCAGTATTAGTAGAACCTGTACAAAGTCGAAGACCAGGTTTTCAGCCAATAGAATTTCTTAAGGAATTAAGAGCATTAACAAAAGAATTAGATATTGCTTTAATTTTTGATGAAATGCTAAATGGATTTAGAATACAACCGGGTGGTGCACAAGCTTATTTTAGAATTGAAGCGGATATAGTTACTTACGGAAAAATAGTAGGTGGTGGACTTCCATTAGGCATAGTAGCAGGTAAGCAAGAATACTTAGATAGCATAGACGGTGGAAACTGGTCATTTGGGGATAAATCTAAACCTGATAAAGATATTGTAACTTTCGCCGGGACTTTTTGTAAGAATCCCCTTGTTATGGCTGCTGCACATGCGGTACTCTTACATTTAAAAGCGAATGGAGAAACTATTCAAAATGAAGTGAATGAGAAAACTAGATTTTTTGTAGAAGAATTAAATGAGTTTTTTGAAAGTGAATCTGTTCCTATGAGGATAAGTTACTTTGGATCACAATTCAGATTTGAATCATTTGGAAAATATGACTTATCACTATTTCCAATAGAAATGGATCTATTTTTCTATTTATTAAATTATAAGGGAGTATATACATGGGAGAGGAGAACGTGCTGTTTTAATACAGCAATTACTTATGAAGATATTAATATAGTAATAAGCAAAGTTAAGGAATGTATATATGAATTAAGAGAAGGTGGTTTTGAATTTTCGGATAGTACAAAACGGAACAATTCCAAAAAATCTGTTCCATCTCAAAACATAATACCAATGTCTTTAAATCAAAAAAGGCTCTTCTCAACAATTCAAATAAATGAGAATGACCCATATAACATAATCGGGACATTAGAAATAAATGGCCAAATAAACATTGAAAAATTAGAGACTATGTTCAAAAAAATAATAGCTAGACATGAAAGTTTACGTACAAAGTTATACATTAGAGATGATCAATTTGTTCAAGAAATTGTAGAGGATGTAGATTTTAAAATTTATGAAGTTGAAATGCAAGAATCTGAGAATTTAAATGAAGTAATCCGGAAAAATATTAGTAAGTTTGATTTATCCCTGGGACAAATGTTTAAAGTAACGTTTATTAAAGTTACAAACAATAGGGGAATATTGCTAATAGATTTACATCATACAATAGCTGATGGACGTTCATTAGATATTTTAGGTCAAGAGCTAATGAAATTATATTTAGGGGAAAATCTGGAGCCGATCAATTATCAGTATTCTGATTATGTTTTATGGGAGAAGGAATTTTTAAATTCTGAGGAAATCAAAAAAGATGAAGCTTATTGGTTAAAAAAATTATCGGGTAAAAGAGAAAAGTTAAATCTCCCTTTTGATTTTAACTATTCAGTTGATCAATTTACAGGAAATACTGTGAAAATGGCGATAGATTCAGATTTAGTATTCGATCTAAAACAATTTGCAAAAAAGTCAAAGTCATCACTGTTTATGGTATTAGTCGCAGCGTTTAATGTATTGCTTTATAAGCTTTCAAAATCCAAGGATATAATTATTGGTACTCCTGTTACTAACAGAGGAAATGGAGAGTTTGATAATAATATTGGTATGTTTACTAATACAATTGTTTTGAGAAATCAGCTTTCAAACGGAATGAAATTTTCCGAATTCCTGAACGATGTAAAACAAAACTCTCTTGAGGCGTATGTCCATATGAATTATCCATTTAATTTACTTGTTAATAAACTTAATGAAAAAAATAAAGGTGATAGAGACACATTAGTAGATGTTATGTTTATTTATGAGAATGTTGATGGAAGAATGTTTAAAATGGATGATGTTGAAATCAAATCATATAACAACTATCAATCAAAAATAGCAGAGTTTGATTTGACATTGGAAATACTTGAAGAAAATGGGGAATTCAACGTTAATTTAAATTATAAAACTGGATTATTAGAGGAAGATAGTGTTACACGGTGGGGGCAAAATTATACAACTATATTAGAACAAATTATTAATAATAATTCTTTATCTATCTCTGACATTCAACTTCTATCAAATAGTGAAAGGGAAAAAATTATTAAAGATTTTAATAGTACTCAGGTAAATTATCCTAAAAATAAAACAATCCAACAACTATTTGAAGAGCAAGTGAGGGTTGTGCCTAATGATGTTGCCGTTGTATGTAAGGATGTCAAATTGACTTATGATGAATTAAATAAAAAAGCAAATCAAGTAGCACTATTCCTTAGAGAAAATGGTGTAAAAAGTGATTCAGTAGTCGGTATTTATGTAGATAGATCCGTTCAAATGATCATTGGCATTATGGGGATTTTAAAGTCAGGGGGAGCTTATTTACCAATAGATACAAACCTTCCTAAAAGTCGAATTGAGTACATGCTTCAAGATTCAGGAGTAGAGTTTTTAATTACAACAAAGGAATTAGAAGATGATTTAATGTTTAGAGGTAATATCATTAATATTAATAATAAAGATAATGTTTCTAAAGATGATAATAATTTGAGTATAGTAAATGACACGCATGATTTAGCTTATATTTTATATACGTCAGGTTCAACTGGTAATCCCAAAGGAGTCATGGTTGAACATAAACAAGTAAATAATTTTATACATGGTATTGTAGATGCAACCGGATTAGATAAGAATAAAAGCATACTATGTATAACAACAATTTCATTTGATATTTTCGGTTTAGAAACTTTAGTTCCACTTGCACATGGAATGAAAATAGTAATTGCAGATGAAGAAGATGCAATTGACGGGGATAAATTATCAGAAGTTATTGTTGAAAATAAAGTGGAGGTAATGCAAAGTACGCCTTCAAGATTAAAATCCCTATTAGAAAGTGAAAAATTCAAAACATCAATAAAGCAATTAAAATCAATATTAATTGGTGGAGAAGAAGTTTCTGAAAATCTAGTAAGAGAACTAAATCGGGATAATAACGTGGAAATATTTAACGTATATGGTCCAACAGAAACAACCATTTGGTCAACATGTAAACGTTATACAAATGAGGATAAAAAACTTACAATTGGAAAACCAATAAATAATACTCAAGTATATATTCTAGATGAGGAAATGCAAATAGTCCCTATTGGAGTTCCAGGAGAATTATATATAGGAGGGGATGGAGTAGCAAGAGGCTACTTAAATAAAGAGGATTTGACATTACTAAGTTTTCTAGAAAATCCATTTGAAAAAGGGCTGAAGATGTATAAAACTGGAGATCTAGCGAGATGGAAGTCAAATGGAGAAATGGAATTTTTAGGTAGAATAGATAATCAGGTGAAAATTAGAGGATTTAGAATAGAACTTGAAGAGATAGAAAATAGAATTTTAAAATTTGAAAACATAAAACAAGCTGTAGTAGTGGGGAAAACGGTTAAAAATGTTCAAAAATATCTGTGCGCATATGTATTAAGTAGTAAAAAAATAAATATATCTGAAATTAAAGATTATTTATCAGCAACTTTACCTGATTATATGATACCCTCCATCTTTATTGAGGTTTCAGAAATGCCACTTAATTCAAATGGAAAAATAAATCGGAAAGCCTTACCAGATCCAGCTAACGAGGAACCTGTATTAAATAGCTATGAAGGTCCACGAAATGAGATGGAGAAAAAGTTAGTGGAAATTTGGGCTGAGATTTTAGGAAGAAAAACAATAGGTATAAACGATAACTTCTTTGATTTGGGTGGACATTCATTAAATGCGACGATATTAGTAGGCAGAATGCACAAATTGTTAGATGTGAAAATACCAATAAAAGAATTATTTAAGACTAAAAATATAAAAGAACTTACTAAATATATTAGTAAACTAGAAAAAAATAAATATGAAAAAATAGAGAAATTAGCTGCTAATAAAGAATTCTATACAACATCTTCTGCACAGAAAAGAATGTACATGTTACAAGAGAGATATAATGGCACTGCTTATAATATGCCAGAGGCTATAGAAGTAACTGGTAAACTAGATCTAAAAAAATTAGATAGTGTTTTGAGACAGCTTATAGATAGACATGAATCGCTAAGAACATGTTTTGATATCGTTGATGAAGAAATAGTACAAAAAATTCAACCAACGGAAGATATAAAATTTAAGATTGAAATGTTAGCAATAAATAACGAAGAGAAAATTCCAGAAAAAATAGATAACTTCATCAGGCCATTTAACTTAAAAAAGGCTCCGCTTATTAGAGTTGGGGTTATAAAAGTGGCGAAAGAGAGAAATATTATCATTTTTGATATTCATCATATTATTTCTGATGGAATTTCGGTTGCAATACTAACAAAAGAATTTAGCGATTTGTATTCCAATAAAAAGTTGGAACCTTTAAAAGTTCAATATAAAGATTATTCTGCTTGGCAAATAAAAAGATCAAAAAGTGAAGAACTTAAAAAACAAGAAAAATATTGGTTAGGCGAGTATCAAGGGAAATTGCCTGACACAAAATTACCAACGGATTATCCTGTGTCAAATAAACGAGACTTTAAGGGACATAGTATTGAATTTAAATTAGATAAATCTATTACAGATAATTTAATAGCAATTGGGCACAAGACTGGAAGCACACTATACATGATTTTATTAGCCAATATAAAAATTTTATTATCAAAATATTGCCAAGAAGAAGATATTATTGTTGGAACACCTGTCTCAGGAAGAACATCAGAAGAGGTTGAAAATGTAATTGGTATGTTTGTAAACACCTTAGCGATTAAGACAAAGGTAGATAATGAATTAGGATTCAAAGATTATTTGGAAATTGTTAAAGAGAAGGCGATGACGGCCTTTGATAATCAAGAATATCAATTTGATGAGTTAGTTCAAAAGGTTGGTGCATCAGGCGAATTAAACAGAAATCAAATATTTGATGTAATATTTGCCCTTCAAAATATGCAAGAAGATAAAATAGAAATGAATCAGTTAAGCGTTAAAGAATATCCTATAATACAAAATACGGAAAAATTCGATATTTCAATTGATTGTCAGGAAAGGGAAGGAGAATTATTAATAAATTTAAGCTATGCAACGTCATTATTTAAAAAATCAACAATAGAAAAATTTATAGAATACTTTATGAGTATTTTACAATTAACATCGAAAAATATGGATTTAAAGATTAAAAACATTGACTTAATTACTAATGAAGAATTAGATGCTCTATACAGTAATGTAAAGTCAAATAAATTAAACGAAGAAGATTTTGAATTTACTTTTTAGGTCGCTACTAGATATATTAAATTAATTAATTCTAAGGTAAAAAATGGTTCCCTCTGTGTATGGGATATACAGCTTATATAGTATATCCCATACCAAGGTCCATCTTGAATTAAAGGTTTCACAAACTCAAGAAAATAAAAGGAGGAGTGAGTTTGTATGAAGGTAGTAAATGAAGTGAAGGAAGTAAATGATGTAATAAATAAATCTAAAAGTTTTTGGAATGAAATGTTAGCTTTTGAGTTTGAACGTTTAGTTTTTCAGCAAAATAAAAAAAACAATGAATCTTATATTTTAGAAGTTAATATTGGTAAAGAAATGACAAATGAAATAAAAAATTTAACAAAAGACAAAAACGTAATGATATATACATTAGTATTAACAGTTTTAAAAATTTCCTTATTTAGAATGTTTTCATACTCACATTTTGCAGTTGGTATTCCACAATATTTTAAAGATGAAGAAAGAAAACCAAATATAGAATATCTTTTATCAAAACAATTATTAAATACAGATTTAGATTTTAAAGATGTTCTTTTAAAGGAAAAAGATATACTGTTTAACTCATTTTTATATCAATTTTATCCTTTAGAGCAATTGTATAAAAGTAACAATATTTACGAGAAAATTAATGTGTTTTGTATTATGGAAGAATTACATAGTGATTTCCAGATAGAGAATATTTTAAATATTCCTAATAATGATATTACAATGGGGATCAGTGTAAAAGGCGATTCGATTTTTTTGAAATTTTATAGTTTTAATTATACCGAGGAAAGCCAGGTCATCATTCTAAAAAATATATTTGTAAATATACTACAACAGGTACTAAATGATTTAACAATAAAAACAAATGATATCGATATTATTAGTGAAGAGGAAAAGAATAAGTTAATAGAATTTAATAATACAAGTATCCCTTTTCCTAAAAGTCAATCATTAAGTGAAATTTTTGAGAAACAGGTAGAAAATAATCCGAATCATATTGCAATTGTTTATAAAAATGAAAAGTTGACATATAAGGAAGTTAATGAAAAAGCAAATATTCTCGCACATAGACTTAAGGAAAATAACGTTAGAAAAGGAGATATTATTGGATTAATTGCTGATAAATCGCCAGAGATGATTATAGGAATATTAGCAATACTGAAATCTGGTGCAGCGTATTTACCTATTGATTATGAATACCCAGAGGAAAGGATAAAATATTTAATAGAGGATTCGAAATGCGAAGTATTGTTAGTGCAAGAGAAATTGAATAAATTTGACTTAGGTTGTAAAATAATAAATTTTGATGTTAAAGACAAAGTTAATAAATTAAATGCCAATAACCTCAATACTCTATTTAAAGGAGATGAATTGGCATATATCATTTATACATCTGGATCAACAGGTAAACCTAAAGGTACAATAATAAAACAATCAAGTGTCATTAGTCGTGTGGTTTTTAATAAAAATCTGAATACCGACGAAAATGATATCATCTTGCAGTTATCGAACTTTGTATTTGATGGATCTGTTTTGGATATTTTTGGTGCTTTATTAAATGGCGCAAGACTTGTAATTCCTGAAAAAGATCAAATTCTCGATATGGAATCCCTAGGTTCATTGATAGTAAAAGAAAGAATAACTTTTATGTTTATAACAACTGCGTTATTCCATTCTTTAGTAGATTTGAATTTGAAATCTTTGCGAAATGTAAAAACAATATATACAGGTGGAGAAAAAATATTTTTAAAACACGCCATGAAAGCATTCCATTTTTTAGGGCCTGACAAAATTACTAATATATATGGTCCAACGGAGTGTACTATTTATGCAACTTATTATCCAATAAATGATATAGAAGAGGAAGATATTCCGATTGGTAAACCTATTTCTAATACAAAATTATATGTTATCGGTAAAAACAATAAATTACAACCGATAGGGGTACCAGGTGAACTTTGTATATCGGGAGAGGGAGTAGCATCAGGATATTTAAATAGAATGGATTTAACAGAAACTCAATTTGTAAAAAATCCTTTTGAACCAGATAGCGTGATGTATAAAACTGGAGATTTAGTAAAATGGCTTCCAGATGGAAATGTTGAATTTATTGGGAGGATAGATCATCAAGTTAAAATCAGAGGATTTAGAATAGAGCTAGGCGAGATAGAAAATGCATTATTAGAATTCGATGATATTACTGAAGCGGTCGTATTAATAAAAGAGATAGAAGATAATAAATATATATATGCATATTATGTAGCAAAGAGTGATTATAGTAAAGATTTCTTACGAGAAAAATTAAAAGATTTATTGCCAAGTTATATGATGCCAACAAAACTCATTAAAGTAGAAAAAATACCACTAACTATTAACGGAAAAGTTGATAGGCAAAAGCTTCTACAGCTGGGAGATGAAAACGAATTAAGGGAATATGAACTTCCAAGGAACTATATAGAGAAAAAACTATGTGAAATATGGAAAGATATCTTAAAGATAAATGATATGGTAAGCATAAATGATAGTTTCTTTGACGTGGGCGGGCATTCTTTAAATGCAATAAATGTGATTGGAAGAATTCATAAAGAGCTGAATGTAGAAATTTCAATAAAAGATTTTTTCAGGCTTGGAAATATAAGAGATATTGGCTCATATATAGCTTCACTAAATAAAATAGAGTATAGAAAAATTAGTAAGGTACAAGAAAAGGACTACTATGAAGCATCATCAGCTCAAAAAAGAATTTACCTAATGCAAGAGTTAGATACAGCAAGTAATGTTTATAATGTTACAGAGGTAATGGAAGTAATAGGGGATTTAACCGTTTCAAAATTAACAAAAGGATTAATGAAGCAAATAGAAACAAATGAAATACTAAGAACTAGTTTTGATGTAATGGAAGGAGATATAGTTCAGAAAATTCATGATATAAATGAAATTGATTTTGAAATAGAAAGAATACATGTAGTAAATGAAAAGGAAATTGATAAGAAGATTAGGCAATTCGCAAAAACATTTTCATTGAAGAAAGCTCCCTTATTAAGAGTAGGAATCATTACTGTAGAGAATAATCGGCATATACTAATATTTGATATTCACCACATTATTGCTGATGGTACTTCCATTAATATTTTATTCGAACAATTAGCTAATTATATTAATGAAGAAGATTTCATGATGAATGAAATACAATATAAGGATTATTCTGCTTGGCAAAAGGAGATTTCTAATAATGATCAGATCAAGACCCAAGAAAAATATTGGCTTGATTTATTTAAAGATGAATTACCGATATTGAATCTACCTTTGGATTATAAAAGACCAAATAAATTTGTCTTTGAAGGAGATTCTATCACTTTTAAAATTGATCAATATACAACGAATAAACTAAAAACTCTAGCAAAAGAAAATGATTGTACGTTGTATATGGTTTTACTTGCTGCTTATTCGACGCTTTTATCAAAGTTTACAAACCAAGAAGATTTAATTATAGGGACACCAATGTCCGGTAGAAATCATTTTGATCTGAAAAATATGTTAGGAATGTTTGTAAATACTGTTGCAATCAGAAGTTATCCTGAAGCAAACAATACATTTAAAGGTTATTTAAAAGAAATAAAAGAAACAGTTTTGAAAGCCTTTGATAATCAGGATTATCAATTTAATGAGTTAATAGGAAAGCTTGGAATTAATCGAGATACAAGTAGAAATACTTTATTCGATACGATGTTTGCCTATCAAAATTTAGAAGAAAATAGTTTTGAAATTGAAGGAGTAGAGGTAAAAAGATACAACTATAGAAGTAGAACATCTAAATTTGATTTGACATTAGATTTAACTGAAGGAAAAAATGAAATTTATTGTGAATTTGAATATTATACAAAAATTTTCAAAAGAGAAACAATCGAAAGAATGAAAGATTGTTTTAATAATCTTTTATATTCGATTATAGAAAATACGGAACAGAGTTTACAGAGTATTAGCATATTAAATCAAAAAGAAAAAGAGAAAATAAGCAAATTTAATGATACCACTATAGAGTTTAACAATTATAAAACAATGCATCAATTGTTTGAAGAACAAGTAGAAAAAACACCTAATCAAATTGCAGTAGCTTTCGAAAATAATAGCTTAACATATTCCCAACTTAATAATAAGTCTAATCAGCTTGCAAGGATGTTAAGGGATAAGGGAGTAAAACGAGATACTATAGTTGGTATCTTTATCAATCGGTCTATAGAAATGGTAGTAGGTATATTAGGAATACTAAAAGCCGGTGGTGCATATTTACCGATTGATCCAGAATACCCTGAAGAGAGAATACGATATATTCTAGAAGATAGTAGAATAGAAATCCTCGTAACACAGGAGAATACAAATATTGATTTATTTAGAGATAAAGAAATCGTCAATATTTCGGACGACAGAGTATTTCAAGGTAATATTGAAAATTTAAATAATATAAATGAAATAAATGATTTAGCGTATATTATTTACACATCAGGGTCTACTGGAAAGCCTAAGGGAGTAATGGTTGAACATAAAGGTTTAGCTAATTTAAAATCCTATTTTGAAAATGAGTATAATGTTTGTGATAAAGATAACATTGTACAATTTGCAAATATTACATTTGATGCAGCAGTTTGGGAAATGGCCATGACATTATTAACAGGAGCAACACTATATATTGTTCCTAGACATGTAATTAATGATGTAAATGCCTTTGAAGCATTTTTGAATCAAAATAAAATAACAGTAGCTACGTTGCCTCCAGTTTATGCTTCAAATTTAAGTTCAAATAAAATAGAGCATTTAAGAATATTAATAACAGCAGGTTCTGAATCGAATCACGAGTTATTTAATAAGTGGAATGGAAAGGTACGGTATGTAAATGCCTATGGACCAACTGAAACTACTGTATGTGCAACAGCTTGGACAGATAATAGGATATACAAAGATACTAGAAAAATACCAATTGGAAGACCAATATATAATACAAAAATCTATATTTTAGATAAAAACGGTAATATGCAACCTGTAGGAGTTCATGGTGAACTTTGTGTTGGTGGTATTGGCATAGCACGGGGATACTTAAATAATCCAGAATTAACGAGAGAAAAATTTATTCCTAATCCTTTTAATGAAAGTGAAAAAATTTATAGAACAGGCGATATTGCACGATGGTTACCAGATGGAAATCTAGAGTATATTGGTCGAGAAGATTATCAGGTAAAAATTAGGGGCTATAGAATAGAATTAGAAGAAATTGAAAGAAGAATGTTGCTAAATAAACATATAAAAGAAGCAGTAGTTATGGCTATAAAGGATCAAACGCTAGAATACAATCTATCATGTTATATAGTAGCTGATAAAAAAATGACCCTTTCAGAAATAAGAAGTTTTTTATCGAAAGAGTTACCAGAATATATGATTCCTTCTTATTATATGCAGCTAGAGTCCATTCCTAAAAATCGAAGCGGGAAACCTGATAGAGCGTTTTTAAAGGGGGTAAAGGGTGATATATTCTTAAAAGAAGATCAGTACGAAGAACCTTCAAATGAATATGAATATTTAATGGTAGATATTTGGAAAAAGATATTTGAACATAGAAAAATAGGGATAAACGATGATTTCTTCAATTTAGGTGGAGATTCTATAAAAGCAATTAAATTTATTTATATGTTAAATGAGAAGAATTTAACATTAAAACTAAGCGATATTTTTAAATATAGAACCATTAAAAGAATTGCAGAAGTCATTAATTCACTTGAAACAAACCCAGAATCGATGAAACCTGCTCATGGTAAGTTCAAGTTAACTCCGATTCAAAAATGGTTTTTTGATTCATATAAAATTAGCCCAGAGCATTTTCATCAAGCAACTTTTTTAAAATGCAATGAAAAAATAAATGTGGATGTACTGAGTGATATTTTAAAGGAAGTACAAATGCATCATGATTCGTTACGAATGAACTTTACAACAGTAAACGATGAGGTAGTTGGGGAGATAGTAGAATCAGATTATCCTTTTAATTATCAAGTTGTTTACCTTGATGATTTAGAACTGGACAAATCAATTGCTTTATACAAAATAGTTGAATTACAAAAATCTGTAGATCTGAAATTAGGCCCAATGATAAATACAATTGTATTCAAAACAAACAGTTTTGATTATATATACATCTTAATTCATCATTTAGCTATTGATACTGTATCGTGGGGTATTTTACTAAATGATATCCAAAACTTATATAATCAGTTTTTATCTAAGAATGATTTTAATATTGCTCATCGAACTAATTCAATCAAAGAGTGGTCTGAAAAACTTTATGAATATAGTAATAGTGAAGAGTTATTAAAAGAAATGTCCTATTGGGGAAATATTAAAAAAAGAATAAATAGCATTCCTCTAGATTTTAATCACGATACGAATACGATGAGTGATAGTGAAACTTTTGAAATATCTCTTAATCTTGAGGAAACTAGAGCCTTGTTGGAAAAATGTTTAAAATCATACAATACAAGCATTGTTAATGTTTTACTATCTTCATTGTCTTATGTTTTACAAAAATGGACTGGGAATAAGGAAAATGCAATTATGTTTGAAGGGCATGGGCGAGAAGATTTATTTAATGATGTAAGTATTCAGAGAACAATAGGATGGTTTACATCTATCTACCCTATGATTCTAGAAGTCCCAGAATCTAATAATTTGATGGATTATTTAAATAGAACTATCTTGTTGAGAAATGCTATACCTAAAAATGGTATAGGCTATAATATTCTAAAATATTTAACTGACGACGAAAGTAAAAAAGATATTGATTGGCTTATAACTCCTCAAATTTGTTTTAATTACCATGGTGAAACAGATTTGGAAAATGAGAATGGTTTATTTGAAATAATTGAAGAAGAATATGGGCGTAGTATTAATAACAAAAGTGAAAGACATTTTGAGTTGGAATTAAACGGTAACATCAGCGAAGGAAAACTAAAAATATTTGTAACTTATAATACTAAAACACATAAATCTGAAACGATAGCGAATTTAACTAAAATTTATAGAGATACTTTATTAGAATTTATATCTTTAGATAAAACGCAATTAAATATAGACAATAATTTAGCGTTTTTCTTAAATAAATACAATGCTCCAGGATTGATTTTGGGAATAAAGACTCCTGATGGAGAGAGTACTGTTATGTCTAAAGGTTTTGCAAATATAAAGAGAAAAATAAATATGAAGCCTGATACTAATTTTAAAATAGGAAGTATAACAAAGACATTTGTAGCAACTATTATTTTACAGTTAGTGGAAGAGGGGCTTTTGGATTTAGAGGATTCTGTTACTCATATTCTTCCAGAAATATTAGACCAATATCAAAAAGAGAATCTTAATAACATTACCATAAGAAATTTGTTAAATCATTCTAGTGGCATACAAGACTTCGTAAAACATCCTAATTTTATTAAATATATAGAAAGTAATAGGGAATGGACAAAAGAAGAATTATTGTTTAATGGTTTATCTATACCTTATAATCAGAGCTTTAATAATAACCTTTGGATATACTCTAGTACTGGATATATCTTATTAGGCTTAATCATTGAAAAAATTACCCGTGTAAGTCTTGAAAAAAATATTCAAGATAGAATATGTAATAGATTAGGACTTAAACAAACGAAGTTAGTAAATGAGTTGCCAAATTTAGATATTTTCAGTAGATGTTATACTAATCCGGAGAAAAAAGACGTTACGAATTTAGCATTAAGTGCAAGTTGGGCCTCAGGTGGTATGATATCTAATGCAAGTGAGCTACTTAAATGGCTTGATGCATTTGTAGACGGAGTGTTATTAAGAAACAAGAAAATACTCCATGACTTTATAGATATATCAATAAATTATCCAACAGACTATGAGGTGAAGATGGGGTTAGGTATTTTTAAGGTAAATGAGTTGTTAGGACATGAAGGACATGGATTTGGGTTTCAAAATATTTTTTATAAATATAAAGGATACAGTATTGTAATTCATTTAAATCAAGATGCAATTGATAAAGGTGATGCTATAAGTGAACCTTTTAAAATATTAGAAGAACTTAAAACGCTTCTAAGGTGATTCAATGCTAAGGATCCTTGAAAACTAAAACATGTTAAACATAAAGGGGAACGGGTGATGTATTTATTTTGTTTGCCATATGCTGGTGGGTCGGAGTTGGTATACCGTAATTGGGGAAATTATATAAATCGAGATATAGAAATAAATGCTATTACATTAAAAGGTAGAGGAAAAAGGTATTGTGAAGGTTTTTATCAAAATTTAAACGAAGCGGTGGAGGATATTTATTGTCAAATACATGATAATATCCAACAAGAAGATTATGCAATATATGGACATAGTATGGGAGCGCTTCTAGCATATGAACTATATTATAAAATCATTAATACCAACATAAGAAAGCCAAAGCATTTATTTTTTTCAGGAAGATTTGCTCCTAATGTAAAAGGTAATATCGTTATTAGTCATAAGATGTCTGATAAAGAATTTATGGATAGGATCATAGCGTTGGGAGGAATTGCTGATGAGGTATTAGAATCGAAAGAATTGTTGGAGTTTATTTTACCAATTTTAAAAAATGATATAAAAATAGTAGAAAATTATATTTACAAAGAAAGGGATGAAAAGATTCAATGTAATATTTCAGTTTTAAATGGGATAGATGATAATATTGATTTCTATCAAAAGAAAAGTTGGGATTATTTATGTGATAAAGATTGTAAATTATACGATTTAAAAGGAAACCATTTTTTTATTAACAATAATATTAAAAATATAGCTCAAATAATTGAAGATAACTTATTAAACACATAATCACATACATTGGAGATAAGAATTATTCATAGCATTGATGATAACTTTATCATTGCTATGAATAAGCCAATAGAAAAAGGAAGTTAACTTTAAGGAGGGAAATGGTGGATTATTTAAAGAGTAGAAATGCGTTTCTTTTTCAAGGAGTTGGCTCAGACTATCAAAGTTTATTAAATTTACTAGATGAAGAGCAATTAAAATTATTGCGCAAATATTGTTCAATTGTGGAAAGTGAATTAGATTTAGACTTATGGAACTATATATGTCATTCTCAGGAAACTAAATACGACCATTTTTTTAATGATTGGATAGCAATTTATACCTGTGATAATTTAGTATATGATAAATATATTTCACTTGGTGTAAAACCTGAAATATTTCTAGGTTATAGTATGGGTTTAATTACAGCAATGGTATGTGGAAAGTCTATTTCTTTTGAAACAGGGTTGCATATGTTGCAATCTATATATGAATACCCAAAGAATACTTCGGGGCAAGAAGAGAGTATGGCTACTATTATAGGATTAAATTACCAACAAGTAGAAAATATAATTACAAATAATAACTTGTCAAAAAGTGTAATGATTGCAAGTGAAAATAGTAAGTACTGCATTGTGATAGCTGGAGATATAAGTGGTATAAACAAAATTTTATATAAATCTGAAGAAGAGGGAGCTATAAAGACTGTAAAAATAAATGTTCCCTATGCATTTCATACTCCATATGCTGAAAAAGGGATAGATAAATTTATAAATTTTGTTGAAAAAATAAAGATTGAGGATAGTACAATACCGATCATTTCTGTATTTAATCAAAAAATTCTTCAAAGAGCTCCTGATTTGAAGAATGAACTCGTGAAAAATACGCCAAGTCCAATGAATTGGAAAAACTCAATTGAAAAAGTGATTGAGTTTGATATAACTAGTTTTGTCGAAGTGAGTCTCGATGATTCACTTACTAAAATATCGAGAGTAATAGATACAGATTGTAAGTTCTTTTCCTATAGAAAAATTTTAAGGTTAAAAAACGTACAATTAAATGGTTAAATTTATTAAACATAAATAATACAGGTTGCAATAAATGCAAAAAAATATTCTGAAAATTATTAATAATTAGTATAAGGAGAGGGGGCAATTAACTATGAGGAAAATAGCCGTCATTGGAGCAGGGACCATGGGAATAGGAGTAGCTCAGAATTTTGCTCAAGAGGGGTTAGTTGTCATATTATTAGATATTTCTGAGGAAAAATTAGATTATGCAAAAAAAGAAATAAGTCAAAATGTTCGTTTTCACACATTATTTAATAAAAACAAGATAGTCGAAGAGTCGGAAAAAATTTTGTCAAGGATTAAGTTCTCTACAGATTATCAACTATTAGAACAAGTAGATTTTGTTGTTGAAAATGTTCCTGAGATATGGGAGATAAAAAAGTTTGTTTATGAAAAGATAGATAAAATTTGTCCAGATAACTGTATTTTTTTAGTTAATACTTCTTGTATTCCGATTACTAAAATAGCGGCATTAACCAACAGGGCAGAGAAGTTTATAGGAACACATTTTATGAATCCAGTACCGCTTATGACTACTATTGAAGTTATTAAAGGATACCATACATCTGAGGATACAATTATTCGAACAAAGGAACTTCTAAAACATATTGGTAAAGAGTGCATTATAGTTAATGATTTACCTGGTTTTGTATCGAACAGAATCTCTCATCTTTTTATGAATGAGGCAGCTTTTGTTGTACAGGATCAAGTAGCAGAACCTAAAGATGTAGATAATATATTTAAAAAGTGTTACGGACATAAGATGGGACCACTTGAAACAGCTGATTTAATTGGACTCGATACTGTTGTTAATTCACTCGATGTCTTATATCAAAACTTTCAAGATTCAAAATATCGATGCTGTCCTCTATTACGTAAAATGGTTGATGCAGGATTATACGGTAAGAAAAGTGGACAAGGATTCTATTCTTATTAAAAAAATATATGACAAAAGGAGTATTAATAAAATGCCTGAAACCAAGATAAAAATAAAATCTTACATTTCTAAATTTTCTAAAAATTATGAATTGACGGATGATGAAGATGTATTTTCGACAGGATTTGTCAATTCACTCTTTTCAATGCAGTTAGTTATGTTTATTGAAAAAGAATTCAATTTAAAGGTAGAAAATAAAGATTTAGATTTAGCTAATTTCAGAACTATTAATTCAATAGTCTCTTTTATTCACAAAAAGCACACTGAAACAACTAATTTAAATGAAGTAAATACTGATTGAATGAAGGTGCAAACATGAAAATAGAATTTACAGCAGAACAATTAAAATATCAAGAATCTTTTAGGAATTTTGTGAAAACTGAGATAATTCCTTTTGCTGCAAAGAATGATCGAACTGAATATTTACCTACAGAACTAGTAGAAAAAGTTGCAAAGAAAGGATACTTAGGGGCAACAATTTCTGAGAAATATGGTGGATTAGGCTACGATATGATTACTTTGGGATTACTTAATGAGGAAGTTGGAAGAGGGTGTTCATCAACAAGAGCTTTGTTGACAGTACATGGTATGGTAGCAGTTGCGATTGAAAAGTGGGGTACAGAGGAGCAAAGGGAATATTGGCTTCCTAAAATGGCTAAAGGTGAAATAATAGGAGCTTTTGGTTTAACTGAACCCAAAATAGGCAGCGATGCTAAAAGTATAGAAACGTCTGCCGTCTTATCAGATGGTAATTACATTTTAAATGGTAGCAAAAAGTGGATTACCATGGGTCAAATAGCAGATATTTTTATTGTTTTTGCAAAATTAGAAGGTAATCCGACTGCATTTTTAGTTGAAAAAAATAGACAAGGCTTTTCAACTAAAAAAATTCACGGACTTATGGGTGTAAGGGCATCTATGATTGCAGAATTATTCATGGATAATTGCTATATTCCTGAGGAAAATATGATTGGTAGAGCTGGCACTGGATTGTCTCATGTCGCATTATCTTGTTTAGATTATGGCAGATATACAATTGCTTGGGGATGTGTTGGTATTGGTCAAGAATGTATTGAGGAAAGTGTACTTTATGCAAATAAAAGAAAACAATTTGGATGTACATTGAGTCAAAATCAATTAATCCAAAAAATGATTACAGAAATGGTTGTTAATGTAAAAGCTGCGAGATTAATGTGTTTAAATGCGGGCTATCTGAAGGAAATTGGGGACCCCGAAACAATTATAGAGACATGGAAAGCAAAGTACTTTGCTTCTACAATGATAAATAAGGTTGCTGGTGATGCATTGCAGATACATGGGGCTAACGGGTTTAGCCAAGAATACCCAGTAGAAAGATATTATAGAGATGCAAAGATTAATGAGGTCATTGAAGGAACTACTCAAATGCATGAAATTTTGATTGCTAAAAATATTATGGGACACAAATAAGAGGGAATTGTTATAGGAGGTGTGAAATGGTAGAGATGGATTCACATGAAAGAAAAGTAAAGTGTGTTGTCTGGGATCTTGACCATACAATTTGGCGAGGTGTCTTACTTGAAGATAAGAATGTTAAATTACGTGAAGATATAAAAGATATTTTAGAAGAATTCGATAGACGGGGGATACTACAATCTATTGCAAGTAAAAATGAACATCATTTAGCAATTGAGAAACTTAAAGAATTTGGTATTGAGGAGTATTTTATTTATCCCCAAATTAACTGGAATTCAAAGGGAGCTTCTATTAAAAAGATAGCGAAATCAATTAATATTGGACTTGATACTTTAGCATTTATAGACGATCAGCCCTTCGAAAGAGAAGAAGTAAGTTTTACTGTGCCAGAAGTAATGTGTATAGATGCAACTGATTTAAGTAACTTACTTGATCTACCTGAAATGAATCCACGTTTTCTCACAAATGATTCTAAGAATAGAAGAAGCATGTATTTAAGTGATATAGAACGCAATAAAATAGAAGAAAGTTATGAAGGTGCAAAAGAGGAATTTCTGGAATCCCTAAATATGGTACTTTCTATATCTCCGGTCGATGATGGTGATTTACAGCGAGCAGAGGAATTAACTGTAAGGACCCATCAGTTAAATGCAACAGGATATACTTATTCATATGAAGAACTGGGAAGTTTTGTAAAATCCAAAAAACATAAATTATTAATAGCTGATCTTAATGATAAGTATGGGACATATGGAAAAGTAGGAGTTGTTCTGCTCGAATGTGACAAAGATGTATGGACTTTAAAGCTGTTACTTATGTCGTGCAGAGTTATGTCGAGAGGAATTGGTACGGTTATGCTCAATTATGTAATGCATCTAGCTAAAAATGCAAATGTTCAACTACGTGCTGAATTCGTTCCAACCAGTAAAAATCGAATGATGTATATGACTTATAAATTTTCTGGATTCAAAGAGATTAAGGAAAGTGATGATTTAGTATTATTTGAAAATGATTGTATAGACATTCAGCCTATACCAAATTATATAAAATTAAACGCTTATTAATATAAAAGATAAAAGTTTTAATTGTTGTCAAAATAAAAATTATGATTTGAAGTGATTAAATAAACGAGGGTGGTGGATTGTTTGGAACAACATTTTTCAATTAGAAGAGTGGTATGTGAAGATGGAATACTTTTAAATACTGATTACGAATCTCTCATTACAAAAGAATTAGTAGAAAAATTTTATTATCACTTGTTGAGAACTAGAGCGTTTGATAAAAAGGCAGTAAGTTTACAAAGACAGGGTAGGATTGGTACGTATGCACCATATGAAGGGCAAGAAGCATCGCAAGTCGGGAGTGCTCTAGCATTAAACGATAAAGATTGGTTAGTTCCTTCGTATCGTGACCATGGAGCATCAATAACTTTCGGCCAATCATTATTAAACTCTTTATTATTTTGGAAAGGGCGAAATGAAGGGTGTATTCCTCCAGAAAATCGCAAAATATTTCCCCCTTGTGTTCCTATAGCAACTCAAATTCCACATGCTGTGGGTCTAGCTTACTCTGAACAGTTAAAAGGAACCGATAATGCAGCAATTGTATATTTTGGAGATGGAGCAACATCTGAAGGAGATTTCCACGAAGGGCTTAATTATGCAAGTGTCCTAAACGCACCTGTCATTCTATTTTGCCAAAATAATTATTATGCGATTTCAGTTCCTTACGAAAAGCAAACAAATACGAAAACCATCGCTCAGAAATCTCTTGCTTATGATATAAAAGGAATTAGAGTAGATGGAAATGATGTTTTTTCAGTTTATTTCGAAACAAAAAAAGCCCTAGAAGAGTCTCGAAAGGGAAGTGGTCCCGTATTGATAGAGGCTGTTACATGGCGATACGGGGCACATACTACGGCAGATGATCCAAGCAAGTATCGGGATCAAAAAGAAAGTGAAAAAAAACGTAAATTCGATCCGATTTTACGTTTGGAACGGTTTATGAAAAATTATTATACCTTTTCTGATGACTGGATGCTTCAATTAGAAAAAGAAATTGACAATGAGATAGAAGAAGCAATTCTAGCGCTAGAATCATTTCCAAAACCTAATCCGAATAATGTAATAGACTATGTATTTAATACTCCGACGTGGATATTAGAAAGACAGCGCGAAAAATATATAAACGCAAGGGTGGGTAAAAACTATTGAAATCTGCTATTCAAACAGTGACATTAACAATGGTTCAATCTATTACAGATGCTATGCGAATTATGTTAAAAGAACATGAGGAAGTTATTGTATTAGGTGAGGATGTGGCCGTGAACGGTGGAGTTTTTAGAGCTACAGAAGGATTGTTTGAAGAATTTGGGGATAAAAGAATTTTTGATACGCCCCTAAGTGAAGCTGGTTTTGTTGGAACAGCGATCGGAATGGCTGTTAATGGATACCGTCCAATTATAGAAATTCAATTTTTAGGGTTTATTTATCCAGCATACGAGCAAATAATGACACATGCAACAAGACTAAGATCTAGAACGATGGGGTATTATAATGTGCCAATTGTTATACGTGCACCATATGGAGCAGGGGTTAAAGCACCCGAAATTCATTCTGATAGCATTGAGGCGATTTTCACACATATGCCTGGAATAAAAGTTGTTTGTCCTTCTAATCCCTATGATGCAAAAGGGTTGTTAATTGCAAGTATTGAAGATCCTGATCCTGTCTTGTTTTTAGAACCAATGCGTAACTATCGATCTTTTCGACAGGAAATCCCCGAAGAGAAGTACATTGTTGAAATTGGGAAAGCAAATATTTTACAAGATGGAGAGGATGTTTCTATCATTGTCTGGGGAGCGATGGTCCCAATTGCGCTAGAGGTTGCTGATAAATTAAAAGAAGAAAATAACATTTTATGTGAAGTAGTAGATTTAAGAACGCTATATCCATTAGATCAACATGTAATTTCGGCGTCGGTGCAAAAAACAGGACGTGCAATTATCATTCATGAGGGTCATGAAACTGGAGGTGTAGGCAGTGATATTATTGCTTTGATTAATGATACTTCCTTTTTATATTTAAAGGCTCCAATCGAAAGAATAACAGGTTTTGATACTCCTGTCCCATTCTTCTCCTTTGAAGACGAGTATTTACCCTCAGCGAGCCGCATAATAAATGCAGTTGAAAAAGTAATCAATTACTAGAAAAGAGGAAAGTTATGTTTGAGGTAAAACTATACGATATAGGTGAGGGATTATCAGAAGCTACAATTAATCATTATTATGTAAAAATTGGGGACTTTGTTTCAAAGGATCAGTCCGTTATTGAAGTTCAAACCGATAAGATGGCAGTAGATATACCTTCTCCTACATCTGGGGTTGTGAGAGATATTTTTCAACTTGAGGGTGACACTATTCCCGTAGGAACTGTTATGTTAATGATAGAATCGACAGATGGAGAAGCTAGTAATAAGAATAACGAACAGAATGAAAATAATAAGGAAAACCATAGTATTCTGGCTTCACCTTCTACCAGAAATCTTGCTAAAGCGTATAATGTGGATATTACAAAGATTAGAGGATCAGGGGCTGCTGGGAGAGTAATGGATCAAGATGTATTAAATTCTCTAAACAACCTAAGTGGTGAAAATCAGGATAGAATAAAAGGTGTTCCGAAAAATAAAAAGACAATAGCTTTTGATGGGAATAGGAAGAAAATAGCCCAAAATATAGAAAAATCAATTCGGATGATTCCTCATGTGACTCATTTTGAGGAAATTGATGTTACGAGACTAATAGAAATTAAGGAAGAAGTAGGGGCAAAGTATCAATCAATTTCTTTTACAGCCTTTTTTGTAAAAGCAGCTGCAATGGCTTTAGAAGACTTTCCTATTTTTAATTCGAAACTTGATGAAGAATTAGAACTTATTTATCTTATTGAAGACATAAACATTGGTATTGCTACGGATACACAAAAAGGACTACTTGTACCAGTGATTAAATATGCTAATAAAAAATCAGTAAAAAATATCAATTCCGAATCAAAAGAGCTGGTAAAAAAAGCCCGTGGCGGAAAACTCCCCCAACTGGATGTAATGCATGGTACGTTCACTATTAGTAATGTTGGTATGCATGGAAGTATAGGCGCAACACCGATTATTAATTACCCTCAAACTGCATTGCTAGCGCTTCATAAAACAAAAAAAACACCTGTAGTGGGAGAAGATGATAAAATCCATATTCGTTCAATAATGACAATATCTTTTTCGTTTGATCATCGCGTTGCAGACGGTGTAACAGCAGTGACTTTTACTAATCGTTTCAAGGAAATATTAGAAAACCCAAATTTATTTATTGTAAGTTAATATATTTCAATCCTAAAAACCTGTTTTTCTAACAGGTTTTTAGAGCTTTTTATTGATAACTAATGTTATTCTAAGATGTTTTAGTGAATATGATTAGCTACTACTCCATGTAAAGTAGCCAGCAATTCATTCTAAATCCATTCTTATTGGTCATATTTTCGGAAAATAACAATTTATCAAGGTTTATCGGTTGTTGCATTTAATATTGCAATTTAGCAAAGAATGAATTGTGAGTATAAAAATAATTTTTTTAAAGTTACTTTTTTGTTTTTTTAAATCGAACAGTATAGAGATTTTTATAAAAGATATTAATATAAAGGACTATGTTAAACTCCTTAAAGTAGAGTGAAACACCATTCTGGAATGAATTTTATTTAGATCGAGTTATTATTTAAAGCTTCTATCACCAAATCCTCAAAATCAATGTATTTAATATGAGGAAAAACATTATTACGCGCACAAACTGCAATCCGATAGTTTGAATCTATTAAATAATTTTTTAGATAAAATTCTATGCCTTGAGATTGGGACTCAATTATAAAATTTTGATTAAATCTATCTTTTATAATCGAGAAAGAGTTTAACGGAAGAGATAGACCAAGTCCTAATGCTTTGATATAGCTTTCTTTAAAAGTCCATATTTCAAAAAAGCGATTTAATTGATGGTTTTCTAAAGAGTAAATGTAATCACATTCTTTTTTTGTGAAGAATTGATGTGCTATCGTTATATCGATAATCTTTTGTTTTTCTATATCAATGCCAATTTGATTACTACTTACTGCACATATTACCAAATCTTCAGAATTGACTTAAATTAAAATCAAAGTTCTCTATTCCATGTAAATATGGTTTTCCGTAAGGGTTAATTGCAAACTCGAATTGATAATTATTACTAAGTTTTTTTTTTATAATAATATTTCGGATTAATATTTCAGCAACAAGACCTCTCATCGAATCTTCTATTCTAGTAAATTTTTTTAGCTTGGCTTGTTTAGTTTGTGGTAATAATTTTATAAGTTTTTCGTATGTTGAATAATGAATAGGATTATTAAAATTGACAGCAAATATTTCAATCATTTTATATCAATCCTTTACTATTTATTGTAGATATTTATTCTAGCTTATTAAAGCTTGAAAATACAATTTTTCTTATTTATAGATTTGGGTTTTCAAGCTTTAAAAGCAGTTGGAAACTGCTTTTAGACACTCATTTTTATTAATTATTTTTCAATATCTTTCGTCCATTCAGCAACTTATAAAAAGTAATTCAATGTTGTATATTTTATTATTTGATATTTGTTAGTCTTTTTTTAAGTTCACGTATTAATCGAAATGAGACAGGGCATTTAGCGTTGTTCTCCATAATCACAAAGCGATCCATCAGATTAAATTCAATAACATTATCCAATTAATTAAGTAGCTCTTATGACAACGATAAAAGTTATCCCCTAGATAAACAAGTTCTCTCAATGTACTATAGAATACATGACAGCCATTTTTTTCGTATAGTTCTAGTTTGTGTGGCACAGGGGATGTTTCAATAAAGTAGATATCTTGTAATTTAATATTCTTCACCTTTTCAACTACTTTTATTTGAAACCATTTAGATTGATCTAGTTCACCAATCTTCTGATATTTCGCGAAAGCAGCTTGCAACGCTTCAATAACTTTCACCTTAATTTGTTCGGGTAATTTTTCACTATAAAATCAAGTGCATGTGTTGTAACGAAAATAATATGTGCAAGTGGATCTTTTTCACGAATAGCAATTGCAATAATCATACCATTTTTGACTTCATTTAGTTCAATATCGAGTATATAACAATCAATTTGTTTAGATTGTATTATTTGAAGCAACTTATTTGGATTATCAGTACAAAATACGATTTCGATGCTTAGTTCATGAAAAAGCGCAAAATTATTAATCGCATTAAATATTAACTCTCGGTGATATTGATCATCCTCACATATTGCGACTCTCATTTAATCCCTCTCTTTTTATTACCATTGCTTGAATATCCGGTTAATGATGCTGATCCACCTGCTGTGATAAAAGATGAGATGAAAATTTGGTCTTTAGGACAAATCGACACGTTTCTTGAACATTGTAAGGGAGAAAGGCATTATTTAACTTTCATGCTTGCGATTTATACAGGATTGAGAAGAGGCGAAATTTTAGGTTTAAAATGGAGCGATATTGATTTTATTAATAAAACGATTAGTGTTCAACGTCCATTAGCATATATCCCGAAAAAAGGTTATATTTTAACGTCAACAAAGACTCGAAAATCAAATCAAATCGTACCAATTTCAGATATGGTTGGGAAAGAGTTAGTTAAATATCGCAAACAACAAGAAATTTGGAAAGAACAACTTGGTGAACTATATCAGGATGAGGATTTTGTAATTTGTACGGAAACAGGGTCAAAACAAGATCCTCGAAATGTGTTACGGGCGTTGAAAAGATTGATTATCACTTCAAACGTAACCCAAATTCGATTTCACGATTTCCGTCATACACATGCATCCATTTTAATTTCAAAGGGTGTTGATGTGGTGAAGGTGTCAAAACGTTTAGGTCACGCGAATGCTAAAATTACGTTAGATACCAATGCTCACCTCGTTCCAAATGAAGATAATGATTTAGCGGAAGTTTTTGAAAAAGCACTGAAAAAAATCTCGTGAGCAATTTGTGAGCATTACCTAAAATTTGAGATTTACTACAGGAAGTGTTCCGAAATTAAAAACCTGTAAACGCTGTTATATCAACGTTTACAGGCTATGGAAAATGATGGTCCCGACTGGTCTCGAACCAGCGACCCCCACCTTGTCGAATTTATCTGGTTAAATAAACTGAGTTAAACTGAATTCAATTAAGTTAAAAAAGTCTGATTTAATAAGGTTTTTGGAACCAAGCAAAATCAATACAGTTAAATAAAAATAGCACAAAAAAATAATTCTGCGGACAAATTGCGGACAAATTGCGGACAAATTGCGGACAAAAGAGTAAACAAGTGGTTTGTATTACTCTTTTTTTGTTTTTCTGTATTATCTGTATTAAAAATCTTTTGTCTGGATAGGTAGGGGGTCTCTGTGGTACCTTTATCGGTATTGGTGGAGGGATGTTGATGGGAGCCAGGACCTATTTTTTTGCTATACAAAGTCATGCAAAAAAGGCTCCTAAATAAAAGTTAGGGAACACTCTTGAAAGCCATGAATGATTACTTAACAGCGAATAACAAAAAGACTTGTGTGTATGGGGTCCCATCATATTTATGCAATTTACAACGTTAAGGCAAGAATAGTTGGTTATTTCGCTAGCTTCGGTACGTCCTTGATGATATTTGTTGACGCCAAATCATAAAATAGACATACCTTTTGGGAAAGGGGATTGGTTTAATGACAGTTGCGTTAAACGTAAAGGGCAAGGATTCCATTATTATGGCAATTGATAGTAGGGCGTCATGGAAAAATACCCCGGTCCACAATGATCAATGTCGGAAAATATTCATTTTACCGAATAAAGTGGCGATCTCTTTTTCTGGCAGCTTAACGCGTGTTATTTTCAATAAGGACACGAACGAGATTATTTCTCGATATATGGATATTAATGATTTAGTTTACGGATTGGAGCATTATCCGAATAGTGAATACATGACGATAGCTGATACGATTGAATATGTCATAAGAAAATTTTGCAGTTATTTTGCTGGATTTACGACTCAAATCCATCTAGGTGGCGCGGAGGAAGGGAATTTAGTGTTCGTATCGATGGAATTCAAAAACGGCGAACATATTAAAAATTATCCAATCCCTATAGATGAGTATGGTTTTAGATTTAGCGGGAGTGACCATGAGCAAATTTTTAGTAATATGATTACATTTACCGACCAACATCCAACAATAAGTTATGACGAGATGGCAGCCGCACTCATACAAAAAAGTAATGACGAGCTTATTGCATTTACGTATAACGTCATTGCGGAAGTGATGAAAGAAAACGTGGATAAAAGTAAGGAGCTGCAAACAGTTGGTGGAAATATTGATATTGTGCAGATTACAAAAGATGACACGGTTTGGATAAGGCGGGACGGGAAAGGTATAGTGAAGTAATTAAAAGTGCAAAAGGCAATAAACATCTATCTTATCTATTTAGGAAATTCCTTATTAAACTAAACCAGCTAATAGATTGTCAATAAAAATCTTTTAAATTAAAAATCACCTCATGCTATACAAAAAATGCACAACTCAAATAACCCTCCGAATTCAATTTGGAAGGTTTGTATTTTATTTGAAATTATTGTTACTAAAGAGTTTCTTGGAATGATGTTTTTGTTTTTAACATCGCATAAATCCAGTATAAGAGCTTATTAGCACAGGCGATAATAGCTACTCTGTAGGGTTTACCTTCTTCGCGTTTCAAATCGTAGAAGGCTCTTAATCTTTTATTTCGTGCAATGGTTTCATCGGTTGTTTTCTTTCTACGGCTATCACGAATAGAGCAGCGAACAGCTGTATAAAGCATACGGCGAAGCCTAGCTGAGCCACGTTTGGTAATATGATTTTTTGTACCTTTAAAGCGTCCTGATTCAAACACACTTGGATCAAGTCCTGCGAAGGCAACTAACTTTTTGGGGTGACTAAACCGATCAATTTCCCCGATTTCAGAAATAATCGTTGCAGCGATTTTTTCACCTACACTGGGAATTGTTTGGAGTAGTTCATATTCTTTAAGTTGTACCGCCAATTCATCAATCTCACGCTCCAACGTCGAAAGTTGTTGGTGGTAAGCTTGAAGTAAATCTATATACATATTCAAACTGACAAGAAGGCTATGATACAGGGTTGATTGAAATGGATTGCGTTCTGCAGCTACAATTAATTCCTCTGCTTTTTCATACGCCCAATCAATTGAACGTGATTTACAATGCCTATTAATAAACTGGGCAATTTCTTCCACACCAGCCTTTAAGACAGACTCGGAGGTAGGGAGGGTTTGTAAAGCTTTTAATGAAACTTCGGCATATAAATTTCCAAAAACACCTTTGTATTCAGGGAATACTTGATCTAATACTGCTTGGAATTGGAGCTTAGTTTGAACCATAATTCCCGTCATGTTCTCATGTTGCCTTGTCAGATGCCGAAGGTTTAATAACTGCACACCACGCTTTTTTTGAGGTTCTAAATCCTCTTTGTAATACATTTCAC
>NZ_JBDQQN010000010.1:0-63449 GCF_039888725.1 Solibacillus sp. CAU 1738
CAGGATCAAACTCTCCATAAAAGAGAAAATTTGATTAGCTCAAATTTTTGTATCTGTCGCTTCCGCTTTCGATACATAAAAACATTTGCTGGCATCAATTTTGATGTCCAAAATTTTTGTTTCGTAATTAAACGAAACTTTATTGATTAGCGTTTTGCTTGTTCAGTTTTCAAGGTTCATTATGTCGTCTTCTTCGTTAGTGACGACTTTATAACTTTATCATGTTGTCATTTCGTTGTCAACACTTTTTGTTAATTGTTTTTCGTTGTTTGCTGTTGTTCAGCAGCAACGTGTTTAAATATACCACCTGTATTGCCGTAATGCAACACTTTATAAAAAGAAAAATAATTCGGTTAAATTCAAAAGAATTAATATTGAATATCTACCTATTAAATAGCTACACAAAAATCGTAAAGTTCTTTTCCTTGTCATACTATATAAATGGATATCGCCATACCATTAGAAATCATATGTCATTTATTTATTTTGGATAATGCGATTCTAATAAATAAAAAAATTGTATTTCAAAACTCATTTTCTATGTTTACTTATATTAAATGGAGAATATTCTTTCTCCTTATTTCCCTCTTAATAAAACAAAAATACCATTCTCGAAAACTCGAGAATGGCATGAAGTTATGACTATAAGAAAATAAAGTAACAAAGGAAGATTACGAACATTCCGTACATAATCGGATGTACTTCTTTGCTTCTTCCTGCAACGATCATTGTGATTGGATAGAATAAGAAACCAATTGCGATACCAGTTGCAATTGAGTAACCAAGTGGCATACAAAGAATAACAAGGAACGCAGGGATCGCGATTTCAATTTTATCCCAATCTATTAATTTAAGTGAAGATACCATTAATGCACCTACAATAATTAGTGCCGGTGCTGTTACTGCACCTGTCACTACCGAGAGTATAGGTGAGAAAAATAAAGCTAATAAGAATAACACACCAGTTACAACCGATGCGAAACCAGTACGTGCACCAGCTGCAACCCCTGCAGTAGACTCAATGTAAGAAGTTGTAGTTGATGTACCAAAAATAGCACCTGTTACAGTTGCTAATGAGTCTGCCAGTAATGCTTTACCAGCGCGAGGTAGCTTATTATCTTTAACTAAGCCAGCTTGACCAGCTACTGCCATTAATGTACCTGCTGTATCGAAGAAATCAACGAATAAGAAAGTTAGTACAATGATTAGGAAATCTGGGTTGATCACTGTCTCTTTAAATACTTCAAATGATTTAAAAGCTTCAAATGCTGCGCCAAATGTTGGCTCAACACTTGGAACAGAAGCAATAATCGCTTCAGGTGTATTTACTAAACCGAATATCATACCTACAACAGCTGTTGTAATCATACCGTAGAAAATGCCACCGTTCACTTTTTTCGCCATTAAGATTGCCGTTAGGACTACACCGAACACAGCAAGTAATGCTTCACCTGATGTTACGTCACCAAGTTTTACTAATGTAGCATCATCATTTACGATTATTTTTGCATTTTGGAACCCTACAAATGTAATGAATAGCCCAATACCAGCTCCTACTGCATATTTAAGTTGTGCTGGAATCGCATTAATAATTGTTTCACGAATACCTGATAAAGATAGGATAATAAAAATAAGCCCAGAGAATAACACACCCGTTAACGCCGTCTCCCAAGACATCCCCATACCGATTACTACCGAGAATGCGAAGAATGCATTTAATCCCATACCTGGTGCTAAAGCGATTGGGTACTTAGCAATCAGCCCCATAAATAAACTACCAACTGCTGCCGCTAACGCCGTTGCTACAAATACAGCATCGTAGTCCATCCCTGCCGCAGAAAGCATAATAGGATTCACCGCTAGAATATAAGCCATCGATAAGAAAGTTGTTAATCCACCAAGAAACTCTCGGCGGTAATTTGTTCCGAGTTCTTCAAATTGGAAATATTTTTTCATTTTGAAATTTTCCTCCGTGTTGTCGTCTCCAACATCTGAGTTTTCGATGTAAAAAACAAAAAGACACGCGAAACTTTTAAAAAGCCGCATGTCTACGAATTAAGTCGAGCTAGATTTTATTCCTCTATATCGAAAAGGAAATTCTATATCTTAATCGTAGTCAAATCATTTACGGTGATTTGGTAGAAACTCACGGGCCATATTCCCGACATTATACGACGACATTATTTAATTTACACCATGTACTATATCATCTCACTTTTTAGATTTCAACCATATTTACGAACATTTTTTAATAAAATACAAATAAAGTTCGGAATAACCACGGTATTTCGGACTACCGCTAGCTATATTTGCTATCTTACGTAGCTTTACCTCCGAATAATTAAACTACTTAGTTTTAATTGTTTTTCTCTAACAAATTAAATTTTATTAGATGTCTTTATAATCAGACCCTCTTCATCTTCCTATTTCACCGCCTCGCTAAGGCATCCCATTTTGTGATAAAAAAATTACACATTTGCGAGTGGAATAGAAAATAATAAATCGTCAAAAACTCATTTTGTCAAAATTCATATACAACATATTTTAAAATATGTGCCATTCCGAATTATTCATCAAATCGGCTTTTTACTCAAAAAAATTCCGAATTTAATAATTGCATTATGTTTTTTGTGATTTACTTGTTAGAAGTCACAAATAATTATTATTACACTTTTAAACTATGCATCTGTATATGTCGTTTTAGTTCATTTTTTATATTAACGAGTCTCTATTTTCGTTTAATGAATTAGTAGCGGCATCCTATAAAACACGTACAATGCTTTTCGTCACATCTACTTCTACAAGTTGGACACCTGGGCTATTTAATATCGAGGTTAAAGAAAGATTAGAGAATGAGGTGTTAATTGGATAGGGAATGAGTTGATTTTCGTTTTAGACACCTTCTGTTAAATGCAGTAAATAAAAAGCTTGGAGAAACCTATTATTCATAGGCTCTCCAAGCTTTTCTAGTTGTTATTTAAGTGCGCCTGCCGCTTTGCTTTCGACGCAAACATCAACTTCGCTATCGCGAAAAATTTGTGCGGTGCTAAAGCTCCTCGAAATTTGGTTGATGACTATTCCCACTCAATCGTTGCTGGTGGCTTAGAAGTGATGTCATACAGTACGCGGTTTACGCCGTTCACTTCGTTAACGATACGTACTGAGATTTTTTCTAGTACATCGTAAGGGATACGTGCCCAGTCAGACGTCATGCCGTCGATTGATGTTACGCCGCGGATACCGATAGCGTAGTCATAAGTACGACCGTCGCCCATTACACCTACAGAACGGATGTCTGGTAGTACGCAAAAATATTGCCAAATGTCGCGGTCAAGACCGGCATTTTTGATTTCTTCACGTAAAATGTAATCTGCTTCACGTACGATTTCTAATTTTTCTTCTGTCACTTCACCAAGTACACGAATTCCAAGACCAGGACCTGGGAATGGTTGACGCCATACTATTGCTTCATCTAAACCAAGCTCTAAACCTAAAGCACGTACTTCGTCTTTAAATAATGTGTTAAGAGGTTCGATTAATTTGAACTTCATGTCTTCTGGTAATCCACCTACGTTATGGTGAGATTTAATTGTTTGTGCAGTCGCAGTACCTGACTCAATAATGTCCGTATAAAGCGTACCTTGTGCTAAGAAGTCCATGTCCTTTAATTTCGCAGACTCTTCATCAAATACGTAAATGAATTCATTACCGATGATTTTACGTTTTTGCTCTGGGTCAGACACACCTTTTAACTTGTTCATGAAACGTTCGCGTGCATCTATTTTGATAACTTTCATGTTAAAGCCTTCAGTGAAAGTTTTCATTACTTGCTCAACTTCACCTTTACGGTTTAAGTTGTGATCCACGAACATACATGTTAATTGATCACCAATTGCTTTGTGTAGTAAAACTGCTACTACTGATGAATCTACACCACCAGAAAGTGCGCAAAGAACTTGCTTGTCGCCAACTAACTCACGGATTTTAGCAATTTCGATTTCGATAAAGTTGGCCATTGACCAGTCACCTTTAGCTTCACAAACATCGAATACGAAGTTGCGAAGTAGGTCATTACCGTATACAGAGTGACGAACTTCTGGGTGGAATTGTACAGCGTAGAATTTACGCTCAGCATTAGCCATTGCAGCGATTGGACAAGAAGCACTTGTTGCAATTACTTCAAAGCCAGCTGGTACTTCTGTTACGTGGTCGCCATGGCTCATCCATACGATTTGTTCTGTCGGCAGGTCACCAAATAATTTATTATTTGTCGTTACGTTAATTTCTGCTTTACCGTATTCACGTGTTTCAGCGCTTTCTACTTTACCGCCTTGTGTATGTGCCATTAATTGCATACCATAGCAAATACCTAAAATCGGTAGTCCTAACTCAAAAATCGCTGGGTCTACTTTGAATGCGTTGTCATCGTATACAGAGTTTGGGCCACCTGAAAATACGATACCAGCTGCGTTCATGTCTTTAATTTCTTCGGCTGTAATTGTATGTGGATGTAATTCAGAGAATACCCCGAATTCACGAATACGACGTGTAATTAATTGGTTGAACTGACTACCAAAATCAAGAACAACGATTTTTTCTTGTGATAACAAAGGAGTTGACAATATTTCCACCTCTTCTAATTATTTAAAGGTACCTGTATTGAAGAAAAAACGCGTTGAAAAATTTTTTTCTACGCGTTCATTGTTCAAACGGACATAGTTATGCTTAATTCGCGCATAGCTCGTCCGCCGTCATAGATAAGTTGTTTACGGTAACTTAGTAGAAACGTCCGAACCATATTATCGGACTTATATGAAGGCATACCTCGTCTATTTTTTCTAAATTTTACTCTTTGTAAAGCCTAAAATCAACTAGTAGTGCGATTGATTAAATATTCCCAACTTTCTTTAAGTTTATCGAAATCCAATTCCTCAGCTTTTTCGGCATAAATAGAACGTTCATATGCTTCCGTTAATTTTGACATATGATCTGTGTCGAAATGTGCATCAACCGCGCGTGCAAAGCTTTGTAACGTTTGGTTTTTACTTCTTTTTAAGCCGTAACGTTCTAATTGCTTTAATAATTGTGCATATGAAAGCTCGAATATATGTGCATCTTGTTTTTTCCGACGATTTAGTTGCACATATATTTTCGGCAACCATTTGCGGCGACTTCTAAACATTATTAATACAAGGAAACAAGCAATAACTACAATTGCTATTAGCCAGTTTTTATATTTTTTTAGCAGTTCAGGTATATTAAACATGCTTACAGATTTGGCATTTGCCTTAGCAGCTTTTTGTTCCTCACGCTGCTGTTCCTCCAATTTTTGCTGTTCTTCAAGAGGCACATCATTTTGCTGCTCTGCTCTTTGCGCATCATATTCAATCGAAACTTGATTTGAGAAACCAATCGTCGGTTCAAATTGCATCCAACCGACACCATCAATATACGCTTCAACCCATGAATGGGCATCATTATTTTGAATTTCGTACACGAGTAAGCCATCATCATCTCGACTAATTTGTTTCCCTCCCGCAAAGCCTTTTACCCAGCGCGCAGGAATACCAACAGAACGCAACATCACAACCATTGATGTAGAGAAATTATCGCAATAACCCATTTTTGTTTCAAATAAAAACTGATCGACATAATCTTGTTCAGCAGTTGGAATTCCTACATTTTTCGTTTCATACACATAGCCATTCTGTCGAAAATAACGTTCAATCGCACGCGCCTTATCATATGACGTTGATGCAATAGCCGTCACTTGCTCAGCAAGCTCTCCTACTCTTTCTGGCAAAGTATCAGGGAGTTGTAAAAAACGCGCATCTACTTTCGTTTTCGCTACATCTACTGCTTTTAGCGCTGTAAAACTATAGGAAGGCTCACGATAAATAAGTTCATAATGCTCTAACACAACCGGACTACCATCAACTAGTGTTAGTAATTTTTCACTTTGTTCATTAAAACGTGTTGCTCCGTTAATTTGATCAAACATAACTCGCTCTAGCCCGTAAGCTTGCAAAACGAAAGTTTGGTTCACTAACGGAAAAATTTTTGCTGTTGCAGGTTTCTCTCCTAAAGGAATCGTCAATGGGATTGGCGTATTAACAGACAAGTCCAATACTCCGAAGTCACCTTCTGAAGATGTCCAGCCCTTTGACGTATAATAATCCTTCGTTTCCACTCGCCAATATTGTTTTTTAGGGGCATGCACACGAAATACAACTGTATCATCCGCAGAAAATGAACCACCTAGTTGTTCATCATTATTACCATAACCTACTTTTTTTACTGCACTACTTCCTCCTTGTCCCGCAATATTTTTTATATACGGAACCGGATCTGGCCATTGCGGTGCTGCTTTTGGTAATAATACCGCCCCAATCCCTGATAGCCCGATTAATAAAATAATCGGCATCGCATATAAAATATATCTATGCCATTCTAGCTCCACACCTGTAGAGATGATTAGACGCTTCATAAATAACAACGCCGTCATAATGAGACCTAATAGCATTACTTTTACAATTGCTGCCGAACCGTCGTAATCACTAAACGTATCAAGTGTTGCAATAAAGAAAATCGTTAACACTAAAAAATAGTAGATTGTCATGCGTACTGTTATCCAATGATGAATTAAATAAATAAGCATCCAAATAAGAACGAAAAATAACATCGTACGAAACGGATCAGATACTGCTGTAAAATTACCATTTACTATCTGAGTTATATTCCATGATAATTCCGTTAATAAAAATCTTGCACCTTCCATCGAAATCATCGGGTAATCACTATACACATTGACAATGAAAATATTGATATAACTAATTTTCAATATCCATGAAATAATGATATTGATTTGTAATAAAGAAATGATGAGCGACATCACTACAAATCCTAAAAAATATTCAAAATAGCCTGTCCCCGTTAATTCCATAATTGGATATAGCCATTCTCGTAAAATTAATAACAATATAATGTAATAAATACTATATTCTATATAATACAATCCATTTTTTTTCACGGTTTATTCACCTCCGTGAACGCTTGACTAAACATATCTTCCGTTAAATAGACAACTCGACTTTGTCCAATAGTACGCTGGGGTGCATCAATTGTTTTTAATTGTTCTTTTGTAACAACGACAAAGCAAATAACGGCACGCGTATATTTAGCACTATCCATTAGTACTTCCTTGCAATCTTTCGTTAATTCACCCGTAACTATGACAAGCACAGAGCGACTTAGTTCCTTTTGATCGCCGCGTAATAAAGTCGCTGCCGTATTTTCCCCATTCGCCTCAACAACTGCTAGATGTTGCATTACTTTCTCTAACTGACTTTCTGTTCTTACAAATGGCATATTTAATCGGTTTTCACCAGCTGTCGCAAACGATACGTCCACACGATTTTTGACAATTATCTTCATAATAGAGGCTGTCAAATCAACTGCTTCTTCAAAAAGTTTCGAGGAGTTTTGCTGTAAACAAACGAATATTTGCTGTGATTGCCGATCTTCAAATTCCTTTGTACGTAACGTCGAATTTTTCGCAAAGGACTTCCAGTGAATCCACGAAAACCGATCGCCGGGCTGGTAGTCGCGTACACCTGTTGCCATCGTTGTATCTTTCACAATTGAATATTTCGACAAAGCTGCACCTTGATCATATTGCATATGCATCGATGAAAAAGCCAAATCCGTTGTTTTCGGATAAACCAGAAAAACTTGTGGCGCTCTTACCTGCTTTTGACGTATCGTCCAACCAAAAAAGTCTGTTACTATAAACTCTAGCCCTTTAAATTGATATTCTCCACGTTGCAAATCCTCTATTACATAAGTCCATTCAAACTCTCGTTTAATACCGACAAAAAATAATTTCCCATGCTCGCTTTGTTTTTCAAAATGACTGATTTCACGCACTGTCATAAAAATAAGCGGAAAAAATGTTTTATTGCGGAAACGAACAGTAATTAGTAAATCATCGCCACGTTTCAAATGGGTTGGCAATACTTCCCGTTCGATTTGCGAAAAACGCAACGGGACCAGACTAAGAAGAACGGAATAAATTAAAAATGGAATGACCGTAAAGAAGATGAACCAACTAACAAATCCCCCTTGAAACATCGCAAAACAAAATGTAAAAATAATCAGTGCGACAACGCTTAAAACACGGCCGCTATCCTTTAAAAAGGTGCGGACTTTCTTCATTGCTCGCTATACCTTTTTACCGGCACTGTTTCACGGTCAATAATTCGTCGTAATATACTTTCTGGCGTCACTCCATCATAACGCGCTTCCGGCTGTAAAATAAGACGATGGCCGAATACGAAAGGCGCTAAATACTGTACATCATCAGGCTTTACAAAATCACGCCCTCGCAGTAACGCATAGGCTTGGGAAGCTTTCATTAATGCTATGGATGCTCGCGGACTAACCCCTAAATACACTTGCGAATCTATACGTGTAGCACGAGCTAGCTCAACAATATAACCTTTTACATTATCCTCCACGAACACTTCCTGCACTTGCTGTTGTAGTGCGAGTAATTCATCTAAAGTTAGTACAGCCTGAATTTGTTCAATCGGCTTATTATGCTGTGCACGTCTTAGTACTTCTAATTCATCTTCCGCCGAAGGGTAACCCATTCTAATTTTTAATAAAAAACGATCCAGCTGGGCTTCAGGTAGTGGGTAGGTGCCTTCGTATTCAATTGGATTTTGCGTCGCCATAACGAAGAAAGGCTTTGGAATTTCAAGTGTCTCCCCATCAATTGTTACAGAAGCCTCTTCCATCCCTTCTAATAAAGCAGACTGTGTTTTCGGCGATGTTCGATTAATTTCGTCAGCTAATACGATATTACCTATAATCGGGCCAGGTCTAAATTCAAACTGAAGTGTTTTCGGGTTATAAATGGACACCCCGACAACATCTGAAGGTAATAAATCTGGGGTAAATTGGATACGTCGAAAACGAGCACTTACCGATTTCGCCAACGAACGCACCATCATCGTTTTCCCTACACCTGGAACATCCTCAAGTAGCACATGTCCTCCAGCAAGTAGTGCCACAACACTCAGCTCAGCTACTTCACGTTTCCCTATCATTACTTTTTCTATATTTTCAATGATTGCTTCAATTTGTTGATGCATCAAAAAAACCTCCTCGGCCAACTCGACATATTTTTGTAATTTTTACTATATTAAGCATAATCTAAAAGAGGTGCTGAACTCAAATAAAAGACAAATAGATGCAGCGTCAAATATAAAAAATGCCCCGAAAATACAAATTTCTACTTTCGGGACATCGACATTATATCGAAGTTCGGTATGTGTGATGACGGCTTTTTATTTTACTAGCATAGCTAATGATTTTAGATGTTTGTAATAAACTATTACGAATAGCTGCTGAATTTGCGTTATATTGCATGCCCTTCACTATAAGATGAGGGCTATTTTTCAACACAATACTCTTTTTCTTTTGAGCTTGTTTTTTCTTTGGCTGAAAAGGCTGTTGCGGTGCTTGGTGAAACTGTTGGCCGCCACCTTCATCCATTATTCGATGAAACATTTCATTCGTTTGTAAATATTGCTTCGAGTTACGAAAGATGCTACTTTGCGTTGCCCCTACTCTAGAAGTCCTCATCACACATACCTCCTTTCTAAAATTCCAATCATCCTTAGGTAATTATATCGACATTTTCGCAAATAAATAAAGCAAAGGTTCCGACTCAAAATACCTTTTCAGTCGGAACCTTTGCTCGAGGCGGTGGTGGATGTGATCACCACAGGAGCAATATTTCTTAATGGATAATTATCAAGGAGAGACGGGGGCCGGAAAGATTCACTTTCTGGATACCCCTACAAAATGCACTCATAGTTATTTTATCACTTCCAAAAATCATCAAAAATCGTAATCGGCATATGACGTTTATGTTGTGAGCGTAAGTAATGCCCCTCTAAAACTTGCTGCGCCGCTTCAGGGATCACTTTACCCTCTAAATAATCATCTATTTGTTCATATGTGACATTAAGTGCGGTTTCATCTGGCAAAGATGGACGATCTTCCTCTAAATCAGCAGTCGGCACTTTCATATATAAGTGTTCAGGACATTTTAAATGCGCTAAAATCTGCTTTCCTTGACGTTTATTTAAACGGTAAATTGGCATTAAATCCGCGCCACCATCACCAAATTTCGTATAGAAGCCCGTTATCGCCTCTGCAGCATGATCTGTTCCAAGTACGACACCGCCATTCATTGCCGCAATTGAAAACTGTACTTTCATACGTTCACGCGCTTTTTCATTGCCTTTTGCAAAATCACTTAGCTCCACATTAGCTGCAGCAAGCGCACGGACACTTGCATCTACGGCTTCTTTAATATTCACAGTATAAACATGTGTCGGCTTAATAAATTCAAGGGCATCTTGGCAGTCTTGCTCATCAAATTGTACTCCATATGGCAAACGGACAGCCCAAAACGAATATTTTGCTTCGCCAGCCTCCGTATTTATTTCATTGACCGCCATTTGTGCCAACTTTCCTACTAGCGTCGAGTCTTGCCCACCACTAATTCCTAATACAAAGCCTTTTACAAATGTATATTTCTTTGCATATTCCTTTAGGAAGTTGATTGATTTACGAATTTCTTGTTCGACATTAATTACTGGTAGCACCTTTAACTCTTTAATAATGCGCTGTTGCAAGCTCATGATTCCACACTCCTTAACGTCGTTCGAGATTTTGTACCATTTCACGTACTTCTTGAATATTGCGCATTTTATTGTCCCAGCACTTTTGACTTAAATCAACTGGATATTCTTCTGGGTTTAGCGAGCGTTTATATTCATCCCATAGCAGCTCTAAATTATCCGCAGCGTATTTGCGCATGTCTGCTAACGGTGGATTTTTATATATTATTTCACCATTTTTAATAACTTGAGTATGCAAGTTTTTCGCTTCAAAATTCGTTACGAACTTTGATACAAATGTATGCACAGGATGGAACATTTTTATTTTCTCTTCTTCTTGCGGATTTTCATCTTCCATTACTATATAATCGCCTTCTGATTTACGTGTCGTCCGGTCGATAATACGGTACACCTTTTTCAGTCCTGGTGTCGTAACTTTTTCAGCATTGGCAGAGATTTTAATCGTATCTTCCATTTTCCCTTCTGCATTTTCAATGGCTACCATTTTATACACTGCACCTAATGCTGGTTGGTCATATGCTGTAATTAGTTTTGTCCCAATTCCCCACATATCAACACGTGCACCTTGCGCTTTTAAGTTTAAAATTGTGTATTCATCTAAATCGTTCGAAACAATTACTTTTGCATTTGGGAAGCCTGCTTCATCTAACATGCGGCGTGCTTCTTTTGATAAAAACGCAATGTCTCCACTATCTAAACGAATACCGATGAAATTAATTTTATCGCCTAGCTCTTTCGCTACTTTGATGGCAGTTGGTACACCTGATTTCAAAGTATTATACGTATCCACTAAAAATACGCAATCACGGTGTCGTTTTGCATACGCATGGAACGCATCATAATCGTTTTTATATGCTTGTACTAAAGCATGTGCGTGCGTGCCTGATACTTGAATACCAAATTTTTTGCCTGCACGAACATTCGATGTTGATTCAAATCCTCCAATGACAGCTGCTCTTGCTCCCCACAAGGCAGCATCCATTTCCTGGGCTCTTCTTGTCCCAAACTCCATGCCTACTTCATCTTTAATTACTTGTTTGATACGGCTCGCTTTAGTTGCAATTAACGTTTGGAAATTGACGATATTCAGCAATGCGGTTTCAATTAGTTGTGCTTCTACTAAAGGTGCTTCGATGCGAACAATCGGCTCATTACTAAAAACGAGTTCACCTTCAACCATTGAATGAACCGTACCTGTAAAACGGACTTCTTTTAAATAATCTAAAAAGTCTTCACTATAACCTAACTCTTCATGTAAATACGCAATATCAGTTTGTGTGAATCGGAAATTTTGTAAATAATCCAGTATACGCTCTAATCCCGCAAACACGGCGTAGCCATTCCCGAATGGTAGCTTTCTAAAATATAACTCAAATACAGCCTTTCTATTATGAACGCCATCAGCCCAGTAGCTTTCTGCCATATTAATTTGATATAAGTCGGTGTGTAGCGTTAAGCTATCATCTTCATACTTCGATTTCATAAAAAGTCCCTTCTTCCGAAACATATTAATCATAGTATACACCATTTAAGTTTTCTTTCAGGTCTGAATACTCTTGAACAAGAAATCTTCCATAGTCGCTTAATAGTTTTACTATGCATCAAGTGTGATCAATTACCTTTTATTGTTAATGCAATGTCCAGTTTCCTCAAACTTGAACATTGTTACAAGGAGAATCGATTTTCGTGTTAGCCATCTTTTCCCTTTTGATTTACTAGACTTTGAGTCGTATTCTTTTATTATTAGAACTAAAAGGAGACCATTATGACAGCACAATATGCTATCGAGTTCCGCAACGTTTGCTATAAAGCAGGCGAGCAAACAATTTTAGATAATGTTTCAGGGCAATTTTTAGCAGGACATATTACAACACTCATCGGTCCTTCTGGCGCAGGTAAAACGACGTTACTAAAAATGTGTAACGCACTTCTGTCCCCTACAAGTGGTGCTATTAATATTTTTGGTGATGCGTTAGAATCTTTTGAACCACCTGTCTTACGGAGAAAGGTCGGTATCGTCTTACAAAATGCCCCCATCTTACGGACAACTGTTTTTGAAAACTTGGCTTTGCCGCGCAAACTACAACATAAATCATTATCGAAAGATGAAGCACTTCAAGCATTAACCGACGTCGGGTTAGATACATCCTTTTTGATGCATCCAGCAAATGCCTTATCCGGCGGCCAAAAGCAAAAGCTCGCCATTGCAAGAACACTCATTAATGATTCTGATATTTTGTTGCTTGACGAAATTACATCTGCTCTCGATCCACAGTCTGTACATGAAATCGAGGAGTTAATTTTAAAAATTCAGCAAAAGGGCGTAACGATTATTTGGATTACACATAATATCGAGCAGGCAAAAAAAATCGGGGATATGACGTGGATGATGGCACGCGGAAAAGTAATCGCAAGTGGCTCATCATCTGAAGTATTTGACTCTACCGATTCACGTGTACAAACCTTTTTAGGCGGAGGTGCCAAATGACTTATACAACACTTTCTTTGACACTTATATTTATTTTAATTCCACTTATTTTATCGAAAACATTAAAGCTTGGGCTTGAAAAAGATACGATTATCGCAACGATTCGCTCCGTTGTTCAACTGCTCGCTGTTGGTTATGTGCTGAAGTTTATTTTCGACGCCAGCAGTCCTATTTATATGATCTTAATGATAGTGCTCATGATTGTAGTGGCTACATTAAATGCAAGTAAAAAAGGCAAAAATATTCCTGGTGTCGTCTGGAAGCTAGGGCTAACATTAGCTATTGTTGAGCTAGTGACTCAAGGTGTGCTATTAGGCTTCCATATTATCCCGATAGCACCGCAATATATTATCCCGATTAGCGGCATGTTAATCGGGAATGCAATGGTATTATCTATTTTATTTTTAAATCGCTTCTCATCCGAAATCGAAGCAAATGAACATGAAATCGAGCTAATTTTATCGCTTGGAGGTACACCAAAGCAGGCCGTTCATCGCCATTTAACGAATGCAATCAAAGCTAGTATGATACCAACAATTGAAGCACAAAAAACGATCGGGCTCGTACAACTACCAGGTATGATGAGCGGGCAAATTATCGGTGGGGCTGATCCAATCCAAGCAGTACAGTTTCAAATTTTAATTGTTTTCGCTCTCTTAACATGTGCTACTTTATCTAGTATTATTTTTGGTTTTTTAATTTATCCGACATTGTTTAACGAACGTATGCAAATGATAAATAAAGCTATTACATAATTTCCGTAACCCCTAGCGTTTTTTTCCATAAACGAAGGAATATGCTATAATTTATTTTGCATCGCAAAAACAAATCGCACAAATGCATAAACCATTTTCAGATGCACTAGGCATATAAGTAAAATCATTATAGTTAGGGGAGCTTTTTATGGTATTACGTGATTTTTTCATTAAACTTTCTGAGAATCAAATTTTAAATGACGCAGCACAAAAATACGGTTTAAAATTAGGGGCACAAAGCGTTGTAGCTGGCACAAATATTCCTGAAGTAATGACAAGCATTAAGCAATTAAATGCACAAGGTATTTCATGTACAGTTGATAATTTAGGTGAATTTGTTTTTGAAGAAGCAGAAGCAACAAAAGCAAAAGAACAAATTTTAGCTGTTATTGAGGCGATTCATTCTGAAGGTGTTGATGCACATATCTCATTAAAGCCATCTCAGCTCGGTCTCGATATTGATATTGATTTTTGCTATGACAACTTACGTGAAATCGTAGAAAAAGCAGCGGAGTACGATATTTTCGTAAACTTCGATATGGAAAACTACGAGCGTTTACAAGTGTCATTCGATATGCTAGAAGAATTATCAAAAACATTTGATAATGTGGGGACAGTTATTCAAGCGTACTTTTTCCGCGCAAAAGAGGACATTGAGAAGTATAAAAACTTCCGCTTACGCATTGTAAAAGGGGCTTATAAGGAGCCTGAAACAGTCGCTTACCAAGATAAATTAGATATCGATTTAAACTTTATTGAATTAATAGAATACCATTTACTACACGGGAAATTTACATCGATCGCAACACACGACCATAATATTATCGCGCATGTGAAACGCTTCGTGAAAGATAACGATATCCCGCACGATAAATTCGAATTCCAAATGCTATACGGCTTCCGTAAAGAAATGCAAGTTGCATTAGCACAAGAAGGCTATAATTTCTGTACGTATGTCCCATTCGGCAATGATTGGTACGGCTACTTTATGCGCCGTCTTGCAGAACGCCCACAAAATCTAAACCTTGTCACAAAGCAAGTGTTTAATAAAAAGACTAACACGTTCTTAGCAGTTGCTGCAGGTGCATTTGTACTCGGACGATTAACGAAAAAGAAATAAATAAGAAATGCGCAAGCGCCCCGTTTAGCCCCGACAGCTGCTTGCTGACCAGCGAGCGAAAGCATCTCTCCCGCTTTCGACCGAGGGGCAGAAGCGACCTCGAGGGGCTGGGCGCTGGAGCTAGACACTACTCAAAAATATATACTTTCTTATCTAATAATGAATGGCTATGTGAGATATCTCCACTTCTCACATAGCCTTTGTTTTTTCTATAAGCTACATAATATTAGACAGCTGTTTCTGCAGGCACGATACTTGCGACGACAACGCTATTAATAGCATTAATATAAGCTAGCGCACTCGCTTTTAATATATCCGTATGTGCCGCTTTCGCTATATATTTTTCTCCTTCATGCTCAATGATAATCTTCACTTTACCAAGCGCCTCTTTCCCACGTGATACACTGCTAATATTATACTCAATAAGCTTTACTTCAATTTTTGTAATTTCAGCTATAGCAGAGTATAAAGCGTCGATCGGACCTGAGCCTACCGCACTTGATTTTAATACCTCATTCCCTTTGCGAATTTTAACACTTGCAGAAGGGAAACTTGCATTGCTAATCACTTGTATATCATCAAGGTCATAAAACTGCTCACTATAATGTGTTGCAAGGGCATGCTGACCATCTTGCTTTTCATAATAGCTTTCTACGATTACATATAAATCATGATCATACACTTCTTTTTTAGCATCTGCTAAATTTAAGAAGCCATCGAAAATCCCTTCAAAATCAATTTCTGATAAATTAGAGAAACCAAGCTTTTCTAATGCATTTTTTACCGCATGACGACCTGAGCGCGCTGTTAGTATAAGTTCCATATCATCTAGGCCCACATCTTCAGGATGCACAATTTCATAAGCGTCACGCGATTTTAGTAAGCCATCTTGATGGATACCCGATGAGTGGGCAAAAGCATTATCGCCTGTAATAGCTTTGTTAACTTGCACATCTAAGCCCATAAAGCTTGACACAAGGCGAGATGTATTCATAATTTCACGTGTGTTAATTCGTGTATGTGCATTATATACTGTTTCACGCGTTTTAAGTGCCATAACTACTTCTTCAAGTGCAGCATTGCCGGCACGTTCACCGATTCCATTTATCGTACATTCCACCTTGTCTGCACCATTTTTTATGGCAGCTAATGTGTTGGCAGTCGCCATACCTAAATCATTGTGACAGTGAACACTTAGTAGTACTTTATCATTTAAATTTTTCATGCGATCATTTAGCTTATAAATCATTGCCCCAAATTCCTCTGGCTCGGCAAAACCAACTGTGTCCGGTACGTTTATCATTGTAGCACCAGCCTTCATAACAGCTTCAATCGTTTTCCATAGGTATTCAAAATCTGAACGCGAAGCATCCTCTGTGGAATACTGCACTTCTGGTAATAATGTTTTTGCATATTTAACTGCATCAATGCCGATTTGTAAAATTTGATCCTTTGATTTGTTGAATTTTTTCGCTACGTGTATATCCGATGTGCCAAGTACCATGTGAATCATTGGATTTTGTGCATATTTCACCGCATGATAAACAGAATCGATATCATTTTTGACAGCACGTGCTAGCGCTGTAATCATGATGTCTTCCGTATTGCCAACCTTTTGCGCGACAGCCTTTACCGCATCAAAATCCCCTTGTGATGAAGCAGGGAAGCCAGCCTCGATAATATCGACACCTAGTTTATTGAGCTGCTGAGCAATCTCTACTTTTTCATATAAATTCAATTTTGCCCCAGGCACTTGTTCTCCATCACGTAAAGTTGTATCAAACACCCAAATTTTTCTTCCCATTTTCAAACACTCCTTTTTTTATTTTTTGGTTCTACGTCAAATGAAAGCATAGAACCTGTGTTTTAAATAAAATAAAAAAACCCGTCTCTATATAAAAATATAGAGACGAGTTTCTGCTCGCGGTACCACTCTAATTGATTAGTCACAAAACTAATCCACTTGTCGACAGCCATCACTGTCTATCCCTATAACGGGGGAATCCGACTTCCCTTACTCAATCTTTCAGGGAGTGGCTCAAGGACGAGTTCAAAATGTGTGCCTACTAGTTTTCACCAACCACTAGCTCTCTACAAGTACACAGGCATTTTTACTATTTCCAATCAAGGCCTACAACTTATTGTTGAAAGTTATATTACTCATAGTCAGACACAATGTCAATAATTTTCTAAAAATTTTTTATTTTTAGCTAATAAGGTGGATTACTTATTCCACCCTTTTTCCTTAAAGCGTGCAATGGCTTCAATGCGATTACTTACACCTAGCTTATCTAAAATTGTGGAAATATAATTTCGTACTGTACCTGCGGACAAAAACAGCTCTGCCGCAATTTCTTTCGTTGTTTTACCTTCCGCTACAAGTTCTAGTACTTGGCTCTCGCGTTCTGTTAAAGGATTCTCACTATCATCCTCATATACAAAATCAACAAGCTCTGGAGCGTAAATACGGCGACCATCCATAATAATGCGAATCGAATTTACGAGCTCCTCAATTGGACTGTCTTTTAATAAATAGCCACGCACTCCCGCTTTACGCGCACGTTCAAAATATCCTGGTCGAGCAAACGTCGTCAAAATAATAATTTTGCAATCATGTTCACGTAACACTTCCGCTGCGTCTAGTCCAGTTTTAACTGGCATTTCAATATCCATAATACAAATATCCGGTTGTAATGTTGTTACAAGCTCAATGGCCTCTTCTCCATTTTTTGCAAGACCAATCACTTCCATATCATCCTCTAAACTAAGTAAGGATTTCATCGCCCCTAAAAGCATCCCTTGATCTTCTGCAATTACTATCCGTATCATTTTTACTCACTCCTTTTTTGATGCGTAATCGTAAGCGGCACTCGCATAATAAGCTCGGTACCATTTTCCTTTTTAAATTCAATCGAGCCATTAATGAACTCTAATCGCTCTTTCATCCCTTTTAGTCCACTACCGGAACTTTTATACTCTTTAGGGAAACCGACGCCATTATCCTTAACTGTAACAGTTATTTCATTATTCGTTTGCACAATTATTACATTACAGCGTGTTGCCATACTATGCTTGACGACATTCGTAATTGCTTCTTTTAATGCCATACTAATAACATTCTCCGTAAGCACTGGCATTTCGAAATTTGGTGCATCATTTTGAAGGACGAATTCGATTTCTGCTGCTTTTAATATTTGCTCAACACGATACAATTCTTCTTCGATTTTCACAGCTCTCATATCTGCCACAAGTTCACGAACTTCCTTCAGTGCAATACTAGCCGTTTGCCGAATATCTTTAATTTCGTTAATCGCTAACTCAGGATTTTTTTTAACGAGGCGAACCGCTAAATCACTTTTCAAACCAATCATCGATAGCTTTTGTCCAAGTGTATCATGTAAATCTCGCGCAATACGTTGGCGTTCCTCATGAATTATTAGCTCTGAAATACGCTCGCGGGCAGTTTCAAGCTCGCCTTCTAAATTTTCTCGTTTGTTACGCGAATAGAGCGTAAATGGTAGTAGCACCACTCCAATTACCGCAATAATAATAAACGGTGTTTGTGATAAAAACATTTCTAGAAAAATAAAGTATCCCGCCACAATAGATATCACCGTAAAGCCAATATGTAAGCCATACATTATAAAAAATCCTACAGATTGCCGAATATTACCGATAAAAAACGCTGTAAATAATGACAAATATACATAACCAAACAACAGTGTCATCGCCACATTTAACACCATTTGGAAGCTAATCCACATATAGACGAGCCCGTTTTTCGACTTAAACGAAAAACGGTGGCATAAAAAGTATAGGAAAATCATAAAAATGCCTAAAATAATATACCAAAAAGAAAAAACCCGAACTATGAAAAAGAATGGCATGATACAAAAAATAACCCAAATATAAATACTTAACCAAGGGCTTTTCGGGATAATACTATACCAACTTTGCATAACGTCCTCACTTACTTTTTCCTTTTATTATAACAAACATTGAGATATTCCCCTTATAAAAAAGGCTATTCAGCAAGAAAACTTACCGAATAGCCTTAGAAGTTAGAATAAATTTTATTAAAATACTAATCTTTCTTTGTCTAAAAAATACTTATTATTACTCTAAGGTTACATTTGCAATGATTTATTGCGTAAGTCGATTAACGCTTCTGCTTCTTTAAATGTCACAAACTTTTTACGATCTGGATCATATAATTTATAGCGAAGTGATTCTAAACTTTCTATAATTGTAATCGTTGTCGCACGTTGTAATGGTGCAACATTTTCATGCGCTGCTTCTAAATGATAGTTCGGAATACGTGGAGATAAATGATGCACATGGTGGAATCCGATATTTCCTGTTACCCATTGTAAAATTTTTGGTAACTTGTAATATGAACTTCCTTCAACCGCAGCCTTCACATAATCCCAGTCTCCCTCGTATTCGAAATACGAGTCTTCATACGTATGTTGGATGTAGAATAACCAAATACCTAGTGAACCTGCGACAAATAATGTTACACCGTATACTAGTAAGAATGACATCCAACCGAATGCATAAATGAGTATTGCACAAATCGATAATAATACAATTGTTGTAAGATGTGTATTCACTCGCTCTTTTTTCTTCGCATCACTGCGGTTAAAGCGATTTAAAATAAGCACCATATAAAGCGGTCCTAATCCGAACATTACAAATGGATTTCGATACATACGGTATCCTAAACGACCCAACTTTGATTTTTCCACATATTCTTCAACTGTTAACATATCGATGTCGCCAATACCACGCTTGTCTAAGTTTGAGCTTGTTGCATGATGAATTGTATGCTCACGTTTCCACTTTTCGTAAGGGAATGAAGTTAGCACACCTGAAAAAAATCCTACTAAATCATTTGCTTTTTTGTTTTTAAAAAATGAACCGTGCGTGCAATCGTGGAAAATAATAAATGTACGCACAAGAAATCCTGCAGCAACTACACTACTCGCCACGCTTAGCCATGGAGAAAATTGCATTAAATAAAATCCTAAAGCCAAAAATGCCAGTAACGGCACGATTGTATTAATAATTTGCATTACACTTTTTTTCATTTCAGATTTTGCATACGGCGCTACATCTTTGCGTAGCTGCTTCGTTTTTTCTGCATCCGTCATTGCCAAAACCATCCCCTACTTTCGTTCGTTTTCGATAGTTTCATATTAATAAAACGAACATGTGACAGACAGACGCAAACATCATTAGTTTTTTATGACAATTGTCATATGACTAGGTACTAAATTGAAGAAAATACATATCATTATCAAATCGGTAATATGTTAATACTCAGCACCACAACCCTTTATTAAATAGATTTAGGACCAGTTAAATCCAACTGATAAAGGGCTAAATCAAGCCAGCGATCGAATTTATACCCTGCATTACGAATCGTACCACTATAGACAAATCCTAGTTTTTCATGAGAAATGATACTACCTTGATTTTCCGCATCGATACATGCAACCATAGTTTTGATCCTATTAGCATTTGCTGCATCAATTAAAGCATGCATTAATTTTGTGCCAATACCTTTTCTATGATGATCTTTATGCACATAAACAGAATGCTCGATTGTATATAAATATGCAGGATACGTTCTAAACGGACCGTACGTTGCGTAACCAGCCACTATTCCATCTTCCTCGTATACAAAAAGCGGCTCTCCTGCAGCCATCTTCGCCTCAAACCAAGCTAGCTTATAGTCAAGAGTTTGGGGCTCATACATATAAATCGCTGTACTCGTTAAAATATTTTCGTTGAAAATTTCCAAAATGCTCACTATATCTTCCTTTATTGCTTCACGAATCATGATCTTTCCTCCCATTTATAAGAAAAGCGCAAGCGCCCTGCTTAGCCCCGACAAGCGCTGGATGGCACTCAAACGAATGCATCTTTCCCGCTTTCGATTGAGGGACAGAAGCGACCTCGAGGGGCTGGGCGCTGGAGCTAAACACATTAGAAAAGCGCAAGCGCCCCGCTTAGCCCCGACAAGCGCTGGATGACCATCGAGCGAATGCATCTTTCCCGCTTTCGTTTGATGGGCAGAAGCGACCTCGAGGGGCTGGACGCTGGAGCTAGACACTGCTCAAAATCCAGAAATTCACACTTTTTATTTTTCAAAAAACGCTCCTGTCATAAACAAGGAGCGTAAATTAATTTAGACGTTGAAATATCTCCCATCAGGATGCGCAAACACAATCGCTGATACGCTTGCCTCTGGTTCCATCATAAATCCTTCCGTTAGATCTACGCCAATGTCTTGCGGCTTAATTAAACCAAATAATTTTTCTTGGTCTTCTAAATTTGGGCATGCTGGATAGCCGAAGCTAAAGCGCTGACCTTGATACTTCGCTGCAAAACGGTCACGCATTGTGAAATCTGTTGCATCAGGGAAGCCCCACTGGTCACGAATTTCTTGGTGAATGCGCTCTGCAAATCCTTCTGCTAGTTCAAGTGCCGTTGCTTGTAGCGCATGGCTTTCTAAAAATTTGCCTGCATCCTTTAGCTCTCTCGCTTTATCGCCAACACCATGCCCTGCCGTTACGACCATAAGCGCAACATAGTCCATTTCGCCACTATCGACTGTTTTTAAGAAATCAGCCAAGCACAAATATGGCTCAACTTGTTGACGTGGGAAAGTGAAGCGCTCTATTTCTGTCTTTGCATCTTCTGGACTATAAATGATCACATCATCCCCGTCCGCTTGCGCCGGGAAGAATTGATACATACCTGACGGAACTAATATGTCACTTTGTAAATAATCTGTTACTAACTCATGCAGTTCTGTTGCACGTTTATCCCCTTCAGCAAGTAATTTTTCGACATTCCCTTTTAAACCGAGGTGATGCCCAATTAGCGTACGCATGTTTACATATGGTTGCAAGTGCGCAACGGAATAACCGCGCTTAATATGACGCGTTAAATCTCCCGGTTCAAAAACTAGCGCATCTTTAACTGTACGTACAGGCTTCACAACTACTTCTGCTTTCGGTTTTGCTGCACGTTTTTCATCTGCTTCAATCCGTTTTTCACGCGATTCACGAAGCTCCTCTAAAAAATTTCCTCGTTCATCTTTATTCATTAAACGATTGGCAAATTCAAGCCCTTGCATCGCATCCTTTGAGTAAATAACAGGACCATCGTATTCAGCAGCGATTTTCGTTTCTGTGAAGCGACGGGATAATGCCGCGCCACCAACCATGATCGGCACATCAATACCGGCTTCTTTAAAGTCTTGAGCCGTAATTACCATTTGCTGTGCTGATTTTACAAGTAAGCCTGACAAACCAACAAAATCTGGTTTTTCGCGGCGGATTGTTTCAATTAATTGCGCAGGAGAAACTTTAATCCCGAGGTCCACTACGTTAAAGCCATTATTACTTAATATAATATCGACTAAATTTTTCCCTATATCGTGTACGTCACCTTTAACAGTAGCAAGCACCATTTTCCCTTTGCTTGCTGACTCTTCATTTTTCTCCATAAACTGCTCTAAATGCGCAACAGCTGCCTTCATTACCCCTGCTGATTGTAGTACTTCAGCGACGATGAGCTGGTTATCATTAAATAAGCGACCTACTTCAGACATACCGTCCATTAAAGGACCATTAATAATTTCTAGCGGTGTGTCGAACATTTCCATGGCAGCGTTTAGGTCTTCTATTAAACCTTCTTTCGTACCTTCTAAAATATAGTACGCAAGACGCCCTTCTACCGTTTTCGGAATATCTGCTTCCGTTTTTTCCTTTTTCTTATCACGATAAAAGTCTGTAAATAATGCTAATGTTTCATCATTTGTATTAAAAATTAAATCATTTGCTAGCTTAATTTCCGCTTCTGGGATTGATGCATAGCGCTCTAACTTTTCAGTATTAACAATCGCGTAATCTAAACCAGCTTGTGTACAGTGGTATAAGTACACAGCGTTTAACACTTCTCGTCCAACAGGAGGCAATCCGAACGACACGTTACTTACACCAAGTACCGTTAAAGTACGTGGTAATTTTTCTTTAATAAGGCGAATCCCTTCGATCGTTTCCTCTGCTGCACCGATATACTGCTCATCGCCTGTACCAACTGGGAACATTAATGGATCAAAAATAATATCCTCAGGAGCTAGCCCCCATTTTTCTGTTAGCAATTTATACGAGCGCTCTGCCACTTCCAATTTGCGCTCGCGTGTTACAGCCATCCCTTGCTCATCGATAGTCCCGACAACAAGTGCTGCACCGTATTTTTTGACTAATGGCATTACTGCATCAAAGCGCTCTTCACCGTCTTCTAAGTTAATCGAGTTGATGATTGCTTTCCCTTGAGAAAATTTCAATGCTTCTTCCATTACTTTTTCATCCGTTGAGTCGATTACAAGTGGTACTTTTACTTTTTTCACAACTTCCTTCATAAAGCCGCGCATATCTTCCACTTCATCGCGGTCTGGGTTTGCTAAACATATATCAACGACATGTGCACCGTTTTTTACTTGTGCACGCGCAATTTCTGCTGCTTCCTCAAACTTGCCATCAATAATTAAGTTTTTAAATTTACGTGAACCGATTACATTCGTACGCTCCCCAATAAATAATGGGCGCATTGATTCATCGTATTGCAATGGTTCAATGCCCGAAACGACGTGGCCATGTGTTGTATCTTGGCGTTTTCGCGGTGCATAGTCATTTACCGCCTCACGAATGGCAGCGATATGAGCAGGTGTAGTACCGCAGCAGCCACCAACGATATTTAACCAACCTTTTTCTGCAAAGCCTTGTAGTTTTTTCGATAAGGAATCCGGTGTCTCATGATAGCATCCTTCCTCATCAGGTAAGCCTGCGTTCGGATAACAGCTTACATAGCTCGTTGCTAGCTCTGATAATGAGCGAATATGATCTGTCATAAATTCTGGACCTGTCGCACAGTTTAAGCCCACCGATAATGGCTTAATATGCTCAATCGAAATATAAAATGCTTCAATAGATTGACCTGCAAGAGTTGTCCCCATCGGCTCAATTGTGCCTGAAATCATAACAGGAAGCTCCTTACCTAACTCTTCAAATGCACGACGAATACCGAGAATTGCCGCCTTCACATTGAGCATATCTTGACTCGTTTCAAGTAAAATTAAATCCGAGCCTGCAGCGACTAAAGCATGCGCCTGCACGTAAAAGTTTTCCTGTAATTCATCAAACGTAATACCGCCCGTTACAGATAACGTTTTTGTCGTCGGACCGATTGCACCCGCAACAAAACGCGGCCATTCTGGTGTCGAAACGGCCTTTGCTTCAGCAACTGCAAGCTCTACAGCACGTGTATTAATTTCTACTGCTTTATCGCCTAAATCGTATTCGTTTAATACGAGCGGCGTGCCACCAAATGTATTTGTACAAATAATATCTGCACCAGCATCTAAGTACGCACGGTGAATTTTCGTTAACACGTCAGGGCGAGTTAACACTAGATTTTCATTACATCCATCTAATTCTTCGCCGCCGAAATCTTCATACGTTAAATTTTCATTTTGCAACATCGTTCCCATTGCACCATCAATAATTAAAATACGTTTTTCTAATTGCTGCTCGATTGGATGGTTAAACATTTGTTTCGGCCCCTTTTTGCACATCTAATTGTTTGACATACTCCATTAATTGAAGCGTCATATCGTATCGTAAAAACGGCGTAATTAAATAAATACCGTTGAAATATTTGCATGCTGTATCTAATAATTCTCTCGCAATTCCCACACCTTCAGCAGACGAGCGCTCCTTATCATCCCCGCACGCTTCCATACGTGCTAGCACCTCATCTGATAGCTTAATCCCTGGAACTTCATGATGTAAAAACTCTGCACTCTTAAAGCTAGTAAGCGGCATAATTCCAATATAAATTGGCGTGTCTAAATGTTTCGTCGCCTCGTAAATTTCAATAATCTTCTCTTTTGAATAAACTGGCTGCGAAATAAAATAATCCGCACCATGTTCAATTTTCTTCTCTAAACGACTAACTGCTCTGTCAAGTACTCGTACATTCGGATTAAAAGCAGCTGCGACAGAGAAATTCGCTTGTTTGCGTAATGCTTTCCCTGAAAATGAAATACCTTCATTCAGTTGCTTTATAAGTGAAATAAGCTCCATTGAAGAAACATCATAAACACTTGTCGCACCTGGGAAATCCCCTACCTTTGTCGGGTCCCCTGTTACCGCTAAAACATCATGCAGCCCAAGTGCGTCTAGTCCCATTAAATGTGACTGCAAGCCTATTAAGTTGCGATCTCGGCATGTCATATGCGGCAATGTACGTATACCATGCTGTAACTTTAAAATCGACGCCATCGCAATATTACTAATACGAGGTGAGGCAAGCGAATTATCCGCCATCATAATAGCATCAGCACCTGCTGCATACAGTTCCTTTGCGCCATGTATAAAACCGTCAATTTCTAAATGGCGCGGTGTATCAAGCTCTACAAGTACTGAGCGCTCACGTTTTGCTTTTTCATGAAACGGTTCGTCTTTTGGCGGTTCAGGTACACGAACAAACTCGACGCTTACTGGTTTAATCTTTTTTTCTTTTACTGGTGTAACGTTTGCTAATTTTTTCTTCACAGCTTCGATATGCTTCGGCGTTGTTCCACAACAGCCCCCGATTAAACGTACTCCTTGCCCGACAAGTTCGAATGCCGCACGCGCGAAATAATCTGCCTCCGATTCATAAACAACTCGACCGTCTTCTACATCGAGTAGCGAAGCATTTGGATATGCGGAAAGAAAGGCATTTTCAGGGAGTTGTACCCCTTCAAATGCTTGGATCGAGTGGAATGGACCTAAGCGACAGTTCATCCCTACAATATCAGCACCTAGTAGATCTAACTCCTTTAATGCCGTATTGAGCGATAAACCATTTTGTAAAATACCAGGCTCATGCATCGATACTTGTGCAATAATTGGTTTTTCAGTCATCGCTCGTAGCATGACAACGACTGCAGTTAGTTCCTCAAAATCGTAATACGTCTCAAGCAGTAAGCCATCTACATCGCCCGCTAACAATGCATCCGCTTGTTCACGCGTAGCTGCTAAAATTTCATCCAGCGTACTATCGCTTTTACGAATACCACGAATACCACCGATTGTGCCAAGTACAAATTGTCCCCCTGCACTTGTTGTCGATTTTGCTAGTTTGACTGCTGCCTCATTAAACTCTTTAACACGCTCTTCATAACCATAACGTGCTAGCTTAATTGCATTGGCACCATATGTATTCGTTTGGATAATATCAGCACCTGCTGCAATGTAGTCACTATGAATATTTTCAACAATTTCCGGTTTTATGACATTCATTTCTTCGTGACAATAATCTAATCCGTAAGAATAAAGTAGTGTGCCAATTGCGCCGTCTGCCGTTAATACCCGTTCTTGTAATGCTTCACGTAACCCCATATTTATGTCCTCTCTTTCAGTCGTTTAATTAATCGTATTTTTCAGTTAATTCCACCGAAAAGAAAAAGCCTTCTCAAAAAAGAAGGCTCTACTTGCTCATGTTTGTCCTTCTCATCTGTCGGCAAATGCCTGCTGGATTTAGCACCTGACATATTCGTTGGTTGCTGAAGCTTCACTGGGCCAGTCCCTCTGCTTCTCTCGATAAGAAATGTATGAATTTTGTAAATAATTAAAAGAATCATAACGTTATATGAATAGAACGTCAAGACCTTTCACGGCAATGACTAATTTTCCCGTTTGTTCTACTGAATCATTGTCATAATTTGGGCAGCTGTGTTTTTACCATTTTGAATACACGCACCAATCCCTACACCAAAATAAGAGCATCCTGCTAATAAAACATTCGGATAACGAACTGCTAAATCGTCAAATACAACCTTTAAAGCTGCGTTATGTGCAAGGTCATAGCGTGGCATTTTATTTACCCATTTCGTGACGTTTACAACTTTCGGCTGTACATCAATCCCGAGACTTAGTTTAACATCATCTAATGCCACTTTCGTCAATTCTTCGTCTGACATTGCCGCTAGCTCCTCATAACGTGGATTTACATTTTTGTAAAATAACCTTACGAGTAAATTACTATCCGCTGATGTATGCTTCCATTTTCGACTTGTCCATGTTGAAGCATTGCACACTAAATTGCTATTATGCGATACAATAAAGCCCGTACCGTCTGCAGGTAGCACAGCATCTGGCACATCAAATCCTACATATAATGTAATGGCAGAAGCATTCGTGAATTTTCGTAAGTTTGCTGCTAAATGCTCATCATTTAATAAAGTACGCACCGTTTCATTTGGCACAGCTAGTACAACGATGTCAGCAGCTACTACTTCCCCATTGCTAAAGGCAACTTCGTATATATCGCTATTTTTTGAGACGCTGGTCGCTTTTACACCTTTTAAAAATTCTACATTCGGCAATGTCTCCTCTAAGCGATCAATAAGCGATGACAAGCCATTACGGAATGAAATAAATTTCTTATTAGCAGCTTTCTCAAATTGCTCACGGTTCGCTTTAAATCCTTCCATAATGCTGCCATAATTATTTTTATAATCTACTAAATAAGGTAATGTTGAGGCGAGTGAAAGTTGATACAGATCGCCTGAATAAACGCCTGCTAGTACAGGAGCAATTTGCTTATGTACAATTTCTTCTCCTAAAAAGTACTCTAAAAATTCACCTATCGAACTTTCTTTTGTGAATCTATCATTGGGGATTGTGCTATCTTGTAGTACTCGCTGTTTTGCTTCGTCTGACAATAATGTACTCGCCATCAATGATTCCTCACTCATTGGAATACCGAATGTCGAACCTGCTGGAATAGGATGTAACTCGTTATTCGTATGAATATAGGAAATACCTGTTTCGTTATACACAAGCTCGTCTTCAAACTGCAGCTCACGTACTAGCTCTAATACACCTGGATGACGAGCAACAATCGAATCTGCACCTGTTTCCATAATAAATCCTTCTGCATGCTCGGAGTGGATTTTGCCACCTAAATATGGATTTTGATCGGCTAAAATAAGACGTGCCTTTATCCCTGCGTCTTGCAATTGTTTTGTTACATAGTGCACCGTACACAATCCTGTAATGCCACCGCCAACAACAACGACTGTTTTCATCGTCTTCTCTCCTCACCATCTATATTTCTCTATGGACTAGTATAAACGTTTTCTCACGATAATAGCTGTGACTTCTTTTACAAAAATAAAAAGAACTGCCCAAACGGACAATTCTTTTTCACATTCTGCTTAGTTCCCTCTGAATGTCATTGTTTCTAGATCTTGAGCAACGTTTGCTAAAGTAACAGTTGACAGCATTACTTCATCGCAATCCATGCCTAGTTGTTGAATGACGCCGCCAATTTCCTCTACCTTTTCCTCCATCAAACTATTTTTCTGTTGCGTTTCTTCCATTGCGGATACAATTTGCGTGAAACGTTGCGCCGTCGCAATCATGCAATCTTCACCAGAAGATACTGCCTTTTGTATACGCTCCATAGAAAGTTTAAGCTTCTCTGTTTGTTCATTTGTATTTTTTAAAAGTAATGCAACATTGTCTGTCGATTCTTTCGTTTGCACTGATAATTTACGCACTTCATCCGCTACGATACTAAAGCCCTTTCCCGCTTCACCTGCTCTAGCCGCTTCAATTGCTGCATTAAGTGATAATAAATTCGTTTGATTCGCGATATTCGTCACAATGCCCATAATCGCTTCCATCTCTTTTGAAATTTTCACAAGTTCCAACACATCATCCGAAATTTCTTCCACTGACACAATAATATGTTTCATATTTCGCGATTGTTCTTGAATTTGTATTTTCCCTTCACTCGCTTGCGTTTCCGCTTTATTGGAAATATCAATTGCTTCCTTAACATAATTGACGACTTCGCTAGATTGATTTGTTAGTTGGTGGAATGAGGCATTTGTCTGTTCAGAAATAGCGGATAAATTCCCTGTTGCAGAAACAATGGATTGGCTTACACGCATTTTTTCTTTTTCAATTGAACGCTCCATTTGCTCAACAACCATTTCGAATGCCTCTAACACTACTTGTTGCTCGAAATTTAAAATCTTTGATATCGCACGGATCATGTCGTATTGATCTTGTGGATTAACAATTTCACGTTCTACTATATTTAAGAATTGAATAAATAAATCTTGAAAAGCACCAATATAATACTGTGTTTTCAGACCAATTTTCACATGTACTCGCGCAATTCGTTGACGCGCTTCAAAAAATTGCTCATTAATACTACCATTGAACATTTCTTGAATATGTTTACGTAATGTCAATTTTAATCGATTTAAAGAACTATTATCATTAATAATTTTTGTTAAACTTTGCTCCATTCCGAGCGAGTTATAAAAGGCAGCAACGATTTCATCGATATACTTTTCCACATATGGTTGAAATGCCTTTAAATATTTCAAATCTTGCTCCGTCATTTGGAGCATTTCGATTTGTCTTTTTATATTAGTATTACATGACAAATCCATATGTACTTGCATTTCATCTACAGTGATGCGCTCATTACTTAATGCCTTTTTTTTAAACATTTATTACACACTACTTTCCTTTAATTAAGAGTCCTACTTAAGATTACTATTTCTTTGTTCTGTTACAAGATAAAATGATGAATAAACTTAAAAACACTTAGTTAGTCATAAATTAATATACTCCTACAGTAACTATTAATTTTATTTTACTCAAAAAGAAGTATTTTATTTTCGCGACACGCCCACTATAGTCCTGTTTCCCTACAATCACATCAATAACCATAATATGTATAATTATTATAATATATAGAATATTTAAAATTAATAGGGATTAACACCTATATTAATATAATAAAATTATTCTATAAGCTTAAGTAGAAAGCCTCTTTCTACTTAAGCTTTTTTCAGACATCTTGATCGTTTGCTGCGGCACGCCACCTTTGCGCTTCTTTTTCATCACGTTCAATAATTTGCCCTCGTTCATACAATCTTGCTAGTTGAAGTTTAGCTTCTTTATCTCCAAGTAATGCCGCTTGTTTAAAATAATGTACTGCCTTTTTGCCGTCCTGTACCGCAAAATTTGGTTCGGCATAAATATAGCCTAAATTAAATAATGCATCGACACTGTGCTCACTAGCAGCACGTACAAAGTAGTCTATTGCAAGCTGTATATCCGGTTGTTGTCCGAGCAAGCCTTCTAAATATATCGTTCCTACGCGGTACTGCGCATCCTGATAGCCACCAATTGCAGCTTGTAAATAATAGGCAAATGCCTTTTCCTCATTTTGTGCTACACCAAGCCCTTGCTCATACATAATACCAAGTGTAAACATCGCTTCTACAACTCCAGCATTTGCTGCTCGTGAAAACCAATGTAACGCAAGTGCCTCATTCACTTCGACACCTTCACCATTGAAATACATGTCAGCTAAATTATTCGCCGCATCAGCATGTTCTTGCTCTGCAGCTTTTTTATAAAGCTCCAGTGCTTTCTCTTCACTTTCCTCAACACCTAGTCCTTGTAAATACATATTAGCTAATTCATACTGTGCTTCAGCATCATCCCCCGCTTCACATAGCCAATATACAGTTGCTTCAAATTGCTCATATGTGAAAAAAAGAGCCGCTAACCGTTTGATAGCTTCTATATTTCCATAGTTCGCCTGTTCAAGCTGGCTATACCAATAATCTTTTTCTTCTATTAATAACGAATCTAAAAATTCTTTATCACGAAACATGGATTTCACCTCATTCATCACTACACTTAGTTATTAGTAAAAGAATCAATTAAAAATTGTTTGAATTCATTAGCAGCTGGAGATAAATAGCGATCTTTCGCCCAAGAAACACCGATTTTACGATAGCACGGTGGATTTATTACTCTCAGTTTTTTCACGTTAAACCCATCTAACCCCTTCACATTTGGAATGAGCGAAACACCTAAACCCGCACCAACAAATCCAGCAACAGTATGCATCTCTTCAGCCGAAAATGTTGTATTCATTGTGACACCAATCGCATTAAATAATTCGTCCACAATTTGACGTAAGGAGTTTCCCCTCTTAATAGAGATAAATGGGTCACCTTTAATTTCCTCTAAATCAATAAATTCTCGCTCAGCAAGTGGATGATGTTTTGGCACGATAACAAATAGTTCTTCCGTCCAAAGCTCAACCCATTCAATAGCAATTAATTTCGATTCAATTTTTTGTGACAAGCTCAAATCAATTATGCCCTCTTCTAGTTTTTTCAGTAAACTAAGTGAAGTAGATTGTGTTAATGAAAACTGCATATTCGGGTATTTGTTTGGAATACGTGCCATTAGTTCTGGCACAACCTCCATACCGAGCGTGTGAATAAAACCGAGAGACACTTCGCCATAACCAGGACGTGTAATTTCATCGAACTCCTGTATGACTTTGTCGTACTCCGCTAATATTACATTGACACTTTCTAAAAATAATGTGCCGTATCTATTTAAATAAATCGAACGTCCTTGTCGATCAAAGAGAGGCACCCCTAACTCCTGCTCAATATTCGCAATTGATTTACTAAGTGCTGGCTGAGAAATGCTCAACTTTTCAGCTGCACGCGTCATATGCTGTAACTTGGCAACTGTTTTAAAGTACTGCAATTGCTGAATTTCCATAATAAAATCCCCCTAACCAATTCATAACCAATTGGAATGGAAATGATAGAAATAATAAATTGTATTTATATTTCCATACTACTATAATAGGCTTTAACAAAAGAAATTCATACCAAAAAACTAACTTAATTACAATAGTGTGTAGACATTTTCTTTAATATTGTCACATCTGAAACTTAAAAGGAGTCATTACAAATGAAAATCATTCCACCGAAGCCATTTACATTCGAAGCGGGTAAACGTGCCGTATTGCTGTTACACGGATTTACAGGTAATACAAACGATGTAAAACGTCTAGGTCGATATTTAACTGAACGGAACTATACTGTCCATGCCCCTTTATATAAAGGTCATGGTGTTGATCCTAAAACTTTAGTTCAAACGAATCCAATCGAATGGTGGAATAGTGTAGTTGAAGGCTATGACACACTCCGAAATGGCGGCTACGAGGAAATTGCCGTAGCAGGTGTTTCATTAGGTGGTATTTTCTCACTAAAGCTTGGAGCAGAACGTCCAACTAAGGCAATTGTTGCGATGTCAGCACCAGCGATTGCAAAAGATGTAGATAGCTTGCAAAATCGTATTATCGATTACACAATTAATTATAAAAAGCTTGAAGGTACATTTGACGAAAATATGCACAACCGCTCAAAAATTGCTGAAATTGTTCAAATGCCATCTTTATCTTATTTACAAGGCATGATTAACGAAACAAGCGCAAAGCTAGACAATATTCAAACACCTGTACATATTCTTCGCGGACTGCAAGATGATGAATATTACTGTGAGAGTGCCGATTTAATTTATAGCTCGGTTCGATCTCGAATTAAATCAGTCAAAACTTTCGTTAATTCTGGCCACATTTTAACGCTTGGTCAAGAGCGTGAACTTGTATACGAAGAAATTTTCCGTTTCTTTGAAGGATTAAAGTGGAAAGAGTAGTATATATATAATAACTCAATAATTTAGTGTCCCCAGCAGAACCCCTTCTGCTTTATATAAAAAAGAGCTATGCAAGTAAAGATCCCCGTCTTCTTGCATAGCTCATTTTTTATTTCCCCAATATTTGTCTAGGTATACACACAATTTTGTCCACAAAAAAGTATAAGGAGTAGGCGTTCATCATAGTTAAGGACGCGCTAATGGAATGGAGGGGCGGCGACAGCTTAGCGACAGTCGCACGTACGGAAAATCCAATTGCTTCAGTCCCATCCGAATCAATTTAGTTGAGCCGTGCCCCCAAAAAAGCATCCAGCCCCAAATGGAAATCAACGCCCCCCATACAAAAAGGATGCACTAAATTTTGATTCCTCAAAATTAGTACACCCCTACATTTGACGTAGAACTATTTTTTATTCTTCAGTAGTTAATGTCATCATAAATCCAGTTAAAATTTTTGCTGCTTGTGCACGAGTTACAACTTGTTTAGGAGCAAATTTATTATTCCCTACTCCTTGTGCAATTTCGTAATCATATAGTAGTGTAATGGCATATTGCGTTTCTACATTGTAAGAATCAATATCCGTAAATGGTGCAACCGTTGTCGGAATATAAGGTGCACCTGTTAGTAGCGTATATGCCCGTGAAATCATTAAAGCCATTTGTGCACGTGTCACTTTATCTTCTGGTTTTAGTAATTCCCCATAGCCTTGTACTAAATCGGCATGGTAAGCAGCAGCAATTTCTTGCTTTGTTGCGTCTGCATAGCCTGAAATATCTTTAAATGGTGCTTCTCCTACTGGCTCTAAACCTATCATACGCGCTAAAATCGATACCATTTGCACGCGTTTTAATGCTTGATCAGGTTTAAATGTGCCATCCTCATAGCCATTCATTAAGCCAAACATTGCAGCAAAGTCTATATATTCTTTAGCCCAGTGACCTTCCGTATCTGTAAAATATATTTCTTCATATAACGAATCATCTAATAGATATTCCCATAAATCATACGTAAATAAAGAGCCTACTAATTTATAGCCATCTTTGCTCAAATGGATATTTTTAGGATTTGGTAAATACAATTTATAATCAAGTGCGATTTCTTCTGCTACCGGTACAAAAATAGCGCTTTTCTCAAGAGCTACTTGCGCTACTACTTTGTCCATCGCATAAACAAGTTCATTTAGTTGCTTTTGTAAGCTTTCATCTGCATATGGATACGGATTATAATAGCCCATTATCATAACAAGTGCATCCGGATTAATCTTTTCAATCTCTGTCAAAATCTTATTGTAATTTGCACCGACTTCTTGAATACCTTTAGAAATTCCTGCTAAATCAATCTCAGCAGTACCGTCTTCTTTAGTCTTAAAATACTTTAAAACATCATTAGCACCCGCGCTAATCGTAATGATATCTGCTTTCGCAATTGAATCGCGTAATGCTACTGTTTCACTTTGAGTACCTGATGAATTTACAACAGGCTTTTGGATATCATTTTTTAAGTCATTTAATACATCTGTTGTCGTATACCCTGGATAGGCAAATCCTTTATTAAACTTACCTAATAGCTCATCTTCAGCTAAGCTTGACGCAAAAAAGTCAGCATAGCTTGGGCCGAGCTCTCCATTATCTTGGATGCCTGCCGCTAATGAATCCCCAAGCGCTAAATAGTTGATTAATTCGTCATTTTCTTCAGCAAATGCAGACATTGGCAGTACGAGTTGTAATGCAAGTAATAGTATTGCAAATATTTTAAATCTCTTCATCAAAATACCTCCATTTTAATTTACTTACTATAAACTAGTATACAATATCGATAGTTATATAGGCAAAAAATGTTATTTTATATAATAACTCTCTAACTGTAGACAAACTCATAATAATTTGCCCTCCGGTACATTTTTTATGTGTGTATGAAGATAGTTTCTTTTATTCTACTGTTATAATATCTATCATATTTTCTTGCATAAGTGCTTTAACAGATATGTAAACTGCCATACATCCAGCTCCTATTGCTGTATGTATGGCAGTCTGTGAAGCAGTATGAAAGGGTTTTATGAAAGGAAAATATTTTTGAAGTTATTGAATGCCAAATAGATAAGAACAACTAAACCCGCAATTCCAAAAATATTACTTATAAGGCCGTTTTTCAAATTGCCCATAACATCCTTTCGATTCGCAATGACTAAAATAGCAATTGCTATGAATGGTACAACAAAAATCGTAACTCCTTGTGCAAAAATAATTAAGTTAACAGGTGCGCCATTAAATACGAGCGCAACACTCGACCCAAACAACATGACTATTATTATAGCAATCTTCACTTTTTTCGAAGTTAGATTATCACCTAAACCTAACCCATCTGATAATAAGGCACCACCAATCGTTGCATTGCCAACCAATGACGAAAACGATGCGCCAAACAGCCCTAGCATAAACACAAACGTTGAGAAACTACCAAAAGAAGGCTTTAATATTTCGCCCATTTCTACAGCATTATTCACAATAATTCCTGCTGGCTTCAATACAGTTGCTGCAGTAACCATAATTAAAAATGAAATAAATCCTAATAAAAAGATTCCAAAAATAGCTTCCCCAGCACTAGCCTTCGCATCTTGTAGTCCTAACCCTTTTTCTCTTACTAAATAGGATTGATAAATAGCTCCAACAATCGAAAATGATGTTGCAAATAACGCAATAACTAACCCAATACTTCCTTCAGGTAGTACAGGGATAATCCCTTTTACAATGTCAGAAAACGATGGTTTTACAATAACCGTTGTAATTGCAAAAGCTAATAACATTATTACTACTAGTGCAAGCATTAGTTTTTCTAAAACCTTATAAAACTGAGAAAAAAATAAAAGTGAAATGGCCAATATCGTCATCACAATAATCCATATTTTTGAACTGACCCCCGTTACAGCCTCTATCGCAATACCTGTCCCTATAGCATTTCCCGCTTGAAATGAAGTTGTTACTAGAAACGCACCAACTCCAATTACTAGTCCGGCAGCCACCCCCCACTTCTTTTTTATAATCTCAATGAAAGTCCCATTGGCAGCTAATCCGATCCGAGCGCTCATCTCCGTATAAGCCATCATTAAAATGACTGCAAGACCTAAAATCCATACTAATTGTGTTCCGTAAATGGCTCCTATTTTAGAGGACAAAGTAATAGAGCCTGGACCAAGAACTAAAGCAGAAGTTATTAAACCTGGTCCTAAGTACTTCAAAATCCTTCTAAAAGAGCTGTTTTTTGTTTCTGCGCTTGTATTGCTATTGTCGTTTAACTTTGTATTCATTAAGTTCCCTCCTCCCACTATTATTTACAGAGTATTCCGTCTAATTATAATCCATTACTTTTTGTAAGAACATAACTTAAATATGTCCTTAAATGTTGGTTAGGGGCTATTAAAATAAATATTAAGTAAGAAACAATGCTAGCCACTAAGTGAGTTATCCAATAAAAAATCCCTTCACTAGTATTTCAGTGAAGAGACTAACAGTTCATTTTTTTACGATATTAAAATTATCTGAAAGCAGCAACCAATTTTGCGGGAATGGTAAGCCTAAGCGCCAATAGGCAATGCCGCGCAAATGCAATTTTTTCATTAAATTAAATTTCGCTTGAATCGACCTTGCGTCTTCAAACCATACAACATGTGACTTACCATCATTACTTACATAATAGAAATAAGGTGCTTGAGCAGTCCTATCATACTGAATAGCTGCATTATTGTTTTTCGCTACTTCAAGTGCTTGTTGGGGGCTTAATGCTTGCGCTTTTGTCTCCCCTTGTACGAAAGGAAGCGGCCAGTCGTAGCCGTATAAATTTTGTCCCATCATAATTTTACTTGCCGGCATAACAGACAATGCATAGTTTAACACTTTTTCCACTTCATTAATTGGCGACACAGCCATTGGAGGCCCACTCGTATAGCCCCACTCATATGTCATTAATACAACAAAGTCTACAATTTCCCCGATAGCCTTGTAATCATGCGCTACTTGCCACTTACCCCTCTGCTCCGAACTTGTTTTAGGCGCTAATGCAGCAGATACTAAATACCCTGATGGATGGAATTTTTGCACCGCTCTGCTTAAAAAGTCTTTATATGCACCACGCTGATCAGCCGGCATTGCTTCAAAATCAAAATGAATATCTTTTACATAACCTATTCGTTTTGCTTCTGCAAGAATATTTTCAAACAGCTTATCTTGCACCGTACGACTTTGCAAAATATCCTTCGCTAAATCCCCGCTAAAACTACCCTCTTCTAGATTCGTTATAACCATCGACATAGACGCCCCTGATTGATGAGCAATTTCTGGAATCGTACCAACTGGTGGTGGCTTTAATGTCCCATCCCTTTTTGCTTCATAGCTAAATAGCGCTAAAAAAGTTAAGTATGGGCTCGCTTCTTTTGCTTGGTCCAACAATAAGTCACTTACTGTATTCCCACGCGGCTCGATATAAGCAAGTGACTCAGCATTTGTTTTTTGAACTGGTGGAATATACAATCTCAACCCAACAGGTAACATCTGATTCGTATTAATGCCGTTTATTTGTGCGAGCATCAAATAATTGATATTAAACTTTTGCCCAATCGACCACAAACTATCCCCCGGCTGTACGGTGTAAAAATTACCATATATCGGTACGACCAGTGCTTGCCCAATAACGAGCCGGTCCGGTTCAGGGATTTGGTTCGCTCGTTCAATCACTTGAATTGTTGTTCCGTATGATTGGGCAATGCTCCATAAAGATTCTCCCGGCATTACAACATGTATTTGAATAATTATTCCTCCTATCATAAACAGTCACTACAGTTTATGATGAAAATTTTGGATGCATGTAACAATTCACGGTTAATTTTAGGAAATAGTGGTAATGATAATAGAAGATTTTATAGAAAGTGAGGACATATCAATGGAAAAGTTCGCAAGATTTTTTGTAGTACTACTTAGTTTATTTTTATTAGTTGGGTGTAATAGTAATAAGGTAACAAACGCACCCGATAATGCGCCTTCTTACCAAAAAGAGACTGACAAAAAAGAGTCAGCCACTTCCGAAGATATTAAGGATGTTCCGTTCAACTTCACCCATTTTTCATTAGAAGTGAAATATTCACCTTCAGAAACTTACGAGGCAGAATATGAAAATGACTCATCAGGTGTAGAGGCTGAGATTGAAGATAATATTCATAATGAAAATTTAAAAGGAAATAAAGCATATGAAAAGCTAGAGCCATTATTTAAATCTCTTTCATTTGATGCTACTACACAAGATTCTGTTGTCGCTACAGACGTATTGAAAACATTTGGTTTAGATGAAAACTATAAAGAATTTAAACTAGAAGTACGCTTTGTTGACGGTAATAAGAAGGAATACGAGATAAAAAAGTAACATTTCTAAATGATTAAATAAAACACACCTTTCGATGATCGAAAGGTGTGTTTTACTGTTTTAAAAAAGACCTCACTAGCTTAACTGATCTACCCACTCAAATAATAGAGATACATTCGTATCCCGCTGCAATGAATTTTCTTCCATCATGAGCTGATTCCAAGATGTCTCATATTTTTCCTCGTACGGTAGAGTAAAATTTATCGAACTGCATGTTTTAAAAAACTGCTCTAGTGGCTCTGTCAGATTCTCTAAAAATGTTTCAGCCTTTTCAAGTTTCATTTCACGCTTGGCGTTGCGTTCATCCCATAACACGTGGTCTAAATTAATCGAGAAATAGAAAAGCTGATACGGCACTGACACACTATTCACTTTAAATAGAGGATCTTTGGCAAGCGTTCGTATATGCCTCGCCTTTAGCTCATTGCGATTTTCAATATCATTCTTTTTCTTTTCATTCACAACATAAATGGCTTCATCAGTGTACATATGTCCCGAAGTTTTTTCTTGATCAATAATGACATGCATCGCATCCACAAAACAGCCATCCGTATCCGTTATATGCACTATCGTTAGTAGGTCGCGTGCTAGTAATTTATATTTCGCTAAGTACTCTTTAATAACTTGTCCGATCCTCTTTTTAAGAGGTTCCTTTTTCCGATTCCATGCACTTAGCACGTCACCATACTGCACGGCAATGCGTACATCTGCATTCGAAAAGCGTTCTTCTAAATAATCGTTAAACACTTCTTGTTCCGTTTGACCTTCGACAATTACTAAAATTACTTTTTTAGTCATCCACTTTCCCTGCTTTTCTAAAACCTTTTTTTATACGGAATGTTTTCGTTTCCTTATAAATCTCCTCATCTTGCCCACCGAGTTGTACCGCACGAATATATACATCACGCATATTATTCACTGCTTTTATGCCTTTTAATTGAATATAACGATTTTCCTCGTTCGTTGTCGTAAACCAAAGATTTTTATTGGAGAGCACCTCAAGTAATCGTAAATTATGAGAGGTAAAAAATAGCTGTCCTTTGCCGCTCTCTTCTATAATTGTTAGCAACTCACCAAGTAAATATTCAAAAACACCGGAATCAAGCTCATCAATTACGACGCACGCGTTCGGGTTATTGTATACGCCAATTAATGCGCTCAAAACCGATATAATTTTCAATATACCTTCTGACTCTGTTCTTAGTGGTAACACACGATCGCCTCGTTTTGATAAAAACTCAAAACGGATTCCGCGCTCCCCGTCGTCCAACATTTGCTCTGCAATTTTATGAATTTCAATTTCTAACCCTGGAATAATCATTGATAATACTTTATTCGTTTGCACAATGACCGCACTTAACGTTTCAAACAAACTCGATGATAATACAGCCGGTGTTTCTAAATTATATGGAATAAACCCTCGCTTCTTATCAAGATACACACTAAAAGGCATAATATATTTCGTCATAATCAGTGCAATATTTTCATTATTAATAATATGCAAATCACGGTTAAAATCAGTTGCTACGTTTTCTATTAGCTTCCACTCTTCTTCGCTTAGCAGCTGTTGAAGTAATGCCTTGAGTTCTTTATGAAAAATAAACGACACGCCTTCTTTTACAGCTAGCTGATTTGTCACTAGTAGCTGAATCCGCTCATCATCCTTCATACTCTTCATTGGCACGGTACGAATTTGTAGATTACCGCCTTCCTTTGCGACTAATACTTTCATCCGTCTCCCTCGAATATTTTCACGGTAACTGAGCTTCTCTATCGTTGGATAAAGATACTTTGTTCCTGCCTTCAAATGCACTTCGTATTGAAGAAAATACTCACCTACTGCATTTTTTACAATAAAATCGAATGTCATCTGCAATGTTTCCTGCTCAATATGGATTATTCTACGTTCAGCACTCGGTAACTTGTCTTCACTTACCCAGCCTGAAATGAGTCGTTTTAATATTCCAAACGCATCAACAACAGACGTTTTCCCAGAACCATTTTGTCCATACAAACCAACTACTGTTGATTTTTCTAGCTCATCAAATGTTACAGGTACTTGAATGGACCCGTGCATGACGTTTTTTAAATGCTGGATTTTAATATTTTGGACTTTCACTATTTGTTGCATCATCACACCTCATTTACAAGCTATTATAAGTTAATTCGGTATAAAATATAACTTTTTAAAAATTAAAATACGATTTCACTTATTTTGATTGAGATGTTCACGGTAAAATTCAACATCCGTAACATAAAAACCCCTCCCACGATCCAAAGTTATTTTGGAAAGTAAGAGGGGTTTTATTAGTTTAAAAGGATATGCTTACGGCACATATTTTAATATCTTAAATAACTACCTTTTTTAGCTAGTTCGTACGCAAGACTAATCGTTGAAACTGCTAGCTCTGCATACGTTACTTCACGGTCAGGGTAAAAATGATTATTATCAGCTTTTAATAAGCCCATAGCATTTGATAACGCGACATGCCCCGTGTATTTTGATGTAATTTTATTAGCATCTTGTAAGCTTAGCTTATAAAGATCAGTATACTTAGCTGCATGTTCAAGACCTAGAATACGTACTTGCCATGCGGCTAATTCCTCACGTGTTAACGGTGAATCAGGATTAAAGCTTTCACCAGCTAAATCTAGAATACCAATCGCAATCGCGCGCTGTACTACTGGATATAGCGGGTGTTTAGGATCGATATTACCATAAGGTTCGTTCATGCCTTCTGAATTATAATTAAAATCACCTTCATAAAAATAAGTAAGAGATTTAATAAGCGTTTTTAACGCTTCTCCCTTCGTCACTGAGGCATTGGCATTAAAGCTCTTCACATCTTTAACTTCTAGAATATTATTGTTAATTAAATAATTAAGCTCTTCTTTTGCCCAATCATGCGCAACATCAACTGTATTGTTTTCACTCGCACTACTCCATTGCCCCGTGCTCGCATTTAATGTGCTTCCCATCTTGCCATTAATGACAGGTAAATATACTAAATCATAATGATGCTTATCTTCTTTGTTAGGTTGCTTTACATAATTTAGCTTTAAGTCTAATGCATCTTTATACATATTTTTTGCTGCATCATTTGAAACTACTTGGTCAATTGATGGCCACTTCTCAATTTTTTGATAATTATTACTTAAGCTACTTAATGAACCATCAGCCGCTAAACTTACACTAATATAATCTCCTGATACAACAATACCATTCACAATGCGTGGGAAACTAAAATGATACATGCCGCCGTTATATTGTTCATCAAAATACGGTTCTGTCATAGGTTTTGCGTAATCATGTAATTTCGAAGGCATTAAATCTTTTACATAGCTAATTGCTTTAGCCTCTGCCTCGTCAGCTGAAATAGCTTTTTCAGTAGTTGGGTTCTCACCTAATTGCTCTAACAGACTGCCTTTTGCATCATAATATTGAATAATATCGCCTGTCTTTTTATCAAATTCAAGGCTCGCCCCATAACCCCCATGTTTATAGGAATACATGTAACTGATCGAAATAATAGCCTGGCCATTGGCATTTTCATATTCATCTACACCTTGAATCTGCAATTTCACTTTGTCTGACTCAATACTTAGCAATTGCTCAGCAATTTTTTTAGCCTCTTCTACAGTAATATTATTAAATTTAGGTTGTAACGGACTCGCTACTAGCTTTTCAACCGCAGTTCTTTTAGGAAACGTCGAAGCGAATCCATTATTTACTAGCCACTCCCCAGAAATCGCGTGGATACCACTATACGTAATAGAAGGCTGGTACACAAGCTGAACATCTGTTTTACCTGTTCGATAATTCGTATCAATTTGATATTGCAATTCCACTGTAAGATTGTCTTTGAACTTTTGTAAACTTTCATTTTTATCTTTAACTTTATTTACTTCATCGTAGGTAGATGATTTAGGGCTATCAGTCTGTCTATAAAAATCTATAATTTCGCCATTACCAAGAATCGTTATATTCGCTCTATCATCGGCAATTGCTACACCATTTTTTGTACGTACGAAAGAAAATGTATAACGAATAGGCTCCGTTAATATTTGGTTTGAGTAATAGCCATAGTAGTCATACGAATCTGTATCTAGCTGATAATCTGTGCTATTAAATAATTGTTTAATATAATTTGTTGCTATTTTTTCAGCTTCATTTTTTGAAACCTTTGCAGGGAATAGCGCATCTTCTTTATTTTGTGGTTCAAAAGAGAAATATTGAAGTTCTAAATTCTCTCCATAAAAGCTCACATGACCATAAAGCGGTTGTCCATTAATTGTTTTAGAGAAGCTTAAAGAATATCGCAACTCTTCATCTTCTGGATAATAAAGTCCACTATTCATATTGAAATCATTATTCGTTAAAAAATTAAACTTATTAGGAAATAGCTCATGAAACCTTTTAATTAAATCATTTTTCGTTACTTCTGTAGTTGTAGATGCCACATGGATTTTAATTTTGTCTTGAGGTTCATTTGTTGCCATTGAAGCATGTCCTACTGGTGCAAGTAAACTAAGTGATAAAGCCGAAGCTGATATTAAATAACCAAACTTTCTGATTTTAACCATAATATTCCTCCATAAACATATTTATCTATACATTACATTAAATTCAGATTGTTGTGAACAGGTGTTTTATCGTTTTATATCATTACAAAAAGCACTCCTTTTGCCTTATTTTCTTTCAAATTCCCATAAGTCTTTAGATTATTTAGCAATTTCAAGATGTTTTTGTAACTGCTAACGAATAAAACTCCTCGCAAGTATGTTAACTAGCGAGGAGTTTTTAACAAATTTCACTAGCAACATCGTCCATAGTATTAAGTTACTATATTTGCAAAATATGCAGCATTAACTCATTTCTCAAATGCCCAATCTACCTCTTTACGCCTTTAACAAACTATGACTAGATTTTGCTATTTATGATAAATGAATTTTATAAATACTTTCTTACGCCTTATTATTATTTTAAAAAATAACGCCTTAACCATTAATAAAATGGCTAAGGCGTTAACTTTTACTTCACTTTAAATAACCGTACTTCTTTTAGTAAATCCTCTACAATTGTTTCTAATGCTTCAGCAGTAGCCGAAATTTCTTCCATTGAGCAAAGTTGCACATCCGCTGCAGCTGACACCGTTACAAGCTGTGTTTTTGATTCATTTGAAATACGCTCAACGATTTGCATATCAGCGACTACATGCTCACTATTTTGTGCAATTTTTTGCGCCCGCATTTGAACAGCTTCTAATTGCTCTGTAATTTCTTCAATATAGTTTTTAACTTGTAAAAAGTTTTTTTCTGTTTGGGCAAACATTTCAAGACCTTTTGTTACTTCAGTTAAGCTCGTATTCATCGAGTTAACTGATTTTGAAGACTCCCGTTGAATAGCTGTAATAATTTCTTTTACTTGAATAGATGAATTATTCGTTTGCTCCGCTAGCTTACGAACTTCATCTGCTACAACAGCAAAACCTTTACCTGCTTCACCCGCGCGAGCTGCTTCAATTGCCGCATTTAGTGCTAATAAGTTTGTCTGATCCGAAATAGACGTAATTACACTAACAATTTCGCTAATTTCATTGGCATAATTGTTCACTGTTGCAATGTCACTTGATAGTTCGTTGAATGTGCCTTCGATCGTAGCCATTTGTCGTTGGGTTGAAATTACTATTCCGTGTCCTACATCAGCTGTCTTTTCTGCCTGCTGTGCTTTTTGTGTTACTTGCACCGTATTTTCAGAAATGCCTTGAATATCATTGGATACGTTTTTTAAAGACTCGTAACTTTGATACAACTTTTCTGTTTGATTTTCAAGCCCTACTTGTACTTCATTCATAGCAGAAGAAATTTGCTCCGTCGACTTACTACTTTCTAATAAAGTAGCAGTTAATTCTTCTGATGAGGACGAAATAATTGAGGATTTATTATGGATATGAGATATAACTGAAGACAACATATCCCCCATCTTTTGGAATGAATTACTAAGCACTCCAACTTCATCTTTTTTATCAATAGAAAGCTCCGTACGTAAATCACCAGAACTCATAACAACTGCAGCTTCCGTAATTTGCTTTAATGGTTTAGTAATAGAACGGATGATCATTACTACATATAATCCTAAAATAATTAAAGAAAGAATGACCACTATAGCTGTTGTCTTTAAAATAGGATTTGTTGCATTGGCAATTTCGCTATGAAACATCGTACCGCCAATTTTCCATCCTGTTAGTTCATTTGAATGGATAAACATTTTCTTGCTTTCACCTTCAAATGTGTAATCAAATGACTTATCATTTGTTGTCAGGACAGTATCCGCCCATGATTCTTCAGATACATCTGTACCACCTTCAATATTTGGGTGAGCAATAATCATTTTTTCTGTAGTCATTAAGAAAGGATAACCTGTTTGTCCTATTTTGATTGTGCTAATAACAGAGTACAATTCATCCATTCCTAAATTTGCCGCAAAGACTCCACTACCATCTGCTAACGTTTTTGAAATTGTGACAACCCAGTCACCTGTTGAAGCAGATTGGTGAGGAGTCGAAACAATTACTTTACCAGGACTCGTTTCTGCATTTTGATACCAAGCACGTGTACGCGGATCAAAATCTGGATTATTCATTAAACCAAGGTCGGGATATTGAATCATATTGCCTTCCTTTGTTCCAATGAATGAAGAAACAATCCCTTCACTCGTTTCAAAATACTGTTCGAGCTTTTCTAAAATCGGTTGCAAATCGTCTGCTTGCCAATTTTGCTGTTTAAATAAACTCGCAAAATAATCGACATCATTAGTAATTGGGCTAACATGTTTATTAATATACTCATCCACTGTCGAAACACTTTGCATAGCGCTTGATTGGATTTGCTCTTCCATTTCATTTTTTGCCGACATATACGACGTAAACGAAATTAATAATGAAGGAATTAAAAGCGCAATTAGAAACGCTAAGCCTAGCTTCGTATTGATAGATGTTTTATTTTTCATTTGTTCCATATCATTTTAATTTAAGCATCTTGCTTAAATTAAATCTCACCTCTCTCGAAAAAATTGTAATTACAACTAATTAGCGAATCATTTTATAAATATTTTAAAATATTATATTAAAAATTACATTAATTACATTATACAGTAATAGTTACCTATTTTGGTGTAAATAATTATATAAGTTTTTTATCCTAAAAATCTTGCCATAAAGATCATATTTTCTTACCTTCTTGTTAATAGCAGAAATCATAAGAGATATATGTTATGTATTTACATAAAAAAACCACAAAAAAACCACCTCTCAAGTATTTTCTTGAGAGGTGGTAGAGTAACACTACTTCACAAAAGAAGTAGTGATATATTAATTTAGCTTAGGACAGAGGATCAAAGGCTAATACCGCGACGTCCTGTTGCAACGCTTTTGTCACCACATCCATGGTTAGATGAAGTCAAGCTTAAGGGCGCCACATCGTGTGGCAACGCTTGACTGACCCGCATCGTGCGGGCCTACATCATTCCTGGCATTCCCATGCCGCCCATATCAGGCATACCTGCGCCTGCTGGTTCTGGAATGTCTGCTACAACCGCTTCTGTTGTTAAGAATAGAGCTGCTACAGATGCTGCGTTTTGTAGAGCTGAGCGTGTTACTTTTGCTGGATCTACTACACCCGCTTCAACCATGTTAACCCATTCACCAGTCGCTGCGTTGAAGCCGATGCCTAATTCTTCGCGTTTTAAACGATCCACGATGATAGATCCTTCTAGACCCGCGTTTTCAGCAATTTGGCGTACTGGCTCTTCAAGTGCACGTAAGATGATTTTCACACCAGTCGCTACGTCACCTTCTGTTTCATTTAGTACTTTTTCAACTGCGCCGTAAACGTTAAGTAGTGCAGTACCACCACCAGAAACGATACCTTCTTCAACAGCAGCACGTGTTGAGTTAAGAGCGTCTTCAATACGTAGTTTACGCTCTTTAAGTTCTGTTTCAGTTGCAGCTCCAACTTTAATTACCGCTACACCACCAGCAAGTTTTGCTAGGCGCTCTTGTAATTTTTCTTTGTCGAATTCAGAAGTTGTTTCAACAAGTTGCGCACGAATTTGACCGATGCGAGACTCGATTGAAGCTGCATCTCCAGATCCTTCAACGATTGTTGTGTTGTCTTTTGATACGACTACTTTTGCCGCACGACCTAGTGATGTAATATCCGCTGATTTTAAATCTAAACCTAAATCTTGTGTAATGACTTGGCCACCAGTTAAGATAGCGATGTCTTCTAGCATTGCTTTACGACGGTCACCAAAGCCAGGTGCTTTAACAGCTACTGCATTGAATGTACCACGTAATTTATTCACTACTAGTGTTGCAAGTGCTTCCCCTTCAACATCTTCCGCGATAATTAAAATTGGACGTCCTTGTTGAACTACTTGTTCAAGCACTGGTAGGATTTCTTGAATGCTTGAGATTTTTTTATCTGTAATTAAAATATATGGATTATCTAGCACTGCTTCCATTTTATCTGTGTCAGTTACCATATAGTGAGATGCGTAGCCGCGGTCAAATTGCATACCTTCTACTACATCTAATTCTGTTGTGAAGCCTTTTGACTCTTCAATAGTAATAACACCATCATTACCAACGCGCTCCATAGCGTCCGCGATATATTGTCCGATTTCTACATCGTCTGAAGAGATTGCTGCTACTTGTGCGATAGCCTCTTTGTTTTCTACTGGACGAGAAATTGCTTGAAGCTCAGTTAAAGCTGCTGCAACTGCTTTGTCAATCCCTTTACGAATACCTACTGGGTTAGCACCAGCTGTTACGTTTTTTAGCCCTTCACGAATCATCGCTTGTGCTAAAACTGTCGCAGTTGTTGTACCATCACCAGCAATTTCATTAGTTTTAGAAGCTACTTCTGCTACTAATTTTGCTCCCATGTTTTCATATGGATTTTCAAGTTCAATTTCTTTTGCAATTGATACACCGTCATTTGTAATTAATGGAGAACCAAACTTTTTCTCAAGAACGACGTTGCGCCCTTTTGGCCCTAATGTTACTTTTACAGTGTTTGCTAATTTATCGACACCTTGAAGCATTAATGAACGCGCTTCTTCTGAGAATTTAATATCTTTTGCCATTAAAAAAACCTCCTGAAAATCATGTTATTGTATAAAGAATCTTTTATGCGCGAGCAAGCGCCGCTATGACAGGGGCGCTTTTCGCATTTGATTGTAATGTTTTAATTAACCGATAACTGCCAATACGTCGCTTTCGCGTAAAATTAAGTATTCTTGGCCGTCGTATTTTACTTCTGTACCTGAGAATTTTGAGAAGATGATTTCGTCGCCTTCTTTCACGTCAAGCTCGATACGAGTGCCGTTATCTAATACACGACCTGTCCCTACTGCCACTACTTTACCTGTTTGTGGCTTTTCTTTTGCTGAGTCGGGTAAAACGATTCCAAAAGCCGTTTTTTCCTCTACCTCAACTAGTTCGATAATGATACGATCCCCTAATGGTCTTAACAAGTGAAACAACCTCCTACAAAATAATAAGTATTTTTATTTATTAGCACTCTACAACAAAGAGTGCTAATACACTTTTATATTAAATAATTCAGTGTTTTTTTGCAAGCAAGAACTATAAAAAATTTTGTTTTCTTTCCAAGTTCATCTAAAATAGAATCAACAATCGTATTATTCGTACAGAAAGTAGGTTTTATTCACGTGACTTCTATTAACTCACCAAAATTTAAAACACAGAAAACCGCGTTCTATGTGCTGCTTACGTATATCGTATTTCAGCTATCCAGTTTAATTCTTCTTGTCCCTAATGTTCGAGCGTTTTTCTTAGGAATGATTAATGCACCTGCCGATCAAGAGGGAATTGTTTTATTCGGCTGGTGGTCAGCTATTACAGGAGGGATTGCACTCTTAGTTTGCATTATATTAATTTCTCGTAATAAACAATTTTTCAATGTCTTCAAAGGAGAAAAGGCAACAATTTCCGTGTCAATTGGCTGGGGTATAATTGGTTTCTTCCTCGTACTGTTTGGTCAATCGATAGGAGCCCAAATTGAAGCAGCAATAGGTATAGATATGGGCTCTGAAAATACTGAAACAATTATGATGATTACTCGTATTGCTCCTATAATGATTTTAGTTTCCGTAATATTCGGACCGATTTTAGAGGAGCTTGTCTTCCGCCGTGTTGTGTTCGGCTCACTAATCCAAACACAAAACTTTTGGGTTGCTGGCTTTATTAGTGCTATTATTTTCGGGGCTATTCATATGGATTTCACACACATTATACTATATACAATTACCGGCTTTATATTCGCTTTTCTTTACTATAAAACGCATCGTCTACTAACATCGATTATCGCGCATATGATGCTAAACGGCTTTGTTACGTATGTTCAGTGGAACTATGATAAGTTACAACAAATTATTGATTCTATGCCAAAATGATTATGACACGCACATTTTCTTGTGCGTGTTTTTCTCTTTTAAGCCATTTTTTCTTTTTCCAGGTGTTTTTCTCTTTAAATTTACGTTAACGTAAATTGTATACTATTACTAATTTGAGAGAGGTGAAGGAGGAATGCAAAAATCATTACAAACGATTCAGCAAGTAGCTAAGCAATTTAACGTATCGACACGAACACTCCGTTACTATGAAGAGCTTGGATTACTTACACCTATTCGCTCTGAGACGAAGCAACGTTTCTATCCAAAACGAGAGGTCGCAAAGTTGAAATTGATTTTTCGCGGTAAGCGATATGGCTTCATACTTGACGAGATTAAAGAAATGGTACTGCTATTTAATTATGATCAGACAGGTAAAAAGCAACTAGAACGAACATTGCAATATGGTAATCAAAAGCTACAGGAAATTGATGAGCGCATCGCTGAACTAAATGAAATTCGTATAGAAATTTTACAGCTTCAAGAAATGTTTACAGATCGTTTAATGACATTGAAGGGAGAATAACTACATGAACAGTTCAAATTTATTAGCGAGAAATGCAAGGAAGTATCCATCGGCGGAGGCAATTATTAGCATAGCTAGACGTACGACTTACAAACAGTTAGATGACCAAGTTAATCAGTTTAGCAACGCATTACTTAAACACAAAATCCAGCCGGGTGATAAAGTTGTTATTTTCATGCCGAACGTTTTAGAATTTGTTATTAGTTATTTTGCTGTACAGCGTATTGGAGGCATTGCCGTCCCAGTTAATGCAAAATTCACACTACCTGAAGTGGAGTATGTCATTAAGCATTCTGATGCCCGCGCAATTATTGCACATGATTTATTATTCGCTACAGTTGCACCGCTAGAACTTTGTGACATCAAAATTAAAACCGGCGCTGTTGCAGTTGGCTGGGAAAGCTTTGAAGCTCTTTTATCAAAAGGATCTTCCACAGAAATTTACTGTAATTTAAGTGAAGATGATTTATCTACGATTTTATATACATCTGGCACAACAGGCGATCCAAAAGGGGTGCTATTTACGTACCGCAATATTTTAACGGTTGCCAATATGATTGCTATTGAAATGGAAGTAAAGCCTGAAAGCCGTATACTGCTCATGATGCCTTTAAGTCACTCTGCCCCCCTTCATCTCTTTTTTATGGCGGCTTTTGTTGTCGGTAGTACAAGTATTTTAACGCCTACGTTTACACCTGATTTATTACTCGATACTGTTATGGCGGAAAGAACGACCCATTTCTTCGGTGCACCTGTTGCCTATTTACTAACATCCACTTCTCCTCGTTTAGCGGACGCTAATCTGTCATCTATGAAATGGTGGGTATATGGTGGTGCAACTCTATCCAAAAAAGAAGTACTGCATATTGCTGAGAAATTTAAAACAGATCGCCTCACTTGTGTATACGGATTAACAGAAGCAGGTCCAAGTGGTTCCATATTATTACCTGAAGAGCATCCCGAAAAGGCTGGTAGCATAGGAAAACGCGCGCCACAAGGGACAGAACTCCGCATTGTAAACGAGGAAGGCATAGACGTCCCACAAGGTGAGGTCGGCGAAATTGTACTCCTCGGTGAAGGTAATATGCAAGGCTACTATAAAAATGTGGAAGCGACAGAAGCTAGTTTCATTAACGGTTGGCTACGTACAGGTGATTTAGCACGCTTTGATGAAGACGGCTATATTTGGGTTGTTGATCGTAAAAAGGACGTGATTATTTCCGGTGGAGTTAATATTTATCCTAAAGAAATTGAGGAAGCAATGCTCCACTTCCCTGCCATTAACGAAGTAGCAGTAGTTGGTATTCCAAAACCCTGAATGGGGCGAAACAGTAAAAGCGGTTTTTTCTGCGACTGAAATAATAGATGAAAGTGCTTTGAAAAATTATTTATCTGAGCGTTTAGCTAGCTTTAAAGTACCGAAATTTTACGAGCAAGTAGACGCTTTACCACGCAACGCATCAGGGAAAATTTTAAAACAACAATTAAAAGTAGTAGGTGATGGACTTGAACGTATTAACTTATAAACCAAACTACACAAAAAATTTTTACACCCTCGATGAAACGCTACAAAAAATACTACAAAATGCATTGTCACCTGCTTTTTTTCGCTATGCAGATAAGCAACTGATAGCGTTCGGAGCGCATTGTGCTGGACCAATCGATACTCGTGCAAAACATACAGACCGCGAAGGCGAGCCACGCTTACTTCGCTACAATAAATTAGGTGAAGAAATAAGTGAAGTATGGGTCAATGACGGCTATAAAATGACGGTTGATGAAACATATAGAACCGGCATTGTAGGCTATGTGCATAAAGATATTCCTGAGCTCGGCCATAAAGGCAATTATGTATATAGTTTTGCACAAGGTTATATTTTATCGCAATCTGAACCCGGCTTTTACTGTCCCGTGACGTTATCAATGGCTACAGCATATTTATTTGATCATTATGCAGATGATGCCGTGCGTGAACGTTTCCTACCACATATTTGTGCTACTGGTGATATAGAGCTCTATGAGGGTGCAACGTTTCTAACAGAGCGCCAAGGTGGTTCTGATGTTGGGGCTAATGTAGTGCAAGCAGTTAAAGAAGACGGCTCCTATCGTCTTTATGGAGAGAAATATTTTGCTTCGAATGCTGGTATGTGTGGCGTGGCAATGGTACTTGCTCGTATGGAAAATGCCCCTAGTGGTTCAAAAGGATTAACACTCTTTGCTGTCCCATGGCGCCGTGACGATGGAACTTTAAACGGCATTACAATTCGCCGACTAAAAGATAAGCTAGGTGTCAAAGCGGTGCCTTCAGGTGAGGTTGTATTTGATGGTGCTGAGGCTTACGTTATAGGCGACTCTAGTAAAGGGATTTATTACATGCTTGAAGCGTTAAACTTATCACGTATTTGTAATGCGGCTGCTTCGTTAGGCATTATGCAACGCGCTTTACAAGAAGCATATACGTACACAAATGCACGAACGGCCTTTAACCAAAAGCTAACAGACTTCCCCGCTGTGCAAGACACACTCATGAAGCTTGCAGCAAAACAACATGCCGAGCTCGTGACATTATTCGATCTAATACAACTTTACGATAAAGTGAGTGCTGGTAAAGGAAATGAACGTGATCAACTATTAGTGCGCTTATTAATCGCCCTTGTCAAAAAAGAAACGGCTGAACAGGCGATACACTTTGCACATGAAGCAATCGAGCTACACGGTGGCAACGGCTATATCGAGGATTTTGTAGCACCTCGCCTACTTCGAGATGCACAAGTATTAACCGTATGGGAAGGAACGGCAAATATTTTAGCTCTTGAATTAATTCGACTTGTGAAAAAGTTTAGCATACATGAGTTGTTTATAGCGGCTATGCAACAACGTATATGCTCCTTACCTGCAAATAATTTAAAATCAGTTGTCACTCAGCAATTACGTAATGTTCAACTATTATTCGATCAGTTCGCGACACTTGATGAACAAGCGCAAGCGTTTGAAGCAAAACCGATTATGAAAAAGCTTTCCTCGCTTTACGAAAGTATCGTAACGCTTGAATTTGCAGCACAACACGGCGAACGCGAGCAACAATTAGCTGAAATTTTTATCGAAACAGAATGGTCACTTCGCAAGTTAGGTGATGAAATGAAAACTGTCACGTATTTTAAATCTATTTTTAAATAAGAGAACTCTACGTTAGCAGGCTCATCTTTACAAACACAATAAATGTTTACAAAAAAAGAAAGATGACGCCTCCTCAAGGACATCATCTTTCTTTTCCATTATCTATTCATTTCTTCTATTTGACGACGCTGCTCTGCTAGTAATACCTCTACTTGCAATTGCTGTTCGACCTCTTGTTCTTCACGCAGACGTTTTTCCTCTGCCTCGACATATTTTTTATAACCAATACGCGAAATGACAATACTTATTTCATATAAAATAAATAAAGGCACTGCGACTATTAAGTTAGAAATAAGGTCTGGCGGTGCAAGTAGTGCTGCTAGAACGAATAAGACGAAATATGAATATTTACGAAATTTGGCCATTAACTCTGGATTCAGCAAACCAATACGTGCTAAAAATAGCGTCACAACGGGAAGTTGAAATATAATACCAAATGGTAAAACTAACTTAAATAAAAATGAGAAGTATTCATTAATTCCTATCGTTTGTACGATTTCTAAATCAGAAGATAAGCTCATCATAAAATTCATGACATATGGGAAAAGAACAAAATATGAGAAGCTAATACCTAGTAAAAATAGAAAGAATGCATACGGGATATATTTTAAAGTGGCTTTACGTTCTGTTTCATGGAGACCCGGCGTTATAAACGACCAAAGCTGATACAGAAGCACTGGTGATGTCAATACTAACGCGATAATAAACATTACCTTTAAAAATACCGCAAGTGGATCCGTTGGCGTAAATGCATTTAATGTAAACTGTGCGGCCTCATCGCTGAACTGAATATATTTAATAATCGGCTTAGCTAAAAAGAAGCTCCCTACAAGTGCCAAAACGAAGAAGAACGCCGAGATAACAAGGCGACTTCTTAGTTCTTCAATATGTTCTAAAACAGTGAGTTCTTTTGGATTCATAAACTAGACATCCTTAACTACTTATTGATTTCGTTATCTTTATGTTCAATGACGTTCTTTTTTGTATCATCCTCGTCATCAGTTAAACCTTTAGTTGCATTTTTGAATTCACGAAGTGTAGAACCCATAGCTTTTCCCAGCTCAGGTAATTTCTTCGGACCAAAAATTAATACAGCAACGACACCGATAATAACTAGGCTCACAGGTCCAATCGCATTTAAATGCACAACCATACGGCCACCTCCTCTATTATATGTACCATTTTAACGTAATATGGAGCTTTTTGCTAATACAATAAATGTGAATAATTTACGTCAATTTTCTTGATTGCGTATTAAGTAGATCAGTGCCTGAAGCTCGACAGATAAGTCTATATTCATTAGTTTCATAGACTCCGGCACCGTTAAACGCACAGGCGTAAAATTTAATATTCCTTTTGCGTTCATACTTGATAAACGGTCAGCCATCGTTTGTGCTGAGCGGGATGATACCGTCAAAATCGCTAACTCCGCCTTAAACTCCTCATACATTTCCTCTAATCTATCTGGATGGAACACAGGAATCCCGCTAATATCTGTCCCTTCATACGGTGCTTTCGAGTCAAATGCCACGACTATGCGCGTATTATGATTCTTTTGAAAATTATACTTCAAAAATGCATTTCCTAAGTTGCCGACCCCTATAAGAGCTACATTTGTCGCCTCATCTTGATCAAGTGTTTCACTAAAAAATAATAATAAATGCTGCACATCGTAGCCATAACCCTTTTTACCGAGTGCTCCAAAATATGAAAAATCTCGACGAATGGTTGCCGAATCAATTTTCATTGCATCACTTAGCTCTTGCGATGAAATTCGCTGTTTGCCTTCGTTCGCGAAATTTTGTAAAAAACGATAATAAAGAGGAAGCCTTTTCGTAGTTGCTTGTGGAATTTTCGTTTCTTTGTTCACACATAGTCCCCCTGCAATCTATTAGAAATCGTTTTCATCTTACTAAACCTACAGGAATAAGTAAAGTATCCATCATTGCACCACCTCTATCTATCCATTAAACTGAAAGTATGAACTGAGGTGTAAATATGATCGTATTACAAGTGAATCAATTATATAAGTCATTTATTACAGATGAAGTATTAAGTGGTGTCAAGCTTGAGGTACAGCATCGCGACCGTGTTGCACTTGTTGGCCGCAACGGTGCAGGAAAATCGACATTACTTAAGATTATCGCTGGGCAAATGTCGTATGACTCTGGCGAAATTATTATTCCAAAAGACATCAAAGTCGGCTATCTTGAACAGCATGCTGGCATCGATTCCAAGCTTTCCGTATGGGATGAAATGATGACAATTTTTGCAAAGCTTCGTCAAAAAGAATCGATGCTACGGGATTTAGAGAAACGAATGGCAGATCCTGCTGTGTATGAGAATAGCGAGACATATGCACGTGTAATGGCAGAGTATGATCAACTGCAGCACGATTTTAAAGATGTAGGTGGTTATCAATACGAGGCAGATACGCGTTCTGTACTACATGGTATGCAATTTTTCCCTGAAGATTATGATAAACCGATAGGCTCGTTATCTGGTGGACAACGTACGCGTTTAGCTCTAGCAAAGCTCTTACTGTCGAAACCGGATCTACTCATTCTAGATGAGCCGACCAACCATTTAGATATTGAAACGTTATCATGGCTAGAAAATTATTTAAAAGCTTATCCTGGTGCTATTTTAATCGTTTCGCATGACCGCTATTTCTTAGATCAAGTTGTATCCATTGTTTACGAAGTATCTCGTACACGCGTGTCAAAATATATAGGTAATTATAGTACCTATTTAGATGAAAAATCGAAAAACTATGAGCGCGATTTGAAAATGTTCGAGCGCCAGCAAGATGAAAAAGCAAAACTAGAAGCATTTATCCAAAAAAATATTGCCCGCGCATCGACTACGAAAATGGCACAGTCACGACGAAAAATGCTGGAGCGTACTGAGTGGATGGATTCTCCTGATGGCGATGAAAAATCAGCAAATTTCGGCTTCTCAATTGAGCGTCAAAGCGGGAACGATGTTTTATCGATTGATGACTTGGCTGTAGGTTATGCAGGCAAAGAAATTTCACACGGCATTAATATGCGTCTATTCCGCGAAGATCGTATCGCACTTGTTGGTCCAAACGGTGTTGGGAAATCAACACTACTAAAAACAGTAGTGAAGGATTTAAACGCACTCGCTGGCGATATTCGCTATGGCACAAATGTCCAAATCGGTTATTATGATCAGGAACAGGCAAAGCTCAGCTCCAATAAATCCGTCTTACAGGAGCTATGGGACGAATGGCCATTGATGAACGAAAAAGATATTCGCACAGTACTCGGCCGCTTCCTATTTAGTGGCGATGATGTCGGAAAATCCGTGAACTCCTTATCCGGTGGCGAAAAAGCCCGTCTTGCCCTGGCAAAACTAATGATGCAAAAAGCGAATCTACTCGTACTAGACGAGCCAACGAATCATTTGGATTTGGATAGTAAGGAAATTTTAGAAAATGCATTAATTGATTATCCTGGCACACTATTATTCGTATCGCATGACCGTTATTTTATTAATCGCATTGCAACAAAAGTTGTAGAATTATCACAAACTGGCTCTTTTGAATACTTAGGTGACTATGATTATTATGTAGAGAAAAAGCAAGAGCTTGAAGAATTAGCAGCAATGAAGGCAGCAGCTACTGTTGAAACTATCACAACACCAAAAACAACTACTTCTACTATTGATAAGGACGCGAAAAAACGCGAGCGACAAATTCGTCGTACACTTGAAGATTTAGAAGAGCAGATGGCTACACTTGATATGACTATCGCAGCACTTGAAGAACAGCTTTGTGATCCAGACATTTTCTCTAATCACGAAAAGGCATTATCAATTCAATCAGAGCTAGATACTGCTAAAAATTCGCACGATGAACTTGAAATGCAGTGGCTTGATTTGAGTGAGGAATTAGAAAGTTTCTAAAAGGTGAGGGGCGCCCCCTCACCTTTTATTTTATATGTCGTAGCATTTCCTACACTACAAAGTTTTATAAACAGAATTCCCCTTTAATATTAGCTACAAAAAACAACTGTATGATTCATATTTTCAAAACCTGATTCGCATAAAATGGCTACTGCATTACACTTAACAACTACTTCCTTATTACTATCGCATAATATCAACATTTTAAAACCTCTATTTCTAATGGTTCTACATATATATTGGTCAATAGACAAATTTCGCGAAAAAAAACCCACAATTTTATTCACATTACGAATTCAGTCATACCAACATATCAACAGACTTTTCCACATTATCCACAATCCAAAATTTCTTTTTCCACATCACATTGGGGAAAAGCACATACAATATATTGATAAATCACAACTTATGCACAGGTTATTAACAGTTTGTGCATAAGTACGAATGTTCTCGTTGACATTTTCAGAATTAGCGACATAACCTGTGGATAATTTTTCAGAAAAATTCTACTTTAATTAGATTGAAGTATTTTTTAGCATATCAACGACAGGTTTTATCATATTCTTGCAACAAATTACTTTTCTAATATAAGGCGAAGATTCTACATTTGTGGATACACTAATAAATAGTATTGAACATTCTTCTTTATATACGAAAAGCCATTGTATCACTGTTCATCCATTCAAAAAAAAAGCTCAAGTAGCAAATGCTACCGAGCTTATTTTATACCCAACTTGTTAGTTCCTTACTTGGTCGACCATTCATTTTCATATTGCCACGTACACCGGCTTCATACATTTTCGCACCTGCCGCGCCAATCATAGCAGCATTATCTGTACAAAGCTTTAACGGTGGCACATAAAATGGAATGCCTTCTCGCGCAAATGTTTCTTCTAGCGCTGTACGCAAGCCTTTATTCGCAGATACGCCTCCTGCCGCAATGACTTGCTTCACACCAAATTCACGTGCTGCGCGCAATGTTTTTCCTGTTAATACTTCAACCACACTATCTTGGAAGCCTTTTGCGACATGCGCTGGAATAATTTCTTCACCACGTTGGTCCATATTATGTTTGTAATTTATCACCGCTGATTTTAAACCACTAAAACTAAAATCGTACGACCCCTCATCTAGCCATACACGCGGGAATGGCACAGCCTCGTCCGCTTCATGAGCTAAACGATCAATATGCGGGCCACCCGGATATGGTAAGTTTAGTACACGTGCAACTTTATCATACGCCTCGCCTGCTGCATCATCACGAGTTTCACCAATTAACTCAAAGCTTCCGTGTTCCTTCATATAAACAAGCTCCGTATGTCCTCCAGATACAACTAATGCAAGTAATGGGAATTCCATTGGTTGCACTAATGCATTCGCATAAATATGCCCGGCAATATGATGGACACCTACAATTGGTAAGCTGTGTGCCCACGCAAAAGCTTTCGCTGCATTTATGCCGATTAGTAACGCCCCAACTAAACCAGGACCTTCTGTTATCGCTACTGCCGTTAAATCACTCGGCTTCATTTTTGCTTGTGCTAATGCTTCTTCTATAACAATTGTAATTTGTTCTACATGATGACGAGAAGCGATTTCTGGTACGACACCACCGAAACGCTTATGACTTTCAATTTGTGATGAGACAACGTTAGAAATGATTTCTGTGCCGTTTTTTATTATGGCAGCCGCTGTTTCATCGCAACTCGTTTCAATTGCTAATATATATTGATTTTCCATTTATAAATTCACCCACATGACAAGAGCATCCTCTTGATTATCTGTATAATATCCTTTTCGTATACCACCATCTTGAAAACCAAGCTTGCGGTATAAATTTTGTGCGACATCATTGGAAATGCGCACCTCTAAGCTCATTACTTCCATATTCGCCTCGCGCGCTACACGCATAATTTCTCGCATCAAGCCTTCGCCAATTTTTTTCCCACGAGCCGTCTCTACAACTGCTACATTCGTAATTTGTGCTGAATCAATAGTAAACCAGCTCCCACAAAAGCCGATAATATCACCGTCTTCTTCCGCAACAATATAATATGCGAACTGATTCTCGCGCATTTCATAATGAAATGAATCGAGCGTCCAAGGTGTTGGGAATGTCGCTAGCTCAATCGCATAAACTGCCTCAACATCTTCTGGAGTCATTTTTCGGTATATTACCATTATGCGTTCTCCTTTTGTTCCTTAATCCAGTTCGCTTCTGCTTCAGCAATACGGCGATATTGTGGAATGAACGTGTGTATTTCTTCAACTGATGGTAGCTTTTTTGTAACAGCAAGTGCGATTAACTCAGATGCACGCGGCAATTGGTGTGTAAATGGTGCAAATAGAGCTTGGTCACCTAATATTTCACGAATATGCTCCTCGTAGATTGAAACATCCTCACCAATAAATAGGACCGGCTCTTCTAACTCTTTTACTTTCATGAGTAGTCCATCAATATGATCATGATAATCACTCAGCACAGCTTCCATCGTTTGTCCGCGATAAGCTGCAGCATACACATTTTGACGACGGGCATCGAATAACGGGCAGATAATTCCATTAAATAGTCGTGCATTCGCAGCTAAAACTTGTAAACTCGATACACCGACAAGTGGTTTTTGTAATGTCCATGCTAATGTTTTTGCAAGCGTTACACCAATGCGTACACCTGTATATGAGCCTGGGCCTTCCGATACTGCGATTGCATCAATGTCCGTTGGTTTCATAGATGCCTTATTAAAAAGCTCCTCAATTGCTGGCATTGCGCCAACAGAGTGTGTTAATTTTATATGCTGAACCACTTCTGCAATCACTTTGCCATCCTTTACAAGTGCAACAGAAAGCGGTGCGTTTGCTGTTTCAATTCCTAACCAAATCATTTCAATAACTCCTCACACAATTGGACGTAACGAGCGCCCATTGGTTTTAATAAAAATTTTCGAGCATGCTCATCTACACGCACAATTTCAATTGCTAGTCGTTCTTTTGGTAAATCCTCTTCAATTAAATGAGCCCATTCCACAACTGTTACTGCATCGCCGTAGAAAATTTCGTCCCAGCCTAAATCTTCTTCACTATCTGCAAGACGATATACATCTAAATGGTTTAGCGGTAAGCGACCTTCGTATTGCTTCATAATTGTAAATGTCGGGCTATTGACTGTTCTTGTTATGCCAAGTCCCTTTGCTAACGCTTGTGTAAATGTCGTCTTACCGGCACCAAGATCGCCTTCTAGTGTAATTGTATGCTGTGCCTCTAATAACTTTGCTAAATCCGTCGCAAGCTGAATAGTTTCTTCAAGCGATTTTATATTTTTTTCAAATACCATTTTCTTATTCCTTCCCGAGAAATGCGTTACTTCTAGTTTACTTGAACAAACGAAAATGTTCAAAGGGCATGACCGCACTATATAAAGGATACAAAAAATGCATCTCCCACTAGAAGATGCACTTAACGCGTGGAATACCCACGTACTTCAATTATTTTTTTGCTTATGAGCTGATCTTTTTTAAACTGAATTTCGTATGCCTGTGTTAGTGACATTTCATCGTACCAAATAAAAACGCCCTCTTGTTGAAGCTCTCCTACACCTCCCGCTATATTTACAACATCCATATAATTCATACCGTCTATTAACTGGTTAAATTCTTTTTCATTCATGTATTTTTGCCAAGTATATGCATTTGAATCTTCTATACTAATTAATTCATTACTTTTTTCCTCCGCACACCCTACTAAACTAAAACCTACTAAACATAAAATTCCCCACAAACTAAAATATTTAAACACCATATCCTTCCTCCAATCGAAATACATGAAACTTATGCATGAATGAAAGAACCATTTATGGAATAATTAAACAAAACAATAAGACCTCTTTTAAGTGAGGTGTAACATTTCCTTCGCGGAAACGTGTTACTAGTAAAAGGGGAAGGAGGCTTCTATGTGGCAACGAACATATGAATTAGATACAATTTATCGACAATACGCGAAGCCTCTCTATTTCTATTTATTAAAGCTCTGTGGATCAGCGCAGCTTGCTGAGGATTTAACACAAGAAACATTTGTCCGAGCAACGATTTTCTTACATACGTATACAGGTGAAGAAGTACGCGCATGGCTCTTTACCGTCGCACGTAACGCTTACTTAGACGAATGGCGTAAACAGCAGAGGCGTAAAAGCATCCCTTTTCTCTCGATATTTGCGAGCAATTTGGAAATTGTTAGCCCGTACGGTATACCCGAAGACACATTATTAGCAAAAGAACAGTTTATGCAGCTTGATGACTTACTTACCTACTTACCCGAACAATACCGCTCAATATTATATTTGAGAGAATACGAGCAATTTAGCTACAAGGAAATTGCGAGTACACTTGAATTATCAGAGAACCAAGTAAAAGTAACATTACACCGAGCAAGAAAACGCCTCACTTCCCTTGCAGAAAAGAAAGGATGGTATGATGAGAGAATGGAGTAAAGACACTGAAAATAAAATATTGAAAAAGTCAAAGTTCACCCTAACTTGGAGGATTTTACAAATACTCTTTGTCATGTGGCTACTTTACGGATTATATAGCGTTACAATTAACATGCTTGCGGATAAATTGAATATCACAAAAGAAAATGCTTATTACACGAAAATAGCCGTTGAATGGCAAACACCAAATATTCGTGCATCATTTGATTTACAGGAGAAAGATCTTTCTCTACTAGGTACAAAAGAATTTTCCTTCCCTTTGCAAAAGATGGTTGGTGGAGACGATATACTAATCGGAGAAGCAAATGTGACGAAGAAACTTTCCACAAATGATTCACATATCGTCTATTCTCATCCTGGCAGAGATCGATTATCGAGTTTTTCTTTTTCACTCCCAGAGCACCCTGTAACTCATGAAAAACTAAAAGGAAATACCAATCTAAATGTTTGGCCTACTTTAGAAAAATTGCCTGAAGGTACAGTCGGTGAGCTTGCCTTCTCTACAACTAATTTTATGACAGCAGAGGAGCTCGTCACACGCTTAAAGGAATTTGATATTCATATTGTATGGTTGCCACTGTATACTGGTGAACTTGTTGACTATATGCCAGGTGGTACTAGCTCCGGAGATAATTCCATGTCGGTCATAGGGTACATTGGTTTAACAGGAGGAAGTAATTATAACGAAGATTTCCATGAGTCACTACGCATCCGGTATATTACAGAAGATAACTTAGAAGAAAGTCAAATGCTCATGGAGAAAAATATGAAAAACGTCCTTGCAAAACCTGAAAGCTACTATAAAAACTTTTTAAGATTAGTATATTTAAAAGAACAATATACTTATATTACTTCTAAAGGGTTTACAACTTATGGAGCCGTTGTTACTGGGCCAGTAAAAGAATTATTGAAATTAAAAGAACTTGAGTGGATTCAAGGAGAACAATTAGGTGAAGTAGCACTATGGAACTGGGAATTGTAAATAAACAGGATGTCTATTTTGACATCCTGTTTTCATATTGTATTACTTTATCTTCTAAAAGAATTGCAAAAAAAAAAAGCTTTTATAAGCTTCCTACGCTTATAAAAACTAGTACATAAAAAATGGCGGTCCCGACCGGGATCGAACCGGCGATCTCCTGCGTGACAGGCAGGCATGTTAACCGCTACACCACGGGACCATTTTATTGAATAATCTCTTTAAGACATTAGTAATTATATCATATATATATCTATATGACAATAGTTTTTTTCAATATTTTATATTTTAGCTTAGCAGTATTCAGAATTTGCCTCTACACATGTATATAATTAAATACGCACTCGTGGCCAAGTCTTTAAAAATTGCAACGCACGAGATCTTCCTCTATTAATTAAGTCTTCCTTCATTCTCTCATCAAGCTCAAACTGTGTAGCACTATAATCTTCTACAGGTATAAAAATAATATCCTTTTCATGTTTCCTTGAAATATATCTTTGATCATGAGCATCCTTCATTGTAGAAAATAATGCTTCAAACAAATTTAAACCATTATCGATTTTTCGGGCACATTGATCTTCTCTACGGGAACTTAACTTGATCCCTAGCAACGGGCGTATCCTTTTACCGTTTTCATCATCAAATATCCAAAGTGGAAAATTACTTAATACTCCACCATCTACAATAATAGGATTCCCTTTAATTGTTGTTAATGTCACAGGTTCAAAAAAGAATGGTATTCCACAACTCATTCGTAAAGCACGCGCAACGGAAAATTCCCCTGCATTTATGCCGTAATTTTTCAAATCATCTGGCAATATAATGATTTTACCATTCGTTAAATCAGATGCAATAATTTTTAAAGAGCCTTTAGGTAAATCAGAAAATGTGTAAATACCTTTCGCTGCTAATTTCTTATAAAACCATTTTTCTAATGCTTTTCCTCGGTACAGGCCCAAATGTCTATATACATTCATCCATTTCATAAACGGCAAAGGTAATAATGTTCGTCTTGGGTCGAGCAGTGAAGTTAAATCTAGCTCATCCAGTATTTCTTCGATTTCCTTTCCGTTATAACCAGCAGCTACAAATGCAGCCATTATCGCACCTGCGCTTGTTCCAGCAACTCGCTTAAATTGAAAATTTCTTTCTTCTATTACTTGAAACGCTCCTACTAAGGCGAAGCCTTTTAAGCCCCCACCAGAAAAAACGCCATCAATTAGCAAATTGCCCTCTCCTTTTTTACATTCTCCATATATTTTAAGGCGAATTATACGGAAATAGAACTGATTTTGTAAAAGATTGAAGAATTCCAGCAAATTATAATGCAATTAATCTCTAAAAACTTAATCGTACAGTTTTATCGAACTAATCAACAGCCTTTTGATTTTTGGGTATCGCACATACGGCCTAGTCTTTTCGATAGCTATTTTAATAAATCACAAAACAAAAACCCCACCGAATAATCAGTGGGGTTTAGTGCGAAGCGATGTCCTACTCTCACAGGGGGAAGCCCCCAACTACCATCGGCGCTAAAGAGCTTAACTTCCGTGTTCGGTATGGGAACGGGTGTGACCTCTTTGCCATCATCACTTCACTATTTATGGCTTTCAAAATACTGCGTATTTTGAAACCTTTGTTTTGAAAGAATTATTCTTTCAAAACTGGATAAACGTTTCATTGAAATAAGTTTTATATTTGGTTAAGTCCTCGATCGATTAGTATTCGTCAGCTCCATGTGTCACCACACTTCCACCTCGAACCT
>NZ_JBDQQN010000011.1:0-56145 GCF_039888725.1 Solibacillus sp. CAU 1738
GTCGGTGCAAGCACCAACAAAACGTCCGCTCGACTTGCATGTATTAGGCACGCCGCCAGCGTTCGTCCTGAGCCAGGATCAAACTCTCCATAAAAGAGAAAATTTGATTAGCTCAAATTTTTGCTGGCATCAATTTTGATGTCCAAAATTTTTGTTTCATAATTAAATGAAACTTTATTGATTAACGTTTTGCTTGTTCAGTTTTCAAAGTTCATCGCGTCAACTAACTCGTTAGCGACAGCTTTTATATTTTAACACTTACCGAAGTTTGTGTCAACAACTTTTTTAAAGTTTTTAAGTTTCATTCAGTTGCTCGTTTTAGCAACTTTATTATCTTACCACTTGGACAAGTTCAAGTCAACAACTTTTTTAAAAGTTTTTCATTTGCGTCGTTGTGTTTCAGCGACGTTTATTAATTTAACACGAATTATTATATAACGCAAGAGTTTTTCATAAATTATTATTGTTTTTTTATTCGTAGCGCAGCAACCAATGAGAAAATCTATTTCAAACGTTGATAATCTAGTACAATTACACTTTCTCTACATTAAAGGTCCTTATCCATGCCTAATATAATCATATAATTTGCGAAAAGGCTGAGAACAACATACAACCTATTCTCTAACAACAAAAGAGTCGTACCTTTTCCTCACTCGTTGAATTCCCCGTCTACTGTTAACAATGATAATAAAGTTGTGCGGAAAACAGGTTTATTTGACGTTTCCACCCCAACATAAAAAACCGAATTTAATTCTACTCATTATAAATTCCTGTTTCATCTGGCGCCACGGCTCATTTTACAAGCTCTGACCAATTTCTGCTCAGTACGCCTAAAATGCAAAACAGGAGTCAGAGCGCTTCTTCTGCACCTTGACTCCTGCTTATTCATGATTGTCCCTTATAATGAAGCAATTCTATTTTCTATTATATAGTACCGCTTTTTTATGCCGTTATATAACGGTATGAAAAAAAGAAAATAGATTCACTAATGGGTTTTCTTTATCGTTGACGGAACTCAACATTGAAAGTATGTTTTCTCAAACTAAAATATAAAAAGCCCGCATATTAATTAATCATTTTGAGTATCAACTATACTTAGGCACCAAGAGAAATTATCCCATGCAGAATACCAGCCGCTGAATATTTCAGAAGAATCATCCCAACGGACATCGAATTTCTTCTGACCGTCTATATCGACTAAATATAAAGTAAGGGTCGCATCTTTCTTAGAAACCGCTAATTTCATACCATCTTTAAGTTCTTCTTCAGTGAATTCAACATCTGAAACTGAACGTAACTGTGCCTGCTCAAATACTTGTTTGTTAATGATTTTGTAATTCATTATAAGCCCCCAATAAAACTTCTGTTAATGTCTATTTCTATTTTATCTGCAAACATAGAACTCTAAAAGTATAACCTAAATTCATTCATCGTTTAAACAATTAACTTAATTCTTTTCAAAATTAATTTTCCCGTGCATTAAACCCCCAATCCGAAATGCTAAAATTTCATGGCTAAATATGAAGAGAATCTTAGCTCGAATAACTGAAATATATAATACTTAATGGTTTATAAAGTTTATTCTTAAAAAGCAAACTATTTTGTGCTTCGATGTTTGTAATTACAACTTACAAGCTAGCCCTGTATTGCTTAACATATATTCGCCTTAATACACTCCCCCTCTAGGTAAACACCGAAAATGTTTATCTCCGCGCTTTTCAGGTTCTTTCTGTATCAAAATAATACCTGACACTTTTCCCATACAAAAACAGGAGTCAAAGTGCACATCCTGCACCTCGACTCCTGCTCTCTTACGTATTGCTCCACGCACGAAGCAAATGTTTATTGTGTTTTCCGCACAACTTATTCTCTCCAGCAGCAATTTATTTCGCCGCACAAGACTATAAGTTATTTAGTAATATGACGCATAGTAGGGAATAATAATACGTCACGAATAGATGGTGAGTTTGTTAATAGCATAATTAAACGGTCGATACCGATACCTAAACCACCTGTTGGAGGCATACCGTATTCTAATGCTTCAATGAAGTCGTTATCCATTTCATGGGCTTCGTCATTACCAGCTGCTTTTTCAGCCATTTGTGCTTCAAAGCGCTCGCGTTGATCGATTGGATCGTTTAACTCCGTGAAAGCATTAGCATGCTCACGACGAACAATAAATAATTCGAAACGGTCAGTGAAGCGCTCGTCCTCTGGATTTTTCTTCGCTAACGGAGAGATTTCCACTGGGTGCCCTGTTACGAAAGTTGGCTGAACTAATGTTTCTTCTACTTTTTGCTCGAAGAATTCATTAATAATATGCCCTACTTCATGAGATGGTTTAATTTCTACACCATGCTCAGCAGCAAGTGCACGTGCTTCTTCTACCGTCATTGGCGCCCAGAAATCTACACCTGTTGCTTCTTTAACTGCATCAACCATGTGGATTCGTTTCCAGCCTACACCAAGCTCAATAGTATCCTCACCATATTGAACCGTTGTAGTACCTAAAACTTCTTTCGCAACGTGTGCAATTAAATTTTCCGTTAAATCCATGATGTCATTGTAATCTGCATACGCTTCATATAATTCGATCATTGTAAACTCAGGATTGTGTCGTGTTGAAATCCCTTCATTACGGAATACGCGACCGATTTCGTATACTTTTTCTAAACCACCAACGATTAAACGTTTTAAGTGTAACTCAATTGCAATACGCATATACAATTCCATGTCTAACGCATTGTGATGTGTAATAAAAGGACGTGCTGCTGCACCACCCGCGATTGTGTGTAGCATTGGTGTTTCTACTTCTAAATAACCGTGGTTATCTAAATAGTTGCGGATTGCACGAATAATTTTAGAACGAGTAATAAACGTTACTTTACTTTCTTCATTCGTCATTAAATCTAAATAACGTTGGCGGTAACGTTGTTCTACATCTTGTAAACCGTGGAATTTCTCCGGCATTGGACGTAATGCTTTCGATAAGAATGTGAATTCCGTCGCTTTAACAGATAGCTCACCTACTTGTGTACGGAATACGTTACCTGTAACACCGACGATATCCCCTAGGTCCGCTTTGTTAAATAGTTCATACGCTTCGTCACCAACAGCATCTTTACGTACATAAATTTGAATTTGGCCACCTAGGTCTTGAATATGCGCAAAGCCCGCTTTTCCTTTACCGCGCTTTGTCATAATACGTCCAGCAATCGTTACTGATTGAGGCGTTTCTTCTAATTGTTCTTTGTCGAACTCATCAAACTGTGCTACTACTTCGTTTGATAAATGCGTGCGTTCGAAACGGCTACCGAATGGGTCCATTCCGTTTTCGCGAATATCTGTCATCTTTTGGCGTCTCACCAAAAGTTGGTCGTTTAATTCTTCGATGTTTGACACGTTTTTCACTCCTTATTTAATTGGTCTGCGATTGCAGCTCACTTGTCCATAATGTTATTATTGTACACAATTTCGAACAGGGAATCATCTCTTTAAGATGAATTCGTATTGTTTTCGAAATGTTTTATTATTCTAACAATTGAGGTAGGTACAAAAAAAGGCAACACAAATTGTGATGCCCTTTCCAATTATATTACTTCAATCTTCGTTTCTTGCACCATCGCTTCGAGCTCTTCAAGTTCTGATACAATGCCGTTTAATAGCATTAACAATTCTTCCTTTGTTTCTGCTTGGTTAATGGCGTTACGAATTTTACCATTACCACGAATACCTTTTAAATACCAAGAAGCATGTTTTCGCATTTCGCGAACTGCAACTACTTCACCTTTTAATTGCATTAAGCGCTCAAAGTGAAGTATACATACATCAATTTTCTCACGCACAGATGGTTCTTCTTTTAATTCACCAGTTTCAAGATATTGTACTGTGCGATAAATCATCCATGGGTTACCTAATGCCGCGCGTCCGATCATAACAGCATCTACACCTGTTGTTTCAAGCATGCGTTTTGCGTCCTGTGGTGTTTCTACGTCACCATTACCCAGTACAGGAATATTAACATTTTGCTTCACATCGCGAATAATATCCCAGTTTGCTTTACCTTCGTACATTTGTACACGAGTACGACCATGTACAGCAACCGCTGCTGCACCGGCGCGTTCTACTGCTTGGGCATTTTCTACAGCGAAAACATGCTGATCATCCCAACCGATACGCATTTTTACTGATACCGGCTTTTTCACAGCGTCCACTACCGCCGCTACCATTTCGTATACTTTATTCGGATCTAATAGTAATCTAGCTCCTGCTTCACACTTAATAATTTTGTTTACAGGGCAGCCCATATTAATGTCGATAATATCAGCGTTTGTATTTTCGTCTACATACTTTGCTGCTTCCACTAATGTTTCTTTGTCCCCACCGAAAATTTGTAATGATAACGGATTTTCACGTTCATCGATATAGAGCATACCTAATGTTTTTTCGTTGCGTTGTACAATCCCTTTATCACTGATCATTTCTGCATATACTAAACCGGCACCGAATTCCTTTACCGTTAGACGGAAAGCCGAATTACATATACCTGCCATAGGTGCCAGTACAACACGGTTGCCCATGACAATGTCTGCAATTTGGAATGGCTTTTGCTGTACATTACCCATCGCTGTATCCTCCTTGTTAGGTTATTCACCTATTAATTCTGTTAACTCTATCTTTAGCTCATCAGCAATTTTTTGTAGCAAATCTTGTGAAGGCTCTTTCTCTCCTCGTTCAATTCGCCCTAAAATTGTAGTTGAGACATTAATACGTTTTGCGAATTCCACTTGCTGTATACGTTTTAGCTTTCGGAACGCACGAATTCGTCTACCGTAGCGATCGTCTTCCATTGTGTTATGCCTTCTTTCTCTCTATCTAATGTGTCAAGCTTTTGGCGTGCTTGAGCCAACTGCTCACATGCAAAGTTAGGTGCAATTTCAACAAGCGGCACTAATACGAAAGCGCGTTCGTACATACGTGGATGCGGAACAATTAAATTCTCCGCTTCAATATTTTCATGATTATAAAGTAAAATGTCAAGGTCAATAATTCGAGGACCCCAGCGAATATCTCGCACACGACCTAATTCATTTTCAATTGCTTGGCAAGTAAATAACGTATCAAAAGGAGACTTCGACGTTTTCACATGCACAGCGATATTTAAAAAAGATGGCTGATCTAAATAGCCAACAGGCGCCGTCTCATATATAGAAGAAACATTTATGACCTCAAACTGATGTTGCAATAATCGGACAGCCTGCTTTAAATTATTTTCGCGCTCACCTATATTTGTACCGATCGATAAAAAGACATCGTTCATGAAAATGTACCTCGCACAATTTCTACTGCTACTTCCTTATAGTGCCCCGGAATTGGTGGGTCTGGCTTAATAACTTCTACACGACAGCCAAATACAGCCCCTTCATACTGCTGTAAAATGCGTGTGGCAATTGATTCTGCTACCGCTTCAATTAATTTAAACGGCGTCCCTTCAATTATTTCTTTACAAATATCATATACGCCGACATAGCTCACTGTATTATCCAACTCATCTGTTTGTCCAGCACGCTGAATATCCACCGCTAGCGACACCGAAGCACGAAAGCGTTGACCTAACACTGTTTCTTCTTTAAGAACACCGTGGTAACCGAAAAACTGCATATCACGTAAATGTATGTAATCCATTATAATTCTCCCTCCACAGTCGATTTACCGACTAATGCATCCAGCACTTTCACCGTACGCGCTACTTCTTTCACGTCATGGACACGCATTATATGACAACCCTTTTGCACACCAAATGCACATGTAGCAGCTGTTCCTTCAACACGCTCATCTACCGGTAAATTTAAAATTGCCCCAATCATACGCTTACGAGAAGTAGCTAATAATACCGGATAACCGAATGCGACAAGCTCATCTAAACGTTGCATCGTTTCAATACTTTGTTGTAAGTCTTTCACAAAGCCTATACCAGGGTCCAAAATAATATGTTCGTTCGGTACACCTGCTGCTTTTGCAATAGCAATACTTGTTTGCATATCTGCCTTAAAATCTGACCAAAAATTATCGTATGCTTCGTCTGTACGGTTGTGCATTAAAATAATCGGTACGCCCATTTCAGCTGCTACTTTCGCAATAGCGGGTTCGCTTTTCGCACCCCAAATATCGTTAATCATATGCGCGCCTGCCTCTATAGCCGCTCGCGCAACTTTTTCTTTATACGTATCAATCGAAATAATTGCTCGCACTTCTTTTACAAGCGCTCGAATAACGGGTACAACACGCGCAATTTCTTCTTCGTTTGAAATACGTACATGCCCAGGACGCGTTGACTCTCCGCCAACATCAATAATTTTCGCTCCGTCTGCTACCATCTTTTTTGCCTGCGCTACAGCCGCATCAACCGAATTAAATTTTCCACCGTCTGAAAATGAATCTGGCGTGACATTTAAAATGCCCATAATATAAGTTTCTTTGGAATAGTCTAGTTCAATCCCGTTTAAAACAAGTGGGGTTGTGTAGTGTTCTAGCATAATTTAACTCCTTCTAACAATTTGCATAATTTCATCTACATACGCACGATGAATGCGTTGATAAACCGGGCCTTCCTCGCCAGCAAAACAAACATTACCAATTTGAGAAATCGGCACTAGTTCTTGTACAGAATTCGTAATAAAGCACTCGTGCGCATCTTCTAATTCAAAGCGATTAAAAAAGCCTTCGCGCACGTTATAACCAAGTTCCTCTGCCATCTTTAGCACCCATCCTCGTGTAATTCCCGGCAAAATGCCTGTGTCAATCGAAGGTGTATAGAGTATATCATTTCTCGCCCAAAAAATATTTGACGTAATGCCTTCTGTTACAATACCATTGTCCGTGCAAAAGAAGCCTTCATAATGCGCTAAATTCGGCAGCTCCATGCGCGCTCGCACATTATTGCCGTAATGGTGACTTTTATGCCGAATATCTGTTTCTGGAGTGTTTCTAGACGTTTGTAGCCACACCCCACTTTTTTCAGTCCCACGCGCACTAATAACTAATGGTTTTCTAAAAACAATGACGTTCGGCTTCGGATAGTGTGTCGGTGCTAGCCCTAAATCATGCACACCTGCAGAAACATTAATGCGAAAATAGCCGTCCTCGCCGCCATTACGCACATCTAACTCCTTTATTACTTCACGCAAGTCACTTAATGTATAGGGCATCTGAATCCGATACTCCGCTAAAGCCTCACTTAAACGATTGAAATGTTCTTGTAAAAATACAGGCTCCTGTTCATACGTTCTCAAAGTTTCAAAAAAACCTAAGCCATATAAAAAGCCGTGATCAAACGGTGATATAGTTAGCTCACTCGCATCCATGTAACTTCCGTTCATCCAGCAAATCATAATTCAGCCTCCTTACAATACAGCTCAATAAACTGCTTAAGTAGCTCTTTACCATCCTCTGTCATTATCGATTCCGGATGATATTGCACACCTTCTATTGGTAATTCTTTATGACGAATCCCCATAATCTCGCCTTCAGCTGTCCAAGATGTCACTTCTAAGCAATCTGGTAATGAATGCTTTTCTACAATAAGCGAATGGTAGCGTGTCGCAGAAAAAGGACTCGCATTTTTTCTGTGCAAACCAATTCCACTATGAAAAACAGGTGACGTTTTACCATGCATTAGACGCTCTGCACGAATGACATTACCGCCAAATACTTGCGCAATTGCCTGGTGTCCCAAACACACACCTAAAATCGGTATTTCCCCTGCAAAATGCGCAATAATATTTAAGCTTTCTCCCGCTTCATTCGGACTACAAGGCCCCGGTGAAATGACAATCATTTTAGGTGCAAGCCCTTCAATTTCTTGTAGCGTAATTTCATCATTGCGTCTAACTATTAGCTCTTGTCCTAGTTCCCCTAAATATTGCACCAAATTATACGTAAACGAATCATAGTTATCAATCATTAAAATCATTGTGTTACCCCCTCAGCCATGCCTTTTGCTTGCCACATCGCTTTCGCTTTATTAAGCGACTCAATATATTCATTTTCCGGAACAGAATCAATAACAATCCCTGCGCCCGCTTGAATATAGGCCATACCATCCTTAATATACGCTGTGCGAATAACGATATTGAGTTCCATATCTCCGTTAAAACCAAGCCAGCCTATAGATCCTGTATATAACCCACGTCGAACCGGTTCTAATTCTTCAATAATTTCCATCGTACGTATTTTAGGCGCACCGGTAATCGTACCGCCTGGGAACATCGCCCGAACAACATCAGCATTTGTTTTGTCCAGCGCAAGTTCACCGCGTACATTGGAAACAATATGCATCACATGGGAATAGCGTTCAATGACCATAAATTCATCCACTTCAACCGTGCCATACTTACTTACTTTCCCTAAATCATTGCGCTCCAAGTCGACAAGCATAACATGTTCTGCTCGTTCCTTTTCATTGTCAATCAATTCATTTGCTAGTCTAATATCTTCGGCTTCCGATTGACCGCGTGGACGTGTCCCTGCAATAGGACGCGTCGATAATGCTGTCCCGCTCCGTTTTACAAGTAACTCAGGTGAGCCGCTAACGACCGCAAAATCAGGCGAGGCAATAAACGCCATGTATGGTGATGGATTAAAAGAACGCACCGCTTCATACATAGTAATAGGTGATGCCTGTAACGACTTTGCTTGGCGCGTCGATAAATTCACTTGAAATACATCACCTTGCGCGATATAGTTCTGAATTTTCCGTACTGCTTGCTCAAATTCTTCCCCTAAAAACGATACAAATAGTTCACTCTCATCATTTTTCACTTCTACCGCGGCTTCTGCCTGAAATAGACGGGATGCTAATCCGCGCTCTGACGCTTCCTTCCACTGCTCAGCCCAATCAAGTAAATTAATATCACTTTCCACACGCTTCATTAATGTCACAGTATTATTTTCCATATCAAGCACTGCCCAGTAATCAAATATATAAAAATATATATCTGGCACTTGTAAATCATCTACAGCAAGCGTTGGTAGCTGTTCAATTTGTCGTGCATAGTCATACGAAACAAAACCTATCGCACCGCCTTGGAAATCTGGCAAGCTATGATCCCGCTCAATCTCAAAGTTACGTAAATAATTTTCTAGTAACATAAGCGGCTCTCCCTCTTGCCATTCAAAGCCGCCTTGCTTTTCAATATGTAACCCTGCATCTTGTGAAAAAACTGTCGCAAATGGATGCCATGCCGCAATTGAATAACGTCCACCGCGCCCACTTTCTAAAAACACATGGCGTGTTTGCTCTTTCGTTTGTTCTTTATAGCTATAAAAAAATTCATCTTTTGTCATTGAAAATGTAACCGTTTCAAGCTGCGCCATATTACAACACTCCTTTTTCTACTATTAAACTCGAAACAACCGAATAATGCGAATAATAAAGGAGGCGTCCGGAAAGCTATTTGGGACGCCTCCTTCGTGATGAGGATGGTGACATATTATGTGACCACTGCAGGAGCAATGATTTTTAGTAAATACTCATTACCAAAAAGAAAGGCTATCCAGGAAATTTTTCTTTCTGGATAGCCTCTAAAAAAATAACATTAGTCTTCAAATTGGTAAAGAGGCGTTGATAAGTAACGCTCACCGTTGGATGGTACGATCGCAAGGACGTTTGAGCCTGCACCTAAACGTTTTGCTGTTTCTATTGCTGCATGGATGGCTGCACCAGAAGAAATACCACATAAAATACCTTCTTCACGCGCCACTTTACGAGCCACATCGAATGCTGTTTCGTTTTCAACTGGGAATATTGAAGTGTAAATGTCCGTATTTAATACTTTCGGCACGAAACCAGCACCGATACCTTGGATTTTGTGTGGACCTGGGTTGCCTCCTGAAAGAACAGGTGAGTCTTTAGGCTCAACCGCAATAATTTCGATTTCCGGATATGTCTCTTTTAATACTTCTCCCGCACCCGTAATTGTACCACCTGTGCCAATACCCGCGACAAATGCATCAAGCTTTAAACCGTCAAACGCTTCAACGATTTCTGGACCTGTCGTTAAGCGGTGGATTTCTGCGTTTGCAGCATTTTCGAATTGCTGTGGCAAGAAGTAGCCGTGCTCTTTTGATAACTCCTCTGCTTTTGCGATAGCACCTTTCATTCCTTCTGGGCCAGGTGTTAACACTAAGTCCGCTCCATAAGCACGAAGTAAATTACGGCGCTCTAAGCTCATCGTTTCAGGCATAACTAAAATCGCCTTATAGCGTTTTGCAGCCGCAATCATTGCAAGACCAATGCCTGTGTTTCCGCTCGTCGGCTCAATAATTGTGCCGCCAGGTTGTAATGTACCATCTTTTTCAGCTGCTTCAATCATCGCTAACGCTAGACGGTCTTTTACTGAACTACCCGGGTTAAAGTATTCTAATTTCACATAAACTGTACCTTCGTTTTCGCCAGTTGCATTGTTTAATTTTACTATAGGTGTGCGGCCTACTAAATCCGCCACTGAATTAGCTAATTTACTCATCGTATCCATTCCCCCTAAATCCCTACTAAGTTTATAGGTTTTACTTATGTCTTATGTTACCAATTGCCGATACTCGTTGTCAACGAAAAATCTCTTATACTCCAAAATAAATTTTCAGAATATTTTTATTATCAAAAAAATCGGCAAAACAATCGTAATTGCTCTGCCGACCAGCTTATTTTGATTCGCCATAAAACCACGTTGCATGAAACTCTTCCCAAAAATTCTCTGGGGCAACTGCAGATGGTAATTGCTCTACCGCAAGCTCTCGCTCAATATGGCCTTTTACCTCTTCATATGTAAACGACTGACCTTCCAATACTTCTTCTACGTAAACAATTCCATAACGACCGTCACTTAATACAAACGGTTTACTCGTTTCTTTTACTTTTACTTTTTGTACTGCTGCTGAAATTGCCGGATCCATATTAGTTTGCTGTGATGTAATAAAACCAATATCTCCACCTAAACTAGCCGATGAAGTGTGTAGCGAGCGTTCACGTGCTAGTACTGAAAACTCCGAACCGTTTTCTAACTCCTTCAGTGCACTTTCTGCATCTTCCTTAGATTCTGTAACAATTAAGCTCGTACGGTAGGAAGTCGGGATATTGAAAAGCGATTGGTTTTCATTATAGAAGCTTTCGATCGCCTCTTCTTTGATAACAATATCTTTCGCCAGTACTTTTTCTAAAATAAGCTGCGCACGGATTTTTTGACGCAGTTCCTTATCAGATAAATTTTGAATCGTTGTATCTGTCCCATCTTGAGACGATCGCATGAAGGCTAGCTCTAAATCAACCTCTTCTTCAGCTACTTTAATTTTATATTGTGCAGCCGCCTTGTCCATCACGGCTTCATTTACTAAACCTTGCAATGTCTCTTTCCCATAACGGGTTTCCATTGCAGAAAGCCACTGCTGGCGTGTTATGACTTCACCGTCAACAGTAGCGACTATTTCGTCGCCACTTGCATGATTCTTTGACGGTAAGAGCCACAGAATAAACCAAAATAAATTCCCTACTAACAATATAGCGATCAATATGAGTACCGGCTTTGTTTTTAAACGGCGCTGTGTAATGGGCGTATTGGTTGGTGGTGTTGATGTTGTGCGAAAATTACGCGTTGATTTCATCAATGAATCCTTCAAGCTCTTCTTTGCTAAATTGATATGCTTCTAAACAGAAATGGCATTGTGCTTCTGCTGCACCATCTTCATCTATCATTTCTTGAATTTCATCTACACCTAAGCCAATAATCGCCGCACCAAAACGCTCTTTTGAACATTGACATTTAAATTGAACTGGCATTGAATCTAAAATTTGAACATTCCCTGCACCTAAAACCACTTCTAATATATGCTCTGGTGTGTAACCTTTTTCAATCATCTTCGATACAGGCTCGATTGTTGCAAGATGTGCTTCAATAGCATCAATTGTCTCTTCCTCACAGCCCGGCATTAATTGCAGAATAAAACCACCCGCAGCTAAAATAGTATTATCAGGATTTACAAGTACACCTAGTCCTACAGATGAAGGCACCTGTTCACTCGATGCAAAATAGTATGTGAAGTCTTCGGCAATTTCGCCAGACACGATTGGTGTTTGACCCGAGAACATATCACGCATTCCTAAGTCCTTAACAATCGTTAATGTTCCTTCTGTTCCGACAGCACGGCGTACATCTAATTTACCTTGCTCGTTTAAATCGAAATGTACTTGTCCATTCGTTACGTAACCGCGCACATCACCTTTTGCATCTGCATCAATAATCATTGGACCAATTGGACCGTTGCCTTCGATTTTTACCGTTATTTTGTCTTCTCCTTTTAACATTGCACCCATCATAACAGAAGCCGTCATTGAACGACCTAACGCTGCTGATACGACCGGCCATGTATTATGGCGGCGCTGTGCTTCTCCTACTGTCTCTGTCGTACGTGCAGCAAATGCTCGTACTTGCCCGTTATATCCAATCGCTCTTACTAAATAATCTGTCATATTGCTATATCCTCTTTTCTATTGATTACGTTTATATATGATGTGTAACCCTTTTAATGTTAAATACGGATCCACTACATCAATCATTTGTGTTTCGTTTGCAATTAAGCTTGCCAAACCACCTGTTGCTATAACGAGCGGCTCTAGTTTACTTTGCTTCTTCATGCGACCGACTATACCTTCTACTTGTCCGATAAAGCCGTAAAAAATGCCGGCTTGCATAGCATTGACGGTATTTTTCCCAACAATTTGCTGAGGTCGCGCAATTTCAATACGAGGTAATTTCGAAGCACGTGTATAAAGCGCTTCGGTTGAAATCGCGATACCCGGCGCAATCGCCCCGCCCATATAGTCACCTGTTTCATTTAAATAACAGTACGTAATTGCTGTACCGAAGTCGACAATAATAAGCGGCTGTCCTCCACCGCCATACTCTGCAAGCGCTGATGTCGCATTCACGATCCGGTCCGCACCGACTTCTCTTGGATTTTCGTATTTAATATTGAGACCTGTTTTTACACCTGGACCAACTACGAGTGGTTTGATGCGAAAATATTTTTCAAACATTGTTTGCAGTTCAAACATTATAGGCGGTACAACTGAGGATATAATAGCCCCTTCGATTTGTTCAAATGAAATGCCCTCGTGGTTAAAAAATGCCTTTACTTGCATTGCATACTCATCTTCGGTTTTATGGCGATCTGTTTCCATACGCCAATTATATACAAGGTTATCGTTATCATACACACCGAGTATAATATTCGAATTTCCTGCATCCATTACTAAAATCATTTGTACTCACACCTATTCACTCAAATTTCACCATTTTACCTGTACAAAATAATACCATATGAAGTGATGCCTCTACTAATAAAAAAACTGATTGCCTGCGAACAGACAATCAGTTTAAATTATTTACGATCTTCATCTAATCCTGTTGGACCTTCTGAAGATGTATCTTCTTTTGGTAAATCTCCAGTCGTTGGTGCTGGCTTTTGACCGATCACTTCTTCGTTAATCGATGCCGAACCTGTAGTTTCGATAATCGGCTGTATTTTGATAGTCTCCTCTTCAGCCTCTACCTCTTCAATCGGCTCGTCCGGTAATTTCCCGAAATCACGTAAATGTTCAATTTCTTGCGCATTTAATGTTTCTTTTTCCATTAAAGTGTTCGCAATTAAATTTAATAATTCGCGTTTTTCAGTAAGAATACGTTTTGTTCGTGCATATTGTGAATCAACAATACTTTGCATTTCTTTGTCGATTTCATAGGCGATTGAATCTGAATAGTTTTGATCAGAATTGAAATCACGACCTAGGAATACATTTCCACCTTGGCTTGAACCATATTGTACGGCACCAAGATTTTCACTCATACCATATTCTGTTACCATCGCACGTGCAATGCTTGTTACTTTTTGGAAGTCATTATGTGCACCTGTTGACACTTCACCAAGTACAATTTCTTCTGCTACACGACCACCAAGAAGACCGGCAATACGATCTAATAATTCTTGTCTTGTCGTGAAGAAACGCTCTTCCTTCGGTAACATAATCGCATAACCCCCCGCTTGACCACGAGGAACGATTGTTACTTTGTGTACTGTATCTGCTTCGTCTAGCTCTAAACCGACAACTACGTGACCCGCTTCATGGAAGGCAACAAGTTTCTTCTCTTTTGCTGAATACACGCGGCTCGCTTTTGCTGGACCCGCAATAACGCGGTCAGATGCTTCGTCAATATCTGCCATGTTAATTGTTTTTTTACTTTTACGAGCAGCAACAAGTGCCGCTTCGTTTAATAAGTTTTCAAGGTCAGCCCCTGAGAAACCTGGTGTACGTTGCGCTACCGCTCCTAAATCGACTGAATCTGATAGAGGCTTATTGCGTGCATGTACTTTAAGAATTGCTTCACGTCCTTTTACATCAGGGTGTCCCACTGTAATTTGACGGTCAAAACGACCAGGACGTAATAACGCTTTATCTAGAATATCTGGGCGGTTTGTTGCAGCGATAATAATAATCCCTTCATTTGCACCGAAACCATCCATTTCAACTAGTAATTGGTTTAATGTTTGTTCACGCTCATCGTGACCGCCACCTAGACCTGCGCCACGTTGACGACCTACCGCATCAATCTCATCAATAAAGATAATACATGGTGCGTTTTTCTTCGCGTTTTCGAATAAATCTCGAACACGTGATGCCCCGACACCAACGAACATTTCTACGAAGTCAGAACCTGAAATCGAGAAGAATGGAACGCCAGCTTCACCTGCAACAGCACGAGCAAGCAATGTTTTACCTGTACCCGGAGGACCAACAAGTAAAATACCTTTCGGGATACGAGCCCCGATTTCAGTAAACTTGCGGTGATCCTTTAAGAAATCGACTACTTCAACTAGCTCGGCTTTTTCTTCATCAGCACCAGCTACATCATTGAAGCGTACTTTTTTCTTTTCTTGATCGTACAGTTTTGCTTTGGATTTACCAAAGTTCATCACTTTATTACCGCCACCTTGAGATTGACTCAGTAGGAAGAAGAATAAAATGATAATAATGATGAATGGGATAATCCCTGTAAAGAAGCTTACCCATCCGCTTGTTTCTGGTGCTTTTTTAATGGTTACCTCTGGATAGTTATCTTTAATGTCTAACACTCGATCCAGTGATGATGGGTTATTTAAAAGGTTGACTGTAAATCTTTGACCTTCCTCTGCCCCTTTGAACGCACCTTCTACGACATTGACGCCTTTATCAGGTTGAATAGTTATCCAATCAACCTTTCCAGCATCTAATGCTTCAAAAAACTCATAATAGCTGACTTCTTTAACAGCTTGTTTGCCGCCGTTAAATGTGCCAAAAATCCCGATAATTACTAGAAAAATTAATAAATAAAATATGGTGTATCGAAATATTCGATTCATCCCCAGCCTCCTCACAACATAACAGAAAAACTATAAGTAAAATCTTAACATACGTTTATTTTTTCATACAACGAAAAGCACTGAGTAAAATGTATTCGCGAAGATTTATGTCTAAATCGTCACACATATTTAGTTAAAAAGAGTACACTTCGCGTTTTAAAATCCCGATGTAAGGTAAGTTACGATATTTTTCTGAGTAATCTAAACCATAACCAACTACAAATCCGTCTGGTACTTCGAAGCCTACAACATCCGCATTTAATTCTACTTTACGACCAGATGGTTTATCTAAAAGCGTCACGATTTTAATCGATTTTGCTTTACGATATTTGAATAAGTCTACAAGGTAGCTTAATGTTAAACCGCTATCAATAATGTCTTCAATAATAATAACATCGCGGCCCTCTACACTTGTGTTTAAATCCTTTAAAATTTTAACTTCCCCTGAAGAAACTGTTGCGTTACCATAGCTTGAAACATCCATGAAATCTACTTCGATGTATGAATCAAAGCGTTTCATTAAATCAGTCATAAATGGCATCGCGCCTTTTAATACACCAACAGCAAGTGGAAATTTATTGTCATATTCTGCTGTTAGCTGCGCACCTAGCTCTTTAACGCGCTCTTGAATTTGTTCTTCCGTAATCATAATTTTTTCAATATCATTTTGAATCATCACCGATTCCTCCTCGAGTTGTTCAAACGCTCTATTCAGTTAAACGCGTAATGAGTACATAATCGTCATCCGCACGCCGCTGTTTAGAAAATTTGTTATTTACACGCACACCGAGTACGGCCAGTATGTCATCTTCCTCATTGACAAGTAGCGGCCATATATCACGCTTTACTAAAGGAATCTTGTCATCAATAAATAATCGTGACAATCGTTTGTCATGCTCCATACCTGCAAGTTTGATACGGTCTCCCTGTTTCCTCGTACGGACATAGAGAGGAAACTTTACCTTGCTTGCATTAAAGTAATAGCAATCACCATCTAGCGGTTCGCAACATGGTCCGACGAATACATCCACATTGGCGTACTTATTCCATTTATTTAGAACAAGTGTGTAAGGTGCTTCAACTAAAGCTTGCTGCGCAGGACCAAACGTCACAACACCATATTCCCGTCTCGCTATGAACTGGGCGGGCAAATGAATTGTTGCAGTGCCGTTTTTTGTCTCAAATAAGGTGAAAATAGATGAAATCAATGACTGACTATGAAGTGTGCTTAAATCGTTATAAATATAGTTTAATAGTATTAAAATGAGCCTTCTTTGTAAAGCAAGTGGTTCCTTTTGATAAGCACATATTTCCACTGAGTATAAATTTTCTCCCTTTTTATTCACAATACGGTGAAAAGCCTGCTGTGCGAGCTCCATTAAATAATCATTATCTTGTTGTAATTGCATCGATAATTGTGATGCGTGTAGTGCAACATGTTTATTTTCTTCGACTAAAAGTGGAATCATATGATGACGAAAACGATTACGTGTGTAACTATCCTTCGTATTACTTACATCTTCTCGATAGGAACCGCCTTTATGTTCTAAATATTGCCCTATTTCAAGTTTTGTAACCTGTAAAAATGGTCGAATTAACATGCCGCGCGAAAAATTTCTACATGCGCGCATTCCTAGTATGCCATTAATCGTCGATGCCTTCGTAATCCCCATTAACATGGTTTCCAATTGATCGTCCGCATGATGTGCTGTAGCGAGCTTAGTAAAGTGTCCCTCTTTCATTACTTCGTCAAAAAAACGATAGCGCTCCCTGCGACAAATTGCTTGGGTATTGCCTCCTTCATCCTCTAATATTGTTGGAATAGAGATAGCCGTACTATAAACTTTAATGTCCCTTTTCATGCAAAATGTTTCTACGAATGCTCGGTCTTGTGCGGAAACATTTCCTCGAAGCATATGGTCGACATGTACCACTGCAAGCTCAATTTGTAAGTAATCTTTTGCAGCATCAAAAAAATGCAGAAGTGCCATCGAATCAACGCCACCAGAACAAGCGATGAGAAGACGGTCTCCTGCTATTAATAATTGTTGCTTTTTTATTTGGCGTAAGACACGTTCTTCAAATGGTTCCACCTTCCCACCTCCACTATTTCATTGTTACGGTTGTCCACTTTGGAATGACATGTTGCATGATAAAGCCAATCATCGTACAATCATCCTCTATTGTATAGCGACGTTTAAATTGTTCCATTACATCATACAATAACACATCTATCGGCATTTTTTCTGTAATTCGCTGTTTTATTAAATCCAGAAAATATGTTTCCTGCTCATCCCAATTAGCTGTACTTGAAAATAGCCCATCCGACACCATAAAAATAGCATCATCTGCGCGTAGTTTAATTTTTTGTGTTTCCACTGTAAACTGTGGCATGAAGCCAACTGGTGCACTTACACCATCAATTTTCAAGACTGTTTGCCCACGTACGATATACGTAGACATCCCACCCGCCTTCCAAGACCAAAGTGTACCTGTTTGTAAATCAACAAGTGCAAAATCAATCGTCGCATACATATCCATCTCGCGCTTCAAAGACATTACATAGTGCATCGTATGCATTGCCGTTTCTGGATTCATATTGTAGTGCAGACATTCGCGCATCATGCGAATGAGGCGTCTGCTCTCACGCTCTGCTTCCTTATTTTGCCCCATACCGTCTGACAGCATAATAGCCGTCAATCCTGCATGCAGCGGGAAAATAGCATGAGAATCTCCAGAACTAAGTGCTAGTTCCTTCGCCTGACTATAGCTATTATACGCAAGCTCATAGCGCACAGCCGAACGGAAACGTACTTGCATATGGACAAACGGCTCTTGCTTCATTTCATAATGCTCAATAAAGAGCGGCTCCTGCCAAAGCTCATAAAAAATCGGTAATATTAGGCGATCGCACAGTTGCAGCATATCGTATTCGCTGCTGTTTTTCGGCGTGAGTAAGCAAACGATTTCACGTTCTCCTGGCTTACTATGCAATATATCAATTTGAAAACACGGCACATAAGCACGTTTTAGCTCCATCATCAACTCTTCCTCCACCGATTGGAAGGAAAGCGCCTCCTCCTTTATTTCAGTCATTAACAATTCTAAATGGCGACTTAAATCGCGTAATTGTAAAGCAATCATTTTTTTGCCGTGATAAAATTGACCATTCATTTGTTCTTGGTAAAGTTGTAGCTCAAGCTCCTCTAATAATTTTGAGGATTTTACACATTTTTGTTTTAATCGGTCTTCTGCACGAAGTAGGTCTGATGATTTAGTTGCCGTTTTTGCAACTAACCACGTTTCAATTGTTGGAGCTATTTCTGCATTACTCCAGCAGCGGTCATAACGGAAACAGCTCATACACGTTGCAAGGGGTTCAATTTTTCTTGTTTGGACATTGTCATTCGTAAAACGATCAAAAACAAGCTCTTTCATAAAATCAACAAACTGTTGAAATTGCGTCAAATTTTCAGTCGCATGCTCTGTCATCCATTCTTGCCTTTTTAACAGCACTTCATCACGCTTTGGATAAAATAAATCATGCATCGTTAAAAATAACTTTTCAGGCAGTACTAAAAATACAACCGCTGCCATTATAATAGAAAAAAAGTAAACAATATCAAGTGGTAACGTTGCATCATAAAAAAAGAATATCACGCTTGGGGCAATGCTACTAAGCGCGATCCCTATTCGGCCAAGTCGTACAAAGCTACCAGCTGCAACCCCAGTAACGGCATACAGAGCAAGCATACCTGTAAATGATAATTCTGCTACACCGATTAATGTTCCGACAATTGTCGCTGTCATCGCAGCAATTGGCACTCCACCAACCCGCGCTGCTACACAGATAACGAGATGCAACATAAAAATTGTCAGCGAAAGTGAATAAACTACGACGGATTGCATTCCACCAAGCAAAGTTGCAAGTACAATAAAACCTGCGCCAATACGCTCATACGACCAATCTGCTTGCCAAAAACGGTGGGGGCGAACAAAAAACAATTGCATAAACAATGTCATGAGCACCGCAAGTAATACTTCATATCCAACATAAAGACCAACTAGAAATGGCGGAACACTACCATAGGAAATAGTTTGCCAAATAATTTGTACAAATAAAATGGATACACCTACTGCAATTGCAGCGGGCATTTTATAAAAACGAAAACGGCAAAATAGTTCAAACACGATAAGCTCTAAGCATAATATAACAGCTTGTCCAAGTCCGAACGACAGTGCCCCTAAAATACCTCCTAATATAACAGCTGAACGCATATTGTCATAGCGTAGCCGTACAATTGCCCAAAAAGGTAATAAAAACGGCAATGTAGCCTCAAAAAATACAGCTTGTGCAAAAAAATAAGCGAGTAAGAAAAAGACCACCTGTAAACTGTAGACGACTTTTTTTCGCTTTATATGCTCTTTCGTCGTTTGCCAAGTAGATGGGGCCTCGATTATTTCAATACGAGTCATGCAGTCATCTCCTCTATCTTTTTCGTCATTATATAAAAGTGCAACAGTAAAATTTGTCTGTTCATATAGTGGAGGAGAAAAAATGTTTCGACGAATTCTAATCTGATTTCCTATTAAGTTATGAAATTTGGTAATTTATGATTTAATTTTCCATTCCTGCTATGCTATTTTTAAGTGTATATGTAAATTTGGGTGACTTTTATCATTTTTTTGTTTTTAGGCTGTTGACATAGCACTCTTTCGCTTGTATTATAGGTTTTGTTGTTAAATTTGGCTGCCTAGCTCAGCTGGCTAGAGCATTCGGTTCATACCCGAAAGGTCGTGGGTTCGACTCCCTCGGCAGCCACCAACGGCCCGTTGGTCAAGTGGTTAAGACACCGCCCTTTCACGGCGGTAACACGGGTTCGAATCCCGTACGGGTCATACTAAAACCAGCACAGTTCCAAAGCGGACTGTGCTGGTTTTTTTTGGCAATTTATAAACCTTCTCTTACACCGCATTAAATCCATCATACATATGTATAAAATAACCATATTTCACACCATCTAAATTCCACTTCTTTTAACAAACTACTATAAGAGTTCATATATTTACGAGACAGTTTGTTTCTTCACAACCCCTAAATCCCTTCCTTGCCTATCAATTAAAGTTAAATAAATGTAAGTGATTTTTCATAAGTAAATGTTGTGAAAGATGGAAAATGTATTGCTTTGATTTATAATAGGTGTAAATACCATATTGGAGGCATTAATATCGTGACTCAAAATTTTACATATTTAATGATTCTTTGCACAGCAAGTATGCTCTTGATTATAGGGGGAGTATTACTCGTAAATTTACCTGTTATTATGCAAATTTTAATGATTTTAGTCGGATTAGTCGGAGGAATTGTTTGTTTTATTACGTTAATACGCATATTAGTAAAACATAATAATGAAAATGATTTAAATAAATAAAACTCGCTTTAAAATAAATCGATTTGCAGCCTTTACTTATGTAGTTTACCTTAGTAGATTTTTGCATAGAAACTCTTTAATATTATTTGATTTTTTCAAAAACGATGTATTTTCTTTCTCCTGTCTACACAAAAAAAAGATGTGACTCAACAATGAAGTCACATCTTTTTCACCTTACAATCTATATTACACTTTTTCTACGCCTGAAAACAGCCAGTAAACTAACCTCTTCTAGCTCCACGGCCGCCTCGTTTAGATTCAGTTGCACGTTTTAACGTTGTAAGACGCTCGTCGCTATCTTTTAAGAAACGTGCCATTTTTTGCTCGAAATTTTCTTTCGGTTGACGATCATTACGTTCATTTGAACGATTGTCGCGACGTGGACGCTGCGGACGCTCTGGTCGCTCTGGTTGAGGCTTTGCTTTACGAATTGAAAGACCGATCTTTCCATCCGCTTCAACATTCATCACTTTTACTTCAACTTCATCTCCAACTTTAAGATGTTCATTGATGTCTTTAACATAGTTGTCTGCCACTTCACTGATGTGTACTAAACCCGTTTTGCCGTCTGGCAGCTCAACGAATGCTCCAAAATTTGTGATTCCTGTTACTTTACCTTGTACTTTGCTGCCTACTTCAATTGACATAAAAAAAATGCTCCTCCTTAAAAATTAAGCGACTTTTAAAGTCATGTACTCAAATATAATGAAACTCTTTTGAATAAGTTTCTCTTCTATTATAGCTAACATCATAGCAGTGTCAACAACACGCTCCTTTAAAATGCATGAATATGCGCCTCTTTTTTGTACACTTCCGCAAAAAAAGGCCAATCCATTTTAATCAAGGATTTGCCTACTTTGTTAGTCTTCTTGCTCATCTTTTGCTTTTTCTTCTTTCGGAATTGTGAAGATAATTTCTCCTTCCTCCGACATAAAGTATTCCTTACGCGCTAGTTTGGCGATATAGTCATCATCCTCTAGCTTCGTAATTTGCAAGTTGAGCATTTCTTGTGTTTCTTTTACGTTTTCGAGTTCAGCTATAACAGTCTCTTTCTTTTGTTCTTTGACAGCTAGTCTTTCGTTCTGTTTCATTACCATTGTTGATAACAATACGATGACCACACTTGCCACAGCAAAGAAAGCTAACATTCTACGTCTACGGCGAATTATTTGCTGTTTTGATAGTTTTCCATTTGCTTTAGTCGCATTGGAACGGACATAGTCATTTTCTAACGTTTGTACAGTATTAGTATTTCGTTCTCCCTGCTTATGACGCTTTGCCATTCCGTTCACCTCACAATAATTGAATAGTACAAATATTATACGTTTAATTTATTGTTTTTTAAAGCGCTTTCGGATAAAAGTTGTGTACAATTTTGTAATTGGTGTAAATAGTAGTTTAATTATGTTTACACAAAAACGGAAAAGAAACAGGACGATACGAAAGACAACATGTCCGATAAACAAAAAAGGCCTAATAAATATAATTACTAATACTCGTCCTACGAAACGGAAAAATCGTCCAAAAATCATTTCGTATGCAAAAATTCCAGCTAGTTGAAATAGCGGATCCACCGCACGCCATTGTCCACCTTTAATTAAATACAAAAAATAAAATGTACACACTCCAAGGAATAGCCAAGCGATAATTTCAAAAATAGGTGTGATTTTTCGGAGCCAAAGCTTTTTCGGTAACGTATTAATAATCGTACGAGCGCAATCAATAACACAGCCGACAACTATGCCGCTTAAGAACATTACGACTGCGCTCACTAATTGCGCTGAAATCGTCATCCGAACAATTTATGGATAAAGCCTTTTGTAGAACTATCTTCTTCATCATACTGCATGAGCTTTACATTGCCTTCAAGTGTTAGGAGCCCCTTGTCCACATCTAAATGTACAATGCGCAAATCCTCGCCTCGAATAAGCAAATAGCCTTGTGAAGTTTGAATAAAAAATTCTTCTTGATCAAAACGTTCAATTGCCTTTACAGATGTCATATCCATTCTTTTTCGATTACGGATCGACACTAAATGATCGCCTGACGGAATTGTATAACGGTTACTTTCTTGATGCAATGTCATGTCCATCTCCCTCCTCCTACACTCTGTTCACTTTATGCAGCAAATAAAAAAAGCATGACAACTAATTTGCCATGCTTGCAATAAAAATATATTTACGCCTATTTATCCACTACATGTTTTAGAAATCCCACGAAAGAATAGCTCATCCTGGACAAGATTATCAAAACCAAATAGTGTATACTTTGGTAAATTTATAAGATTACTCTTCGTCGTCAATAAATTCGGGCTCAACTTTTTCAAGTCGCTCTTCTTTTACGATAGTAAACATCTTTGTAGCCTCTTCTTTACGGACATTTTCTCGTAATTCTTCCACACGCGCTGTCACAATTTTTTGCCCAAAGCGAATTGCTAATTCATCACCCACTTTTACAGTGCTACTTGCTTTCGCTATTTTTCCGTTAATAGTAATACGGCCTTGTACTGCTACTTCTTTTGCTAAAGTACGACGCTTAATGAAACGTGATACTTTTAAAAATTTATCTAATCGCATATTATTCACCCTTTTCTAATTTTTTCGCTTCATCCCAGAAGGCATCTAGTTCCTCTAATGAGAAATCATTGAACGCTTTACCGCTTGCTTTCACTTGCTGCTCCACATAGCTGAAACGACGCGCAAACTTTGCATTAGCATGCAGCATTGCCTCTTCCGGAGAAATTTTATAGAAGCGAGCAATATTCACAAGCGTAAACAATACATCCCCAAATTCATCAACCCTTGATGCGTCTGAGCCATTTGTAATTTCTTCACGGAACTCTTGCCATTCTTCAGTAAATTTATCCCACGCATCTTCAGCATTTGGCCAATCAAAGCCAACAGTTGCCGCCTTTTTCTGGTAGTTAAAAGATGTTTGAAGCGCTGACTCTGGACGGTATTCGGTACTTAATAATGTACCTTCCACTTCCCCTTTTTCCTCACGTTTAATGGCTTCCCAGTTAGCAACAACCGCATCTGCATCTTCTACTAATACATTCCCGAATACATGCGGATGGCGGCGAATCATTTTTTCGTTAATGGATGCAAGCACTTCTTCTAAATTGAAATAGCCATTATCTTCTCCAATTTGCGCATGGAGGAAAACTTGTAGTAGTACATCGCCTAACTCTTCAATCATCGCAAAATCATCTTCTGCATCGACTGCCGCTAAAAATTCATGTGCTTCTTCTAGCAAATATTTTTTTAACGATTCATGCGTTTGCTTTTGATCCCACGGGCAACCGTTTGGACCACGAAGCGTTGCAATAATACGACGGAAAGTTGTCCAGTCACGCAGTGCATCCTCATCCGATTCAACAGGTGGTACATAAACAGTCGTTAAATTATTCAATTCTGCGGCGTGGTCAAGCTCATATAGTGGAACCGTGACAAGTTTTTCCTGAGATGAACCAGCTGCTGTGACAATTGTTACTGGATAATCATCACGATATTTTTCCATGAGCGTTAATTTCACTTCCGAAGCGCTAAATGTATCGTACACTTGCGCAATTAAAATATGTTGGCGCATATTAATATCGTGCATCGACATACTTGTCCCATCTAGTAACTGAAATCCTTCGATTGGATCAATTTTTAATGCACCAAAAATGGGATCAAGGAAGCTTTGTCCGCCTTCGATTTTTAAATTAATTTCTCCTTTGAGAGATGCGGCAATTAAATGCTGCACTGTTTGCTCAGCAACAAGCGGATGACCTGGCACCGCATACATAATAGGCTCCGATTTCACTGCTTCGATTAGTAAGCTAGCAATTTCCTCATATACTGGTTGAAACGCATCGTGCTTTTCATACACCTTATCAAAGCTTTGAAATATCACGCCTTCTGTTGCTAAATCCGCTAGCACTGGATGGTCGACCGTTCGTACGTAAAGCTTTGTTGCCGCTTTTAGTTTTTTGTAAACCCCCATTTGCAGCTGATCGAAATCTGCTGCACCTAGACCGATAACTGTTAATTCGTTCATTTCTTTTCCTACTTTCTTTTATTCAACCATAATTGGTACAGTGCCATTCTGCGCCCAAATGGAATTAAAAACCACTCTTTTTCTTTCAATACACGCTTTTTCGCTATAATAGTAATAAATGTCGAAGCACCGACCATAATTAATACACCACTCATAATAGCTGCATATGTCCGACCGCTAATGCCACTTAGAACAACGTCTAATAGCACAGCACTGACACCTACAGCGAGTACCATTGCGATACTTGCTAATGCGACATGTTTATAAAAAACAAAAGGCGCTAACACAAGTTTTGCGGTGCGTTTTACATATAGCATAAGTAAAATAGCACTAACGAACAAACCCGTATTACTAGCTACAGCTACACCAGTTACACCGAATTGTGGAATTAGCATAATATTACCGAAACATTTCAATAAAAATCCAGTAATAATTATTAGCGCTGGTACTTTTAGTTTACTATAGCCTTGTAAAATGGCTGTAAAAGTTAAAATAATAGATAACGGCACTATTTGTACAACATATAACATTAATACACCCGATAAATCTTGAGAGGTAAACAACATTTCATTGACATACGGCATGACAACAATTAATCCGAGTGCCGCCGCTACACCGAATAATAGAGCTGTACGATATGTTAGCTGAATAAATGGGATAGCACCTCGGCCACTTGTTTTTGCTTTTTGAGCAATAAGTGGCACTATAGCAAGGGCTAAAGACGATGCGATAACAATCCCTAGCTGTACGAGCGGTTGGCCACGATCGTATATCCCTTTTTCCACCATCGCATCTGCTGCTGACACCCCATTTTCGACAAGCATTGTGTATACAGTAAATGAATCGACTAGCTGGAACCCTAGCAACATTAAACTACTTAAACTAACACTTATACTAAACAGGGTAATATCTTTAATAATTACCCACTTTTTTATTGTTGGCACAGTACGACTCTTGCACTTAATGGTGCGCATGAAAAATAACAAAAGGATTACGCCTGCTATTTCCCCAACGACCGTTCCGAGCACCGCCATATTTCCGGCAGCATACACAGATTTAGATGTCACCATAACAATTACTGTACCCACTAAAATAATCATCACACGAATTAGTTGTTCAAATACTTGCGCATACGCAACATACTCCATCTGGCCCTTTGATTGAAAGACGCCTTTTAACAGTGCAAGCGTCGGCATACAGAGTGTCACAAAAGCACCCGTTTGAAGTAGTGGTGCAAGTTGCATATCTCCCATCCACCCAGCTAATGTATTTGCGCCAAAAAACAACAAACTAAAAAAGAGCAGCGATAATATCGTTAAAAACGAAAAAATAACGCGAGAAATCGCTCGTTTCACGTCCTTGTCGTCCGTATCTGCCAACACCTTTGAAATGGCTACGGCAAATCCACCTGACGTCCAAACGACAAAAAAAGAAATAAACGGATACACTTGCTGGTATACGTAAAATCCTTCATCGCCAACTAAATTTTGAAAGGGTACACGGTAAACTGCGCTCAGTACTTTTACAATAAGCGCCGCAACAGTAAGTAGTAACGCGCCTTTCATATATTTTTTCATACCATAACTTTCAGCAGACATATAATAACCCTTCCTAACCTATGCAATGTCATCAGTATATCACTAAAACGTATTGCATAATGAAAGGGATTCGCTATTATACGAATCCCTTGAAAGTAATATTATGTTTTCTAGCATATACTAATGTTGCATTTGTTTTGCTAAAAATGTTGCGCCCATTTCAGCTGATTTTTGTTCCACTTCACCAATAAAATGTGCTTTCGAAAATAAATAAATCGCACCAATGACATCACCATTACTTAATATCGGTACTACACAATACGATTTTACTTGCTCGTATTGCCCTGGCACAATTTCAAGCACTGACTCCATTTTTTCAACCGTTACATTGCGGGATTTCATACAGTCTTCTGCAAAAACCGATAGTCTTCGATTAACATACTCTTTTTTCGATACACCTGCCACAGCAATTACTTCATCGCGGTCACTTAATAATGCTGGCGTACCAAATGTCTCATATAGTGATTCTACATATTCTTGTGCAAACTCACCTAAATCATTAATAGGCGAATACTTTTTTAGAATAACCTCGCCTTCACGGTCTGTGTAAATTTCAAGCGGATCGCCTTCGCGAATTCGCATAGTACGGCGAATTTCTTTCGGGATTACAACACGCCCTAAATCATCAATACGTCTTACAATTCCTGTAGCTTTCATAATAAATGCCTCACTTTCAAAGAAGTAAAACTACTTTCCTATAGTATGGTGTTAAACGGCAAAATGTATGCAATCAGTATAGATAAAATAATAATTTGTATAACAATTTTAAAATAAATAGTCATTTTTCCGCTTCATTTAGAATATATTAAATCATCTATCATTATTATGTTTCCACAAAAACATTTAACTAGTCATCTCTATAAATTTCACATTAGGGAAATAAAATTACCGATTAAAATGTTGGAGGTGCTACTTGTGAGAGTAAATGCGATTTCACACACGCCAGACGCATATAAGCAAAGTCAATTTTATGCCGGAACACATTTAGTTCCGTATGAAATTTCTTTACAACGAGCGCAAGTCATTACCGAAGTAGAAAAAGGTATTTTTACACGCTACTTAGAAAAAGCAAACGGACAACGTGATATGCTAACAACTTCATCAACGAAGGAAAAGGTCTTTTTAGCACAACGCAACGAACACCGTGACCGAGAAGAATTGATGCAACGTTTAAACTATAAGAATGGGGTACATTTTAGTGTTACAAATAAAATTCACTTCCAAGAACCTATATAAAAAATAAAAAGCTGATGTCTACAAATGACATCAGCTTTTTATTTTGCTTATTTTTTTGCCTCGGCAATAATTTTCATCATTTCTTCCAATACATCGAATGGCAATTGTTTACTACAACGTTTCATATCAATTGTAACTGCTAATTTCGAACCGTCCATACTAAAGCCGACTGCGCGTTCAAACTTCATAGATTCTGACACAATTTTTGCGCCATCTACATGCGCTGTGCCTTGTTCCGAGAACTGGATAGTAATAATACTTTGCTTCTCTTTTATCGCAACGACACCTGCTGCAAATGCCCAAACTTTCATACGTGCAATACGCATTAAGCGCTCCGTTTCGACTGGTAAATCACCAAAACGGTCCTGTAATTCATCGATGATTTCTAAATAATCTTGCTCCTGCTCCATCGATTTAATGCGCTTGTACATTTGAATTTTTTGATAACCATCTGGAATATACGCATCTGGAATATATGCATCTGTATGCAGTAAGATTTCAACTTCTGGCTTCTCTTCTGCTTTCACACCTGTACGACGTTCTTCAATCGCTTCTTCTAACATTTGAGAGTATAAATCGAAGCCGACCGAATCAATAAAGCCGTGCTGCTGTGCCCCAAGTAAATTGCCGGCACCTCGAATCGATAAATCGCGCATCGCAATTTTAAAGCCAGAACCAAGCTCTGTAAATTCTTTAATAGCTTGGAGGCGCTGCTCTGCAACATCAGTTAATATTTTATCACGTTGGTACATAAAGTATGCATATGCCACACGGTTTGAACGCCCGACACGACCACGTAATTGGTACAGCTGTGATAAGCCCATACGATCTGCATCATGTACTATGAGCGTATTCACATTCGGAATATCGACGCCTGTTTCAATAATTGTTGTCGTTACAAGCACATCATAATCGCCTTCTAAAAATGCAATAATAACTGATTCTAGTTGTGATTCAGTCATTTTGCCATGAGCATAACCAACGCGTGCATCTGGTACAAGCATTTGAATTTCTTCGACACGCCTTGCCATATCTTCGACGCGATTATATAAATAAAACGTTTGTCCACCTCGTGCCATTTCTCGCTCAATTGCCTCGCGTACTAATGCGCCGCTATGCTCCATTACATATGTTTGCACAGGGAATCGATTTTGTGGTGGTGTTTCAATAACAGATAAGTCACGCACACCTACCATAGACATATGCAATGTACGAGGAATCGGCGTCGCCGTTAGTGTTAATACGTCAACATTTGTTTTTAGCTGCTTTATTTTTTCTTTATGCGTTACGCCAAAACGCTGCTCCTCATCGACAATAAGTAGCCCTAAATCGTGGTACACAACATCCTTCGATAATATACGGTGCGTTCCAATGACGATATCAATTGTTCCGGTACGCAATCCTTTTAGCGTTTCCGTCTGTTGTTTTTTTGTACGGAAACGACTTAGTAATCCAACATTTATTGCGTGCTCCGAGAACCTTTCTTGGATCGTTTCAAAGTGCTGCTGCGCCAAAATCGTAGTGGGTACTAAAAATGCCACTTGCTTTCCATCTTGAATCGCTTTAAATGCCGCGCGAATTGCCACTTCTGTTTTACCGTAGCCTACATCACCGCACACGAGGCGGTCCATAGGTCGTTCTCGCTCCATATCTCGCTTCACTTCAATAATTGTACGCAGTTGATCTTCTGTTTCTTCATAAGGAAACGATTCTTCAAAAATACGCATTTCATCTGAATCTGGTGTGAATGCAAACCCTTTTTCCGCTTCTCGTTTGGCGTAAAGCTTAATTAAATCATCTGCAATATCTTGTACCGCAGAAGATACTTTTGCTTTCGCTTTTTTCCATTCTGTACCACCAAGCTTATGTAACTTTGGCTCTTTTTCTTCAGAAGCAACATATTTTTGAATGAGGTCAATTTGATCAACCGGCACATACAATTTATCATCTGCCCGGTAGCGAATGTGCAAATAATCTTTATGTGTACCGCCCACTTCAAGCGTTTCAATACCGATGTATTTCCCGATACCGTGGTGCACGTGTACAACATAATCACCCGGCTTAATTTCCGTGTAGCTTTTTATACGCTCGGCATTCGTCATTTTTTGCGAGCGTGATTTTTTCTTCATCTGTTGCTTGAACAGCTCATCATCAGTTACAACCGCAATTTTTTGCAGCGGCAATTCAAACCCACTGGACAGCTGAGCATCAATTAAATAAATACCCGGTACGTCTGCTAGTCCTAATTGTGCATGAATATTGTAATCTTCTAACATACGCTGTATCGCTACTAGACGCTCCTGGCCATCAGCGGTAAACAGCACCGTAAACTTTTCATGCCCCCAGCGCTCTAGCTCTGACTGCAGTAAAGCAATTTGCCCGTGGAACTGCTGCATCGGTTTACATGAGAAGTTTGTTGTTTTCGAAAAACGAATATTAGCAAATGTTCGAGAAAACAACGCAAAGTAAATTTTATTCTGGCGAATCATCGCCAAGACTTCTTTAAATTTAAACGAAGGCTTTACTTCATGTAGCATTTGTCCTTCTTCAATTAACGATAAAAACCATTCTGTTTCCTCGCGTTCCCAAGCATCCATTACTTCTTGAATACGTCCTAGCTCGTCAAAAAAGACTACGCCGTCTCGCGCAAAATAATCTCCTAAAAAAGTTTCTTTTTCAAACAACAAAGAGCCGTATTTCGTTACAGAGTCAGGTAAATTCCCCTCTTTTAACAACGCAATGTCATAGTTGATATTTTGATAAAGCAACTCTTGAATTTCTTGCTTTTTTACCTTTTTCAAGCTTTTTGCAAGCGCAGTTTCAAGTCGCTCCGCTAGACGCACGCGTGCTTCCTTGCTAAGTAAAATTTCTGTTGCTGGTAAAATGCAAACATCATTTAACTTATCAATCGAACGTTGGTCATCCGCTGAAAATGTACGAATCGAATCCACTTCCGTATCAAATAATTCAATACGAATAGGTGACTCTGCGTAGGGCGGATAAATGTCTATAATTCCTCCGCGCATTGCAAACTCACCTGGTGTTGTCACCATTTGACTACGAGAATAGCCCATCACGACTAGCTGTGTTAACCACTTTTCAATCGTAATATCCTCTCCGACCTTCGCCTGTAAAAAATTCGATTTCCATTGCTCAATTGGTGTTAGCATTTTACGCATACCAGCGATTGGGATGACATATATGCCTCTCTTGCCACTCGCTAAACGGTCTAGCGTCGCAATGCGCTGTGCTCGCAACTCTGGTGAAGCAACAGACATGTCGGCAGCAATAAATTCATCGGCAGGATAATAATGTACAGCATCTTCTCCTACAAGCGATATTAAATCATCTACTAGCTTTTGCGCCTGTAATAAATTCGGCGACAAGATGTATATTGGCTTTTCCGTTTCTTTATATATCGTCTGTAAAAATACTGGCCTCGCGCTACCCGTTAAGCCAGTTACAAGCTGATCATCAGTCTCACCACTGCCAATTTGCTGTAAGAACGCATTTATATGTTTATCTTGCGAGAATAAGTGATGGAAAACATCCATGAGTAAACCCCCTTTCCGTACTATCTATAAAAAATAGGAAAAAGGAGATGTCTGAAATATCATTGAGACAACTCCTTTTTGCGTCGATATACTTAGTCCACAGACGCAAATTTTTATTGGTAATTTCTTAACATTAAACTTCTTCTATTGTAACCATTTTTTCAGTGCATAATAATCTGGAAATTGGCGTAGCGAGTCTTCACAATGCTCACATATACAGTGCACCGTCGTATGCCCTTGTGCATCCTTTTCCACGTAATCATCTACTTCTCCAATCTCAAATTGATGAAGCTTACGAATCGTTTCATCTGCATCAAATGGTAATGTACCAATCTCTGTTTCACAATGTCTACAACGGTAACGAACAGGCACGAGTAGGTCCTCCTTTAAATATCAATGTATTCAAAGTATAGACCGTGTACTAATTATTTATGCACCGTTGTATGTATTCATCACATCTAAAAACTTTTTAGACAACGCCGCTTCTACCGCATCGCATGATTTTTTTATCGCATCCTCGACAACTGGCTGGTCATCCTTAGAAAATTTCGACAGCACATAGTCCGCTACTTTCATACCTGCTGGCGGACGACTTACACCGACACGGATACGATTGAATTCTTGTGTCCCTAAATGCTGGATTAATGATTTAATGCCGTTATGACCGCCAGCACTTCCTTTTTGACGTAGGCGTAATTTTCCTGTCTCCAAATCTAAATCATCATAAATAACGATAATATCTTCTACATCAATATCAAAATAGTCCATTAATGGGCGTACACATTCACCTGATAAATTCATGTATGTTAACGGCTTTACTAACATCACTTTACCTTCAGGGCGATGAATACTTGCATACATGCCGTTAAATTTCATTTGATTCAGTGGAGCTCCCCATTTGTCGGCTAATGCATCAATGACATCAAAGCCAATATTATGACGAGTATGCTCATACAGTTTACCTGGATTACCTAAACCGATAATTAATTTCATCAAACCTCATCCTTTTTACATCAAATAAAATATGCTTATATCAGTTTCACTCTACCTATTTGTAGCCTATTTTAACATAGAACGAGCACTGCTGTATGAAAAGTCATTTGACAATAATATTGTTCGACAATTCTGCTTTTTTGCGTTTCATATAGACGTAAAAAAATCCAACTGCTGCGCTAAATCGAACAATCGAACTAACATTCATCGCTACATCCATATTAAACGTATCTAAAACCCAAATACCGATTTGTGGCGCAATAAAGGCAATAATCGCCAGCAGTACATTATACGTTGTTATACAGTATGTACGGCTTTCTTTTGGTGAATTTTCGAGCAGTAAATTAAATAATATTAGCACCGTACCTGATACAAATACACCTGATAACATGTACATGAATGTTAAGTAATAATAATTCGTTGAAATGGCCGTTAAAAATGGCGCCGTAGACATCCCAAATGCAACCCAAACGAAAACACGCATATTGCCATATTTCTCAGACCATTTTCTCCATATTGGGAATGAGAAAATTTGTGCCACCATACTACCAACATTAAACATGCTGACCCAAAAAATTGTCGCTTCTGCATAACGGACGTTGTAAATATTAAATAATCCCCAAGCCATTTGCCAACCGAAATTAAAACATAGGGCGACAAGTAAAAATCGAACATAACCGACATCTTTAAAAATGATCCAATTCATTGCGCTCTTTTTCTCGTCTTCTAGAACACGTAGACCTTCTTCATGACGCATCAAAAAGTACACTTCTAAAAGCCCGAAGCCAAATGCGCAAACAAATAAAAATTGATACGCTGCCGCATTCGCTGTTGCATCACGCATTACAATACCAATCGTCAGTGTTGAAATAAGTCCAACAGTTGTTAGCATTCTATTACGGTCACTAAAAAACTGCGCGCGACGATGATCTTCGATAATATTACCAATTAGCGCCTGCCAACCCATAGTAGCCATTGTGTTCGGAATACTCATAAATGCTATAAGCGCAAGGAAAATCCACGAAGCCGCAGACCCAGGAATTAATACAACAAAAATAATAAATAAAAAGACCAGACGCGCAAGCAGGACAGAAAATGCCACAAGCTTTTTTTGCTCCGCGGCTTTATTAAGTAATAATGCTGCTGGAATCGTCATCAGCAAAGTAATAAGGGGCGGAATGGAACTTATCAAACCTACTTGATAATTGGTTGCGCCTAAAATAGTCATTGCAAATAGCGGTACGTAACTACTTGAAGTATTTGCAGCAAGCGTTGAAGCCATGCCGTGGTAAATACTCATTTTTTCATTATAAGTTTTCATAAATAACCAACCTTTTCTTACTAAAAATAAATTGCACGTTCTAATTAACAAAATTTAGTACTTCACTACATCGTTGTCTGTAAATACATATTTTTACTCTTCGTTTTGATTATATCGAATTTATTTAGAAAATCGAAATAAATTTTTATGCATAAAAAAGCCCTAAAAGTTTTAATAAACCTTTAGGGCTTGCATTTTCAATTATACATATTATTTATCCGAACTCTTTATCAGCTACTACTTTCCAACTTCTTCTGAATTAATTTCTTTAACATGTACTGTTGGGGCAGTAATTGCCACAAGCGTATGGTCATCGTCATTAAGAACTTCAAATGAGAGTTGATTACGCACGTCACCAAGTGACAAAGTATCACCAATTGCAACCTTTGATACATCCACTTCAATCGAATCTGGTATATCAGATGGCTTAACTTTAATTTTTAATGTGTGGTTTGACTGTGTTAAAATGCCACCCTCACGTACTCCAATAGCATCTCCTACGAGAGCAATTGGTACTTCCACTTCCAGTTCCTCAGACATATTAATCGCAAGGAAATCAACATGCTTTAATTCTCCCTTTAAAGAACATCGTTGAATGTCTGCTAGAATTACGTTTATCTTTTTACCTTCTACTTCCAGGTTAAAGACACCCGAATATCCATTTCGCTGAACTGCTTTTGCCGTTGCCTTATAATTAAGGAAGATAGGCGTTGTTTCTGTTTGATAGCCATATATGACTGCCGCTAATTGGCCATCCTTTCTAAGTTGGGTTAGTGTTGAACGATGTGCAGTTTCACGTTTTTTTGCCTGTAATGCCGTACTCATGATTCATAGTCCCCTTCCTAAAAAATGATACCTTACCTGTATACCCTAAATAAATAATTGTTAAACATAAAAAACACCATTTGGGAAAAAGATTCCCAAATGGTGTTTTAAACATTTATATATTAATCAAATAATGTACTTACTGATTTGTTTTCGTAAACGCGAGAAATTGCATCTGCCATTAATTTAGCAACAGAAAGCTCTGTAATTTTTGGTGATCTTTTCTCTTCAGGAAGTTGGATTGTATTCGTTACAACTAACTCTTTAATTGCTGAATTTTCAATACGCTCAATTGCAGGACCCGATAAAACTGGGTGTGAGCAGCAAGCATATACTTCTTTTGCACCGCATTCAAGTAACGCATTTGCACCGATTGTAATTGTACCAGCTGTATCAATAATATCATCGATTAAAATACATACTTTTCCTTCAACATTACCAACAATATTCATAACTTCTGCTACGTTTGGTTTTGGACGACGTTTGTCGATAATTGCAATCGGCGCTTTTAGACGCTCTGCCATTTTACGTGCACGTGTTACGCCACCGTGGTCTGGTGAAACAATTACCACTTCTTCCGGATTGAAACCTTTAGTACTGAAGTAATCAGCAAGTAATGGCACCGCCACTAAATGATCAATTAAAATATCGAAGAAACCTTGGATTTGCGGTGCGTGTAAATCTAATACGATAACACGAGTTGCACCAGCAGTTTCTAGTAAATTCGCTACTAACTTCGCAGTAATTGGCTCACGAGCTTTTGCTTTACGGTCTTGACGAGCATAGCCGTAGTATGGCATTACAACGTTGACTGTACGAGCAGAAGCACGCTTTACAGCATCAACCATAATTAATAATTCCATTAAATGTTCATTTACTGGTGCAGAAGTTGACTGAACGATAAATACGTCACAACCACGAATACTTTCTTCAATACTAATTTGTACTTCTCCATCACTGAAGTGTTTTACAGATGATTTACCAAGCTCAATACCCATTTCGTCTGCAATTTCTTGTGCAAGTTGATTATTTGAATTTAGTGAGAAGATTTTTAATTTTGAGTCAGCATAATGATACGGCATGATGGCCTCCTGTTTTTCAATAGATTATTTTGAATTTAGTTTATTAACATACCCTAGCTTATTTTCTTGTCTTGCACGGGCAATTGCAAGTGCTTCTTCTGGTACTTCTTTTGTGATTGTAGAGCCGGCAGCAATAAAAGCACCTTTACGAACTGTTATAGGGGCAACTAAGTTCGTATTACATCCTACAAACACATCATCTTCAATTGTTGTTTTATGTTTATTTTTTCCATCGTAATTCACAGTAATTGAGCCACAACCGATATTGACGTTACTGCCAACTTCTGCGTCCCCGATATAACTTAAATGCGATACTTTTGAGTCATCACCTAAAGTACTCTTTTTAACTTCCACAAAATTACCAATCTTAACGTGGTTACCTAGTGTTGATTCTGGGCGTAAGTGAGCAAATGGACCAATCGCTGTCACATCTCCAACCGTACTATTCAATACAACTGAGCTGTGAACTGTTGTTCCGTTGCCAATTTTACTATCCACAATATGGCTATTTGGGCCGATTGTACAGTCTTCACCAATAATCGTTTTACCCTCAATAATAACGCCTGGTAATAAAACCGTATCACTACCGATAATGGCATCGGTACTAATGTGTGTTGTTGCGGGATTAATGATTGTTACACCGTTACGCATATGACGCTCATTAATTCGTGCACGCATTAATTCCTCTGCTTGTGATAAAGCAAAGCGGTCATTTACACCTAATGTTTCATCAAAATCATTTGTTACATATGCGGAAACGATTTCGCCTTGTTTTTGTAAAATTTCAATTACATCTGGTAAATAATATTCACCTTGTGCATTGTCATTGCCTACAAGCTTTAAAGTTTCAAATAATGCTTTGTTGTCGAAGCAATATGTGCCTGTATTAATTTCTTTAACTAGCTGCTGCTCAAATGTTGCATCTTTTTGTTCAACAATTTGCGCTACTTGTCCGCCTTCATTACGGATAATACGTCCATAACCGGTCGGATTTTCTGCAACCGCTGTCAAAATAGTAGCTTTCGCTTTTTGTGCAGTATGAAAATCAAATAAAGCTTTCATCGTTTCAGGTCGGATTAATGGTGTATCTCCACAAACAACAAGCGTTGTTCCTTCTAGTGCACCTAAAATCTCTTCAGCTTGTTGAACGGCGTGTGCTGTTCCAAGCTGTTCTGCTTGTAATACATACTCGCTTTTATCACCTAGCTGTTCCTTCACTTTGTCAGCTCCGTGCCCTACTACAGTAACAATGCGCTCAACATTGAGTGTTTCAATGTGATCCACAACATGTTCAACCATAGGCTTCCCACAAACAGGATGGAGCACTTTATATAATTTGGACTTCATGCGCGTTCCTTGACCTGCTGCCAAAACAATCGCAAAAATGTTAGTCATCCTAAGTCCTCCAATTTGGCTCATTTTCTCTTATGACTATATAGTAAAATCTAATGATTTTCAAGGCATTCCGACTCGACAAAACAATGACAAGAACGACTAAATACATACTTACTTTCCTATTCACACACATTTTATCAATATTTATTTTCACATATGTAAAAAAGAAAATGCCCGAAAAGTATGATAACCATACATTTTGGGCATTTTCTAAAAAATTATTAAACATTTACTTCTTCCAATTCTAGTACATCCTCATCACTAGAATCATGATAAGCCGCTAACACGCTATCTTGTATTTTATTACGTGTGCCTGAATTAATTGGATGTGCAATATCGCGAAACTCTCCATCTGGTGTACGTTTACTTGGCATTGCGACAAATAAACCTGTATTACCATCAATAACCCGAATATCATGCACAACGAACTCATCATCTAATGTGATGGATGCGATAGCACGCATTCGTCCTTCAGTTTGCACACGACGTAATCTTACATCTGTTACTTCCATTCTTTCACTCCTCTCATCTAAGATGTCTGCTTCCAACTAAACTTAGTATTCTACAAAAGGAAATGTATTCCTTCTTTATACTACCAAAAATTATAAATAATTTAAATATTTTTACTATTTATGTAAAAATAAAAATAGACAGTTTTGTAAGTTGAACTTACGAAACTGTCTATTAAACATTTATTATTTCACTAATGCAATAACTTCGATTTCTACTTTTACATCTTTCGGTAATCTCGCTACCTCTACTGCCGAACGTGCTGGTTTATGTGCCCCGAAATGCGACGCATAAATGTCATTCATCGCAGCAAAATCATTCATATCTTTCATAAATACTGTAGTTTTCACAACTTGGTCAAGCGATGAGCCCGCCGCTGCAAGAACTGCTTTTAAATTTTCAAATACTTGGTTTGTCTGCGCTTCGATATCGCCTTCTACTAATTGTCCTTCTGCTGTTAACGGAATTTGCCCTGATGAATAAAACATGTTGTTCACAATAATCCCCTGTGCATATGGTCCGATTGCTGCTGGTGCTTTCGTTGTTGAAATTGATTTCATTTACATTCTCCCCTTTTGAAAATAGTTGCCTTCACTAAGTGCAATTGTCCGATCCTTCTCGTTTACTTCATGAAGCTTTACTAACGAATAGTAATCATCTACTAATGTTTCATCTGCATGCTCTGCTTCAACTAAGACGGCAATACCTGCTAGCTCGCAATCAAACTCTTCAAGCAAGTTTTTCATGCCATTCATCGTACCGCCTACTTTCATAAAATCATCAGTAATAAGCACACGTTGCCCACTTTTCATACTGCGCTTTGATAAAACCATCGTCTGAATACGACGAGAAGAACCAGATACATAATTAATACTTACTGTAGAGCCTTCTGTCACTTTACTGTCTCTGCGCACAACAACAACAGGCACGTTTAAATGACGCGCTATCGCATGCGCAATCGAAATACCTTTCGTTGCTACTGTCATAATGACATCTATTTGCTGCCCTGAAAACGCTGAAGCAAATACTTTTCCGACACGATTCATAAACTCAGGATTACCGAGTAAATCGGTCATAAATAAATAGCCACCTGGTAGTAAGCGATCGGATTGCCCAAGCTCAATTATTAATTCTTGTATAATACACTTTACTTCCTGCTCCGACATTTTAGGGATATATTTTACCCCGCCTGCCGCGCCCGGTACTGTCATCAACAACCCTATTCCTTTTTCTTCAAAAGTTTCTTTTACAATCGTTAAATCTTCACTAATAGAGGACTTTGCAGATTGATATAGATCCGAAAAATAAGTTAGCGGGATCAGCTGGTGTGGGTGTTCAAGTAAGTAGTGTGTCATGTCAACAAGTCGTTCACTACGCTTCCATTTCATCATATGACCCTCTCCTAATCAATTTAGTAATTCACTTATATTAATGGCATAACTGCCAACTATCAATGACGCCTCGGCATAATTTTACCTGCCCCCAAACTTTCAGAACAGATAAGCTTTGCTTCTTGATTTTCAATTAACTTACATAACTAAGAGCCTTCGAGATTAGCTGTAGCTTTAACTCGATTCAAAAGTGCTTAACTACTAAATGAATCAAATGATACAGCTGTATTCTTCTCACTATCAATAGCATTGATGGACATTCAATAAACTTAGTTAAACTTAAACACGAATATTTTATACGTAAATTAACACAATCGTACGCATTTAAGCAAGCGGATTCCTTTCGCCTAAAAGACGTACGGTATAAACCTCCTCGCAAAAACCACGTAACCCGTTATAAATTCGCGTTGCACGTATTTCACTATCAACTAGACCAAAAACAGTTGGACCGCTACCACTCATTAACACAGCATCTGCTCCGAACCGTTGCATTTGCTCTTTTATCGTAATAACTTCCGGATGTAATTTAAATGTTACCGTTTCTAAAACATTGCCAAGAGATGCACAAAGTAATTCATAATCTCCATTACGAATAGCTTGTACCATCTGCTCGGTATTCGGATGCTTAATATTATCTAATTGTAAGCCGCCGTACACATCTGCAGTCGATACACCGATTTTTGGCTTCGCTAGCACTACCCAGCAATTTGGTGGTGCCGGTAATTTCTCTATTTTCTCTCCTCGACCTGTTGCTCTTGCTGTTCCACCGTATACGCAAAACGATACGTCTGAGCCTATTTTCGATCCGTACTCAGCTAGTTCGTCTAACGTTAAATTTAATTTCCATAGCTCATTTAAGCCTCGCAAAGTTGCCGCTGCATCACTACTACCACCTGCTAGCCCTGCTGCGATTGGAATTTCCTTATCGATTGTAATCGATACGCCTTCCTCAATACCATATGTATCTTTTAGCAGTTGCGCTGCTTGGTAGGCAAAGTTGCGCTCATCATCCGGCACAAATCTATCTGTTGAAATAATTTTTATGAGCCCATCTGCACGTGGCTCTAAACCAATGCGGTCCGCTAAATCAACAGTCGTCATAATCATTTCTACTTCATGGTAATTATCTGGACGTTTAAACAATACATCAAGTGTTAAATTTATTTTTGCAGGTGCTTTTACATAAAGCATACTGAAATCCCCCCTACACGCACATAGCGCTCAATATCAATTGTCATTTATTTTACCATATAGATGTTTGTGCAATACGCTCAAACTATTTGAACATTTTGTTGCAAACTACTATTATATTTCTTTCGTACAAATGACTGTTCGATAATTTTAGCGTTTTCCGCGCTTAGGCAACAGTACTTCAACTAAAAAAAATTATTTATTTCAAGTTAATATGTTCCCAGCGGACACTTTGCCGCGGGCGAAAGGCGTATCTGACAGATGCACTCTGGCACCCTCCGTTTATTGTACACTCGTATTTATTATCAAAATAACTATATATAAAATTAATTCAGTAAAGAAAATGTGATAAAACCCGTTGCACGGATTTTATCACGACGTCAACCATTTACTTTTGTCGGTTTGCTTGTTCGGCTAAACTTTCCTTCGCCATTGCAACGGCATATTTAACCATATTTCCTGCATCACGGGCTTTAATACCACCCCAGCCCTCACGTTCGACTACATCATAAAATCCGAGTTCCTTGGCAATCTCTTCTTTCAGACGACTCGACATGACTCCTTTTTTCGCCATGCAGATAACCTCCTTTTGGAAAGTTGGTTGACGGCATTAGTTTGCACAAAATATTAAAGTGTATTCATTTTCCCACGTAGGAATGCGAAAAGGCCAACAAAAAAACACTCACAAGGAGTGCTTTTATAAATATAAATAAGTACTAGAAACTATTCACCGACTGCAATTGCGTCATCTAAAAAAGTAATCTCTACTGCTTCTGTTAAAATATCTGTGTAGCTGTAAGAAACGCGTTTACATGCGTTATCTTCTTGATCAAGTTCTACAACGAATACTGCGTGATATGTTTCACTTAGTACACCTGCACACTCAACCGTTTTCTTGCGACCACCGTTTGCTTTTAATTGCAAACGTTTACCTAAATGACAATCCAAAGCCTTTTTGATATCGGCTAACGTTTTTGGCATTTCGCATACACCTCACTATTAAAAATAATAGCACAGTTTCGTATTTAGGTCAACAAAATATAATATTTTATCACCACACAAATATTTTCGTCAACTTATTTCGCAAAAAAAATATTTATTTTTTTTATCTACGACGAGAAGCGTTCAAATTATTGACGTTTGCAAAAATAAGGGTATAATGCATCTGCTAGTTTTCCGAATTCCTGAATCGATAAAGTTTCACCTCGTCGAGTCGGTTCTATTTCACATTTTTCTAAAGCATCTATTATTTGTTCTTTGTGTTTCTTGCCATCTTGTAAACCTGCTTGTAAATTATTTAAAATCGTTTTCCTGCGTTGTACGAATGACGCACGTGTTACTTGAAATAGAAAATCCTCATCAATTACTTCCACTGGAGGCTTGTCGTGTTTAATTAATCGAATAACCGCTGAATCGACATTAGGCTGCGGCATAAACACCGTTTTAGGAACAATCATTGCAATTTCGGCTGTAACATAATATTGAATAGCGATTGATAATGAGCCGTATTCTTTTGTTCCAGGCTTAGCTGTAATACGATCTGCTACTTCCTTTTGCATCATGACTACAAAACCGCGAATTGGTAAACGGTCATTTAATAATTTCATTAAAATTGGCGTCGTTACATAATACGGCAAATTGGCTACTACCATAATATCGTCTATACCAGGCATTTCATCTGCAATTACTTTTTCAACATCGGCTTTTAAAATATCTGAATGGACTATTTTTACATTTTTATATGGGCTTAATGTATCTTCTAGCACTGGCAGTAAACGTTGATCAATTTCAAACGACACAACCTTTTTCGCGCCTCGCGCTAAATGCTCTGTTAAAGCGCCAATACCGGGGCCAACTTCAATTGCACCACTATTTTCAGTTAAATTAGCATGACTTACTATATTTCGTAAAATGTTCGGGTCAATTAAAAAATTCTGACCTAAGCTTTTCTTAAATGAAAATCCATATTTATTTAAAATTTCCTTCGTGCGAATCGGTGTTGCAATATCTTTATACATTATTTTCCTCCTGATCTAGTTGCGCAATCGCCTCTGCAAACTGCTCCACTGTAATTTGGAACATCTTTAGACGCTTATGCAATTGTTTACCATTTGTCATGCCGATATTTAATATTTCACCTAGGCGATTTCGGCGATTTTTTGACTGTGGGTAGCCAATTAACTTTGCCGTCATTAAATCTTCTAGTGTAATTTCCTCAACCTGAACGTACTCGTTTGGCGTATAAACATTTTCTAATGCTTTGCGAATATCTGCGTCACTCGCATGTTCAATGCCTAACCCTTTACCGTTTTTTGCAATAGTTTTTGCCTTCGCTAAAAATGCATGCTTCACACCTGGTACATGCTCTTCAATAATGGCACGAATACGTCTTCCAGGATAATCTGGGTCTGTAAACACAATTACTCCCCGCTTTGTTTGTGCATGCTCAATGCGCTGTAATGTCTCATCATTTATTGCTGAGCCATTTGTTTCAATTGTGTCTGCACCAACAGCACGTTTAATTGCTGTCGTATCATCTTTCCCTTCAACAACAATAATTTCTCTTATATCCAAAAAAACGCTCCTCTTTTCTTCCAACACTGTTTTAACTATTTTACCATAATTCCGCGTTTTCCTTTTATTTAATGCGATGACAACGCAATAAAAGGTTATCTGTAGGATGTTGGCTTAATGCACAGAAAATAATCTTTCATGTCTGTTCCTTGCTCATCCCTTTCCAAACTGGCTGAGAATCTCCTAATTGGCAAAAAAGCCAGTTTAGAGTGTGGAGGTAAACCTTTTGGATCCCTCTCCTTAAAGCGCGTGAACAAACTGTGTGAGACAATACAGTTCGGCTCATTTGGCACGAGTAATAGCAGGAGCAATCTCATGCAGATCGTGCGCTTAAAATGACTACATTGCACTCAAAATTAACAGGATCTTCAACATATTTTTCTATTACAATGTATGGTTTCCTCAATAAACAGTATAAAACCCAATAAAAAAGCTTTCTCGCCAGTCAAGTGCGAGAAAGCATCTATACATTTTGGGACGTACAGTGAAAACAACAACACTGACGCTAATTTAAAACTTTAATACGTACTTGTTTACGACCCCAGCTATAAGCCTGCTGTTTCGTTTGAACAAGCACATCAATTTTATTGCCCTTAATTGAACCACCAGTATCCCCTGCAACTGCATACCCATAACCTTCAACCCAAACTTTTGTGCCTAATGGGATTACGTTAGGATCTACTGCGATTAACTTTAAATTTTCATCGCTGCGTAAATTAATACCAGCAGCAGAATAGCCTGAACATCCATTACAATACGGTGTATACGCTGTTGCTGTAACATAAAACTCTTTTCCGTTTGCAGGGGCTTCCGTATTGCTACGAGAAACGCTTGCCGTTACAACTTTTGTACCTACAGCGACTACTTTTGTCGTTGGCTCTTTTACAACTTCTTCAGACTTTAAAGTTTTTTCAATAACTTTACCGTTTTCTTTTACTACTTCGTATGTGCGCGAAACTTTACCGTCTGCACCTTTAGTTACAACTTTTTCTTTCCCTTTTAGCAAAGAAGAATCATTTTTCTTTTCGACTGCAAAATCTACTGATTCTTCAACTACATCGGTAACCTTTTCTACGCGAACAACTGCGATTTTATCTTCTGGAGTGATAACGTCCTCCAGCTCTTTCTCGACCCGATCAAATTCACCTAGTTGAATTTCTTGTTGTTTTAAAAAGTTAGCGACCGTAGTCGAAGTGGACCATACTTGTCTCTCTTCTAACCCATCGACAAGCGTTACCTGAAACGCTTTTTGAATATCGATTTTGTTATCTGCTCCTACTTCTGTATCTAAGCCCTGTAATACTTGATCGTGCTCTGTTACTTCAATATTAGCCTCTTCCAAAATGTTCTTCACTAGACTTTCAGTTGTCCATACACTTGACTGATTTCCGTCAACTGAAATTATTACTTCTTTTGCCTGTTCCCATTCTATCGTCATTCTACTAACAATTTTGGTGTTCAGTGAGGGTGTTACTTTATCATATTCTGATATGTTGATATCGCGCGCTTGTAATAGCTCGCCAACTGTGTTTGCGTGTGTAAATACTTGTTGCTCTTCTCCGTTTACTTTAATGACAACTGGAGATTTCGTCCCTTGATACAGAACGAATGAAATGACAGCTGCAAACAGGACAAGTGAAAAAAATCTCACCCTTGTTTGCGGACTCCTCAATGATCCTAAGAACCGGCTTTTCATGGATTTTTTTGACATGAAATACGCCTCCTTAATACTCGCTGAATTATACGGACTAGTTTTTGTGCTGTCAACCTTAATGTATTTAGTAGTAAATTTACATTTAGAGGAAAAGTCCGTTAACCATAGTATTGGAGGCATTTTCTCAGTCTAAACGTCTAGTTTTAAAAATTTAATAGCATTTTCAGTTGTCGCTTTGGCTACTTCCTCAATTGACAGCTCTTTTTGGCGTGCAATTTCCTCTGCTACTAAGGGCACTAAAGAAGGCTCATTTCGTTTCCCTCGATATGGGTGTGGCGCTAAATAAGGCGCATCTGTTTCGATCAGCAAATATTCTAACGGAATTTCCTTCGCCACTTCTTTTGGCTGACGGGCATTTTTAAATGTTACCGGACCACCAAGACTAATCATAAAATTCATCTCGATGCATTCACGCGCTGTTTCTACACTGCCTCCGTAGCAATGCATAATGCCGCCAACTGATGCTGCATTTTCTTCACGTAAAATGCGTACAACATCCCCCGTTGCATCACGATTATGAATGATGATTGGTAAATTTAATTTCTGCGCTAAATGTATTTGCTTACGGAACCAAAATTGCTGTACATCCTTTGGTGATTTATCCCAATAATAATCCAGACCTGTCTCACCGATGCCAACAACTTTCGGATGGGCCGCTAGTTCTTCAATCCACTGCAAATCTTGTTCTGTACAGTCAATTGCGTCTACCGGATGCCACCCAATCACTGCATAAATAAAATCATATTCATCAGCTAGCTTCATCGCGCGTTCGATTGTTTTGCGATCAAAGCCAATTACAACCATTTTTTCTACATTCGCTGCTAATGCACGTTCAATGACTTGTTGCAAATCTTCATCGTACTGATCTGCATTCAAATGGACATGTGTATCTATAAATGTTGCCATATATTTTTCTCCTAACGCTTATTGTATTGGAAAGTAATATTTCTTAGTTTTCAGTTTTATTACAGTTTTATTACAAAAAGTGCACTTATATATCATTATTCATATATAAAGATACCTACAAGGGATATAAAGCCTATGTAAATGACTTTTTTTGTAATTATATATTATTGTGATATATCTTATTTGAAGTATTATTGAATAAATAACTAAAAGTCTGTTGAGTTATTATTTATCAACAGACTTCCAGTACATTATTTTACTTTTGCACCATTTTCAAGTTTCGGATCAACTGTTGCAAGCGTTAGTATACCATCATGTGAACCTGCTAAAATCATTCCCTGAGATAGTTCTCCACGCAGCTTTACAGGCTTTAAATTTACGACAACAATTACTTTTTGACCGACTAATTGTTCGGCTGTATAATGCTCAGCAATTCCTGATACGACTTGGCGTTGCTCATATCCTAGATCCACTTGTAGCTTCAACAATTTATTTGCTTTCGGCACTGGCTCACAAGCTGTAACAGTCGCTACACGTAAATCTATTTTCATGAAATCATCGATAGAAATTTCTTCTACCTCTTCTATTTCTGCTGGCGCTACTTTTTTCGGTTCTTCCTCTTGTACTGTTTGAACAGAACCTAGCATTTGCTCACGAATATAAGCAATTTCCACTTCATTCTCTAAACGTGGGAAAATAGGAGTACCTTTTTCTACCATTTTTATGTTTCCTGGAATAACATTGCCGAATGTTTCAATCGTTTCCCATGCTAATAATTTGTTGTCTAATCCTAGTTGTTCAAAAATACGTTTTGGTGTTTCTGTCATAAATGGCTGTAACATGACGGCAATATGACGTAAACTCTCGGCTAAATTAGCCATAACTGCTGCTAATTTCGGTTTATCTACCTCGTCCTTCGCTAAAACCCATGGAGAGGTTTCGTCAATATACTTATTTGTGCGCGAAACAAGCGACCAAATTTCCGATAAAACGACGCTAAATTGCATTTTTTCCATACTTTCTTCATATTTAAGACGCGTTTCATGTGCTTGTGCTTTTAATGCTGCATCAAATTCCGTTTCTTGTAAGTTTTCTGTCGGAATAATACCGTCAAAATACTTGTTCACCATCGATACAGTACGGTTTAATAAGTTTCCTAAATCATTAGCTAAATCGAAATTTGTACGCTCAACAAAAGATTCTGGTGAAAATACCCCATCCGAACCGAATGGTAACTCACGTAATAAGAAATAACGTGTCGCATCTAATCCATAACGCTCTACTAACATTTCAGGGTACACAACATTGCCTTTTGATTTCGACATTTTACCATCTTTCATCATAATAAAACCATGCGCGAATACTTTTTTCGGTAATGGTAATTCTAATGCCATCAGGAAAATTGGCCAGTAGATTGTATGGAAACGTACTATATCTTTCCCTACAACATGGACATCCGCCGGCCAGTATTTATTGAAAAGTTCTTCATTATCAGATCCGTAGCCAAGTGCCGTAATATAGTTGGATAATGCATCTACCCATACGTAAATAACGTGCTTTGGATCACCAGGAACTTTAATGCCCCAGTCAAACGATGTACGTGAAACCGATAAATCTTCTAACCCTGGCTTAATGAAGTTATTAATCATCTCATTTTTGCGCGATTCTGGCTCAATAAATTCTACATTATTTTGGTAATATTCTAGTAATCGATCTGCATATTTTTTCATATTAAAGAAGTAAGACTCTTCTTTAACAGTTTGCACAGCACGACCACAGTCAGGGCATTTACTATCGACTAATTGCGTTTCCGTATAATAAGATTCACACGGCACACAATAAAGACCTTCATATTCACCTTTATAGATGTCGCCGTTATCTAGAAACTTTTGAAAAATCTTGTCGACGCTTTTTTTATGCCGTTCTTCCGTTGTTTGAATAAAGTCATCATAGGAAATATCCATTAATGACCAAAGTTTTTTCGCCGCATCTGCAATTTCATTCACATAATCTTGTGGATGCTTGCCGGCTTCTGCTGCTTTTTCCTGAATTTTTTGTCCGTGCTCGTCCATACCTGTTAAAAAGCGTACGTCATAGCCACGCAAGCGTTTATATCGTGCGATTGTATCTGATGCAACCGTCGTATATGCTGTCCCGATATGGAACTTTCCGCTTGGGTAATAAATAGGGGTTGTTATATAAAATGTTTTTTGTTCGTTCACACAAGCTGCCTCCAATAATTTCACAGTATAGTACTTATTCTAACGAAGTAACAATTTCGTTTCAACGAAAGAATATTAAGAAAGGATTTTGTCGAATAATAACCATGTAAAAGATGGTAATTTGATTGAACTTTTAGACTATTGCGTTCAAATTTTAGTAACAATCTTTAATTTATCTAATAAATACTCGTATTATGGCAAAAAAATTCCCTAAGATGTATCATAATGAGTGCTAATTTATTGACGTATATGTCATTACTTGGTATGATTCATAATAGACAAGGAACAAATGTCGAAATTTGACGAATTATTATAACTATAACTAGGAGGAAATATATCATGAAATCAACAGGTATCGTTCGTAAAGTCGATGAATTAGGTCGTGTAGTTATCCCGATCGAGCTTCGTCGCACACTAGGCATTGCAGAAAAAGATGCATTAGAAATTTATGTAGATGACGATAAAATCATCTTAAAAAAATACATGCCAAATATGACATGTGCTGTAACTGGTGAAGTATCTGATGACAACTTCCGTCTTGTTGGGGGCAAATTAATTTTAAGCCCAGAAGGCGCGGAAATGTTAATGAATGAAATTCAATCAAACCTTAAAAAATAATACTTCCACATGTTAAAAGCGTATCCTACTCTTAATGAGTAGATACGCTTTTTTTACTTCTTATTGGTGATACGCTTGATATACATCACGCTTCGGTAAATCCCGCATTTTTGCAACTTCTTTAATCGCCTCTTTAGAAGATGCACCTGTTTCTTCTATTAAATAATTTACATGCTCTACTAGCGTCATGTTTGTCCAATAGTTATTTTCTTCCTCTATTTCACCAGATGTATTGCCTTCAAGCACAATACAAAATTCACCACGAATTTCATTTTCAGTTGCCCATTCAATAGCTTCTACAATTGTGCCACGTAAAAATTCCTCAAACTTCTTCGTTAATTCCCGCGCGAGCGTTATACGACGATCGCCAAGCACAAGCTCTAAATCTTTTAACGATTCTTTTAAACGGTGTGGCGCTTCATAAAACACTATTGTTTCCTCACGCTTTGCTAGCTTTTCCAACTGCATGCGACGTTCTTTTTTATTGCGATGTAAAAAGCCAAAAAAGTAAAATGGCTGTGGTACTAAACCAGATGCAATAAGTGCAGTTAGTGCTGCATTCGCACCCGGAATTGGAACAACTGCAAAATCTTCATCTATTGCTTTGACGACAATATCTGCCCCTGGATCTGAAATACAAGGCAGTCCAGCATCACTAACAAGCGCGACCGATTTGCCATCGCGTAAATAGCTTAGCAGCTTCTCGCCTCCTGCTTCAATATTATGCTCATGATAACTAATGAGCGGCGTGGTAATTTCAAAATAATTACATAACTTTTTCGTATTACGTGTATCTTCTGCCGCAATGACATTAACTTCTTTTAAAATACGCAATGCGCGCACGGTCATATCTTCTAAATTACCAATCGGTGTGGCTACTAAATATAAACATGCTCCTGCTTCGTGTTGGCTACTTTTCTGTGACTTCATTGCTAGCCCCCCTTATATATTTTTCTTTCGTTTCACGTGTTAATTGCTTAAACGCATATTCCATCCGCATCGCCTCTTGCTTCGTTTCGTATATTTCAAAATGGATGCATATGACGGGTAGCCTTGCCCGTGTATATTTTGCCCCTTTACCTGCATTATGGGTTGCAATACGACGCTCTAAATTATTCGTATAACCGGCATAAAGCGAGTTATCACGACATTTTACTACATAAAAATAATGCTTATTTTCGTTCTCCATATAGAAGCTCACTCACTTCAGCTGTATATTCATTATTGTCATTATACACATATAATGGCGGCAGTACTTTTAAATCAGGTTTGCCATCTTTAATCCCTTCTATTAAAAGCGTATTCGCCTCTTTTCCCATTTTCGGATAAACAAAGCGAATACGTTTTGGCTCTAAACGATTGGCGCGCATCGCTGTTACGATATCAAGTAGCCGGCCAGGTCTATGAACGAATGCCGCCTTACCACCTTGCTTTAATAAACGGCTTGATGCAAAAATAGCCTCTTCTAATGATAAATGAATTTCATGACGGGCAATTGCATAGTGCTCGCTAACGTTTTTATCACTTAATTCATGGGCTAAAAAATACGGCGGATTACACGTTACGACATCATATTTTTCTATACCTAATGCATTCGGGGCATCCTTCACATCGCCTAATTTCATTGTAATTTGCTCTTCCAATTTATTAAAACGCACACTTCGACACGCCATATCATATAATCTTGGCTGCAATTCGACACCCGTAATGTTTGCCTTTGTACGCGCGCTTAAAAATAGTGGTATTACCCCGTTACCTGAACAGAGGTCAACAATATCACCTTTTTGCTTTGGCACATTCACAAAACGTGATAATAATACTGCATCTAATGAAAATGAAAAAACGGATGGGCTTTGAATAATACGTAAATCCTCCGCTAATAAATAATCTAGTCGCTCATCATTTTGTAACCATTGTTCCATAATAGAATCTCCCATCATCCAAAATAAAAGACTGACATCCACAAATAGTGGAATCAGCCTTTTCTCACTTTATAAGAAAATGTATACTTTCTAAGTTGAAGTATTTGTCTACTCATTCGCGCCAATGTTCTTTCAAAAAAAGCGAAACCGACAGTAATAACATCACATAAATGCAACATTTTACTGACCGGGAATTAATGCGCGCGAATTCACTTTCCTAACTAAACATTTTGTTTGTTTAAAAATGATAGACAAAACAAGCAATCCTCACCTTTACGCGAGCTTCCGAAATGAACATGACACACATGGAACCCTTCATGATAAAGGCGTGCCAAATTATCATATCCTTCCCCTATATCTAACGTGCTATCTTTTTTCTCTTCATGTGAGACTACATGTTCGTTAGATAGTAGCTCTTCGAGACGCGTACGTAGGTGAAGGTTTTCCGTTTGAATTGTCTGATGTTCTTCCATCATATGCGCAACATATTGTTTTAAAGCCACAAATTGTTGCTGCATTGATTCAAGCTGTTGTTCGAACTCCATAATAGTATCTAAGAAATTATGGTCCTTCACTCAAGCCACCTCATTAAATCTTTTATCTATATAAGATTTTTTTCACATTGTAATAGTTCTTCAAGCGTATATTCAACCGCTCGTTCTTGCTCTTGTAAATATACTTGAATTACACGTTCTAATACATTTAAGCCGATTACTTTTCCCTTCCCGTCTGGCGTCATGACCATGTCGCCCATATCAGGCATACCTTTTTTAGCAATTTCATAATCATCATTTTCATATTTTAAGCAACACATTAAACGCCCACATAATCCGGAAATTTTGGTCGGATTTAATGATAAATTTTGATCTTTCGCCATTTTAATTGACACCGGATCGAAATCACCTAAAAACGTTGAACAGCATAGCATACGTCCACATGGGCCAATCCCACCTAATAGCTTTGCTTCATCACGCACACCGATTTGACGTAATTCAATGCGTGTACGGAATACCGATGCTAAATCCTTAACAAGTTCACGGAAATCGACACGCCCTTCCGCGGTAAAATAAAAAATGATTTTATTACGATCAAACGTATATTCTACATCAACAAGCTTCATGTCTAAGCTATGCTCGATAATTTTCGTATTCGCTAATTCAAAAGCACGTCTCGATTCAATTAGATTTTCATCCACTTGAATACGATCTCGTTCATCAGCAGGACGGACAACTTGCTTTAGTGGCAAAACAACATCATTTTCACCGACTTGTTTTATCGGGACTACTACTTTGCCGTACTCAATGCCTCGCGCCGTTTCCACAATAACATACTCGTTTTCTTCTAGTATATACGCTGCTGGATCAAAATAATATATTTTACCCGCCTTTTTAAAGCGGATTCCGACTACATTATACAAATGTATACCCCTCCTGCAGATTCAGCATAAGCTGCTCCATCAACAATGTTCTATTCATATTACGTTGCAGCTGCTGTCTCGCTTGTAAAATTGCCTGCATTTGAGCAGATAATCGCTCATACGTAGTGTGCAGTGCTATTTCTTTAAAAGTTTGTAACATGTCTGGATACGCACACGCTGCCTCTTGATTTGCTTTTATTGCGACAATATCACGATATGCAAAAAGCAATAAATCAAGTGCTTGCTCCATGTCACTTTTCTCTTTAAAAGTAGATAGCCAGTCTTCATGTACAACGAGCATTGCTTCATGTACATTTTTTCTAACAATCTCTACTAATTTTAACACTGTTTTTCTCGCATGTGCAAACTGCTCATCATTTGCTAGAAAGCAAGCTGTTTCAAGCTCATTTGTCACCATACTTACGGTAGAAGCCATCGTATGTGTCACACCTTTTTCAACTAACGCCTCAATGAGCATCAAACGAGGTATTTTAGCAAATTTTATATGCTGGCAACGGGAGCGAATCGTCGGCAAAATGGATTGAATTTGCTCTGTTAATAATATCGCTGTTACTTCTCCATCCGGCTCTTCTAAAAACTTTAATAACATATTAGCAGATGCGGTATTTAATTTATCTGCATGATGCAGCACATAAATTTTTCTACCTTCCTCTACTGCTTTCATCGTCATTTCTGTCATAAGATCGCGTACTTGGTCGATTTTAATGAATTGTCCATCTGGCTCAATTTGACGAATGTTCGGATGATTACCCGAATCGATTCTCAAACAATTTCGACATGTTTCACATGGAACATTTTCCGACACATTTTCACATAAAAGGAGCTTAATAAAAAACGTCATTACATCTTTTTTTCCTGTTCCTTTTTCGCCATCGAAAATATAGGCATGTGCCATTCTATTCTTTTCATAAATTGTTTGAATTTGCTTCATTACTACAGGCTGTAGCTTTTTTAGCTCGTCCATATTGCGTACCATTTGTTTCACCACTTCACTTCATTAATTACAACACCTTTAGAAAAAAGCCCGTGTCATGTGACAAAGACACGGGTTTTACATATAAAGATTGATTAACAATCCTTTAATCTCACCTATTTTAGCTAATAAGTCGATTGTTTCTTTTTCTTCATCTAACAAGTCTTGTGCTAGTTCGACAAGACGCTCATCAATTGTTTCGATAATTTTTAAACGACGACCTTCACCGAAGCGATTCCATGTATGAGATTGCTTCATTTCAAGCCCGTAATCAACCGTTTCTTGTAAAAAACGCTTTATAAGCATTTTATAGCGTGTTAATTCTCGTAAATTCCTTGACCTCGCTACTCGCTCACCTGCTGCAGATATATCCCCGAGTAATCGTGTCAATTGCTCTGTTTGCATTTTAGACCCTTGCTTTACAACCATATCACCGAAACGATTATTGTTTTGTGTGGTTGGCCTTAGATCGTTGCGATTTGTATTCAACATACGTATATCTTGATTTATCTTCAACTAATTTGCCTCCATTTTATAAGAAATGTCCATTTGTGCCACCCTATCCCAACAATACGCTCCTGCCGCTACACTATCTTCGTAATGACAATTATTGTTGGCAGTTGCGCTTTTCGCACATAAAATATCGGCACTAATGCTTAGAAATTTTCCTAGCTAGAAAAAATCTAATTTCTTATTTTTAAAAATGGTGGAATTGCTCAATTGGTAGTACAAATACTGTTGCTCCCCCGACTTCTACTTCTACAGGATACGGAACATAAGAATCTGCATTGCCACCCATTGGTGAAACTGGCGCTACCATTTGCTCACGCGCTCGGCAGTTCTCACGTATAATTTCTAAAAGCTTTGGAATTAACGTATCATCCGTACCGATTAAAAACGTTGTATTACCTGAACGTAAAAAACCGCCCGTACTCGCCAATTTTGTTGCTCTAAAATTATTCTTTGTTAAAGCGTTCGATAAACGATTGCTATCTTGATCTTGCACAACTGCTACTACTAACTTCATCCGTAATCACCCCTTCGTTAGGTTCGGTACTACCATTATATCACAATGTAGTCGCTTACTTCATTTACTTTTACCCTATTACTTCATTTATAATTGTCCACACATCTTCAATCACTTCTTCCATTGACTTTGATGCATCAACAATACGAATGCGCTCCGGATAACGTTTCACAACTTCTAAATAACCCTCATATACTAGCTTATGAAACGCTAAGCCTTCTTCGTCTAAACGGTTCACTTCATTCGCTCTGCTAGCTTGTATTCGTGCTAATCCAACTGCTGGTGGCAAATCAAAAAGAATTGTTAAATCAGGCATACGTTTACCAATCGCAAACTCATTAATACTAAGTACCTCTTCCATTCCAAGTCCTCGTGCATATCCTTGATAAGCAAGTGATGAATCAATAAAACGGTCACATAACACATGCTTCCCTGCATCTAATGCAGGAATGACTTTTTCATAAAAATGCTGACTACGTGCTGAAGCGTACAATAATGCTTCAGTATGAGGATCCATTTCCTTATGTGTAGGATTCAAGATTATTTCACGAATTTTTTCGGCAATGCGGATTCCTCCTGGTTCTCGTGTTGCTAAAAAATCCACATCTTGCTTTTCAAAACGTTCAATTATTGCTTTTAAAACAGATGTTTTACCAGCCCCGTCTGGACCTTCAAACGTAATAAATAAGTTTCCTACCATGTTGTTATATTCCTCCAACTACTGCTTTATGACATAAATACATTTTTCGACTAATTTATGTTGTCCTTGAAATGTTGCTCCGATTGCAAGTAACTCCTCTAATTGACTCAACTTTGCAACCGTAATTTTTTCACCTGGCAAAAAGAGTGGTATACCCGGTGGATACGGAATGAGCATACTTGCAGCGACACGACCGACAGCACGCATATATGGTACCCATTCCTTATCAAGTTGCTCAAGTTCTTCAAATGTATAATACGGTATGTCGACTGTTGTCATTTCGAATTGATTATTTGATTTTTGTATTGTTTCACCTTGTTTTTTAGCAAGCGCATTAACCCCATCCTTAATGCGAATGCGCGCCTCCGCAAATGGATATGTTTCTCCTCTTTTTATGAGAGGCAAAATGACAAGCACTTGATATTTGTCTGCCAATTCCACATATAAATTATTATCTTCTAGTGCTTCTTTTAATTGAAAGCCAGTATAGCCTGGAAAACGTAATAATATTTTTAACGGATCATCAACTTCAATAACTTCAAGCTCTTTAATTGCACGCAAAGCTTCGATCCACTGACTACGCTTTTCAAGTAGAAAGTGCGCATCCAATTCTAAATATGTGCTTACATAGCGTCTCGCATCATCTAAAGATGCTAGTAATAAATAGGAGGGGCTACTTGATTGTAGCATGCGTAAATAACGGTTTATTTTTTGTACGGAAATTAAAGATGATTTCACATGTAAAAATGACGCCATTGTCATTGCAGGTAATGTTTTATGCGCTGATTGCACGACAACATCTGCTCCTAAATCAAGTGCTGAAGGAGGAAATGCTTTACTCGCAGTAAAATGTGCCCCGTGTGCTTCATCAACTAATACCGGTATATTTCGCGTATGGCATAATGCGATTTGTGCTTCTAGCTCTTGTGATACCATACCATAATAAGTCGGATACGTTAATACAACCGCTTTTACATTTTTAAAACGTTGTAATGCTTCCTCTAATGTCGAGAGTCGGACAGACGTTGCTGTACACGTAGTCTCATCCCATTCAGGAGCTAAATACACCGGCTTTGCTCCAACAAGTTCGATTGCGTGGAAAACAGATTTATGCGCATTCCTCTGGACAAGAACGGTATCTCCTCGTCCACATGCTGCATAAATCATTGCTAAATTGCCAACAGTCGAACCATTCACTAAAAAGAAGCTGGCATCAGCTCCGTATGTTGCTTTCAGTAACTCCTGTGCTTCCGCAATAGCTTCTTCGGGATGGTGAAAATCATCTAATCCTGATAACTCAGTCACATCATATGTAAGTGCCTGCTCAAGTTCTTTTGGTAATGTCGAAAGCAGACCATTTTTATGTCCCGGTACATGTAAAGATTGCGGTTTCTTTGCTACAAACCTTTGCAATGCTTCTACAATTGGTCTTTCACTTTTCATCGTCTCACTCCGTTTAAGTATTGTCATTATTATTATAACGATATTCCTATCTGTAATGAATGAAATTTACTGTTTACATAGAAACACATAAAATAATGTTACTTCGATTTTGAAGCGCTGTCTCACAGTCATTATTTTTATTTGCTCTGTATCATTTTATTAATGTTCTTTGACAATAAAACTTGCGTGTATTTCTATTTAAACAATAAGATAGCCACACCCATTCCTTTCATACTATTACTATAATTAAATTAATAACTATCATCACCACAATTCGATTATTTAATTGCTTTGCGTACAGATATATAATAATGTCCATTATACGGTAGTTGTTTATAGTGAAATTTACCATTATTCAAAAAGGCCAGCTATATACATCAATTGATTGTTTGTTTTTCTTTTCTTATTCTATTCCTTCACGTGAAATCAATTTTAGCATCTCGATTATAAGCATTGGTTTTAAAACAAACAAAAAACCCGCTGAAAAATCAGCGGGTTTACATTGCTTAGCGATGTCCTACTCTCACAGGGGGAAGCCCCCAACTACCATCGGCGCTAAAGAGCTTAACTTCCGTGTTCGGTATGGGAA
>NZ_JBDQQN010000012.1:0-52960 GCF_039888725.1 Solibacillus sp. CAU 1738
ATTCTTTCACAAGGGTTTCAAGATACAAGTAGTTCAAGGAAGCAATCGAGTGATTGAAGGAGCGTACCTCTGTACGTGACTGATTGAATGAGTGAAGCTGACGCAGAAATACGATGTATATTGAAAGCCGTAAATAGTTTAGTGATGATGGCAAAGAGGTCACACCCGTTCCCATACCGAACACGGAAGTTAAGCTCTTTAGCGCCGATGGTAGTTGGGGGCTTCCCCCTGTGAGAGTAGGACGTCGCTAAGCAATACAAACCCGCTGATTATCAGCGGGTTTTTTTATATGAAGTTTTACGGTAAAAAAGGGCCTATATTTTGGGTTTGGGGCTTTTAATAAATCAAAAAGGTATTTGGGTTTTAAAACTCAAATACCTTTATTTATTTTTTTGCAAATACGGACCTAAGATAAATGTTGCTTGTTTAAATATCATGGACAGCACCACCTTGGATTAGTCCAAGCGGCGCCTCCTTGGGGAAATAGCTCGAGAGAGAAGACTAAGTTCGTCACATCGTGCACAACGCCTTTGTGAACAACCTCGTGTTGGCTGTGAACCTGCAGGGGCCGTAGCAACGAAGCAGCTCAAGGTTCACCCTAAGAAAGCGCCCAGCATATACTCGCAACATTATTGCCAGTAGATAAAATTATTGGTCGTTTATATCCTTACTTTGGTGCATTATTAGTTATTTCCGCTTTAGGTATTGGCATTGGTATGATTGTAAAAGGTTCTCCGATTCCAGAATTAACATTTGAAAATATGCATCCGAAGAGCTTACCGATATTCCCGCTATTATTCTTTACAATTACATGTGGAGCATTATCTGGCTTCCACGCTACGCAAACGCCTATTATTTCACGTACAACTAAAGGCGAAAAAGAAGGTCGTAAAATTTTCTACGGTATGATGATTGCAGAAGGGATTATTGCAATGATCTGGGCTGCTGCAGCAATGAGCTTATTCGGTGGGTATGGCGGTTTAAGTGAAATGATGGCTGCGGGTGGTCCTGCTGCTGTAGTAAGTGAAGCATCATTGTTAATGCTAGGTTCTATAGGTGGTACATTAGCGGTATTAGGAGTAATTGTTTTACCTATTACTTCTGGTGACACAGCATTCCGTGCAGCACGTATGATTATTGCCGACTATTTCAAATTTGCTCAAGCAAAAATATATAGTCGTTTATGGATTGCCATTCCATTGTTTGTGATGTCATATGCATTAACAAAAATTGATTTTAATATTTTATGGAGATATTTCTCATGGGCAAATGGTGTAACTGCCGTCATTGCATTATGGGTAGGAGCTATGTATTTATTCTTATCACGTAAAAATCACTGGATTGCAACAATACCTGCTGCATTTATGACCAGTATGGTATTCAGTTATATTATTTACGAACCTACTATGGGGTTTGGTCAACCAGTTGCACTTGCTAATATCGCAGGTGTAATAGCTTCGGCCTTGATTACAGCTATTTTCTTTGGCTCAGCACTGAAAAAGCGTGGAACTAGCTTCTTGTTAGATGAGGATGTATCAGGCTATCAAAACATTATAAAATAATATTGCATTAAATGTTTTGTATAGAACATGTATTATTAAATGTAACTATTAATCATTTAAATGGTTATTTTAGTTTAAAACTTTTATAGAATCACCTATAAGAAAGCTGTTTGAATTCCGAATTAAAACATTGGATTGTGAAAAAGAGAATATGAAAAAAAAGAAAGGGACTCGAAAAAAGTCCCTTTCAGACTGTAGACGAACTCAAAAATAGAGGGTTGTTTATAGTCTTTTTTCTTTTGAAATGGATGAACTAAAAATGCTCTTGATTTACACTACAGTTATGCTTTCCGACAGAGTGACACGAATTCTTCTAATAAGGTGTATTGTTAGTTCATAATACTTTAAAAAATTGATTTTCGTCGCGTCTACTTCAAGTCTAAATGTCGCCCTAATATATTACTAATATCTTCTAATTCATCTTCGTTTAAAGTATAATACCAACTTTTACCGATATATCCACCGGTACCTTGTTGGAATTGTAGTTGGTCAATATTTTTGTCTAAATTTGAATACAGTTTTTGTAGTTGAAATAAATTATTAGCAGAAAAATTCATTTGTACATTATCGCCTAAAACCTCGAAAACATCATTAATTTTCAAAATAGTTTTAGGGCTAGCGGCTTTCGCTGTAATAGCTTCGATTAATTGTTTTTGACGCAATTGTCTACCGAAATCCCCGCGTGGATCTTCATAGCGAATACGTGTGAATACAAGAGCTTCTTCACCATTCAGCTTAATATCACCTTTTGGAAATGTATAATGAAGATGTGATAAATCCATATCGTTATTAACTGTTACACCGCCAAGTATATCGATAATTTGTAAAAAGCCATCCATATTGACGGCTACATAGTAATCTATTGGTATCGAAAGTAAGTTTTCCACAGTATCGATTGTCATAGTAATACCGCCACGTGGATAAGCATGATTTATTTTTTCAACCGTATTATTGCCAATAATTTCAACCCGTGAGTCACGTGGGATACTTAACATTTTGACTGTTTTTTCGTCTGGATTTACTGTGACGACAATCATTGTATCTGTTCTACCAACATCATATTCGCGTTCATCAATGCCTAGTAATAGTACAGAGAAAGGATCGATATGAGGTGATTTTTCGGGTATATTTGTTACGGTATTATTATCTGATTGCTCTGGAGTATTCATTTTATCTATTGCTTTTTGAAATGAATAGTAGGTGTAGGCACCGTAGCTAATAATTGAAAAAAGGAAAAGAGTGAGTATTGTCAAAACGATCTTTTTCCATTTGCTTTTACTTTTTCGTCTACTACGTGTCAATTTCAAATTGTTATTCATAAAATTCTCCATATGTATTCATCATTATTTTATAAACACTGTTAAATAAGTATTAGTTCTCTCCGTTTACATAACGTATTTCCGTTTTTAGTTTTTCACCAAAATGCATAAGGTTTAGTCCATGTTGTCTATCGCTTCCAACATTATTTAATTATAGTATAACGAAAATAGAAACAAATGCCAAATTCGGACGTCTAATTTAAGTAGGAGGCGATTTGGTGAAGAGAAAAATAATTGCAGCGACTATACTGATTATTTGTGTGTTTATTATTATGACAGGCATTTCGTATATTCCACAAAAAATAGTAAATGTACAAGCAAAAGATGTATCTAAAATTGAGATTTTGGATGGCAATACAGGGAAGCATCTAGAAATTACGGATGATGCGACAATAGCCCGTATTATCAATAATTTAAACCGCATCGTATTCCAAAAAGAAAAATCCGCTCATGGTTATGATGGATCTAGGTTTGATACAAAAATTTATATTCACAATAAACTGAAGGAAAGCCTCATTATTAATAGCGAGGATACAATTCAGTATAAAGGATTCTTTTATAAATCAACTAATGTGCAAATCGAATATGAATACTTAGAGGAGTTACTGGAAACGGTTCCAAGCAATTAGCGATAAATTACGGCGGAATAATGTTGATTCCTCCATAATAGAGCAAGTTTTTTTCCTTCATGCTATAGTTATAGCGACTTAGTTAAAATCGGAAGGATGAACGTGTTTGTCAAAAAAACAAGTTTGGTATGAAGTACAAGAAAACGAAACAATAGAGCAATGTTTAGATAGAATGGATAGAGATGGTTATATGCCATTCGGTCGTAAGGAAGAGCCTGTGTTTCATATTGTTAATGGTGAACCAACATATTTACGTCAAAAAATACAATTCAAAGGAGTTTTAAGAGAAGAATAGCATTTAAAACCGAACATTATCGTTTCGATAAATTTTATTGTTCGCATTTTTGTATTGCTTTTATGTACTAGTCTTGATAAAATATGTACAGGAAAAACATTACATCCCACATATATGCTAGATAATATGGCTCTAGCGTTTCTACCCGGTACCGTAAATGCCGGACTATGCGGGAAAGCAACTAATAAACTTTTGGAACGTTACCTTAAAGGGTGTGGCTTCGAATGCTTTTTTTTGTCTGCCAATTCTTTGAAACCCAGTCCTCAAGTAGTCTGCTTTCTTATGCATAGAAAGTAGGGTATTTGGGGACTTTTTTCATTGTTTTTTATAAATAATGAAAAGATTGTTTAAAGGAGAGCAAAATGATGAATCCAAAAATCGGCGTTATTATGGGCAGTTCTAGTGACTGGGAAACAATGAAGCATGCATGTGATATTTTAGATGAGTTACAAGTTCCTTATGAAAAACAAGTCGTATCTGCGCACCGTACACCTGACTTAATGTTTGAATATGCAGAAACGGCTCGTGGGCGAGGTATTCAAATCATTATTGCAGGTGCAGGAGGGGCAGCGCATTTACCTGGAATGGTTGCAGCAAAAACAACATTACCTGTAATTGGTGTACCCGTGCAATCTAGAGCGTTAAACGGATTGGATTCATTATTATCGATTGTACAAATGCCCGGTGGTGTACCTGTTGCAACAGTAGCCATTGGGAAAGCAGGCGCAACGAACGCAGGCTTACTAGCAGCACAAATTTTAGGCGCAACAGACATGGTGATAGCTGAAAAATTAGAAGCAAGACGCGAAGCAACAAAACAACAAGTGTTAGAAAGCACAGGTGATTTACTGTGACAAAAATAATATATCCTGGGCAAACAATCGGCATTATCGGTGGAGGGCAGCTTGGACGTATGATGGCGATGGCTGCAAAAGAGGCAGGATTTAAAATTGCTGTTCTGGAGCCAACAATGGATTCTCCTGGTGGGCAAGTAGCGGATATTCGGATTGTTGCAGCGTATGATGATGAAGCAGCTCTTGAAGAACTAGCAGAAATTAGTGATGTGATCACGTATGAATTTGAAAATATTGACTACGAAGGCTTAAAAAGATTAACGGAAATTGCATATGTTCCTCAAGGTGCAGAGCTCGTACGTATTACGCAAGATCGCGTAACAGAAAAGGCGGCAATTGTGGAAGCAGGATGTCCAGTTGCACCGTATGTTGTTGCAGCTAACTATAAGGAACTTGTCGCAAGCATTAATAAAGTCGGTTTCCCTTGTATCGTAAAAACAGCTCGTGGTGGATATGATGGTAAAGGCCAGCAGCTCTTAAAATGCGCGGATGATTTACCGTTAGCGGAAGAATTATTTACTCATTCTGTTTGTATTGCTGAAGGTTTCGTACCTTTTATGAAAGAAATTTCCGTAATAGTTCAACGAAACGGTCAAGGTGAAACATGCTGCCTTCCGGTTGGTGAAAATATTCATGTCCATCATATTTTACATGAAACGATTGTGCCGGCTCGAATTACGGATATAACAGCGGAGGCGGCAGCTAAGGCGGCAGCTAAAATTGCTGATTACTTAAATTTAGTAGGTACATTAGCGATTGAAATGTTCGTATTAGAAAATGGTGAAATTATCATTAATGAGTTAGCACCACGTCCACATAACTCAGGTCACTATTCAATTGAAGCGTGCAATATTTCACAGTTTACGCAGCATATTCGTGCCGTATGTGGCTGGCCTTTGCGTCAACCAAAGTTATGGGCAAAGTCGATTATGGTCAATGTGTTAGGGCAACATGTGATGCCACTAACAAATTCGATTTCAAAATATCCTGACTGGTCCATCCATCTGTACGGCAAAGCGGAAGCAAAAGTAAATAGAAAAATGGGGCATGTCACAATTATGACTGACGATATTGAAAAAACATTACAACAAATTAATGAATCTAGTATTTGGTCATTGTGAGTATTTGAATGTCTAACTGTCATGTAGATGAAATTGTCCTAAACATTTAGGTTTTATCGTATCGGGTATCGAGACGTAAACCGGACACAGACATTTTTCACAGACAGTTAGTTTAATAGATGTACAAGTAAGTATTTTGACGAAAATTGGAGGAAGTTCATAATGAAAAAAGTAAAAATATTCGTAACATTACGCGAAAGCATTTTAGACCCACAAGGTTCAGCTGTAAAAAGTTCGTTAACAAAAATCGGTTACAGTGAAGTAAAAGATTTACGTATTGGTAAATATTTAGAATTAACAATCGGCGATACGGATCGTGATATTGATACGCTAGTTAAAGAAATGTGTGAAAAAGTTTTAACAAACGTAGTAATTGAAGATTACCGTTATGAAGTCGAGGAGGCTAACTAATCATGAAATTCGCGGTACTCGTATTCCCTGGGTCAAACTGTGACATCGATATGTATCATGCGATTAAAGATGAACTAGGTGAAGAAGTAGAATATGTATGGCATTCAGAAACGGACTTAAGCGGTTTTGATGGTATTTTAGTTCCTGGTGGTTTCTCATACGGTGACTATTTGCGTTGCGGTGCGATGGCAAACCAATCGAACATTATGGCAGAAGTAAAAAAAGCAGCAGATGCTGGTAAACCAGTGCTAGGTGTATGTAATGGATTCCAAATACTAACAGAAGCAGGCCTACTACCAGGAGCGCTTTTACGTAATAAAAACTTGAAATTCATGTGTCGCCCAGTGCAGTTAAAAGTAGAAAATAATAACACATTTTTTACGAATCAATATGAGCAAGGTCAAGTTATTAATGTACCGATCGCACACGGTGAAGGTAACTACTACTGTGACGAAGAAACACTTGCAACATTAAAAGCAAATAACCAAATCGTGTTTACATATTCAGACGACAATCCAAACGGCTCTATAGAAGATATTGCAGGCATTATAAACGAGCGCGGCAATGTATTAGGAATGATGCCTCACCCAGAACGTGCTGTTGATGCGCTTGTAGGTGGAGCAGACGGATTAGCATTATTTAAATCAATTGTGAAGCAGTGGAGGGAAAATCATGTCAACAACTAAGTTTGAGCCAACAGCACAGCAAATTAAAGAAAAAAAGCTATACGCTGGTATGGGGATGTCAGACGAAGAATTTGCAATGGTAGAAGGAATTTTAGGTCGTCTACCAAACTGGACAGAGACTGGACTTTTCTCAGTAATGTGGTCGGAGCACTGCTCTTATAAAAACTCAAAACCTGTATTACGCAAATTCCCAACAACAGGTCCTCAAGTACTACAAGGTCCTGGTGAAGGTGCTGGTATCGTGGATATCGGTGATGAGCAAGCGGTCGTATTTAAAATGGAATCACATAACCACCCATCAGCAATTGAGCCATACCAAGGTGCAGCAACAGGTGTTGGTGGTATTCTCCGTGATGTTTTCTCAATGGGAGCACGTCCTATTGCGATGTTAAACTCATTACGTTTTGGTGAATTAAAATCTGCACGTGGTAAATATTTATTTGAAGAAGTAGTAGCGGGTATCGCAGGTTACGGTAACTGTATCGGGGTTCCAACAGTAGGTGGCGAAATTCAGTTCGACCCTTGCTATGAAGGCAATCCACTTGTAAATGCAATGTGTGTTGGTTTAATCGATCATAAAGACATCCAAAAAGGTGTCGCTGCAGGTGTAGGGAACACAGTTATGTACGTAGGGGCAAAAACAGGTCGTGATGGTATTCACGGTGCGACATTCTCTTCAGAGGAGTTATCAGAGGATTCAGAGGAAAGCCGTTCAGCAGTACAAGTTGGTGACCCATTCATGGAAAAACTTCTTCTTGAAGCATGTCTTGAAGTTGTAAAATCTGACGCATTAGTTGGTATTCAAGATATGGGTGCTGCGGGTCTTACATCATCTTCAGCAGAAATGGCTTCGAAAGCAGGCACTGGTGTGGAAATGAACTTAGACTTAATTCCACAACGTGAAACAGGCATGACAGCTTATGAAATGATGTTATCAGAATCTCAAGAACGTATGTTATTAGTTGTGAAAAAAGGTCGCGAAGATGAAATTAAAGCGATTTTCGATAAGTATGATTTAGACGCTGTAGCAGTTGGTCATGTAACAGCTGACAAACAATTACGTTTAATTCATAACGGTGAAGTAGTAGCTGATGTACCTGCAGACGCACTTGCAGAAGAGGCGCCAGTTTATTATAAACCATCTGCTGAACCAGCTTACTTTGCTGAGTTCCAAGCAATGGAAAACGTAGAGCCACAAGTAACTGATTATAAAGAAACATTAACAGCTTTACTAAAAGCACCGACAATCGCTTCAAAAGAGTGGGTTTATGGTCAATATGACTACCAAGTGCGTACTTCAACAGTTGTAGCACCTGGTTCTGATGCAGCGGTTATTCGCGTACGCGGTACTAACAAGGGCTTAGCAATGACAACAGATTGTAATTCTCGCTACATTTACTTAGATCCAGAAGTGGGCGGTAAAATTGCGGTAGCTGAAGCAGCTCGTAATATCGTATGTTCTGGCGGTGAACCACTGGCGATTACAGATTGCTTAAATTTCGGTAATCCAGAGAAACCAGAAATCTTCTGGCAGATCGAAAAATCAGCTGATGGTATCGCAGCAGCTTGTACAGCATTAAGCGCTCCAGTAATCGGTGGTAACGTATCACTTTACAATGAACGTTCAGGTGTAGCAGTTTACCCAACACCAACAATCGGTATGGTTGGTTTAGTAAAAGACCTAGCGCATGTAACGACGCAAGAAGCGAAGGCTGCTGGGGACGTTGTATATGTAATCGGTGAAACTAATACTGAATTCGGTGGTTCTGAATTACAAAAATTACGTGATGGTGAAATTTCAGGTCAAGCACCAGCAATCGACTTAGAGATAGAAGCAGCACGTCAACAAGCTCTTTTATCGGCGATTCGTGACGGACTTGTGCAATCTGCTCATGACGTGGCAGAAGGCGGTCTTGCAGTAGCCCTTGCTGAAACAACATTTGCAGCAAATGGACTTGGCTTAAACGTAACATTAGAAGGTTCTGCTACGACAGCGTTATTCTCTGAAACACAGTCTCGATTTGTCGTAACAGTAAAACAAGAAAATGCAGCTAGTTTCGAAAAAGTCGTTGTAGATGCGAAAAAAGTTGGTGTCGTAACTAACGATGCGAAACTGACTATTAACGGTGAAAATGCTGTTCTTATAGAAGGTACAGTGGAGGAATTCCGTTCTGCTTGGAAAGGAGCAATCCCATGCTTGCTGAAATCAGAGGCTTAAACGAAGAATGTGGGGTGTTTGGAATTTGGGGTAACCCAAATCCAGCACACCTTAGTTATTACGGGCTACATGCTCTTCAACACCGTGGTCAAGAGGGGGCAGGTATCGTTGTCAATGATGGTGCTGTCCTGCGCGGGGTCAAAGGTGAAGGGCTTGTGAATGACGTTTTCAATGAAGAAAAATTAAAAGTGGTGAATGGCAAAGCAGCGATTGCCCATGCTCGCTATGCAACGGCAGGCGGACAAGGAATCGAAAATGTCCAACCACTTTTATTTCACTCATCAACAGGCAGTCTTTCAATCGCACATAACGGGAACTTAGTAAATGCCAATCACTTAAAACAATATTTAGAGCGCCAAGGAAATATATTCCACTCTAGCTCTGACACAGAAGTAGTAGCGCATTTAATTAAGAAGAGTAAACATTTGCCGTTTCGTGCAAAAGTAAAAGAAGCGCTAAGCCTACTTAAAGGTGCGTATTCATTACTTATTATGACGAAAGATGAAATGCTTGTAGCGCGTGATCCACATGGTTTACGTCCACTATCACTAGGTAAGCTTGGTGATGGCTGGGTCGTTGCTTCTGAAACATGTGCATTTGATTTAATCGGTGCAGAATATGTTCGCTCTGTCGAACCGGGCGAATTATTAATTATTAACGACCAAGGTGTAACATCAGACCGTTTTGTTGATATGGAAAATCGTGCGATGTGTGCAATGGAGTACGTATACTTAGCGCGTCCGGATTCTGACATTGATGGCATCAATGTTCATATGGCACGTAAGCGTATGGGGAAACAGCTTGCCAGAGAATGTGTACATATAGAAGCAGATGTAGTGACAGGTGTACCCGATTCAAGTATTTCAGCTGCGATTGGCTTTGCAGAGGAAAGTGGTATCCCTTATGAACTTGGTTTAATAAAAAATCGCTACGTTGGTCGTACATTTATACAGCCAACTCAAGAGTTACGCGAACGCGGTGTGAAAATGAAGCTTTCACCTGTTGTACAGGTCGTAAAAGGCAAGCGCGTAGTCATGGTAGATGATTCGATCGTGCGCGGAACAACTTCTCGCCGTATTGTAAAAATGCTGAAAGAAGCGGGTGCTGCAGAGGTGCATGTAGTTATTTCTTCTCCACCGATGACAGATCCATGCTTCTACGGTATTGATACATCTACACACGAAGAATTAATTGCATCTAGTCATAATGTTGAGGAAATTCGTGAAGCGATTGGTGCGGATACATTAACGTTTCTATCAACAGAAGGTATGGTTGAATCGATTGCACGTCCATTCGAAGATCCAAATCGCGGACTATGCTTAGCATGCTTTACAGGAAAATATCCAACAGAAATTTTCCCAGACACGATCTTACCGCATGAAAAAGAATTGGTACGTTAATTTTAAGGAGGAAAAACGCATGTCTAAAGCGTATGAACAAGCAGGCGTAAATATTGAAGCAGGTTACGAAGCCGTAAAACGTATGAAATCTCACGTAGAGCGCACTAATCGCCTAGGTGTAATGGGGACGTTTGGTGGTTTCGGCGGCATGTTCGATTTATCTGCATTAAATTTAAAGGAACCTGTTCTCATTTCAGGTACAGATGGTGTTGGTACGAAATTAAAGCTAGCTTTCATGGTTGATAAACACGATACGATTGGTGTTGACTGTGTTGCAATGTGCATTAACGATATCGTTGCACAAGGCGCAGAGCCACTTTACTTCTTAGATTACGTAGCGGTTGGTAAAGCTGAGCCTGCGAAAATTGAGCAAATCGTAAAAGGTGTAGCAGACGGTTGTGTACAGTCTGGTGCAGCGTTAATCGGCGGAGAGACAGCTGAAATGCCAGGCCTTTACGAGGAAGACGAGTACGATTTAGCAGGATTTGCTGTAGGTGCTTGCGAAAAGAGCGCTATTATTACAGGTGAAAAAATCGTAGAAGGTGACGTGCTTGTTGGTATTGCTTCAAGCGGTGTGCATTCTAACGGTTATTCCTTAGTACGTAAAATCGTTTTTGCTGATAACGGCTATGCAGTAGACGAGGTAGTAGAAGGTTATGAAAATCTTGGCCCAATCGGTGAGGCGCTACTCGTACCAACGAAGCTTTATGCAAAGCCAGTACTTGCAGCAATTCAAGCAGCGGAAGTGCATGGTTGTGCGCACGTAACAGGCGGCGGTTTCTATGAAAACTTACCACGTATGATGCCAGCAGGACTTGCTACCGAAATCGATTTAGGTGCTTGGCCAGTATTACCAATCTTTGAGTTTTTAAAAGATAAAGGTCAATTAGCGGATAAAGATTTATACAATGTTTTCAATATGGGGATCGGCTTCGTAATTGCTGTGCCTTCTACTGAAGTAGAAAAAGTGATTGCAGCTGTTGAAGCGAATGGAGAACAAGCATATACAATTGGCCGCGTAATTAAAGGCGAAGGTGTTGTGTTTAACGGTGAGCATGATGGGAGCTTAGTGTAATGACGAAGATCGCAGTATTTGCATCAGGTAGCGGTAGTAATTTTCAGGCTATCGCTGAATGTATTGAACGCGGCGAACTTAATGCGAAAATAGAACTAGTCGTAACAGATAAGCCTGGCGCATTTGTTGTCACACGTGCCCAAAAATTTAATATTCCTGTACTTGAATTAACGCCAAAAACATTTGACTCAAAAGCAGCTTATGAGCAGGCGGTAATTAAAGCATTGCGTGAAAAAGATGTAGAGTGGATTATTTTAGCTGGTTATATGCGTTTAATTAGCGACACATTACTAGCGGCATTCCCGAACCGCATTATTAATATTCACCCTTCTTTACTGCCATCTTTCCCAGGTAAAGATGCAATTAGTCAAGCGTTTGAACACGGTGTGAAAGTAACGGGAGTAACGGTGCACTACGTTGATGCTGGTATGGATACGGGACCGATTATTGCACAGGCGGCTGTTGAAGTAGCAGGAACACTTGATGAGACTGAAAAACTCATTCATGCAACAGAGCATCAGCTATATACGAAAACATTACAGCAGTTATTTGCTCAAAAATGATTGAGTTTAAGCGAATCACCTTTCCGTTTAAGTACTTTCTATTTGAGGACAGTGCATATCTTTATAATTAAAAGTTTCATAGTTAGTTACCTATAAAGCTACTGACTATTTATTGATGATTGTAGTGAAGGCTGGGTGACTCCTTGGGGATTAGCGTAGGAAAGGAACGAAGGCTAAAACCGTCACATCGTGTGACGACGCCTTCGTGACCAACGTCTTGTTGCCCCAAGCGGCTCATCAGACGCCCCCAGGAAAGTGTCCCGGCCGTAACGGAAATCAACCTAGCTAATGTTAATAGAAGATTTATATAAGGTATTAATTTATTATGTGTTTGCTATTATTTGTGGATAGAACAGTAGCAGCACCATTTTTTATACAAATTGGAGGATTTTATCGTGACTAAACGTGCACTCATCAGTGTTTCGAATAAAGATGGTATTTTAGAATTTGCAAAGGAATTAGTAGCATTAGGTTATGAAATTTTATCAACTGGTGGTACGAAAAGTATGTTACAAGACAATGCTGTGCCTGTAACAGCTGTTGATGAAGTAACTAAATTCCCTGAAATTTTAGCTGGTCGTGTAAAGACATTAAACCCAATGATTCACGGGGGTCTACTAGGGAAATTTGATGATGCTTCACACCAAGCACAAATGAATGAGCATGGTATCGAGCCAATCGAAATTGTTTGTGTAAATCTGTACCCATTCGTTGAAACAATTTCAAAGCCTAATGTAACGTGGGATGATGCGATTGAAAATATCGATATCGGTGGCCCAACAATGTTACGCTCTGCTGCGAAAAACCATCAATACGTAACAGTTATCGTTGATTCAGCTGACTATGCTGGGGTGTTAGAAGAATTAAAAGCTGGTGGTACGACGACAATTGAAACACGTCGTAAGCTCGCTGCAAAAGTATTCCGTCATACAGCAGCCTATGATTCATATATTTCAAATCATTTAACAGAAGAAGATTTCCCAGAAAGCTTAACGTTAACGTATGAATTAAAACAGAACTTACGCTACGGTGAAAACCCTCATCAAAAGGCAGCATTCTACCAAAAACGTTTAGGCTCAGATTTCTCAATCGCATTTGCTGAGCAATTACACGGTAAAGAGCTTTCTTACAATAATATTCAAGATGCTAATGCAGCACTTCAAATCGTAAAAGAATTCGAAATGCCAGCAGCAGTAGCAGTGAAACATATGAATCCTTGTGGTGTTGGGACAGGTGTAACAATCGAAGAAGCATTCGGTAAAGCATATGAAGCAGATTCTACATCTATTTTCGGCGGTATTATCGCATTAAATATGGAAGTAGATGCGGCAACTGCAGCGAAGCTTTCAGATATTTTCCTTGAGATCATTATTGCACCAAGCTTTTCTGAAGAGGCGTTAGAGATTTTAACGCAAAAGAAAAATATCCGTTTAATGGCAATCGATTTCTCGCAAGGCAAACAAGATAAATTCAACGTAGTATCAGTTGAAGGTGGCTTACTAGTACAAGAGCCTGATAGTTTCGGATTCGCCAATGCAGACATTAAAGTGGTGACTGATCGTGAACCAACTGAACAAGAGTGGGAAGCATTAAAGCTTGGCTGGGCAGTAGTGAAGCATGTGAAATCTAATGCCATAGTTGTTACGGATGCACAAATGACATTAGGTGTTGGCGCTGGACAAATGAACCGCGTAGGCGCAGCTAAAATCGCATTCGAGCAAGCAGGCGAAAAAGCAAAAGGTGCAGCACTAGCATCTGACGCCTTCTTCCCTATGAGCGATACAGTGGAAGCAGCTCATGCGGCAGGAATAACTGCAATTATCCAACCAGGTGGCTCGATTAAGGATCAAGATTCGATTGATAAGGCAAATGAATACGGTATTGCAATGGTGTTCACAGGAGTACGCCACTTTAAACATTAATTGCTATAGGGTTTTCTGTCGGCGCGAGTATTTGTGCTGAAGAGCTGTATTGGTGCAGGAGAAAGTATTCGTTCCTCAAGAGCTAGTATTAGTTCATCAAGAGCTAGTATTAGCGTGTGAAAAGCGAGTAATTCGTGCTGAAGAGCTAGTATTGGTGCAGGAGCGAGTATTTCATCGTGAAGAGCTAGTATTAGCGTGTGAAAAGCGAGTAATTCGTGCTGAAGAGCTAGTATTGGGGCAAGAGCGAGTATTTCATTCCGAAGAGCTTGTATTTGTTCATCAAGAGCGAGTATTAGCGTGGGAAAAGCAAGTATTCCATCACGAACAGCCAGTATTTCTACAGCAGTCTAATTAAAACTATAGCACTTACGTCATTCTGGCGTTATAATAGAATAATGTTTCGTTGCTATTCTGGCCGGATAGTGACAGAAGCGTTTGTATATACGGTATAGGCTATTCTTTTTGGTCGGAAGAATGCTTATACAATTAAGGAAGTATGGCTTTGGTCGGACATGCTTTCAATTACATGCTGCATATATCATCGACTTTGGCCGGGAGATGATGGATGCAATATTATTATACTATTGAATAACAATACTATTTTGGTCGGGTACAATTGTTGTTCGAAGTGTAATATGAACGCTCGCTTATTTATTTAGGTGAGCGTTTTTTTTGTACTTAAAAGCTGGAAAATTCAAATTATTAGGAGGGCTTCAAAATGAAGGTTCTTGTTATTGGTAGTGGTGGTCGTGAGCATGCGATTGCGAAACAATTTAGCATTGCTCCGTCTGTAGAAAAAGTATTCGTTGCACCAGGTAATGACGGAATGCGCGGAGATGCAGAAGTTATTGGAATTGATGCATTAGATTTCGCAGCATTAGCCTCGTTTGCGAAAGAAAATGAAATTGCCTTAACATTTGTTGGTCCTGAGCAACCACTTGCAGCAGGTATTGTAGATTACTTTCAGAACTGTGGTTTAACCATTTTTGGTCCAACAAAAGCGGCTGCACAAATCGAAGGTTCAAAATCATATGCCAAAGAACTAATGAAAAAATATAATATCCCAACTGCGGCTTATGAAACATTTACAGATGCAAAGCCTGCTATTGCGTATATTAAAGCACAAGGCGCACCAATTGTTGTGAAGGCAGATGGATTAGCAGCAGGTAAGGGTGTAATTGTTGCGATGACAGAGGATGAAGCGATTGAAGCAGTGAACGATATGATTGGCAATCAACGCTTCGGCGATTCTTCATCTCGTGTTGTCATTGAGGAATTTTTAGACGGTGAAGAATTTTCATTCATGTCATTCGTACATAACGGACAAATTTATCCGATGGTTATTGCACAAGATCATAAACGTGCGTACGATGGAGACAAAGGACCAAACACTGGAGGGATGGGTGCTTATTCACCAGTACCTCAAATTCCGCAAAGTGTTATATCGAGTGCATTCATCGAAATTGTTGAACCAACTGTTAAAGCGATGGAAGAAGAGGGTGTATCGTTTACAGGTATATTATATGCAGGGCTTATATTAACAGCAAAAGGTCCAAAAGTGATCGAATATAATGCGCGTTTCGGTGATCCGGAAACACAAGTCGTTCTTCCCCGCATGGCTTCAGACTTTGGCCTATTTATGAAAGCTTTAATGGAAGAAAAATATTTCGATTTACAATGGTCGAACGAAGCAATGCTAGGTGTAGTAGTATCTGCTGAAGGGTACCCAGGGGAAGTAGAAAAGGGGAATCCGCTACCAGAGCTTTCAGATATCGAACTACCTGTATATCACGCAGGTACAAAATATGTAGACGGCAAATTCGTTGGTAATGGAGGCCGTGTATTATTAGTTGCAGCGAAGGCCGATTCATTAAAACAAGCACAAGAAAAAGTATACGCAGCAATCGCAACGAAAGAATGGGATAAATTCTTCTTCCGTAAAGATATTGGTTGGCGTACTTTTAAGTAATGAGGAATGCGGAGAACCATCCTAAGGCTCTCCGCATTTTTTATACCTCTTCTTCGGCACCTAACATTGCCTTTAATGGGCAATATAAAAAAGTACCTTCTGCAATTTTCATTGCACCTAAAACTATCATTCCATGGCCAATCATACAGCTAGGATTGCGTGCTATACGACCGATGCCGCATGAAGTCATTGAAACACCGCAAATAAGACGGATAAAAGCATTTCGTTCTGAAATGTTTTCATTTAGCAAAATACCCAACTCCTTATATAAAAGTAATTGAATCCCATCTTTAACGCTTTGCTTTATGAAAGTGCTATGATACGATAAAAATGTTAAGGCGACAAATTGCATACATAGTATGTGTATTTTTCGTGAGTAAATTCATTATAAGAAGGGAGCGTTTGAAGATGCCTGAAATGAAGTGGAAAATCAAAAATATTCGAGAGCAAGTATCGGTAATTGATGGTAAACTCGCACCAACAATTGTGCTCAAAAATGCACGCTATTTGCATAGTATGTTCAAAAAGTGGATGCTAGGGAACATTTGGATTTTACATGATCGAATCGTCTATGTTGGACAAGAAATGCCTGCTTTACTAGAAGGTACAGAAGTTGTTGATGTTACAGGGAAAACGATTGTACCGGGTTATATTGAGCCGCATGTTCATCCGTTCCAATTATATAATCCACAGTCTTTTGCTGATTTTTCTGCACAAACTGGGACGACGACATTTATTAGTGACAACATGTCATTTGCTGCACTTATGGATAATAAGAAAGCGTTTACAATATTGGATCAATTACAAGCTTTGCCATTTTCCTTTTACTGGTGGGCGCGTTTTGATTCGCAAACTGTAACAGAGCTTGAGGATAAAATGTATTCAACAGCATCTGTTATGGAGTGGCTAGAGCGAGATGATGTTTTGCTTGGCGGAGAATTGACTGGATGGCCAAAGCTTCTGCACGGGGATGACCAAATGCTATATTGGCTACAGTTAGCAAAAATAAATGGTAAAAAAGTCGAAGGACATTTTCCGGGTGCTTCCGAAAGAACGTTAGCACGCATGAAGCTGTTTGGAGCGGACGGTGACCATGAGGCGATGACAATTGATGAGGTGGAGAGTCGTATATTGCACGGTTATGCTGTGACACTTCGTTATTCTTCGATTCGTCCTGATTTGCCGAAGTTACTAAAAGATATCGTTGCTAGAGAGCTAGATGTTTTCAACCATTTAATGATGACTACGGATGGTTCTACGCCGAGCTTCTATAAAGATGGTGTAATGGATCAATGTATTCGATTAGCACTTGAAGCAGGAGTGAAGCCAATCGATGCTTATAATATGGTGACATATAATGTAGCGCGCTATTACAATATGACAGAGCTGCACGGTCTTATTGCAACAGGTCGTTATGCAACGCTAAATATTTTGGCAGATGAATTGTCGCCAACACCGGAAGCGGTATTATCAAAAGGGGTATGGTTGAAACGTGATACTAAGAAAGCCTATGCGTTGCCTTCAATTGATTGGTCGTCTTTAGGGACACTAAATGTAGACTTTAATTTAACAGATGAAGACTTCCAATTTTCGATGCCTATAGGGATTGAGATGGTCAATGATGTCATTACTAAACCTTATAGTGTGACGCTGCAGCTTAATCGTGGCGTACTAGAATCGACACATGATGAAAGTTATTTAATGCTCGTAGATCGTCAAGGGAAGTGGCGTATTAATACAATGATCAAAGGCTTTGCAACAAATGTACAAGGCTTTGCAACATCGTATTCAAATACTGGTGATATCATTTTAATCGGTAAAAGCATCGAAGAAATGAAATTTGCCTTCAACAAGGTAAAAGAACTAAATGGCGGTATTGTGCTAACAGAAAATAAAGAGATCATAGCTGCTATCGATTTACCGATTGGTGGAAGCTTATTTGATGGAGATGTAGAAACGCTTATTGAAAAAGAAGTTGCTTTAAAAGAAGCCCTTCGTACGCGCGGCTATCACTATACAGATGCAATTTACACACTATTATTTTTACAATCAACGCATTTGCCATATATTCGCATTACACGTAGAGGATTATTTGATGTCATGAAAAATAAAGTGATGATACCAGCTGTTATGCGTTAAAGGGGAGACAAGAGATGGGGTCAAAGGGAATATTATTTGCTGTACTATGTTCGGTACTTATTGTGGCAGGGTGTAACAAAGAAGACAAAGGTGAACAAGAAGTAGAAGATGTAGAAGTTATTGAAGAAACAGAAGATATTGAAGAAGTTTCCGAAGTATTACCTTTCACAACACCATTTACCGGTGAAAGAGTGGCTGAGGAAATTACGCAGCGTCCAATACTTGCTACGATTAACAATCATCCAGATGCACGTCCGCAGTCTGGTTTAGCTGAAGCTGATGTTGTGTATGAAATGTTAGCTGAAGGAGATGTCACACGATTTTTAGCATTATATCAATCACAAATACCGGACCAAATAGGACCAATTCGAAGTGCAAGATCCTATTTTATCGATATAGCGAAAGGTTTAGATGCATTTTATATAGCGCATGGTTATAGCCCAGAAGCAAAATCCATGCTAGCTAGTGGTGTTGTGTCAAATATTAATGGTATGCACTATGACGGCACTTACTTCAAGCGCTCATCTGAAAGGAGAGCGCCACATAACTCTTATATTTCAGGTGAAAATGTCATTGCTGGTGCTGAAAAAATAGGCGCTTCAATGATTTACTCTAAAAAAGTGTCTTATACTTTTTATGATAGCGAAGATAGTGTTAAGATAGGTATTAAGGCCAATCAAGTAAATGTCAAATATAGTCAAAATGGCTATTTTAATAGTTCATATATTTATGATGAAGAAACCGAACGCTATAAACGAACTTCCGCAAATATTGTCACAACAGATTATACAACAGGTGATGAATTGAAGCTTGCGAACGTTCTATTTTTTGAAATGCCTCATCGCATTATCGATAATGTAGGACGCCGTGATATTAATATTTCAACAGGAGGTAACGCATACGTGTTCCAAAAAGGAATGATGCGTGAAATCAACTGGAAAAATATCGATGGATTGCTTGTGCCAATTGAAACAGATGGAAGTGATGTACAGCTAGTGCCAGGGCAAACTTGGGTGCATTTCATACCAACATCACCAGGCTTAGCATCTGCTGTAACGTTTACGGAATAAAGAGGGAAGGGTAGAGAATATATGCAAATAGAAAAAATTCGTGGACATCAAACTGACCAACTATTTAAAGCTGTACTAGAATTAAAAGATATAGAAGAATGCTATAAATTTTTTGATGATTTATGTACAATTAGCGAAATTCAATCGCTTGCTCAACGTTTTGAAGTAGCTCATTTATTACGTTTGAAAAAAACATATGAAACGATAAAAAAAGAAACAGGTGCATCAACTGCAACGATTTCACGTGTACGCCGTTGCTTCGATTATGGAAACGATACGTATGACGAAATGTTAGGCCGTCTTTATCCGGATGAGAAATCGTTTCAAGCACCTAAATAAATTGAAATAGAGTCGTCTCGAAACTAGCGAGATGGCTCTTTTTTCGTTTTTTTTGTGTTATCAGTTATACTTGTGAGTGCATATAAAAACTATCAATAAGGTGGGGAAATGATGGATTATCAAAATTGGCGACATGTGTTTAAAATAGATCCAGCTAAGTACATTTCAGATGAAGATTTAGAAAAGATATGTGAATCTGGTACTGATGTAATTTTAGTTGGTGGTACGGATGGTGTCACACTAGACAATGTACTTGATATTTTAGTGCGAATACGCCGTTTTACAGTGCCGATTGCGCTGGAAATTTCTACGGTAGAATCAGTAACACCTGGCTATGATTATTATTTCATTCCTTCAGTGTTAAATAGTACGGATACGAAATGGGTAAAGGACTTGCACCATGAGGCAATTAAAGAGTATGGCGATATTATGGTGTGGGATGAGCTCGTTGCAGAAGGTTATTGCGTGTTAAATCCTGATTGTAAAGTAGCGCATGCCACAAGTGCGAATACGGATTTATCGGAAGATGACGTCGTAGCCTATGCTCGAATGGCAGAAAACTATTTCAAATTGCCAATTTTCTATTTAGAGTATAGCGGAACGTACGGAAATGTAGAAATAGTTCGTGCGGCAAAAGATGTGCTTTCAAATACAAAATTATTTTATGGCGGCGGTATTACATCTGCTGAACAAGCAGCTGAAATGGCCGCAATCGCAGATACAGTTGTAGTTGGCAATATTATTTATGATGATTTGCAGGCAGCTCTAAAAACAGTTGGTGCTGTTAAAAGTGTTATGATAAAATAGGAACTAACGTTCGTTTTAAGAGAGGTGCGAAATGGAACAAATTACAAAAAATCTACTTGTTGGGATGAATCCTCAGCAAGCAGAGGCAGTAAAGACGACAGAAGGACCATTGCTTATAATGGCGGGTGCGGGCTCAGGAAAAACACGTGTATTAACACACCGAATAGCCTATTTAGTCGTAGAAAAAGAAGTATATCCTTCCAAAATTTTAGCTATTACTTTTACAAATAAAGCAGCACGTGAAATGCGTGAACGTATCGATGGATTGCTTGGTAATGGTACGGGTGAACGCATGTGGGTATCTACATTCCACTCAATGTGCGTTCGCATATTACGTCGTGATATTGATAAGCTCGGTTTTTCTAAAAGCTTCTCGATTTTAGATAGTTCAGATCAGCTAACAGTTGTAAAAAATGTGCTCAAGGAACAAAATATTGATCCGAAAAAATATGAGCCGCGTGCCATATTAAACGCGATTAGCTCAGCAAAAAATGAATGCATTACAGCAAGTGGTTTCCAAGCAAGTATGAATGTGAATAACCCTTTCGAGAAAATCGTTGGACAAGTATACGAAGGCTATGAAAAACGTCTCCGTAAAAATCAATCACTTGATTTTGATGACTTAATTATGACGACTATTAAGCTCTTTGAAAAAGTACCAGAAGTATTGGAGTTTTACCAAAATAAATTTCAATATATACATGTCGATGAGTATCAAGATACGAACCATTCGCAATATCGTCTAGTACAAATGTTAGCGAAAAAATTCCGCAATATTTGTGTTGTAGGGGACTCTGACCAATCGATATATCGTTGGCGCGGTGCTGATATTACGAACATTTTATCATTTGAAAAAGACTATAAAGATGCCAAAGTCATCATGCTTGAGCAAAATTATCGTTCAACAAAACGTATTTTACAAGCTGCAAATGACGTTATCGAAAATAATGCAAGCCGTTATAAAAAGAAACTTCGAACGGATAATGATGACGGCGAAAAAATCGTAACATATAAGGCATACAACGAAATTGAAGAAGCTCAATACGTCGTACAGACGATTCAAAACATGATCCGAAAAGAAGGTCGTAAGCTAGATGATTTTGCGATTTTATATCGTACAAATGCGCAATCTCGTGCAATGGAGGATGTGCTCAAAAAATCGAATATGAACTACCAAATCGTTGGCGGCACGAAGTACTACGACCGTAAAGAAATTAAGGATTTACTAGCATACCTGCGTCTCATTGCTAATAATGATGATGATATCTCACTTGCACGTATTATAAATGAACCGAAACGAAGTATAGGTGCAACGTCGTTTGAAAAAATGGCAATGTACGCGATTGAACAGGATCGTTCCATTTTTGATGCGATGCAGGAGCTTGTGTTTATGGGCTTAACTGGAAAAGCGGCTGCATCTGCAGAGAGCTTTTACTCGATGATTCGTGATTTATCGGCGAAGCAAGAAACATTATCAGTAACAGAATTAGTTGAAGAAGTCATTGAACGTTCTGGCTATCGTAAAATGCTGCAAAGCGAAAAATCAATCGAAGCCGAAAGTCGTTTAGAAAATATCGAGGAATTTTTAACTGTAACAAAAGCATTTGAAGAGCGTAGTGAGGATCAGTCGCTTGTCGCGTTCTTGACAGACTTAGCGCTTGTTGCAGATATCAATTCGTTAGACGAAGAAGAAAAAGCAAAAGGCACAATTATTTTAATGACGATGCACGCAGCAAAAGGGCTAGAATTCCCGGTCGTGTTCATTATCGGTATGGAAGAAAACATCTTCCCTCACTCTCGTTCACTTGATGATAATGACGAAATGGAAGAAGAACGCCGCCTTGCTTACGTGGGCATCACGCGTGCTGAAGAAAAGTTATATTTAACATGTGCAAGCTCTCGCACAATTTTCGGTCGCTCGAGTTATAATGCACCTTCTCGTTTCTTAAGAGAAATTTCTGACGATGTGTTAGAACAAGTATCGAGAGCATCTAGTAGCTCAGAAGCAGATTCACTCCCATTCCGCTCGAGTCGATATGATCGTGCCACATCAAAGAGAACGCTAGGGGATATTCAAAAACCAGCATCACAAATTTCGCGTCTTCAATCTACAGGTGGTGATCAGCACAGCTGGAAAGTAGGAGACAAAGCGTTGCATGGCAAATGGGGTACTGGCACAGTCGTGAGTGTAAGAGGAGATGGAGAAAGCATGGAGCTAGACATTGCCTTCCCACAATTGGGTATTAAACGATTACTCGCAAAATTTGCCCCGATTACAAAAGGGTAGGAGGACTACAATGAACGAAATTGAAAAAAGAATAGCTGAGCTCAATCAATTGTTACACGATTATGGTTATGCGTATTACGTGTTGGACAAACCAGTTGTATCCGATGCTGTTTATGACCAGCTTTTACATGAATTAATAGCGCTAGAAGAGGCGAATCCTTCACTTATTTATCCAGATTCTCCAACGCAACGTGTCGGTGGTGCAGTGTTAAAAGGATTCCAAAAAGTAACACATGCTACCCCGATGCTTAGCTTATCCAATGCTTTTAACGAAGCTGATTTACGGGATTTCGACCGTAAAATTCGTCAAGCGATTGGTGATGATTTTTCGTATGTTTGTGAGCTGAAAATAGATGGCCTTGCGATTGCTTTACGCTATGAAAATGGTGTCTTTGTACAAGGCGCAACACGTGGGGACGGGCAAGTTGGTGAAGATATAACAGCGAACTTAAAAACGATTCGTGCGATTCCACTACGTTTAAAACAGCCGGTGACAATTGAAGTACGCGGAGAGGCGTATATGCCAAAAAAATCATTTGAAAGCTTAAATGAGGCACGTGCGGAAAATGGCGAGGAATTATTTGCTAACCCTCGTAACGCTGCGGCAGGTTCATTGCGCCAGTTGGATCCTAAAATTGCAGCAAGTCGTCAACTATCGACGTTTATTTATGCAGTTGGAGGAGACGGTGAAGCGTACTCAATCGATAGTCACGGGGAAATGCTTGATTACTTACAAACTCTTGGGTTCCCATCAAACCGTGAACGCGAAGTTTGTGCAACAATTGACGACGTATTAACGTTTATAGAAAAGTGGACTGCAATGCGGAATGATTTACCGTATGAAATTGATGGTATTGTTATTAAGGTAAACCGTTATGCACATCAAGATGAGCTTGGTTTTACAGCGAAAAGTCCACGCTGGGCGATTGCTTATAAGTTCCCAGCAGAAGAAGTCGTCACAACGTTGCTTGATATTGATTTAACTGTAGGGCGTACAGGTGTGATTACCCCTACTGCTATTCTAGCGCCAGTACAAGTAGCAGGTACAACAGTGGGGCGTGCTTCCTTGCATAATGAAGATTTAATTCGTGAAAAAGATATTCGCATAGGTGACACTGTCATTATTCGTAAAGCGGGCGATATTATTCCAGAAGTAGTTGGCGTCATTTTAGAGCAACGCCCGGATGATTCTAAACCATACGAAATGCCGACACACTGTATCGCGTGTGATAGTGAACTTATTCGTTTAGAAGGTGAAGTGGCTTTACGTTGTGTCAATCCAACTTGCCCTGCTCAAATTGCAGAAGGTATAAAACATTTTGTCTCACGCAATGCGATGAATATCGATGGTCTTGGCGAAAAGGTTGTAGAGCAACTACTACGTGAAGGCTATATTCATAATGTGGCTGATCTTTATTTATTACAAATTGAACAGTTAGTCGAGCTTGAGCGTATGGGGCAAAAATCAGCTACTAATTTAGTTGAAGCACTAGAGCGTTCAAAAGAGAACTCTTTAGAGCGTCTCTTATTTGGCTTAGGCATTCGGCATGTAGGAGAAAAAGCAGCAAAAATATTAGCGGAGCAATATGAAACAATGAATGCCCTAATGCAAGCGAAGAAAGAAGAACTTACAGCCATTCATGAAATCGGAGAAAAAATGGCTGATTCCGTTGTTGCATATTTTGAAAATGAAGAAGTGCAACTGCTTATTACTCGCCTAGCAGATGTCGGTATTAATATGACTTATAAAGGCAAGAAGATCCAAGTTGAAGCTGGTGCCAATCCGTTTGCAGGGAAAACAATTGTGTTAACAGGCAAATTGGAGCAATTGACACGTAACGAAGCAAAGGCGAAAATAGAAGAGTTAGGCGGTATTGTAACAGGTAGTGTAAGTAAAAAGACAGACCTTGTAATTGCCGGAGAAGATGCGGGCTCTAAACTAGATAAAGCACAAAGTTTAGGTATCGAAATTTGGGATGAAAACCGCCTAATCGAACAATTACAACAGTAAAGGAGTTTTGACCAATGACTCGATTTCGCTGGATGTCAGCGATATTAGCAACTGTCGTCTTACTTTCTGGTTGTACCCCTTCATTAAAGAAAGATACTGAAATGGTACAGAAGCCAGATGATACAGAAGTAGAAACGACAATTATCCCAAATATACAATTAAGTGAAAACTATTATAAAACTTTAATTCCGTATAAAGAAAGCGCCAGTAGAGGGCTTGTCGTATCGAATATTCATACGAAATATGATATGAAGGAAGTAGAAAATGGCTTAATGCGTATTTCACAAAACGAATTTAGTACCGATAAATACTTCTTCCAGGAGGGACAATATTTATCTGCTGAAACTGTTAGCTATTGGCTTGCGCGTGAAAACCAAACGAAGGATAAAGGACCGGAGTTGCAAGGGCTTAATCCTTCTAGCTTAGATGAAAATGAGAAAGAAATGGATCCAGTTGTTAGAGCACAAAAAGCTCCTATTTATTTATCACATATTGTTGAGCAAAATTATTTAACAATGACAGATGATAATAAAGTAAAGCTAGGTGGCGTCTCAATTGGACTTGCGCTAAACTCCATTTATTATTATCAAAAAGAACAGTACGGTGAATATTACGAGGAACCTATTCCAACAGCTGAGCTTGAAAAAGCGGGAAAAGAAATAGCTGCTGAAGTCATAACTCGTCTACGAGCAATTCCAGAGCTAGCAGATGTGCCAATCGTTATCGGCTTATTTAAGCAAGAAGCGCGTAATTCAATTGTACCGGGCACATATTTTGCGTATAGTGTTGCAAAAAGTGGACAGAATAGTTTAAAAGATTGGGTGGCATTGGATGAACAATACATTACATTCCCAATGTCTTCACCAGATGATATATACCGCGAAATGAACACGAGTTTCCAAAAATTTAAACAAGAAGTCGATAAATATTTCTCCAACTTTACGAGCGTAATTGGTACAGGTTTTTATCAAAACAAAAAGATTCAAAGTTTGGAAATTGAAATTCCGATTCAATTTTACGGTACGGCGGAGCTAATTGGCTTCACGCAATATTTAACAGGTGTCATGCTTGATCAATTACCGAAAGATATAAATATTAGTGTAAGTATTACGTCAGTAAACGGACCAGAAGCATTAATAAAAAAAGAGCGTAATAATAACAAGCCCTTTGTCCATATTTATGAGTGAAACCTCTGAAAAAGCAGTGTAACCTCCAGCGGTTGCACTGTTTTATTTTTAGTTTTATTATCGCTTTATCGCTTTAGTGTGTCATATGACGATAATTGGGCTAACATTGTTGAGAAGTTTCGTTATTTTTTTCAAAGCTATGATTTTTAAAATGAAAAATGTTATGATTATTGGCATGGTTAACTTTACTAAGCCTTATTTATTTAAATAAAAATAATGAATTTATCCTTTATTCGGAGGTGTAAGAAATGGCAAAATTAACAAAAGAAGAAGTAAAGCACGTAGCACACTTAGCGCGACTTGCAATTACAGAAGAAGAGGCAGAAAAATTTGCTGAGCAATTAGGTAAAATTACAGATTTCGCCGAGCAACTTAATGAATTAGATACAACAAACGTTGAACCAACAACACACGTATTACCATTAGTAAACGTGATGCGTGAGGATGTAGCTGGACAAGGCTTACCACGTGAAAAAATGATGCTAAACGTAAAAGAGCAAGAAGCAGGTCAAGTTAAAGTACCATCAATTTTAGACTAAAACATAAAAGGAGGGACCCTCATGACATTATTTGAACGCTCAGCGAAAGAGTTACAAGAAAGCCTACATAATGGGGAATTAACAATCGCTGAATTAACAAATGAAGCTTACGCACGCATTGAAGCATTAGAAGGCGATGTGCAAGCATTTTTAGCATTAAACAAAGAACAAGCAACAGCACAAGCGGCTGAAATGGATAAAGTGCCATTCGAGAAACGTGGACCTTTATTCGGTTTACCTATCGGGGTAAAAGACAATATCGTAACAGAAGGCTTAGAAACAACTTGTGCTTCTAAAATCCTTGAAGGCTTTATGCCAATTTATGATGCAACAGTAGTGAAAAAACTACGCGAAGCAGGCATGATTACAATTGGTAAATTAAACATGGACGAATTCGCAATGGGTTCTTCTAATGAAAACTCTGCATATAAAACAACTAAAAACCCTTGGAATATTGAACATGTACCAGGAGGCTCTTCAGGTGCATCTGCAGCGGCAGTAGCAGCAGGTGAAGTACCATTTTCACTAGGTTCTGATACAGGTGGTTCAATTCGTCAGCCAGCAGCATATTGCGGTGTTGTAGGGATGAAACCGACGTACGGTCGTGTATCTCGTTTTGGTCTTGTTGCCTTCGCATCATCTTTAGACCAAATCGGACCAATTACACGTAATGTACGTGATAACGCTTTATTATTAGAAGCAATTTCTGGTGTGGATGCAAACGATTCGACATCAGCAAACGTACCTGTACCAAACTACGCGGCAGCATTAAACGGTGACATTAAAGGTCTTCGTATCGCTGTTCCAAAAGAATTCCTAGGCGAAGGCGTTGGCGAAGCTGCGCGTCAGTCAGTACTTGACGCACTGGAAGTTCTAAAAGCTCAAGGCGCTACTGTAGAAGAAGTTTCACTTCCTCACTCAAAATACGCATTAGCAGCTTACTATATCCTTTCTTCTTCAGAAGCTTCGTCAAACCTTTCTCGCTTCGACGGTATTCGTTATGGATTCCGTGCTGAAGGCGTGAAAAATTTAATGGAGCTTTATAAAGAAACACGTGCACAAGGTTTTGGTGACGAAGTAAAACGTCGTATTATGCTTGGAACATACTCACTTTCTGCGGGTACTTACGATGCGTATTACAAAAAAGCACAACAAGCTCGTACATTAATCAAACAAGATTACGACAAAGTATTTGAAAACTATGACGTTATTATCGGACCTACTGCGCCAACACCAGCATTTAAAATTGGTGAAAATGTAGATGATCCAATGACAATGTACGCAAACGATATTTTAACTATTCCGATTAACTTAGCAGGTGTACCAGCAATTTCAATTCCATGTGGCTTTGAAAATGGTTTACCACTAGGGTTACAAATTATCGGTAAGCACTTCGATGAGGAAACAATTTACCGTACTGCATATGCTTACGAGCAAGCAACGGATTTCAATACAAAAACACCTCAAATTTGGGAGGTAAAATAACATGAACTTTGAAACAATAATCGGTTTAGAAGTACACGTTGAGCTTAAAACTGAATCTAAAATATTCTCAAGCTCACCAAACCACTTCGGTGCTGAGCCAAATACAAACACATCTGTAATCGATTTAGGTTACCCAGGTGTATTACCTGTATTAAATAAAAACGTTGTAGATTTCGCAATGCGTGCAGCACTTGCATTAAACATGGAAATCGAACAAGAAACAAAATTTGACCGTAAAAACTATTTCTATCCGGACAATCCGAAAGCATACCAAATCTCACAATTTGATAAGCCAATCGGGAAAAATGGCTGGATCGAAATCGAAGTAGATGGTTATACAAAACGTATTGGTATTACACGCCTTCATATGGAAGAAGATGCGGGTAAACTTTCGCACGCGGATGGCTATTCATTAGTAGACTTCAACCGTCAAGGAACACCACTTGTAGAAATCGTATCTGAGCCGGATATTCGCACACCAAACGAAGCGTATGCATATCTAGAAAAATTAAAATCAATTATCCAATATACAGGCGTTTCAGACGTTCGTATGGAGGAAGGCTCACTTCGTTGTGATGCTAACATTTCTTTACGTCCATACGGTCAAGAAGAGTTTGGTACAAAGGCAGAGCTTAAAAACTTAAACTCTTTCAACTTTGTTCGTAAAGGTTTAGAGCATGAGGAAGTACGCCAAGCGGAAGTATTACGTTCTGGCGGTGAGATTGAGCAAGAAACACGTCGTTTTGATGAGAAAACAGGGAAAACAATTTTAATGCGTGTCAAAGAAGGGACGGATGATTACCGTTACTTCCCAGAGCCTGACTTAGTGCACTTATCAATCGATGATGCATGGTTGGAGCGCGTAAAAGCGTCAATTCCTGAATTGCCAGATGCTCGTAAAGCTCGTTATGAAACAGAGCTTGGGTTAACAGCATATGACGCAGCCGTACTTGTTGTGAGCAAAGATATTTCTGATTTCTTCGATGCAACAGTAGCAGCTGGCGCAGATGCGAAATTAGCTGCTAACTGGTTAATGGGTGATGTTTCTGCATACTTAAACGCAGAAGGCAAAGAACTAAAAGATACAGCACTTACACCAGAAAATTTAGCAGGCATGGTAAAATTAATTTCTGATGGAACGATTTCATCAAAAATCGCGAAAAAAGTTTTCACGGAGCTAGTAGCAAATGGTGGAGACGCAGCGAAAATCGTGAAAGAAAAAGGCTTAGTTCAAATTTCTGATCCAGCTGTTATTCTTGGCTTCGTAACAGAAGTATTAGACAACGATGCAAAATCAGTAGAAGACTTCAAAGCTGGTAAAGACCGTGCGATTAAAGCACTTCTTGGTCAAATTATGAAAGCTTCTAAAGGACAAGCAAATCCACAATTAACAAACCAGATCCTTATGGAAGAAATTAATAAACGCTAATTTTTTTAGGCACGTGTATCGGTCAAACCGATACGCGTGTTTTTTTTTCTCAGTCTTTTGTCTAGTATTTTTATTACTGAAATTCAATATAATTGAAAGTATGCATAAGTATATGTTTATTGTGCATTTTTCTCTGCTTTAAACAGTATTTTACTATAACAAAAGAGGTGTATAGTATGAAGAGATTTTTAGTGATTTGTATAATCGGGATAGTGATATTAACTGCTGGGTGCAAAGGCACACAAGAAAATACGGAAAGCAACAAGCTGGAAGTAGGGGCAAAAGAAGTAGTTGGTCAGCTTGTTGTGACGGGGGATATCGTGTCTGAGCAATTAGGCTGTGTATTAGCAAGCCAGTTTGCGCCGGGCGATTTAATCGTATTTCGTAATAATGTAGTAGATGGTTTAACGAATGAGCAAGTAAAGGATGCAGTATTGCAAGTACATTTATCGACTGGTGAAGTGATAGATATGAAGTATGGTCCACATGGTGAGGATAATTTCTGGGTAGCTGTATATCCAGTAACAGAAGATACGCCAACAGGGCAATTAGGCTATACAGTAAAGGCAACATTGAATGACCGCGTAGGAGAATTCAAGCCATTTAACGTTGCACCATCATTATTAACTATTATTGCTGGAAATAAAGTATCGGCAGCAGGGCCAAGTCAATCTGAAGAAGATTTAAGTAATATTGAAACAAATCAAAAAGTGGATATTATTGGAGTGAACTTTGAATTTAAAGGGCCAAATGGTGAAAAAACATTTTACGTAAAGGCTAATGAAGAAGTGACGTTAACATTAAAGTCTGAAGAAGGAATGCACGGAGTTGCCATAGAAGGTATGGATGTAAGTTTACAGCAGGATGGAGAACTAAAGTTTATGCTTACTGAGCCAGGTGAATATCGCGTTTTTTGTAATGTATTTTGCGGGCCAGGGCATAGCGATATGGTAGTTACACTCGTAGTCGTTTAAGGGGGATCCTCATATGAATTACCGTAAAACTTATACTTTATTTACAGCATTTCTATTAATCTTGTTACTAGCAGCATGTACAGAAAAAGAAGGAACAGAGCCTACAAATGATAAGATAGAATCCGCAAGTGCGAAAAAGGAACAACAAAACTCTAACCAAGCAGTAGAGCAGCAGCAAGATAAAATGAAAAATAATATTACGCTTGCTGTAGAGAAAGGCTTTGTTGGAGATGAAATAGAATTTACCATTGATGAATTGCAGCCAAATGAATCTGCACAGTTAATTTGGAATCGAGTGGAAGGCGAGTATATTGTAGAAGATAGTTATCGCTTTATCGGTTTAAATTTTACCGAAAAAGATGAAATTATCGTTGAAGGAATGGTCGATGCACAAGGCAATTGGAGTAGTACTTTTACCGTACCAGAAGGTTTTGGAGGGAAGTCTACGATTTGGGTTGCACAGGGTGGCAAAAAGATTGGGCAAGTCGGTTTTTCAGTAGAGACGAAGTTTACGATGGAGCCTGAAAGTGGTCCAGTTGGTACAGAAATTACGATTAAAGCAACAGGTATTGGTTGGTCAACCTATCAACGTAACTGGATGCTAACGTATGACAATAAATACACAGGCTTTATGTCTGCTATTTCAACTAATGGTACGGGTGAAGCGAAAATTCGCGCAGCTGGGCCAATTGGAAAGAAAATGATTAGCTTGCGTACCGGATTTATAGGTAGTGGTTATTTAAACTATGCACAAGGTCCGTTTGGTGATCGTGATGTACCCGACATGATATTTGAAGTAACTGAAGGTGTTGCTGCAAATATTAATAATTATGTAGAGCCTGCACCAGTAGCAGCACACGGCGGCGCGAAGCAAGCAAGCGCAGTAAATAAAAACGGTGTAGAAGTTACAATTAATAAGAATGAAGCGATAGTTGGTGAGGAAGTATCCATTACAGCAACAGGTTTACCGAAAGATAAGGACGTGCAATTTATTTTTAATACGATGCGCGGAAGTCGAGTAAGTGGGACCGGTTATGGTAAGGAAATTGTTGATTTAGGCAAAGGGAAAAGTGATAGTAACGGCCATATTACGTATAATTTCGCCGTACCCGATGATTTAGGAGGAATTCCACACTTAATCGATATACAAGTCGAAGGTGAAAGCTACGGACAAACGTATTTGCGTATTTTGCCATCGATAGTTAGCTTCGAGCCGAAATCTGGTCCAGTTGGTACAAAAATTAAAGTTACCATTAAAGGTGGTGGCTGGACAGAGTTTGATAATGCTTATTATTTAACATATGACAATGCTTATATTGGCTATATGTGTGCGTTTAATAGTATGGGTGATTTAACGTTCGATGTGTATGCAACAGGTGAGACAGGCCATCATATTATTGATATGTACCCAGGAATCTATGTGCAAGAGGATGAAGGCTATGATATGACAATCTTGCCGCAACTATCGTATGTAAATGATCATCCTGGTTCAGCAATGCCAGCAATTCGTATGTCATTTTTAGTAACAGAATAAAGATAATTTAGAGAGAGCTGTTCAAAGAGATGATTTTTTGTCACTTATTGAAACAGCTCTTGTTTTATCCTTTAGTAATAGGGGATTTTTCATAAAGGACACAGATATTTTTGTAGGGTGGAAAAGTATAGATGTCTGTAAGTTCTTTAACGACATTCGTATTTATTAATATGACAATGAATTATGAAAGTAACCTGATTTAAAGTTTAGTATAATTAGTTGTAAAAAAATTACTTGCGATGCACAATAGATATAAATGAACTAAGGGGGATTATGGTGTGAAAACAGAACAACAATATTTTGAAGAAGCGGTATCAATCCAAGAATATATGGAAAATATGACGCAGCTGAAGGAACTGAGTTTTGAAATTTACAATCAATTTGAAGTACCAAATGATAATTTTTTTGTAAAACTAAAAAATAGTGGCTATCATTTGCTCGTTATTACTGAAGACTGGTGCGGGGATGCGATGTTAAATAATCCGATTATCCGTAAAGTAGCTGAGGCAGCAAACATAGAAATGCATGCAACATTACGTGATGCAGATACGGATTTAATTGACCGTTATTTAACTAATGGTGGACGTGCAATTCCAATCTACTTAGTGTTAAACAATGAAGGGGAAGTTGTCGCTAAATGGGGTCCACGTGCACCAGAATTGCAACAATTAGTAATGGACTTACGTGCAAAGTTACCTGATAAAGAGGATCCAAGCTTTGAACAAGCTCAATTAGAAATGTACACAACAATGCGTGACCGCTATACAAAAGATGCAGAGATTTGGAACTATGTATACAATAGCTTCAAACAAGCAATTGAACCGACATTATCTTAACTTAATATAAAGTGAATCTTCAGTGGGAGTCATACTGCCCGTTAATCTGCGATAAACAATAAAAAGGGCTATCCCAAGTGAATTTACTCACTTTTGGGATAGCCTACTGTTTTTTTAGTCATTTTTTAACCAGCTTTTTAGCTGCTCATCTGTTGCAAGAACGAAGTGTTTTGGACGTGCTTCAATCACTTTTGCACCAGCTGGTACTTCTTCATGCTTGTATGGGATACGTACACGTGTACGCTCAAATTCTGGGTTCGGCTGAGGAACAGCAGAAAGTAGTGATTTCGTATACGGGTGAATAGGGTGGTTGTAAATTTCATCTGCATCACCTAACTCCACAATACGTCCACGATACATAACAGCAATACGATCACTAATGTATTTGACCATTGATAAGTCATGGGCGATGAATAAATACGTTAAGCCGCGTTCCTTTTGCAATTGTTTTAATAAGTTAACTACTTGTGCTTGGATAGAAACGTCAAGTGCAGAAATAGGCTCATCGGCAATGATGAAGCTTGGATCTAAGCTTAAAGCACGAGCAATACCGATACGTTGACGCTGACCACCTGAGAATTCATGTGCATAGCGGTTTGCGTGTTCACGATTTAATCCAACTGCTTCAAGTAAAGAACCGATTTTTTCTCGGCGTTCTGCTTTCTTTTTGTAAAGACCATGAATATCAAATGCTTCTGCAATAATTTCACCAGCAGTCATACGTGGATTTAATGATGCATATGGATCTTGGAAGATCATTTGCATTTCACGGTTGAATTGCAAAGCGTCTTTGCGTGATTTATATTCATTAATATTTTTACCTTTGAAAAGGATTTCTCCTTCAGTAATGTCATAGAGACGAATAATAGAACGACCTGTTGTAGATTTTCCACAACCAGATTCCCCTACAAGACCAAGTGTTTCGCCTTCATATACTTCAAAGCTAATACCATCGATTGCTTTAATAGGAGCTTTCTTAGTGCCGAAATGTTGCTTTAAACCTTTGACTTCTAAAATTTTATTGGCCATTGTTATTCGCCTCCTTTTGATAGCCTTCAATACGGCGTGCTACTGATTCTGGCAGCGGAATTTTTGGCGCATCAGGATGGAGTAGCCAAGTTTTTGCGTAATGTGTGTCAGATACTTTAAACATTGGTGGCTCTTTTTCAAAATCAATTGCTAACGCAAATTCGTTACGAGAAGCGAATGCATCGCCTTTTGGTGGACTAATTAAGTTTGGCGGAGAACCTGGAATAGCTCGTAATAGTTCATCTGCATCGTTATCCAAGTCAGGCATTGAGCCAAGCAAGCCCCAAGTATACGGGTGCTTTGGATTGTAGAATATGTCATTTACTGTACCATACTCAACAATTTGTCCTGCATACATTACAGCTACACGGTCAGCAATATTCGCTACTACACCAAGATCATGCGTAATGAAAATAATAGACGTATTTGATTTCTTTTGGATTTCTTTCATTAATTCTAAAATTTGTGCTTGGATTGTTACGTCAAGCGCTGTTGTTGGTTCGTCTGCAATTAATAGCTTTGGATCAGCTGCTAGAGCAATGGCGATGACCACACGCTGACGCATCCCACCAGAAAGTTCGTGAGGGTAAGCACGGAAACGTTTTTCTGGGTAAGGTATACCAACTTGATCGAGCAATTGTATGGCACGTTGTTTTGCTTCATCACGTGTCGATACTTTTTTATGTTTTAAAATCACTTCTGTAATTTGAAGTCCGATACGCATTGTTGGATTTAATGCTGTCATCGGATCTTGGAATATCATCGCAATATCATTACCGCGAACTCTCATCATTTCTTTTTCTGATAATGGAATAATGTCCTTACCATTAAATAATATTTGCCCATCCGCATAAATGCCAGGTGGCTGTGGAATCAATTTCATTAAAGCATTACTCGTAACACTTTTACCTGAACCTGATTCACCAACGATTGCCAATGTTTCGCCTTCATAAAGTTCGAAATTTACGCCACGAACAGCTTGTACGACACCGGCATACGTTTTGAAATTAATACGTAAGTTTTTTACTTCTAATACTTTTTTCTTCATCTCGTACACCTTCCTTATTTACGTAATTTCGGATCTAGCGCATCACGAAGTCCGTCCCCAACTGCGTTAAATGCAAAAATCGTTAACGAAATAAACACTGCTGGGAAGATCAAACGCCAAGGTGCTGAAGTTAACGCCTTGAAACCTTCAGAAGCCATTGTCCCCCAGCTAGCCATTGGAGCTTGAACACCAAGTCCTAAATAACTTAGGAAGGATTCAGTGAAGATTGCGCTAGGAATTGTTAATGTCATCGTTACTATAATCGCACCCATTGCATTTGGAATAAGGTGACGTTTAATTAAGTGCCATTTGTTTGCACCTAAAGTACGAGATGCTAGTACATACTCTTGGTTTTTAATAGATAGTACTTCACTACGAACGATACGGGCCATGCCTACCCAACCAGTAATTGAAAGGGCGATAATTAATGGAATCAAGCCTTGTTCCATTACTACTAATAGAATGATCACGACTAATAGGTATGGAACAGCTGTTAATACGTCAGCGATACGCATCATAATATTATCTACGCGACCGCCAGAAAGTCCTGCAATACAGCCCCATAGGACACCAATGACTAAATCGATTGCAGCCGCTGTTAAACCGATAAATAAGGAAATGCGTGCACCTTCCCATACACGGACGAACATGTCACGTGCTAAATCGTCAGTACCGAACCAGTGTGCAGCAGAAGGTGCTGTATTGTAAAGACCAACATTCTGGTCATAGCTATACTGTGAAACAAAAGGCACTACAATGGCCATACCCATAATAATAAATAAAATCACTAGGCCGATTAAAGCCAATTTATTTTGAGAGAAGCGATAAAATACTTCTTTCCAGAAAGAGACTTGCTTTTGTGAAAGCTGTTCAGTTTCATTAAAGCGCCCACCAACGACTTTAAACATGTCTGGCGATATTTTTTCAAGATTTGGATCGTTTTGAGCCATTATTTTTTCGCTCCTTTCAGTTTAATTCGCGGATCTATTACACTGTATAAAATATCTACAATTAATACAGCGAATAATAAAATGATAGCAAAAAACACTGTTGTCCCCATGATGACAGTGTAATCTCGGTTCGTAATCGAAGTAACGAAGTGGCGACCTAAACCAGGAATCGCGAAAATTTGCTCGATAACGAAACTACCTGTAATAACACCTGCTAATAAAGGTCCTAAATATGTGACAACTGGCAATAGAGCATTACGTAGTGTGTGCTTAAACACGGTAGTCCATTTGCCGAGTCCTTTCGCACGAGCTAGCTTTACGTAATCACTATTCGATTGTTCTAACATACTTGAACGAGTCAGTTTTGCGATAGAGCCAGCATGACCAAGAGCGATAGCTAGTGATGGTAAAATTGTGTAGGTAAATCCTTTCCATCCACTTACAGGGAACCATCCAGCTTTGAAGGACAGATAATATTGCAATAATCCCGCAAGAATGAAGGAAGGTACGGAAATACCTAAAATTGCAATTACAGTAGACACATAGTCAGGAAGTTTATTATGGTAAAGGGCAGAAATGATACCTAGTAATACACCTAAACCAATTGCTAAAATCATTGCCTGTAAACCGAGGGCAACTGAGATTGGGAAGCTTTCTGCAATAATATCGTTTGTTGAACGACCTTTATATTTCATTGACTCACCAAAATCAAAAGTCATTGTTGACACTAAATAATCTTTATATTGCACATACCATGGATTATCTAACCCATATTTTGCATTTAGCTGCTCTTCAATTGCTGCTGGTAATTCCCGTTCACTTGCAAAGGGACTACCTGGAGCGAGCTGCATTAAGAAAAATGTCGCTGAAATAATTAAGTACATTGCAATGATGATATAAACTAAACGTTTAAAAATATAACCGAGCAATGAAATAACCTCCTTTTTTCATAATTTAGAATATTCGTTAGTATTATGAAAGGCTGCTTGAAACTGAAATGTCAGTTTAAGCAGCCTTTCATGTGTATAATGATTGATTTAATTATTTGTTAACATCAGCGTATTTTAAGAAGATGTTTCCTAAAGCATCTGCATCTATTCCAGTCACGTAGTCTTTTTGAGTTGAAAGATTAGTGTAGAAGTAAATAGGTGCTACTGGCATTTCATCCATGAAAATTGCTTCAGCTTGTTTTAATAAATCAATACGAGCTTGTGGATCAGTTTCTTTTGTAGATTGTTTTAATAATTCAGCGTATTTAGCATTTTCCCAACCAGTATCGTTGTTGCCGTTAGCTGCTGAATTAAATTGCTCTAAGAATGAGTATGCATCATTATAGTCAGCTACCCATCCCATACGACCAGCTTGGTAGTCAAGGTTATTTAATTTATCCAAGTAAACTTGCCATTCAGAGTTGTCAAGTTTCACATTGATACCTAAGTTTGAAGTCCAACCTTGTTGGATGAATTGAGCGATTGCTGCGTGAGCTTCACTTGTATTGTAAGAAATAGCAATTGTTAAATCACTTGGGCTAGCTAAGCCAAGTTCTTTTAAACCTTTAGCTAAATATTCTTTAGCAGTTTCAAAGTCAGCGTCAGCGAAATAACCTTCATCATCACCGAAGCCTTCTACAGAGTTAGGAACCATCCCTAAAGCTGGTTGTTGCTCACCTTTAGTAATGTTTTTAATTAAACCTTCACGGTCAATTGCTAAAGTAAGTGCTTTACGAATGTTTACGTTCGAAGTTACTTCATCTGTAGAGTTGAATTTGTACCAGTAAACACCTGACTGATCAGTAATGTTTAATGAACCTTCTGATTTTAAACGATCGATTGCATCTAGAGGAATTGAACCGAATGGAGCACCTAAGTAGTCAATTTCACCAGAGTCGAACATTGTCATTTCAGTTGTTTCAGATTCTGCCATTGTAATGTTTACAACGTCAATTTTAACGTTTTTAGCATCCCAGTAAGTATCTGATTTTTCTAATACCATTGAACCGTTATGTACCCAGTCAGTTAGAGTGAATGGACCATTTGAAACGATTGTGTCTACTTCAGTAAACCATTTTGGGTTTTCTTCAGAAGTAGCTGGGTGAATTGGGTACATTGTTTTGAAAGCAGTTAACTCTAAGAAATATGGAGTTGGTGCTTCTAATGTTACTTCAATTGTTTTTTCATCTACTACGTTAATAGCTACATCTTCTGCAGTTGCTTCACCTAGGTTGTAAGCTTCAGCGCCTTTGATAGGGTAAAGAATTGAAGAGTACTCAGATGCATTTTCTGGGTTTAATGCCCATAACCAAGAGTATTTGAAATCTTCCGCAGTTACAGCATCACCGTTTGTCCATTTTGCATCACGTAATTTAAATGTATACGTAAGTAGATCTTCTGATATTTCGTAGCTTTCAGCAGCCGCTTCAACAGGCTTACCGTCAACCATAGTCATTAAACCTTCAAAAATGTTTGTAATAACAGAACCAGAAGTTGTGTCAGTTGCTAAGGCTGGGTGAAGTGTAGGTGGCTCAGAAGCAAATGTTAAGTTAAGTTCTTTAGTTGCACTTTCTGAACCTTTATCTTCACTGCCTGATGATTTCTCATCACCAGTACCACATGCAGCTAGCGCTAGTGAAAGTACTAGTACAATAGATAGCAATAGAAATTTGTTGAATTTCATTGTAAAACCTCCTATTAAAATTTATGCATTATATATTGCTATAATATTAATGCTCTTTTAATATATCAGAAAATTGATAATAAATAAATATAAAAATACTGAAAATACAATATTTTTTCACTATTGAAGACCATTAAATGGTAGTTATTACATATAAATGTTTGTTTTGCATATTAAATGTAAAATATGTAATTATTATTTTTGTATATTATGATATATTTTCCCATTTTTATCTATCTATAGATAGGCAACATCGGAGCGTTAAATCAAAATTAGATTTTTATATGGGAATCACTTTTTTTGGGAGCATCTATGGAGTGTAGTGTGTGGTGGGAATAGGAATTACGTTTTTGGTGATATTATGTAATGGACACAATTTGTAGATATTGTTGTGTCTTATTTGATGTAAAAAGGAAAGAACTCAGTTAAAATAGATATTAGTAAATAAAGGAACCTTTAAAAGGGACCTTTAATAAGAAAGAATGTATGTAAAAATAAAGAAAATCAGGATGAGAGAAAAATATGAAAAGAGCCCGAATTATATATAACCCTACTTCAGGTCGTGAATTATTTAAGAAACATTTACCAATAGTGCTCGAAAAGTTAGAGGTGGCGGGCTACGAAACGTCTTGCCACGCTACAACAGGAGCAGGAGATGCAACGATCGCTGCAATAGAAGCGGTAAAACGTAAATTTGACATTGTCATCGCAGTTGGTGGTGATGGTACGTTAAATGAGGTCGTAGCTGGGATTAGCCAATGCGAAAATCGACCAAAGCTTGGACTTATTCCGATGGGGACGACCAATGATTTTGCACGAGCTGTCCGTATCCCACGTAAAATCGAAGAAGCACTAGATATCATTATTAAAGGTGATACGATTCCAGTCGATGTTGGTTTGATGAATAATGAGCGTTACTTTATTAATATTGCAGCTGGTGGTCGTATTACCGAGCTTACCTATGAAGTGCCTAGTAAGATGAAAACGATGCTTGGTCAGCTAGCCTATTATTTAAAGGGCATTGAAATGATTCCTTCTATTAAAGCGACACACATGAAAATCGACATTGATGGTGAAATATTTGAAGGCAAAACGATGATGTTTTTATGTGGCCTTACAAACTCTGTTGGCGGCTTTGAAAAGATTGCACCAGATGCCTCAATAAACGATGGTTTATTTACAGTGATGGTATTAAAAGAATGCTCTATAGCAGATTTCATTAAAATAGCATCACTAGCACTACGCGGAGATCATTTAAATGATCCCAACCTTATTTACCGCAAAGCAAGCAATGTGAAAGTCACATCCGAGGAAGATGTTCACCTAAACTTAGATGGTGAGTATGGCGGAGATGCACCCGCTGTTTTCCAAAATTTAAAACGTCATATTGAAGTATTTGTTCCAATCGACGAGATTCGTGAGGAAGATAGAGTGTAAGCTCACGGCTTGAAAGTTTTTTGGAACTTTCAGGCCTTTTTTATTTCTATGCATGAATTCAATTTTTTTTGAATGGACATAGTGATAGAAAGGGGATGTTTCATTGTATAAAAAACAAGAGAAATGGCTCATTATTTTAAGCTTTGCGGTAGCCACAATTATGCTACTGTCATTTGTCGGTCGATTATTCGGATAGGAGGTAAACATAGTTGATTAATGAGTCTGCTGTTTTTTGGAGTCGTGTGCTAACAGAGCTCACGCTATCATTCCATATTATTTATGCGACGATTGGTGTTGGCGTACCGCTAATGATTATGATTGCGCAGTGGGTAGGCTATAAAAATAATGATGAACATTACATTTTGCTCGCAAGGCGTATCGCGCGAGGCTTTGTTATTACAGTAGCTGTAGGTGTTGTGACAGGTACAGCGATTGGTTTGCAGCTATCGCTTTTGTGGCCAAACTTTATGCAGCTAGCCGGACAAGTAATTGCGCTACCCTTGTTTATGGAAACATTCGCTTTTTTCTTTGAAGCGATCTTTTTAGGCATTTATTTATATACATGGGATCGTTTTGAAAGTCAAAAAAAGCATATGCTTTTGCTCATTCCAGTAGCGATCGGAGCTTCAATGTCAGCTGTTTTCATCACAATAGTTAATGCTTTTATGAATGCACCGCAAGGGTTTGATATTGTAAATGGGCAGATAGTGAATATCCAGCCAGTTCTCGCAATGTTCAACCCAGCAATGCCAACGAAAGTAGCGCACGTATTAACGACTGCCTATATGACAGCGGCATTCGTACTCGCATCAATTGCAGCATACCGCTTAATAAGAGGTTCGGATCATGTATATCATAAAAAGTCTTTGTATTTAATGATGAAGCTAGGGCTTGTGTTTTCCATTGCAACGGCAGTCGTTGGCGATTTTTCAGGAAAATATTTAGCGGAGTATCAGCCAGAAAAATTAGCTGCAGCAGAATGGCATTTTGAAACAGAAAAAGGCGCTACTCTAATTCTTTTTGGTGTATTAGATGACGGAGAAGTGAAGTACTCTATTAATATTCCTTGGGGGCTCAGTATTTTAGCGCATAATAATCCAAATGCAGAAGTAATTGGCCTAGATCAGTTCCCAGAAGATGAAAGACCACCACTCTATATTCATTATTTGTTTAATATTATGGTGTTTATCGGCATGTTTTTAGCGCTCGTTGCACTTGTATTTGTTGTAGGAAAATGGCGGAAATGGACATTTACAAATGCAAAATGGTTTAGGTGGATTATCGTAATGGGCGGTCCGTTAGCTATTATTGCAATTGAAACAGGCTGGTGGTTGGCTGAAGTCGGCAGGCAACCTTGGATTTTGCGTGGCATCATGCGAACAGCTGAAGGAGCAACTACAAGTGATAGCGTCGATTTAATGCTCATCCTCTTTTCGATTGTTTATTTAGTATTAGGTATTGGTAGCGTCGTCGTTTTAAGACGTATGTTCCGAAATAATCCAATTGAGCAAGAAATAGCGGACCGTATAGCAGAAAGGGGCGGTGATTTACAATGAATTTAGAGCTTCTAGGCATTACGGTGCTATGGATTTTCTTGTATGGCTATGTCATTATCGCTTCCATCGACTTTGGCGCAGGATTTTTCAATGCCTATAGTTTAATTACGAATCGATCCGATGTATTAGCGAGTATTATCAAGCGTTATTTGTCCCCTGTATGGGAAGTGACAAACGTCTTTTTAGTATTTTTCTTTGTTGGGATGGTTGGCTTTTTCCCGCAAACCGCTTTTTATTACGGTACAATTTTACTCGTTCCAGTCAGTATTTCGATTCTGTTATTAGCCATTCGAGGTTCATATTATGCATTTGAATCATATGGATCTAGTGGTCATAAAGGCTACGCATTTGCTTACGGTTTATCAGGTCTACTCATTCCAGCTTCTCTTTCAGTTGTTTTTACGATTTCAGAAGGTGGCTTTGTAGAGATGGTAAATGGGCAGCCGAAGTTAGATTATTGGGCACTTTATACAAGTCCATTTTCATGGAGTATTGTGGCGCTTAGTATTGTCGCTGTGCTGTATATTTCAGCTGTATTTTTAACATGGTATGCCAGGAAAGCTGGAGATGAAAGCGCCTCTAATTTAATGCGAAAATACTCTTTAATTTGGGCAGCTCCACTGGCCATAACAGCACTTGGCATTATTTATGAACTTAAAGATCATAACCTTGAACGATTTGAAAATATAATTGATTTTTCATGGATGTTCGCAATTTCTGCTGTACTATTTTTAATCACAGTTTGGTTAATATGGAGAAAAAGAAATTACGGGATGGCAGTCGTCTTATTATTTGGCCAGTTTGCCTTAGCATTTTTCGCATATGGTTTTTCACATTACCCGTATTTGCTATATCCATATTTAACGATTTACGATAGTTTCACGAATGAGGCGATGGCTATTGGGCTTGTGATTGTCTTTGTATTAGGTCTGTGCTTATTGCTACCTTCTTTGTATTTATTATTTAAGCTGTTTTTATTTAATAAAGATTATGTAACAGGTAAACAAGATGACCATGCTTAAGGAGGATGCAAAATGAGTAACTTTCTAATTTTTGTTGCCCCATTTATCATTGTAGTGTTTTCGGTTATTGTGGCGTTTCTAATTGCACCGAAAGATAAAATTGTGAATAAAGAATAACTAGGCGTGCGGGACTAATGGATAGTCTCGTGAGTTTTTAAAATCATTGGCAGCAGGTTGATTTCCGTTACGGCTGGGACGCTAATCCCCAAGGAGTCGCCCAGCCTTCACTACAATCAACTAAAAAATTGTCACCTATTCACTAGGTAAAGTAAAATGCAATGAGTAGTTGAATTCATAACTTTTAAATAGCAAATTTTTGTTGAGTTTGAACTATGCCAACTAGATAGGATTCCCGTCTGCAAGCAGCTGTCTGGACTAAACGGGGCGCTTGTACTTTTCTAATGTAGTCATGTTACAATAGAGAAATTGAAAAGATGGAGGACGGAATATGACTGCACCAATTAAAAAAAATGATCAACGAACAGTTTATATAGAAGATTTAACACATGACGGGAATGGTGTCGCAAAAATTGATGGCTATCCATTATTTATTGCCGGGGCGCTACCGGGCGAAACAGTCGAAATTCATGTATTAAAAACATTGAAAAACTATGGCTTTGCGAAAGTAGTAAATATTATCGAGCCATCACTAGACAGAGTAGATGCTCCTTGCCAATATTTTGCCCAATGTGGAGGCTGTCAACTACAGCATCTTTCCTATGAAGGACAGCTTAAATGGAAGAGCAGCATGGTTGAAAATGTGATGAAGCGTATCGGCAAAATTGATGCACCAGTCCATCCGGTAAAAGGAATGGACAACCCATGGCAATATCGCAATAAAGCGCAAATTCCGTTTGCACAAAGTGAGACCGGAGCAATTGCAGGCTTTTATAAATCTAAATCACATTCGATTGTAGATATGGAACGCTGTCTCATTCAAACAGGAGAGGCAGATGCTATTTTATCAGGATTAAAAGGTGAGCTCGCTGCTATTGGTGTACGCCCTTATAATGAAGAAACACATCAAGGTATGCTGCGCCACGTCGTTGTTCGAAAAGGACGCGCAACAAATGAAGTAATGGTTGTTCTTGTGACGAAATCTCGTAAATTCCCACAAGCAGAGGCAGCCGTTGCTAAAATACGTGAACTAGTACCGAATGTGACGTCCATTATCCAAAATGTAAATAGCGAAAAAACAAATGTCATCTTTGGGAATGAAACAGTCACTCTTTGGGGTAAAGATACGATTGAAGATACGATCGGTAATGTACGTTTTGAAATATCAGCACGCTCATTTTACCAAGTAAACCCTGAGCAAACAGAGGTGTTGTACAAGCAAGCACTGGACTATGCACAGCTAACAGGCAATGAACGTGTGATCGATGCATACTGCGGCATCGGTTCTATTTCACTGTTTTTAGCTCAAAAAGCGGGCTATGTAATGGGGGTAGAAATTGTCCCACAAGCAATTGAGGATGCTAAACGCAATGCTGAAATTAATGGCTTCACAAATACGTATTTCGAAGCTGGCCCAGCTGAAGAAGTAATCCCTCGCTGGTATAAAGAAGGCAAGGAAGCAGATGTCCTCGTAGTCGATCCACCACGTAAAGGCTGTGATGAGGCATTGTTGAACACAATTATCGAGCAAAAGCCGAAGCGCGTTGTCTATGTATCCTGCAACCCAGCAACACTAGCTCGCGACTTGCGCATTTTAGAGGATGGCGGCTATAAAACGCAGGAAGTACAGCCAGTTGATATGTTCCCGCATACGACACATGTGGAGTGCGTGGCGTTGATAGAGTTGAAGTAGCTTGGTGGCAATAGGTTTAGCCGTTTTTCTTGAATAATGATGTGTGTATTACGTTCCCTCGGACTATTGGTTCGGGGGAATTGAGGAACTATTTTTTAAACCACAGACAAACAGAAATGCGCCCACAATAAACTGGTGGGCGCATTCCTTTTCTTCAATCTACGGCTCGTTATGACTTAGCCTCACCATTAAAACTCAGATCGTCCATCAAGCCATAAGCCATCCTGGACAAATTTTGTTACCTTTTCAAGCCAAACAAGATCTACTCGCATTTGATTATGTGTGTAATCTGAGATAAGGTGAAAAGCCGGCGGTGTCTTATCTTCCAACTGCTCCCATACCTGATCATAGTGAGCAATTTTTTCTTTCAATTTTGCAACCTGTTCTGCTAGCAAAAAAGCTGATTTTTCAAGATCGGTATATTTAATGAAGATGACCGAGGAATAAATGGAACGTATTCCTTGAAAGTTAGATAAACTTTTGTAGATTTTTTCCTTCAATACTTCTCTACCTTTATCTGTAATCCCATATACAGTTCGAGCAGGGCGATTCTCTTCATGAACAACTTCAATCATTTCAATACAGCCTTTTTTTAGCAAAGAATCGAAGTTGTAATACAGTTTTCCATCGTTTATCGTGAAATCCTCACCTATATTATTTTTTTTGAAAATCCGCTTCAAATCATATGGATGATGATGCCCTTCTGAAAGAATACCTAGAATAAAAATTTGTAGTGACATGGGTATGGCTAGACCTCCCAGCAATTAAAACTATACTTCTCACTAAGGATAAGTTTACACCATTTCTAACTAGGCTGCACGTGTCTCCGTTTTGGCCTCCAGCTTTTTGACAGGAAGTAACTGATGAACTACTAGAACAAGAATAAAGGCTACAACGCCAATAAGTGCTAGTTTCCACAAGTGCCCTGCCGCTCCACTACCACCGAACAAAAGGATGTAATCGGCTTGTACACTGTGAAACATGATAGATACATGGCTAAGTGCCTTGAAAATCCATGGCATCATACTTGTTGTCATCATTGCACCACACGCAACTGCCTGTGATATCATGAAAGGCAAATTCGCATACATTGCATTTGTTCGGAAAAGAAAGGCGAAAATTGTCATGAATTCAACTGCCACAATCATTTCTAGTGAATGGGAAAGCCAAACTTTTACGAATACACTCCAATCAAATCCTCCACTGATTGCAAAGTAGACAATGATACCAAGTAATGGCGCAATTAAGCAAACGAGAACATTCAAAACTTGCATAGACCAGAATGATTTCCATTTTCCAAAATGCTGTTTCACTCCAAGAAGTACATTCCCTGTCGTCATGGAATAAACCATGGCAGCAATATAGGAAACCATTGTTAGGAAGAATGGTGCCATCTGATGATTCATACCTTCTGGGACTACGGCTGTTTTATGAATATTTGACTCTAGCTTATTTGGAAGTGCCAAGGCTAGTTCCTTTGCTTGATCAGCAGGCATATGTAGGCTGGTAAGTGTCCCCTCAATACCGTTTATTCCAATCTCTTTATTAATCGAAGCCGTCATCTCTGTAGCCACTTGTGCCAATGCCTCTGTGACAAGTGGTGGATTCGCCTCATTTATATAGAAGTCAAGCGTACTCTTCTCCCCTTGTTTCTGCAAACTCTCCGTAAAACCTGCGGGCAAAGAAATGATAAAGTAAATTTCACGTTTATCAAGTTTTTCCTTTGCTTTCTCTAACGAACTTTCCTTAACAGTGTTAAAAGGCAATTGACTTGTAAAGCTATCCATCATCGCCTGACCAGCTTCACCGTCCTGATTGACAATTGCGACATCAAGCTTATCGATGTTCTTCGGTACCGCAGTATAGCCATACATAAAAATAGCAATAAAAACAATTTGATAGAAACCTGCCATGATGAGTGCATTACGAATTGCTGGTATCTTAATAATCTTTTTGAAAACTTGCAAATTGAACATTCTCCCGTCTATATCGAATTAGAGTACTCTAATTAGAGTAGCGTGGAAAAATTATACTCTTCTTGAACTTTGTAGTCAATACTCACTTTTTTATTTCATTAGCACCTGGAGGAATACATATACATAAAATTATACTTCCTCGAAAATCTACTAACCCTTACTGATATCACATTGTAAAGCGGTTGATTGGTTGGATTGAGTGTATTAAAGCATAAATAGACTCTTGCTTATTAGAAATAAAGTTGTGCAAACCAAATGGATAAAGAATGGATAGAAAAGGGGGTACCCCAATCCCTCCGTCCATTTTCTATTTTTTGTTTATAAGCGAAGTACAGATTGAGGAGAAAATGAAAATATCATATATGAGACCTGAAAAAATCCAAGATTCAAACTTTTTTATTGTATTTATCGAACAAAAAACCTCTGACCAAATTCAAATAAAAAAACTATTCTGAACAACAAGGTTTACCGTTACATGAAAATCATATACATAGAGTAAAGGCTATTAGGAACAGAAATCATTGGAAAAACAAAATAGCAGATATTGTACCTAAACCTGTAATTGTGGTACCAATAATTAGAAAAAATTGGCACATAACGATCTGTTAAAATCCCCATCGGAATTTGCAAACTCGTTCATTTATTTTGGCAGGGTGGTTTCATAAGAAGGAATTTGTTCGATTAATTGGCTTAGCGGGTATGACAGGAAGTCTTGGAGAACCAACTACATCCCTGTTATAATTTTGTGTCAACAGTCAACACTCACCACATTGCGAAGCGGTAGCATGGTTGGAGTTAGCTTAATGAAAAGAACGAATTTCCGAGGGGGAATTCGTTCTTTTTGTTGTTCCAAAAAGGATTAAAGATATTTTTTGTTAAAGTTATTGATCGGGGTGCTTTAATGAAAGATTGTTGAGCTATTTAGGCTTCTCTTTTTTCTTATTAAACTGACAAGTGTTTTAGTTGAACTAGAAATAAACATCAGGTTCTTACTACACAAAACTAGCAAGATGAGCGAATAAAAAAGCAGTACCAACACTATAAAAGCTCTGGCACTGCCATATTCAGTTGAAGAATGTTTGTTAATTAGAATGTACTTGCTACTTTAACAGCCTTTTCAAGTCCTGCGGCAATAATTTCTTCTGTTTTATCTGGGAATTGATTGTGACCTTCAATGACTACTTTCTCTATATCTTTTACACCGAAGAAGCCCATCATACTTGCTACATATTTAACAGCCATCTCTAGTTCCGCTTTTGGTCCTTCAGAATATACACCGCCGCTAGCGTTTAATATTGCAATTTTCTTATCTCCAATAAGACCAACCGGGCCTTCTGGCGTATATTTAAATGTTTTGCCTGCGCGGTTTAAATAATCAATATATGTGTGTAGTACAGCTGGAATTGTTAAGTTCCATAATGGGAAACCAAACACGACTTTATCAGCTGCAAGGAATTGATCTAAATATTTATCAGCAACAGCTACTGCTTTTGCTTCTTCTGCTGTTAATTCCATTCCTCTACTAGCCTTAAATGTCCCGTTTATCATATTTGATCCTGCATATGGCAATTCTTCATTGTATAAATCAAGCTCTACCACTGTATCATTTGGATGTGATTCTTTATAACTTGCTAAAAATGCCTCATATAATTTTACACTCACCGCTTGGCTTGCGGGGCGATCGTTTGCTTTTACAAATAAAACTGTTGTCATTCTTTTTCTCCTGTTGTTCATTCTTATGTTGTGAATGCTTATTGTCTTTATATAATCTTTTTAAAACTGCAATCCATATCTCCACCTAGAGCTGCAGCTGTATGACCAGTTTCTCTGAAGTCATGTGTATGAATCTTATCAAACGGACCAAAGTCGACTTGCTTATAAAATTCATAACAAGGGAATCCGTCATGCTCACCTTGAATATCGATAGTACCATCTTTTTTAACAAGTACAATTAATAGATAATCAACGGGAGGTGCATACTCATTTAGTGGATTGCTAGCACTGGCACTCATATGAAATTTGACGTTATCCTCTCCCCATACAATGTCCGTACACAAAATACGTTCGGTACTAGCTTTTCCTGTTCTTTTATGAACTGAACAATCAGGATGTGTAATTCTTTCTGTTGTTATGCCAGTATTCGCGTATGTGAAGATCTCTTTTTTATAAAAATCAACCACTACTTCTTGTTCAATTCTAGAACGCATAACGTTTACAGCATATGGAGTAAACTCACGTGAGTCACCTTCAAATTGAATTACATTCCCTGTTTGGGTATCATTCTTAGGTTCAGTCCAAGGCATTGGAATGAATACACTTGCTCTAATTTTAATGATGTTAGCCATGAGAACCTCCATAATATTTAAAATTTGTTTCGGTGAATGCTACTTCTTTTAAAACCGAATTATAGTCAACTTGATTGACTACTTTACGCATAGTACAATAGATTTATTATATAGTCAACTAAGTTGACTATATACAATGGAGGTATATATGAATATTAAAGAAGATAATGAGTTGGATCTTATATCACTTTTGTCTTTATCTTTAAGTACATCAATAAATGAACTACATGACAGATTGAGTGAATTGGGATTTGAGGATATTAGACCTGTACATGGTTTTATGTTTAAATGCATCGCCTCCAATGGAGCAACAGGAATAGAACTAGCCGAATATTTAGGAATTACAAAGCAAGCTGTGAGTAATATGGTGGATTATCTTGAGAAAAGTGGTTATGTAATGCGTAAACCGCATCCCATTGATAAGAGAGGGAAAATCATTGTTTTGACCGAACGTGGATGGTTAGTAGTAAAAGCAAAAGAAAAGATACTAAATGAAATTGAGACACGTTGGATGGAATACATCGGAACTGAACGAATTCAAGTGTTAAAAGAAGATTTATCAAAATTTATTTATAAAGAAAATGAATGTAAATCATCATTGAGAATAAGACCTGTCTGGTAAAAATAAAGTTTATAAGGTGGGTTTTTAAGCGTGTTTAATAACGTAGATCAGTACTTTTTCACGAATTACCATCTCAAAATCTTTCATTCTCATCAAATTCTAATATTATTCACAGGGGAATCACAGAAAACTCTTTTATAATGAAATTAGAAGTTAAGACAACCCCTAAAGGAGAGAATGAATGATGAAAAAAGTTGTAATCGCAGTAGTTGGAGCATTGATGTTAACGGTTGGAGGTATGTCAGCAACAAACTTAACGCATACTGAAGCAGCAGCAAATCACTATAATCATGGTACATATCAATCAAATAAAACAGTCGACCTGTCAGGCTATGTTGCGAAAGTTGTAGAAGATAATAAAGGAAAACGCATCACACTATATAAAGATGCAAAAGGGCATGTGAAGTATAAAACAATTTTAGTGAAAAAAACGGGCATGGTGAAAGTGATTAAGATGTCACGATAATAATAGAACAAAAAGAAACACCTTACAGGCGTTTCTTTATAAAGTATAAGGCACCGTTTATTTGTTGTATGAAATATAGTTTGTGGAAGATTGCACTTCGGCGTTAGTTGAAGAAAAAACTGTTTGAAGATAAATAAAAATGCTAAGTTCTATTATAGTAGGGCCTGGCCAATTACTTAAACCTACCAGCAACCATGTGTTACCACATACACTCCACACATTGTGAAGCGGTTGCTTGGTTGGAGTTAGCTTAGTGATAAAAGAACGAATTTCCGATAATGGAATTCGTTCTTTTTTTCTTGGTGTAAAAAAAGGATTAAAGATATATTTGATGAAGTTATTAAACATCGGCGCAGATTAGTAGAACAAGATGCTTGTTTTATCATTTAACAAAAAGATAGACGCATGAGAAAAATGATAAATAATACAATTTAACATTAGTTATGGGGAACCGAACAGGGCTAGAGAAATAAGGTCCATTAATTCTAACTTCTTGATTAACTTTGTGATGAACTGCTTTCCTGTCGTTCCTTGGAGATAGCGAAGGATTAGAGTTAGCATTAGCATGAAATTCGCAACTCTTTTTCGTTAGTAATTTGTACTCAAAATATCTCGGTATAAATGTATTAAAAGACTTAGAAACGAATTCGTTCCATAAAACGTAAAAGATAGTATGTAATAGAAGGAGGGGAAGGGATGATTTTTTTAAAACGGGGGGCAATTCTAGTGTGCATGCTGTTCTTAATGGTAATAGCGGCGTGTTCGGATGATCAAACGCAAACAAAAACGGAGGATTCGAAGCCTGCCAAAACAGCGACAACCGAGGAAACAGTGGAGGAAAAGATTCCACAAGCCGCGAGAACAGTAGAAGAAATGGTTGGCCAAAAAGCTGGTGTGTTAGTCGAAACGCATATGGATCAGCAGTTAGAAACATTGGGGGGATGGGACGGTCAGCAATACCTAGATTTTCTGAAGCATACGTTCAATCCTATTGCAGAGAAGGAGTTCCAAACTTATTTTACTAAACATAAAAACTTAAACAGTGAGCAGGTATATGATTATCTTGTTTATATGCTTGGTTCAGGAAATTATAAAAATTATTATGAGCAATTAGTTGCTTATGATCATGGGTATGTAATGCCGGAATTACCGAAGGGCGAGGATGAGGTCACTACTAAACAAAAGAAAATGAATGTTGTGGTGTTAATGGATGCAAGCGGCAGTATGAAAGGAGAAATAGCCGGTCAAACGAAAATGGAACTTGCGAAAGCGGCGATTGCCAGATTCGTTGAGCAAATTCCTACTGATGCCAATGTCTCGTTGATCGCCTACGGACATGTTGGCTCATCGTCCGAGTCGGATAAAATAGCATCCTGTTCAAATGTGGAATCAGTGTATCCGCTATCGACTTATCAAGCCGAAAACTTCACTAACTCGTTAAATTCTTTCGAGGCGAGGGGCTGGACTCCACTAGCCGGGGCAATCAATAAAGCCGGAGAAATTCTGCAAGCCTATCCTGCAGAAAATTACTCGAATGTCGTTTATATGGTAAGTGACGGAGTGGAAACATGTGATGGAGACCCGGTTGCTGCAGCTAAGCTTCTTCAAAGTCAAAGTATTAAAGCAAAGGTCAATATTATCGGTTTCGACGTAGATAACGAAGGTCAGCAACAGCTAAAGCAAGTGGCCGATTCAGGCGGTGGAGAATATGTTACAGTGGAGGATCCCACTGAGCTTGAAGTTCAAATGACGAAAAAGTGGCAGCCATCGATTGGTCAACTCGTTTGGACACAAGGAGTGACGATACAGCAATCTATTGATGCAAAGGATCGAATGAATAAAATTTATAATCCTTTATATACCGTTTCCAATGCAGAATTTAATCGTATCAGAAATGCTGTTTATTTCTTGAATAACAGTGAATTAATTACTGATGACTTAGAGAAACAAGTGCTGGAATTGGCTGACTCGATGCAAGACTTACGTAATGAACACTTCAAATCAGTAAAAGAGGACAAGGAATCGGAAAGAGAACAAGCGGAGAAGGAAATTGATGATAAGGTTAATGAATGGAAACAGCAATGGGAAAATGAATAACGGGAATTGAAACTTAAACCTACCAACATCCTTGTGTTGACACATACACTCCGCACATTGTGAAGCGGTTATTTGGTTGGAGTTAGTATAATGAAAAAAAGAACGAATTCCAAAGAGGAGAATTCGTTCTTTTTCTTGTTGTTTTAATAAAGGCTTTTAATAAGGCAAGAAATTTTCGTAAAAGTTATTGAGCTAACGTCGCAGTTTAGCTGAAGAAAGGAAGCTAAAATGACTTCACTATTACCCGGGATAATCTCCGGTAACTCGCTTAGCTGATGAACTAAAAAAAAGACTGCATAATAAGAACACCAATAGATGATGCTACAACCTAATCTAATGAATCTAATTTCCCTCTTATATACTTCGCCCGTGCTTCAATAAAATTCAATATATACGCTGGTTCCTTATCAAATAAATGAATATCGTCTTTTTTATAAGGATCTTTTTGAATATAAGGTCTTATTAAAGCATGCATACCTTGTACTTTAGGTTTCAAATAGTCTACATTAAATTGGTTGTTTAAAATAACTTTTAGCAAGTTTTTGTATTGACGTCGAAATGTTTTTACGTCGAGAATTCTTGCAGTAAGCGTATTAAATCCTTCGATTCGTAAATAGTCTTCCTCCATCACATTCCCATTTACATCCCTTCCCCAAGTTGCATCATAATCCCACGGGATGATTTCGAATAGCCTAGTTTCGCTATTCTGGTATAATGCGTAATTATGAACAAAACCATCAAAATTTTGGGTGAAAACAACGCCGGCCAACCAGCTAAGATACTGATCAACATTGATGTATTTCACAATTTTATTTTCAAATTCAGCTTTTGAAATGGTATTAATTTCAATAATCATTTTTTGTAAATGAAATTCATCTTGTTCTGTCCCATATTTTAGTTCATAGCCGGCCTTAAGTGATTTCTTAACCTCTTTATCAAGATCACTCATCAACGAAAAGTTAGCATCGCCATCAACCGCATAGAATATTGGTCCTTGCGGTAGCTGTTGATTCTTAAGGAAATACTCATCCACTGATTCTAATTCCAAATAAAGCCCCTCAGTTATCCCATTCAATTTCATATTTACAAATTGGGACTTTGGCGATAAGCACCCTAAGTCAAGCGAAATTAAATTACCAGGTGACACATTATCAAGAAGCACTAAGTGTATCAGTGCCTAACTATCCAGATATTGATGACTTAGCAAAACGTAATTTAGTAGCGATTGGAGAGGTGTATAAATAATGAATCCAACTACAACGAATTAT
>NZ_JBDQQN010000013.1:0-30564 GCF_039888725.1 Solibacillus sp. CAU 1738
TACTCACCCGTCCGCCGCTAACGTTTTGTCGGTGCAAGCACCAACAAAACGTCCGCTCGACTTGCATGTATTAGGCACGCCGCCAGCGTTCGTCCTGAGCCAGGATCAAACTCTCCATAAAAGTAGTTTGAGTTAAGCTCAAAATTTGCTGACTATTATTTAGTCACGTTTGTATCTTTCATTTAAGAAAGAAAATTATTGTTAACGTCTTGCTTGTTTAGTTTTCAAAGTTCAATATTTCAATGTTTCAATGCTTCAATGTCGCATATTCCCTGGCGACTCGTATTATATTACAGACTTTTATACAAAAGGTCAATACTTTTTATCAAAAAATATTTTTTTATTTTATTTAATTAATATTTTACTAGATTCATTGCAGTCTTAACGCTGGATTTTCGATGAACAGTACTTTGAAAAAACAGTTCTCGGCTTGTGGTTTAGGGCGCATGACGTGCTAGTAATTCGCCAAAATCCCTTCTTAGACAAGTTACAGTGCCGGATGGTCGTCAAAGCGATGTTTGTTGCTTTGACATAAGGTTTGATCAAAAATACGCCGCAAACCAGTATTTAATGATAAATAAAAAGAATCCATTTTGAAAAAAAGATTGATCAAAATGGATTCTTTTACAGCAGATTTAAATATCGGTTTTATAAAAAAGTTTGATCATTTATTATTTGTGTTCCTTCACAATCGCGCCCGATTGTTGAAGATCGTTATTGAACTAAAGCCCCCGTTAATGGAGAAAGGCGCATTCCTTATTAAAGAGATGCGCCTGTTTGTTTAATGTTCCCTTAGTTACCTAATTCTACTTCAGGAGAAGATTGCTTATATCCTAAATTACCATTAGTAAAAATCAGAATTATCAAAGCGCAAAGACCAAGTCCTAGACTAACAGGTAAATCAGTTTCTTTCAAAGCAGGGTTAGTAAGATAAGGTTGTATTAAACCAAACATATTCAAACTAGCGTGAACCAACATAACAATAAACAAATTTCCTTGTTTGGAGTTGAACACCCAAGTTAAAATAATGGAAGTAGCTAGGCATAGCACAATGAAAATAGGTAAATTATAATAAAGAAGAGAAATGTTTGAACCTGGACCACCTCTTTGTGCTGCGGTTAAAAAATGAGGTAAATGCCAAATGGCCCAAAGAATTCCAAGTAATAACGTTGCCTTTAATGCCCCAAACTTAGATTGCATTCGAGGTAAAGCAAAACCACGCCAACCGATTTCTTCTGGAAACGGACCACCACCAAAGAAGACTATCACAAGATAAATAGGGTATGTCGCGTAAAATTGAGTTGTAAGACCATTAAAAGTTGGAATCCCTCCGTTAAAAATTACAAATCCCAAATATATCACAGTAGGAATGACGATAAGTGCAAAGAAGTACCATTTTAAACCTACTTTAAATTTCCATATTCCTTTTCTAAAAACTTTCCACGCTTCTTTTCCTTCTAGAGTCCAAATCATAATATATGCAGCTACCATAGGCCCAACGAAAGCATTAAGTGTAAAGAAAACATCAAAAATTTTAGTTTTTGGGATGATATTCCATTGAGATAAGATAAATGGAATTAATACGGTCCACGAGAATAAATATGCCATAACAAAGAATGAAGTTAATGGATAGGATTTTAAAATTTCTTTTAGATTTGTTGATGTACTTTTTGATTCTGTTAAAGGTTTCAGTACAAACCACTCCTTCGATTATTAAAGACTTTAATATCTATTAATATTGGTTTAAAATAAAGTTTGTTCAATAACGCATCACCATATTTTGAGTTAAATTAAAATAATCCGTTTTGAAAAAGAATTGATAAAAACGGATTATTAATCCCCCTGGTACATTAAACTTTGTTCACCAATTTGGCCCTTTAATGAAATGAGTGCTGTTCCTTATTACAGTAACGCGCCTGATTGCAGAAGTTTGTTTTTTCATCTTTGTTGCACTAAAGCTCCCCGTTTGTTTTAGTGTAAAGTTTCACAATTTTGTTTTTGTTTTAATTTTAATTATCACAAAGATAAATATAAAAGTCTCAAATTTATTCTTCCTTTAGTTTAAAAAATTCTATTGCACTACCAATAGCTCCAATTCCTCCGCCGATAATAAATATATATTTACTAAATAAATCTGCTGGTGAATTAGTTAATAACCCATATAAACCTAAACCAAAAATAGCTAAGCTTGAAATTAGGGCTAAGATCATTCTGTTTCTTTTTTTCATAACCACACCCCGAATACAAATATTTACATTTAACGTTAACATAAACACGAAAAAATTTACAATAAAATAGAAACTAAAAAACTCAAACCTCCCCATATTTCTAAAGGTACGTTTGAGATTTAATTTATATGTTACCGCCATTCAGAACAAGTGGACCGAACAGTCTTCTTTAAAATTATTTTTCGTAGCGTCTCAGAGTGTTATTTTCTATAAAAAACAGCAACAAACACCGATTTAACAGTGTTTGTGCTGTTTGAAATGTTACCAAGATTGCATTTGGGAACGTTATTTAGGTTTAATTTGTATACTTCATTATGCCTTGCGGAACTAAAGTCCCGTTAGTTTAGCAACTCGCTTTACGCATCCTAATTTTTTGATTGTTTGGTATTTATAAAAAATGCTGTTCCCATTATAAATATGCCTAAACAAATGAACATTGTAATACCTGAATATTCATCATCAAATATTGTTGTGTTAACCAAAATAACTAACATCATTAGTACAAGTGATATATATAAGCCTTTAATGTATTTCAAAAGTTATACCTCCTCATTAAAACCTTAATAGCCGTCCTGTTTTTTATTAATCAGATTATTCCCGTTATTTAACATTGATATCAACACTAATTCCCTTTATTTGAAATTAAAATAAAAAAAGTGCCCACGCTTCTTCAACTAAACTTCGCCGTTAGTTGAAGAAGAAAAAAGAACTGCATATGCAACTCAACGATCTTCAAGTAAAGCTCCCCGTTAGCTTAATAAATACATAACTGTAATTTTGGGATTAACTCTTTGTAATTCACAAAACAATCTCTAATTGAAAGAACTGCAAAATAAGAAGATGGTTCTAAATCAACCAATACACATTCATCATAAATTAAGCTAATATTCAATTCTTTCTGAGGTTTAATCCCTTTTTCTAAAAGCAAACTTGCTAATTCTGCATAAATTTCTTGTCCCTTTTCATCAATAGACCTTTCTACTGAAAAACGCCCAGCAAAACTGCCCCACCATACTTTAAAGGAATTATATATTTCATTAAATTCATTTAAAGTATCATCATTTTCAACGAATAAACCCTTATAAAATAAGTTTTTCTCTTCAGCGAAAATTTTTATGTCATTTATTGGATGTTCAGAAATTCGCTTCGATACTTCATCCCATAACTCTCTATAACGCATATCAAAATCTTTTCGAAACTCACACCGTGTTGGTATATAAGGGAATTTCAATTCATCCCTACTCTGACTTCGATTTAAAAATATATTTTGGATATAAACCAAAAAATTTAATGAATGAGAAGCTTCTGTTCTCATTAGCAATGTATTTTCCATTTGATACCCTCCCTAATTCATCTACTTTTAAGTATTACAATAATAGAGACTCTATTCAATGCTTATTCAACTAACCTGCTTTGTTAGCTTAAGTACATTGTTTCACTAACTCACATCAAGATTAACATAAAATCCTATTTTTAATTTAGAATTGTTATTCAATTAAATGGCCCTTTAATGAAAACAAGCGCTGATCCTTATTCAAGGATAGCGCCCGATTGTTGAATTCCAAAGTACTTCTATTGGCTAGTTTAGTTCAACTAATTTTTTTTTGGTTCTATAACGCTGTGTTGAATTCCTTGTTATTCGTTTCCACTAAACTCTAAAATATTTAAACCCTCGGATGCTTCTGGTACTTCAAAAAATTTAGTAACTTGAATAAACACCGCTTCAGTGTCAAAAGCTGCTCTTTCAGGTTGTTCGTTACGCCTTTGTGTAATTTGACGTAAGCATTGCTCGTTATTTAGATTAAGGAAAATTAGTTGATGGCTTGCATTGACCTCTGATGCCATATCCAAAAACCACTTTCGCTGTTTTTGAGTGTTACCTGGAAAATCCATCACTACATCTGTACCAACACTTAATATGTTTTGGACATGCTTTTTTACTAACGGCTTGAGCTGCGCTGAGAATTTTAGATAGTCATCAAATGATGTGATTTGATTAGGATAAAGAGATGAAAGCCATTCATCCTCAGATAACAGTACCGCATGTCTTTCTATAGCCAATTGTTTTGATTTAGTTGATTTTCCTGCCCCCATTTTTCCACAGAAAAAGTATAGCGTCCCCAATTGTTTCATATTTTTAGCCCTCACGCTTATTTTATTGGTTGTTGCCCTATCTTATAAATCTATAATTTGCAATCTAGCTTAAGTATATTTCTTCAAGCTATATAATTTTACCTTTATTCAAGAATATGGCACTTTTTTATTTTATATTTATACGCTAAATTTCCTATGGAAAACACTACTGTAAAACATAAAAGGATATCCTTTTGTATTAAAACAAAAGGATATCCCAATTAAAAGATAATTAATATTCTTCAATAGAAACCGGCATAGGACAATCTCTTTCACATGTAACGTTTCCAGCGTAAGTTACCCAAAGATACGTGGGAAATTCCATTATATAATGTACATATAATGTCCCTTTAAAACCATTTTTATTATAATAATACGTGGAAGGTATAGTTGCTTCTGGCCCATAATGATCTATATCAGCAAAAACATACTTTGTATATGAAGCAGATGGATTAACTTCATTTTCGGTTATAACATTATTTAAAGCTGAAGATGTAGATGCTGATGCAAAAGAAGGACTCCAAAACATACATAAACATAAGATTAAGGCGGTCATAGTATATCCGATAAATTTGCTTAGATTAATTATTTTCATAAGATTTCTCCTTCAACTGTAATGAGTACTATTTAATTTCGTCCTTTATACCACTAGCTATAGCACAATTTTGATAACAAAAAACAGTTCCTTCTAACCATCCATATGTAACGATTTGTCTTTCTCTAACGTACCACCTCCCCGAAACTTTCAGCAAACCGCTATACATGCCATCATCATAGAAATAACTAAGTTTACCTACTATTTTTTTCACTATAATACAAATTTTAACAAATACGTATATTCTAATTATATCACCAGAATTTTACTTATCAAGTACTTATGGTTATAAAAACTAATGTAGAGTAACTTTTCATTGGGAGTTTTTAATTCTACTCCAACTTTCCCCCTCAAATTACCTCATATAATATACTTTTAACTTATCACGATTTCCCCTGTTTTTGGAAACCGCTTAAATAAATTATGCTCAATTATAAGACAATATTGACGAAAAAGGCATAATTCTTTGCCCCGATTTAATGCCTTTACTTTTTTCCAAATGACTTTATTAGCTATACATCATCAGAAAAAATGCAACGCCAACACTGCAACAGTTACAATAACGCATAGATAATATACCAGCGCAAAAGCCACAAACACTGTTAATCAGCGTTTGTGGCTTTTTATGTATTCCCAAACTTTGATTTGGGAAAGTTTATTAAGTTTGTTTTGTATACTTTATAAATCCTTGTTGTACTAAATCTTTCGCAGTTCAAAACAGGATAGCTTATCAATTTCAAGACTTAATGAAACAACCTCTTCTTCTTTGAAGTAAAAATGCATCTCCATTTTGAGCAACTAAATCCTTAAATTGGTACACAATTGGCGTGCAGTTTATGTTTTTAGTTGTTTTTCACAATAAGTGCGGTGTCTTATTATTTTTGTTGAATATCTACAATAATATCCTCAAGCTCTATTATTTCCTTTATAGAATTGCTATTATCCCTAAAATATTTAGCGCCATTTTCATTAATTTCGTCAGCCTCCATCAATCGGAAGAATGGGGTGAATATTAAAGTTTCAGCATCCGGATGCAGTTTTTCAAAGGTATAGACAAATTCCTTATCTCCATGGTCGTGTCCTATACCACCGGTTAACGCTGATGTATACGTATTACCTAAATTATCCTTTACTATTAAACCGGAAGAAATAATATCCCATTTTTCTTTTAAATTCTCGTTTTTTATTGTTTCTCTGTAATTGACGATAAAGGAAATCGGTGTGTATATGATTTCATTCAATTTAATACCTAAATCATCTTTTTTTGATGCAGGAGCTTCCACGATTTGGACTTTAGGTTCAGTCACCTTAGCATTTATTTCAAAATCCCAACTCCCCTGGATCATTTCCTTTTTATCCTGACTGGAAATACTACTAATGTGAAACTCAAAATTCGCCTCCTGTAAATGATTAGATAAATTCAAGATCGCTGTTGTTAAGCCGGCGTATTGATTTGGCCCGACTTTTTCAATCATATGTTTCGTATGAAAAAGTACGTGTTCGCGGCCATCCACCTTAAAAGTAGTCTCAATTTCCGGGGACTCACCTAAATCCCTGTCCGTTTCAATAAAATAGCCAACTAAAAACTTTTTACTATCGAATAAGCTTTCATTTACCGTAATCGTTATCCCATTGCTTTCTACTACAAGATGTTGTTGATCCGCGAATTCCTCATAGCCTGATATTATTTTATCCTGGGTCGAGAAAAGCTTGATAATACTGTTCAAAATTGGAATTTCCTGAGCGAATGTTGTGTAGGATAGACCTATAATTGATGCGGTGCCGATACCCAACGACAAGCAGACAGCTGCAGCTCCCTTCATCCACTTTCTCGGTGTTGTTTTGGATGCCTGAATTCTCAAGTCCCTTTTATACTGTTCTTTTTCAAGTTCTGTTACCTTTGCTTCTTCAAATTCTGTTATATCGATTTCAATATCATTGAAGTGTTTAAACAGATTTTTCAATGGGCATACCCCCTAAATCTTTTTTTAGTTTTTTCCTGCCATGGTAAAGCCGGTTATCAATAGCCGATTTTGTCATCTGTAATTGATGGGCAATTTCTTTTGTATCAAAATCTAGCAGGTACCTCATTATAAAAATTTTCTGATCGACAGGCTTTAATGTTGAGATGATTGCCTGAATGTTCTCCTGTTCTTCCAGATAGGTGCTTTCATATTTCAAGGAGTCAGACGGCGTAAGCTCTATATCCAAAGTGGTGCTTTCTTTTTTCTTCATTTCCATGCGGTAATAATCGATTGCTTTATATTTGGCTATCACGCATACCCATTTTTGAAAGTCAGCTGCATCTCCGTTGAACTTTTTCGCGTTTTTCCAGATAGATAATAAAATATCGTTACAACACTCCTTTATGATGTCATTAATGTCAAGAGGACCTAAAATTTTTAATACAACACCTTTTATTAATGGAAGATAGTGATCGATTACGTAATCAAGAGCGTTTTCTTTGCCGCCTTGAAGATATTTTATAAAATTATGTTCATTAATCTTCATTTCCTTCTCCTTTAAATAGTATTGATACTGCAAAAGCCTTTACATTATATATAACGTTGGATGGCATCTATTTTTCGCAAAAAACCTAAAAAATGTTGAAATCTTGAAACATATATCGACTTTATCTCAAATTGCTTAACTTATATTTATAAGGGCGTCATCTGCGGCAACAATACGACGCCTGAGACTACAGGCTCAGGCCGTGCCCGCGGAGAAGCTTCCCAGATAGGAAATAAATTTTTATTCATTTCAAAAAAACGCCATTTTCCTCCTCGAAGAAAATGGCATTACTCTCTATATTTTATTTAAGGTAAATATTAATTTCATTTGTCATACCCACTAATACTTCCGTTTCTTTTAATACTTCCAGTATCGTATCGTAATTCCCATCTGTACACATAACTTATAATTTTGAACCAATGACAATGCGATATTTAATTGTTGCAGACCCTTTTCCTCTAAATTTTCTTTCACCAACATTAAGCTATAATTCATCCGCAAATTAATCATTTGGGAACGTTTTTCGTATGAGAACGTATATTATTATTTTTTAGAAACCAATTCCAAATGAGAAAATTAATCAATGTGCTAATAAATAACAAAGAAAAATCGAAAAACATATTCTTCATTCCTAAATTATAGACATCAAATATAGATACCATTTGTTCACCTTTAAATCGAGAATCCACTTAAATGTGAATCCACTTAAATGTGAAACCAAAAATCAACGCAACTATAAAGCTAATAGTAATCATTTTCTTTTTGGTCATTACTGCACCTCAGTTTCATTTCATTATCATAATAATTCCCTATCAATTTGAAATTTCTTTTTAAAGTGCTAACAAAGCGTTTTTTGGTAAACTTCAGATTGTTATTCAACAATCTGGCCCGATTGTGGAATAAGAAAATCCGGCAATACAGGGATTAAAATTAAACTTTTTTATAAATTTATCAATCTTTGTTATAAAACATCAGACTTTTTTATAAATTATCAAACTTAATTCAAAAGTCTCGCTATCTTGTCGGCAATCACGCGGACGCTTGTATATACCCTACAGAAGCGAAAAATAGAAAAGAATAGAGAAGAATAGAAAAGAATTTAGTAGCATCCAGCATAGCCTTGCTGAGAGCTGCAGCTATGACCATATACTGTGATGTATAGAGTGAAAAAGATCTCTGAAATATAAGTAGAATAGAATAGTTTAGAAAAGAATTAAACGAAAATAGCAAAAATAGAAATGGGCAAAGTAGAAACTTCTACTTTTGCCCCTCATATCCGAACGCCCGATGAACGCAAATAGGCTTAATGTTACGAGATACACCAATATATACATATACGAGTATATTCATATATGTGTATACTCGTATATTTTTTATAATAGGAGAATTCTTCTTATAAAAACTCATCCACATCATCATTATTCACTTCTAAATAATGCTGCGTAATGGTTTAAAGCGATTTATGCCCTGATTGTTTCTCAATCGTCGCTAAGTCTGCTTTTTTCTTATGCGTATGGGTAATATGTGTTTTTCGTAATGTGTACGGTGCAAAGCCCAACCATTCATGAATTAATCTGTTATAACTACGCTCTGTAATGATACGACTACGATAATTTCCCCAGCGATCAGCTGCGCCCACAAAGTAATCATCCTCTTGTAAGCGACAAACTAGCAAATATTTTTTAATGGCATTCACACACAGAGCAGCTGTAGGCTCGTTCAATTAAAAAAGGTTCGATGAAGAGAAGTTTCAAAAAGTGACAAACCATATAAGATAGACAACTTCTCAAGCGTTAAATGATGTATACACAATTTAATAGAAGAAACTCAAACTAGATTAGATGTGATGACATGGAAACAATTCATATTCCTATCAATGCTGAATGTATTATTAGTACTTCTAATAAAGGTGATCAATCGAAATGCGTATCGGCGACAAGTGGATCAAACAAAATGCAATAGGTTATAGGGGAGGGGGGACCATAGTAATATTAGACGCCTCAGTATACCCAATGTATTAGTAACATCATTAGTACACTTATCTTGTAAAGGTTAACTAATTACCTTCATATTGAATGCAAAAGGAACCATACAAAATTACATGATATTAAGTAAAAAACTCGTTGAACCATTCCCATGTTCAACGAGTTTTTTAATAAAGTGATGTATCTTTTTGTAGTTACTGTTCTGTTCTACTTTCTTAAATGAGAAGTTTGTACCTGCCACTTCGTTTTCGGCACAGTAACATAAACTGTTGCATTCTAACATTTCATTTTTGGTGTATTTCTTGCTCTCAACTATTTTCTTAGATGAGAAGTTTGCTTCAACATATACGCGATACGTTCTACGATGCCCTCAATTTGCTCGGGATTTTCAACTAAATCATAGTCATTTATATCAAGGCGCAGTACTGGGCAAGAGTTGAAATTGTTAATCCACGTTTCATAACGGCCGTGCATTTCATACCAATAATCATTCGATGTTTGCTGTTCCATCGCACGTCCACGTTCTTGAATACGTCCGATAATATCTTCAACTGGTCCTTCTAAATACACAAGTAAATCTGGATGCGGGAAGTACGGTGTCATGACCATTGCATCAAATAAATTTGTATATGTTTCGTAATCTGTTGGGCTCATTGTGCCTTTATCATAATGCATTTTTGCAAAAATGCCTGTATCTTCATAAATCGAACGATCTTGAATGAAGCCACCGCCGTATTCAAAAATACGCTTTTGCTCCTTGAAACGCTCCGCTAAGAAATATACTTGCAAATGGAAGCTCCATTTCTCAAAATCATTATAAAATTTATCTAAATATGGATTTGTGTCTACCTTTTCAAATGAAGTACGGAATTTTAAGCTTTCCGCAAGCGCCTTTGTCATTGTCGATTTTCCTACCCCTACTGTTCCTGCAATCGTAATGACTGCGTTTGCTGGGATGCCGTACTTTTCTCGTAAATTCATTATTGCTATAAACTCCTTTGTTGTATCTTTTTCTCTACTATTTGTAAAACATGCTGTAAATCTTTTTCGTTTTTTACGAAGTCTAATTCATCACCATTTAACTGGATTACTGGAATATCGGGATGCATGATTGCAAAGCGCTGTATAAACTCATGATAATCTGCTGCTAATTGCTCCATATAATCACGTGCAATCATTTTTTCAAATTCACGGCCGCGCATCGCAATTCGTTTCATCAACGTATCGACACTCGCATGCAAGTAAATGACCATATTCGGCTTTGGCATGTCCGCCGTCAAAATTTGATAAATCGCCTCGTATTTTTCGTACTCAGATGGCTTTAATGTACGTTTTGCAAAAATTAAATTTTTAAAAATATGGTAATCAGCCACGACTGGCGATTGTTTGGCTAAAATATGTTGTTTAATATCGGATAATTGTTTGTAACGATTGCATAAGAAGAACATTTCGGTTTGAAAGCTCCACTCATCAATATTTTCATAAAACTTCCCGAGAAATGGGTTTTCATCAACAATTTCTTTTAATAGACGGTACGTAAAATGCTCAGAAATCGCCTTAGATAGCGATGTTTTCCCTACACCAATCGGACCTTCTACTGTAATAAACGGAACCGACACTAGAAGTCCCCCTTTTATCTCAAATTAGTCAGTGCTTTTCATTTTATCATAGAGGAATATGCAACAACAGAACAAATACTTTTAATTATTATATTGTATGAGAATTGCCTAACAGCTTGTCGAAACCTAGTTCCTGCTGTTACGAATTTCATATAGCAATTCTTCTTGCTTCTCTAAGATTATTTCCATATGTACACTAAAAAAATAGTTGCTTCGGCCAACGTATGAAAATCCGACTCCCCCCACAATTTCCCCTTATCATTTTTTATCATCATAACATGTCTGAATACAATTGGAACTAAGGTAAATAGGATGCTACACTAGCACCATAGGAGAGATGTTTATGGACGTGTTTGAAAAAGACCGCTTCTTTATGAAGGAAGCACTTGAAGAAGCAAAAAAGGCACGTGATTTAGGGGAAGTCCCGATCGGTGCTGTACTTGTTTATGAAGATGAAATTATTGCACGTGCGCATAATTTGCGAGAAACGACGCAAAATGCGGTAACACATGCAGAACTAATGGCCATCCAGCAAGCTTGTGAAAAAATCGGCAGCTGGCGCTTAGAAAAAACGACTTTGTATGTGACACTTGAGCCTTGTCCTATGTGTGCTGGAGCCATTTTACAATCTAGAGTACCGCGCGTCGTGTACGGGGCACGTGATATAAAAGCGGGCTGTGTGGATTCACTATACCGTTTATTAAATGATGCACGTTTTAACCATGAATGTGATGTAGTAGAAGGCATTTTAGCCGATGAATGTGGGAACATTTTAACCGACTTTTTCCGCTCTTTACGCGAAAGAAAGAAAGCTGAGAAGAAGGCGCGTCAACAAGCGTTATTACTTGAAGAAGAGTAAAAAATTGGATATTCACCCTTTGTTAAATTACAATAATTAATAAAGGGGGAATGAAGATGACAATAATCGGCTTTATTCGGCATGGTGTGACAGCTTGGAATAAAGAAGGACGGGCTCAAGGGAGTACCGACGTACCATTAGATGAAGAAGGCATTAATATGGCAAAACGAGTTGCCACGAGAATAGCAAACGAAGAATGGGATATTATCTATACAAGTCCGTTAATTCGTGCAAAGACAACGGCCGAAATCATTGCATCGAAACAGCCTAATTTACAATTAATTATAGATAAACGATTAGGTGAAATCGGTGGTGGTATTATTGAAGGTACAACAGAGGAAGAACGTGTTGCAAAATGGGGTACCGATTGGCGAAGTCTAGAACTTGGCTTTGAAAAACCAGAGGCGATTATTGCTCGTAGTGAAGCATTTATTGATGAAGTCAAACAAGCATACCCTGGCAAACGTGTACTCGTTGTGAGTCATGGAGGTTTGATCAGTCGAATAGTGCATCATCTCCTACCTAATAACAACTACTCCCCCGATATCGGCAATACTGCACTTACTATTATCGAACTAACTGAACAAGAAGCATTATGTCATTTATATAATTGCATAGAGCATTTAACAATAAAGCAATAAAAAAACGTGTAGGCAACATCGATAACATTCGACTTTGTCTACACGTTTTCTATTTATCTATTTCATTACTGCAAATACAATGCAACAGTAAATGTAGTTCTAATCGTGCAATGCTTGTTTATGAAAATGAAATTATTACGTGCCCTTAACTTACGCGAACAACGCAAAATACAGTGACACACGCAGAGCCATGGTGACGAAAAATTTGGTAACTGTTGTTTAGAAGAAACAATATTTTATGTCACTCTGGAGCTATTTGGAAATCAAGAGTACTGCGCGCGTTACAAGAAGGATAAAAAGCACACCAATTAGCATTATTATAGTAGCAAGGACATCCCCCACTTGACCCCCATCATATATTTTTAGTTTTTAAGTATTTATTAGGTATATTATCATTGACACCATTCCATTTTGAGGAGAGAATTACATATAAAGTTATTTTATCGCGACTATTAATAATCGATTTCTATAAACAGAGAGGACGATTGTAATGAGTATATTAAATCGAATAAAATTCGACGGTTTACAGTCACGGGATTGGATTATTTTCAAATATCCAAGTGAAAGTATTGTATTAGGAAGTACACTGGTAGTAAATGAAGGACAAGTGGCGTTATTCGTTAAAGGTGGACAGGTTTTCGATGCATTTCCTGCAGGTACTTATGTTCTATCAACATATAATTTACCACTATTAGGTAGTATAGTTAATTTTGTTTACGGCGGCAAAACCCCCTTTACGGCAGAAATTTTCTTTATTAATTTAACTTCGAAGTTAGACTTATATTGGGGTACTTCAGATCCGATTCAACTAATTGATCCAAAATACTTTGTAAAGTTACGTATTCGCGCATTCGGTCAACTTGCACTGCGAATTGATGATTATATGCTATTTTTCCGTGAAATAATTGGTGGTATGAACAAAAATGAAATTGTTCAGTATGAAAAAGTGCATGACTACTTCCGGGGTATGCTCGTTACGTATATTAAAACTGAATTAGCTAATAAAATTATTCGGGATAAAATTTCAGCGCTTGAAATTTCAACAGAGCTACAAAATTTATCTTTATCACTTAAGAAACTTGTTACAGAGGAATTTGATCATTATGGATTTTCTTTAATGAACTTTCATATTCAATCGATTAATTTCCCAGATGAAGATTTTGAACAAATTAATGATATTTTAGCAGACCGTGCTAAGTTTGAAATTATGGGCGATAATCGTTATGTAACACAGCGCAGTTTTGATGTATATGAAACGGCTGCGAATAACCAAAGTGGCGTAGCTGGCGCTCTTTTTGCAGGCGGTGTTGGTATAGGTGCTGGTCAATTAATGGCAGATTCAATGCATCAACAAGTACAACCAATGACAAATAACAGTAATCATATGATTTGTCCTTCTTGTCATGGGAATATTTCATCTAATAGCAAGTTTTGTAGTTTGTGTGGGACAACAATTGTAAAAACGACAATCCCTTGTTCCAGTTGCCAAACAGAAAACCAGGAAAACTCAAAATTTTGTAGCGGGTGTGGGAAAAACCTACAAAAACCTATTTGTACGTGTGGAACAGAGTTAAGCCTAGACTCAAAATTTTGTCATAATTGTGGAGTAAAAACAAACTAGTTTATTTAATCTTTAGTTAAATTTTCTATATAAAGGGGAATACACTATGAATAATAACAAATGTCCTCAGTGTGGGGCACCAGCTGATAGTGCTGCATCTAATTGTAAATATTGTGGGGAAAAATTAGCATTCCATCAACAAGCAGCCTCTGTACAGCAACCCTTTCAACAGCCTGTACAACAACCAATATATCAGCAACCAAATTTCCAAAACACTGTTCCTGTATATGGTGGGGCTGACCCTGGCGTAGATCCATCTTGGCCAATGAAAAATAAAGTTGTTGCGGGCTTACTAGCTATTTTCTTAGGTGCATTTGGTATCCATAAATTTTATATGGGGAAAATAGGGAGAGGTATTCTTTACTTAATTTTCTGTTGGACATACATTCCAGCAATTATCGGTTTTTTTGAAGGAATTATTTATCTAGCTTCAAATGAACATAACTTCCAAATTAAAAACCGGGTGAGAATCCGATAATATATCGAAAATCTCCTAACTAAAATAAATTGTTACTAAAGAAATAGGGCACTCCTTGTTCAAAAAAGAACAAAAAGTGCCTTATATTTAAAGAATGAATTTTTACATATTCATGTTTCTCTAGATTACTTTTAATCAAATCTTCCCCTATTACTTCTGTAAATGCGCCGCAACAATAAATGTCGCTTCCGTCTTTTCACGAATTTCTTCTACTGAGCTTCCTGACATTACTTCAATTAATACCATGCCTTCATCTGTGAAATCAAAAACAGCTAAATCCGTTATCAAGCGATTCACAACTGCTTTACCTGTTAAAGGTAATGTGCATGCTTGTTTCACTTTGGACTCACCGTGTTTACTCACATGATCCATAATGACAACGACACGTTTGGCACCGACAACAAGATCCATCGCGCCCCCCATGCCTTTAACCATCTTGCCTGGGATCATCCAGTTTGCTAAATCTCCCGTTTCCGATACTTCCATCGCACCTAAAATAGCTAAATCAATATGGCCACCGCGAATCATCGCAAATGACTCGGCGCTATCAAAATAGGCAGCTCCCATAGCAGCCGTTACAGTTTCCTTACCGGCATTGATTAAATCTGCATCGACTTCGGCTTCTGTTGGATAAGGGCCAATGCCGAGCATACCGTTTTCTGATTGCAACATCACATTTACACCAGCTGGAATCGCGTCCGCTACGAGCGTTGGCATACCGATGCCTAAATTTACATACATGCCGTCTTCAATTTCTTGTACAGCACGATTCACAACTAATTGTCTCGTATCACGCATATTAAGCATCCCCCTTCACAACGCGGCGTTCAATACGCTTTTCATAATTCTCGCCAAGTAAAACACGCTGCACATACACACCCGGTGTATGAATTTCATCTGGATCGAGCTCGCCTACTTCTACGATTTCTTCAACTTCAGCAATCGTAATTTTCCCTGCTGTTGCAGCAATCGGATTGAAATTACGAGATGTTTTACGAAACACGAGATTACCCATCGTATCTGCTTTCCACGCCTTTACTAATGCAAAATCACCAACAATCCCTTGTTCTAGCAAATATTCTTTGCCATTAAATACTTTTACTTCCTTACCTTCAGCAATTGGCGTGCCAACCCCTGTTGCTGTATAGAAACCTGGGATACCTGCACCACCTGCACGAATACGCTCAGCTAATGTGCCTTGAGGTGTTAATTCTACTTCTAGCTCTCCGCTAATAAATTGCTGTTCAAAAATTTTATTTTCCCCAACATAAGAAGCTACCATCTTTTTAATTTGCTTATTGGCAAGTAGTAAGCCAAGACCCCAATCATCCACACCACAGTTATTACTAACGACTGTTAAATCTTTTGTACCACGATTTTTTAGCGCATCAATTAATTTTTCTGGAATTCCACATATTCCAAAACCTCCAACGATTAATGTGCTGCCATCTTGTATATCAGCCACAGCTTCATCGAAAGAAAACACAACTTTATTGTTCCCCATAAAAAACACCTCTTTTTCTGTATAACTTAATGAAAATTCTACATTACACAAAAATCTCAGTAAAGGAATGTTATTACTTTTATTTATTCGATTTTAGAATAATAGAATGCACCTTCTTCTTTCTGCTCTTCTATTAACTGCAAAAATTGTTTTTGTGCATACGATTGATAAGCATTTTTTTTCGTAATAATGCCTAAACTCCACGTTAAATGATTATCTTGTACGGGGATTATTTTCACATTTTTATTCGTCATTTTCCCATAAATTGATTTCGGTAATAATGTTATTCCTAAATTTGATGCTACTAATTCAATAATTAAATCCCACTGCGAGCTTTTATAGCTAATATTCGGATGGAAACCTGCATTACGACATGTTTTGATAATATAATCATGTAACGTAAACTCCTCCGTAAATAAAATAAATTTCTCTTGTTTTAGCTCATGTAGGCTAATGGACTCTCGATCTGCTAATTGATGAGCTGTATTTAAAAATATGTAATATGTATCCTCAATAAACGGCGTAATTTTAAAATGCCTCTCGTCTGTTGGCAATACGACGAAACCAACATCTACTTGCCCATTCTCGACTAATGATCCAATTGCTTTTGCACCGCGCTCAATGAGCTTTAATTGAACATCTGGATAACGCATAAAAAAGGCTCTCGCAATTATCGGAAAAAAAAGGGTTCCGATTAATGGCGGAATGCCTATTTTGATAACACCTGATTTAATATTCATTAAGTCATCTAATAAAATATGAAGTTCGTCTACTACTTGTATGATTTTATAGCTTTGCTCATATACCAGTTTTCCGGCATCCGTTAAACCGACATGTCTCGTCGAGCGGTCTAATAAATCAACATTTAGCGCATCTTCTAATTTTTTTATACTTTTACTAAGAGACGGCTGAGATACATAGCTCTCATTCGCTGCTTTCGTAAAACTACCATTCTCTACTACTGTCATAAACGATTTTAAATCTTTAAACTCCATACTATCCCCTCATTTATTCTAATTTGTTATATTATTCATGCATTTTAGTCCATTTACGATTAAATTCGACATCGACTTTTATTATCCTTCAACACCCGAAAATTTCATAAAACGTTGTTATTACAATAAAAAATACTATATTAAAATTATATGTCTAAAAATTGTACTTTTCTCTTTTTCACTCATTAATATCCGAATTATTCTCGAACATACTAAATTATTGTTTTATAATTCTATTTTTTCTGTATTATTAAAGTATATTTAGTTCATCAAAGGGGGCATAAACATATGAAACATTTAACACGTTTTACTAATACGTTAATGGAAAAATATCTTCCAGACCCGTATATTTTCGTAGCAATTTTAACAGCACTCGTTATGCTACTTGGGGTTGTGTTCACTGATTCTTCTCCGCTCGATATGGTCGGATATTGGGGAAATGGGATTTGGGGTTTACTTGCATTTACTATGCAAATGGTTGTCGTGTTAGCCGCGGGACATGTACTTGCAAATAGTCCAGTATTTAAAAAAGGCTTGTCTACTATTGCTAGTAAAATTAAAACACCAGGAATAGCGATAATTTTCGTAACATTTATTTCACTAATTGCATGTTGGATTAACTGGGGCTTCGGATTAGTAATCGGGGCACTATTTGCGAAAGAAGTTGCTCGCCATGTAAAAAAAGTTGATTATCGTTTATTAATTGCCAGCGCTTATTCAGGGATGGTCGTATGGCATGGTGGTTTAGCAGGTTCTATTCCATTATCAATCGCAACAGAAGGGCATCCATTTGCTGATTTAATGGGTGTTGTACCAACAACAGATACACTATTTTCAGTATACAATTTATTTATTGTCCTTGTTATTTTAGTAACATTACCATTCTTTAACCGCTGGATGATGCCGAAAGATGAAGATATTGTCGAAATTAATCCAGCTCTGTTAGTCGATGAAAAAGAAGAATTACCGACTCCAGAAAATAATTTTGCCAGTCGTTCTGAACGTAGCTATTTAATTACAATTTTTGTTGGACTTATCGGTTTAGTCTATTTAATTAATCACTTTGTAACAAAAGGCTTTGTACTCGATTTAAACGTAGTAAACACTATTTTCATAGTGCTAGGCATTATTTTCCACGGGACACCACAACGTTTCCTTGCTGCAGCACAGCAGGCAATTAAAACAACTACAGGCATCGTGTTCCAGTTTCCGTTTTATGCAGGTATTATGGGGATGATGACTGCATCTGGTTTAGCAGCAGTATTTTCTGAATGGTTTGTAAGTATTTCAAATGGAAATACATTTTATTTATTCACATTTTACGCTGCTGGATTAGTGAATATTTTCGTGCCATCTGGTGGGGGTCAATGGGCCGTACAAGCACCGATTATGCTTGATGCAGCTACAACACTCGGCGCAGACTATGCCAAAACAGCGATGGCGATTGCATGGGGTGACGCTTGGACAAACATGATCCAACCATTCTGGGCATTACCTGCACTTGCAATTGCCGGTTTAAAAGCAAAGGACATTATGGGCTTCTGTTTAATGGTACTCATTTTTTCAGGTATTATTATTAGTATCGGGTTCTTGTTCTTCTAATAGTAAGAAAGGATGTCTAGAAACTTCAACTTTCTGGACATCCTTCTAAAAATTTTTAGATTACTCTATTAACTCCACGATCGCTGGCAAAATATCTGGGTGTAGAGCAAGCTCTGCATTAGTGTATGTAGCTAAATTTTCTGCTCTATCTAATGGAGCCTTCTTTAAAAAATGATTCATTCCTTCGATTATCATAACCTCATCGGCTACTTCACCTAATTTCTGTGCATCAGCAACAGATACTTGCAAATCAGTTGTTCCTTGCAACACATATTTTTTCGTTTTCGCATTTTCTAATTCTGTCACGGGATTATATTTTAACCATGACATTAAATACGGTTGTGAAGCTTTAGCAAATAGAGACTGCAATTCATTACTAATAGAATCCACAGTTTGCCCTAATTTTAATGTTGCAAATATTGACTGACTTTCTTCTAACAAAGAAGGTGGTAGCTGAGCGCTTAGCTGTTCCAGTATTACCTCATCAATTGTACGACCAGCACCTGCAAGTAAGATTATGGAATCGACCTGCTGTTGCTGTGCTGCTATCGAAGCTAATAATGCCCCCTCACTATGACCGATAATATGCACTTCTGAAAAACGCCCGTCATTTTGCACATACTGAACAATACTCGCAACATCTTTGGCAAAGTCATCAATAGTAAGAGCAGTTGGATCATTTACTAATTGAATATTATCCCCTATACCGCGTTTATCATATCGAATGGATGCTATTCCTTGTTCAGCTAATCCTTCTGCTAACATCTTATAGCTATTATTTGTCATACCTACCGCGTTGCCATCTTTATTCGTAGGACCTGATCCTGCCACAATAATGGCAATGTCTGTTGGCTTATCATTAGATAATTGCAAAGCCGCTTTCAATGTGCCGCCTTGTACTGGTATATCAATCATCTCGTACGTTTCATTTGTAACCTGTCCTTGTTCAACATGCGTTAGAGAGATAGGAAATGTACCACCATTTTGTGAGAACGTTCCCTTTATCTTTCCTTCATGCAGTGTTCCCTCAATTTCAATTTTTTGTCCCTGGAGCGTGATAGCCATTTCAAATTGATTACCGTTTAACTTAATACTCTCTGCTTGCAAATTTGCAATGCCTTGAATGGGTACAGATAATGCACCTGTTGTTTCATTTAATGAAACAATAATTTCAAGTGGACTATTTGGAAGCTCAATATTTCCTTTCCATTCACCAAACAAGGTTGGATCCACAGCAATGTCACTATTAATTACCTCATTATTTGTCTCTTGCTTTGACTCTTCCTTGTTACATGCTACTAAACTTAATGCAATGATACTTGCAAAAATCACTCTTTTCATCCTATAATCCCCTTTGTTTTTCTATATTTATTCAACTAATTTCATATTCACATATATTATTTGCAATAATATAATCCCAATGGAAGCCATTATAAAATAATCAGGGTTTGCCACACCAACAAGTCCGCAAACAAGTAAAACAGCCCCTAAAATGGCCATCGTACTACCAACAAGACGTGAAAGTTTCGTTTTGTCCGTAACTCTCTTCTCGTTAAATCCAGCTAATAACCAGGTCATCTTTTTTACACCTACTAAAAAACCAAATACTAAAAAAATAGCGCTAATAATGATTAAATTCGTTTCCATTCATCCATCCCCCTCAATATTGTTTTACGATTGCTGGTACTACATAAAATGGGATAAATAGTGTTAACACTAAATATAGTAGTACCATTTCCTGATTTATGTTGAAATCAAACATTCCTTGTTGATTAGTAGCTATGAGTAACAACATAACAGCATTCAATCCAAACAGGCTTCTAAGTGACCACTTAGAAATATTTGCATTCACGCGATCATCAAATTCAATCTCTTCTTTTTGCATTTGCACACGCTTGTATTTGGCTAAAAAAAGTAAGGGGGCAATAATACCAAGTAAAATTCCCTTTAGCATTATGCTATCTAACACATAAAGTACTATTAAAAAGCAGACAAGTGGTACATAGGTAAATAATTTGCTCATGCCTCATCCTCCATCCAAAATAGTGTTTCAATCGACGTTTCTAATGCTGCAGCAATTAATAAACAAACTTTAATTGTTGGATTGTATTTTTGTGCTTCAATTAAATTCATAGTTTGTCGTGTAACTCCAACAAGTTTTGCTAAATCACCTTGCGTTAAGTGCCCCAATTCAATTCTTCGGATTTTGACACTATTTTTCACCTGAATATCTTTCAACCAAAAACCCACCTCCTAATTTCCGGTATATTTTCAAATTGATTGTAACATATATTTTAACTTTGTCACATATATATTACATTTTATTTTTTAAAAAGACCGACTTATCAAAACGATACGTCGGTTTCCAGTTATTTCTTTTATTTTGAATAGGCGATAATAAGATCACTGTAACAAGTCCTTCTCAAACACAATTTTATGTCGACCTTTATCATCTATAAATGTGTGAACGATATCAAATCCTGCCTTCAAATTGACGATAAGCATTGCCTTTTTCTCATTACGCCCATATGTCCGAATGCGCGTATAGCCTTGCTGCTGACACCATGTATGTTGTGCCTCCATTAACCGACTGGCTATGCCGCGCTGCTGGTATACGGGATGGACGCCACCTAGCCAGCTATAAAACACACCATCTTCTTGTTCGTAACCAAATTTAAATCCTACAACAATGTCATCCTCTACCGCTAAAAACGCGCAAAAATTTTGTTTACCAATAAGCTTTTCTGGCTTAAATACTTCATCAAAAACTAGTTTATGTACAATTTGCATGCCATCGACCAAATCCTGTGGCAACTCTGTAAACTGTAAAATGTTCATTTCGACTCCCCCTTTTAAAAAAAGGCCCCCACACGAGTGAGAGCCCTTCATCATTTATTTTGCTGGTGCTGCAATAACTGTTTTTCCGCCCATATACGGTACTAAAACTTCAGGAATTTTTACGCTTCCGTCTGCCTGTTGGTAATTTTCTAAAATAGCCGCAACTGTACGACCAAGAGCAAGACCTGAACCGTTTAATGTATGCACATATTCTGGCTTTGCCCCATGCTCACGACGGAAACGAATGTTTGCACGGCGCGCTTGGAAGTCTTCGAAATTTGAACAAGAAGAAATTTCACGGTACATATCTTGCGTTGGGAACCATACTTCAAGATCGTATTTCTTCGCTGCAGTGAAGCCTAAGTCAGACGTATTCATTAATAGTTTGCGGTACGGTAAACCTAAAAGCTGTAATACTTTTTCTGCATGACCAGTTAATAACTCTAATTGCTCATATGATTCCTCTGGTTTTACGAAACGCACTAATTCTACTTTATTGAATTGGTGTTGGCGGATTAAACCACGAGTATCACGGCCCGCTGAACCTGCTTCAGAACGGAAGCAAGCGCTGAATGCCGCAAATCCTTTTGGCAACATGTCTCCATCAATAATTTCATCACGATAGAAGTTTGTGACAGGTACTTCAGCTGTTGGAATCATAAAGTAATCCGTATCTGTTAATTTGAAAACATCTTCTTCAAATTTCGGTAATTGACCTGTACCTGTTAAGCTGTCGCGGTTGACGATTACTGGTGGTAGCATTTCCTCATAACCATGCTCATCAGAATGTAGATCCATCATAAAGCTCATTAATGCACGTTCTAAACGGGCACCTAAACCACGGTAAAATAAGAAACGGCTACCCGTTACTTTACCTGCACGCTCAAAATCGACTACTTCAAGGTCAGTTGCAATATCCCAGTGTGGCTTTGGTTCGAAATCGAATGTTGGGATGTCTCCCCAAGTAGCGACAGTTACATTATCATCTTCCGTTTCTCCAACTGGCACAGATTCGTGTGGAATGTTTGGCAGACGCATCATCATGTAGTCGAACTTTTCTTCTACTTCACGTAATTCATTATCTAATACTTTAATTTCATCGCCTACTTCACGCATACGTGCGATCACTTCATCGGCATTTTCTTTATTACGTTTCATAACAGAAATTTGCTCAGATACTTTATTGCGCTCCGCTTTTAATACTTCTGTTTTTGCGATTAAATCACGACGCTTTGCATCTAACGCTTCAAATTCATCAATATTTCCTAAGTCTTCATTACGTGTAAGAAGTACCTTTTTTATTTCTTCATAATTGTCTCGAACACGTTTAATATCTAACATGTTTATTCCTCCGTTTCGTTTATTTGATGATAGTCGTTCCGCTTTGCCCTGCTAGTGCGTTAAAACACAAAAAAGCCCTCATCCCCTGGAAAGGGACGAGAGCTACCCGCGTTGCCACCCTAATTGAATAAACACATTATGTGCCTATTCCACTTATGTCATAACGGCTTTAGTCACCGGTCTCGCCTACTTTAATTTCAGCAAGACAACTCAAGGACGGATTCACAAGTGCTTTTATTAGCTTTCACCAACCGCTAACTCTCTAAGAAAAAACGAGCTTGTTACTATTTCCTATCATCGCATTCACAATTTAAAATTTAACCATACTGTACTATATGCGATTTATTTTTGCAAGCTACATTGCTACAACTTTTTCAACAAAGTAACGTAACAATCGTAAATCAGTCGTTAATTCCGGATGAAAAGCACAACCTAGCATATGTTGCTGCCTCGCTAACACGATTTTCCCTTCAAATGTGGCAAGCACCTCTACATCTTTTCCAACTTCCACAATATGCGGTGCACGAATGAATACAGCTTTCACATCATCATCAATATGTTTGACTGGTAGCTCCACTTCAAAGCTATCAATCTGCCTACCATAGGAATTGCGCTCTACTACAATATCCATTACAGCAAAATGGGACTCTTGCCCGATTACTTCACGCGCCAGTAATATTAAGCCTGCACATGTACCGAAAACAGGTAGCCCATTTGAAATCGCATCACGAATCGGCTCAAGTAACTGACCGCGCTCTAATAATTTTCGCATCGCTGTACTTTCTCCACCAGGCAAAATGAGGCCGTCTAATTGCGGCAAATGCTGTACTTCTTTTACAAGAACTACCTCACAGTTTAGCGCTTCAAGCATTTGTGCGTGTTCCCTAACAGCACCTTGTAATGCTAAAATGCCGATTTTCATCTTACCAGCCTCGCTCTTGCATACGTTCATGCTGTCCTAGCTGTGCAATATCAATACCTTTCATCGGTACACCAAGCTCTTTTGAAATTTCAGCAATAAGCTTGTAGTCCTTGTAATGCGTCGTTGCTTCTACAATAGCACGCGCAAATTTTTCTGGATTTTCCGATTTAAAAATACCCGAACCAACAAATACTCCATCTGCGCCAAGCTCCATCATTAGTGCCGCATCTGCAGGAGTAGCTACACCACCTGCTGCAAAATTTACAACTGGCAAACGTCCATTACGTTTAATTTCACGTAGTAACTCAAATGATGCACCTAATAATTTTGCCTCTGTCATTAGTTCGTCTTCTGTCATACTAACTACTTTTCGTACTTGTGCATTCACTTTACGAATATGGCGTACAGCCTCAACAATATTACCTGTCCCCGGCTCACCTTTCGTACGCAGCATAGCAGCTCCTTCACCAATTCGACGTGCAGCCTCTCCTAAATCGCGACAGCCACATACGAACGGTACTGTATAATCACTTTTTAATAAATGGTACTCTTCATCAGCTGGTGTTAATACTTCACTTTCGTCAATATAGTCAACTCCCATTGCCTCTAGCACACGTGCTTCGACAATATGACCAATACGCGCCTTTGCCATAACAGGAATGGATACCGCCCCCATCACTTCTTCCACAATACGCGGATCAGCCATGCGTGCTACGCCGCCCGCTTTTCGAATATCTGATGGTACGCGTTCTAATGCCATTACCGCTACTGCACCTGCAGCTTCAGCAATTTTAGCTTGCTCTGCATTAATTACGTCCATAATGACGCCACCCTTTTGCATTTCTGCCATCCCACGTTTAAGCATATCAGTTCCTAATTGTTTCATTTTTCTACCTCCACCTTTGTGATGATGTTTAGTATAATAGAAATTGACCATTTCGGAATATTCAGTTTAGTAAAATTTAAGGTGGTCAGTTAAGAGGTGGATAATGGATTTATTACTTTTTCAATTAGAAAAACACATTGGAAAACCGCTTTATGAGCAGCTTTATACCGGCATTAAAGAAGCCATTATTACTAAAAAAATTACAGTCGGGGAAAAATTGCCATCTAAAAGACAGCTTGCGGATTTTTTAAATATTAGCCAAACAACTATTGAGCTTGCGTATGGACAGCTCCTTGCAGAAGGCTATATCGCTTCGAAGCCACGCATCGGCTATTTCGTTGAAGAAATTGATGAGTTACCTTTTATCGAAAAGCAGACAAATACTTTGCCAGCGTACGAAAAAAAGAACTACGCTACCGATTTCTCACCCGGCAAAATTGATGAAGATTCTTTTCCTTTTACAATATGGCGTAAATATGCCAAAGAGATGCTCGATACAAGTTTTAAAGAGCTCCTACAAATAGGGGATCGTCAAGGGGAATACGAGCTACGCGTCCAAATCGCCAGTTATTTATATCAATCACGAGGCATTAACTGTACACCGGAGCAAATTGTTATTGGTTCTGGGACAGAGCATTTAATGCCGATGATTTTACGGCTATTCGATGGAGCAAAAATGGCAATTGAAAACCCGGGTTACTCCGCGATCCCGCGAAATCAATATGAGCAATCAATAGTTCCTGTCAATGTAGATGCAGACGGCTTGCAAATTGATGAACTCGAAAAAACTGATGCAAACTTAGTGTATATTACACCTTCACATCAATTCCCTACCGGTGCAGTATTATCTGCAGCACGGCGCACGCAATTATTAAAATGGGCATCACAAAAAGTATCTCGATATATTATAGAAGATGATTACGATAGCGAATTTCGTTATATTGGAAAACCAATTCCCGCTTTGCATGGACTCGATCAAAACGATAAGGTCATTTATATGAGCACCTTTACAAAATCACTTATGCCTTCTCTGCGCGTTGCTTATTTCGTATTACCACACGCGCTCTTAGTTCGCTATAACGAAATATTAAGCTATTATTCAGCAACAGTACCTCGCTTTGATCAGCATATTTTAGCGCACTTTATGAAAGATGGACATTTTGCTAAGCATTTAAATCGCATGCGTAAAATTTATCGGAAAAAGCATGACAAATTAATTTCTATATTAGACAAACATTATCCGTCGATTGAAGTTTCTGGGGATATTGCGGGTATGCATATATTAATTCAAGTGCCGCATGAAAAATCAGAGTTTGAATTACAGCAACTCGCTGCACAAAATGACATTTATATTTTACCCATTTCAAACTATTTATTCGCACCTATTCCGCTCGGCCAACCTACTTTTTTATTAGGTTTTGGTGGCATTCCACTCGAACAAATTGAACAACATATTCATAAGTTAATGAAGATTTGGGGCGTTAGCAAATGCTAATGCTCCGCTAATTTAATATGGTAGTCTTCAAACCATGAACCAATCTGTATAAAGAATGCAAGACGCGAAGGATTCTACTATTATTTACCAAGCATCAGAAAACAAAACGATGCTCTTATAAGAGGTTAGTAGCTGTTCTAATAGGTCTTTTTCGAATAGTGCACGAAAAAAAATCTTTATTCAATAGCTGTACTTTTAAGGTTGATTGGACGACACTCGCATAATTCGGATATAGATTTTTCTTTATACTACTTTTTATTTTGTAAAAGTCATTAAAAGATGTTCTTAATATATCTTTTTTTCGTAACCACCTAATGTTTTCATTTCCCACGGAATACTCCGATTGTTGTCTTTGTACATATTTGCTCAATATTAAAAAGGAATTGCCTCGAAAAGAGACAATTCCTTGAATTTTATTTATTTTAGAATAAACCACCAATGAGACCTGTTACACTACTCCAAAGATTACTGAAGAAGTTACCGATTCCTTGGAAGAATAATGAAAAGCCACTAGCACGCTCTACAGCACTTGTTGTTACAACATCCGCTGTAAACTCCTTACCGTCGATAAAACCGTAGTCTGTGCCTTCTGTACGCTCAATAACTACTTGTCCAACGACTGTACCTTCTTCAACTGCTGCTTCCAGTTCATCTTTCGATAATGTGAGTACCGGCTTATATAAATCCTTCTCATTCGTTTTCACCATGAATGAAATTGGCTCTTTTACCGCAATATTTACGCTGTCCTCTTTACCTTTTGTTACAGGTATTGATTTTTTATCTTCGAATACATAGTTAGCTGGTAAAATTTCTTGCTTAGAAAACTGACCGAAACCATAGTCGAATAGTTTCGCAGTAGCATCAAAGCGAGCTGCATAAGAACCTACACCGTTTTCATCGACTGCTTTCATCACGACTGAAATTAATCGTGTACCGTTGCGCTCAGCTGTTCCTGTGAAGCAGTAACCAGCAAAATTTGTTGTACCTGTTTTTAAGCCATCCACACCTTCGTATTTATAAACTAAGCCTGGTAGCATGAAGTTCCAATTCGACATTTCAATCTCATCGTCTGTTCCTTCACGGAATTTCTTTTTTTCAATTTTAGATGTTTCTAGTACTTCCGGGTGGTCCTTTAATAAATGATATGCAAGTTTTGCCACAGATTTTGCTGGCATAACGTTTTCATCTTCAGCACCTGTACCATCTGGATGCTTACCGAACAAATCTGCGTTATTTAAGCCTGTAGAGTTTACAAACTTATAGCCTTCAAGCCCTAAATCTTCTGCTTTCTTATTCATAAGTTTTATGAATTCAGCTTCTGACCCTGCGATTGTTTCAGCGATTGCTACAGTTGCTGCATTGGCAGAATAAATCGCCATAGCTTCATATAATTCACGAATTGTATATATACCATCTGCGCGCAGCGGCACATTACTTAATGCACGATTTTGAGACATTTTATATGTGTATTCATTAACATGATACTCTTGATCCCAAGTGATTGTACCTGCTTTAATCGCATCTAGTAATAAGTATTCCGTCATCATTTTCGTCATACTCGCAATACCTAGTGGCGTATTCGCATTTTGTTCATATAAAATTTTCCCCGAGTCTGCATCAATTAAAATCGCTGCATCGACTGTTAAACCTAAATCTGTTTCTGCTTTTGTTGCTGGCACTGCTACAAACAGGCTCAGTAGCAACATTGGAATCATCAGTAAACTGACAATTTTAGTGCTTACTTTATTCACAAGGCTACCTCCGTTAAATATAAGTTTTCTTATCTTCCGTCATTTTATCATAAAATCCTTGTTAAATGCGGTATGTTCCTAATAAAAAACACTCTTCTTACATCAATTTTTGACGTTAGAAGAGTGTAAAAGTTGCAGTTTTATATTACATTGAATAGTTTGGTGCTTCTTTTGTGATTTGTACATCATGTGGATGTGATTCACGAAGACCTGCACCCGTCATGCGAATGAACTGAGATTCTTCACGTAGTGCTTGTAAATTGGCTGTTCCACAGTAACCCATACCAGCACGAACACCGCCAACTAATTGGTGAATCGTATCAGCTAAAGGCCCTTTATAAGGAAGACGCCCTTCAATTCCTTCTGGTACTAATTTTTTTGCATCTTCTTGGAAGTAACGATCTTTTGAACCTTTTTCCATTGCGCCAAGTGAACCCATACCACGGTATACTTTAAAACGACGTCCTTGGAAAATTTCTGTTTCACCTGGAGATTCAGTAGTACCTGCTAAAAGTGATCCTAGCATTACAACATGTCCACCTGCAGCAAGAGCTTTTACGATATCACCAGAATACTTAATACCGCCATCCGCGATAATTGCTTTACCATATTCACGTGCTACTGATGCCGCATCATATATAGCTGTAATTTGAGGAACACCTACGCCCGCTACTACACGTGTTGTACAAATAGAACCTGGACCAATTCCAACCTTCACTACGTCAGCACCAGCTTCAAATAATGCGCGTGTCCCTTCGCCAGTAGCTACGTTACCTGCAATTATTTCTAAGTCAGGATATGCTGCACGAATTGCTTTAATTGTATCAAGTACTCCTTGTGAGTGCCCGTGCGCTGTATCAATAGTAATAATATCTACTTGTGCCTCTACAAGCTTCGCAATACGTGGCATCGTATCTTTTGATACACCAACTGCCGCCCCAACAACTAAACGACCATGAACATCTTTTGCTGCATTTGGGAACTCGATTACTTTTTCGATATCTTTAATTGTAATTAAGCCAGTTAACTTACCTGTGTTATCAACGATAGGTAATTTTTCAATTTTGTATTGTTGAAGAATTTTTTCTGCATCTTCTAGCGTCGTTCCCTCTGAAGCAGTAATTAAATCTTCTTTCGTCATGACATCATCAATTTTTAAAGAGTAGTCCGAGATAAAACGTAAATCACGGTTTGTAATAATTCCGACTAATTTTTGATCGTCCATGTTATTTACAATTGGAACACCCGAAATGCGGTATTTACCCATTAAATGTTCTGCATCGAATACTTGGTGCTCTGGTGTTAAAAAGAATGGATTTGTAATAACACCGTTTTCTGAGCGTTTTACTTTTTCTACTTCTTCAGCTTGCTCGTCAATTGTCATGTTTTTATGGATAATACCAAGACCACCTTGACGTGCCATTGCAATCGCCATTTTTGCTTCTGTTACTGTGTCCATCCCTGCACTCACCATTGGAATGTTTAACTTGATTTTTGGAGTTAATTGTACAGATAAATCAACGTCTTTTGGTAACACTTCTGATTTTGCTGGTACTAATAATACATCATCAAATGTTAAACCTTCTTTAGCAAATTTTGTTTCCCACATTTCGAAAAATTCCTCCTAGTAAAAGAATATTATTGTAAGGTTAACAACGCGACTTGTTAGTGTCAAGAAACTTTAAAAAGAAAAACTATTCGGACTATTCCACTTGATTATTAAGTGGTAAAAATACTCTTAAAATAAGCACATTTTCTTTCAAAGTTTATTAGAAATTCCCCCATTCTACGACACGTTTCTATATAAAACAATAAGTAATCTCTATAGTATTTGCACAATAAACAATACTATTTATGCCCCTATTAATTAATTTTATCTTTTTCCATTATTACAATGTGATTTTATAACGTAATTAATACAGCTAATTCTTTGTTCGTTTAGTTTAACAATATTTATAAATAAACTCGGTTATATTTTTCTGTTAATATTCGAAAAAATAGCTTCGCAAAAATGATTTGAAAATTTGGCTGTTTATTTGCTTTGCAGTACCCGGACCTTTCGGGATATAGGAAGCTAACCCAAAGAAGTAAAGACTGATGAGCGTAATATTAGCCGCCCTTTAAGTAATTCCTTGTACTTCTTGGTGCTGCCCTGTCTATGCACTTTTTACAAATTATCATTTATGAAAAAGTGTAATACCCTATGAGTTTGAATGTTCTTTCTTTAGCATTCCAATGTATAAAAAAAAACCACTATAAATAGTGGTTTTTTTGAGTTGCTTAGCGATGTCCTACTCTCACAGGGGGAAGCCCCCAACTACCATCGGCGCTAAAGAGCTTAACTTCCGTGTTCGGTATGGGAACGGGTGTGACCTCTTTGCCATCATCACTAAACTATTTTGGCTTTCAAAATACAGAGTATCTTGAAACCCTTTTAAAAGAATTATTCTTTCAAAACTGGATAAACGTTTCATTGAAATAAGTTTTATATTTGGTTAAGTCCTCGATCGATTAGTATTCGTCAGCTCCATGTGTCACCACACTTCCACCTCGAACCTAT
>NZ_JBDQQN010000014.1:0-17212 GCF_039888725.1 Solibacillus sp. CAU 1738
CACCGGTGCAAGCACCAGTAAAACGTCCGCTCGACTTGCATGTATTAGGCACGCCGCCAGCGTTCGTCCTGAGCCAGGATCAAACTCTCCATAAAAGAGAAAATTTGATTAGCTCAAATTTTTTGCTGGCATCAATTTTGATGTCCAAAATTTTTGTTTCATAATTAAATGAAACTATATTGATTAACGTTTTGCTTGTTCAGTTTTCAAAGTTCATCGTGTCAACTAACTCGTTAGCGACAGCTTTTATATTTTAACACTTGCCGAAGTTTGTGTCAACAACTTTTTTACAAAAGTTGTTTTGCTGTGTTTTCAACAGCAACTCTTATATCTTACCACTCTAATATCTTGTTGTCAACATTTTATTTGACTGATTTTAAAGTGAACGTTTTGTCCGTCGCCTTAACGACTTCATTAACTATATCACTATATCTTTTATTGTGCAACCTTTTTTACTAATTATTTAATAATACAGTGACGAACGTAATACACAGTATACCCGGTATACCTAAAAAAGTTATTGTTAGCGCAGAAAAGATATTGATAGGCACGATTAAACCTTGCGTTGAAAGTATTAAATGCGCAATAAACAACACCATTACCGCACAAGCCAACTTAAACCAAATTACCGCTAATCGCTCAAAAAGAGCAGTCCATTTTAACTTTCTTCCTATTATAAGTAATAAAAAAAGCAACAAACAAACGCTGATGATTGCGTACATATGCACTCTCCTCTTTAAATATGTTCAAGAGAGCATATGCGTTTGTTGTTGCTAATATTTCTATTTAATAATAACTTGGCGAATACGTGCCTCTTTAAATAAATAAAAATGAACACTTTCCGTTACTTTTCGTTGGGCGACGATATCTAAACTAAAGTCATCCGATAAATCCTCAAATACTTTTGCATTATGCCAGTCATCTTTTGTCTCTTTAATAAGATCGACTAACTTTTCATCGAATTCCTTCTTTAACTTCCCTTTACGTGAAAAGAACATAACTCACACACCTTATAGTTCGCGTCGTCCTTCTAACGCTTTTGATAATGTAACTTCATCGGCGTATTCTAAATCGCCACCAACCGGTAAACCGTGGGCGATTCGTGTTGTACGAATGCCTGATGGTTTGACAAGCCGAGAAATGTACATCGCAGTCGCTTCTCCTTCAATAGTAGGATTTGTAGCTAAAATAAGCTCCTGCACTCTCTCGTCGTGTAAACGTGTTAATAGCGATGCGACATTTATGTCTTCTGGCCCGACACCTTCCATTGGCGAAATTGCACCATGTAATACATGATAAAGCCCGTTATAATCGCGCATTTTTTCCATTGCAATGACATCTTTCGGGTCTTGCACTACACAAATCATCGAAACATCACGTTGTTTATCTGAGCAAATGTGGCAAGGATCAATATCTGTAATATGACCGCACTGGGAGCAATACATTAAATTACGCTTTGCATCGACTAACGCCTTTGCAAACGATAATACTGTATCTTCTTTCATTGTTAACACGAAAAATGCCAGACGAGCCGCAGTTTTCGGCCCAATACCTGGCAATTTCATAAAGCTATCGATAAGCTTTGATATTGGTTCAGGGTAGTGCATTGTCGTTACCTCCTAGAATGGAAGGTTTAAGCCTTGAGTAAATTTCCCCATTGTAGATGAAGTTGTATCTTCCACTTTTTTCAGTGCATCGTTAGTTGCAATAACAACTAAATCTTGTAACATTTCGATATCTTCTGGGTCTACTACTGACTCATCCAAGTTTACCGCAAGCACTTCACGTTGGCCGTTCATCGTAATTTTTACCATGCCACCACCAGCAGTGCCTTCAAATTGTTGTGCATTTAAAGCTTCTTGTGCTTCCATCATTTCTTTTTGCATTTTTTGCATTTTTTTCATCATGCCTTGCATATTTCCCATACCACGCATCGTTGTATTCCTCCTAATAGTTAAAATTATTCTTCGACAACCTCAACAAAGTTTTTACCAAATAAATTTTCAGCTTCCACTACAAGGGGATCCTGTGAAGCGACTGGCTGTGCATCATCGATAAACGGTTGTGTTTCTTGAACCGTGTCTTGTTTTGCCTGATTCAATCCGTTATCTCGAATGAAGCTTTCTCGTAAGTCCAACCATGCATTTTCTGGAACACATAGCATTTCATACATAACACCAAGTTGCGCTGATAATGTTTGAGTAAACATCGTGAGTAACGCTCTGTTTTCGGCTACCATTTGACAATGAATATCATACTTGAATTTTACCACAAAAGCACTTGAAGATGCCGCAACAGGTTCTGCTTCTGCCAAAAGAGCTGATTGTGATTTTTGTAATTGGTTTAAACTTTGCGCCCAAGCAGATTTAATATTTGTTATATCTTGTTTTGTCGCTGCTTTTAATACTTCTTGAATCCGTCCTATAGGTGCTTTATAGCCATTTGGTGTTTTCGCACGCGGACGTGGCGCTTGCCTTTCCTGCTGCTGTGGCGGCATATCTCCTGATAGTTGCTCCGTTAGCTGCTGCACCATTTGTTCAAGCACCATTACTTTTTGTTCAAGAGCAGGATTGGCAACTGTAGTACCTATCGTCTCTACAGGGCTACCCGTATATTGCGCCATTTTCAGCAATGCCGTTTCTAAATAAATTTTTGTATGATGTGAGAAACGCATCTCTTGTTGGGTCTTCGCTAAAATATCGATAAAGCCATACAATACATCAGCTGAAAAATCATGCGCCAGCTGTATAAATCGCTCTTCTGGTGTGACAAGCTCAAGTAAATCCTGTAAATCGCCAGTAGTCTGTAATAATAATAAATCACGGAAAAAAGTAATTAAATCTTCTGCTAAACGTAGCGGCTCTTTCCCATCTGCAATTAATTGTTCCAGCAATGCTAATACTCGCGCGACATCTTTTTGCTGTAGTGCAAGTGTGACATCGTAAAATACTTCCTGGCTTACTGACCCCGTTACGAGAAGTGCATCCTCTACCTTTAATGTATCTGCACTAAAGGATACGACTTGATCAAGTAAACTTAACGCATCACGCATCCCCCCTGCCGCAGATTGAGCAATTACTTTTAAGGCTTGCTCCTCAAAAGGCAATTTAATATCCTCTAACACAATTTTCATACGTTCTAAAATATCATTAGATGATAGTCTTTTAAAATCAAAGCGCTGACATCGTGATATAATCGTCGCCGGGAGTTTATGCGGTTCTGTTGTCGCCAAAATAAATACGGCATGCTCTGGTGGCTCTTCTAATGTTTTTAATAGCGCATTAAATGCACTCGTCGAAAGCATATGCACTTCATCGATAATATACACTTTAAAACGTGCGTTCGCTGGGGCAAAACGAACTTTTTCAATAATATCCCGCATTTCCTCTACACGTGAATTGGACGCAGCGTCAAACTCGATAACATCCGGATGCGAGCCCTCAGTAATACTTATGCATGTCGCGCATTCATTGCACGGTTCGTTAGAAGGAGCATTCTCACAGTTTAACGCTTTCGCAAAAATTTTTGCCGTACTTGTTTTCCCTGTGCCTCGTGGACCTGAAAAAAGATATGCGTGCGTCGTTTTACTTGCAAGGAGAGCATTTTGTAGTGTTCTTTTTACATGTACTTGACCTGACATTTCACGAAAAGACTGCGGTCTATATACGCGATAAAACGCTTGATATGTCAATGGTTTTCTCCCCCTTTTTTATAAAATTCAGTAGTATAAGTATAACATAAAAAAGGTGTATCCATCTGTTACGATGAATACACCTTCTAGTTGGCAATTTAATGCCGTGCACCTTTCTTTGACAGCCGCACATAAGCGTTACTCTTGTCGCCAGCTCAAGTTAGGCAACCCCGCGGCACATGGGTGAAACCACTTAATGCTGCTTCCTTCCGGACCTGACATGGTTCATGGGTTCCCATTGCGCAGGACCCAACCGTCAACACTACGTGCAAAAGGCAGACCCTACAATACGGGCAGCCTCAGAAAAGGACTTCAGTCTCGCTAGAGCGGATTGCGAGTTACAGGGCACCGCTACCTCCCCACCTAGCACGGCAATTTCTAGTATACTGACAGTTAGCAAAAAAAGCAATGGAAACCGTCTACTCATTTAAAACATAATTTTCCCAGATTGCAGAGAATGGGGCTCCCATATACGTACCCTCTGTCCGTTTACTTAGCATTATTTAATTATTTGGGGTTTCATGTTCCCTTCCACAAAACTTTTATACATGTTATTCCCTATTAAACATACCAATAACTTCTGTTGTCTCTGTTATATTTACAAAGGCTGTCGAATCGATTTCTTTTATGATGTTCTTCACTTCTCCAAGTTGATAACGTGTAATTACCGTTTTAAGTACTTTTCTATGTTGTCCTGTAAATACGCCTTCTCCATCCATTACACTACATCTACTTTTTATCTAGCATTGGATTTTTCTATTAAATTTGGCCATAATGGTTACTATTATCGATACATAATACGATGAATTGGAGGGCTTAAAAGTTGGCAAAAAAATCATATAACGAAAAATTACAAGATAACAAAGATATGCCTAAAATTATTGAAGTGTCTGATCCGAAAGCCATTTCGAGATTTGGAGGATCAAAAATGTTGATTGCACCACCATTAGCGTACGATGAAATCATGAGGAAAGTGCCACTTGGAAAAGTCATTACAGCCGATTATTTAAGAAAAGAATTAGCAAAAAAACACGAAGCAGACTACACATGCCCACTAACAGCCGGAATATTTATGAACATAGCAGCTAACGCCTCAGCAGAGAGAGCCACTGATACAATTCCCTACTGGCGAACATTAAAAAAAGACGGGGAACTTAATGAAAAATATCCAGGAGGCATTGATGCGCAAAAATGCAATCTCGAAGCAGAAGGCCACACTATTATACAAAAAGGAAAAAGATATTTTGTGAAAGATTATGAAGATAAGTTGTTTGTGCTATCTATTTAGAGATTCCCCCTCTATTTAGATAGCAGTCATGAAAATACTGCGATAAAATTGAACGTACTAATGATTCTATATTCGAATAGCTAGATATTTATTAGAAATTCACCTTAATTTTGCGCTATCATAAAAAAAACAAAAATATTTTCAAAAAGTGTTGACGTGTTATTAAATTCGTGATAAATTAGTACTTGTCGATAAGACATCTCACATGGAGGTATACCCAAGTCTGGCTGAAGGGATCGGTCTTGAAAACCGACAGGCGGGTAACACCGCGCGGGGGTTCGAATCCCTCTACCTCCTCCATCTTTTTTTATAAAGATAGTACGTAAACCGTTGCATATGTAACGGATTTTTTATTTTATAATACTTTCCGAAAATGGCAAGTACTATGGCACATGTTGCTATAGTACTTTTTTTGTTTTATAGACGTATTATTATGCATTATCAAGATATTTTCATTAGAATAGAGTAGTTATCTAAATAGGAGGTTATGCTATTTGCTAAAAAGCGTTTCGACATCCTCTCGTATCGCATTTACAATTTTAATAATTGCATTACTAACTGCACTCGCTAGTGAAATTAAAATTATACCGTTCCATATGGATTTTCGGTTTGGATTCGGTAGCATCATTTTCTTTTTAGCAATATTAATAAAACCAGTACCTATTATAAGAACTGGTTTTGCAACTGCCATAACTATCGTATTATTTCGGACGCTTATTGATCTATTTTTTAGTGATGATCACTTTTGGCATGTGCTACTAACACATCTACCGGCTGCACTCTTTTATATTACATTCGCCGTCTGCTTATCGTTTATTCAATTTGAACGCATTCGGTTAAGACCGATGAAGCTCGGCTTGTACGGGGCTTTTTTTGAAATAGTCGCAAACTGCGTCGAGGGTATTGTACTCTATACGTTTTTCAAAGAGCAATTAACGTTGAATGAGCTCATACTTATTTTCGCAGTAGCCTTTTTACGTAGCTTTTTCGTTGTTGGAATTTATAGTTCAATTTCCTTCTCAGAGCAAAAAAAGCAAATGCAGCAGTTACTCAATATCGGTTCGGAGCTTTATGTAGAAACGCTTTATTTGAAAAAATCGATGCAACAAATCGAGCATATCACTGCAGCTAGTTTTGACCTATATAAACAATTAAATCCGATTGATCGAGCACTTAGCTTGCAAGCGCTTACCATTTCTCAAGAAATACATGAAGTAAAAAAGGATTCGGAGCGTATTTATGCTGGGCTTTCTAAAATAACGACAATGGAGCATAATCACACTTTCCTTCTATCAGAATTACTGCTTTATATAACAGCTGCTAACGAAAAATACAGTGCTTATTTACAAAAGAACATCACATTCAAAACAACATTTAATATGAATTTCAAAATACATGATTATTTTACGATTCTCGCACTTATTAATAATATCGTAGCAAATGCAGTGGAAGCGATAGAACGTGAAGGCATTATTGAAATTCGCGTTTTTCATACACAGGAATCGACAATTATTACAATTGAAGATAACGGTATTGGCATAAAAGACCATGAATTACCGATTATTTTCGATGCAGGCTATACATCAAAATTTAATGACCAAGGGAAGGCTTCTACTGGTATCGGCTTATCTCATGTTCAAGCAATTATTTCGCATTTAGAAGGCTCGATAACAGTAACAAATGGTGCTACAACAAGATTTTCTATAACAATTCCTACCCATCGTTTATTATAAAGGAGGTTTTATATGCGCTATTTTATTGTAGATGATGACCGCGCAAGTCGAATTATGCTTGCCAATATTATTGAAGAAGGTGGACTAGGCACTGTTATTGGCGGCGCTAAAAATGGACACGAATCGATTCCTCAAATATTAATAACACAGCCCGATTTTGTACTAATGGATTTACTTATGCCTAAAATGGATGGTATTGCGACGATTGAAAAATTACGTGAAAATCGTTATGAAGGCCATTTTATTATGATTTCTCAAATTGTAGATAAAGAAATGGTAGCACAAGCATACGAACAAGGTGTCGAGTTTTTTATCCATAAGCCGATTAATAAAGTGGAAGTACAAATGGTGCTACGTAAAACAGAAGAGCAATACCGATTGAAAAATTCAATTAACGCAATTCGTCAATCATTAACTAATTTCGAAGTGCCCGATATGAAACATTCAAAAAAGACTACTCGCGACCATATACAATCTATGCTAAATGATATGGGAATTGTCGGTGAAGTTGGTAGTGAGGATATAATAAAAATCATTGAGCTACTTCTACTCGAAAAGCATAAAATAGCGCCACTTCCACCTTTAAAGGAGCTATATGAAAAGCTTGCAATGTTAACGAAAACAACACCGGATGATATTTTAAAGGAAAGCAAAGCTATTGAACAGCGCGTGAGAAGAACGATATTAGCGGCAATGATCAATTTAGCCAATTTAGGTATTGTTGATTATACAAATTCAGAATTTGAATACTATGCACCTAGATATTTTGACTTTACAGATATTAGGACAATCATGCGCCAAATAGAAGATGATGACCACCGAAAAGCGAAAGTAAACATAAAGAAATTCATCCAAGTTTTATATTCCGATATTATTAGTAAAGCTGATTAGTCGGATTTTGTCGGATTTAATAAGTCACCCGTAATATATATTTGGGCTAGTCCTAAATTTTATATTAGGGGGAACTATATTTGAAAAAGTTTAAAGTTAGTTTAGCCGCTCAAATTATAATCGGTCTCGTGCTCGGGGTTATCGTTGGTGCTGTATTTTACGGTAACGATAACGTCGCAACATACTTACAACCAATCGGGGATATTTTCCTACATTTAATTAAAATGATCGTTGTACCGATTATCATTTCGACATTAATCGTTGGTGTTGCTGGTACTGGAGATATGAAGCAACTTGGACGTTTAGGCGGAAAAACACTTATTTACTTCGAGGTTATTACAACAATAGCAATTATTGTTGGTTTATTATCAGCGAATATATTCCAACCGGGTGCTGGCATTAATATGAACGAGCTATCTGAAGGAGATATCTCAAATTATGTTAATACATCAGAGACTGTAGAAGAACAAGGTCCATTCCAAATTTTAGTCGATATCGTACCGACGAACATTGTCGAAGCAATGGCAAACGGCGATATGCTAGCAATTATCTTCTTCTCTGTACTATTCGGTCTTGGAGTTGCCGCAATTGGTGAGCGAGGGAAACCTGTTTTAGCCTTCTTCCAAGGCGTTGCAGATGCTATGTTCTGGGTAACAAACTTAGTAATGAAATTTGCACCATTTGGGGTATTTGCTTTAATCGGGGTAACTGTTTCTAAATTCGGTTTATCTTCCTTAATTCCATTAGGGACTCTAGCATTATTAGTATACGGCACAATGATCTTCTTCGTTATTGTCGTTTTAGGTTTAACTGCAAGAATTTTTGGTTTCAACATTTTCAAATTATTAAAGTACATTAAAGACGAACTTCTTTTAGCATATTCTACTTCTTCTTCTGAAACGGTACTACCACGTATTATGTTAAAAACAGAGAAGATGGGCTGTCCAAAAGATATCGTATCGTTTGTTATTCCAACAGGGTATTCATTTAACTTAGACGGCTCAACATTATACCAAGCAATTGCTGCCCTCTTCATTGCACAAATGTACGGCATTGACTTATCAATTATGGAACAAATCACATTAATGTTAGTATTAATGATTACTTCAAAAGGGATTGCGGGTGTACCAGGCGTATCATTCGTTGTACTACTTGCAACACTTGGCACAGTGGGTATTCCAATTGAAGGTCTTGCATTCATTGCTGGTATTGACCGTATTCTTGATATGGCGCGTACAGCTGTTAACGTAGTAGGTAACACTTTAGCAGTACTTGTTATGTCTAAATGGGAAAAACGTTTCGACAATCAACAATTTGCTGAATATGAAGCTGAACAAGCAAAAGCATAAATGGAAAAGAGTGCGTCTGAAAAGTGATTTTAAGAAGCACCCTTTACGACTAGATTGGTGATATCTTAATATGACCACTACGTTATAGAATTGCAATAAGAGAAAGTTATTTAAAAAACAAGGCTGTCTTGTAAGTTATTACTTATGGGACAGCTTCTTTTTTATTGGATAACTTTTTGTAAATAAGCTCGAATTGACTGCTCTCCGTTATGTAATGCTTCCTGTTCGCGTGCCTCGTCTTTTACCAATTTATCCTCTGCCTTCGCAACCACTTGTTCTATATCTTCTTGCGGAATAACAATCACACCATCAAGATCTCCAACAATATAATCACCCGTATGCACTGGTACACCACCAATTGCGACTGGAACACCGACTACCCCCGTCCCATTTTTGGCGCCAGCTGCAACAGTCGTACCGAGCGCAAATACGGGGAAATCTATCGTGCGCGCTGCTGCTAAATCACGAATAACCCCATCCACAACAAACCCCTGTACCCCAACACCCTGTGCTAGCTGCATAACAAAATCCCCCGCTACAGCACGATTCGTATTACTCTTCGCATCAATGACTAAAATATCCCCTTTAGTTGCCTTACTAATCGCTTCTAGTACTGCTCCGTTTTCCCCGTCTGGTAGGCGTATCGTCAAAACACGTCCAGCTACTTTAAAATGATCTGCTAACGGTTTTATATTCGCAGCATTCGTATGTCCCCCTGTCGCATCCGATAATGCTGTTGTCGGCAATTTTGTCAAACGTTCCACTAAAGTTGTTGTTGTCACATTCATCATCCCCTTCTAAATTCTTTTACAAAAAACTAAAAATTTGTAATTATAAAAATAATAAAGGATAATACTTCTAAAACGCAATGTTTTCTTTTATTACAAAGTGTATGATTGAAGGAATAATAACCGTAATGAAAGGAGTACACTTTATGAACAGTCGTTTAATTCGAGAGGAAATAACGACAGACGGCAATACGATATATAAAATGGCGACGTTTGATATTGATGTCATCGCCAAATCTTCTGGCGGGCTTTCACCTACGATTATTTATTTGCATAAAGATCGTGATGTGACGGACGATATTCGAGCCATTCGCTTTCACTATAAAAACCCCGCCTCTTATATTGAAGACTATGGCGAATTTCAAACGATGCTATATGAAAAAGAGCAACGTGCGATTAATCTACTATACGAATCCTTTAGCATTAAGCCTAAAAATATGACGACAGGCAAGCAAGTACTTTGGAGCTTTTTCGTTCTATTGCTTGTAATGATTCCGTTCATTGTCGTGATGATTGTTATGAAATAAAAATGCGTCTTAGGGACTATGCCCTAAAACGCATTTTTTTAATGAATATATTCGCTGCTTACAAGTGTATCTGTTAATATTTCAGTCGGTATTTCAAATTCAACAACGCCCATATAGCCTGGCGCCACTTCGTATTTATCGAACACAATTACTAGCTTGCCTTCTGCTGTAATATAGAAATTTTGATCTGCTTTAATTGTAGTAAATGATTCAAACAAATCTTCATCTGCAATTCCAGCACCACTTACCCAGTACACTTTATCTCCGTTTGACGCCTTTGCTTGTTCGCGCATTTGCTCTGCAATGTTTTCACTAATAATTTTCACATAAGCATCATCTTTAAATAAGCTTGGTAATGTAATAGCAATTTCTTTTTGCTTATCAATCGTATCGTACTTCATGACAGTCGATGAGGAACCGACCGTATTGACGACATAACGACCAACAGATAAAAGTTGGTCTGTATCGGTTGCAACAATATAACCGCTATCTACGCCTACATGGCCACCTCCAGCTTGCTCCATGCCGTCCATTTCTTCTTTAAATTGCTCATATAACGCTTTACCTTCTGCCGCATATTTTTCATTGAGAGCTGCTATTTCTTCAGAGTCACCGTTAATTTTTGGGACATCAATATTAGCTGAATACGTATCTTTTTCTACTTCATAGCTGACAAACGTCAGTACTTCCACAATGCTGCCAAGCACCGGAATGTCGACTAAATTACGTGCCATCGCTGGGCTCACATTTAAGCTTGCAGTAAATAAGGCAGCCGCAGCAACAGTGCCCATTATCCACTTCGGCGCTCGCTTTTTACGCCCTTTTTTTAAGCTCGCTTCAACTACTGCATCTAAATTTTGAGGTATCGGCACATCCTTATATTGTTCTTCTAACTTTTTTAAACGATCGTCCATATTAAATCCCCTCTTCATCTTGTAATTGAATTCTCAGCAACTTCAACGCCTTATACAATCTCGACTTTACCGTACTAATATTGACGTCCAATACATGCGCTACATCTTCAATTTTTAAATCTTCAAAGTATCGCAGTACGATTACTTCCCTATAGACGGTTGGTAGCGAGCCAAGAGCATCTTCTAAATCTGTATTTTCGTACGTGTCGACTTGCTGCGGTGTAAAAAATGCTAGCTTTTCATCTTCCATCACTTGCATGCGCTTATGTTTTCGTAAAAAATCAATCGCCGTGCGTGAAACGATTTTGTAAAACCAGCTTTTCAGTTGTTGCTCATCTTTTAATGTGTGAATCGATTGCAACGCTTTTTGAATGCTATCTTGCACAACGTCAAGTGCATCCTGTTCATTTTTCGTATAGCTATACGCAAGTAAATAAAAGCGTTCCTTATTCGCTCGGATAAAAGAAACGAATAATTGTTCCGCGTGTGAATTAATCATCTCCAAGAGCTCCTTTTGATTATTTCAATGTATACAACTACTAGACGTATGAGTGAGGGGGAAAAGTTTAATAGAATAAAAAAAAGACGGGATTATCCCGCCAAAATGTTTACAATATCCTGTGCTGAAGTAGCAATATGTAATAGTACCCGCTGCTCTTCTCGCACGAAACCTTCTGCTAACATCTTCTCAAAATGGAGGATGAGCGCATCATAAAATCCATTTACATTATATAAAATAACCGGTTTTTCATGTAGGCCAATTTGTGCCCATGTAAATACCTCAAAATATTCATCCAGCGTACCGCATCCACCCGGCAAAGCAATAAAGGCATCCGCTAAATCGACCATCTTTGCTTTTCGTACATGCATCGACTCAACAAAATAGATTTCAGAAAGATTTGCATGAGCAATTTCGCGCTGTTGCAAATGGGTCGGCATCACACCAATCACTTTGCCACCTGCATCAAGCGCTGCATCTGCAAGCTTACCCATTAAACCAACATTCGAACCACCGTAAATAATGTCGTGTCCTGTACAGGCAAGTACTTCTCCTAGTTCTGTTGCCGCCTCTTTATAAACTTCCGATTTACCCATCTGCGAACCACAATAAACTGCTACTTTCATACGAAACACCTTCCTTTTCTACATTATATTAAACGGCAGAACCTCTACATGACTACCTAACGAGCAAACATTTGCCGAGAAATACGAGGTTCCAAAACTGCTTTAGGTTTTCAGTGCCCTCTTAGTTCGGCAAACATGTCTCAAATTCTTTTCATCAAAATCTTATCTTCAATGAAAAGCTGCTTTTCACTTTTCGCGCAGCACGATCTTATGCCTCAATTTTATTAACGGCCTGTAATGTTCTGTATAAAAATACCGCAAAGTGTTGGCGAGTAACAGGCGCATTTGGATTGAAAAAGCCATTGTCTCCAGTCGTAATGTTATGAGAGGCTAAAATTTGTATATAGTCGTTGTACCAAGATTGATTACTTACGTCTTTAAACGATTGAATGTTATCTTTATTTAACTCTAGACCATACGCTTTTACTAACATTTTTGCCAATTGTGCACGTGTCAGTGTACCATTTGGATTAAAGCCATTAGGATTTGCGTCGATAATCCCAGCCTCAAGGAGCTTTTGAATATTAAGTGCGTTTGGATGCGTTTCTAGTGGCACATCCGGAAACGTAAATGCAAAAATCGGATCCTCAGGTAAGCCATCCACACCAGAACGAACAATCATGGCAGCTACATGGTGGCGTTTAATTTGTTCATTTACACCATATGTACCGTCTTCATACCCATTAATAATGCCCATTGCACGAATTAAACTAATTTCTTTAAAATAACGATGCGTAGTTGGCACATCACTAAAAGAGGCCACCGTTGAACTATTCACAGAAAGCTGATAATCTACATTCCCTGCACCGTACTTATATTTTACCTCTACATAGTAAGTTCCTTTTGGCAATTGTGCTTCATACTTTTTAAAATAGCCAACTTGATGGCTTGTTTCGAATTTCTTAACTATGTCACCTTGACCATTATAGAGCGTAACAATAAAGCTATCCTTTTCTAGCTCAGAAAATTTCAACGTCGTAAATGTTGAATGTGTCAGGTTAAATGAATACCAATCTACATCTACTTTATTATTATCAATTTGACCTGTTATGAGTTGATTCATCTTTAAGACCGTAGCCATATCCTTCGTGTCGTTTTTTTCAACTTCATAATAACCGGCATTAGACACTGTCGCTTTAACAGAATAAAAATCATCCGATGTTGATAAAGAGGAGATTTTTATATAATAAGTCCCAGCTTGAACCCCTGTACGGAGGGTCGTATTTTCATTAGCTTTCATTTGGACAGAGTCGAGAATTTCCCCGTCGGCTGAGTAAATGGATACTTGCATTGAAGATGTTTTAGGAGCTTGCAATGCAAAGTTTAATAACCCACGCTCTTTCACTGTTACTCGATAAAAGTCATCTGAATCAAGATGGTCATAAGCTCGTCCATATAAAGTTGCATTTAAAGGAAGAGCCTGGGCTGTCTCGATCGAATTATTTTTTTCCACGTTATATAACTTAGAGGAATCAACAGATAACTTAATTCCATATAAGTGATTAAAACTTTTTGTTGGCGCACCGATTGAAACCGAGTAAGTGCCGGCAGCTAGACCGACTCGTAACGTATGTTCTGTTAATTTCTTCGTTTTACCTTCCACAATAGGGTTCCCATGTGCATCATATACGGTAAGAGTATAATCTGACTTACCATATGTATCGACGGCAATTGATACAAGCCCGTCTTGTTCAACATCAAATTGATAAAAATCTACATCACTGAAAGTATCTACTTGACCGAAATAAGTATCATTTAAACGAATCGGATTTGCTAAATTGTATGCATTATTGTACTCGTGCTCATAGTTTTTGGCACGCTCTTTAAATGTATAGGAGAATGAGTATTGATCAGACTTAATCATTAAATAATACATTTCATTGTTTGTTGGATGTTCCATGTTAATTGTAGAAGTTGTAGTCGATTCATCTACCAGCTGTCCATCAGCATTATATAAAGCCGCATAGCCGCTCGTTATTGAAATATTCAACATTTTATTGCCTACACCTTGAATAGCAAAAAAGTCTTTATCATCACTAGTGTCGCCTTTACCACTATATAAAACAGCTGGCTTCGTTTGATTGGCATAGGCTATTTCATTATTATATTCTGCTTCATAGAAGTCATTTTCAATAAAAGACGTTGTAAATTCATACGCCCTATTAGCTGTTTTATCAGCTAAATCCCCATTAAAAATATGAATATAGTACGTTCCTTTGTCTACACCGTACCTGAAATGTCCATCTTCTGAAATAATGTGATCCCATGCAAAAACAGCGGTACCTTCTTTTCTAATTTGGATATTAAACTTAGCGCCCTCCACTTGAGGAAAATCAATTTTTAGAATGCCCTTTTGGGAAATATTTATTTTAAAATAATCATTATCTTCTATACCAGAAGCGACACCCTCTACTTTTTCATTTAATAATATCGTATTGGCCTCTGCAATATGATCGTTTCCTTCTGTTTCAGTTAAAGCTGCGACCTCTAGTTGTAATGAAAAAAACAATAAAATTGTAGCAGCGATTATTGTGCTAATATACTTTCTTAACAAATTAATTCATCCTTTCACATGCATTCAATGAATGATATATTAATTTTTTTAGAATAACAATGTTTTTTAATACTTTTCAGTAATAATTGTCATTACCTCAATCAAAACCACCAGTATAACTGGTGGTTTGCTCTACGCGTGTAACGCTGGGGTACTGGCACATGTCTAAAGACATTCTGAAAGGTCCGCCAACCACACTCCGTTTCCACACAAACCGCTTGGGATATTCATGTTAATATTCATATAGCACAACTCACCTTTTTATCTCTTGTTTCTCGTCAATTCAAGTATATAAAAAAGAGTGAGCTTGTGCTTTTTTTTGTACGAAATTGTTTGTATACCTCAACAAATATTATAGAACCACAAAAAAAGTATGCAGCGATTGCTACATACTTTGAGATGACCCGTACGGGATTCGAACCCGTGTTACCGCCGTGAAAGGGCGGTGTCTTAACCACTTGACCAACGGGCCATGGCTCCGAAGGTAGGACTCGAACCTACGACCAACCGGTTAACAGCCGGTTGCTCTACCACTGAGCTACTTCGGAATAATTATTTATGGTGGGCCTAAATGGACTCGAACCATCGACCTCACGCTTATCAGGCGTGCGCTCTAACCAGCTGAGCTATAGGCCCCAAATGGAGCGGGTGATGAGAATCGAACTCACGACATCAGCTTGGAAGGCTGAGGTTTTACCATTAAACTACACCCGCAAAAATGGTGGGTCAGGACGGAATCGAACCGCCGACACTTAGAGCTTCAATCTAATGCTCTACCAACTGAGCTACTGACCCATATAAATGGCGGTCCCGACCGGGATCGAACCGGCGATCTCCTGCGTGACAGGCAGGCATGTTAACCGCTACACCACGGGACCATTTGGTTGCGGGGGCCGGATTTGAACCGACGACCTTCGGGTTATGAGCCCGACGAGCTACCACTGCTCCACCCCGCGATAATACTATTCGAGTTTTAAGACACCATTTATTTATAATAAAAACTGGAGGAGGTAGAGGGATTCGAACCCCCGCGCGGTGTTACCCGCCTGTCGGTTTTCAAGACCGATCCCTTCAGCCAGACTTGGGTATACCTCCGTTATATTATTGGTGGAGCCTAGCGGGATCGAACCGCTGACCTCCTGCGTGCAAGGCAGGCGCTCTCCCAGCTGAGCTAAGGCCCCATAAAATTTTTTTATAAGTAGCTTTACATGGTCGGAATGACAGGATTCGAACCTACGACCCCTTGGTCCCAAACCAAGTGCTCTACCAAGCTGAGCTACATTCCGTAATATATATGGCGCGCCCGGCAGGAGTCGAACCCACAACCTTCTGATCCGTAGTCAGACGCTCTATCCAATTGAGCTACGGGCGCTAAATAAAATGGTGCCGAGGGCCGGAATCGAACCGGCACGGTGATCACTCACCGCAGGATTTTAAGTCCTGTGCGTCTGCCAGTTCCGCCACCCCGGCACATTATGGAGCGGAAGACGAGGTTCGAACTCGCGACCCCCACCTTGGCAAGGTGGTGTTCTACCACTGAACTACTTCCGCATGTGCTTAAGAATTTTTATTCTGACAGTATATTAAGTTACTTGGTGCGGGTGAAGGGAGTCGAACCCCCACGCCTTGCGGCGCTAGATCCTAAGTCTAGTGCGTCTGCCAATTCCGCCACACCCGCATATTTCTGAAAATGATGAGCCATGAAGGACTCGAACCTTCGACCCTCTGATTAAAAGTCAGATGCTCTACCAACTGAGCTAATGGCTCCAAATGGTGCCGGCGAAAGGAGTCGAACCCTCGACCTACTGATTACAAGTCAGTTGCTCTACCAACTGAGCTACACCGGCGTTTTTAAGATGGTGGAGGGGGACGGATTCGAACCGCCGAACCCGAAGGAGCGGATTTACAGTCCGCCGCGTTTAGCCACTTCGCTACCCCTCCGATATTTCAAACAATTATGGTGGAGGATGACGGGCTCGAACCGCCGACCCCCTGCTTGTAAGGCAGGTGCTCTCCCAGCTGAGCTAATCCTCCCAAAAAAATAAGCGAAGCAATGTCCTACTCTCGCAGGGGGAAACCCCCAACTACCATCGGCGCTAGAGAGCTTAACTTCCGTGTTCGGTATGGGAACGGGTGTGGCCTCTCTGCCATCATCACTTCACTTATTATTTAATTGAAGAAACTTGTTCCTTCAAAACTGGATAAACGTTTCATTGTGCCACACACAAAATTTGGTTAAGTCCTCGATCGATTAGTATTCGTCAGCTCCATGTGTCACCACACTTCCACCTCGAACCTATCTACCTCATCGTCTTTGAGGGATCTTACTTACTTGCGTAATGGGAAATCTCA
>NZ_JBDQQN010000015.1:1329-4260 GCF_039888725.1 Solibacillus sp. CAU 1738
GGTTAAGTTATTAAGGGCGCACGGTGGATGCCTTGGCACTAGGAGTCGATGAAGGACGGCACTAACACCGATATGCCTCGGGGAGCTGTAAGTGAGCTTTGATCCGGGGATTTCCGAATGGGGGAACCCACTATGTTTAATAGCATAGTATCTTCACGTGAATTCATAGCGTGTTGAAGACAGACGCAGGGAACTGAAACATCTAAGTACCTGCAGGAACAGAAAGAAAATTCGATTCCCTGAGTAGCGGCGAGCGAAACGGGAAGAGCCCAAACCAAAGAGCTTGCTCTTTGGGGTTGTAGGACACTCTATACGGAGTTACAAAAGAATGAGTTAGACGAAGCGACTTGGAAAGGTCCGCCATAGCAGGTAATAGCCCTGTAGTCGAAAGTTCATTCCCTCCAGAGTGTATCCTGAGTACGGCGGAACACGTGAAATTCCGTCGGAATCCGGGAGGACCATCTCCCAAGGCTAAATACTACCTAGTGACCGATAGTGAACCAGTACCGTGAGGGAAAGGTGAAAAGCACCCCGGAAGGGGAGTGAAATAGATCCTGAAACCGTGTGCCTACAAGTAGTTAGAGCCCGTTAATGGGTGATAGCGTGCCTTTTGTAGAATGAACCGGCGAGTTACGATTACGTGCGAGGTTAAGTTGATAAGACGGAGCCGCAGCGAAAGCGAGTCTGAATAGGGCGAATTAGTACGTGGTCGTAGACCCGAAACCAGGTGATCTACCCATGGCCAGGGTGAAGGTGAGGTAACACTTACTGGAGGCCCGAACCCACGCACGTTGAAAAGTGCGGGGATGAGCTGTGGGTAGCGGAGAAATTCCAATCGAACCTGGAGATAGCTGGTTCTCTCCGAAATAGCTTTAGGGCTAGCCTCGTGATTGAGAATACCGGAGGTAGAGCACTGTTTGGACTAGGGGGGCATCTCGCTTTACCGAATTCAGACAAACTCCGAATGCCGGATATTTATACACGGGAGTCAGACTGCGAGTGATAAGATCCGTAGTCAAGAGGGAAACAGCCCAGACCACCAGCTAAGGTCCCAAAGTAATCGTTAAGTGGAAAAGGATGTGGCGTTGCTTAGACAACCAGGATGTTGGCTTAGAAGCAGCCATCATTTAAAGAGTGCGTAATAGCTCACTGGTCGAGTGACGCTGCGCCGAAAATGTATCGGGGCTAAACGATTCACCGAAGCTGTGGATTGACATCTATGATGTCAGTGGTAGGAGAGCGTTCTAAGTGCGTTGAAGTCAGACCGGAAGGACTGGTGGAGCGCTTAGAAGTGAGAATGCCGGTATGAGTAGCGAAAGACGGGTGAGAATCCCGTCCACCGTATGACTAAGGTTTCCTGAGGAAGGCTCGTCCGCTCAGGGTTAGTCGGGACCTAAGCCGAGGCCGATAGGCGTAGGCGATGGACAACAGGTTGATATTCCTGTACCACCTCCTCACCGTTTGAGAAATGGGGGGACGCAGTAGGATAGGGTAAGCGCGCCGTTGGTTGTGCGCGTCCAAGCAGTAAGGCGTGTGTGTAGGCAAATCCGCACACTGTAACGTTGAGCTGTGATGGCGAGTCCGTATGGACGAAGTTCCTGATTTCACACTGCCAAGAAAAGCCTCTATCGAGGTGAGAGGTGCCCGTACCGCAAACCGACACAGGTAGTCGAGGAGAGAATCCTAAGGTGTGCGAGAGAACTCTCGTTAAGGAACTCGGCAAAATGACCCCGTAACTTCGGGAGAAGGGGTGCTCTTGAGCGTGCATAGCGCACGAGAGCCGCAGTGAATAGGCCCAGGCGACTGTTTAGCAAAAACACAGGTCTCTGCAAAACCGTAAGGTGACGTATAGGGGCTGACGCCTGCCCGGTGCTGGAAGGTTAAGAGGAGTGGTTAGCGCAAGCGAAGCTGCGAATTGAAGCCCCAGTAAACGGCGGCCGTAACTATAACGGTCCTAAGGTAGCGAAATTCCTTGTCGGGTAAGTTCCGACCCGCACGAAAGGCGTAACGATCTGGGCACTGTCTCAACGAGAGACTCGGTGAAATTATAGTACCTGTGAAGATGCAGGTTACCCGCGACAGGACGGAAAGACCCCGTGGAGCTTTACTGTAGCTTGATATTGAATTTTGGTACAACTTGTACAGCATAGGTAGGAGCCAGAGATCTCGGAGCGCCAGCTTCGAAGGAGGCGTCGGTGGGATACTACCCTGGTTGTATTGAAATTCTAACCCATGCCCCTTAGCGGGGTAGGAGACAGTGTCAGGCGGACAGTTTGACTGGGGCGGTCGCCTCCTAAAAGGTAACGGAGGCGCCCAAAGGTTCCCTCAGAATGGTTGGAAATCATTCGTAGAGTGTAAAGGCACAAGGGAGCTTGACTGCGAGACCTACAAGTCGAGCAGGGTCGAAAGACGGGCTTAGTGATCCGGTGGTTCCGCATGGAAGGGCCATCGCTCAACGGATAAAAGCTACCCCGGGGATAACAGGCTTATCTCCCCCAAGAGTCCACATCGACGGGGAGGTTTGGCACCTCGATGTCGGCTCATCGCATCCTGGGGCTGTAGTCGGTCCCAAGGGTTGGGCTGTTCGCCCATTAAAGCGGTACGCGAGCTGGGTTCAGAACGTCGTGAGACAGTTCGGTCCCTATCCGTCGTGGGCGTAGGAAATTTGAGAGGAGCTGTCCTTAGTACGAGAGGACCGGGATGGACATACCGCTGGTGTACCAGTTGTCTTGCCAAAGGCATCGCTGGGTAGCTATGTATGGACGGGATAAGTGCTGAAAGCATCTAAGCATGAAGCCCCCCTCAAGATGAGATTTCCCATTACGCAAGTAAGTAAGATCCCTCAAAGACGATGAGGTAGATAGGTTCGAGGTGGAAGTGTGGTGACACATGGAGCTGACGAATACTAATCGATCGAGGACTTAACCAAAT